>JBLIMV010000073.1:0-3778 GCA_047638395.1 Paracoccaceae bacterium | reverse complement strand
CTGCCGTCAAAGGTTTCGCGCATCAGGGGCGCCGCAAATTCCAGGTATTCCCGGCTGCGGCAGGCCTGCATTTCGATCAGCAGGGACTGGCTTTCGTGCAGCGCCATGCCGCGGGCCTGCCCGACGGGCTGATAGCGCCAGTCATCCGGCAGACCCATCTCATACAGCGCATGCCCGGTTTCGTGCAGCACGCCCATCAGGCTCTCGGTAAAGTCATCCTCGGTGTAGCGGGTCGTGATCCGGACATCGCCCGGCACGCCGCCGCAGAACGGGTGCAGGCTGACATCCAGCCGCCCGGCATTGAAATCGAAGCCAAGGGTGCGCATCAGGCGCTCACCCAGACCGCGCTGCTTGTCGACGGGGAACGGGCCATCCGGCAACTCTCCGGCGCCCCGCTCGGCCTGACGCGACAGCGCCGTTTCGAGGAAATCAGGCAGGAAGGCCGACAGATCCGCGAACAGGGCATCTATCCGATCTGTGCTGCCGTTGGGCTCATACTGATCCAGCAAAGCCTCATACGGCGAGCGGCCAAGCGCTTCGGCCTTGGCGGCGGCAGCCTGACGGCTGAGGTTCAGGACCTCCTCTAGATAGGGGAGCACGCGCGCAAAGTCGTTTTCAGCGCGGGCTTCGCGCCAGACCATTTCACTGGCCGAGCATGCCCGGGTCGTCGCATCGACGAGATCGGCATCCACCGCGTTCGCATGCACCCAGCTGCGCCGCATTTCACGCAGATTGGCGGCGCGCCAGGGGTCGCCCTGGTCTTCGGCCTCGGCGGCGTCCAGCAGTTCAGCGAGGCGCGGGTCGGTTTTCATCTCGTGGGTCGTCAGCTTCAGTGCCGATAGCTGCTCGACGCGGGATGCGGCACCGCCCGACGGCATCAACACCGACATGTCCCAGTGCAGCATGCCCGCGGCTTCGCCAAGCGCCGCCATGCGTTGAAAACGCGTCTCGAGTTCCTGATAGGCTGACAAATGTTGTTCCTTAATCGCGGCGCCGGATTTGATAGAGGACGTAAATCACCACAAGTGTCGCGGCAAGGCCGAACCAGGTGACGGCATATTGCAGATGATTGTTGCGGATCGCCGTCACTGTCTGACCGGCAATGGGATACCCCCTTGCCCCGGCGATCCCCGCGGCGGTCGGGGCGAGTTCAATAACATAAGGTTTTACCACCCCAAGACCACGGGCCTTGGCCATCGCCGGCGCATCGGCATAGAACCAGATATCGTTTGCCGGCTCGTTATCGGGCACCCAGGCGCTGGTTTTGGCACCCGCCCGCAGAAAACCATCGACCGTCACCATGCCGCCGGGGTGATCGAATTCTGCAGGGTTCCGCGCATTGACCGGCGGCGCCCAGCCACGATTGACCAGCACGGTGCCTGACCCGTCTGCGAGCACCAGAGGTGTCAGCACGTGCACACCCGGCCGGCCCTTCAGTGTGCGGCTTGCGATCTCCAGCGATTTGTCATGGCGATAGACGCCGCGCGCGCGCATGGGGCGCAGTTCGAAGGCGCGCCAACCGGCGTCGGGTACGGCGCTTACGGCAACCGCCGGGGCGCTCATCCGTTCCATACGGTCGGCAATTATTTCGTGTTTCCATTCGAGGCGCTGCACCTGCCAGAGGCCAAGACCGATCAGCACGATCAGGCTCGGGATCGCGAACGCCGTCATCCAGAAACTCGGCCGAAAGCGTGACCCGTCAGTCGTCATGACCGGGCTCGTATTTATGTCGGAGGTTTTTGAAATGGAGACCGATCAGAATACCCTTGAACGGTCGCAGCAGAACGACGGACATGATGCTTATCACCGGGATCCAGACCAGCAGGTGGACCCATATCGCTGGCTCCAGCGCGGTTTCCATCCACAGCGCAAGAATGACGGTGATCGCGCCCAGAATCATGATGACGAACACGGTCCCGCCATCACCGGTGTCGTGCGGTGTCAGATCAAGATCGCAATGTGAACAGGTGTCGCGGACATCGAGCAGGCCGCTAAACAGCCGACCTTTTCCGCAGCGGGGACATTTACAGCCGAGGCCGGTGCTCATCGGCGACAACCGGGGCCAGATGCGGGGCTCTGTCATGAAAAAAAGCGGCGGGGCACGAAATGCGCGCCCCGCCGGTCTTGGTTCGCGATGGGGGTTAGCGTCCCCACCAATAGATGCTGATGAACAGGAACAACCATACCACGTCAACGAAATGCCAGTACCAGGCGGCAGCTTCGAATCCGAAGTGATGATCGGCCGTGAAGTGCCCGGAGCGTGCGCGGAAATAGCAGACGATCAGGAAGATCGTACCAACCAGAACATGGAAGCCATGGAAGCCGGTTGCCATGTAGAAGGTCGACGAATAAATGCCGTCCTGGAAGCCAAACGCCGCGTGGCTGTATTCAAAGGCCTGAACGCAGGTAAAGCAGATGCCGAGGAAAATGGTCAGCAGCAGCCCCTGGATGAAATGCTTCCGGTTACCTTCGCGCAGCGCGTGATGCGCCCAGGTGACCGTGATGCCGGACGTCAGCAGGATCAACGTGTTGAGGAACGGGAGGTCCCACGTGTCGAAGGTCTGCACACCGGGCGGCGGCCACTGGCCTTCGATCTGAACCGTCGGGAACAGCGATGCATTAAAGTAGGCCCAGAACCAGGCAACAAAGAACATCACTTCGGACGCGATGAACAGTGCCATGCCGTAGCGCATGCTGACCTGGACGACCGGATTATGGAAACCGCGATATTCGGCCTCCTTGATCACTTCCCAGAACCAACCTGCCATGGTGCCAAGCACACCGGCAAAGCCGAGGATCAGCACCCAGCTCGCGATCTCCTGCATATAGAGGACGCCGCCGATCATCATGACAAAAGCGGACATGGCACCGATAAACGGCCATGGGCTCGGATCAACGAGGTGATAAGGGTGCTTATTGCCGTGATAGTCGTAGTCTGAGGCGCTGGTGCCTGATTCTGCTGGCGGGACCATTGTGCTGCCGCTCCGTTGTTTAGCCGTCTGTTTTGCCGGACTCCGTTACCGTCCGCACGGTGCGGTCGGGATCGGGTTCCGTCTCAAAGAAAGTATAGGAAAGGGTAATCGTCGTAACTTCGTTAAGATTCGGGTCGTTCGCGATATCCGGGTCGATAAAGAATGTCACCGGCATATCTACTTCGGCCCCTGCTTTCAGTTCCTGCTCGGTAAAGCAGAAGCATTCGACCTTGTTGAAGTACTGGCCGGCCTTTGCGGGGGTGACGTTGAATGTCGCCGTACCTGTCATGGTGCGGCCCGAAATATTTTTCGCACGATAAAACGCAAGCGCCTGTTCGCCGACCTTGACCTCGACCCGGTCCTGCGCTGGCGCAAACCGCCACGGCATCGCTTTGCCGACATCGGCGTTAAATCGTATGGTCATCTTCCGGTCCAGAACCTCGCCCGGCGCGGCGTCCGCGACCTGGGTGGTTCCGCCATAGCCGGTCACCTGACAAAACACCTCATAAAGCGGCACCGCGGCAAAGGAAGCGCCAACCATGCAGGCCGCTGCCGAGAACGAGATCAGGGCAAGGCGGCGATTACGGTATGTCAGGTTACGCGCCATATCAGCTACCGCTTCCGCTCGACATACGAACGATGGACAACACGTAAAACAGCCCTGCGAGCGCGAAAATCGCAATCGCCAATGCGACATTGCGGCTGCGCTGCCGGCGCTTGATATCGTCGGGTTTCTTCTCTTCCATCGTCAGCCTCCCAGTACCGGGGCCATAAAACGACCGACAAGACTATCGACAATCAGCGCC
>JBLIMV010000072.1:0-3808 GCA_047638395.1 Paracoccaceae bacterium | reverse complement strand
GGGCCGAGAACAGGAAATAAGATTAATGGCGCATAAATTCAAGGGATTCGGACTGGTCGGCGGAATGGGCGAAGGCCCCGCCCTGGTCACATCCGAGGGCATCGCGTTCAATCTGGGTGTCGACGAGACCACCGGTATCGTGATCGAGACCGGTCACGCACTCGAAGGCGAATGCGTTGCCGGGCGCGTTGTGGTCTGCCGGTCGGGCAAAGGATCGACCGCGGGATCGTTCAGTCTGCTGCAACTTGCCCAGCGCGGTCTGGCACCGGCCGCGATTGTGAACATGCAGGCCGACGCGGTGATTACCGCCGGATGCGTGCTGGCGAAGATTCCGCTGGTCCACCGGCTGGACACCGATATCACCGACTTTGCGGCGGGCGACACGTTGCGCGTTGATGGCACCACCGGGACGGTGGAAGTGATGGCGCCGCCTGGAACGGTAGAGGTGATAGCGTGAAACTTACCCTCGACCAGCAGGCGATGCTCGACGGCGAACAAGGCTGGCCCTTGCAGATTGCCATGCAGATGCTGACCGCCGTTGGTGCCGCACTCGATGCCCCGGACATGATTCCCGTCACATCGACCCACCTGGTAATCGACGGCACAGCGCTCGGCGAAGCGGGACGCGATTTTCTGGAGCGGCTGGTCGACGAAGGCGGGCGCTTTGCGATCCCCGCATCGATCAACGCCATCGCGGTTGATCGCACCAAGGCGGATATGAGCAAAGAAGAACACGACCAGATCCGTATGCTGCAGGCCTGCGAGAAAATGGGCGCCCTGCCGAGCTGTTCGTGCAATCCGTTTATCCAGGGCATCCTGCCGACCTTTGGTGAGCATGTCGCGTGGAGCGAATCCGCCACCGCACCCTTCGTGAATTCCGTGCTTGGCGCGCGCACCAACCGCGAGGGAGCCACCGCCGTTGCCTCCGCACTGACCGGGCTGGCGCCACGCTGCGGCATGCACCTTGATAAAAACCGGCGCGGTGAAATTCTACTGCGCGTCGAGACCGACATCTCCGGGGTCGACCGGTTCAGCCTGCTCGGCGCCCTCGCAGGGCGATTGGCGGGCGATCGCATTCCCGTGCTCAACGGTATCGCGACCCCACCCAGCACCGATGAATACGTCGCCTTCGGGGCCGCCTTCGCCATCCATGGGGCGGCCGCGATGTTCCATATCGCCGGCATTACACCGGAAGCACCCGATATAGAGGCGGCGTTCGGGGGTGCGGCACCGGCCGAAGAATTCGTCATCGACGACGCCGCCATCGCCGCCGAACACGCGGCCACGGCAAACGGCACCGCAGGGCCGGTAGACGTTGTGTCTATCGGCTGCCCGCATGCATCGCTCGACCAGCTTCGCGACGCGGCGACGATGCTCAAAGACGGACATGCCAGCAGTGACGTCACCTTCTATATCCACACCAACCGGTTGACCTGGGACGCAGCAGAGGCCGAGGGCGTGATCGAGACGCTTACCAGTGCTGGCGTCTCCGTGACGGCGGACAATTGCGCCGTGGTCTCTTATGATCGGGTACCGCCGGGCGCGCGCCTCGCCACCAATTCGGCAAAGATGGCGTTGTTCGCACGGTCTGTCTCGGACGCCGAAATTCTCTTCGGCACCACGGCAGACTGCATCGCCGCCGGCATTTCGGGGACATGGGTTACGGGAAGTTCGGGAACGGGGAAAAGCTGATGGAACTGCAGGGAATCAAGGATGCCGGGATCATCGTTACCGGCGCAGCACAGGGAATCGGCGAAGGCGTTGCACGCCATCTCGCGGCGGGCGGTGCCCGTCTGGCACTGATCGACCGGCAAGCCGACCAGGTCGCTGCAATGGCCACGGAGCTTGGCGCACACGGTTTTGCCGCCGACGTCACCGACGAAGCATCAGTCGAGGCGGCGGTTGCCGGCGCAGCGGATGCGCTTGGCACCATCGACGGGTTGGTCAATATCGCCGGTGTCCAACATCTGGGACCGCTGATCGACCAGTCGGCCGAAGACTTCGACGCCCATTTCAACGTCAACCTCCGCGGCACCTGGCTGGTCACCCGCAATGTTGCGCGTCACATGACCGAGAACAAAGCAGGCTCGATCGTCACGGTATCGTCCAACGCAGCGCGCGTGCCGCGGGTCCGCCAGGGTGCCTATTGCGCGTCCAAAGCCGGGGTCAGCCATCTGATGCGTGTCTTCGCGCTGGAACTCGGTCCAGCGGGTATTCGCGTAAACACCGTCGCACCGGGAGCAACCGAAACGCCGATGATCCGGCGCATGATGGAAGGCATGGGCTTCGGCGAGGCCATGCTTAAAGGCGATCTCGATAATTTCCGCGCAGGCGTGCCGCTCGGCCGGATCGCACAGGTCGACGACGTCGCCGATGCCGTCACGTTTCTGCTGTCAGACCAGTCACGCTACATTACGATGCATGAAATGGTCGTCGATGGCGGCGCAACGCTGGGCGCCTGAGGTACCAATCGATCATGACATTTTCCAATAAAACCGTGCTCGTCGCAGGCGCCTCATCCGGAATCGGCCGGGAGACGGCGTTGATGTTCGCCGCCGCCGACGCCCGGGTGATTGCCGTCGCCCGCAGCGCAGACAAGCTGGCGGCCTTAAAGGCGGAAGCCGAAGACAACCTGCAGACCATTGCCGGTGATCTGACCGACACCGGCTTTACCGACCGATTGGTCGCCGAGGCCGGCGCCGTCGATATTCTTGTTAATCTGGCGGGGCGGACGGCGCATGCGCCATTTCTCGAAGCCGACCCCGATATGTGGCGCAAAGCGTGGGAACTGAACGTCCATGCCATGCTGGTGCTGAGCCAGGGGATCGCGCGCGGCATGGCAGAGCGCGGATCCGGCCACATCATCAACATCTCGTCGATCCTGGCGCGGCAGGTCTATCCGCTCACCATGTTCTATGCGGCCACCAAACACGCAACCGCGGCCATCACCCGCGGCATGCGGGTCGAGCTTGCCGAGCATGGCGTCCGGGTCACTGAAATCGCGCCCGGGCTGGTCGATACCGAACTGATGGATCAGCCTGACCACCCGGCCGTCATCGCCGCTTATGCCAAGCGCCAGAACGCGCGCCTGCCCGCCGCCGAAGTCGCCCGGGCCATTCTTTATGCGGCAGGAACAGCGACGGGCACCGCGCCCGAACTCATCGCGCTGAACCCGCACGACCAGATATAAATTTCAAAAGGAGAGATCAAAATGGATATGGGACTGAACGGGAAAGTAGCGTGGATCACCGGGGCTACCGGCGCCATCGGGCGGGAAATCGCCCTTGGATTCGCCCGCGAAGGCGCAAAGGTTGCCGCCTCGGCGCGAACACCGGATAAACTGGCGGCCCTCGTCGACGAGATCAACGCCGGCGGCGGCGATGCAATATCGGTGCCGGTCGACGTCACCGACGCGGCCGCTGTAAAAGCGTCGGCGGAGAACATCGTCGGCACCATGGGACAGATTGATGTGCTGTCCACCACGGTTGCCGTGCCCGCATTCGGGCCGTTTCTCGAAATCGACGCCGATGTATTCCGCATGGCGCTTGAGGTTAAATATCTCGGCTATATCAACTGCTTCCAGGCTGCCCTGCCGCACATGATTGCCCGCGAATCCGGTTCGATCGTGGCGATCACCGGTACCGGCGGCAAGCTGCCGATCAGCATTCACCTGCCCGGCGGCAGTGTGAACGCGGCGCTTAATCTGGTTCTGAAGGGCCTTGCCAATGAATACGGGCCCAAGGGCATTCGCGTGAACGCATCGTCGCCCGGCCCGATCATGTCCGAGCGTCAGCAGCAGATGATCGAT
>JBLIMV010000071.1:0-3850 GCA_047638395.1 Paracoccaceae bacterium | reverse complement strand
GAACCGCGCCAGCCAACGGTCCAGCGTGGTCGCATAGTCCGGCCCGAAACGGTGCGTATCCGTCAGGCGCAATCCGGCACGGTTCGCTTCGGCGGCAAACCGTTCTTCGCTCGGCAACATGCCTCCCGGGAAAATATAACTGCGCACCGCATCGCCGCCTTTGCGGTAGCTGTCGAAATAATCGTTATCGACCGTGATCGTCTGGATGATCGCCTTGCCCGATGACGAGAGCTGGGCGGCGAGTTTCTCGAAATAGGTTTTCCAGTAGCGTTCGCCGACCGCTTCGAACATTTCGATCGACACAATCGAGCTGAACTTGCCGCGCGGTTCCCGGTAATCTTCGAGCCGGATATCCGCCTGATCGGCCATCGGGCCCAGCCGGTCGCGCGCGAAGGCCGCCTGCGCTGGCGACAGGGTCAGCCCGGTAACCCGGTGATCGCCGCGCTGAATGGCGCGCTCGGCAAAGCCGCCCCAGCCGCAGCCGATTTCCAGAACGTCGTCGGGCTTGTCGCCCAGGCGGTCGATGATGCGGTCGTATTTTCGCAGCTGTGCATCGACGAACGGCTCGTCCGGGGCCGTAAACAGCGCCGACGAATAGCTCATCGTTTCATCCAGCCACAGGCTGTAGAAATCGTTGCCAAGATCATAGTGGGCCATCACGTTCGCGCGGGCCCGACGGCGGGTATTGGGTTTGAGCAGAGCGCCGATGCCGACCAGTGCGCGCTTGGCCGCATTGCCCGCCACGAACGGGCGCATTGCTTCTTCGTTCCGGAAAGCAAAATCGACGAGCGCCGATATTTCGTTACTTTCCCATTTTCCGCTGCGGTAATCGCCTGCGAGGGCGGTGTCGCCACCGATGGCCATATTCCACAACACATCGGCTTCATGAACTTTCAAATGGCCGTGCGGACCGGGGTGCTGACCCCCGAAGCTCCAGGATTTTCCATCCTGGTTTTCATAAGTAAAAGTGCCTGTATCCGCGCGATCGAGCACCTTCAGGAAATTTTGTTCGATTTTCTTATAGAGCATGATTTAACGCCTCGTATCGCCATAACGGACCCGAGACGGGAAACGTTGGCATGTATCTACAATTGACACTATTCGGTATCGTGTTCCGCGCCGGGTTTTGTCTTCCCACGCTTGTCTGTATACGCTTGGCGAACGGTATCGGATTACCGGATTCTTAATGGATTCAGGCTCTTCAGGACCGTGGCTCAACACCGTCCCAGGCCGGCGCGGCATCAAGCGCGGACGCAACCCGCACCGCGCTCCATAATCCGTCTTCGTGAAAACCGTTACGTTGCCAGGCGCCGCAATACCACGTGTTGTGCGTCCCCTGAATATCGGGGATCCGGGCCTGGGCCAAAACCGCTGCGGTATCAAAGATCGGGTGTTCGAATTCGAAACTGTCATAGACCAGCGCCGGGTCGGGCGGCCGCGCGGGGTTGAGTGTTTCAATCAGAGGATAACGGGCATCGAGCGACTGCAGCCGGTTCATCCAGTAGCTCATGGTAATGTGTGGCTCTGCGCCATCGGTCCCGGCCTCGCGCTTCTCGAGCAGATAGGTCCAGCTGCACCAGGCGCCCCGGCGCTTTGGCATAAACGAGACATCGCCGTGCAGAAATGTGCGGTTTGTCTCGAAGTGGAAGGCCGACAGAACATCGCGCTCGGCCTCGGTCGGATTGTCGAGCAGGCCAAGCGCCTGATCGGCATGGCAGGCAAACACGACTTTGTCGGCAGCGTAACGCGCGCCGTTATCTGCGGTGATGAAAACGCCGGTATCGCCGCGCTCCACCCGCTTCGCGCCGTGACGGACGATCTTGCCGCCGAATGTATCGGCATAGCGCGCGGTCAGGCGGGTTACATATTCGCGCGCGCCGCCGGTGACCGTGTGCCATTGCGGCTGGCCGGTCGCCGATAACAGACCGTGGTTGTGAAAGAACCTAAGAAAGCTCTCGGCCGGAAAGTCCAGCATGGTCGATGTCGGGCAGCTCCAGATGGCGGCCCCCATGGGCAACAGGAAATAGCGCCTGAACCAGTCGCCGAGCTGCATTTCGTCCAGACACTCCCCCAGGGTCAGGCCGTCGCGGGCCGATTTACCACCGTCCAGATAATCCGGCGCCTGGCGGAAGAAGCGCGCGACGTCCCTTAACAGCCGCCAATAGGCGGGCCGCACCAGGTTCCGCTTCTGGGCGAATACATTCCATAGCTTGGGTGTGCCGTATTCGAGCCAACCCTGATCCGCCGTCAGCCCGAAGGACATGTCGGATTTATGCACCGGCACGTCGAGTTCGGCGAAAAGCTGGGCCAGCAGCGGGTAGTTGCGGTAGTTGAACACGATAAAGCCGGTATCGACCGGAATTTCCACATCCGGAGCCGGACGGGCGACAACCGTCCGCGTATGACCGCCGAGATAGTCGTTTTTTTCGAAAAGTGTCACATCATGATGCTGGGACAGCAGATATGCCGCCGAAAGTCCCGATATGCCACTGCCTATGACGGCGATCTTCATCTATGTGGTCCGTTCGTCAGTAATCTGCGTGAAAGTGTGAGGGGCTGAGGAGTCCGCGAGAGATACGCACCAAACCGGATGCGCTTGTACCGACATCTGGTACGGCGGCGAAGCGGTATCGGATTACCCGCTGACGACGCAAAACCCATATTCCTCGAAAATTCACCGATTACCGCTGCTTATACCGGAAATCCGTCGCCAACGCGTTTGCGTATCCATAGATACATACCCGCCGGTCAGTATTTAGCCCGTCGGTGTAAGACCAGTCATTGATAAAGGATGAGCGCCATGCGGGCAGATCAGGTAACCCAAATCGGGCGGGTCGACAGACTGACACTCGAAATGCTGTCAGCCGCAGAAGCCCCGGCAATATCGGACCACCTCAAACGCCTTAGCGAGTTCGACCGCTACAGCCGGTTTTTTTCCGCCATGTCCGATAACGGTATCGACCGCTACGTCGACGGGTTCGACTGGTCGCGCATGATTGCGGTGGGTCTTTATAAAAGCGATGCGCTGATCGGCATCGCCGAACTCGGCTGGGAAGACGCGTCACACAGTAAAGACGGGACACACATCGCGGAGATGGCCGTGACTGTCGACAGCGCCTTTCGGCACCGGGGGATCGCCACCTGGCTGGTGAAGGAAACCGCCCACCGTGGACACAATACCGGACTCCGGCGGATGGAGGCATCCTGGATCGGCGGCAACAATTCCATCGCGAAAATCATGCGCGGGCTCGACGCACAAATCTGGCTGAACGGCTCTCACTGGCATGGCGTCGCATCGCTTGCCTGACCGCCCGCATCACGGACAGACAGAGGACGTCGGCATGAACAATCAAGCCCCCGCACCAGGCGTCGACCAACAGGCTGGCGGGCGTCATTCGTCATTCCCGGCGGACGGCGTTGCCGTTGTCATTGGCGCCACCGGTGCAATCGGCAGCGCACTGGCGGAACGATTGTCCGCCAGCCGGTGTTTTCATTCGGTGATCGGGCTGTCCCGCAGTGGAACCCCGGCGCTGGACCTTGCATCAGAAAATAGTATCTCCGAGGCAGCGGCGTCTGTCGCAACCCTCGACCATCCGCTCCGGTTGGTGATCGATGCGACCGGATTTCTGCATGGAGACGACGCAATGCCGGAAAAAACGTGGCGCGATCTGGACGCCGACCGGCTGGCCCATGCCTTCGCCGTCAACTCGATCGGGCCGGCCCTGTTGATGAAGCATTTTCTGCCCCTGCTCGCGCGTGACGGCAAGGCCGTCTTTGCCACCCTGTCAGCACGGGTCGGCAGCATCGGTGATAACAAGCTGGGCGGCTGGTACGGCTATCGCGCATCCAA
>JBLIMV010000070.1:0-3990 GCA_047638395.1 Paracoccaceae bacterium | reverse complement strand
CACTTGCCGTGGCCGTAACGAACTGGTCATGCTCTCGTCCCAGAAAACCGATCCACCTGTTGTTGCGCACAATTGAGCTGCGCAGTAATCCGCCGGGCATGTATCGCCCGATCAAAAGCAGCAACAGCCCGAAGATTGCAGTCTGCAAAATGGGCAGGCTGACAATGAGCATCTGGTTGAACAGAGACAGAATGATCACGCCGACCACGGCCCCCCACAGCAACCCCGACCCGCCGAGCAGGGCCATGGCAATCGGGATCAGCGCGACATCGAGGCCGAACACCGTCGTGGGATCTATATAGGATAGCTGCCAGCCCTGAAGCGCGCCCGCAACGGACGCAAATGCCGCCGACAAAACAAGCACCTTGGACTTGGCCGGGAATATTCTTATGCCGCAGATTTCGGCCGCTTCTTCGTCATTGCGGATTGCTTTCAGCGCGTAGCCGAACCGGGTCCGGATTAGCCAGACGGTTGCGATAGCCGTCAGCCCTACCAGCCCGATGGCGATGTAATAGGCCTCAAAAAGCACGTATTCCGGCGGCAGGACAACACCGTCCGCGCCGCCGGTGAAGTGAAAATTAAAGGCGAGGAGCTCAGTCAGCGGCAATAACGCGAGGGTCGCAAACGCAAAATAATCGCCGCGAAGGCGGAAAATCGGAAAACTGACGACGAAGGCCACGATCGATGTCACGACGACGGCAATCACGAAGCACAGCGCGATCGGGATTTCGTTGAGTAACGACAGACAGAATGCGTAGGCCCCTATGCCGTAAAATGCGAAGTGGGCGAGGTTGATATAGCCCGCCTCGCCACCGACCCAGTCCCAGCTCTGGGCCAGGGCATAGGAGATCAGCATGGTGAACAGCAGCGTGGTCGTATAGGCGCTGCCCGATGTGGGAACCAGAGCGAGGGCGGCAAGAACGAAGGCGCCGCCGAGCCAGTAACGATAGTTGCTCATGCCGACTTCCGGCGTCCGAAGCCCTGCGGGAAGACCACCAAAATCACCAGCAACAGCACGATGGAAATCGCGGGTGCCCATTGTGTCGCCCAGAAAAACGAGGTGAAGCCCTCAGCCAGGCCGAGGAAGATGCCGGCCAGCAGCGCGCCGACCAGATTTCCAATCCCGCCCAGAATGATGATCGTGAACGCCTTCACGGTCAGCGAAAACCCGATATAGGGATCGACCGGGAACAGCATCGCATACAGCACAGCGGCGATAGCAACGATGCCGGACCCGAATGCAAATGTCAGAGCGTGAACCTTGTCCGCTTTGACGCCGCAGATCGTGGCACCGGTATGGTCCTGGGTTACCGCCCGCATGGCACGCCCGAACCAGCTTTTCTTGATGTAGAGATGCAGGGCTACGGTGAACACGATAATACCGCCCAGTATCCAGGCCTGCGTCGTCGACACGATGACGTTGCCGATTTCAATCGCTTCGAACCGTAATGGAATATTCCGGGGTGCCGGTCCGGCGAGCCATGCGGCGACGTCGGACAGGATTAGCAACGCACCCACGGTTACCAGCACCGATCCCACGGTATATTCGAAATGGCTTCGTTTCGTCAGTGGCTGCAGCAACTTGTCGTAGAAGACATAGCCGAATACACCCAGAACCGGGATGAGCATCAACATGATTAGCAAGGGATTCCACGCCGTCGCCGCGAAAATGCCGCTCGCCGCAACACCGCCCACGGCGAGGAGTGTGCCGTGAGCGAAGTTGAGAATCCGCGCGACGCCATAAATGAGCGATAGCCCGAATGCGACGAGCGCATAGAGCCCGCCGATCAGGATTCCGCCCAGCGCAATCTGAATGATAATGGAGGCGTCCATGGCGGTTAGGCCATGGACGCCGAAAGACGTATGTCAGTCACGGCTTATTGCCAGCTGGGTGACGGGTATACGAATTTTCCGGTCGCGACCTCTGGTGGCCAGACAATCACCGGTTTGCCGTTCTGGACCTGCAGTGTGAAGGCGCCATTCTTAAAGGCATAGCCGCTTTCGTTGAACTCAATCTGGCCGGTCGGTGAATCGAACGTGCCTTTGAACAGAGCTTTCCGAACCTTTTCACGGTCAACGGTTCCGGCGCGTTCGATGGCCTGAACCATGATCAGATAAGCGGAAATCCGAGACATCGTCCAAGGGTAGTCGAACATGTCGACGTCTGCGCGTCTCACCAGTTCCTCGGTAAAATCGCTATACGGCCCCTTTACCCCGGGATACCAGGGAATTTCACCGGTTACGCCGTCCAGATCATCGCCAACCTGTTTGTGGAGCTTCCCCGACAGCAATGCGTGATGCACGTCCTTCGCCTTGGTTTTAAGGCGCCGCATTTGCTGGATCAGCGGCACGGATGGACTGTCGAAGGACGAGATATAGATGATATCCGGCTTGCGGATGCGCAGTTTGAGTACCAGTGACGTGAAGTCCTTCAGCTCGACCGAGAACAGCTCGTTCCCAAGAACCTTGTAGCCGAGGGCTGCCGCCTTTTTGCTCCAGAATCCCGTAAGCGCCTTGGTGACCGGGTTGTCCTGGGTGATGAAATAGATCGTCTTCGGTCGCGGTGTTTGTTTGGACAGCATGTCGAAATAGCGGGTCGACCAGTTGGGGACAGTCGGCATCGGCGTGCCCCACATGTATTTCAGGCCACGCTTGAAGATCGGCGGTGCGGCGACATTGGCCATCACCATCGGAATTTTATGTCGCTCGGCGACCGGTGGTACCGGGAAGCCCATCGCTGACCAGTCGGGCCCGACGAAAAAGTCGACCTTGTCGACCGTGGCCATGCGTTCAAACAGGCTGACCGCAGTCGACGGCACGCTCTGGTCGTCATAGATGATGATCTTCAGCGGCAGTTTCTTGCCGCAGCCCTTCAACTCGATTCCGCCATTCTCGTTTATCATCTTGGCGAACTCGATGGTCATGCCGCGCCATTTATCGGCGAGCGTGGAATACCGGCCGGTCGACGATATGGTGGTGCCAAATGTTACCGGGTCGGTGCAGCTGCCGACCGTCGCGTAGGCCGGTGTGGTGAGGGTCGTGGTGGTGAGGGATGCGGCAGCGAGCGCTACGGTTCCCAGAGCAAATGATCCAATCGTGTATTTCATCGTGGTTTCCTCCCGGGCTACGCGCTTGCGGTTTTTGCTTTGCGGCGCAGCGTTGAACACACAGAATAGGGATCCTCGAACGGCGATCCCGTCGAAGACAACTAACTAAAGACAGTTCTGTCGGATTTCAGGTGTGGAGATGTCACTAAGTTCACCGTCCCTTCGCCGGCATAATCCGGTGCAGGTTCCAGGGGTCGTTCGATTGTCGAACCTCTCAGCCGATGTTGGCGGCTCCCCCCGATGGAAGATTAAAGTATGCGCACTCGGTTTTGAGATGACAAGCAGGGAATATATTTTTTAATGAATGACACAATTTATGACTACGTCATCGTCGGCGGCGGGTCCGCCGGGTGTGTGCTTGCAGGGCGTTTGAGCGCCCGGTCCTCGAACCGCGTTTTGCTGGTCGAGGCCGGCACAGACTACGCGCCCGACAATTTGCCTGACCAGCTGCAGGATGGATTCGCCGGAGTCGCCTATAACGATCTGCGCTTCATCTGGAACAAGCTGCGCGTCACGGTCCCGCCACGTCCCGGAAATCTGCCCGATATGCGCCCCGACAAGCTGTATCAGCAGGGCCGTGTGATGGGGGGCGGGTCGTCCATCAACGGTATGATGGCGAACCGGGGCAGCCCGCTCGATTACAATGAATGGGTCGATCGCGGCGCGGTCGGCTGGGGCTGGGACGATGTCCTGCCATTCTTCAAAAAACTCGAATCCGACCGGGATTTTGACGGGCCGTATCACGGCAAGGACGGGCCCATCGGCGTGCGCCGCCTGTTTCCCGATATCTGGCCCGGCTACACAAAGGCCATCATGCAGGCCGCGGATGACGCCGGCTTCGCCTATCTCGAAGACATGAATGCGGATTTCGCCGATGGCTATT
>JBLIMV010000069.1:0-4397 GCA_047638395.1 Paracoccaceae bacterium | reverse complement strand
TGGGCTTCGACATCCGCAAAGACCGGCGCAGCATCAAGCGCAAGGTCGGGTACATGACCCAACGGTTTTCATTCTACGAGGACCTGACCATCGAGGAAAATTTACGTTTTGTCGCCGGACTTTATGGTATGAAGGGCGTGCAGCGTGTCGTGGCCGATACGCTTGAAGATCTGGGCCTATCTTCGCGCCGGAAACAGCTTGCGGGGTCGCTGTCAGGAGGCTGGAAGCAACGCCTCGCTCTGGCCGCCTGCATTATGCACCGCCCGAATCTCTTGATCCTTGATGAGCCGACGGCAGGCGTTGACCCAAAGGCGCGTCGCGAATTCTGGAACGAAATCCACGCTCGCGCGCAGCTTGGACTCACCGTACTTGTCTCAACCCACTATATGGACGAGGCCGAACGCTGTCACCGCATCGGATATATCTCCTACGGAAAACTCATAGCTAACGGCACCGTGGAGGAGGTTATCCGGAATGCGGCGCTGACCACGCTTGTCATCACTGGCTACAATGTTGCCGAGGCCGCAAAAGAATTACGAGGCGCACCGGGAGTAGATCAGGTCGCACCCTTCGGCAAGACGCTTCATGTGGTCGGACGGGACGCGGAGGCGCTGCAAAAATCTGTAGACGAGATTTCGGCGAGAACCAAAGTGAAGGCCGCGCCGGCGGAAACCAGCCTTGAGGACGTGTTCATCCAGCTCATGGGCACGTCGCAGGACAACATGCAATGAGGCGGTTCCTCTCAATTACTCGACTGCGTGCGTTGCTGGCCAAAGAAACGATCCAGATGCGTCGGGATCGCCTGACTTTTGCGATGATGCTGGGCATTCCGCTTTTGCAGCTTATGCTGTTCGGCTTCGCAATCAACACCGATCCGAAAGAACTGCCTGCGGCTTTGGTGGCGCCTACGCAGGATCGGTTCACCCGAGCGATGGTCTCTGCCCTAGAGTTAACAGGCTATTATCGCTTCATTGCTCCGGCAGCAACGGCGGATGAAGCCGAAGAGATGATTGCCCGCGGCGATGTCGCTTTCGTCGTGACTGTGCCGTCGGACTTCGGCCGCCGGATCGAACGCAACGATCGTGCGACGCTTCTGATCGAGGCGGACGCGACTGATCCATCGGTAGCGTCGGGCGCAATTTCGACGCTCGGGACCGTGGCGGCCGATGCCCTTAGAAGGGAAGCGGGGCTGGATGCTGGGGCCGGAAGTACATCCATCGGCCCGTCGATCATCGTCCACAGACGTTACAATCCCGAAGGCATTACGCAATACAACATCGTGCCTGGCCTGCTCGGAGTGATCCTGCAACTTACGATGGTCATGATGACCGCGATGGCGCTGACGCGCGAAATCGAACGCGGTACGATGGAGAACTTGCTGTCGATGCCAGCAACTCCGTTGGAGATCATGCTGGGCAAGGTCTTACCCTATCTAGTGGTGGGCGGCGTTCAGGTGGCGGTGGTCCTTATGGCCGCAAAGATGGTTTTCGGCATTCCTTTTGTGGGCAGCCTCCCGCTCCTGCTTGCCGGTGTATTCATCTTCGTTCTCGCCCTTGTTATTCTGGGATATCTCATCTCGACCGTTGCCCGAACACAGATGCAAGCAATGCAACTGACGTTCTTCTTCTTCCTGCCTTCCCTGCTTTTGTCGGGCTTCATGTTCCCCTACAGAGGAATGCCTTCCTGGGCGCAGAGCCTAGGGGAGTTGCTACCGCTGACCCATTTTCTGCGCTTCATCCGATCCGTGATGCTCAAGGGGGCCGAGTTTCAGACAGTGTCCGGATCATTCCTTGCACTCGGTGCCTTTGTCCTGGCCCTGTCAGCTCTATCCCTGCTTCGGTTCCGCCGGACACTTGACTGACAATTTCGCGCGAGCCCCAGGGGCAGAGATCGTCTACGCCGGGCCTTGTTGTTGACGAAAAGCTTGACTCGGCGCGCAAAGTGCGGAGCGCGGAGGAAATCGGCAAGCTCTTGTAATACTGTTGCAGTCGCGGCGTCAGACCAATTCGAAAGACCGCGCAGCCAACAAAGATCAAGATACTTTGATGTAGAGACCTCGCGGGCATTTTCATGAAAGAGAGATTGCAACGGATCGGCACAGATTCTTGACACGGTTCAATTTCAGGACCGCCGATCAAGGGCATGTTTGGGCCATGTCACTTGAATTCCGCCACAGACCGCAAGGGATTGCCATCCGCCAGTCGGCGGGGCCTTCAACCGGCTTCCTCAAAAACATGATCTATGGCGGAATTGACGGGGCTGTTACCACTTTTGCCATTGTGGCGGGCGTGGCCAGTTCTGTCCCACTGCTCCCTTTCCTACTAGCGCTACCGTCCGCCGTTGAGGTCTCGGTCCTTGCGACCATGATCGCCTCCTTTCTGATCGGAACGGGAAAAAGCCGCTGGTCCCTCTCTAGCTGGTGGCGATCACTTCGCCACGAGCGAACGCGCAAAATTGCTGGCACAGACCAATGTTCGCACTTGCATGGTCGGTTCCGCACCGTCCGGCGGCCCCGGTGATGGCTTCCGCAAGACGCAACTTATCTGCGGCCAACTGATGGCTCGCCGCTTCGATATCGCAGGCGCGTGAACCTTCCGCGGTGGTCTTACAGGTATGTGATATTGAAAACTCCGTGTGTTTTACGTGACGGGGACTTCGCGGCAATTTGGCCGCGTCTTGTGAGTGGGTTCTGTAAGCAGCGAGGCAGAATGGCCTAAACCTAAACCACGTCCGCCGTCTGCTCGGTGGCCTGTCCTTCGAAAACCTCATCAGACACATCCGCCTCGGCCTTCGTCTTCTGAACAAGTTTCTCCCGGTGAAGGGGCGGGCCATAGATCGTATAAATCTTGAGGGCATCATGCCCCGTGCAGATCACGTTGTGATGCGCGCCAGCGGGCACGACAATGCCGTCGCCGGCGCCTATCTTGTGGGTCGCCCCGTCTATCACCAGCCGCCCCTCGCCATCTTCGATGCGAAAGAACTGATCCGTGTCGGCGTGTATATCGCCACCGATTTCTTCTCCCGGCTCAAGCGACATAAGACCCAGTTGTAGCTGGTTCCCAGAATAGAGGACGCGCCGAAAATCAACATTCTTTTCGGTCAGATCTTCGATGTTCCCGCAGTACCCATCATGACCATCCTTCGCTAACTGCGCCGCCTGAGGCAGCCATTAGCTCCTTTTTGTATTTCAGCCGCCCGATGCGCACTGATCAGGATTAGTCGCAAAGGTTTTTCTCCTTCATTTCTTGATTTACGTCGGAGCGATCGGCTTTGCGGCGCAGATTTGACATAGATCAGCACGACGTCTCGGGCCTTTGCGTAAGATTGGAGCTTAAGCAGAAGACGCACATCGGAGAGACCAAGACATATGCGGGCGCCAGAGACATCCGCGGACACCACGGCCCAACCAAACGGCATCGTCCACGCCGTCAGGGGAGCCGTTGTGGATGTGGTCTTTGCGCAGACCAAAATGCCGCCGATCAATACAGCGCTGGAGGTGCAGTGGGACCTGCCAACGCCCCTTATCCTAGAAGTTCACAGCCATCTGGACCTGACGACGCTACGGGCTGTAGCCTTCCAGTCGACGGCTGGTCTCGCGCGCGGGGTGGCGGTTCGCGCGACAGGCGGGCCGGTCACCGTGCCCGTGGGCAAAGCCGTTCTCGGGCGGCTTCTGGATGTGGTGGGCAATCCGCAGGACGACGGGCCTGCCCTTCCTGACGATACACCGCGTCGGCCGATCCATGCGCTGCCGCCGCTTCTGAAATCCCAGACTGGCGCCACCGATGTGTTCGAGACCGGCATCAAGGTGATCGACCTGCTGACGCCCATGGCGCAGGGCGGCAAGGCCGCGATGTTCGGCGGCGCCGGGGTCGGTAAGACCGTTTTGGTGATGGAACTAATCCGCGCCATGGTCGAGAAATACGAAGGTATCTCGGTCTTCGCGGGCGTTGGTGAGAGATCACGCGAGGGGCATGAGCTGCTGACCGAAATGCAGGACTCGGGCGTGCTGGACCGCACCGTGCTGGTTTACGGTCAGATGAACGAGCCACCCGGAGCGCGCTGGCGGGCTCCGCTGACAGCCTTGACAATTTCGGAATATTTCCGCGACCAGAAGCACAAGAACGTCCTTCTTCTGATGGACAACGTTTTCCGCTTTGTTCAGGCCGGAGCCGAGGTATCCAGCCTGCTTGGTCGTCTGCCGTCGCGCGTTGGCTACCAGCCAACGCTGGCGACCGAGGTGGCGGGCCTGCAAGAGCGTATTGCCTCTGTGGCAGGGTCGGCCGTTACCGCCATTCAGGCGGTCTATGTGCCAGCCGATGATTTCACCGACCCCGCGGTGACCACGATTTCCGGTCATATGGATTGCGTCATCATGTTGTCCCGCGCTCAGGCCTCCG
>JBLIMV010000068.1:0-4430 GCA_047638395.1 Paracoccaceae bacterium | reverse complement strand
TATGCCACCGTTCTGGACGTTGCGGTCGACCCCGGGTTTCAGGGTGCCGGAATAGGGCGGAAGATGATGGGCGAACTCCTGCAGCGGTTGCCGGCAGAGAAGATCTACCTGACGACTGTGCCTGGTAAGGAAGGCTTCTACGAGAAGCTCGGCTTTCTGCACCAGACCAATGCAATGGGCCTCTTCCCGCTTAGCGCGCGGGAAGAGGCGGTGGAGCTTGGGGTGCTCGTCGAGTAGCGATTAGCCTTCGAGGCTGGAATCGGTCGTCGATTCGAATGGATCGACATCAAGCTCGATGCCGATGCCCTGTGCGCGGGCTTTTTCGTAGAGAAGCCGGCCGATGACCTGGTCACCGACGCCCCAGAATGCATTCTGCTTGAAGAACGTGATCTGGTTGTCGTCGGTGCGCCCGGCATCGCCGCGCATGACCTGGGCAAGATCGAAGACCTTGTCCCACGAAATGATGCCTTCCTCCGCCGCGCCCCAGACGATGGCGGTGCGGTCGAGTTTGTCCTGTTCGATGGAATTGCAGACGACAACGTCGGCGCGCTGCAACGTGGTGTTGTCGATCTCCCGCCGGGCTTCCGAAATGAATCCGGCTTCGTGCAGGCCCTTATTGGACGAGACCAGCGAACAGACATGAGCGCCCGGTGACAGCCATTCACCATCAAAAGTCGGCACGTTGGAATTTGTCGCCGTAAGAACGATGTCCATGCCTTCGACTGCTTCACGTGCCGTATCGACCGCCGTGACCTTCATGCCGAGGATCTGCGCCATCGATCCCGCATAGCGGTTGCGGTTATCTTCGTTCGGGCTGAACACGAAGGCTTCCTCGATATCCGGCATTGCGGCTTTTACCGCGGCAAGCTGGCCCCGCGCCTGACCGCGCGATCCCAGGATGCCGACGGTTTTTGAATTCTTCTTTGCCAGCCATTTTGTGCCGACAGCGGTGGCACAACTGGTGGGAATGACAACGTTCTGGTTGACCCCCGGCAGCTCTTCGACTTCGAGTTCACCGACCTGTATCGATAGTAGCCCGCCATTTTCTCCCTCGTAAATGACGCGGACGCGGGCGCCCCGATGGGAATAAGTCTGGCGTTTATCCTCGTTGATAACGATTTTTTCGGTATGCAGCAGCGTGCCAATCGCATT
Organism: Paracoccaceae bacterium; assembly: GCA_047638395.1. Lineage (GTDB taxonomy): Bacteria > Pseudomonadota > Alphaproteobacteria > MPNO01 > UBA830 > CAXBCP01. Next base: position 3,278 of record JBLIMV010000068.1, on the reverse strand, counting down.
CGCTGAATCAGGTGCGCCAATATGGACTGTGAGGCGCACCCCCTGGGGGGAATGAATGCGCTGGCGCATTTCGGCCAGCCAGTCGTTTTTTGACCAGTCCAGAAAGCCCTGTTCCATCGCGTCAACGGCTTCCTTGATTGTGATCAGCCCTTTGACGTCTTTCGGTCCGAGTACCAGCACCATCTTTTGTCTCCCTCATTGCATCCGATTATGCTCAAACACTACAGACAAAGAATCCGTCTGGCTAAATCCGAAAATTGATAATGCCCATGAGAAATATACCGAAGAACTTGGACGATGCAGTCGGGCGGACGATCGTCGCTGAGGATGAACTGTCACCCGCGCCCGTCGCCGGATTGATGGCGGCTTTCGGTTCTGAAGATCCCTCGCCCCAACGCGGGGATGCCTTGCGGCCGCTCTGGCACGGGCTATTCTGTACGGCGAAGCTGCCGCCGTCCCGGCTCGGTGCGGACGGATTGGCGAAGGATGAAGGCTGGCTGCCGGCGGCACCTGAATATCCCAATAAACTCTTCGGCGGGGCGCGATTTACGTTTCATCACCCGCTCTGCATCGGCGATACGATCCGAAAAGAATCCGAAGTGATGTCCTTCGATCTGAAGGAGGGCAGGACCGGGCCGTTTATTGTGGGCCTGATAGAACACCGGATTTCAAATGGCGACGGGGTCGCCGTCGTCGAACAGAACGACATCGTCTACCGGGCGGTGACAGGCCCGGCAAAGCCGCCTTCCGGCGGTGGGTCGAAGAAGGCCGCTGGCGCTGCAGGATTGCCAGCGGCGCCGGTTTGGTCGCGGACGATCACACCTGACGCGGTGCTGATGTTTCGCCATTCAGCCGTGACGTTCAACAGTCACCGCATTCACTACGATCGCGATTACGTTCGGGAAAAAGGGTATCCGGGCCTGTTGGTTCAGGGAACGCTGATAGCGCGTTTGATGCTGGATATGGTTGCGGTCGAGCTGCCGGAATTTGCAATTGGCGCGTTTTCGTTTCGATCCGGCCGGCCAGTGTATGACGACGGCGATTTTACCCTGTGTGCCGCACCTGCCGCGAACGGGGCACAGATCGACTTATGGGCGTTGGATCACGAGGGCAATATCGGAATGACGGCTCAGGCACAAAAAGTGGCATCCTGATCACTGTTTGGCGTCGGCGTCTTTCTTGGCATTCGCTTTTTGCCATTCCAGCGCTTTACCACGCGCTTCGCGCTGCATGTCACGCGACAGGAAGCGGCCGACCGTCTTGGTATAGGACAGAGCGTCCTTGTTGCCGGCGCGCCCCGAGATAATGAACCATTTAAGCGCCTCGACCATGTCCTGCTCGATACCCTCGCCGAGCATCAGGGCGGATCCCAGGCTCTGCTGCGCGTTAGGGTCACCGAGATTGGCAGCCTTGAGAAACAAATCCGTTGCAGCTTTTTCGTCTTTCGTAATGCCGCGGCCCGATGCGTACATCTGACCAAGCACATACATTGCGCTGGCGTCACCCGCCTCGGCGGCCGGCTGCAGATATTTCAGCGCTTCTTCATATTTGCCGCGTTGAAATGCCTGGATACCTTTTTGCGCTGAGGCATAAACCGTCTGCGTCGCGAATAGCGCGAGCAGAAGTGCGAGTGCACCCGATCGAACAACGGTTCTGATTTTTGCCATACCCTCAACTCAGACTAATGCCAACCAATTAACGTTGGGTATCACGGATCGCCCTCGCTGGGAACAGCGCGTCGTCCCCGCCGGGAACAGCGTGTTGTCTATGTGTTCTGGCCCGGCTTCCATAGCACGTCCGCGTTTCCGCCGTCATTGGCAGCGCGTGCCATCACAAACAGGAGGTCGGACAGCCGGTTGATATATTTTAGGCCGTGCGGATTTATCGGTTCTTCTGCGGCAAGTGCAGACAGCATGCGTTCCGCGCGCCGACAAACCGTGCAGGCGAGATGCAAGGAGGCGGCGAAATCGGTTCCACCGCGCAATACAAAGGAACGAAGCGGCTCCAGGTTTTCATTTGCTTCATCGATTTCCGCTTCCAGTCGTTCTACCTGGGCCGGTTGAATGCGAAGACTGCCATCCCCAGGGTCGGCGCCAGGGCGGGTGACGTCGGCGCCGAGATCGAACAGGTCGTTTTGTATTCGCGACAAAACACTGTCGGTATCTTCCGGATTGGCGAAGCGCCGGGCGAGTCCGATCGTGGCGTTGGCTTCATCTATGTCCCCCTGTGCGTGAACACGGAGCGAATGTTTCGCGACCCTGCTGCCGTCGCCCAGCGATGTCTCGCCGCCGTCTCCGCCGCGCGTGTATATTTTGTCGAGCTTTACCATTTGGTACTTCCGTCTGATTCAGGGTTTCAGGATCATTGTATCGCCACGCACTTCGTAACCGGACAGCCTGTTCAGGAAGGCGAGGCCGAGCAGCGATTCCGACAGGCCGCTTTGGCTGATGGCGGCCCGTACGTTTCGCGCGCGGATTGGTCCAACAGAGATTTCTCCTAGTGATACCCCGGCTGACCACGCGGTGCCGTTTGCCGTCTGGATCCGCAATCCGTATCGGAGCCGGTCGGTATCGAAGCCGATAGCGCGCGCATCATTTGGGCTGAGGGCGACAAGGCTGGCGCCGGTATCCACCAGAAACCGGATGGACTTTCCGTCTACCGTGGCGGTTAGACGGAAATGCCCGTCACTGCTGCGCCGGATGGAGACATCGCCGTCGCCGGTCATCAGAGCCATGTCCGGGCGAAGTTCGCCGACGATGCGATTGCTGAGATTCTTGAAGTCCGACCGGTAGCTGTATCCCAGAACGGCGACCGCCCCGATCGCAACCCAGATTGCCGCGTGGCGCAGCATCATGCCGGCGCCCGTTTCCCTGCCTGCCATCAGCGCACTTGCAAGGACCACCAGCAAAATGACGTGATGCGCCAGGTAGGGCTGGGCATCGCCGTCGGACAGCACGCCGGGAAACTGCCAGCTCAGCAGGTAGAGTAAGCCCGTCACGGCAATTGAGCCGATGAGCAGCCACACCCAAAAAGGTTTCCGCGCATTTCCAGGGTCGTTTTCAGACATGAATTTGATGTAGCGCGCATTGCCCCATAATGCGAGCGCATCCGGGCGGATTGTTGATTCGGTATTAGAGGTGTATATACACTTATATGAGTGATCAAAAAACCTCCCAGACGCCGACCCAGGTGCGAGTTGCGTGGCACTGCACGTGTTTTAATGTTCGCCGTGCTTCCCGGGCGGTGACACAGTTCTATGATGACATCATGGCGCCCAG
>JBLIMV010000067.1:0-4619 GCA_047638395.1 Paracoccaceae bacterium | reverse complement strand
TCATCCGGATCCCTTCAAGACACACACGGCCATCCGCCCGCACGCCTTTGACAAGGCGTGCGACCATAGCAATTCGTTTAATGGCAATTGTGTACGTCATGGGGCGCAGCTTATAGGCCTGCCCGAATTCCGGCGCAAGCGGAAACTGACCGTTTCGTTATTTATAGGGATCCGCCGCATCGCGAAGGCCGTCGCCGAGGAAGTTAAAGGCGAGGATAACGATGATCACCGGCGCCACCGGCAGCATCAACCAGGGATAAAGGGCCACCACATTGATGTTCTGCGCTTCTGCCAGCAACACGCCCCAGCTGGTGATCGGCGGACGCAGACCGAGACCGAGGAACGAAAGCGCCGTCTCGCCCAGGATCATCGCCGGGATCGACAAGGTCGCAGACGCGATCAGATGGCTCATGAAACTTGGCATCATGTGCCGCCAGATAATTCGGCTGGGCTTCGCGCCCATCAGCCTTGCCGCGGACACAAAGTCTTCCTCGCGAATGGCCAGCAGTTTCGACCGCACCGCCCGCGCCAGGCCGGTCCAGTCCAGCAGGCCCAGAATGATCGTGATGCCAAAGTAGATGACGATCGGGCTCCACGTCACCGGCAGTGCTGCGGATAACGCCATCCAAAGCGGTAATTCCGGGAACGACCGGATCACCTCAATCACACGCTGAATGACGTTATCTATCCAGCCGCCGTAATAGCCCGCGAACCCGCCGAAAAACATGCCGAGCGCAAAGCTGATCGTGATTCCGATCAGACCGACAGTCAGCGAAATGCGGGTCCCCATGACGATCCGCGAGAACATATCGCGTCCCAACCTGTCAGTGCCGAGCAGGAACAATGTGCCGTTTTTCGGCGGACACACCAGGTGGAATCGCATGGGGATCATGCCCCAGAAATTGTAAGAATCGCCGAGACAAAAGAACCGGATCCCGTCGACACGGTTTCTATTGTCGCTGTATTCCCGCTTCAGGTTCCCCATGTTCAGCGTGTATTTCAGGCTATACGTGAACGGCGCCTTCAGGCTGCCTTCATGGAACAGATTGATTGATTGCGGTGGCGCATAGATATGATCCGTGTGCCGGGTATGCATATTGTAGGGCGCAATAAACTCACTGATCAGCACGCTGAAATAGATGACTGCCAGAATGGCACCCGACCAGACAGCGACTTTGTGACGACGAAAACGGATCCACATCATGCGCCATTGCGACGCCATATAGACCCGTTCCTGCTCGGGTGTCAGGGCATCGGCGACATGCGGGTCGAACGGTGCGTCGGATACCCAGTGTTCGAGGGCTTCATCGCTTTTGGACGGCGAGCTCATCGTGTGGTCCCTCCGCCGAGGCGTATCCGCGGATCGAGTATTGCCAGCAGAATGTCCGAAATAAACACCCCGATGACCGTCAGCAAGGACAGAAACATCAGGAACGAACCTGCCAGATACATATCCTGGCTTTGCAACGCGCGCAGCAACATCGGGCCCGTGGTCGGCAAGGACAGCACGACAGACACGATCACCGAGCCTGAAATCACTGCCGGCAACAAGTTTCCGATATCGGCGATAAACGGATTAAGCGACATCCGCAGCGGGTACTTGATCAGCAGCCTGCGCGGCGACATTCCCTTGGCGCGGCCGGTTGTCACATATTGACGCTGCAGCTCATCAAGCAGATTGGCGCGCAACCGGCGGATCATACCTGCCGTCCCGGAAGTCCCGATGACGACAACGGGCACCCAGAGATGTTCCAGAACCGACAAAAGTTTCCCCCAGGTCCAGGGCTGGCCGATGTACTGATCTTCCATCAACCCGCCAACAGACGTGCCGAACCAGCGATTGGCGAGATACAACATCACAAGTGCGAGTAGGAAATTCGGCGTCGCAAGTCCGAGGAAGCCAAGGAACGACAATCCATAATCGCCCCATGAATACTGATGCGTCGCCGAATAGACACCGATCGGAAACGACACCGCCCAGGTGAACATGATGGTGGTGATCGAGACCACGAAGCTGAGCCATAACCGGTCTCCGACAACCTCGGATACCGGCTGGTTATGTTCGAACGAAAACCCGAAATCGCCCTGTAGCATGCCGAACAGCCAGACGAGATATTGCTGCCACCACGGCTTGTCGAGACCGTACTGTTCGCGGAGGAAAGCGATTTTAGCCTCGTCAACCGCCTCGCCCTGGCTTTGCAGCTCGTTGATGTAGCTTGTCAGATAATCGCCGGGCGGCAACTGGATAATCACAAACACGATCAGGCTGATCGCCAACAGGGTCGGGATCATGATGAAAACGCGGTGAACGAGGAATCTCAGCATTTATGTATTCCGCCTATTTCTGCGCCTGGCGGCGGCTGGCGTTATCGAACCAGAACGTATCCGGCATATAGACGCCGAAATGTGCACCCGGATTCCAGTTAAATGTCCCCTTGATCGGCACGTTGCGCAGATCGGAATCTATCACCACAGGCTGTGGCACTGCCGAAATCAGACCGATTGAGTATACCCGGTCCGCGTTGATTTCCAGCATCCGGCGCCAGATATCCCGGCGTGCCTGGCGCGTACGTGCATAAGCCCAGGCCCTGTTGAGCTTGAGCAGTTCGAGGGCGAACGCGTCGGTCGGCGGCGTGCCGGCCCGCCCGCGGGTCTGGAAATGCTGTCCCCATTTCGGCCATTGCAGCTGGAGCTGATCGGTTGGTGCAAATTCATCCGGGATAGTGTCGGCATTGGGAATACCGAATTCATGCCCCGACCAGATCGAGACCAGCGTTTCGCCTGCAAAAATCCGATTGCGGAAAACTTCACGTTGCGACGGGCGCGTGAACAGCTTTATGCCGGCCGCCAGCCATGAATCATGGATCAGCTCGAGCACGTCGGTCTGTTCGGTGTCCTCGCCCGCGGTCTCGACGATGATTTCCATCGGCCGCCCATCCGGCAACAACCGGACACCGCGCGAATCCCGCTTTGTCAGGCCCAGCCCATCCAGCTTGGCATTCGCGGCTTTGAGATCGAACTGCGCCCAGGCGTCAAGATAGGCCTTGTTGTAGAGCGGGCTTGCCGGCAGCACGGTGTTCTGGCCTTCGATCGCCAGCCCGTAATAAATCACCTGGTTGATCTCGTGCCGATTGATTGCCATCGACATCGCCCGGCGGAATTCGACGTTCTGGAATAGCTTGCGCCAGGCAGGGTCCTTGGCGTTGAGATTGGGAAAAAGCGCGAGGTGTGAGCCCTTTGCGGTCTGCCACAACCGAACCTTGAAGTTCTCCCGCTTCTCCGCCTCTTTCAGGAACGTGTAGTTATTAAACGCAATACCGCGCGCCTGCAGGTCGGTCTCGCCCGCCCCTGTCTTCAACGGAATGACGCCGGCTGCCGCCACGCCCATTGCGACCTGGTCGGTATAGGGTAATTGGCGGCCGTTCTGGTCGACCCGATGGAAATAGGGGTTGCGGTCAAACAGGAAGCGCTGCGCCGGCGGCTTCGTCTGCAACACCCAGGGCTGCAGGGTCGGCAGCTTGGGGTTATCGTTCTTGTACTGGTTATCCCGCCGGTTATGCAGTGCCGCCCAGTTCCGGCGGCCGGATTTCTTGACCATCGCCGCGAGTGTTTTCGCATCGGCATAGCGCGCATGGAATTTTTTCAGATAGTGCGACGGCCGATAGATATAGAGCGGCGTCGCTGAGGCCAGAGCCGGCAGAAAATGAGGATTGGGGGAGGCCCAGGAATAGCGAATCGTATGATCGTCGATGAACTCGACTTTTGCCCGTTCGCCCGCGACGACCAGCTGTTTGGCAGGGCCCAGCGGCGATAGCGTCCGCTCGTTCGCGATATCTTCCCACCAGTAGCGAAAATCTTCGGCGGTGAAGGGATGTCCGTCCGACCAACGATGCCCTTTTCGCAAATGCAGGGTGAATATCCGGCCGAACTCGACATCGACCCGGGCGAGAATGTCGGGCTGGATATTAAATTCGGCATCGTAGGTCACGAGACGCGCATAGCCGTAAACGACCATGATCCGTGTGTCCTTGGATCGGCCGAAAACCACCCGCATCGTGCCGCCATGCTGGCCGGGTTTTTCGACGTTCACGACCCGCGGCTCTGACGGCACGCGCTCACCGACAGGCGGCAGCGTGCCCTTGGCCACTTTATCGGCAAAAATCGGGGAATCGATTGGCTGGATATCTTGCGCCAAAGCAGAAGATGCCAACCCCGCCAACGCCGCCGCCAATGCAGTTATCTTCAGGACCTTCATGCGACGAGCGCCTTCATATCGGCATTCGGGTCGGCACGGACATAATGCTCTTCACCAAGGTCAATCAGCTTCATCTCACGGCTATCGGCGATCGTGAACGGTTCCGGCCATTCGGCTGGAATCGATGCCTTACCCTCCATCAGCGCCGACAGATCAAGCCGCGAATCCGGGTTGGGTTCGGGAACGGCGGAAAGCAGGGCGCGCGTGTAGGGATGAACCGGCGAGCGGAACAGCACCTCGCGCGGCGCGGTCTCGACCAGGCGCCCGGCGCACATAACGGCAATCCGGTCGGCGATATAATCAACGACTGCCAGATTGTGGGAAATAAACAGGTAGGTCAGCCCCAGGTCTTTCTGGAGATCTT
>JBLIMV010000066.1:0-4988 GCA_047638395.1 Paracoccaceae bacterium | reverse complement strand
ATTCCTATGAGGAAGCGGTCGAGGACCTGCGCCCCGCCGTCACCCATGAAATAGGCGTTCAGGCGGAGCGCGGCTTTCTGAAGATGCTGAAAAATGTCTTCAATCTGGATGTGCCCAATGACGAACGTGCCATTGACGTGCTGGCCGATGCGGGGATGTACTTGCTGGGCGATCCCGACAGTGTCGCCGCGCGCATAGAAGAATTCTACGATGCTTCCGGCGGGTTCGGAACATTCCTGATCGTGACCGGCAAGGATTGGGCAACACGGGAAAAGCGGGCACGCTCGATGACCCGGTTCATGGAAGAGGTTACCCCGAAGCTGCGCCATCTCGATCCCGGGAATTCGAAAGTTGCGGCAGAATAAACCCGCAGCGTAAAACGCTCATCACCGCGGGCGTATACCACCGACGGCCCTGTTAGTTTTCACACCTGTCCAATTGGCGGCCCTGATTTGCTTCTGAAAATCCTCTCCGTCATAGCACCTGTATTCCTTTGTGCCGGAATAGGGTTTGCGTGGGGCCGAACCGGGCGGGCCTTCGACACCCGTATGGTCGGCGCCCTGGCGTTGAATATCGGGATGCCGTGTCTTGCGTTTTCGGCGCTGACCAAATTGAAGGTCAGCCCTGAAGCCTTCGCCGAAATGGCCGGCGCCTATGCGCTGGTGCTCGCGTGTTTCCTGGTTGTCGGGTTGATCACGATTACCGTCATGCGCCTGCCCGCCCATACATTTCTGCCCGTATTTACGTCGTCCAATACCGGCAACATGGGGCTGCCGCTCTGTCTCTTCGCCTTTGGTCCGGAAGGACTGGCACTTGGCATCTGTATTTTTGTGCTCTCGTCGATTTTCAGTTTTACCGTCGGGTGGAGCATCTATGCCGGGCGGGTGGCGGCCGACGTCTTTTATAACAATCCACTGATCTATGCGGTGGCGGTTGCCCTGATATTCATGTCCACGGGAATAGAGCCGCCGGTATGGCTGGCCAATACGACAGCGCTTATGGGCGGACTCGCCATTCCGCTGATGCTGATCTCGCTCGGGGTGGCGATATCGAACATGAAGGCGGAAGGGGCGGGGCGCATAATCATCGTCTGCGTCATCAAGCTGATCGCCGGGTTCTCCGTCGGATACGGGATCGCGATCCTGCTTGGCCTTGAAGGTGCGGCACGTGGCGCGCTCATTATCGAATCTGCCATGCCCGTCGCGGTTCACAATTATATGTTCGCACAGCGCTTCAGCCGGAATACCGCAGATACGGCCAGTATGATCCTGATCTCCACGACGATCTCGCTGGCCAGCCTGCCGCTTCTGATGCTGATCGTTTTGTAGCGGGTATCGCGAATGGAAATCATCAGCCAGCTCAGCGGTATCGTCGTTCCCGTCTTCATCTGCGTCGCATTCGGTGTGCTATGGGCCAAAATCGGCACACCCTTCGATACCGGACTGATCACGTCGCTGGTCTACAATATTGGCGTTCCGTGCCTGATCCTGGCGACCTTTCAGAAGGTGACCATTTCCCCTGAGGCAATGGCAGAGATCGCGCTCGCGACCCTCGCCTGCTATGCGTCTTTTACCGTATTGGCCATATTGCTTATTCGCGCGATGCGGCTGGAAACCGCGTCATATCTGCCGGCACTTATGTTCCCGTTGACCGGCAGCATGGGCCTGCCCGTATCTTACTTTGCCTTCGGCGATCAGGGTCTGGCGCTTGCGATCGTTTACTTCGCGTTCGGCACAATTGGGTCCTTCACGATCGGTGCGGCGATTGCCGAAGGGAAATTCTCTTTGCGCGGTATTCTGCGTATCCCGGTGCTGTATGCGGTCGCAATCGCGCTGATAATGCAGCTGACAGGATTGCGGCTGCCGGCGTGGATCTTCAACACGGTCGAACTGCTGGGGGGCATCGTGATCCCGGCGCAGCTTGTCGCCCTCGGTTTTTCGCTGTTGCAGCTCCGCGTCGGCGGTTTGGCGCGAAGTGCTTCTCTTGGCGTGTTTCGCCTGGCGATGGGGGCTGCGGTCGGCTTTGCGATTGCCAACCTGTTCGGTCTCGACGGTGCAGCGCGGGCAATTGTAATCATTCAGAGCACCATGCCGGTCGCAGTTTCGAGTTATCTGTTTGCTGAAAAGTTCAATCGCCGGCCCGAGGAGGTAGCCGGCATGGTGGTGATCTCAACTGCTGTCTCCTTTGTGACCCTGCCGTTTCTGTTATTACTGGTCCTTTAATGTATCGTTATCCGCGCCCGACTAATTTGCTTGCCTGCGCGTGTTCCCGACCCCAAATGCAGAGTCCTGATGGATAATTCTCAATTCTCACTTTCACCCACCGCGATCCGGCTTCTGGTCGTGCTTGTCGTGATCCAGGCTATCCGCGCCGTCCTGCCGCCGGAATTCGATGCCTATCTCATCGTTTTTCTCGGTTTTGATCTGTTTCGCGGCGGTGAGCTGAACCTCGTCTGGATCTATGGGGCCGTAACGTCGGTCTTTGTCCATGGCGGCTGGTTGCATCTCCTGTCAAACGCGACTTGGATCGTTGTGTTGTCGCCGCAGATTTATCCGCATCTCAAGGGAAAACGGTTTGTCGCGTTTTTTGTGGCGACGGGGACTGCAGGCGCGTTAACCCATGCCCTGCTTAACTGGGGTCAAAGCCAGATCCTGGTCGGTGCGTCGGGTGCGGTGTTTGGTCTGTTGGGTGCCGGTGCCTATGTCATGATCCGCGGCCGCGACGGGGTTTCGAAACCGACTGTGAAAGACTTTGCCCATTACGTTCTGGTGATGATGATCGTCAATATCGGCTATGCCGTTCTCAGCGAAGGTAATGTGAGTTGGGAAGCACATGCCGGCGGTTTCTTTGCCGGACTGGTATTTTTCCCGTTTATGCGCCGCCCACCGCCGTCGCCCGGACTTACGGTCGTCCACTAAATTCCGGGTAAAAAAAACGGGCGCGTTATCGGCGCCCGTTTTTTATCGACTATCTGTCTGCGCGTCAGTGCATTGCCGAGCCACCATCCACGACCAGCGTCTGGCCGGTGATAAAATCGGAATCCTGCGATGAGAAGAATACGAGCGCCCCGATCAGGTCTTCGGGCATCTGCTCACGTTTAATCGCGCGTGACGCGGTATTGCCGTCCTTAACGGCGGTCCACTGATCGTCGTCGATCACTTTCTCGCTCATCGTCAGACCGGGTGCGATACAGTTGACGGTAATGCCGTGATCCCCGACTTCGCGAGCGAGGGCACGGGTAAAGGCAACCTGCGCACCCTTGGAACTCACATAGTGGAGCAGCATCGGTGTCCCCTTGAACACGGTGCCTGACGCGATATTGATGATCTTGCCATAGCCGTTCTTCTTCATTTCCGGCACGGCGGCCTTGCTGCAGCTGAAGACGCCGCGCGTATTGATCTGCATGACACGGTCCCATTCGGCTTCGTCGATATCCAGGAATGAGCCCTGTTTCAGATCGGCGAACAGTGCCGCGTTGTTCACCAGAATATCAAGCCTTCCATAGGTCTCGACCGTCTCGGCGACCATGGCTTTGATGTTTTCCGGATCCGTCACGTCGCAGTGAATACCGATGGCGTCGCCGCCCGCCTGCTTGATGATGTTAACGGTGGTCTCCGTGTCGACGATGTCCGTGACGGCGACTTTCGCGCCTTCGGCCGCAAGAACCTTCGCATATTCAACGCCGATACCGCGTCCGCCACCGGTAACGATGGCTACCTTTCCGTCAAGTCTTCCCATTATTCTTCTCCCTTGGTTCGTGCGTTTTGTTATCCGGGTGCTGGATTACGCCAGTCCCCGGACTACTCCTGTTCCCAGATTACTCCAGTCCAAGGAATTTGTTCGAAAACCCGGGATCATTCAAGAGCGTGTCTTTCGCACCGTCGAGCACGGTGCGGCCATTCTCTATCACGTAGGCATGTTCGACAAAATCCAGCGCCCGGTGAATGTTCTGTTCGACCAGCAGTATGGTCACCCCGCCATCGGATATCCGGCGCAGCGCTTCCATCACTTCGTCGACCAGAATCGGGGCAACCCCGAGAAACGGCTCATCCAGCAACAGCAGATCGGGCGATGACATCAGCGCACGGCAGATTGCCAGCATCTGCTGCTGTCCGCCCGACAGCGTGCCCGCCATGTCGCCACTTTTCTGGTTCAGGATCGGGAAGATGGCGAATGCCCGGTCAATATTGTCTTCGACACCGGCGCGCGCCGACTTGGTGTACGCCCCCATCTCCAGGTTTTCACGAACGGTCATTTCGCCGAACAGGCGCCGTCCTTCGGGGACCAGCGCGATGCCGGCTTCGACATTCTGCGGTGGTGAGGTCCCCATGATCGATTTGCCGTCATAGTGGATCTGGCCTTCTGCGGGTGGATAGATGCCGAGAATGGCGCCCAGGGTTGTTGATTTGCCGGCCCCGTTCGCCCCAAGCAGACCAACCCGCGCGCCCTTGTCGACGTTTAACGACAGGTCCCAGATCGCCCGCAGTTTTCCATGATCGACGGCGAGGTTTTTAATCGTCAGCATCACGCACCCACCGGTGCAGCGGAGCCGAGATAGGTGCTGAGCACGCGTTCGTCCTTGACCACTTCGTTAAGCGGGCCATCGGCGATGATCGTTCCCTGTTCCAGGACGATCACACGGTCAACCACCTGGGCCAGCGCTGAAAAGATGTGTTCGACCCAGATGATCGTGATTCCGAAATTGTCGCGCAGTTCGCGGATGTGATTGACGAAGGTCCGGACCTCGACCGGTGTGAGGCCTGATGCCACCTCGTCGACCAGCAACAGCTTGGGCCGGCACGCCAGGGCGCGGGCAAGCTCCAGCGCTTTTTTCTGCTGTAGATTCAGCGAATCCGCTCGGGCCGACAGGTGATCCGTCAGCCCGACATAGGCGGCAAACTGTGTCGCCAGCCCGAGGGAATCCGCCAACGTCACGGACGCCTCCCCGCGGTTCATCAGTGGCATCGCGATATTTTCGACCACCGTCA
>JBLIMV010000065.1:0-5173 GCA_047638395.1 Paracoccaceae bacterium | reverse complement strand
CGAACGCCCGAATGACGCCAATCCCGTCTGCCGGCACGGCGCGCCGATGAAAGTACTCGTCACCGGTGCCGGCGGGTTTGTAGGCGATGCACTCTGTCGCCGGCTGTCTGCATCCGGGTGTCGGGTTGTCGGCATTTTCCGTGATCAACCAACGCCGCGCGACTGGATGGAAACCCGCACCACGGGTGATTTGACCCAACTTTCCGATTTCAACAATGCTGTTGAAGGGGCAGACGCCGTCATCCACCTTGCCGCCAGGGTGCATATGATGCGGGATACCGCAACTGACCCCCAGTTGGCCTTTCGACGGGCGAACACCGACGTCACACAGCGCCTGGCGCAGGCAGCGGCGACCGCTGGTGCCGGTCGGTTCGTTTTCCTGAGCTCGGTCAAAGTCAACGGCGAGGAAACAACCGGCGCCCCGTTTTCGGAGCAGGATGCGCCGGCGCCCGAAGATGCCTATGGGCGGTCCAAGCGGGATGCTGAAGACGCATTGGAGAAGATCGCGGCGACAACAAAGATGGCCGTGACGACATTGCGGGTGCCCCTGGTGTATGGCCCGTCCGTCCGCGCGAACTTTGCCGCACTTTTGCGGATCTGCGATACCGTTTTACCTTTGCCGCTGGATGGCATAACGCAGAATCGCCGCAGTCTTCTTTATCTCGGGAATCTCACCCACGCGCTCGAGACCGTTGTTAAGGCTGACAACGACCCGTCAGGTACCTATTTGTTGAGCGATGGCGAAGATATGTCGACGGCTGAACTTGTCAGCCATTTGCGACGTTCCCTGAACCGGCATAGCCTGCGTCTGCCAGTGTCGGCCTCAGCGCTGCGGTCAATTGCCTCACTTGTTGGTAAACAGGATGCGGCCCAACGGCTTTGCGGTTCTCTGCAGGTCGATTCGATGGCGTTCCAAAAGGAATTCGGCTGGGTGCCGCCGTTTTCTCCCGCTCAGGGTATTGCGGCAACAGCCGCCGCGTATCGCGCAACCCGCTAGCGCCTCCCCCCTCTCCCCAAATCTTCCGCTACCCCAACGCCGCTTGCGCAGGTGTGCGAGTCGGCTGGGCTGTGGTATCGTTTGACTGGATTTCAGACGATGCGTCGATTGCCCGATTTAAAGACTTTCACACTGCGCGGTAAAAGAGCGCGTATAGCGTTTGCCCACGACATTGTCGTGGCGGCGGTTTCGTTCGTGGCAGCGCTATATCTGCGGGTCGGGGGCGATCTGGATTATTTTGCGCTCGAATTCGTCGTTGTGGCCACGGCCATTTACACGGTTATTGCCGGCGCGGTTTTCTGGAGCATGCGGCTCTATGCCGGGGTCTGGCGTTATGCATCCCTCGAAGACCTTGTGGCGATTATCCGGGCCGGAACCATTGTTGTGCTGGTTTTCCTGGCGGCAATGTTTCTGGTCTCGCGTCTGGAATTCATTCCCCGGTCTACCCTGCCGATTAACTGGCTGGTCCTTCTTGCTCTCCTCGGTGGGCCCCGGTTCCTGTACCGGTTATTCAAGGACCGCCGGGCAAATGATGCCACGGGGCGCGATGGAGAACGACGCATACCCGTCCTGCTGATCGGTGCCGGCGATTCGGCGGAACTGTTCATTCGGGCAATCAATCGGGCGCGGCAGTCAGCCTGGCACGCCGTCGGTCTGATCGACGAAAAGGGCCGCCGCGTTGGCCGTAATATTCACGGTGTTCAGGTTCTCGGTGATATCGATGATATTCCGGCAATCGTCTCGCGCATGGACCGCGAAGGCCGTCGCCCGCAGCGCCTGATCGTCACCAAATCGCGTATAGAAGGCGATGAAATCCAGCGACTTTTGGCGATCGCCGAAGATCTCGGGATTGTGTTGGCCCGTATGCCGCAGCTCGACGATTTTCGCGAGAACATTGATGCCACCCCCGAAATCCGGCCGATCAACATCGAAGATTTGCTTGGTCGTCCACAGGCGTCGCTCGACCGTGACAGCATGGCTGCGCTTATCGGTGGGCGCAGGGTTCTCGTGACCGGTGCAGGCGGCACCATCGGCTCCGAGCTGTGCCGCCAGATCGCGGCTTTCAGGCCGGCGGCGATCGTTCTGCTCGATAATTCAGAATATCAGCTCTATTCGATCGACATGGAGATCGGCGAGAAAGCACCGGAGATCATGCGGCGCACGATCCTGGCGGATGTCCGGGACAAGGCCCGGATCGAGCGGATTTTTGCCGTTGAACGGCCCGAGCTGGTTTTTCATGCCGCTGCGTTGAAGCATGTCCCGATGGTCGAACTGCACCCCGACGAAGGGGCATTGACCAATGTCGCCGGTACCCGTGTCGTTGCAGATGCCTGTCGTGCGCATGATGTCCGCGCGATGGTTCTGATCTCCACCGACAAAGCGGTGAATCCGTCGAGCATGATGGGCGCGACCAAGCGGGTGGCAGAGAGTTATTGCCAGGCATTGGATCTGGCCGAGGCAGCGCGTGGGGCCGAACGGACGCATTTCGTTACTGTCCGGTTCGGCAATGTTCTGGGGTCTACCGGCTCCGTTGTGCCGCTGTTCCAGCGCCAGCTGGCTGCGGGCGGGCCATTGACTGTTACCCACCCCGACATGACGCGCTATTTCATGACCGTGCGCGAAGCGGTGGAGCTGGTCCTTCAGGCCTCTGTGCAGGGGGTCGTGGACAACTCCGATCAGGGCAAGATCTTCGTGCTCGATATGGGTGAGCCGGTAAAGATCATCGATCTTGCCCGCCAGATTATTCTTCTGGCCGGCATGCAACCCGATATCGACATCAAGATAGAGATTACCGGCCCCCGGCCCGGCGAAAAACTGTTTGAGGAAATCCTGCATGCGTCGGAAGAACTTGTTCCGACGCCCCATCCCGGCATTCTGCTTGCTGCACCGCGCGGCACGGATCTTGCGTTGCTTGGCCGGGCGATCGACGAGCTGACGGTGGCGGCCCATGACGGCCAGGCGGCGGAAACCCGCGCGATCGTCCAGCGCCTTGTCCCTGAATTTCAATCTCCCGATGACCATAACCCACAAGAGGCGGCACCCGGCTAAGACCGATGACGCCACGGAGGCTATTCGATGACCGACAGTTTCCCCGCCATCCGGCGGGCTTTGATTTCCGTATCCGACAAATCCGGCCTGGTGGAGTTCGCCACATTTCTTGCTGGGAAGGGTGTTGAAATACTCTCGACCGGGGGTACCGCGAAGGCGATGCGCGATGCCGGCCTCGATGTAAAAGATGTGGCCGACCATACCGGTTTTCCGGAAATGATGGATGGAAGGGTAAAGACGCTGCACCCGACCGTGCATGGCGGCATCCTCGCCCGGCGTGGCGATGCCGGGCATCTCGCTGCGATGGAAGAACACGATATCGCACCGATCGATCTTATCGTGGTCAACCTGTATCCGTTCGAAGCGACGGTTGCCGCAGGTGCCGATTATGAGACCTGCGTTGAGAACATCGATATCGGGGGTCCGGCAATGATCCGGTCCGCCGCCAAAAACCATGAAAGTGTTACCATCGTCACCGATGCTGAAGATTACGCCGCTGTTATCGACGACATGAAGGCGAATGACGGGGCGACCACGGTCGATCTCCGACGTCGGCTCGCCGGGACGGCGTATGCGCGCACCGCCGCCTATGATTCGGCCATCGGCCGGTGGTTTGCGGAACAGAATGAAGATCCGTTCCCACGCCGGTTTTCGCTATCGGGGACCCGCGCCCAAAGCTTGCGCTATGGCGAAAACCCGCATCAGAACGCGGCGTTCTATGTCACCGGCGATAACCGGCCCGGCGTCGCGACCGCAACGCAGATCCAGGGCAAGGAGCTCAGCTACAACAATCTGAACGATACCGACGCGGCGTTCGAACTTGCAGCGGAATTCACCACACCGGCCATGGCGATCATCAAGCATGCCAACCCCTGCGGTGTCGCGCTTGGCGATACGCTGGCCGATGCCTATGCCAAGGCGCTGCAATGCGATCCCGTCAGCGCGTTCGGTGGCATCATCGCGGTAAACCGCACGCTCGATGCCGATGCCGCGGCGGCCATGAAGGATATCTTCCTCGAAGTTGTCATCGCGCCCGAAATTACGGCGGAGGCGAAAGAGATCTTCGCGGCCAAGAAAAACCTGCGTGTGCTTGAAACCGGCGGTATGCCGGATCCGGCCGCACCGGGGTTGATGACCAAATTGCTGTCCGGCGGGTTCCTGTTGCAGGATCGCGATTCGGGCCGTATTGGCCGGGATGATCTGAAAATCGTGACCAAGCGCGAACCCACAGAACAGGAAATCACCGACCTGCTCTTCGCCTTTTCAGTCTGCAAGCATGTGAAATCGAATGCCATTGTATACGCCAAGGGCGGTGCCACTGTCGGTATCGGCGCCGGTCAGATGAGCCGGGTCGATTCATCGCGTATCGCGGCACGCAAGTCCGAAGACGCCGCTGAGGCGGCCGGTGCGTCGGAGGCGCTGGTCAAAGGGTCTGTCGTGGCGTCGGATGCCTTCTTCCCGTTTGCCGATGGGCTTCTGGCGGCAGCCGATGCGGGGGCCACGGCGGTCATCCAGCCTGGTGGATCTATCCGCGACGAGGAGGTTATTGCGGCTGCTGACGATGCAGGCCTCGCCATGGTCTTTACCGGCATGCGCCACTTCCGGCACTGATCGTTCCGGGTCAAGCGGGTTCGCGGACTTTCCACAGCAGGATCACAAGCCCGACGCCCAGGAAGACGACGATCGTCGACATGCCGATGCGCTGGGAATCGAACATCCAGGTCAGCGTGCCGAGCACGAACGGACCGATATAGGCGGTCGCCCGGCCCGAGAATGCGAACAGGCCGAACATTTCGGTGCGGACTTCCGCAGGCGCAAGCCGGGCCATCAGCGACCGGCTGGAGGCCTGCGCCGGTCCCATGAACAGCCCGAGCGGCAGGCCGACGATCCAGAACCAGAGTTTGGTCTCGACCAGAAGCAGCGGGATGCCGAAGCAGATCAGGCCCAAAAGGGCGATGACGATGGTTTTTTTCGAGCCGAGGTAATCGTCTATCCATCCGAACGATGCGGCACCGATCCCGGCGGCAACGTTCATTGCGATGGCGAACATGATCACTTCTTCGGTCGACATGCCGAATGTGCCGCTCGCATAGACGGCGCCGAACGCGAACATGGTGTTCATGCCGT
>JBLIMV010000064.1:0-5450 GCA_047638395.1 Paracoccaceae bacterium | reverse complement strand
AATAGCCGTCTTCGTCGCGGCGGCAGCCATCACCGGTGAAGTAGTTGCCCTTGTAGGTCGAAAAATAGGTGAGCACGAACCGGTCGTGATCGCCGTACACGGTGCGCATCTGGCCGGGCCAGGAATCGGTCAGGATCAGGTTCCCCTCGGCAGGACCTTCGAGGATATTGCCGTCGGCATCGACGATTTCGGGCTTGATGCCAAAGAACGGCTTTGTCGCCGAACCGGGCTTGAGCGCGGTCGCACCCGGCAGCGGCGTGATCAGGATGCCGCCGGTCTCGGTCTGCCACCAGGTATCGACGATAGGGCAGTCGCCATTGCCGACCACGTTGTGATACCAGAGCCAGGCTTCGGGATTGATCGGCTCACCGACCGAGCCCAACAGGCGGAGCGATTTCCGGCTGGTCGCATCGACCGGCGCGTTGCCTTCGCGCATCAGCGCGCGGATGGCCGTCGGCGCGGTGTAGAAAATATTGACCTGGTGCTTGTCGCAGACCTGCCAGAAACGCGAGAAATCCGGGTAATTCGGCACGCCTTCGAAGATCAGCGTGGTCGCCCCGTTGGCGAGCGGGCCATAAACGATGTAGCTGTGACCGGTGATCCAGCCGACATCGGCGGTACACCAGTAAACATCGCCATCGTGATAATCGAACACGTATTGATGGGTCATCGACGCGTAGACCATGTAGCCGCCGGTCGTGTGCAGCACGCCCTTCGGGGTGCCGGTCGAGCCCGACGTATAGAGAATGAACAGCGGGTCTTCAGCGCTCATTTCTTCCGGCGCGCATTCGGGCACGGCCTCAGCCATCGCTTCGTGGTACCAGACATCGCGCCCGTCGACCCAGGCGATATCGTTGCCGGTGCGCTTCACAACGATGCATTTTTCGATCGTCGGGCACTTGGTGAGCGCTTCATCGACATTGGCCTTGAGCGGGATCGGCTTTCCGCCGCGCAATCCTTCATCCGACGTGACGATGACGTTCGAATCCGAATCATGGATGCGGCCGGCAATGGAATCCGGCGAGAATCCGCCGAAGATAACCGAATGGATCGCACCGATCCGTGCGCAGGCCAGCACGGCGACGGCAATTTCCGGGATCATCGGCAGATAGATCGTGACCCGGTCACCCTTCTTCGCACCGTTGGCTTTGAGCACGTTGGAGAATCTGCAGACCTCTTCATACAGTTCGCGATAGGTCAGATTTTTCGAATCCGCCGGATCATCGCCTTCCCAGATGATCGCCGTCTGATCGCCCCGGGCAGCCAGATGCCGGTCGAGACAGTTGACGGAAGCATTGAGCGTGCCATCGTGATACCAGCGCACATGCACGTCTTCATGCGCGTAGGAGACGTCCTTCACCTCGGTATAGGGCTTGATCCAGTCGATCCGCTTGCCATGCTCGCCCCAGAACGCTTCCGGGTCTTCGACCGATTGCGCATACATCTCGTTGTACTTTGCATCATCGACCAGCGCGCGCTGCGCCCAGTCGGCAGGCACCGGAAAAATTTCGTTATCTGACATGGTTCTCTCCCTCGGGTGAACGGCCTGTTTGCGCGCCGTTTCAACGGATTATCATTATTTATGGCACGACGGGCAAGGCGGTCGAGACGGCAGCCGACCTTTCTCACCGCCCGTCATTCTGGCCGCCACACTGCCCGTCACACGTCACTTTGCCAGAAAAATTCCGCCCTCTTTCAGCGCCACCGCCACGGGTTCCAGTCCCTGACCGGGGCAGGGCCCGTCAACGCAAATACCGTCGTCGATATTGAACAGGGCTGAATGCATCGAACACAGGATCTTGTCCTTGTCATAGGACAGGAACGCATCGGGCTTCCAGTCGAGCGGCGCACCGTAATGCGGACAGGTATTCCGGTAGCCGAAAACCTCGGCGCCACGGCGCACCAGAAAGAACGGCTTCTCGCCGTCGATGTCCTCGAACCCCTTGCTGCCGGGGTCCGCCAGATCATCCAGATGACACAGAAACACCGGGTCACTCATCGGCATATCAGATCCGGGTCCGGAAAAGGTTCAGGATTTGACGCCGCACATCTTGCACAGCAGCTTCCATTCGTCCTTGCTGACCGGCACCACCGACAGGCGCGACTGTTTGACCAGCGCGAAATCGGCAAGCTTCGGTTCGGCTTTCACATCGGCCAGGGTCACCGGTGTCTTGACCGGCTCCAGCGCCTTGATATCGACCATGCCGAAACGCTCCGATTCATCGGTGTGATCGGGATAGTGTTCCTTGACGATCTCGACGATGCCGACGATCTGCTTTTCGTTGACCGAATGATAGAAGAAGCCTTTGTCGCCCTTCTTCATGGCCTTCATGTTGTTATTGGCCTGATAGTTACGCACGCCGTCCCAGTGTTCGACGCCCTTTTTGACCTGATCGTCCCACGACCACGCGCCGGGTTCAGATTTAAAAAGCCAGTACTGCATGGGTCCTGCCTCCTCGTATCGTTATGTACACCGTGAATACATCACGGGGCGGGGGATTGGAATGGAGCCCCTGTTTCGGTCGCACTGCTCGCGTCGGCACTGCGCCAGACCACAGGGAACACGTCTTCGTTGGCGGGAAACGCGCCGCGTACAAGCCCGGTCTCGTCTTCGGTTCCGGGCACCGTGAACGACGTGCGCGGTGCCGCCCATGTTGCGTCACCGCCGAAATAACGGATCGACAGGGCGACACGGCGCTGTTCGAGCGACGCATTCGGTCCCGCACCATGCACAGCCAGCGGGTGATGGACCAGACAATCGCCGGGTGCCATATCCCAGCTGACAAACCGGTATTCCGGATTATCGAATTCCTTGTGAAACGCCGGACAGGGCGGCAAATCCGCGGATCCGCCTTTCAGGAAATTCTCCCTCGGCGGCGCAGGGTCCGGGCGGTACAGCGTGTTCCATTTGTGAGAGCCGGCAACATATACCAGCCCGCTATTGTCCTGATTGACCGGTGTCAGGGCAATCCAGACCGATGCGATGTGATTGCCGTTGAACGGCCAGAACGGCAGATCGTGATGCCAGTCGGTCGGTGCCCTTGTGCCAGGTTCCTTGACGAAAAGCTGGTCGTAGAAATAACGCACGTCCGGCACGCCCATCAGCTGGGCGGCAATCTCGGCTGCGGGGGAGTTCGCGGCGACGTCCATAAATCCGGGCCTGGTGCGCGCCATGTGGCTACTGACGATCGTCCGGCCCGGACCGCCATCGGCATCGTCCGCCGCAACCAAGCTTACGGCCTCCTCAGTCGAATGGTCAACGCAGAGCGCCAGAGTGTTTTCAACGAAAGCGGCATCGAACTGGCCGCGAATACAGACCACCCCGTCTCGTTCGTAAGTGAGAATATCTTCCCTGGAAATCGGATGCCGTAACGCCATACCCGCCTCTCTCCTTAATCAGCTTCCGCCCGCAGCGGGCGCGCCAGCAGCGCTTCGATCACCGCGTCGATATTCGCGCCCCTGTTCAGGACTGCGTCGACGGCGGTTGCGATGGGCATCTCAAGGCCCAGTTTTTGGGCCAGTGCGACGGCGGCGCTTGCGGTGTAGACACCTTCGGCCACCGAATGCCGGGTGCCGAGAATTTCCGCCAGGGATTGGCCCGCGCCCAGCGCCAGGCCGAGCGAATAGTTGCGCGACTGTGTGCTGGTGCAGGTCAGCACCAGGTCGCCGAGGCCGGACAGCCCCATCATGGTCTCCGCACGCCCGCCCTTGGCCAGACACAGCCGGGTCAACTCGGCGAGGCCGCGGGTGACCAGGGCGGCGCGCGCATTGTCGCCGAAGCCCCGCCCCTCGGCGATACCGCAGGCGATGGCCAGCACGTTCTTGATCGCGCCGCCGATCTGGGCGCCGATCACATCTTCGCCGGAATAGGGCCGGAACCGGTCGGAACTCAACCGGTCGGCCAGCGCCTGTGCGGCGGCAAGGTCGCTGCCCGCAAGCGTGACCGCCGTCGGCAGCCCGGCCGCCACGTCTGCCGCGAAGGTCGGTCCGGACAAAATAAAAACAGGGTTCGCAGGGAAGATCGCTGCAACCGCTTCGCTCATCAGCGCGAGCGTTTCCTGTTCGATGCCCTTGGCACAGACAATCAACGGCGTTGTCGGCGGCAAATGTCCGGCGAGCGGGGCGATGGTCGTACGCATGTGCTGTGCGGGTGCCGCCAGCAACAACGCGTCCGCATCTACCGCCGCCGTGAGATCGGCGGTTGCGCGGATTGCGGGATCGAGTGCCACGCCCGGCAGGTAAAGAATGTTTTCGTGGGCGTTGTTTATGGCCGCAACAATGTCGGTTTCATACGCCCACAGGGTAACGTCATTGCCGGCCCGGCGGGCGGCAAGTGCCAGCGCGGTGCCCCATGCGCCGGCGCCGATAATCGATATCATGCTGTAGTCGGGCCAGGTTGCGGGGCCGATTGCGCGGCGGGCGTCAGGTTCATCGCCACTGAAATACGCACGCCATCGCCATGATAAGGCCGCACCCCGTGCGACAGCCAGGACGGAAAGATCAGCATTAACCCGGCACGCGGGCGCACCATTTCGCTGGCACCGATCGATTGGCCGCCCGGCATGGCGACGGCAAGATCGGGGGCCAGCATGGCGGGTGCCACGCCGCGCGGGTCCTGGATTTCAAACTCACCGCCGAGCGACGGATCGTCACCGATGCCGCCGTCATCGACGTAATAACTTGCCGACCAGTAGGCGCCGGGATGGGTGTGAAACTCGTTCCCATTGCCGTCACGGTTTACGTTGGCCCAGCAATTGGCCATCCAGGTAATCGGCACCGGGCGACCCGCACGATCGCAGGTGATCTGAGCGGCCACGGCACGCGCAGCATCCAACAGAGTTTTTACCGGCTCGCCGCCCCAGGTCTCGAATTCCCAGTCGGACTGCCAGCCGCCGAGATTGCTGTGCTGCGTCCCCTTATCGGATTTTTCGCGTTCCAGAATAAGCCGCTTCAGGTCGGCATTGAGCGCCGCCGCATCGGGCATCATACATTCGACAACCGGCGTCGGGAAAATCCCGCTTATTTTGGCACTGGCTTCCCGATCATTCATTTTGCGTCACTCATTCTGAAAGCGGGTGCCGGTCGATGAAATCGCGCACGGCACTGTTATAGGCGGTGATTTCGACATGGATGACAAAATGGCCGCCGGTCGGCACGACGACGTATTCAGCGCTCGGAACATTTGCTGCCAGTTCGTCGGACAGATAACGCGGTGTGACCATGTCGTCTTCGGCGACGATCACCAGGGTCGGCGCCTTGATATCGCCCATGCGGTCGCGGCGGTCGAACGCGCAGATCGCGTCGATCCGGCTTTCCATGATCTCCACCGGCTGATCAGCCCCGGCGAGATAGCCTTCAAGCTCATCGATCCGGTCCGCATTCTGCGTGATGTACCACGGCGGCAAAAGCGTCAGAATTGAATGACGGGCGTAATCCGCCGTGCCGGCGCT
>JBLIMV010000063.1:0-5668 GCA_047638395.1 Paracoccaceae bacterium | reverse complement strand
CGGGTCGGTCATCCCCGATGCCCTTCCCGCCGACCTGACCGCCCTGCTGGTCGGCATTGAGTTCGATGAGTTTGGCGAAGAAGTCGGTTTCGTTTTCGCCACCGTCGGCGACTTCACCACGGACCTGCCGCGCCTGCCCGCAACTGAAGTTCCCGCACCTGCAGGTGTTGGTTTTCTGGCGTTTTTCGCCGTCGCCGCGGCCTGGAAACGCCGTCGCCGGTAACCCGGTTTCTGTGCGCATACAGAACAGACCCTTTCCCGATTGAGGCCTTGCCCGGCCGCGCATCATCGACAACAATGCGCGCCATTCTGGAATAGGGATTCAAAGACATGTCTGACGCATTCATCTGTGACGCCATCCGCACCCCTGTCGGCCGCTATGGCGGCGGCTTAAGCGGGATCCGTACCGACGATCTCGGCGCGGTGCCGATCAAGGCACTGATGGACCGCAACACGTCGGTCGACTGGGCCCAGGTGGACGATGTCTATTACGGCAATGCCAACCAGGCAGGCGAGGACAACCGCAACGTCGCACGTATGTCGAGCCTGCTGGCCGGTATTCCGATGGAAGCCGGTGGCGCCACCGTCAACCGGCTCTGCGGATCCGGCATGGAAGCCACCGCGCAGGCGGCCCGTGCGATCCGCGTCGGCGAAGCCGACCTGGTGATTTCCGGCGGGGTCGAAAGCATGAGCCGCGCACCGTTCGTGATGGCCAAAGCCGATCAGGCGTTTTCGCGCAAAGCGGAGATTTACGACACCACCATCGGCTGGCGCTTCGTGAACCCGAAGATGGAAGAACTCTACGGCGTCGATGCGATGGGCCAAACGGCCGAAAACCTGGCGGTTGAGCACCAGATCACCCGCGAAGACCAGGACAAGTTCGCGCTTTGGTCCCAGCACAAGGCCGAGGCCGCACACAAGGCCGGCAAGCTCGCCGCCGAGATCGTCTCGGTCACCATTCCCCAGCGCCGCGGCGACGATCTTGTCGTCGATGCCGACGAACACCCGCGTCATGGCGCAAAGATGGAAGACCTCACGCGCTTACGCGCCGCGTTCACCAAGGGCGGCTCGGTGACGGCGGGCAACGCGTCCGGCGTCAATGACGGTGCCGCCGCCATCCTGCTCGCCAGCGAAGAAGGTGTGAAAAAGCACGGCCTCAAAGCCCGCGGACGCCTTGTCGCCGCCGCCGTTGCCGGCGTGCCGCCGCGCGTCATGGGCATCGGCCCCGCGCCTGCCACCCGCAAGGTGCTGGCTCGCGCCGGGCTGACGCTGGACGACATGGACGTGATGGAATTCAACGAAGCCTTCGCCGCCCAGGCGCTGGCCTGCACCCGCGATCTCGGCCTCGCCGACGACGATTCCCGCATCAACCCGAATGGCGGCGCCATCGCGCTCGGCCACCCGCTCGGCATGTCGGGCGCACGGCTGATCACGACGGCGCTGAACGAGCTGGAACGCACCGGTGGGCGCTATGCGCTGTGCACCATGTGCATCGGCGTCGGCCAGGGCATCGCGACGGTGGTGGAGCGGGTTTAGGGCGCTTGCCACAATTCGCGGAATCTAAATTCTGGGTATTCCGTAGCCGGATTTCGTTGTGGATCGCTCGAGGAAGCTTGGCAATTCCCGTTTTGACGGTTATCTGCGCCGCTATTCTCGACTATGGGCACTGCGTTGAAATTAAAATGGGCCCGGAATGTTCGAACATCCCGGATTCCCTTGGCGCGTTTACGGTGATCGGTTCGGTATTTGGGGGCGTCCTTGCGGTTTTCGTGTGTCCCATAACAATCGTCGCGAGCCTTCTGTTTGAGATCTATGTTCGGGTTCAAGCGAGGGACTGAATAGCCGGAGATCATTCTTACTTTTGGCATCTGAGCAGCATTGACTCCCGCTGATTGTTCCTGCTTTGTTCTAAAATGCCGATGCGTAGTATCTGGAGCGTTGTGGAACTGGCCGCCCTGTCGGATAAAGACCGGGAAGCGCTGCGCGCCCGTGCCATGCTGTCGGATTTCTATTACCGGGATCGCTTCGTCGCGATCTGCGGCAAGTGCCGCAAGGGCAAGATTATCCACCCGACCCGGCTGAAGAAACGCTACGGCAACGAGCGGGTGTCACGTCTGGAAAGAAAGCTGAAATGCAGCGGCTGCGGCAATATCCGCGGCAACTGGTTCCTGCTGGCTGAGGCGGAAGATTGACGGTCCTATAACCGTCATCCCCGCGCAGGCGGGGATCTCCCCAGAGAGAACGCAGAAAACATTCAGAAGATTCCCGCCTGCGCGGGAATGACAAAAAATCAGAACCTAGGCCGTCAGCACCACAAGATCCATCGGGGCATCGACGCCGTCTACCGCCTGGGCCGTCCGCTGGTCTTTTACATCCGGCGGGGTATAGCCCTGGGTAACGGCAGTCTCATAGGTCTCGCGCGTGGTGTGCGCGCGCACCTTCTGGTCCTTGGTCGCTTTTTCGAGCTTGGCAGCAAGATTTACCGCATCGCCGATCACCGTGTATTCAAGGCGGCTGGCATCGCCGACCGCGCCAAAAATCAACCGGCCCGACGCCACCGCCGCACCGACACGCAGTTCGGGCTCGCCCCGGGCCATACGGCCGGCGTTCCAGTTATCCGCCCCCTGCATCAGGTCGTCCACCGCACGCAGCGCATCCGCGGCAAAGGTCTCTGTTGGCAAAGCGGCGCCAAAGGTGACCATGATGCCGTCCCCCATGAACTTATCGATGGTGCCACCGTGTTTCTGCAGAATCGGCACGATCTGGTGCTGATAATCCGCCAGCATGGCGATGACTTCATTCGGCTGATGGGTGTTCGAGAAACTGGTGAAACCGCGAATATCGCAGAACAGGATGGCGGCTTCGCGCGCCTGGCCGGACCCGGCGGACACGGCGACCTCGGACGCGGTGATCTGGTCGGCGATCTCCGGCGAGAAAAAGCGTGAAAGATCCTGTGCCGCCTGGCCTTCGGTCACTGACCGGTTCAGCAGGTTCCGCGCCCGGTTGATGGCAACCGCGATAATCGCCGTGACCAGCAGGATCGAGATGATCTTGTCGAGCTCGGCGCCGACCAGCACGGTATTGTGGGTCATGTAATAAACGTAATCGCGGGTGACCATTTCGGTGCCGGTGGTGTAGATCGCGTACCCGGCCAGCCCGGTCCAGCCCGCCGCCGCGACCAGCCCGGCCGCCACCACGTAGCGCGCCTCGAAGCGCAGCGCGCGAAGCGCGATAAAGATGAACACGTAAAGCAGCGTCGGCGATTTCAGATAGAACGACGGCGGCTGCTGGTACTGCAGATGGAAGCTCCAGATCAGGCCGAGCAGCAGGCACATGTCGAGCACGATCGACAGGTACAGGATCGCCGGGCCGATGCCGCCGCGATACGCCAGCACAAGCCGGATGACGGTAAACACAAAATAGATGCCAAGCGCCCACGGCACCGGCGTGAAATCCACGTCCGCCGCGAACGTCTTGGGCGACGCCGAATAGAGCAGGCCGAAGATCATCACGACAGCAAGCTGGAACCAGCCGATCAGTCGCTCCGACGCGTCCTGCTGGGCGCTGATCGCCGCCTGAACGCGGGCGGGCAGACGGGCCGGCAGGCGCGAAGGTGCCTTCCCGGATACGGTCTCGCTATTACGTAGAAAACTAAGCATGGCGAAGATTTGACCTTTCCGGCCGTCGCATGACAATCAACTTTTCTCGACCCAGAGACTGGTCTCGAGCGCCCCATCGATCAGCGGCAACTGCCCGACCACGGTCGCATCGACCGGTCCTGCCATGCGTGACGCCGCGTAATGACTGGCAAACAACAGTTTTGCTGCGCCCGAATTCATCAACGGTGCAACGCCGGACTGTTCGTTATAGCCCCGCCACGACCACGCCGCGGGATAGCCGTCCGGCAACAGGATGTCGTGAATGTGAACCACCACGCCGGACGGCAGTGCCGGCCACACGGTGTTGAGCAGATAATCGACATCGGTACCCGGCATCAGAATATGGCTGGAATCGATAAACAGTATATCGCCCGGTGCCAGCGCGGCGAACACGGAACTGTCCGCGTCGTGCAGCGTCGCTGCAATATGGGCGACGCCAAGATCCGCAATTGCCGCCCGCGGGGCAGGATCGATAGCGGTGATCTGCGTGTCCAGATCTCCATCGGCCACCGCGCGCGCCATGAACCGGGTCGAATGGCCCGACCCGATTTCGATGATGCGCGCCGGGCGCCGTGTCCGCACCATGGTATAGGCGGCAGCACCATCGAGCCGGGGAAACCAGCCCTGGTTCCAGCGCGGTTGCGGCGGCCTGTCCGGCCCGATGGCCCGAAGATCGTCGGCAAACCCGTCAATGGCGGTAAGAAACGCCTCCATGTCCGGGCGCGCTGCGCTGAAAACAGGCTCAAGTGCCGGGTACCCGGCGGGCTCGGTGACCGTGTCGGCATATCTGTAAGGAATGAACCAGCCCTGCGACCGCCCGCCAAACAGGGTGTTCAACCCCATACGCGCGCGGCGAAGCCGCTTACTGATTGGAAGACGGCTCACACGGGGGTGTCCGCTCACGGTTTCAGTATCATGCCCTCACGGGCGACAAGCGAACCGGGCCGCATTTCGTCAACTGCGGTGGCGATCACATCCAGCTCCGCATCGGTTCGTTCGGGAAGATGGTGGAAAATCACGAAAGTGCCCACATTTGCGGTGGCGCACAGCCGCGCGCCTTCTTGCCAGGTCGAATGCCCCCACTCCTTGTAATCGGGGTATTCGGCGTCAGTGAACATGGAATCGTAAATAACGATGTCCGCACCGTCGATCAGCTCGAGAATATTCCGGTCGGGACCATCTTCAAAATGTTCCGTGTCGGTGACGTAGCAAATGGATTTCCCGCCAAAATCGACCCTGTACCCGGTGGCATTCTGCGGATGATTGAGCATTGCCGTGCGCAGCGTGACGCCGTCCTTAGGTGTCAGCGTGTCGCCGGCCTTGAAGTCGTGATAGCTGACATCGGCGCCAAAAATATCGACCGGCACCGGGAACAAAGGCTCAGCCATGAGCTGTCGCAGCACGCTCTCTGTCGTCCTGTCGTCTGCAAGGTGTCCCGACCAGATACGCAGCGTGTTACCCGGATTGAAGGCGTAGCAAAAGAACGGGAGCCCCACGATATGATCGACATGGGTGTGCGACAGGAACAGGTCGACGTCGGTGATACCGTCCTTGGCAATGGATTTGCCGAGTTTGCGCAGCCCGGTCCCCGCATCGAAAACAAACAGGTGCGATCCGCACCGGACTTCGATGCAGGGGGTGTTGCCACCATAGACAGCGGTTTCCTCGCCCGGACAGGCGATAGACCCGCGGACGCCCCAAAAACGGACGAAAAAGTCGCTATCGGATGTCACGCGAAAAACCTGTGCCGGATACAAAAATAATACTCGTCCTCCAGGCCCCGTCTGTTCGACATTATGCGGCAGAGACAAATCGACAAACCTGCTCGATATACCAAATCGATAACAGGGCTCGACGTGCGCCGCCGGATTGCGCATTTATAGGGCCGAGAACAGGAAATAAGATTAATGGCGCATAAATTCAAGGGATTCGGACTGGTCGGCGGAATGGGCGAAGGCCCCGCCCTGGTCACATCCGAGGGCATCGCGTTCAATCTGGGTGTCGACGAG
>JBLIMV010000062.1:0-6187 GCA_047638395.1 Paracoccaceae bacterium | reverse complement strand
AGTCCTGAAACGGTTGTACCATCGTCGCTCATAGGCAGGATGATGCTGCGATAGAGCACCTTCAAGCCGTCAAATTTGATAAATTCACCACCGCGTGAGATGGGGACACCGCGGTCAAGGATTTCCTGATAATAAGATGCCGCATGCTCGATCAGCGATGAGGCGGGCACATCCGACAGCGCGCAGTTGCGAACCGTCTGAGGCAGATAGGTCTGAAACTCGCTGCCGACCGTGCGGACAATAGGGTCGTCTTCATGACCGACAACGTCGAGAACGAAACTGTAGTCCCAAATTTCAGCCATCCGCGACGGATCAACCTGGGCGAAAGACGGGTATTGAGCGTCGCCGCACCAATCCCGCCAATGAGAAAGAAGGCGCAGCACCATACGGCGCTCCATGCCCTGCGGCGCCTCGACGGGCGGAGAAGATGTACTTTGCGTGTCCATATACGGAATACTGCAATCTTGAGGTTAATTTCCCGTAAAATTGTGGATAACTCGGCTCAACCGCCAACGGACGGTGGATCGAAGGGGTATGCATGACGGCGTCCGTTGCAGTGATGCCTCTCAACCGGGGGCGAATCAAAGGCGCCAACGGCGCTGAATTCGGGGCTTTCGCAGCCATTGCACAAACGATTCGTGATAGGGTATGGCTACGGCTTCGCTATCCGATATCAGAGAGAACATTTGTCCGAACCCGTCCGAATACTGATCCTGAACGGTCCCAACCTGAATATGCTCGGGGTTCGGGAACCGGAGATCTACGGCAAGGAGAGTCTTGACGACATCCAGGCAGATTGTGGCGCGCATGCCGCCGCCGCGGGCGTCACGATGGATTTCCGCCAAACCAACAGCGAATCCGACCTGATCGACTGGATCCAGCAGGCGCGCGGCACCGCGGATGGTATCATCATCAACCCGGCGGCCTTCACGCACACATCGGTCGCGATCCTTGATGCACTGGTCCTGACCGAACTTCCGGTCGTCGAGATCCATATTTCAAACATTTTCCGCCGGGAGAGTTTCCGGCAGCACTCCTACGTATCCGCAGGTGCGACCGGGATTATTTCCGGGTTCGGCGCACGCGGGTACCTTCTGGCAATCGATGCAATGGTCGGACTGACCGCATCCAAGAAGGACGCCTGATGGCAAACAAATTCGACGTCGACCCCGATCTTGTCCGCAAACTGGCGGAACTGCTTGGCGAAACCGGCCTGAGCGAGATCGAATATGAAAGCACCGGCCGCCGCATACGTGTCGCACGCCAGATCGGCGGAGCGCCGGTGGTATCGGTCGCCGGGCCCGCGGCAGGTGCCGCGCCGTCAGCCGCTACAGACGATGCGGGCGATACGCCTGCGCAAAGAAAGGGAACGCCGGTCCTGTCACCGATGGTCGGCACGGTTTTCGCGTCGCCTGAACCCGGTGCCGAGCCGTTTATCCGCGTCGGAGACACCATAACCGAAGGCCAGACCGTGATGCTGATCGAGGCGATGAAGACCTATAACCCGATCCGCGCCACGAAGAGCGGCAAGGTCGTGCAAATTCTCGTCGGAGATTCGACCCCGGTCGAATTCGGCGAAGAACTCCTTCTGGTCGAATAGCGCCCCGTTCGGGCCCGGACCGGTACAGATAATGTTCGAAAAAGTTCTCATCGCAAATCGCGGCGAAATCGCCCTTCGCATCCATCGCGCCTGCAAGGAAATGGGCATCTCGACGGTTGCCGTTCATTCGACCGCCGATGCGGACGCCATGCATGTGCGTCTCGCGGATGAAAGCGTGTGCCTCGGCCCGCCCGATGCAAAGCAAAGCTACCTGAATATTCCGGCCATCGTATCGGCAGCCACAATCACCGGGGCGGATGCGGTGCATCCCGGTTATGGATTCCTGTCCGAAGAAGCCAGTTTCGCCTCGATCCTCGAAGAGCACGGCTTCACGTTTATTGGACCAAGCGCTGAGCATATTGCGCTGATGGGCGACAAGGTCGCCGCGAAACAGGCCGTCCAGGCAAACGGCGTGCCGGTCGTTCCCGGTTCTGCCGGCGCGATCGAGACCGCGAGCGAAGCGCGCAGCATTGCCGATGAGATCGGCTATCCCGTCCTGATCAAGGCCGCGGGCGGTGGCGGCGGGCGTGGCATGCAGATCGTCCGCAACGCCGACGAGGTCGAGACGGCGTATACGATGGCGCGGACCGAAGCCAAGGCGAGCTTTCGCAACGATACCGTCTACATGGAAAAATTCCTCGAAAAGCCGCGTCATATCGAGGTTCAGGTTTTTGCCGACGGTCAGGGCGGCGCGGTGCATCTGGGCGAGCGCGATTGTTCGTTGCAGCGCCGACACCAGAAAGTGCTCGAAGAAGCCCGCTCCCCTGCCCTTAACGACGAGCAGCGCGAAAAAATAGGCAAGATCGCCGCCGATGCCGTGCGGCGGATCGGCTATGCCAATGCCGGGACGATCGAGTTCCTGTTCGAGGATGGCGAGTTCTATTTTATCGAGATGAACACCCGCCTGCAGGTCGAGCACCCGGTGACGGAGATGATCACCGGTATCGACATGGTGCGCGAACAAATCCGCGTCGCATCCGGATCGCCGCTATCGTTCACCCAGGAAGATATTACGTTCCATGGTCACGCGATCGAGTGTCGGATCACGGCGGAGCACCCGGAGACATTCATACCGTCACCGGGCAAGGTGACCGATTATCACCCGCCGGGCGGCCTGTCCGTCCGTGTGGATTCAGGTCTTTACGCCGGGTATACCATCCCGCCTTATTACGACAGCCTTGTTGCCAAGCTGATCGTCCACGGCCGGGATCGCAACGAATGCCTGATGCGGCTTCGCCGTTCTCTGGAGGAATACGTGATCGGCGGAATTGAAACCACAATCCCGCTCCATGCAAAAATTATTGAAAATTCCGATTTCATAAACGGCGATTATGATATCCATTGGCTGGAACGCTTCGTGGCGGGAGAACTCGCAAACGACTGACGGAGCGCCTGAACGACCAGTGTAATCCGTGGCCAATGACCAAGCTGACACCAGAAATACTGTTACGCGCCTATGCGGTCGGCCTGTTTCCGATGGCGGAGCGCCGCGACGATCCCACGCTTTTCTGGATCGACCCTGAGAAACGGGGAATCCTGCCGCTGGACGGTTTTCACGTGTCCAGACGCCTGCGCCGCACGGTACGCAGCGGGGTATACGACGTCCGTTGCGACACGGTCTTTACCGACGTGGTGCGGTCCTGCGCGGCCCCCGGTCCAAATCGCGACGACACCTGGATCAACGACGAAATCGTCTCGCTCTACGGCGACCTGCACGAACTCGGACGGGCGCATTGCGTGGAAACATGGCAGGATGGCGAGCTCGTCGGCGGGCTATACGGCGTCTCGTTGGGGGCAGCCTTTTTTGGCGAAAGCATGTTCAGCCGGGCACGCGACGCAAGCAAGGTCGCACTCGTTCACCTCGTCGCCCGGCTTATCAGGGGCGGTTACACATTGCTGGACACACAATTCGTCACCGATCATCTGACGCAGTTCGGTGTGGTGGAGCTGCCTCGAGCGGGATATCGCCAGTTATTGTCGGAAGCGCTGGATACGTCTGCGACGTTCGATCCCACGCTTTCTCAGTTGGAGCTGGATGATTTTTTGCAGTCAATCACCCAGACGTCGTAGACCGGGTGCTCCATCGACGAGACCGCCGGCGACGATGCGAACATCCACCCGGCAAATAGATCGACCGATTTTTCGCCGGAGCGTCTTTCACGAATTTCGAGGTAAGCCGTCGATTCCGGCGTTTCTTCGGGCGGCCGCTTGATGCAGCGTTTCACCGTGATATCGAGCGTCCCGAAGCGCACAGCCTGATCGACAGGTGCTTCGATGGTCGTTACGCGCGCGGTGATCTTGTTGAGCCCCTGAAGGACCGCAATCTGCTGCGCCATTGCCGGTGCCGCCAGGAACGTCATCCCGACAAGCGCACCGATAACGAGGGATATATTTTTCAAAGGAGTTCTGTCGCTGGACGAGCGGGCGAACAGGTTTTGTGAAAACGCATGATGAGCCGGACCTATTTTTTCTTCTCGTCATCCTTGTTGGTCTGGCTGAAGATCATCTGACCAACGAGGCCCATCAGGTCGACAGAACCCTGCGTGATCGAAATCTCACCGCCGGGCGGCAGCATGTCATCGGAACCACCGGGAGAGAGGGCGAGAAACTTGTCGCCCAGCAACCCGTCGGAAGACACCGCAATCGACGTATCTTCAGGAACCTTCACCTCGGTGCTGATATTCATCTTCACCACCGCGAAGTAAGTTTTCGCGTCGAGCACGGACGATGTGACCGTACCGATCTTGATACCGCTCATCCGAACATCGGAGCCGGCACGAACGCCGTCTATCCGGTCGAATTTCGCCTTGATTTCGTAGCCTTCGACAGTGCCGATCTCGGCTTTGCTATAGGCAAAGAAAATAAAGAATCCAGCGACTGCCAGAACGACGGCACCCATCACGGTTTCAATAAGATTTTTACGCATCAGCTATCTATCCCTCATTCCTGGCGAAGATATTCCCGGCCCCGGCAAGCATCACAACAACAGCAATCAGGAGGGCTCCCACGGTTCGTAATCGCCCGTGGCCGCATCGCGCTCGCCGCCCTTCAGAACATGGCCCGGCGGTCGGTAGGCGTTCGGTGTGCCAGTCATATTGGCCACATGGTCGGTCTGCCAGTCCCAGCGCTTGGCGGAATCGTCTGTCGGCACGGCTTCGGTCGTGTGGTGCAGCCACGAATGCCATGCCGGCGGTACCCGTGATGCTTCAACCTTGCCATCATAGACAACCCAGCGGCGTTCCCTGGCGCCCTTCGGGGTGCGTTTTCCGCGGTAATACCGGTTACCCTGGGTATCCGTCCCGACCTGAGCGCCGCTCAGCATGGTGAAAAGTTTCGTGCCAATGCTCATCTCTGCCTCTTTCCCGGTTTCCTGCCTGCCCCCCGGAAACAGGGGACGCATACCGGTTAAGCTTTCCGTTCCGGACTATCTCAAACCGCTCCGCCGACGTCCAGTATCCTGTCGAATCTACGTCAGAAGTGTTAACAGGTTTTTACCATGCAAACCATTGAAACCGTGGTCAAAAATTCGACACTGGATCGCCTGCGGACGGGGCGGTAGGCTCCGGGCGAACAATGGAGAACTGACATGGCTGGACGTATCGAATCGCGACTTCAGGAACTTGGAATCACGCTACCGGAAACCTCCGTTCCGCAGGCTAACTACGTCCCCTATCGGCGGTCGGGAAACCAGGTATTCATCTCCGGGCAGGTCTCTGCGACGCCGGATGCCAGCGCCAAGGGCAAGGTCGGTGGTGACCTTACGGTCGAAGACGGCTATGCGGCGGCACGGCTGTGCGGCCTCAACATCCTCGCTCAGCTCCGCGCAGCGGTCGGCGACGACATCGACCGGGCAAAGGCAATCAAACTCGGCGGTTTTGTGAACGCACCGGCCGACTTCACCGGCCCGCCCGCCGTCATCAATGGGGCGTCGGACCTGCTGGTCGAAGTATTCGGTGACGAAGCCGGGAAACACGCGCGGTTCGCCGTTGCAGTAGCATCGCTTCCGGGCGGTGCAGCAGTTGAGGTAGACGCCATTTTCGAGATCGAATAGTCATGCCGGACGGCGGCGAAGTCACAGTAAAAGTTATATCGTCGCTCGACGAGGTATCGGCGGAACACTGGAACGCCTGTGCGGGGGACCAGAACCCGTTCGTGTCCCACACGTTCCTCAAAGCGCTGGAAGATTCCCAGGCCGCGACCGGGGAGACCGGGTGGCTGCCTCAGCATATCGTGATCGAGGACGAACGTGGCCTCGCCGGCTGTGCGCCCTGCTACCTCAAAAACCATTCACACGGCGAATACGTGTTCGACTGGGGCTGGGCCGATGCATATGAACGCGCCGGCGGGCAGTATTATCCGAAACTGCAGGTCTCGGTGCCATTTTCACCGGTCACCGGCCCCCGCCTCCTGGTCCGCGACGGCGACGACAAATCCCATACCCGCCGGCTGCTATCCGCAGGCCTGCTCGAGCTTGCCAAACAGCACAAGGTCTCGTCGCTGCACATCACCTTCCCGGAGGAAGAAGAATGGACCGAGCTGGGAGAGCTGGGGTTGCTCCAGCGCCAGGGCCAGCAGTTCCACTGGCAG
>JBLIMV010000061.1:0-6405 GCA_047638395.1 Paracoccaceae bacterium | reverse complement strand
GCCGCCTGTATGCACCCGACCATGGGCAAGCCGCTCCGCGCTGCCGTCGGGCCGGCGCCGTCGATTATACCGTCGGCGAAGAAAATCGGTGGGCCAGGTACGGCGATTGACTGCCCGTTGCATCATAAGGAAGACGTCTGGACGTTTTCCCATTTCGACGCGATGGAAGTGTCTCTGTCCGATGCGCCGCGCGCCGACGAGATTGTGGTGATTATCGCGATTACCGATTCAGGGCGCCCGCTGCACCGGGTCGGCGAGGGCAAGAGCTCTGCAGATGTCGGCGCGGACTGAACCGCTTCCCGGATCTGAACGCCGTCTTCCGGCGCTCAGATCCGTTAGAGATCCCTGAATTCGTTGCCCGTTGAACGACCAGCTGCAGATTACGCTGCCGGACGACCGGATGTCGGCAAATCGATGCGGCCGGTTTTGTCGTACCCGGCCAGCGCGGTTTCAACCAGGGCCTTCGATTTCGCGAAATCGTATTCGCGATACAGATGGGATTTAACGATAAACGGCGCGCCCGCGTAGAATTTTTCATAACTGGTGTGGCGCGACGCAAATTCCGAGCCGACGCAATCCCAGGCCAGTTTCATGAACTTAACGCGGTCATCCGCAGGCATGTCTGGCGATTGTATGTATTTCTGGATAACGGCGTTCATGACGGGATTTTCAAAATCGCGAACGCTTGACGGCAATTGGATGAATCCACCGCCGGCCAGTTCCCGAATGATGTCCAGAAACTCCGGATACATGCGTGACTGCTGCGCCATGGCCGCATAGGTAATCTGCTTGTTCGGAACATAGACGCCGTTCTGGTTCGGCTCAGCCCTCGATATTTGGGCGTCCAGCAATCCTTCATACGTGGCCGCGTGAAGCGCGAGGTCGGCGATCAGACTTTGCACGGGAGGGAGGTTCGCGACCCCGTTCATTTCGGCGATCTTCTGCGCAAGGCCAACCATAAACCGCAGTTTCGTTACGAAACGTGTCTGGGCCTGATTGTTTCCCAACACATGCGCCGGGCCGTCAAACCACTGCGCGCGTGCGACATCGGTGTCTTTGTAGACGAACACGTTTTCCCACGGAACGAAGACATCTTCGTAGACAAGCAGGCTGTCGGTTTCGTCGAAACGACTTGCCATCGGGTAGTCGAACATCGAATTCGCACCATCCGCATAGGACCGGCGTGAGAATATCTGGACGCCGTCTGCCCAGACCGGGATGGCCACCGAAATTGCGTAGTTTTCGTCGCCGGGGCGCATGGGCGTGATCGTGGAAAGTTGCACGAAATCCGAAAATACCGTGCCGGTGCCCAGCATCTGGGCGCCCCGGATGACGATGCCGTCTTCGCGTTCTTCAACGACGCCGGCATAACTATCCGGTGGATTCTGCTGATGAGCGGGTTTCGACCGATCAATCTGCGGGGGAACGATGGTGTAAGTAATATAGGCGTCGTTATCGCGCAGGAATTCGTAAAAACTGACCGCGTTGTCGGCAAGGTCCTGGCGGCCGTTTTTGGCAAGTACCTGCGGTTCCGCGGCAAAACCGACGAAGAAGGTTGCAACATGATCGGGTGATCGGCCCATGTAGCCGAAGGTTTCTTCCGAAAGCCGCTCGATTGCGCCGCGCCGTGCCTCCAGATCTTCCACGGAGTACGGCATCTGCCAGATGCGGCTGACTGGGTTTCCCGACGTCGGTGACTGATATGTCATCAGGTCGGCATTTGCCGGATCAGACGCAACATCGAAGAACCGGGCCATCGTTCGTGCGCCTTCGGCGAATGCCGGATGCGTGGTGACGTCCTCTACAAGCTCACCGTCGTAAAACACTTTTCGTCCGTCGTTTCGAATGCTTTCGAGAAATTCCGCCCCAGTACGCATTTTGCCCGTGAAACGGCTGTCGTTGTTGTAAGTGGTCATGTGAGGTTCTCCTTTTTAGGTGCAAGCTTGTGATCCGATATTTATATTTATATGAGTGAAATAGGTAAGTCAACTAACCTATTTTACTCAATCAAGATTGCTGTGTTCGGCCCAGGACCGAAATTGTGATGCTGCATCGCCGTGTATCAGGTGCACATTTGAATATTTGGGGAATATGACAACGACCGAAGCCGAAGCGTGGCGTGCAAAACCCTGAATATCGGATTTGCGGTGTGAGCTTCTGGGACACTCCGGGTACAGGCGTTCCGGACGCCCAGGGTTCGTATTAAAAAGCCCCGTCCGCCTGAGCGAACCGACGGTATTGTCTATCGCGGAGCTTAGTCCCGGATATCGACAATCCGCTCTGGAGATGAATGAATCCCATAGGTGACCAGCGGTGCGTCGCCCGTTACCCGAAAACCGTGGGCGGTGTTGGCCGGGAAAACCATTGTCATACCGGCGCCGATTTCGATGCCGTCGGCTTCACCGTCAATCCAGGCTTCCCCCGTACCTTCAAGCACGGTCACGATCTCAACATAGGGATGGGCGTGGTTCGGGGTTGCATAGCCGGGGGGCGATGTCTGGATCCCGCATCGGACAGGGGTCGATCCTGCATCATCGCCGACCAGGGTCTGGTAGGTGGCGCCACCGGGAAATTCTTCACGGTCGACCGCTTCGTGATTGATGATGCTGACCATGTTTAAGCCTCCATGCCGCCAAAACGGACATACAAAATAGCACCCTTTTCAGATCGTACAGCATGTGCCGACCCGGGCGGATTACGGGTCCAGGTGCCGGCGGGGTAGGTGCCGAATTGGTCAGAGAATTCACCATCAATGACGAATACCTCTTCGCCGTTCGGATGGCTGTGATGCGGGCTTTCCGCACCCGGGTCGATTTTGAGTAGCATGGTCCAGTCGCGGTAACCGCCTTGCCGGTACAACGGAATTTGCCAAATACCCGTTTCCGTGCGGGCCTGCCAGTCGAGGACATCGGTCTTCATCTCGACCTGGGTACGGCCCTCACCCGCATACTGGCGGAGCTTCACAAACAGCGTGCAGCCATCCTTTGAGAACGGCGCGTGGGATGTGCCATCCGGGTTCAGCAGATAGGTGCCTACAGGATAATCGCCGTGTTCGTCAGAAAATACACCGTCAAGAACGAATATCTCTTCACCGCCCGGGTGATGATGCGTCGGGAATTCGCTACCGGCATCGTAGCGTACGACCGACGTGACAATGCCGGCCTCTGCTGGGCCGTTCCGGTAGAAACGTTTCCGCCAGACGCTGGGCGACGGACTTGGTTGCCAGTCCATATCAGCTGCATGCATAACAGCGCGCGCTGTCAGGTCGGCATTCAGGTTCTGGTCTTTTTTCCATCTCGTTAACATGGCCTGTGCGATGCGTCGGTCAATACCAACGTCCGGTCCAATCAAGCGCCTATTCGGCAGCTGCCGGTTCAAGCACCTTCACGGTTCTCGTAATCGCGTAGACAAGCGCCATTCCGCCTGCCGCGACCGCTAGGGTCAGGGGGTTTTCAACCCCTAGCCAGATCGTGGAAGACCCGACGGTCAGCGCTGCGACATACATACCGATTGCCGATAGCCAGCCGATCACGTTGCCGGTGCCCAGCACCGTCACTGAATGGGCGAGCAGGAAGCCGGCGGCTATGGCGGTTGTGACGCCGTAAATAATGGCCGTTGTCGTGCCTTCAAGCAGTAGGGCCGGGTTGAACGCCCACAGATAGGGCAGAAGATAGGCAGTGGCTGCGAGCTGCACGCCGATAAAGCCCGTCTTCCACATATCTGCGCCGGCCATTTCGGCGGCAACCATCGACGCGATTGCGACCGGCGGAGTCAGCATGCTGATCAGGCCAAAATAGAACAGGAACAGATGCGCGCCGATGGGGATGAGGCCCATATTGATCATCGCCGGGCCGATGACGGCGACCAGCACGATATAGACCGTTGCGGTGGGCATCCCCATGCCGAGAATAATACAGACCACCGAGGTCAGCAGCAGCATCACGAAAACGCCGTGTTCCTTGCCGACCTGTTCGAGGATCAGGGCGAGTTGCTGCGCAAGTCCCGTCGAATTCATCACGCCGAGGATGATCCCGGCGGCTGCACCGATCAGAACAAGCGGCACCAGAATTTCACCGCTGCCGTAGAAGAAACTTTTCCAGTGTTCTTTGGTGGGTAGCCGCCGATCGCGGACGATCATCAGCACGATCAGACTGGCCGCGGAATAAAGTGCTGCCACTCCCGGCGGATATCCGAGCCCGAACAGGAAATACATCAGGATGGCAATCGGCACGATGAATATCCAGCCGACCTTCAGGACGTCGAGAACGATCGGCAGGTCTGCCTTGGGCAGGCCGCGGAGGCTGAACCGCCGGGCGACGGCGTCGACCTGAATGAACAGCACCAGGAAATACAGTATCGCCGGCACGGTCGCAGCGATGACGACGTCCTGATAGGGAATTTCCAGAAATTCGGCGATGATAAAGGCGGTTGCCCCCATGACCGGTGGCGCTATCTGGCCGCCATTCGATGCGACGGCCTCAATCGCGCCGGCATATTCAGGTTTGAAGCCGGTCTTTTTCATCAGCGGGATGGTAACGATACCCGTCGACATGATATTGCCGACGGTCGAGCCCGATATCGTGCCGAATGCGCTGGAGGCGACGACGGCAACCTTTGCGGGCCCACCGCGGCGATGACCCATCCAGCCCATCGCGAGATCGGTGAGGAACCCCGTTCCGCCGCTGACTTCCATCAGCTTGCCGAAAATGATGAAGGCGAGGACGAGGCTGAGAATGACCTGCAGGACAATGCCCGGCACGCCATTATTATCATAGTACAGGTAGTGGAATGTATCGGCCGGTGGCGAGACGCTGGCTTCCAGCACGCCGGGCAGCATGTCGCCGAACAGCCCATAAAGAAGCAGGACCCAGACGAGACCTGCAATGATCCTGCCGGCGGCTTTGCGGAGTCCCTCCAGGACGAGGAAGATCGCAACAACAGCGGCCAGCCATTTCTCCGGGCCAAGCTCGTCACCGGTGATGACCCATTCCTCGAAGTTATAGGCCATCCATAACCACGAGCCCAAGGCGCCGGTGGCGAGCAACAGCTCGAACGCGCCGGCTGTTTTAAAATAGGGATATTTCAGGAATGCTGCGGCGCAGGAGAGGCCGAGGAGGGCCGCGATCACCTGCTGAAATGTAAGGGCGACACCGAAGTAATCGGTGACGGCCAGAATCCATCCGATGCCGACGACCGGGATGCTGGCCAGTAGCACACGCAGGAGTGCCCCGTTGAATTTTTCCATCGGGTCAGCTCCTGCGTGGTTTATTCGGTACTCGTTCAGTCCTTTAAACGATACCTATTTCAGACTCGCATCGTTCGCCGTGTTGGCAGCCGAGTAGATTCCGACTTCCTTGTAGTACTTCACCGCGCCCGGGTGATACGGGATC
Source organism: Paracoccaceae bacterium (assembly GCA_047638395.1). Classification (GTDB taxonomy): domain Bacteria; phylum Pseudomonadota; class Alphaproteobacteria; order MPNO01; family UBA830; genus CAXBCP01. Next base: position 1,015 of record JBLIMV010000061.1, on the reverse strand, counting down.
GGGTTATTGGCAGGCGCGATGGCGCCCTGTTTCGTGCCACGCAGCGGCGGGTAGTCTTTTTGCAGCTGCTTCCAGTTATCGTAAATCGCCTTGGCCATCTGGTAGGCATCTTCATCGCTTACCTGCGTGCCGGCGTTCAGATAGGAATCGAACGCAGCAATCGTGATATCGCTTCTAACGAACGGCTTGCGTTTGCTGTTCTTCTGCTTGACCGCATACAGACCGGCCATGCCTTTAGTGAGGAATTCACTCGTTCCCAGGGAGCCGACCGGAATAATACGAAGTCCGCCGGGTACGGTTGCGTGTGCTTTGCGTAACTGCGGCATACCCGTCGCTATTGGTGCCGCATCGACACGACCCTGGACAACCATGCCGATGGAGGCGACCACGCCGCCGGATTCTACCGGTGTGATATCTTTTTCGGTGAGGCCGGCGGTGGACAGGATCGTCCGGTTGGCCTGAGCAAGCGATACGTTCGTCTTGAATTTAACGACAACGCGTTTGCCCTTCAGATCGGCCAGCGTTTTGATGCCGGAGCTTTCCTTGACCATGTAGGCATAGGGCAGAATCCAGACACGCGCGATCGAGCGCACGTTTTTGGTCGCTTTTCTGTATGGCGCAACACCGTTCCAGGCCATACCGGAATCGAGCGATGAATTGACGCCAAGCGTGATCTTGCCAGCGTTCATCAACGGAAGATAAGCAGAGGAACCCGAATGCGGTTTGGCATTCGACTTCACGCCCATTTTTTCCTGGAACAGCTTGGAGAAGCCGCTGCCAAGCAGAAAATAGACTGAGCCTGCAGGGTTGGTGCCAATGGTAATACGTTTGAGCTTCGCGTCGGCGGTTCCGGCGGTGACCGAAAAGGCACCGACAGCCGCTGCAAATACAGCGGCTTTCACTACGTGATTTGTCATTGTTTGCTCCCTAAGCAATATGTTTGTTTCAAGCGCATTCTTTTTTTAAACACGCGCTTGAATTGACCATAGCAGAGGATGCGGGGTGCGATAAACCG
>JBLIMV010000060.1:0-6427 GCA_047638395.1 Paracoccaceae bacterium | reverse complement strand
ATCCTGATCACGCCGCTGCCGGGTGCGACCGCGCTCAAGCCCGGTTCGGCGACAAAGCCGTTCTTCGGCATCAAGCCCGAGATCGTCGATGCCGATGGCAACATCCTCGAAGGGGCTGCCGAGGGGAACCTGATCCTGACCGATTCCTGGCCCGGCCAGATGCGCACCGTGTACGGCGATCATGACCGGTTCGTGCTGACCTATTTTTCGACCTACAAGGGCAATTACTTCACCGGTGATGGCTGCCGCCGCGACGAAGACGGCTATTACTGGATCACCGGGCGCGTCGATGACGTGATCAACGTCTCGGGCCACCGCATGGGCACGGCGGAGGTCGAAAGCGCCCTCGTCGGCCATGCCGATGTCGCCGAGGCAGCCGTGGTCGGCTATCCGCACGACATCAAGGGCCAGGGCATCTACGCCTATGTCACCCTGATGGAAGGCCACGAACCATCCGAAGAGCTGCGCAAGGAACTGGTCCAGTGGGTGCGCAAGGATATCGGGCCGATTGCATCGCCCGATCTCATCCAGTGGGCGCCCGGCCTGCCGAAGACCCGCTCCGGCAAGATCATGCGCCGCATCCTGCGCAAGATCGCTGCCAACGAACATGATCAGCTTGGTGATACGTCAACCCTGGCCGATCCGGCGGTGGTGGACGATCTGGTGGAGAATCGCCAGAATAAGTAGGGGACTACACTATATCTGGTAGGTCGGGCGGCCCTAAGCCGGCAATCGTTAAGATTGGTGCGGGTATTGGTGAACAAACCAGGTTCATACGTGGGGCAAACCCGGAACATGTGTCGGTTTGTTGCAGACAAAAGCGGTCAGGAACAACCCACTAGCCGATTCGCTTGGGGTTTCTCAACACTTGCCCCCAAGACCTTGATTTAATTTCGGAAATTGCCGTTCCAGAAGCGTATTCAGAAGGCGCCCTAGAAGTCGACGCAGCGGCCTGCTTTTTCCCAGTCGCCGTAGCGCGTCGGATCAGGGCCACCGCGGCCGCCGATCTCCTTGGGCGCATTTTTTGCCTCTGTTTCGGGCGTGGCGGCTTCGGGCGTGCCGGCATCCGGCGCCGGCTTTGCGGCGTCAGTGGGGTTGGGTGTAGGCGTGGCGGCGGATGGTTTTTCGGGTGTCTTGGTCATATCTATAATATGGAGCGTGTCTCCGGGTTTGCCAAGCGGTGGCATGCTCAAAGACGCTCTCTTGAACGGGGATCGAGTCCACCCCAGATATGGCCTGCACTTAGACGATTTGGAACGACATGAACTATCTCAAGACCGCCATTCTTCTTGCCGGTATGACGGCATTGTTCGTCGGTATCGGCTTTATGCTCGGCGGACCCACCGGCATGTTGATCGCCCTTGCCATCGCGGTGGGCATGAACGTGTTCGCCTACTGGAACTCGGACCGGATGATGCTGTCTATGTACGGCGCGACCGAAGTCGATGCGCGCTCGGCGCCGGGCCTGTACGGGACCGTCGAGCAGCTTGCCGACCGCGCCGGGCTGCCGATGCCCAAGGTCTATATTATCGACAACGACCAGCCCAACGCGTTTGCCACCGGCCGTAACCCGGAAAACGCGGCGGTGGCGGCCACCAGCGGGCTGCTGCGCATCCTGTCGACCGAAGAGGTCGCCGGTGTGATGGCGCATGAACTGGCGCATGTGAAAAATCGCGACACGCTGATCATGACCATCACGGCGACCGTTGCCGGTGCGGTTTCCATGCTGGCGACTTTCTCGATGTTCTTCGGTGGGAGCCGCAACAATCCGCTTGGGCTGATCGGGACGATCCTGATCATGGTGCTGGCCCCTATCGCCGCAATGCTGGTCCAGATGGCGATCTCACGCACCCGCGAATACGCCGCCGACCGCGAAGGCGCCGAGATCTGCGGTCACCCGCTCTGGCTTGCCAGCGCGCTCGACAAGCTGGAGCGCGGCGCGCAGCAGATCGACAATCCGGAAGCGGAAAACAATCCGGCGACCGCGCATATGTTCATTGTTAACCCGCTGCATGCGCGCTCGATCGACGGGCTGTTTTCAACTCATCCCAATATGCAGAACCGGATCACCAAGTTGCGCGAGATGGCAGGCGCCCCCGCCGCAGGCCCCTGGGGCTAGGCGGGGCCGGGTGAGGGGATACGGGGACTGGCGCATGGCATGCGGGCCGCGGGTCGGGAACCCGGAATTAGCTTCGCTATTCGGCCCGTTATTTGCCCTGTTATTCGCCCCGATATTCACATTGTACGGCGCGCACATTCCGCTATCTTCCGCCAATGAATGATTCCTCTCCCGATCAGGGCGCTGCCGGGCCCTCTGACAACGCCCGTACCCGTGCCGATCTCGGCACAATCGGTCTCTCCGCCCGCGAACGCGCCCATACCGTCCTGCACGAAGTGCTCGACCGTGGGCGGCCGCTCGATGAAGTACTCGCCACGGATAAAAAATTCGGTCGTCTGAACGACCGCGACCGGGCCTTTGCACGCAACCTGGTCGCGACGACGCTGCGCCGGCTCGGCCAGATCGACGCGCTGATTGCCGATTGTCTCGACAAGCCTTTGCCGCCCTCTGCCGCCGCGGCGCACAATGCGCTCCGTATCGGCATCTGTCAGATCCTGTTTCTCGACACCCAGACCCACGCTGCCGTCGATACCGCCGTGACGCTTGCCGCCAAGCGCGGGCCGGAACAGTTCAAGGGACTGGTCAACGCGATCCTGCGGCGCATTGTCCGCGCGGGCGAAGCTGAAATTCTGGCGGCATTTCCCGACCGTCTGAACGTGCCGGAATGGCTGTGGAAATCCTGGTTCGCCTCGTTCGGCGAAGACACGACCGACGCCATCGCCGCGCGGCATATTCAGACCCCGCCGATCGACCTGACCGTGCGCGGCGATGCTGCCGAAGCGGATGGCTGGGCGGCGCGTCTTGGCGGCGAGCGGATTGGCGAGACCAGCGTGCGGCTGCCCAAGGCCGGCGACATCACAGTACTTGACGGTTTCGACGATGGCGCCTGGTGGGTGCAGGATGCGGCGGCGGCGCTCCCGGCGCAGATACTGCTGAGGGCTGTGTCGGAAGGCCGGGTCGGCGATCTGTGTGCGGCGCCGGGCGGTAAGACGTTGCAACTTGCGGCAGCCGGCCTGGAAGTAACGGCGGTCGATGTGTCGGGCCCACGTCTCGGCACGCTGCGCGAAAACCTTACCCGGTTGAAACTGTCCGCGGATGTGGTCGAAGCGGATGTGCTTTCGTGGGAGCCGCGCGCGCCGTTTGATGCGATCCTGCTGGACGCGCCCTGCTCGGCGACAGGCACGATCCGGCGGCACCCCGATATTCCCCATCTTAAAACCGCCGCCGATGTGACCCACCAGACCGATCTGCAGCGAAAGTTCCTGGATCACGCAGTAGAGATGATCCGGCCCGGTGGCTTTATCGTCTATAGCGTGTGCTCGCTTCAGGAATCTGAAGGCCCGGGCCAGATCGAAGCATTTCTGAAGCGGAACGAGACGATGCAGATGGATCCAATCGATGCGGCGGAGGTACCGGACTTCGATGCCTGCATCACATCGGTCGGCGCGGTCCGCGTGACGCCGGCGCACCTCGCCGAAAAAGGCGGCGCCGACGGATTTTATATCGCCCGGCTACGCAAAATTGACACGCTATGAGACGCGCAGTTTGCTTGCCGCGACTCGCCCAAACTGATACCTAGACGCCGTGCAGAAACCGGTCAGAATCGCTCCCTCCATCCTCTCCGCGGACTTCGCGGCGTTGGGTGATGAAGTCCGCGCAATCACTCGCGCCGGGGCAGACTATATCCATGTCGATGTGATGGACGGCCATTTTGTGCCCAATATCACGATCGGGCCGGATGTCGTGAAGGCGCTGCGATCTGCCAGCAAGCAGCCTTTCGACGTGCATCTGATGATTTCGCCGGTCGATCCCTATATCGAGGCATTCGTGGATGCCGGCTCTGACATCATCACCGTGCATGCCGAAGCAGGGCCTCATCTGCACCGGACGATCCAGTTGATAAAATCGTTCGGGGTGAAGGCAGGGGTTTCGCTGAACCCGGCGACGCCGGCCTCTGCGATCTTCGAAGTGTTGTCCGATATCGACCTTGTGCTGGTGATGAGCGTCAATCCGGGCTTTGGCGGCCAGAAGTTTGTTCCCGGCATGCTCCGCAAGATCGAGACCCTGCGTGAAGCGATCGACGAGACAGGCCGCGATATCGATCTGGAAGTTGATGGCGGTATCGATGTCAAGACGGCGAAAGCAGCAATTGCGGCGGGTGCCGATGTGCTTGTTGCCGGAAGTGCGACGTTCAAGGGTGGCAAGCGCCGGTACGCCGCAAACATTCGCGGGCTTCGTGGCGTCAAATGACAGACGGGTCGGACGCAAAGATTATTGATACGGAAGAGCCACTGGTGGACACGGAGCCCCGCAGCCCGGCGAAGCCGGCCTCTCCGCTGCAGAAACCGCGCCCCCGTTCGCGCGCGCGCCGCTTCCCGGTCGTCGACATGGCGCGCGAAGGCACGTACTGGGTTGCGCGGATCTGGTTCCGGGGCGTGTTCTACAGCAATTCGCTGCGCGGTCGCCGCCCGCAGGCTCTGACGTTTATTCCCGAAGAAAACTGGCCCGGCAGTTCCGATCGCGGCGCCGGCCTGGTCGAAGGTCGGTTCCGGTTTCTCAATCATACGCTCAACGCCGAGGACGCGTTCGATGCAGCGCTTGAGGCCGGCCCCGCTTGGCAGGCTGAATTGCATGGCTTCGAATGGCTGCGCGACATGCGCGCAGTCGGTACCGAGGCCGCCCGGATTCAGGCGCGCAACTGCGTTGCCAGCTGGATATCGGCGAACCCGAAATGGCACCCGCTGACCTGGCGTCCCGATGTGTTGTCGAGCCGGTTGTGTAACTGGCTGACCCATGCGGAATTTGTTTCGGCTGGGGCAGATGCGACCTTTGCGTCGTCATTCCTCGACAATATCGCCCGTCAGGTAAAGCACCTGCGCCGTGTTGCGCGGTTCATGCCCGACGGGATCGACCGGATGATGGTGGTCAAGGCGCGGGTTTACGCTGCCCTGTGTCTGCCGGGTGGCGCGCGCTATGCGCCGCGGCTGGTAAAGATCGTGGCGGCGATGTGCGAACGCCAGATCCTGCCCGATGGCGGACATATCGAACGCAGCCCTCAGGCACAGATGGCGGCGCTGCGCCATCTGATCGATCTGCGCTCCGTGTTGCAGGCATCAAATATCGATGTGCCGGAAGCCCTCCAGCGGGCGATCGACCGGGCGGCGCCGATGCTGCGGTTCTATCGTCACGGCGATGGCGGACTTGCTTTGTTCAATGGCGCCAATGAGGGCGAGGCCTGGCTGGTCGACGTTGTTCTGACCAAGGCGGAATCGCGCGGTAAGCCGCTGACGTCTGCGCCACATACAGGTTTTGAGCGGTTTATGGCGAACCGCACGCTGGTGATCGCCGATTGCGGTGCGCCGTCCCCGGTCGGCAAGGGCGCACATGCCGGCACGCTGAGTTTCGAGATGAGCGTCGGCAAGCAGCGGATCATCGTAAATTGCGGCGCTTACGCGGGGCGTGATGCACGATGGAAGCTCGCCCAGCGGTCGACCGCCGCGCATTCGACCATGATCGTCGATGACCGGAATTCGACCGAGCTGCGCGATGACGGCTCCATCGGTGAGCGCCCGGAAAACGTCACGGCGGAACGACTTGAAGCGGATGGCAATACGTGGCTCGATCTCGGCCATGACGGATATCAGACGGCGCTCGGTCTGATCCATCGCCGGCGTATTTACGTCAACGCGTCGGGCACCGATGTGCGCGGCGAAGACACCCTGGAAGGGACCGGCGAGCACCGGTTCGCAATCCGCTTTCATCTGCATCCGTCGGTGAAGGCTTCACTGGTGAAGGACGGCGCGTCGGTTCTGCTGAGGTTGCCGGATAAATCAGGCTGGCGGATGCGCTGTTCCGGCGGTGTCGCCAGTTTGCAGGAAAGCATCTATCTCGGGGATGGATATGATTCTCGCCGATCCGAACAGATCGTTATCGCGGGTGCGACGAGCCAGGGCGAAGCGCAGGTCAAATGGGCGCTTACGCGGCTCAGCGACGGTTAGCAATCAGCGGGGCGGTCTGAACCGGCCATCGCCCGGAACAGATTAAGCGATCAGAGCTGCCAGCGGCGATAGCCCGCCGGCAGGCCGATGTCCCGCCACATTCCCTTAACGTCGGCGATGACGCCGTCATCGGCCGCCAGTTTTGCGAAATCGGCAGCACCGTATCCAGCATAGATATCGTGCGACACCGCGCCGACCACACCGTCATATCCTGTTGCGCCATCGAGAGAGTCCATCAGGTCGACATTGTATTCGTGCTTGGCCTCTGCCGCGTCCGCGAAGGCATCATGCACATCGACGATGAAGCCGC
>JBLIMV010000059.1:0-6736 GCA_047638395.1 Paracoccaceae bacterium | reverse complement strand
GCAGAGGCTGCGATAATTTTTTTGGTGAAGTGCATGATGGGTCTCCCTGTTAAGTCATGCGGTTGAGTGCAATTAAGTGTTTTTCGTCTGCGTTGTTCGTCTCGTACGTTTCGTCTCGGGTTTCGCGTGGCCTTCATGTCAGGCCAGTTCAAGCTCGGCCTCTCCGACATGGAGCAGTGACATAAGCTGCGCCACGTAGTTGCCTATCTTCGGATCTTTCCGGCGCTCCATCGGATTGTCGCGCCCGGGGATATCGACGTCGATCTCCTCGATAATCCTGCCGGGGCGCTGGCTCATCACCAGCACACGATCCGACAGCGCAACCGCCTCGACCAGGTCGTGAGTAATAAACAGCGCCGTCTTGCGGGCATCGGCCAGCGTGCGCGCAAGATCCTGCTGCAGGATCATTTTTGTCTGGGCATCGAGCGCCGAGAACGGCTCATCGAGCAACAGCACGTGCGGATCGGTGGCCAGCGTGCGGGCGAGGGCTGCGCGCTGTCGCATCCCGCCGGACAGTTGATGCGGATAATGCTCGGAGAAGTCGGCGATCTTGCAGCGCGCCAGCCAGTCATCCGACCGGCGGCGGCGTTCGCCCTTCTCAACACCCTGGATTTCCAGTCCGAGCTCGACATTCTCGCGGATCGAGCGCCATGCCAGCAGCAGATCTTTTTGCAGCATAAACGCGACATGTTCGTTGACCTCGACGACTTCCTCACCGTCGACGAAAACCTCGCCGCCGCTAGTGCCGTTCAGGCCGGACGCCATGTTGAGCAGGGTCGACTTGCCACAGCCCGACGGCCCGATCAGCGATACGACCTCGCCGTCACGGACCGAAAGCGTCACCCCTTCGACAGCGACGACCGTCTGACCGGAACCCTGGCGGTCCTGAAATTTCTTGGTGACGTCGCGGAATTCCAGCCGCACATCTCCGAATGCACCGGCGCCAACAGCATCGGTCATGCGGATCAGGCCCCGAGCCGGGCGATCACGGCACGGTAGGCATCGACCGTCCAGGCGCGGTTCTCTTCGTCGCGCACACCGGCGGCGTTGAGATAGTCGACCAGCGCCTCAAGCTCCGTCACGCCCGCGATGAAGGCGCGCTCCATCGCATCGGCCAGACGCCGCTCGAACGCGGTTTCTTCATGGGTGCGTGTCTGCCAGAGGATGTTCTCGGGTTCACGGACCCGCTGTTCCTGTTCCATCTGCCCTCCTGCTGCCTTTTGTAACGAATTGTTTCTAAAGGCGTTTTGTTCAGGTGTCTCAAATTTGAGACACCTGTTTCATATATGAGACAAAATTGTACCGATTTGGCCGTCAATGAGTCAAGCGGTCGCACAAATCGCGAAATAGGGCCGGTATTCGAAATGATGGGATTCTGATTCGACGCGCACATCGATACACTCCTCCGATGGTCTCTCCGAACACCGCAGGCAATCCCGCAAGCGATCCTGACGCCGCAGCGCGCGAACATGTCCGCGCCGTCACCCGCGCCGCCGGGTCGTCCTTCTATTGGGGGATGAGAATCCTGCCGGAAGACCGCCGCGACGCGATGTTCGCGATCTATGCTTTTTGCCGTGAAGTCGACGATATCGCCGATGGCACCGATCCGGTCGAAGAAAAACGCCTCCAGCTCGACGCCTGGCGCCGCGAAATCGAGGCCCTTTACGCCCCTGACCAGGTCGGATCAGACAGCCATGTCCTGCGCGCGCTGGCGCGCTCCATTCGCATGTACAACCTTGAAAAGAAGGACTTTTTCGAGGTCATTGCCGGCATGGAGATGGATACCGACGAGACCATCGTGGCACCCGACTGCAAGCAATTGGAGCTGTACTGCAACCGGGTCGCCGGCGCGGTTGGTCTGTTATCGGTGCACGTCTTCGGCGATTCGAGCGCCACGGCTCAACAATTCGCGATCACGCTCGGTACCGCGTTGCAGCTGACCAACATCCTCCGCGACCTCAAGGACGACGCGGCCATGGGCAGGCTCTATCTGCCGCGCGAACAGCTCGATGCCCATGGTGTGGCGATCGGCACCCCGGACGAGATTCTCGCCAGCCCGAAACTCCCGGAAATCTGCGCTTCCGTCGCCGAAAGAGCGCGTGAAAAATACGCCGCGGCGGACCGCCTGCTGGCCCAGAGCGACGCCCGGGCCCTGAAACCTGCGGTGGTCATGATGATGAATTACCGCCGGATTCTCGACCGCATGATTGCAAATGGCTGGCGCGACCTGGACGACGATGCCGGCCTGTCCACACCGGAAAAATTATGGATTACCTTGCGCTATGGTGTGTTGTGACCGATATATGTCAGTGTGCGGTGCAACAGAACGGCAAAAAGCTTCGCGTTCTGAATGCAGTAGGTGGCTCTGGCGACCAACACTCAGTGAACGATAAAGCAGTAAGGTGACTTCAGTGGAAGGCTCCAGAGCCCGACATCCCGATGGCGGCAGCGGCAGCGGAAAGGCAGCGCTTCATAGCGTGATGTCTCCGGCCGCGTTCGACGCACGCCTCGATGACGAGGTTGAATCGGCGGCGACATCCCTGCGCGCGCAGCAGCGCGATGACGGCCACTGGTTGTACGATCTGGAAGCCGATGCGACGATCCCCGCCGAATACGTGCTGCTCAACCACTTCCTCGGCGAGCCAGAGCCGCAGCTTGAAGCCAAGATGGCGAAATACCTGCGCCGCATTCAGTCGGACCGCCATCACGGCTGGCCGCTGTTTCACGACGGCGATTTCGATCTCAGTGCCAGCGTCAAAGCCTATTACGCCCTGAAATTTGCCGGCGACGACCCGGAGGACGCGCATATGGTGCGTGCCCGCGAGACGATCCTCGCCCATGGCGGCGCGGCCAACGCAAACGTCTTCACGCGGATCACGCTGGCCCTGTTCGAGCAGGTGCCGTGGCGCGCAATTCCCGTGATGCCGATCGGCATCATGGCATTGCCGCGCTGGTCGCCGTTCAACATCCTCAAGGTATCGTACTGGTCGCGCACGGTGATCGCGCCGCTGCTGATCCTGATGGCCGAAAAACCGCGCGCGGAAAACCCGGACAAGGTCGATATCCGCGAGCTGTTCACCACCCCGCCGGAAGAAGAACGCCGCTACATGGTGAACCATACCGGCGCCAAGCTCGGCTATGCGTTCCTCGCCCTCGACATGGTCCTGCGCCGCATCGAGCCCCTGGTCCCGAAACGCGCACGCCGCCACAGCATCGACAAGGCGGTCGCCTTTATTACCGCGCGGCTGAACGGCGAAGACGGTCTCGGCGGTATCTTCCCGGCGATGGCGAATACCGTCATGGCCTTCCGCACGCTCGGCTATGCCGACGACCACCCGCATTACGAGACCGCGCGCAAGGCGATCCGCAAGCTTTTGGTCGAGCGCAAGGACGAGGCATGGTGCCAGCCCTGCCTGTCTCCGGTCTGGGATACCGCACTTGCGATGCAGGCGCTGATGGAAGCCGGCGAGCCGACATCGAGTGCGCCGATCGAAAAGGCCACCGCCTGGATCCGCGATCTGCAGATTACCGATGTGCGGGGCGACTGGGGCAGCAAGGCTCCGAATGTCGACCCGGGCGGCTGGGCCTTCCAGTACCGCAACGATTTCTATCCCGACGTGGACGACACGGCCGTGGTCGGCATGGCGCTCGACCGCGCGGATTCATCTGCGAATGATGAGACGCTGCGGCGCGCCGCCAACTGGATCATCGGCATGCAGTCGAAGAACGGCGGCTGGGGCTCGTTCGACGTCGACAACACACATTATTACCTGAACCATATTCCGTTCGCCGATCACGGCGCCCTGCTCGACCCGCCGACCGCAGATGTCTCCGCCCGGTGCCTGTCCTTCCTGGCGCAGGCCGGATACGGCAAGGATCACCCGGCGGTCAAAGCAGCGGTTACCTATCTGCGCGCCGAGCAGGAAGACGACGGATCCTGGTTCGGCCGCTGGGGCACCAATTACGTCTATGGCACATGGTCGGTCCTGTCCGCGTTCAACGCGATCGGCATCCCCACGGACGATGCGGCGGTGGTGCGCGCAGTTGCCTGGCTGAACCTGCAGCAGCGCGCCGATGGCGGCTGGGGTGAAGACGGCGCGACCTACTGGCACGAGCACAAGGGCGAGGCCAAAACCTCGACCCCGACCCAGACATCCTGGGCCCTGCTGGCGCTGATGGCCGCGGGCGAGACGGAGTCGGACGTGGTCAAAGACGGCATCGAATACCTGATGGACGCGCCCCATGCCGACGGTAAGTGGGATGAACAGCATTACAATGCGGTCGGGTTCCCGAAGGTGTTCTACCTGATGTATCACGGCTATCCGGTGTACTTCCCGCTCTGGGCGCTGGCCCGCTATCGCCGCCTGCGCGACGGCAACGCAAAGACCACCAGCTTCGGGATGTAAGCCGTCGCGGTTCTGAGGAACCGCCTGCTGGTTCCTTGTCAGGCCCGACGCCAAGACCGCTTAATCGATATGGGAAACGTTCGGCTTTCTGCCTATAAGCGGAGCTTCACACTTTAGGTTCCAGAACGGAGTCGTTCAAACAAAAGAAAACGGCGCCCTCGCGACAAAAGCGTAAAGTCTACCGACACTTAAACGCCAACAGCGATGCTGGTTTCGAGATTTCGCGATGTCCGCTTATGGAGCCCCGGGTGGACGTGTTGGACCTAGCAGGAGACCGCTTGCCAGTTACGCTGCATTTAACGACAATCCACATCGCCCATACGTATCCCTCGGCAAATCCACACCCCGGAGCCTTGATGACCAATTCTAATCCGCCGCTCAAGATGAAGCGGAATATCGCTTTGCTGGCCGTGTGCCAGGCGGTCTTCAACACCTCGACCGGTGTCGTGATGTCGGTCTCGGCACTGGTGGGCCTGGCGCTCGCGTCCAATAACGCGCTGGCGACGTTGCCGCAGGCCCTGCAATGGGAAGCGACGGCAGCGTTTTCCATTCCACTCGCCTTCATCATGCGGCGCTTCGGTCGCAAGGCGGGGTTTATCTTTGGCGCGCTCATGGGGTCGACCGGTGCATTGGTGGCGGCGATCGCGATTTTTCAAGGATCGTTCGCTCTGTACCTGGTCGCCATCCTGTTTTTTGGCGCGTATACGATCTCCGGCCATTCTTTCCGTTTTGCCGCGGCTGAAGTGGCCAATGACAAATGGCGCAGCATCGCCATTTCCCTGGTGGTGGGTGGCGGTATCGTCGCCGCCTTTGTGGGGCCCGAAATATCCAAATGGACCCACGACGTCGCTGCGGCATGGCTGGAAAATGATTCTTTTGCGCGGGCGATCGAATTTATTTGCGGGCCGGCGATTGCTGTCCTTGCAGCAGAGTCAGGGCGCCCCAACCCGCCCTATCAGTTCGCCAGCACCTTCATCGTTCTGGCGTTCATTCCCCTGCTTCTGATTGTCGTGGTTTCGTTCGTTCGGTTCCCGCCGGTGGTGAAGCAAACCTTCGAGACGACCGGCCGTTCGCTGGGTACAATTGCCAGACAACCCGCGTTTGTGGTCGCCGTCCTGTGCGCGGTGATCGGTTGGGGCGTGATGGTCCTGATGATGGCGGCAACGCCGCTGGCCATGGTGAAAGAGTATGGCTACGGGTATGAGACGGCCGCGCTGGTTGTCCAATGGCACATGTTCGGCATGTACGCGCCATCGTTTTTCACCGGCTGGCTGATCGGCAAGATCGGTCTCATCAATGTTCTGATCGCCGGCCTGGTCCTGTCTTGTGCAGCCGCATTGATCGGTCTGTCAGGCCATTCTCTCGGTTTTTTCCTCGCCGCCAATATTTGCGTGGGCATGGGCTGGAATTTTCTGTTTGTCGGCTCGACAACGTTGCTGACCAAAACGTACCGGCCCGAAGAAAAGAATAAATCCCAGGGCCTCAACGACGCGCTGGTGTTTCAGTCCGTGGCTGTATTTTCGTTCTCTGCCGGTCTGCTGCACAATGCGGTGGGCTGGGAGTCGATCTGCGTCGTGCTGTTGCCCTTCATCGCGATTGTTTTTGTGGCCGTTCTGTACCTGAAGTTCAAACCGGGCGCAGCGCCCGCGGGTCTGGGCCGGCCCGGCGTCGCGGCGGCTGAATAAACCGCGGCGTACGCTGGCAGATCTACCGGCAGAAAGCAGAGAGCCCGCGACCCGACGTCTGCTTATGGTCTTGAAGCAGGCCTTCGCGGGCAGCCGTTATAACGTCTGCTCCTGCCCCGAAGCGGACTCTTTCGGGCAAAAGAAAACGGCGGTCCGAATACGCTGGACCGCCGCTTCGTTTAACTGCCCGAGCTTGGCGTCAGGCAGCGCGTTTGCGTTTTGCCAGGTACAAAGCTGTCAGGCCGAGGGCGAACAGGGGCAGAGCGCCGGGCGCCGGCACCTCCATGGTGTGCAACTGCATGCTGATGTCATCCAGCCAAACCGGTTCAGTGCCGGTGGTGTTGTGGGAGCGGAAGCCGATCTGGGTAAGATTGGCCAACAGAATACCGGCATCGGTATGGGTTAGGCTGAATTCCTGGATGTTTGTCGCGGTGTCGGTGCCGGAAAAGTTGATCTGGCCATCGATCACGGTGATCGCATACTCGAATACCGACAGATTCATGGGACTGGTGCTGGCCTCCCCACCGGCAATAGCGTGATTGTTCGATCCGTAGTTGAATTCCGCGAAACCGTGGAAAAGGGTCGTGAGACCGGTCAGCTCGACCTGGGTATACGTACCCCAGAAGCTGGAGCCGAAGTGGCCGC
>JBLIMV010000058.1:0-6946 GCA_047638395.1 Paracoccaceae bacterium | reverse complement strand
AACGGCGGCAGCGGAAATCACATCGCTCGAAGGTCGTATCGCGGCGCTCGACCAGCTACTCGCCGCCGAAAAAGAGACGCGCGCTGCTGCGGAAACCGCAAAACAAAAGGCCGAAGCGCTGGCCACGGAGCGCACGGATGCCGCCGGAAAACTTTCCGCGACGATCAATGAGGCGACCGGCAGAATCACCGGTCTGGAGAAAAACCTGGACGCCGCGCGGAAAGCAGCGGTGCTCGCCGGCAAGACCGACACCATCGCCCTTGCCGCGCGGAAATTGCGTGACGCAATGTATGACGCTGCCCCCTTTGCGGCGGAGCTGACAGCCCTCAAAGAGGCCGCGGGAGAAGCGCCTTCGGTCGCCGCCGTCCTTGATGTGATTGAACCCCTGGCATCAACCGGCGTCGCGACACGCAGCGATCTGTTCGCGCGCCTGCCCACCGCGGTCACCGCCGCCGTCGCGGCAGATCGCCAGCCAAAGAACGCCGGCTGGATCGACAGGACAGTGGCAAAACTGACCGGCTTCGTGACCGTGCGCCGGATCGACGGTAAAGGGACGGACACCGACGCGATCCTCGCGCGGGCCGAAATGGCAGCGCGGCGCGGCGACCTGACAACAACCGCGAAAGAAATATCGGCGCTCACCGGTCCTGGCGCAGAGGCCGCAGCCGACTGGCTGAAAGCCGCACAGGCACGGCTTGCCGCCGACCGCGCCCGGACCGCCCTGGATAAAATTGCCCTGACCGGCGCCGCCGCGGGGGACCCGTCATGATCCGGTTTACGATTACGATTATCGCCGCACTGGCCATCGTCGTCGCCGCGGCGATCTGGTTCAGCGACCGGCCCGGCGAAGTCTCGATCGAATGGCAGGGCTGGCTGATTGAAATGTCGGTTGGCCGCTTCGTGCTGGCCGCCGCAATCCTGCTGGCGGCTGCTCTGATCGTGATCGGGTTCTTCCGGGTGATCGGCCGCACACCGGGACGTATACGTGAAAGCCTGCGGACATCGCGGCGTGAACGCGGCTACCGCGCGCTGACCCAGGGCATGGTCGCCGTTGCCGCCGGCGATCCCGATGAGGCCAATCGCCAGGCACGGCGCGCCGATGTGCTCCTGGAAGAGCCGCCACTCACGATGCTGCTCTCCGCGCAGGCGGCCCAGCTAAACGGCGACGAAGAAGCCGCCACCCGTTATTTCAGTGCGATGCTGGAACGGCCCGAAACCGCTTTTCTCGGCGTCCGCGGCCTGTTGATCCAGGCGCAGAAGAACAACGACCGGCGCGGTGCGCTGGAATATGCCGAACGGGCCTATCAGCTGCAGCCGAAAACCCCCTGGGTTCTCAACACCATGTTCGACCTGCAGATTGCCGACGGTCGCTGGCGCGCAGCCCTGTCGACGCTGGAAGAAGCGGTGAAACGCCGTGCGGTCACCGCCGACGCGGCCCGCGACCGCCGGGCAACGGTACTGCTGGGATGCAGTGGCGAGGCCGAGGCCGATGGCGACCTGACCGAAGCGCTCAAATTCACCAAACGCGCCAATTCGCTCGCACCGGAGTTTCTGCCTGCCGTATTGCGGACCGCGGACCTGATGATACGCGCTGGCAAGACGCGCCCGGCGACACGCATGATCCAGGATGCCTGGGGGCGCACCCCGCATCCCGAGCTTGCCCGTCTTTATGGCGATATGGACAAGGCGAATGGCGATCCGCTGAAACGGGTCAAACGGTTCGAGCGATTGTTGTCCTTCAATCTGGATCACCGGGAAAGCCATATCGCGCTCGCCGAGGCCGCGTTGGCAGCGGCACTATGGGGCGAAGCACGCAATCACCTGGAAAAGGCTGCCGGCGACGATCCGCCCGCCAGGGTCTGCCGGATGATGGCCGACCTTGAGGAACGGTCGGGCGATAACCCGGATGCCGTCCGCACCTGGTTGCTGCGCGCCTCCGACGCGCCGCCCGATCCGGCCTGGATCTGCGGTGACTGCGGCGCCGCCTGGGGAGACTGGACGCCGGTTTGCGGCAATTGTCAGGCATTGGGAACACTAACGTGGGAGCCGCCGGCCCGCGCGCCGGCACTGGGCCTGCAACTTGGCGATGCGACCACCGGCACCGTTCTCGATCAGAATGACGGCACCCTGCTGCTGGAAGACGAAATCCCGGTAGAGGACAAGAATATGGGCGATGCGCCGGATGACGATGTGGAAGATGCCCCGACGGGGGCGGACGATACAGGCGCCAGGGATGCTCCTTCCCGGCCCTGAAGCTGTCAGGAAGCTGTCCAGAAAACACACCGACGCTTATCCTCTTGTTTGTCTCCGCATTAGGCGTTATTTCTCCGCCTGCAATCGACAAACCGGATTGCACGGGCCGCCTTAGCTCAGCTGGTAGAGCATCGCATTCGTAATGCGGGGGTCGGGTGTTCGAGTCACCCAGGCGGCACCATTTTTCAATGACAACTGAAAATACCCGCCACTGAGCGCGACACGGCGTGGCGGATGATTTTTGCATCCTGACCCGGTATCGTATCGCGAGCACAGAACAGCAAAGCCCGCAATATGGCCAAATCGCCTCCGCAACACCCAACCGATCTCACGCCGGAGAAACACAGCGAGATCGAGCGAATATTCGATATTGCCCAGCAGTATCATGCGGCGGGACGATTGTCCGAAGCGGAACGCGGCTATCAGGCAATCCTCAAGGAAATGCCAAACCATCCACCGGCTTTGCATTTCCTCGGCGTGACAGCGATGACCGCCGGCAAATACAAAGTCGCTATCGACTTCATAGAACGGGCAATCAGGGCGAAGCCGGATTACGTCGAAGCACACAGCAACCTCGGCAATGCACTCCAGCAGCAGGGCAGAATCGACCGTGCGATAAAGAGCTATCGGAAAGCAATCGAGATCGACCCCGGCTATGCCGTCGCCCACATGAATCTGGGCGCCACACTTTTGCAGCGTGGTGACGCAGCCGGGGCCGTCCAATCCCTGGAGAAAGCGCTCGCAATCGAGCCGAGTTACGCTGCGGCAAACCGGAATCTCGGCGGCGCGCTGAAGGATATGGGCCAGTCGGATCGCGCAGCCGCAGCTTATTCAAAGTACCTGTCGGTGCACCCGAATGACGCGGAAGCGGTCAATAATCTCGGCGTCATATTGGAGGCTCAGGGCAAGTTGTCAGAGGCCATCATCCAGTACCGGAAAGCGGCATCACTGCCCCCGGAGGAATCGGGGCCATATCTGAATCTCGGCCGGGCGCTGGAGGCCACGGGCGATCCGGATGGCGCGCTTGTAAATTACCGCTTAGCGATTTCAATCTCCCCCGGCTATGTCGCGGCATATTACGGTTGCGGCAATGTACTTACCAAACTGGGCAGACCGGACGATGCCGCGGAGGCCTATCGGAAGGCACTGGATCTGGAACCCAACCATCGCGATGCCCGCCTCGCCTACGACGCCCTGCTCACCCGGAAAGTATCCTTCTGGCATTTCCCGATGATGAACGATACGGCGCGTAACGACGCGTTCGAAGGCGCGCTGAAAGCCGCCATAAGGCCGGGTTCACACGTCCTCGATATTGGCAGCGGTTCGGGTCTGCTTGCCCTTATGGCAGCGCGCGCAGGTGCTGCCCGGGTGGATACGGTAGAGGTGGTAACGCCCATCGCGGACGTTGCGCAAAAGATTGTCGACACGAACGGCTATGGTAAAACCGTCACCATTCACAACAAGCTGTCGACGGCGATGGAAGTCGGTCCCGATCTGACCAAAAAGGCCGATATCCTGGTCACCGAAACATTCGATGTAGGTGTCCTGGGCGAGCATGTCGTCAGTACGATCAGACATGCGCGGGCAAACCTGCTGACGGAGGATGCAGTCATTATCCCGCAACGGGCCGAGGTCATCGGTGCCCTGTTCGAAAGCGAAGAGATATACAAACGCGCCAAGGTCCACACGGTATCCGGATTCGATCTGTCTGAATTCAATACTTTCAAAAAACCCTATCACCAGCTGACGGTTTCAAGCTTTCCGCACCGAATGATTTCCCGCCCATTCCCGATATTCAATTTCGATTTTACCGGCGACCCGATCCTGCCGGAGAGCAAGCCGCTGACGGTCTCGGCGACAGAAGATGCCGTCTGCCACGGGGTTATCTTTTGGTTCCGGCTGATGCTCGACGACTCCCATGAATACGATACCGGGCCAACCAGCAATCCCGGCAATCACTGGGAACAGGCGGTTCATATTCTGGACAGGCCGATCGAAATCTTGGCCGGCGGCACTATCCCGGTAACCGCGCGCCACAACAACCGGATGATCTCGTTCAGCTTCGAGTGAGAGCAGGAAGGCCGGCGCCGCGCGCCGTGCGGAACGCCTCTCAAACATCCGGCATTATCTGACTTGCCGGGCCTGGGTTTGCGCGATCCCCGCGGCAATAAAAACCGCGTCACAAAACTGTCATATAAGGTTCACACTATCATCGCACAGCATTCCTAGTTTGCGGGTGTCGGCGATTGGCGTCGGCCGGATCGGCGTGAAACTGGATGTTCCGCCCTCCGCGTAAATCGGAATGCTCCTTTGGAGGCGAAATGACAACCACACGCATTATTGCAATTGCAGCGGCCGCGACCGTGGCCCTTGCCACCAGCGCACAGGCGCGCGACCAGATCCGTATCGTCGGATCATCCACCGTTTTCCCGTTCTCGACCACGGTCGCGGAACAGTTCGGCAAAACCAGCGACTTCAAGACCCCGGTCGTTGAAGCGACCGGTTCCGGCGGCGGGCTGAAGCTGTTCTGCTCCGGCGTCGGCGTTCAGTACCCCGACATCACCAATGCCTCACGCCGAATCAAGCAATCCGAAGTCGACCTCTGCGCCAAGAACGGCGTGAGCAAGATCACCGAGGTCAAGATCGGTTTTGACGGCATCGTGCTGGCAAACGCCAAAGCGGCCGCCCAGATGAAGATCACCCTGAAGCAGCTCTTCCTCGCCCTTGCCAAGAGCGTCCCGGCCAATGCCGATGGCTCCAAGCTGCAGGCGAACCCCTATAAAATGTGGAGCGACATCGATGCGTCGCTGCCGAAGAAGAAGATCGAAGTTCTCGGCCCGCCCCCGACGTCGGGCACGCGCGACGCCTTCGTCGAACTTGCCATGGAAGGCGGCTGCAAGCAGTTCTCCGCGATCAAGAGCATGCGGAAATCGGACAAGAACAAGTACAAGGCGATCTGCCACGGCATCCGGGAAGACGGTGGCTTCGTTGAGGCCGGCGAAAACGACGTGCTGATCATTCAGAAGCTCGTCGCCAACACGAATGCGTTTGGCATTTTCGGCTTCTCGTTTCTCGACCTGAACACAGATAAGGTCCAGGGCAGCGTCATTGACGACACCGCACCGGAATTCGACGCCATCGCCAACGGCAAGTACCCGATTTCGCGCTCCATGTATTTCTACGTCAAGAACGCCCATGTCGGTGTCGTGCCAGGCATCAAGGAATATGTGTCCGAGTTCACGGCTGAAAAAGCCTGGGGCCCGGACGGCTATCTGGCAGACAAGGGCCTGATCCCGCTGCCCGAGATGGACCGCAAAAAGACCGCTGAATCGGCACCGAAGTTCATCCCGCTCAGCATGTAAATTCCGGTTCACCCCGGATTCAGAAAGGCGGCGTCCCTGTCAGGGGACGTCGCCTTTTTTCATCAACGGGTGTTATCCAGACGCAGCCTGTGGTGGCTTTGCAAGCCAGCATGACATCCGTTAAAAAAGCGGGAGTCCGGGCAGATTAAACAAAAAGGTAAAGACCATGGCTGTAACCGAGATAAATGTCGCCGCCTCGGGGGGCGGAAATATCCCCTGCATGGCGGCGTTCCCCAGCGGGAGTCCCGCCACCGCGGTCGTGGCGGTCCCCTCCATTTACGGCGTCAATCACGATATGGTCATGGTTGCCGAGCGGCTCGCGGGCGAGGGCTACATCGCAGTCATCCCCGATCCGTTCTGGCGCGACGAAGATCAGGGGGTCATCGGCCACGATGAAGAAGGCCGCACCCGCGCATTCGCGCGCATGGAGCGGACCCCGTTCGATCAGGCCTTCGGTGATGTTGCGGATGTGATCAACGATCTCCGCGCGCGGGACGACTGCAATGGCAAGGTTGCTGTCATGGGGTTCTGCTACGGCGGCCCGTTCGCCCTCGTCGCCGCAGCCAGATGCGGCATTCAAGCGGGCCTCTCCTACCATGGCTCATTCATGGACAAGCACCTCGACGTCATGCCGGATGTAAACTGTCCGCTCAGCTTCCATTGGGGTGACAACGATCGGGCCGCGCCAATGGCGGTCATCGACGAGGTCAAACAGACTTTTTCGGCGCGCGACGACGCGGAAGTATTCCTCTATCCGGGCGGCGTGGAGCACGGCTATATGCTCCCCGGCCATGGCCCGGCCTACAACGAAGCAGCGGCAGAGCAGTCCTGGGAACGCACGTTCAGCCTGCTGAACAAAGTCTGAGGGCAGTCTGCGCGTTTAGCGCGCAGGTTCCAGTCGGTTCGTACGGAGCTTGGCCCCTTCAGGCGCCAAGCTCCCGGTTCACCAGCGCCGCACCGGCGGCCAGCGCATTCATCTTGCCCTCAGCGGAGCGGCGGCTGCGCGGCACCATGCCGCAATCGGTACACGCAATCAGGTGCTCGGCGGAAACGTGTTCCATCGCATGTCGGATACGGTCGGCGACGACCTGCGCCGATTCCACTTCCTCTGTGCCGACATCGATCACGCCGACCATCACATCCTTGCCGGCAAGACAATCCAGCACGCTGAGATCGACGCCGGACGCCGCGGTCTCGATCGAAATCTGGTCGATGGAGCTTTCGGCGATCAGCGGCAGGGTGGCGTTATAATGGCTCCAGTCGGTATTGGCGTCCTTCCATTTCAGGACGACCTCGGTGCCGTAGCCGTAGCAGATATGCACGGCGCGCTT
>JBLIMV010000057.1:0-7012 GCA_047638395.1 Paracoccaceae bacterium | reverse complement strand
TCCGCCATTGCGCCGCCGCGCCTTACTGGTTCGGCAAAGACCGAATTCTGGAAATCCCACTGTCCGCCGGGTTTACCGGGATGTTTGCAGGTCTCGGCTGGGCCGGCTGGAACCGGATCAATTCGCCGCTCGGGCGGGCCTTGAAACTGACGGGGATAAGTTCGCGATTGCGTCTGCTGGACCGGATCGTCTTGACGCCCGAGGGGATTACGCCTTCGGAGCATCGACGGCTGACGGGCATGATGCTGGCTGCAGGCCGCCGGGTTTTCAGCTTTACCTATCATAGTCCGTCGCTCGAACCGGGATGTACCCCTTACGTGCGGAATGACGACGACCTCGCTGTGTTCCTCGACCGGTTCGACCGGTACTTCGACTACTTTATAAACGAGGTGGGCGGACGGCCCTCTACCCCGCACGAAGTTTACGCACTCTTGAGCGGTCCAACGGACCCTTAGCAGCCCTTACCCGCCGAGCTGCTTCAACAGCGCTTTCGCCTTGTCCAGTGCCTGAAATTTGACGCCGGACCCGATGAGGCGTTCGAGATTGCGTTTGGCTTCAGGCGCCTGACCATTCTTATTCAGCGCGTAAGCGAGGTGGTAATGTATGTCGCCTTGCTTCGGCGCGATCTGATGCGCCTTCGCCAATAATTCGGCACCACGTTTCACATCGTGTCCCTGCTCGACAAGGATCCAGCCCAAGGTATCGATTACGGCCGCCGATTTTGGCGCCGCTTTATAAGCTCGCTCGCCGTACTCAACCGCCCGCTTGTCTTTTTTCTGCTGGTACAGCCAGGCAAGATTGTTGAGAAGAACAGGATTATTTTCCTCTTTCGAGAGGAGTTTCTCCGATTCACGAATTGCATCTTCATTCTTGCTTGAAGAAAGATAAGCGCTCGCCAGAACGTGGCGTGCGCCGCGGTCATCTTTCTTGTCGACCCATGACTGCAGGTCTTTCAGGGCATTGTCGGTACTGCCCGCCTGACGGTTCGCGTTGAAGCGGCGGATAGCCAGCGTCGCGCTGTCCGATTTCGCGATTGCCTTTTCATATGCGACTGCCGCCTCCGCAAACTTCTTCTGACGCATCAGCACATCGCCGATCAGAAGTTCGCCGTAATGAGATTCAGGCTGCGAAATTTTCAGCTCTTCGGCGAGACGCAACGCCTCATCGAACTTCTGTTCAGACGATTCAAGCTCGACCAGCGCAATCTTTGCCGGAAGGTATTTGTCGTCGAGTGCAATCGCGTCTTTCAATGTGACACGCGCCGATTCCGGGTCTTTCGCCGTGATTTGCGCACCGGCCACCAGGCCCAGTATCGCGGCAGATTTTGGATTGAGCGATGACAGACGCTGGTAGGTCTGAACCGCGGCTATTGGATCACCGGACGCTGTCTGTGCACGGCCTAGCGCCTCTAGCACCCGGGGGTTGTCGGGCTGGCTGTTGGACAATCCGCGTGCAACAGCAACTGCCTTCTCGAAATCCCGGTTACGACCGTAAAACTGGATAAGCCGCAAATTGGGGGTCAACGATTTCGGGTTTGCTTCGCCGGCCCGCTTGAGCCACGAAATGACGGCCGGGCGATCATTTTCCTGGGCGGAAATATTTGCCATCGCCAGCATCGCGCCCATGTGCTTCGAGTCCTGCTCGATGATGGTCTCATAATGCTTCTTCGCTTCATCGACCTTTTTATCCTGCAGGTCGAGCTGCGCCAGATTCATCCGGGCGGGATGGAAATCCGATTTTTTCTTGAGCGCCGCCTCAAAGGTCTCACGCGCCGCTTTGCGATCACCCTTCCCGAGATACGCCGCCCCGATCAGGTTTTCCGCGAGCGGGTTGTCCTTCATTTGCTCCTGAAGACGCTTGGCCGCAACCAGGGCGCCATCAAAATCGCGTTTACGGAGCTTGACGAGAGCCAACAGCACCGTTGCCTGGCGCGCTTCGGGATCAAGGTTGATCGCATTTTCAAGCTGACCGACCGCCTCATCCGCCTGCCCCTGGGCGAGATTGCCAAGAGCCTGCTGCATCCGGATGGATGCAACGTCAGGCGCGGCATCAGATGCGCGACTGAAATATGCCGTTCCTTCATTAAACTTGCCGACCTGCATATACGCGCTGCCCAGAAGCGTCAGCAACTGAGCATCCTTGGTATCTTCGGTGACCAGCGGCTCAAGCACGGCGATTGCCCGGGCGGCTTCACGCTTGCGGACCAGTGTGGCGCCGAGAAGTTTACGGGCGCGGGTGTTCGTCGGCACGGCTTGCGTATAGCGTTCAAGACTCGCCACGGCCTGCTCATACTGGTTCAGCGCATAACTGATTGCGCCGCGCAAAAAGATACTGGGCATATGGTTATCAAGGAACCGGCCGGCCTGCTGCAGGGTTTCCTGAGCCGCGGCGTAATCTTTCTTCTTTGCAAGGACAAGAGCCTGCAAATAGCTCGCCAAGGGATGTTTCGGAACGCGCCGGAAAACGGTGTCGAGATCAGCCTGGGCATCCTCGTCCTTGCCTAGATCGATCAGCGATGCCGCGCGCCCAAGCCGGGCGAGCAGATTCTTGTCGTTGATCTTTACGGCCAAGTCGAACTGCTGCACCGCACCGTCGAGATCTTTGTTCAGCCGCCGCAGTTCACCTTTGAGCACAAGGGCTTCAACGGATTTTGGTTTGCGACGAAGCGCTTCGTCGATTTCCGCTTCGCCTTCCTTGATCTTGCCCTGGCTCACGAAGCTCTGCGCCATACCAATCTTTGCGCGCACGTCTTCTGGGCGAAGTTTGTCGGCCTCGGTCAGCGCTGAGCGCGCCTTTTCAAATTCGCGGAGGCCGAGCAGTGCCTGCCCGCGGACGATCAGGGCATCGGGGCGGGATTCTTCGTCTGTAACATCGCCGGAAACCTCTTCGAGCGCTTCCTTGTTCTTGCCCTGCAGCAGATAAGCGCGGGCCAGAAGAATTTTGACTTTGGTATCGTTCGCACCACGGCGCATCGCCGCCCGGAACTCTTTTTCGGCCGACGGGCCATTGCCGACCCGCAGATAGATTTCACCCAGCAGTTGTCGCGCGCTCACATTGCCCGGATCGGACTGGAGCGCGTTCTTAAGCTGAATGACGGCAGCATTGCCGTCACCTTTCTTGATGAATTCCTGAGCTTCTCGGAGGAATTTTTCCGATTTTTCCTTATCGACCGCTGCTGCGTGAACCACGTTGGGTACCGCGACCCCCAGCCAGACGAGACTGACGGCAACCGCCGTCGCTGTGAATAATCTGTTCGTCAGTTTCGTCTTCATTCTTTACTCTCCCATTGGGGCGATGTGAGACCTTGTTACACGCATCAAACCACAAATATTCAGCACGTCGAGATCATCGATAGCCAGATTTAGTTAATCGACCTTGAAGCCATGCTGACGCATCAAATCGTACAGTGTCGGACGGCTTATACCCAGCAGTTTAGCAGCCTGAGTTATATTACCGTCGGCGCGCGACAGAGCGCGGGGTATCTCTCTTTTTTCCGCATCTTCGCGCGCTTTGGCCAGGTTAAGGATTTCGGCATTACCATCCGTCTCTTGGAGATCCAGGTCCTCGGGCGATATCCGGTTACCCTCGGCCATAATCAATGCACGTTTCACCCGGTTTTCCAGTTCACGGACGTTTCCGGGCCACTCATAGACAGAGATGGCCGCCAGCGCTTCCCGGGTATAGCCGCGGATGGATTTCCCCTGTTCCTCGGCAAATTTCTGTAAAAATGCCTGAGCCAGCATCTCCGCATCGCCGAGACGTTCGCGCAACGGCGGAATGTTAATCACCATTTCGCTCAACCGGTAATACAGATCTTCACGAAATGTGCCGGCGGCGATCATTTCTTCGAGTTTTTGATTGGTCGCGCAGATCACACGGACATCAACCGCGATAGATTGTCGTCCGCCGATGCGCTCAAACGTACGTTCCTGCAGGAACCGCAACAGCTTCGCTTGAATGGCCGCCGGCATATCACCGACTTCATCCAGAAACAGCGTACCGGAATCGGCCAGCTCGACCTTGCCCTTTTGCTGACGGACGGCACCGGTGAACGATCCCTTTTCGTGGCCGAAAAGCTCACTTTCGAGCAAATTTTCCGGGATTGCCGCACAGTTGATAGCAGCGAACGGCTTGTCGGCCCGGGGACTGAGTTCATGAACCGCACGGGCGAGGACTTCCTTGCCTGTCCCGCTTTCCCCCAAAAGCATGGCGGTCACGCTGGTTGGTGCCACTTTTTCGACCAGGCGGCAGACTTTGAGCATTTCAGGGTCAGCACAGATGACACCGGTTAGCGCGGCACCGCTACCGCGTTCCGCCAGCCGTCGGTTTTCCTGTTCCAGGTCGTGTAGCTGATAAGCGCGCTGAATGATGTGCCCGAGCTCATCGGAATCAATCGGCTTGCGGTAAAAATCATAGGCGCCGAGTGCAACGGCCTTCAATGCGTTGTCATGATCCTCGTTGCCGGTCACGACGATGACCTTTGAATCGGGCGATAGCTTCAGAATTTCCTCGACCGTCGCAAATCCTTCCGACGCGCCGTCCGGATCCGGCGGCAGACCGAGGTCGACTGTCACCACAGACGGCGCTTCCGACCTGAACTGGGCGATCGCTTCTTCGCGGTCCCCGGCAACAGATACGTCGTAATCGTCGAAGCTCCAGCGAAGCTGGCGCTGGATACCTGTATCGTCATCGACGATCAGAAGCTTTCTTTGCTTATCGCTCATGTTGTCGCCGGATCAATCGTGATCAAACCGTCTGCCAGCACGATCGCGGGCAAACGGATGGTAACTTTCGTACCGACGCCTGTCTCACTCTGAATGTTCATGCGCCCACCGTTTTCACGAACGTATTCCCGGCTTTCGAAAGCACCGATACCATATCCGGCACCTTTGGATGTTCTGAACGGTTTGAACAGCTCGTCCCTAATAAAGTCCGCCGACATACCACACCCATTGTCTTCCACTTCGATTACCGCTTCACGCCCGCTCGTTCCGAGACGGACCTTTATACTGCCGTCGTCATCGATTGCATCCAGAGCGTTATCTATAACATGCGCCATGACCGCGCCAAGCCGTTCTTCATCCGTTATTACGGCAATCCCGTCGATATCGCATGTGAATGTCAGCCGCCCGCCCGCCCGGGTATTGCGTTCCACAAGCAGAGCCAGAAACCTGGGCAGGTCGAGAGCGGTCGAGGCGGCTGCCTGTTTCCCGCCTTCATGGAGCCGAACCAACAGATTGTTCATTTTTTCGACCGACTCACTAACCGTCTGAAGCATGTCTTCCTGAAACGCCGGATTGTTTTTATGCTTCTCTGCGTTTTTAACCATGAGTGACAACTGACTGACAAGATTTTTGATGTCATGAAGCACGAAGGCAAAACGGCGGTTAAATTCATCAAACTGTTTCGCTTCCGCCAAAGCCCGAGCCGACTGCTGTTCAGCCAGATAGCTTGCCGATTGCCGGCCGACTGTTTTTAACAGGTCGTAATCTTCCCAGTTCAGTTCGCGCAGAACGCGTGGCTGCCCAAGCATCAGGATGCCGAGCAACCGATCGTGATGTAGCAGCGGCACAACAAGCCATGCGCGGACATCGTCCCGTATATCACGCAGCCAGTCGGGGATGACCAGCTGGTCGTACTGGTCGGGGTCTTCGCGGAACTGGTCGAGATTGATGACCCACTGATGTTCTTCCAGCAAGGCCGCGAATTCCGGGTCCGCGGTCTGCGTGCCTTCGACCACCCGGCTATTCCACGACTTCAGTAACTCGAACTGGTCCGGCTCGCTATAGAGCCACAATGTACCCTCGGGGCTTTCGACGATATCAGCGAGCCCCCGAACAACGCGTTCCGTCAGGTCACGCCCGGATCCGACGGACGAAATCGTTCTGATCAGACGCAGCCATTCTTCGCGGTAGTCGTAGCGATAGGTAAAAAAGTACTTGTTGATATTGACCTTTGCCCATGCCCGGAAACTACCCGAGAAAAGGGTAAGAAACAGAAGGATTACTGCGGCAAACAGGAAAACCACCTGAACTGCCGGACCCCATTCGCCACCGAATTCGCGCAGGTAGAATCCAGCGGCAGCCATCAACAACAGGTAAATGCCCGCGCCGATCAGGGTAGCGGAATGGAAGATAACCCGCCGGGAAACCGTGACATCGAGAGACCAGTCAGGATTTCGGGCAGCAGATACGGCAATCAGCGGTGCGATCACCGCGTTCACAATACCCCGGGCGTCCACCAGTTCAGGATTGACCGACTGGAACAGGAGTCCGTCGGAATACATGAAGAATTCATAGGCGAACATACCGCCGATACCGAGGCAGACATATTTGATGCCCCAGCGATGCTCGCGCTTCGTGTTGCGATAAAGATTCTCGATCAAAAGTATTCCGACGACCGCGACAATCAGACGACCAAGGATCGCAAGGTCTATCCCGACACTGCCGGCGAGATCGAGATCGGTTGTATCTTCGAGGCAACTGACGGACAGATTGAACACACACAACGCGATGATCGCCGGGAAAACAAGGCGCCCGAATTTACGGTGAACATCGGTATCCCAGGTTTTGGAAAGCACGCCCGCCAAAAACAGCAACCAGCCGCCACCACGCAGTACTTCCAGGATATTGGTCACAAGACGATTTCCGCCGTCTGCTGTATATCCATAGGCCGTCGACACGCTCCACGCCGCGGTCAGTACGCTGGCGGCAATCAGCCAAGCGCCGACCCAGCCACGCTTCCAGCTTGCAAACAGCAGAAGCGTCAGCAGAACGAATGTCAGCGCGGAAATCGAATAGCTGACGGTCCCGATGTTGCCGGTTATCGATTCAATAAAGAAATCAAGCACGTCAGCGCGCACCATTGGGCCACAGGACGACCCGGAAAGTCTGAATCAAGACGATGAGATCGAGAAACAGACTGTAGTTTTTGATGTAATAGAGGTCGAACTGAAACTTTTCCTTCGAATCCTCGATCGATGCCCCATAGGGATAGTTGAGCTGCGCCCAGC
>JBLIMV010000056.1:0-7133 GCA_047638395.1 Paracoccaceae bacterium | reverse complement strand
ATACAGCATCCGTGTCCGGTTGCCTTCGAACTCGCCGGTTACGTTGAAGACGCTTTTGCCTTCGGACTGCGACTGGAATTTGGGGATCGCCACAAAATAATCGAAAGCAACCTGGCGGCCTTTATTCACCGGACCGCGTTCGACCCGGATCTGGACGGAGAGCTCGATCTCGGCATCGCCCGCATCCTCATCATAGTCGCAATCGCCGACGAAATTGACGATCTCCGCCTCGAACAGGATATCGGTGATATCCCGCCCCGGGCCCGGCTTGAACTTGGTCAGATCCTTGGCGTCATCAAGAATAAACACCGCCGGGCATTTATATTTGATGTCCTTGTCGAACAACCCACAGCCAGCCACCAGCAACCCAAGCGCCGAGACGGCGAGGGTTGCGCGAACCGTGCGCGCGATATGTATGGCGGAAGGAATGAGCCGGATCAGATTTTGCTGTGCGTGCCGTCGCACATCGGGACATCCGCGGTATGTTTGCAGCCGCAGAACCAGACTTTTGTCGACTCGGTCGCGACGTATTGCTGAGGTGAAAGGCCGGTTCCCTTGTGCGATCCGTCGCAGAACGGCTGGCTTCCGCTCTTGCCGCAGGCACACCACCAGTATTCCTGGCCGGCCTCAACATCGACGGCATACGGAGATTTCTGCGCAATAACGGGTTCCGACATCCTGCATCCCTTCACGAAATTCAACTGACGCGCTATATGAAGGTCATATTCTAGCGTCGTTTCGGCGACGACTGTAGTTAACGGAACGCGTTTTCACAAGGCGGCGGATTCGCCTATGATGGCGCGGCTTTCCGGGGAAAAACATGACCAAAAGACCACTTAAAATCCTACTCGCCGGCCCACGCGGCTTCTGCGCTGGCGTCGACCGGGCGATTCAGATCGTCGAGCTCGCCATCGAAAAACATGGACGGCCCGTCTATGTCCGCCATGAGATCGTTCATAACCGCTATGTGGTTGAAGATCTTGAAACCAAAGGGGCTGTGTTCGTTGAGGAACTCGACGAGGTGCCGGAAGGCGTGCCCGTCGTGTTTTCCGCCCATGGCGTACCGAAATCTGTGTTTTCCGAGGCCGACGAACGCGAGATGTACTATCTCGACGCGACATGCCCGCTGGTCACCAAAGTGCATGTCGATGCGGCACGGCACGAAAAAGAGGGCAAGGATCTGATCCTTATCGGCCATGCCGGCCACCCGGAGGTTATCGGCACCATGGGTCAGCTCCGTAACGGCGAGATGATCCTGGTGGAAAACGCCGAACAGGCCGAAACCGTTGATGTGCCCCATCCAGACAACCTCGCCTTCGTCACCCAGACGACATTGTCGGTGGACGACACATCCGAAATCATCGGAATCCTGCAACGCAGATTCCCGAAGATCGAAGCACCGCGCAAGGAAGACATCTGCTACGCCACCACCAACCGCCAGGCGGCGGTCAAGGAACTGGCCGACGAATGCGAGGCGATGATCGTCCTCGGTGCGCCGAATTCTTCCAACTCCAACCGGCTGGCGGAGGTCGCACTGACCATCGGCTGCCCCAAATCGACGCTGATCCAGCGTGCTGCGGAAATGGAAGACGGCTGGCTCGACGGGGTGTCGACCCTTGGCATTACCGCCGGGGCGTCAGCGCCTGAAGTTCTGGTGCAGGAACTGATCGATACGCTGGCGGAGCAGTTCGACGTGACGGTCGAGGAACGCAATATCATCGACGAGAACGTCACGTTCAGCCTGCCCCGCGCGCTGAACGCCTGACCGGGCAGCGTTGGGGACCGGGACCGCATGGCGGTCTATACGCGCATAACGGATGACGCCCTCGGCGATTTTGTCGCCCGCTACGATATCGGCGGCGTGGAAAGCTGCACCGGTATTGCGCAGGGGATCGAGAACTCCAATTACATGTTACGGACCGGGCGCGGTAATTTCATCCTTACGCTCTACGAAAAACGCGTCCGCGCGGAAGATCTCCCGTTCTATCTGGGCCTGATGTCACATCTGGCCGCGCAGGGGTTTCCCTGCCCCGTGCCGATTTCCGACCGCGAAGGCCGGACATTGCTGACACTTGCCGGTCGCCCGGCCGCGATTGCCAGTTTTCTCGACGGGCGCGGCGCCGATTGCGATGACCTGACACCCGAACGCTGCGCCGCCATCGGCGCCGTCTGCGCCCGGCTCCATCGCGACGCCGCCGGGTTCGAGCTCAACCGTCCGAACGATCTGACCCTGCCCGACTGGCGCGGCCTGTTCGATCCGCTTAGCGACAAGGCGGACAGCCTGAAGCCCTGCCTCAGCGGCTGGATAGAGGACGAACTTTCCTTCCTCGAAACGCAATGGCCCGTAGCACTTCCCACCGGCATCGTTCATGCCGATCTGTTCCCGGACAATGCGTTCTTCAAGGGCAGCGAACTGACCGGCGTGATCGATTTTTACTTTGCCTGTAACGATTTTCTGACCTGGGACCTCGCGGTGTGCATCAACGCCTGGTGTTTCGACATCGACGGTGCGTTCCTGCCAGACAATGCAACATCCCTGCTCCGGGGATATCAGGAAACCCGTCCGCTCGCCCCGGCAGAGCGCGATACGTTGCCGGTTCTGGCCCGCGGCGCAGCTTTGCGGTTTCTCCTGACCCGGCTGCACGACTGGTTCCACACACCCGACGATGCGCTCGCCCATCGCAAGGACCCGCTGGACCTTGTGCCGCTGATCGAGTTCCACCGCTCGGTATCCGATTCCACCGCCTACGGAGTAAGTTGAGCGCATGAATGATGATAACGGCAGAGTGACAATTTATACGGACGGCGCGTGCAGCGGCAATCCCGGCCCCGGCGGCTGGGGGGCGATCCTGCGCTGGAACGGCACGGAAAAAGAGCTCAAAGGCGGCGAGCCGGAAACCACCAACAACCGCATGGAATTGATGGCCGCCATCCGGGCGCTGGAAGCGCTGAAACGCGGGGTCACGGCCGACCTGTATACAGACAGCACCTATGTCCAGAAGGGCATCACCGAGTGGATTCACTCGTGGAAAAAGCGCGGCTGGAAAACGGCGGCAAAGAAACCGGTGAAGAACGAAGATCTGTGGCGACGACTCGATGAGGCCATCGCCGGGCACGACGTCAAATGGCACTGGGTAAAAGGCCATGCCGGCCATCCAGAAAACGAGCGCGCGGACGAACTGGCGCGTATGGGCCTGGAAGAAGCGCGTTGAGCCGCCTAATTTCATCGGAGCGGATAAAAAGGACAGTACAATGACCGGACAGACAATCAGTTTGACTGCCAGCGATGGCAGCGGTTCCTTCGACAGCTACCTTACCGGCCCCACCGACGGACAGTCCCCGGCAATTATCCTGCTGCACGAGATTTACGGCGTGACCGGTTGGGTCACCGAAACCGCCGACCTGTTTGCCGAGCGCGGCTATACGGTTGCCGCGCCCGACATGTTCTGGCGGCTGGAGCCCAATTTCACCGCCGACCACCGGGATTCGGCGTCGCGCGACAAGGGACTGCGCTATCGCGGCATGATCGACCGGGACAAGGCCGTCGACGACATCGCCGCCCTGATCGGGCATCTGACATCACTGCCCGGCTATAACGGCAAAATCGGTGTCACCGGCTTTTGTATGGGCGGCACCCTGACCTACCTGGCCGCGACACGCCTGAAAATCGACGCTGCCGTTGCCTATTACGGCACCCAGATTCATGAACACCTTCACGAAGCAGCCAATATTTCCTGCCCGACGATGCTGCATATGGGAGACCGTGACGATCACGTGCCGGAAGAACTCGCCGTGACCATCCGCGACGCGCTGGCGGGCCTGCCTGACGTGACCATCCACCGCTATGACGCGGGTCATGCGTTCTGCAATACCCACCGCGACGACCATTATCAGAAAGAGCCGAGCGACCTGTCGCATGCCCGCACGTTCGAGGTGTTCGACCGGCTGCGCTGAGCATTCGCCTGCGCTGAGCTACCGCCTGCCATTGTTGTCGGCACGACTTCGGATTGCTAGTCTTGCCGGGGGTCCTCCCCTTCACGCCGTGACCCTCCCCTTCTTTCCGTGACAAGGTCCCTGCCATGACACTCCTGCCGAGCTTTCCACCCGTCCATTTCGATTATGGCGCCGTCGCCGAGTTACCCGGCGCCCTGTCGGGGCTCGGCGTGAAACGCCCTTTGGTCATCACCGATACCGGGCTGGTCGAACACGGCATCGTGGCGAAACTGATCTCGGCCTTTCCGTCAGCAGACGACGTTGTCGTGTTCGATGGCATCCCTCCAAACCCGACCATCGGCGGGATCGAGGCCGCCTGCGCGATATACAAGGAACAGGGCTGCGACGGCATTGTCGCCCTTGGCGGCGGATCGGTGCTCGATTCGGGCAAGGCGCTGCGTGTTGCGGTAACCCACCCGGAGCCGATTATCGAATACCTGAAGGACCCGGCCAAGATCACCGCGAACGTTGCCCCTTATATCACTGTACCCACGACATCCGGCACTGGTGCCGAGATCACCTTTGGCGGCGGCATTCACCCCGAACCGGGCGCGCATCAACTCGGCATTCGCAGCCCGCACGTGAAGCCGGATCTCGCAATATGCGATCCGGACCTGACCGTCACCCTGCCGCCAAGGCTGACGGCAGCAACGGGCATGGATGCATTCGGCCACTGCGTCGAAGGGTTCCTGTCGATCAATATCAATCCGCCGGCAGAGGCCATCGCGCTCGATGGTATCGCCCGGGTTTTAAAATACATCGACCGCGCCACCGCCGACGGCAGCGACCGCGAAGCCCGCTGGCACATGATGATGGCGGCCCTGCAGGGCGGCATGGCGATCTATATGGGGCTCGGCCCGATCCACACACTGGGCCACATTTTTGCCGATAGCGATCTCCATCACGGCGCGCTGATTACCGCCTCGGCACCCGCCGTCATGCGGTTCTACGCGGATAGTCCAGACGACGCATTGGCTGCGCGGCTGGCACAGCTGCGGGATGTCATGGGTCTTGATACCAGCGCCGATATTGCGAAGGCCATCACAGACATCAACGCCCGTCTCGGCCTGTCATCATCCATACGGGAGTTGGGATATCCGGACAGGGAGCTGGACGACCTCGCGGATGCCGCAATGAAAGTTCATTTCAACGCGACCGCCCCGCGAAAACCGACGCGGAGCGACTATAAACTGATTATTGCTGACGCGCTCGGTGAGGCGACCTAGAGCGACAAACGCCGCCGCACAAAGGTCAGGGCGACAAGTCCAAGACCGAGCACCGCCAGGGGAGCAGGTTCGGAAATCTGCGCTGTCGGCGGTCCGGGGATAAAGGTATCGGCGGTGATGTCGACAATGTAGCCGTTCGTTCCACCGTGATCTTCGAGCAGAAGCTGCAGATAGTGCGTACCGGCGGCCAGATCGCCGAGGTTCAGCACATATTCGCCAGCCGACGGTCCGCCGCCCGCACGGGCGCCGAAGAGATAGACCCCATCAAGCCAGGCGAACATGCCGTTATCGACCCCGAAGCTTGCCTGAACGTTGGTCGCGCCCAGCGTATCAAACTGATAGATGATCCCGACCTCTTCGCCAGGCGTCCACGTGTTGGGGATCGATGCCTCGGCACTCCAGTTGGAATTGAGACTCTGCGGGTTCGTCAGCCAGTTACCCAGCGCCGGTGCCGCAGCGCTCAGATCGGGCGCCGTCGCAAAATTTAGGGTGGAATCGTTAAAGACCGGGAATGGGCCGCCCTCACCGCCATTGGTCAGGTTCAGCACGGTGCCGATACTGTCATTGTAAAAACCGGGATCGCTGGTCGTTACAAGCGTGACCGCATTTGCCGTCGTCGGAAAAAGGAATGCTGCCGCAATCAGAAGGTTTTTGATTTTCATTATTCCGTCCCGTCAAAACTAAAATCTACATAACCCGCTCTGATACTTTTACGGGGTTCACCGGGGACCATGCAAAAACTATGCCAGTTTGACTGATCTCTATTGAATCAAGTCGTTAGGAAACACCATCCCGTTCAACGCTCACGCGATTGTAAAGAAACCCGACGGTTCAACCCCGGATCGGGCGTTAAGCGCTATTTCGCGAATTTCTCGCCAATCATCCGGCGGATACCGCGGGTAAACCGCATAACATACCGGGCATAGAGGTACTCAATCCGAGAAATACCGGTCCGCTGCGGATTGAGGAACAGGACATCACCGTGGAAACGGCGTGTGAACTTGATCGACCAGAAGCCGAGGCCGCGCAGGCGGGCAATGATCTTCTTTACCTCGACCGTCTGGCCAGGGTCCATGAAGTCATGGAACTCAACGGTTATCTGATCCATGCGCTGGAGGGTTGCATCGTCGGCGGCATAGAACATTGCGAGTTCAGCCCCCTCAATATCGACTTTCAAAAGAGCCACGCGATCCAGGTTCAGGCGCAACATCAACCCGCCAAGCGTTATCCCGTCGACTTGTATCGTATCGCGTGAATTCTGACCGGGCATCAGATCGATCGATGCACTGGCAAACCCCTCCGCGACCGAGTGAATCGTCACAGGGCCGTTGGTCCCACAGATCGCCAGATGGTGCGATGTTACTGAAGAGCTTTCTTCGATAAGTGCGTAATTTTCGGGAAGAGCCTCAACGGCGTGACAACGGCAGCCGAAGAGCTCATTCATTTCACGGGAGAAAAACCCCAGCGAAGCGCCAAGATCGACAATGACGGACGATGCTTCCAGCCGCCGCAGATAGACGGTGTGATAGAGGGATTCGGCCCAACCTGAGCCAGGTCCGAAACGTTGAGTATATTTCACAGTCACATGTGCGCCCATTGATGGGAGATCTCGCGCCCTTTCAAGCGACACGATGAACTTTCTCTACAATTAAAGACCGGCAGATGTAAACGCCGGTGCCCGACAGTATGTCTAAAACTACGCCGCGGCATTCTGGATCGCCCGCCACACGCGGTCCGGCGTCGCCGGCATATCCAACTCTGTCACGCCGATTTCGGCCAGCGCATTTAGCACTGCGTTCATCGTTGCCGGCAGCGCGCCGACAGTGCCCGCCTCGCCCGCCCCTTTGACCCCCAGCGGGTTGCGCTGGGTCGGGACCTCATGCGCCTCGATGCTGATATCGGGGAAATCGGCCG
>JBLIMV010000055.1:0-7193 GCA_047638395.1 Paracoccaceae bacterium | reverse complement strand
CATCATGTCTAGCGCTGTGGCGTGGAGGTACTCCGATTTCGAGTCTATGCCCGACGTCATTACCGCAATAGTTCGCGAGGAAGCCCCGCTGTGGCTTGAACCACCTCAAGATCTAGCTGAGATCGAGCAGCTGCGGGCCAAAGTTGGCGACTAATTTTGGGGCGGAATTAAAAACTTGTTGCCAGTTGCGAGCTTACGAGGGAACAGCGCTTTATTGAGATCATCCTCTAGATTTTCGGATCATCAAGAAAACCGGGATACTCACGCTCGACCCAGCTTTTGATGTCATCCGGGGCTGACGCGGTGTTGCCTTGCAGTTTTTGGCCGTAGACCTGCCAGCTGATCATGCCCTTACTGTTATCAAGCCCCATCCAGGGGCGGAAGCCGCCCAGGCTTTGATAGTTCATGGTGCAGGGGCGAAATACTGCATCGTCGTTCGCCATATCCACCGCATCGGCGGTGAACACTGTGAGCGAGGATGTGGTGCCAACGGTGCCCGCGTTTCGGCCTTTGACCTTAGAGACAAAATTCTCGGTCATGAAGACCTTGCCGCTATTAACGATGGGTGTGTCGAAGCTGCCTTCGTAGGCGATGAGACGGTCGCTAAGTTCTCTGTGGGGACCACGAGCCGAGACAGTCTCGCGATTGAGGGACACAACGCGATCCGGTGTCCCGACGACGCCGTTAAAGGGGTTCGTCCAAGTTTCCAGAGGAGCGTTAGATTCCACGTCGCGGAAGGTGCCGCGCCCGGCAGAGACTTGCTCATAGGTCGTATCGCTGGTCCGGGTTAGACGATGAAAGGTCAGCCCTTCGACTACCATCAAGTTGACGGCGATATCATCGTTCATTTTCCCCCAAACATTGCCGCGCCACCACCACAGAACCAACTCGCCATCTTCAACGCCACCGCGCATGCGGACATAAAGATCGAGTTTGTTTTCTGGTGCGCTTAGATCGAGCGCTGCTGA
The DNA here is from genome assembly GCA_047638395.1 of Paracoccaceae bacterium. Classification (GTDB taxonomy): domain Bacteria; phylum Pseudomonadota; class Alphaproteobacteria; order MPNO01; family UBA830; genus CAXBCP01. The sequence continues at coordinate 6,225 of JBLIMV010000055.1, read as the reverse complement.
CGCAGGTCGCAAAACGATAGCAGGTGAGATTGCGACAACGGCGGCGGACTTTAGCGCGGTGCGTCGGGATAGCTTCGTTGTGAAATCCTCAATTGTTGAGTATTAAGTAGTTTAAACACTATATTTCCAGAAACCCCAAAGTATAAAACAGCTATTCATATACCAAATTGACGCGCAATTTGCTCAGTGTCAATTTGGAAAAGCCTATTCGACCTCGAATACAGAGCCGGCCGGACCATCCTGAGTCCAGCGACGGTCGATCTCTTTCTTGCTTTCCGTTACCTGGCTCTTGTTCTCTTTCCTGCCCAGCCACTCTTTCGGCGACTCAAGAAACTTCGGATAGTTCTTCTCGGTATACGCCAGAATCTGTGGTGGCAACTCAGCTGCACCGCCCATCAACTTATAGGAATGGCTGTGAAAAGCCATAATGCCGGGCGCATCACCCATTTCCATGAAGGGCAGCCACTGCGAAAGACGTGACCACGAGATCACACAACTGGCTGAGGTAACGGCGGGGTCCATAACCTCTTCCATGCGGCCAATCATTCCCCATAACTCCGCCGACTGATAGTTATCATCGGCAGAATGCAACGGGTAATCGGCACGGCTCATCGGCGACTCTTCAAAACGAAACACGCTAACCTGAAACACAATGTCGTTACCGTTAACTTCATACGGGTACGGCGGCGAAAAACGACCGCCGGAAAACCGGTAAAAGCGATTAACCGGATCGTTAATAATATGGCGAACTTCGACATGTTTGCCGGTGTACGGGTTTTCCCAGCTATCGAGAACCTCGTTGGTCTTCGGATCCGTGTAGTACAGCAATTCACGATGATAAAAACGGTAACCCTCGGCTACTTCTTCAATATGGCTGCAGCCAATGCCATAGGTGTTAAACAGCAATGTATTGCCCTTGCCCGGCACCCAGCCCCACACCTTGCCGGGAAAGCCGGACAAAACATCTTTGCCGGAAAGGTCGGCTTGAAGTTTCAGCAGGGCGCGAAGATTGTCTTTCGGGTCATCCAGGTCCAGCGTCCGCTCGACTGCCTTTGAGCCAGGCTGTGCCTGCAACGTCGGCGCCATACCCAGCGTGCCCGCAGCGCCGATTCCTACCAACAAGCTGCGGCGATCCATAGAAATGCTTTTATCTGACATGATGCGGCCCACATAAAACGTAAAAAATTATTCGTTAAAAAGATCTGTCAAATATACCATTGCTCTGCCAGTTCGCCAGCGGCAATCGCCACCGCGCATACGGACATAAAGATCGAGTTTGTTTTCTGGTGCGCTTAGATCGAGCGCTGCTGACGCAGGTCGCAAAACGATAGCAGGTGAGATTGCATATCCAAGCTACTTTGTGTCTGTTAGGAAACCCCAATCAACGTTTGGGTTTCAGCCGGTAGGCAACGATCGCATCGGATCGCCGAGTTTCCGCCAGAGCGTTTCCGCCTGCGGCCACAACAACATACTGCTGGCCCGCAATCTGATACGTCATCGGCACTGCCATGGCCGGTGCCGGCAGATCATCATCTTCCCAGAGCACCTCACCGGTCTCAAGATCGAGCGCACGAAAAGCTGAATCCATTCCGGCGCCGATGAATATCAGTCCACCGCCGGTGACAATCGGCCCACCAACATTCGGTGAACCCCACGATTCCGGTGTCCTCAGGAATTTAGCGAACGGGTATCGACCGAGCGGTCTCCTCCAGAGATGTTCGCCACTGGCGAGATCGATGGCGACGAGTTCGCCCCAAGGCGGTGCCGTGCAGGGAACGCCCAGCGGCGAGAGAAAGAACTCGCCATCGAGCCTATAAGGCGTGCCGTTCAGCGGCTTCTGCAGGAACTCGGTAGGCGGGCCCGGCGGGCGTTCCTCGTTGATATCCGCCGGCACAAGACGGGTAATCGACGGAAGATTCTGTGTTTTGACGATCAGCACGCCGGTCGCCGGGTCGATGGCAGCACCTCCCCAATTGCCGCCGCCCAGTGCTGACGGCATCTGCACTGATCCTTCTACGCTCGGGGGTGTAAACAGCCCTTCGTAACGCAACTGTTTGAATCGCTTAATGCACGAGCGCTTATCGAAATAGGCGATGCCCCACAGATCTTCTTCGCTCACCTGCTGGCGCGCGAAGGGCTTCGGCAGTACCGGAACAGGCTGTGTAGGCGCAGCCAATTCTCCGGGAACGCTGCTCGGCGGTGCCGGCACCTCTTCGATCGGATGCACCGGTTTCCCCGTGCGACGATCCAGCACAAACACAAATCCGGTTTTGGCAATTTGAACCACGGCCGGGATCACTGTGCTGTCGATCTCAAGATCGACGAGTATCGGCTGTGCTGGCAAATCATAGTCAAATAGGTCGTGGTGAATCGTCTGAAAACTCCAGACGACTTCTCCCGTCGAAGCATCCAGTGCTACCAGTGCGTTGGCATGCGGGATGGGCTCCGATCGAAACACACCGTAGGGGTCAACACTCGGGCTCGTCGTCGGCAGATAAACCAAACCGAGCTCGCTGTCGGTCGCGATGAACGACCAGACATTCGCTCCGCCAGTCTTGTCACTCAGCGATTGCGGAATCGGATTGAACGACCACACCAGTTCCCCTGTTCGCACATCGAATGCCCTGACGATGCCGTCGGCTGCATCCGTCGCCACGTTGTCTGCGACTCCGCTTCCAGTGACGACGAGATCGCCGATGATGGCGGGCGGCGACGTCAGGAACAGTTCTCCCTCACCCAGGTTATCCAGCTTATTGAGATCGATGACACCACCGTCGCCGAAGTCGCGACACAGTTCGCCCGTCACTGCGTCGATCGCGTAGAGCCTGGCGAAGATGTCGGGCTTAATGATCCGCGCACGACACGGCGCATCGTTGTCCGGCGATGCCTCGTCCACCCACAGGGCAACACCGCGGCAGTTTGCCGCAAACTTCGGCATATCTTCTGGAAGCGTCGCGTAGGCATCGAACGTCCAGCGAACACCACCGTCCTCGGCATCGAGCGCCAACACGCGATTGAGCGGCGTGCAGACAAACAGGGTGTCGTTCCAGAACAGCGGCGTCGCTTGAAACGACGATCCGCCTTCCGCCGCCGACCCCTCAACGACATCGCCGGTATGAACAACCCATGCCCGCTCAAGACCATCAACGTTGGCCGGCGTAATCTGATCGAGTGCCGAGTATTGACCGCCCGATGCCACACCAGCGAAGGAGCTCCAGCCGGTGTTGCGGCTGAGCCGATCGTGGGTCTCGTCTGCATTCACAGCGTTGGCGAGTAATCCCACCAACATCGATACGAGCAGCGGGCCCAACTGGGCCCGCGATTGGCGTCGTCTGCTTCCTCGGCGGTAGAAGATGACGCTGATAATTTCAGAATCTCGCAGGTCGATGTTCAACATGCTCGCGTGGAGCTATAGCCCATTCATGGTGAACTGTAGCTGCCACGTGGGTGGCTCGTTGACGAATCTAATGCCGTTCGGGGCGGCCAGGACCAGGCCGATCTTGGAATACTCCTCATCGGCCAGATTCCGGCCCGACAACGTCGTGCGCCAGCGCCCTGTCGAAGACTCATAGGCGACGTAGGCATTGAAAAGATCGATGGTACCCGAGTCGTTGATCGGCTGATTAGCGGCGTCCGAGAAATACGGGCTTCGATGATTCCAGGTACCGCCGAATAGCAGCGCGCCACGGTTATTCATCGAATACTCATAGTTAAACCCGAGCTGATACTGGTTTTTCGATAGATGCGACAACCGGCCCAGCCCCTGCGTGGCAGCCACTGAGCCCGGATCGAGCTCCTTGTAATCTTCATCCTGTAGCGTCACATGACCGAATATTTCCAGACCATCTGACACCAGTGCGGTCAGTTCTATTTCCAGACCAGCAACATCCACATCGCCGACATTCTGAATCGCCGTGGCACCCATTCCCAGTGTCGATGATTGCTGAATGTCCTCGATCTGGTTTAAGAATACCGCAGTGTTCAGCCGCAGACGCCGGTCGAGCAACTCGATCTTGCCACCGATTTCGTAAGCCCAAACCGTCTCTGGGTCGAACGGCGTGTTGAACTGAGCGGGGCTGGCCACCGTCAGGCCATTGTAACCACCGGTGCGATAGCCCTTGGAAATCGACCCGTACATGAAAGCATCGTCACTGTACTGGTATTCCAAGCCAAGCCGCGGTGTCACGACCGACCAGCTGTCATCGCGATCAACGAAAAACGGGATTCCGGAACCGAAGAATGTATCGATCTGCCCATTCAGGCTTTTTTCGTCCTCTGTCCAGCGTACCCCGGCGGTGAGACCGAGCGCCGGCGTCAAAGCATAGTTGCCCTGAACAAACACCGCCGTTGACTCCGACTCCTGATCGATGATCGTCGGGACCAGTGCGTTAAAGAAAATCACGTCGTCGATCTGCTGCTCAGAGTGCTCCTTAAAAAAATACGCTCCGACGATGTAGTCGAGCCGATCGTCCATCGCGAGACCGCTCCACTGAAATTCCTGAGACAGCTGCCAGGATGAGGCAACGCTGGTTCTGTCGATCAGTGCCAAGAACACGTCCGGCGCTACCTCGACGCCGCCAGTCAGATCGAAACGGAACTCATCATCAACCTCGATGTAGGCGCTGATGGATCGAAAACCATTGTCTCCCAGCGTCCATTCGAGATCGAGCGTTGTGGCTAATTGCTCGGTCAGGCCCGCTGACGGACTGGGCGACTGCACGGTGCGGAAGTCTCCTGTGAGGATCTCCAGCGTATTCGAATCCGTTGCGACCGGTGTGAGACCATCATTGGTGTCATCCGAATAGGAAACGCCCAGCGTGGCCTTGAAGGTATCGCTACCGATGTAAGACAGCTTGGTGCGCAATGAGAGGACCTCGCGAACACCGCGCTTGCCGCCGGTCGCTCTGTTGTCGAGCCAACCCTCGCCCTGATCCCGATACTGCGCCGAGACGGTAGCGGCCAGCGTGTCCTCGATCAGCGAGAAACCACCGCCACCGCGAACCGTAATTTCGTCGAATGAGCCATAAGCGACTGAGCCCTTCGCCCAGGCCTCACCATCCGCCTCCCGCGTGACGATTTTGATCGCCCCGGTCATGGAGTTCCGACCGTACAAGGTGCCCTGGGGGCCACGCAGTACTTCGATCCGTTCAATGTCCACCAGATCGAAGTTCGCAGCCGAAAGCCGGGCATTGTAGACGTCGTCAACGTAGACGCCTACCGCGGATTCTGACGTAACCAGTCCACCGATCTGCTCTCCGGCACCGCGCATATATAGGTTGACCATGCCCGGATTCGCCACACCGGTGTACAGCACGAGATTCGGAACGTTGTCTGCGAGGTCTAGTGTCTCGGTGACCTGAAGCTTCTCCAACGTATCGGCGGAAAACGCTGAAACAGCAACGGGCGTGCTCTGCAGGTTACTGACTCTTCTCTCCGCCGTTACGATGATCTCTTCCAGCTGTGCCTGCGCAAAGCCGGGAGAAGTCACAAGTAATGCAAATATGACGAATGTTCCCTTGATCTGGATCCCTCGGTACATGATTTTCCCCCAAAATTTTGGTTAGTGCGGATCGCGAGTTTAGTGGGGCTTGCGAATATAGCAAGGCCAAATTTTCTCACTTGCCTCAATCTACACAAGTGAGACTGTGACCTTTCAGGAAGTGTCCGCGATATCAGGGGTTAACCCCTGGCGCCTTTATTCCTCACAAAAAAGAAGGCAAAGTCGAGGAATGAAAGATCCGTCGAGCAACCCTAATGCTTCCCTTCGTATAGATCGATGGCTGTTCTGGTGTCGATTTTTCAAAACTCGAAGCGGGGCCACAGCTGCTGTGGTCGGTGGCCATGTGAAGATTAATGGTGAGCGCGCGACGCCGGGCAGTCGCATCAAACGCGGAGATCAGATTGACCTGGTTCGCGATCAACTGCGCTACTCGTTTGAGGTATCGGAAATTCCGCGCCGACGCGGTCCGGCAACGGAGGCGCGAGCCTGTTATAGCGAAGACGAAGAAACAGTCCACGAACGGGAGCACCAAACCGCGTCGCTAAAGCGCGACCGATTGCTAACGCCAAGGACGGCCGGCCGTCCCGACAAACATACGCGGCGAAAACTGAGAGAACACAATAGAAAATAGGAAACGCTTGCATCGCTGGTGATACATTGTGACGTTAATGACCAAGAGACGGAAAACCCACCCCTTAAATGACTGACACATCAGACGACCTATT
>JBLIMV010000054.1:0-7464 GCA_047638395.1 Paracoccaceae bacterium | reverse complement strand
GGCGAATTGATCCGGTTCCAGCCGGCCCAGCCGAGACCTGCAAACATCCCGGTAAACCCGGCGGACAGTGGGATTTCCAGAATTCGGTCTTTGCCGAACCAGTAAGGCGCGGCGGCGCAATGGCGGAAGTCCGGGCCTTCGTCGTCGCGAAAATCGGTTCGTGGCACAACGCTGGCATCAATCTGATAGCCAAGCTCGCCCAGGATCCCGGCCGTGTTGGCACCGACACCGTACCGGCCGGCCTTATAGATTGTCGGGCGGTCGCCAAACCGTTTGGCAATTTCCTCGGTCAGGCGTTCCAGTTTCGCTTTTTCCAGGTCGCGCGGCAGGTTCCCGGGATAAGAATTCAGGTTCGACACCTGCTCATCGTACGGCGGGGATACCCAGGGATGCAGATGTGTGCCGATCTGACACAGCCCATCGTCATAAAGCTCCTTGAGCGGGCCGTACCCATCCGCCTGGCTGGCGACCGGATAGTCAATCACATAGGTCGGCTTTATGCCGTATTTTTGCAGAATTTCCTGCGCCCGGTATTGTGATGCGATTGCTTTCGTCGACGTCTGATCGCGGGATACCGGCCGGCCCCAGTCGAATTCCTCTTCGGTATCGACCACGACCAGCAGCAGCGGCTGATCGATATCCGTATCGGGGGTATTCCAGTCGGAAGGGTCCAGCATCAGGTTCAGGCCGTTCGGGCGGTTACAATAATCTGCAGCACAACGTCGTGCTGCGTCCGCGTGGTTAGCACATAGATGACTTCTAAAAAACACATGCTGCATGTTTTCCCGTCTTTCGGCGCGGGCGGCGTGCCGATCCGGATCACGGCCGTGATGAATTATTTCGGCGATCGGTGCCGTCACACGGTCATTGCGCTCGATGGAAATGCAGACGCAGCCGACCGGATAGACCCCGGGGTCGAGGTAAAGATTCTTCACCCCGAAATCAGCAAAAAACACCCCGTCCGGACGCTCAGCGCCATTGCCGGACATCTGCGGAAACTTGAACCCGACGTCCTGCTCACCTTCAACTGGGGCGCTGCTGAATGGGCGCTGGTCAATCGTTTTACGACGCGTATCCGTCATATCCATTTCGAAAGCGGGTTCGGGCCTGAAGAAGCGGTGCGCCAGAAACGCCGACGGGTCCTGTTCCGTCGTTCAGCGTTGCATCGGGCGGAACGGATCATCGTGCCGTCTGAAAACCTGGTCCGCATCGTCCGCGATATCTGGCGGCTCGATCCTGAGAAAATCCAGCTGATACCGAACGGCGTTGATTGCGTGCGCTATGGCGCCGCACCCGATCCGGCGGCCCTGCCGGATTTCGAGCCTGCCGGGGCGACCGTCATCGGCACTGTTGCGCCACTGCGTGAAGAAAAAAATATCGGCTGGCTGATTAATGCGTTTGCCCGCGTGGCAGACCAGGGAAATGCGCGATTGCTGATTGTCGGAGACGGTCCGACGCGGGGAGCACTCGAAGCGTTGGCAAAAGCTTCTCCTGCGGCCGATCGTATTTATTTTGCCGGCTATATGGGCCAGCCCGAAAAGGTATTCGGTTTGATGGACGTGTTCGCCATGTCATCAGACACCGAACAGATGCCCAATGCGCTGTTGCAGGCAATGGCGGCAGGTCGGCCTGTCGTGTCGACCGATGTCGGCGATATCCGGCCGATCGTTTCTGCGGCAAACCGGTCTTATGTGTTCCCGGTCGGCGATGCGGCAGGTTATGATCGCGGACTCGGTGCGATGATTGCTGATAAAGATCTGCGTGACCGCCTCGGCGCGGCAAACCGGCAACGCGTCGTGGATATCTACAGTATGGAAAAAATGCTGGCGGCATACGAGGCACTGTTGCTCCGGTGAAGATCCTGACGTTTACCTCGCTGTATCCGAATGCGGTCAATCCGCAGCACGGCATTTTCGTCGAAAACCGGCTGCGGAAACTGGTTGAGACCGGCGAGGTTGATGCTCGGGTCATTGCCCCGATCCAGTCTTTCCCCGTCTCGTTCGTCCCGTTAGCACGCTATTCCGCCTTTGCCGCAGCGCCACGGGTTGAGACCCGGCACGGTATTGAAATTCACCATCCGCGTTTTCTGTCCGTACCAAAAGTCGGGATGCGGCTTACCCGGTCCAGCATGGCGATCGCGGCGCGCAAGCTGTTCCGGGACATTGTCGAAAAAGAGTCCATCGACCTGATCGATGCGCATTACTTCTATCCGGATGGCGTGGCGGCAGCGACGCTGGCGGCAGAAACAGGCGTGCCGTGTGTGATCACCGGTCGCGGCACCGACCTGAACCTGTTTCCGGAATTTCCCGCCGCCCGGCGCGAAATTCTGAAGGCGGTCGAAAAAGCCGTCGCCTGTGTCACCGTATCGGATGCCCTGCGGAACCGGCTGATCGAGATTGGCGCCCCGGCGGAAAAGGTGACGACGCTGCGTAACGGGGTCGATACCGAGCTGTTTGCACCCGTATCCGCAGCCGATCGTGATGCAATTCGCCGGCGTCACAATCTGACCGGCAGGACAATTATTGCCGTCGGCAACCTGGCGCCCGAAAAGGGCCAGATGCTGATCGCCGAGGCCCTGCGCGCGCAGCCTGAATTGGCCGATGTGTCATTGCTCCTGGTGGGCGACGGGCCGGACGGTGACCGTCTTGACCGGTTTATCGAGGACAACAATCTGGCCGGCCGCGTCCGGCGGCTGGGGCGTGTGCCGCAATCGGATTTGCCGGGGCTATACAGTGTTGCTGATGTGTCGGTGCTGGCGTCAATGCGGGAAGGCTGGCCCAATGTATTGCTGGAATCCATGGCCTGCGGCACGCCGGTCGTCGCGGCCGATGTCGGGGGTGTGCGCGAAATGGTTACCGCGCCCGAGGCCGGCGTTGTGGTTGGTGACCGTACGGCGGGCGCCTTCGCCGCGGCGATTGCGGGCTTACTGGAGGCACTGCCTGATCGCGCATCGACGCGGCGTCATGCCGAAGGTTTCAGCTGGGAGGAAACCACGCGCGGCCAGATCGATTTGTTCAGACGTATACTGGATCGCTAATCGATCGTTCGCCCGAGTGCCGTGCCATAGGCCCGACGGTAATTCGCAGCTGAATTGGCCCAGGTGCGTTCGGTCTCAACAAAAATGCGTCCCGCCTTCCGCTGAGCGTCCCATGTATCGGGCGCTTTGAGTACCCGCAGGACCGTTGCCGTCAGGTCGGCGACATCGTCGGCGCGGAACAGATTGCCGGTCACGCCGTCGCGGATCAGTTCCTTGTGGCCGCCCACGTCCGACGCCACCATGATCTTGTTCTGGGCCATGGCCTCCAGCGGTTTCAGCGGCGTGACGATATCGGTCAGCCGCATCGATACCCGCGGATACACCAGCAGGTCGACCAGGCTGTAATAGCGTTGGACTTCGGAATGGTGCACCCGGCCGGTGAAGATCACCGCATCGGGATTGGGCAGGGAAGCCGCCTGGGTGCGCAGGGCGGCATCCTCCGGCCCGCCACCAACCATCAAGAGGCGAATATCCGGATCCGCCGCCAGCAGTCCGGGCATGGCATCAAGCAGCAGGTGCAGCCCTTCATAGCCATAGAACGAGCCCAGGAATCCCAGGACATTTTTGCCATCAAGGCCGAGCTCCGCGCCGAGCGCGTCGTCGCGCGGCAGGTCTGCGGTAAATTCACCCGGGTCCACCGCATTGGCGATAACAGTGATGCGATCTTCAGGAATGCCGCGCGCGGCGATATCGGCGCGGAGCCCTTCGCAGATCGTTGTGACCGAATTGGCGCGCTTGAGCGCCCTGGTCTCCAATGCGCGGGTCATCCGGTAGCGCAGGCTGCCTTCGGTCGTCGAGCCATGGCTAGCCGCTGCATCCTCCCAGAAGGCGCGGACCTCGTAATTCACCGGGATACCGTGGCGCCTGCCGGCACGTATGGCGGGCAGCGCGTTCAGCACCGGCGAATGGGCGTGAAGCAGGTCCGGCTTGATGACGGGGATGATCTCGTTCAACCGGGCCTCGGTCGCTGCCATTTCGGCGCGTTCGCGCAGGACTGGCAGGTTGGGGCCGCCCGGCGCCGGGGTGCGGTGGAATACCCAGCCGTCAATCGTTTCCTGTTCCTGATAGGGCTCGGTATGGCGCGGCGTTGTCAGGTGATGGGTTTCCCAGCCAAGGCGGCGCTGTTCGGTCAGCAGCGATAGCGTGCGGAACGTGTAGCCGCTTTGCAGCGGGATCGAATGATCAAGAACGTGCAGAATACGCATGCGGACCCGAATTCCTTTTCGGCATTCTATATCGCGTCGTGCCGCGCGCCGCCACCATGCTATGACGAATTTCGCTTGATTAATCCGTACACGGACGATTATATTCGGGGCAGATACATGACGAGCGATGATGGTAACATCGCCGGAAACCGAGCCGGAATGATACCGGCCTCAGAATTTCACCGGACTTTCCGGCCGATAAATCAGGAGGATAGATTATGAGCAGGGCTCTGCACGAGAAACCAGAATTGACCAACTCCCGCGCCGATTTTTATGGGCGTATGGCCGAACAGAACATGACTCCCCTCTGGGAAGTACTGCACACGCTGCTCGCCACCGAACCGGTGACCGAAGCGACGCCCCATAAATGGGATTACGACACCTGCCGGCCCTATATCCTCGAATCCGCCGATATTATCTCGGCGGAAGAGGCCGAACGCCGCGTGATGGTGCTTGAAAACCCCACGCTTGAAGGGCAATCGCGCATTTCGGAAGCGCTCTATGCCGGCCTGCAGCTCATCATGCCCGGCGAAATCGCGCCCGCGCATCGTCATTCACCCTGCGCGCTGCGCTTTATCGTTGAAGGAACCGGCGCCTATACCGCGCTGAACGGCGAAAAAGCCTATATGGAAGTCGGTGACCTGATCCTGACGCCTTCCTGGGTGTGGCACGATCACGGCCATGACGGCGACGTGCCGGTGGTCTGGCTCGATGGGTTGGATATACCGCTCGTGCGTGATCTCGGCCCAGTCTTTGCCGAACCCTACCCGGAAGCGGAATTCCCAACGGGTCGCCCCATTGGCGATAACATGGCGCGCTACGGCAGCAACATGCGCCCCTTTGGTGAAAAAATCGCCTCGGCAAACTCGCCGGTCTTCCACTACCCCTATACGGAGATCCGCGAAACGATCGAAACCGTCTCCAAGGCAGAGGGCATGGATGCCCGCCATGGCTACAAGCTCGAATACATCAACCCGAATACCGGCGGCCCGGTGATGCCGACCATAGCCACCTATATGCAGAAGCTGCCCAAGGGCTTCGCCGGCGATATGTATCAGACCACGGCAGCCTGGGTGTATCACTGCGTTGAAGGCAGCGGGCGCACAAAGATTGGCGATGAGACGATCGAATGGAAGGCCAAGGACACCTTCGTCGTCCCGGCCTGGTACAAGCACAGCCACAAAGCCGACGACGATGCCTTCCTGTTCAGCTTCACCGATCAGCCCGTCCATGAAAAGCTCGGACTATTCCGCGATAATATGTAGGTATTAGGTGCGCCGCCGTCAGGCGGAAAATCGATTACGGAAAACGCCGGTGTGGATTTGCACCGGCGTTTTCGGTTTTTGTGGAGGCGCCTGGAGTGGTGGGCCTCTATCCTCCATGTAGCTTTGCCAGTAGGGCAATAAGCTGCGCCCGCTCTGCTTCGCTCAACGCTGCCGCAACATCGGCTTCATGCTGCACCGCCAGACCTTTTAGATTTGTCAGTTCCGTCTCACCTTTTTCCGTCAGCCGCAGCGCGTGGGACCGGCGGTCGGTGGGCGATATATGGCGGACGACCAGGTCGCGGGCTTCGAGGCGGTCGATGATCTGTACCAGGGTGGACCGGTCGAAGCGCAGTGCTTCGGCCACCGCGCTCTGGCTGATATCCGGGTTCGCCTCGATCAACAGCAGGGTGCCGAATTGCGGCGCTGAAATGCCTTCCTTGCCGACCGTTGCGCCAAAATGCTGAAACAGGGTGAGCTGCGCACAGCGCAGGTTGAAGCCCATCAGGTTGGGTAGCAGACCCATCTTTATTTCGGGGCGGTTGCTCTCTTTGGGCGTTGCCGTTTTCGGGGCCGCCATGGTGGGCCTTTCTATTCGCCTTCTTCGCAGGTGGTTCTGTGGGGGCGCTAACCGAACGTCTTTTTGAAATCGTCGGGGATAACCCCGGCTTTGAGCTTGGTGTCGTCATCAGGGTCGAACAGGCCCCAGATGCGGATCTCGGTGCCTTCGACGGCGATCTCGCCATCGTTCCAGATATTGTGTGTCACGGTAAAGCTTTTGCCGCCAAAGCGCGAAATAAAGCTCTCGATCTCGACATCGTCGGTCCAGCGGCAGCGGCCCCTGAAAGACGCCTGCGCATCGACCAGCGGCAGGCCGGCAATGTTGCGTGCCTCGACCAGTTTGTCATAGGGCTCGCCGCCCGCGTCGAGCAGCTTATGCGTGCCTATATCGAACCAGCGGAAATAGTTCGGATAGAACATCTGGCCCAGCGGGTCGCAATCGGCCCATTCGGCGCGGGATTTGTATCTGTTGGTGAAAGGCACAGTTTCGTCCCGTTTATCTATTCAGTCTTCGAAATCTTTGCGGGTCAGGATCGAGATCAGGCGAATCCCTTCCTTGGCAAAATTCTCTTCCGCCCCTTCAAGCCGGTCGACCACGGTGATGACGACCGATACCTTCCCGTCGCCTTCCCGCTTCACCGCCTCGACAGCCTGCATTGCGGAGCCGCCGGTGGTGGTCACGTCTTCGACGATGAGGACGTTTCCGCCCGGTACCATATTGCCCTCGACCTGTTTTTCGGTACCGCGTTCCTTGACCTCTTTACGGACCATGAAGCCCGGCAGCGGGCGGGACGATCCGGCCGAGGCCTGCGCGACGGAGGTGACGATCGGTACCGCACCCAGCGCCATGCCGCCGACGCAGTCGAGTTCGATATCGGCCACTGCTTCGAGGATCAGCTCACCCGTCAGGCGCGCACCTTCGGGGTCCATCACGCTCGGCTTCATGTTGAAGTAGTAGGCGCTGGTCGTCCCCGACGCGAGTTTGAAGTCGCCGCCGCGCGACAGCGATTTTGCGGCGATAATGTCGCGCAATTGTTTCTTCCGGTCGTCCATCTGTTTCTTATTCCTCACGTATTTCTGTCTGTGTTTCTTAAGCGGCTTTGCCGCTTATCAATCAGGCGGCTTTGCCGGGTATTCCTCAGGCGGCTTTGCCGCCATGCATCGCCTGCCACACTTTCATCGGCGTCGCCGGCATGTCGATATCCTTCACGCCGTAATCAGCCAGCGCATCGATAATCGCGTTGACCACCGCGGCGGTCGATCCCACCGTGCCGGATTCGCCGCCGCCTTTTACGCCGAGCGGATTGGTCTGACAGGCTTCGACGAAATCAGCGGTTTCGATCATCGGCAGGTCGTCGGCACGCGGCATGCAGTAATCCATGAACGAGCCCGCCAGGAT
>JBLIMV010000053.1:0-10219 GCA_047638395.1 Paracoccaceae bacterium | reverse complement strand
GAAAGGAAGGATGACATTATATCTGCCGCTATCAATGCTGTTTAAAATAACTGGCGCAAAAACACTCCCTTCACGCCATCGCTGCATCAGCGATTGGCCTCTTTTTTCGTCGAGGACTAAGTACGGCCCCGAATCCACACTATCGCCCGAACGTAATAGCCCGCCCGACAGCGAGGCTGCTTTGATTATTTTCGAACCGGCTACCTGCGGCATGTTGCTGATGAAAGTTTCCAGGACGATATCAGGCAGCCAGACATCGATGTCCCGAACAACATATGCACCCTTATGATTACTGATAACGGCCGCACTAATCCTCCCTATATTATGTGCTGAGCCGAGCCGACTAAGCGACTCATCGTCAACCCACTTATAAAGGTTTGACTTGAATACCAAAGAGTCCCGGCTTGTGTCCGCGTTTAAAAGTGCAGAGCGGCCGGAGGCACCGCCACCTAATACGCTGTCGGCTTTTAAGGCAATTAACCGATTAACCTCTTCATATGCCCCGTTGAGGATAGTTGAACGCCAATTTTCCACGGCGCCCTCAAAATTCGAGGCGAGGACGGCAGACTGACCCTTAGCACTCACTAATATATCGGCGCGTTTTATATTTATTACGATGACCAGTGCCACGATGATTGGAACAGAAGAAAAAACGACGAGTATTATTCCAATATAGCTTCTGATCGTGATAGCGTTTCTGGGTTTGTATTGTTTGCCAGATTTTATGATTTTAGCGCTTAATTGCGTCACGATAATGATGGCGGCTATGGCCGCCATCGAAAGGAAAAAATTGTTCAGGGCCTGTTTAAGGACGACCGTCATGACTGCATCGGCCTTCATGCCGAGCCCATAGCGATATCCGAGCCAAATCAGAGGCCCCCCTGCTGCGACCCAAAAAAGAACGTCGGACATAAGCAACGGCCAACTGCGGTATTTATGCACGGCGGCGAGGAAAGCCACGCACAACGTAAAGACGATCGCCGCATAGGCATGTTCCCAAAGCTCGTAAGTGGCCGCACTCGAGATCGCCGCACACAGAACGGCGGGGAAAAAGCCAAGAAGCCTTATCGAGATGAAAGCAAAAAAACCGCCGAAAATGAAAGAGAGGCCGAAAGCGATGTCAATCTGGATCAGATTCAGATAGTAACCTGCGACACCGAAGCCCACGGCGCTCACGTATTGGAACAGCGGATTGCCAATCCAAGGACCCGTCATTTTTGAATACATGTATCACTCCAAATTTCAAAAGCTCGCGGAGCAACGTTTTCGACCGGGAGGCGAATCAGTAACTAAAGTTTCTGACGCTTCTTCAAGGTTGTATTCATCATCATCAACAATAAGAATCTTGATTGAAATCGTCTTTACTCCTTCCAATAACCGATACTAACTAACAATCGGCAGAGTGACCGTGAACCGAGAAGCGATCAGTTAAACTGAGCCTGAGCGGGTGCCCTGCAGTCAAGCGATGAATAGGGCCTGACCTCTGTTGCACTTTTGGACATAGCGTATATCTGTTCATTCGGTGCCCAAACCGCGCGGAGCCATCTGTCGGTTTTGCTGCGCGAGCAGCGACTCACGTCGGCCCAAGCCGTATCCTTTTTCGGAATCTTTCATCGCGCATTGCACGATAAATAGCAGCGATTAAAAGTCTCTTCTACACAAACCCAACAGACAAATAATTTGATGCATAATAAATTGGCACTAATGATTTATTGGTTTTGTATTTGTATATTCTCGTTTTCGATAAATTATCGAGAACCCAAATATTCCCTCCGTGATTTAATAAAGTAACGGCATGAGCTATACTTGAATTTTTATGGGGAAGACACACGAGAATGCCGACATTTTCCTCCGAAAATCCTAGCCGACGCAGCAGAAAGTATTTTGCAATAGCAAAATCTTCGCAGTCACCCCCGCGGCATCCAAACTCCCGCGGGGTAGACCAGGTGTCCTGCCTATCGCTACGATAAGGCACCATATTCACAAGCTCGTTGATCATCTGCGCCGCCGGCAGATCCGGAGCAGCCCCGCCCGTCGCCCGGCACAGCTGCGCCCAACGGCATCGGCGATCTGCCAGCCCTCTTTTTTTGTCCTGTGCAGCATGGCGCTGTGTGACTTCGCGCCACTTGCTCGGTGGAGCATGCAAAATAACGGGCCTTCGCCCACGGTTGATGCCGGAAGCCGTAATTGGCGCCGTTTTTCGGCCGGATACACCCTGGGCCAGAGCAGAAGGCGCAAAAAGCAACATCGCACCCGCCGCAGAAATGGCTGTTCGCCTGCCAATTAATTCATCCATACACCTGAGTATCGATAAAAATGCGCCCGGAAACTGCGTCTTATTGATCCAATTCAACCATCAATAACGCATTAATGATCCATTTTGGTGCGGCTTCATGTGCAGAAGGGGCACTGTCAAAGCAAACGGGGTTGATATCCGCAATCGCTGCGTCAGGTCGAGTACCTGCTGTTTGAACGCGGCATCGACATCTGCCACGAGACGGTGCGTTTCTGGTGGAACCGGATCAATCCAATGTTTGCAGTGGTAATCCGGAAACGACGGATTGCGATCCATTCGTAAAGCCGGGCTCTTCGAATGCGCGCATAATCGGTCCCTGTTTCTCAAATAAAATACCCTGATCGGCTAAACTGTTTCCCTGTTCGGAAACTGGGGAATTCACGAACGAATGGCTGAATTCTGGGCGTTCCTCGGCTTCATCCTCGGCCCCAGGTACTTTAAATCGTGAATTACCCTGTATTTTCCCTGTTAAACAGCGAATTCGCACAGAGACGGGTTCGCTCCAGACTGCCTGCACCGCCAATTACTTTTCCCCTTATATTATTTAATAAAAACAATAGGTTGAAGCGGTGTGGTTTTTTGAAAACCACACATGAAAACCACACATATGCTGCGGAACAATTGGTGAGCCGCAAAACTGAACAATTTTGATTCGCTGCAATGAGTTAGATGTTGCCCGATTGTCGGGAAATGTCGGCCAAAATGCTTGTGTCTGGCACCTCAAAACACCGTCTATTGCTTTTGGGGCTGGGATCACGTGATACCACGCTGAGGCAGTGTCAGACCAAATTGGCTTGAGGCGAGTGGGCTCGTTCCGTAGCCTTCGCGGATGAGAAATCCGTTCCGCTATTTCAACAGTTCCCCCGAGATCATCCGCCTTACAGTGATGATGTATGTCCGCTATCCGTTGTCGCTCCGTCAGGTCGAGGATCTTCTTTTCGAACGCGGTATCGATATTTGCCACGAGACGGTGCGGTTCTGGTGGAACCGGTTCGGCCCGATGTTTGCTGCGGAGATCAGGAAACGCCGGGTTCATAATTGTTCGTATTCGAACTGGCGCTGGCACCTTGACGAGGTGTTCGTGCGTATCAACGGGGAGACGTATTATCTCTGGCGTGCCGTCGATCACGAGGGTGAAGTACTCGAGGTTTTTGCGACGAAACGCCGGGACCGCAAGGCTGCGCTTCAGTTTCTGAAGCGTGCGATGAAGCGTTACGGTCAGCCGAAGGTGATCGTTACGGACCGGCTTCGATCGTACCGGGCAGCGATGAATGTGATCGGGAATGCAGCTGACCAGGAATACGGCCGGTGGCTCAACAACAGGGCTGAAAATTCACACCAGCCGTTTCGAAGACGGGAAGGGGCGATGTCGAAATTCAGGGATGTGAAGACCCTGCAGAAGTTCGCCTCAATCCATGCCTCGATCCACAATCATTTCAATCTTGACCGACATCTCAATAGCCGCGAAATCTTCAAACAAGACCGCTCCGCTGCCCTGGCCGAGTGGCGTCAAATAGCGGCATGATCCCGCCGTTTCCCGGCAATCGGAGACTGGTTCGCATTAGACTGACACCACCCTGGAAGACCTTCTGGAAGAAATCGTCGGCGAGATCGCGGATGAAACGGATACGGACGAGTCAGAGTTCGTGATTTCCGATGAAGGTGATCACTGGCTTGCCGACGGGTTGGCGACATTCTCGGACATCGAGCGTATTACCGGTTTTCAAGTGGATGATGAACTGGACGCGAACACGCTGTCCGGCCTGTTTATGGTCCGTCTCGGCCGCGTACCCGGTGTTGGCGATGAAGTGGAGGAAGGAAAATTCCGCTTTACCGTGAACGAGTTGAAAGACCGGCGCGTTGGGCTTGTGAAGATAGAAAAATGCTGGCAAGGCGCGTGCGCCTAGCATTTTCTATGAGTGCCTCCCACGGAGAGACTTGATGGAAATTGCGGATTTTCGGCAACTTGACCCAATGATCCGCCTCGGGATCATAATCGGCGGTGTCGTCGTCGCGCATATTGCCGTCGTCGCAATCCGGGCGATTTCACGGCGTATATTGATCGTAAAATTTGACCGGCGACTCTCGAAAGCACGCACGGTTACGACTCTTGTCTCCAGCGTAGCGGTCTTCGTGCTCTATTTCGGGGCGGTTGGGGTAGCGCTCAACGAGCTTGGTATATCGGTAACGGCCTATGTCGCTAGTGCGTCGATCATTGGCCTCGCAGTCGCTTTCGGCTCGCAGGGGATCGTTCAGGACGTCGTGATGGGTGTCACAATAATCTTCTCTGACCTGTTTGATGTGGGCGATATGGTTGAGATCGGCGGCCAGACAGGTATCGTTCGTCGTCTCGGTATGCGGTTTACCGTGCTCGTGAATTCCTTTGGGTCCGAAGTCTATATCCCTAACCGGTCGATCGCTAACGTCACCAAATACGCGCGTGGCTACATTCGCTGTATTGCCGATATCACGCTGTCGTCGGACGACAATCTCGCAGAGAAGATGGAAGGCCGCATTCGTCAGATCGTCGAAGGATTTGGCGAACAGTTTCCGGGCATTCTCATCACGTCTCCCGAGTACGAAGGCCGAAAGACATCCCGTTCGGGCAGGCGCTTCCTGCGTGTGAAGTTTCGTATTTGGCCGGGGCGTGGAGGCGCGATTGAGAACGAGTTCCGCAAGGAGACTTTAGATGCTCTCAAGAAGCTCGAGGAGAGTTATGCTGAGTGGATGATTGCCGTGAACTACGAGGTCGAACATCGTCCGTTACGGTGATCGGGCTATTCAGTGATTTACGTTAGATCACCAATTCATCAACCAGGATTTTGAACATGACGGTTCTGACGACGAGAAAAAGAGGGCGCGCACGGAGGATAGTTCTTCGTTTGTCCGCTGCGCTCGCGATTCTGTCGGGCGGTCTGTTTCCTGCTTCGGGATATGCCGGCGAATTAGCAACATTCGGATACCTGGAAAAAGTGCGGGTTGGACCCAACGCGCTGATGATGCGCGCCAAGCTCGATACCGGCGCAGATACGTCGTCGCTCGGCTATCAGGAGCTCGAAAGAATTATAAAAGACGGCACCGACTGGGTCATGGTGACGGTGAGCAACGCAGAAGGGGATTCGTTCGCTACATTGCGCAAGGTCGTCCGGGTCGCGAGGATCAAGCACAAGAACGGATCAAGTATCAAACGTCCCGTCATTCTCGTTGCAATTTGCCTCGGCGGAATCCGGAAAATGACCGAGGTTACCCTGACCAACCGGCAGAAATTCTCTGTCCCCATATTGATTGGCCGCAGTTTCCTGGCAGGGATGGCACTCGTCGATTCGTCAAAGAAATACACAACCGATCCGCGTTGCGAAGAGGGTCAGGCCCAATGAATAGGAAACATCTGTATATTCTCTGCGGTTTGCTGGTGCTGATCGGCGTTTCGGTCACGGCGTATCGTTCGCTCGTTCTCGAATTCCCTTTATTGCCGAACGAGACGACGGCGACATGGCGGATTGAGACCCGGCTGGAGTTCGAAGCGAAGGGTGCCCCTGTTCGGGTCGCGATGATGGTGCCCAAGTCCGAGCCTGGCCTGACCCTGTTCAATGAAAGCTTTGTGTCGCCGGGCTACGGGCTGGTGACGTCGTCGCCGACCGACAACCGCCAGGCCATTTTTTCTAAACGCACGGCGTCTGGCACCCAGGTGATCTATCACAGCGCCGTCATCCACCGGTCGCTCAACCGCGACGGGCTGCCCAAATCGCCGCCGCCACGCGTCGTGCCCGACGGATTCACTGAGATACAGAAAGCGGCAGCCCGCCAGATTATCGGCACTATTTCGGACCAGTCTTTCGATACGGATTCCTTTGCCCGCCTGCTGTTCTCACGACTGAAAGACCCGCGCCCCGGCAGCCCGGAAATCCTGCTGATGCAGACTGCCGCCACGCGTGCGGAAGTGGGTGTCAGAATCATGGCATCCGCCGCAATTGCGGCCCGCGTCGTCAACGGTATCGCGCTGAGCCCGGACCGCCGGAAGGCCAAACTGGTCCGTTGGGTGGAAATATACGATGACGACACCTGGCGCCCCTTCGATCCCGACACCAACGAATTCCGCAAACCGAAGGACCACCTGGCGTGGTGGCGCGGTGAGGTGCCGCTGGCAACTTTAAAGGGCGGCCGTATCGTGCATACCGATATCGCCATCCGCCAGGTTTTCGTGCATTCCCTGCAATCGACGGTCGGCAAGCAGAAACAGCTTCAGAACCGGCTGGTCGAATTTTCGGTATTCGGGCTGCCACTGCAAACCCAGGAGGTTTACCGGCTCTTGCTGACCGTACCGATCGGCATCTTTCTGCTGGTTATCCTGCGGAACGTGGTGGGGATGCGCACTTTCGGCACATTCATGCCTGTACTGATCGCATTGGCGTTCCGGGAAACGCAACTTCTCTGGGGCACCATCCTGTTTACATCGGTTGTCGCCGTCGGGCTATTGATCCGGTTCTATCTTGAGCAGCTCAAACTGCTTCTGGTGCCGCGCCTGGCCTGTGTCGTCATCATTGTCATCCTGGTGATGACTGTCATCAGCATTGTGAGCCACAAGCTCGGCTTCGACCGGGGCCTGTCGGTCGCCCTTTTCCCCATCGTCATCCTGGCCATGACGATCGAACGGATGACGGTGATCTGGGACGAGAAAGGCGCGAAGGAGGCGTTGATCCAGGCGGTGGGCAGCTTCTTTGTCGCGGTGCTGTGCTATCTGGTGATGAACCTTGATATCGTCCGCCACTGGGTATTTGTGTTTCCCGAAAGCCTGTTGCTTGTTCTGGCGGCAACCCTGGCACTTGGACGCTATTCCGGATACCGGCTTGTTGAACTGCCGAGATTCCGGGTGCTGGCGGGGAGAAAATAATGTTCGGTCTCGCAAAGGCGCTCAAAGCGAACGGCGTTTTGGGGATTAATGCGCGTAACGCGAATTATATTCTCGAATATAACGAGCGCCGAAATTACCCGCTGGTTGATGACAAGGCGCTGACCAAGCAGGTGGCGCTGAAGCATAACGTCGCGGTGCCCGATCTGTACGGGATGATCGAAATCCAGCGACAGGTGAATTCCCTGCCGGCGTTGCTGGCGCCGTATGATGATTTCGTCATCAAGCCCGCCAATGGCAGTCAGGGCGAGGGGATCATCGTGATTACGGGCAAGACCGAGGGATTCTATCGCAAGGCCGATGGCGCGCTGGTCAGCGACGATGATCTCAAGTTCCTCGTCACCAATATACTCAGCGGCATTTACAGTCTGGGCGGCCAGCCCGACAAGGCGCTGATCGAATACCGGGTGAAGTTCGATCCCGTCTTCGAAGCGATTGCCTATCGCGGCGTCCCGGATGTCCGCATTATCATCTTCAAGGGGGTGCCGGTGATGGCGATGGTGCGCCTGCCGACCCGCATGTCCGACGGTAAGGCCAACCTGCATCGTGGCTGTATTGGTGCCGGCATCGATATCGCCACCGGCAAAACCCTGACAGCCGTCTGGAAGAACAGCATCGTCACCGAGCATCCCGACACCGGAAACCCGGTCTCGGGAGTCCAGATTCCTCAATGGCCCTTGCTGCTCGAAATAGCGTCGGGCGCATACGAGATGACCAATCTCGGCTACCAGGGCATCGATCTGGTGCTGGACAAGGAACGCGGACCGATGCTGCTCGAACTCAATGCCCGGCCAGGCCTGAATATCCAGATCGCCAACCGGGAAGGCCTGGCGTCCCGGCTGGAGGCCGTCAAGAGCTATGCTGGACCGCTCGATACGGTCAAAGACCGTGTCGCTTTCGCCCGGGAGAATTTCGCAAGCCGCCCGATATAGGATGTCTGATCGACAGGACCCTGCAGAAAGCTGAGGGACGGCCGGTGCACGTTGAAGGAGGACTTGAATTGGCAAACGATCGTATAGATGAAAAACAGGTCGATACCGATTTGGGACAGATCGGTAAAATCCGGGAGATCGCATGGCAGCGTAATCCGCAGACGTTGCTGGCGATCATCGAGCGCATGCAGGTTAACCTGGTGCTGGAAGACATGCCGCGGCGCAGGCGGCAGATGCACCGCGCGATCATCGATTATTTCGAGGACGTTCTGGAAGAACGCATTGAACGCGATGCCAATACGGACCGGGAACAGGTTCGCGGTGAAGGTTCGTCTTACCTGCGTGGTTTCTTGAAGTCGCTGAACGATTGAATCTTCTTTAGAACATGGACAAGGGAATGGCGGCGGGAAATGGTTGAACTGATCACTACCACGTTTGTCACGTTATTCGTGATCATTGACCCCATCGCCGTCGCCCCAATTTTTGCGGCCCTGACGGAAGGCTCGAGCAATTCGGAACGGCGGGCCATGGCCATAAAAGCCGTCATCGTCGCGGCCGTGACTCTCGTCATCTTTGCGCTCGTCGGCGAGGTGTTTCTGAAATCCATGGGGATTACGCTGCCGGCGTTCCGCATCGCCGGCGGGGTACTTCTGTTCATTCTGGCGATCGAAATGGTTTTCGCCCATCAAAGCGGTATTCGAACAACGACAACGGGCGAGAAACAGGAGGCTATTCGCAAAAAGGATGTGTCTGTTTTTCCGTTAGGCATTCCATTGATCGCAGGCCCGGGCGCGATGGCTTCCGTCATTCTACTCATTGGTGAACACCCGGGTGATTTAACCGGCCAGGCACTCATTATTGTCGTTCTATTGGTGGTGCTCGCTCTTTCGCTCGCCATGCTATTGGTGGCGGGCCAAATTGTGAAATATCTCGGCGTTACCGGTGTGAATGTTGTCGGTCGTGTATTCGGTATCGTTCTTGGTGCGCTTGCTGTGCAGTATATCCTGGACGGAATCAGGCAATCTTTCCACGCGCTGACGTAACCGATACCAAAGCGGCGAATTGATCGATTTTTGATTGGATCTGATGGTTCGCAGAAAATACGACTATGGCGTTCATAGGTTAATACCTTTGCTTTCGTCAGATGTTGGGCTTCACCTCACCAAATTTGTGATCCCGGTCATTCGTTGCCAGGACAGATGAAAAAGGCCCCGCCGGAGCGGGGCCTTGATCATTCGTTTTGTTGAGTTCGGAGAGGCGAGTTTACATCATGCCGCCCATGCCACCCATGCCGCCCATATCGGGCATGCCGCCCATGCCGCCGTCTTTGGCGGGTTTCTCGGCGATCATGACTTCGGTGGTGATGAGAAGGCCGGCGACGGAGGCCGCATCCTGCAGCGCGATGCGCACCACCTTGACCGGATCGATGACGCCGGCTTTCACCAGGTCTTCGTAGGTATCGGTCGCGGCGTTGTAGCCGAAGTTGGCGTCTTTATTATCGAGCAGCTTGCCGACAACGACCGAACCCTCGACACCGGCGTTTTCAGCAATCTGACGCACCGGGGCCTGAAGGGCCTTACGGATGATCTCCATTCCGACACGCTGGTCGTCATTGGCCGGCGTCACCTTTTCGAGCGCCTTGGTGGCGTATAGAAGCGCGGTTCCGCCGCCGGGGACGATGCCTTCTTCAACCGCGGCGCGGGTGGCGTTCATCGCGTCTTCGACACGGTCGCGCTTTTCCTTCACCTCGATTTCGGTTGCACCGCCGACCCGGATAATTGCAACGCCGCCGGCGAGCTTCGCCAGACGTTCCTGCAGTTTTTCACGGTCGTAATCCGAGCTGGTCTCATCGATCTGAGCGCGGATCTGGTTGCAACGGCCCTGGATGTCGGCCTTCTTGCCGGCGCCGTTCACGATCGTCGTTTCTTCTTTGGTGATCGTGATTTTCTTGGCGGTGCCGAGCATGTCGAGCGTGACGTTTTCGAGCTTGATGCCGAGATCTTCCGAAACAACCTGGCCACCGGTCAGGATTGCGATGTCTTCCAGCATTGCCTTGCGACGATCACCGAAGCCCGGCGCCTT
>JBLIMV010000052.1:0-10327 GCA_047638395.1 Paracoccaceae bacterium | reverse complement strand
CACAGCGTTATTTGCGCCCGCTTCGCCAAGAGACACGAAGCGGCGGTCAGGGAATGCGTATTCGGGTCACCCGGTAGCCTCCCGCCGTTACGACATTGAAACGATGCAGGGCGGCAAGATCTGCCGATCGGGGGCAGTCCCTGCCAGGGTACCCGATCGGCAAGATATAAAACATATCGATAAATCAATGCCTTAGGGAGCCACTCGATTGGCCCGGAAATTGCATACCTTCTACGCAGGATCATGACAGATTTACTCGCAGCCCTCCCCGCCAAACCACTTCCGGTGGAAAACCGTCCCCCGCCCGGGTCGGGCCTCGGAAATACGCCGGGTCTGGAAGACGATAACGTCGATACCGGCCAGTTCTGGTCGACCGATGAAGGTCCGACCTTTGCCGAATTTCTCGACATCATAAATCCGCTGCAGCACATACCTGTGGTATCGACCCTCTACCGTGCAATCACGGGTGACCAGATAGGAACCGGCCCACGGGTGGCCGGTGGCATGTTGTTTGGCGGCCCGGTCGGCGCACTCGTCGCAGGCATCACCGCCCTGTTCGAAGAAGCCAGTGGCGGCGATATCGGTGAGCATATCGCAGATCTGATTGATGACTTCACAGGTAGCGGCGATGACGGCGGTGAGACCCCAAGTGTTGCCGCCGCAAAAGCAGACCCATCGAAAGATACACCGAAAGACACACTGGCAGGCGCGCAGGCAGGCCTGGATGCGGGAACTCAAACCGGTGCAGCCGTTCAGCAGGCGGCCGCTCTTGCCGGTACGCCAATCGCCAGCACCGCGATCGCCCCCGTCGCCGCACAGTTAAACCGGATCGCCGTCAATCCTGCGGCCGCGATGGGCGCTGTTCAGGGGTCGGTTCAGAACGGGACGCCGACCGCATCCGCATCCGCCACAAGTATACCGTTTCCCGCGCGGCCGCTGGCCATGCCGTTCGGCGCACCGACATCCGCAGATCCATCGGCAAATGCGCGCTCCCGAAATCAGCCCTTCCTGCGTCCCGCGATCTTCAATGCGCCTGCCGCTGACCCGACAGGCCAGGCGCACGGATCGGCGCAACCCGCCGGCGCACCCACGATAATCCCTGCACCGCAGGTCAGCGATGCCGTGACCCGGTCCCGGCGGCAGCAGACCGACCTGATGCTGGCACAATGGGCCGCCCAGCAAATGGCGCAGCAGAACGGCACTCCCGCCGCCCCGGCACAGAAAAACGATAACGGCCGCCCGGACCCCCAGACTGCAGCCGCGAATGCAACTGAGGCGAAGCACCCAATGCTGCCGCCCCGCAACGCCTCGCCCGAATGGTATGCGCAGGCCATGGATCAGGCGCTGAACCGGTATCGCAATGGCGCCAATGCCGGCGTTGGCGGTACACCGGCCGTATCGCTGCACCGCTAAACACGTCCCGTATTCGACCTCGCACGAAATTCCGCACCCAGCACCGAGCCGTTTGACTCGCCGTTTGACTCGCCGTTTGACTGGCTGCGGGAAATCCCTATAAGCGCTGCATGACCCTGTTTGTCTCCGCCGAAGGACCGGTCGGCCAGGCGGTATTCCGCAGCCGGACATTTCGCTGTGCCATCGGGCGCGGCGGTATCGCCACCGATAAGACCGAAGGCGATGGCATCACGCCGATCGGCGAATTCGACATGATAAAAGCTCTGTACCGGCCGGATCGCGGCGTGCCAGTCGACACATCAATCGGGATCGCACCGATCGCGGCAACCGATGGCTGGTGCGACGACCCTGCGCACGCCGATTACAACCGCCCGGTCAGCCTGCCGCACGCCGCAAGCTGCGAGACGCTGTGGCGCAGCGATGCACTCTACGATCTGGTCGTCGTGACCAGTCATAACAGCCAGCCGATCATCCCCGGCGCAGGCAGTGCCATCTTCGTGCACATAGCGGGTGGCCCGGACTATCCGCCGACGGAAGGCTGTGTCGCCTTTGCGCGCGATGATCTCGAAGCAATCCTGCGGGAATGGATCCCCGGCAAAGACAGACTGGTGATCCGTTAGTATCCACCGTATCGAAGGGTAAGCCTACGGGCGGGGAGGCCGTGTCCCGAAAATCGCCGTGCCGACACGCACCTCGGTCGCGCCGAGCCGGACAGCGGTTTCATAATCTGCCGACATTCCCATGCTGAGCCGCTCGAGCCCGTTGCGCGCCGCCATATCGGCAAGCAGCGCGAAATGCAGGGCCGGGTTTTCATCGACCGGCGGTATGCACATCAAACCGACAACCGGCAGACCCAGATCGTCCCGGCATTTTGTGATGAAATCATCGGCGTCGAGCGGCAGCACGCCCGCCTTTTGCGGCTCCTCGCCGGTGTTGACCTGAACGAACAGATCCGGCCGGCGATCCAGCCGTTCCATTTCCTTTGCCAGCGTGCGCGCCAGCTTTTCCCGGTCGAGGGTCTGGATAACATCGAACAAAGCAACCGCATCGGCAGTCTTGTTGGTTTGCAGGGGACCGATCAGATGGACGACCGCATCGGGATAATCCGCCCTGAGAGGCGGCCACTTTTCCTGCGCTTCCTGCACACGGTTTTCACCGAAGACCCGGTGGCCAGCAGCAAGTGCCGCCGCCGCCGCTGACGCCGGATGAGATTTTGAAACCGCGATAAGTGAAACCAGTACCGGGTCACGCCCGGCATCCGCCGCGGCGGCGGCAATCTTTTGCTCTACCGCCGCAAGGTTTTCGGCGATGTTGATTTGAATGTCTGTGTTCATGACCGCAGATTAGTGCGTTTTCACACTCTACGGAACCTGTCTACAGAACCCGAACAATGGCCTAGATGTCACCGCTATAGGGAAAATGCTTCTCCACATAATCGACGAGTTTTTCCATCGATTCAGGGACATCGAGCTTACCGGTATTGACCTCGATCTCGCAGGCTTCCGGCGCTTCATAAGGCGCGGAGATACCTGTGAAGTCCGGGATTTCACCGGTCCGGGCGCGGCTGTACAGGCCTTTTGGATCGCGGTCCTCACAGACATCGAGCGAGGCGGAGGCATAGACCTCATGAAACTGGTCGTTCCCCACGGCCTCACGGGCGCGTTCGCGGTCCGTCCGGTAGGGGGAGATAAAGGCGGTCAGCACGACGAAACCTGCCCGCGCGAACAGGGCCGCAACCTCGCCGACACGGCGAATGTTCTCGGCACGGTCTTCCGGAGAAAACCCGAGATTGGCGTTCAGACCGCCGCGCAGATTGTCGCCGTCCAGCACATAAACCTGATAACCCTTCTGGAACAGCCGCCGTTCAAGCTCGACCGCCAACGTCGATTTGCCGGCGCCGGACAACCCGGTAAACCACAACACACCGCCGCGATGCCCGTTCCGCGCCATGCGCATCTGATCGGTGACGGTGTTTTCGACAGACGTGATATTGGTTGATCGCTGGGTAATCAGCGCCCGCTGATCCGGATAGCCATCCATATCGATCAGTCCGCCACCGACGATATCGTAGCCGTCGGCGAGTACGAACCGCCCGGTACGGGGATTAACGGTCGCGGGATCGAGCGCCAGCATTGTGGCCGAGCGCAGGATCACGTCCGCCACCGCATCGCGCGGCACAGCATCGGTGTTGGCGGCAACAAGATCCGCGGTATCTACGACACGTTCGACTTTCTCGACATCGACCGCGGCCTCTATTGTGCCCAGCTTCAGCGTGTAGCGCTTGCCGGCGGCCAGCGGATCGTCGCCGAGCCAGAACAAACGTGCGCGGAACACATTGGTTTCCATTGGCGCCTGAGCGATATGACTGATCAGTTCACCGCGCTCGACAAAGATCTGGTCTTCAAGCGTGATACCGACCGATTCACCGGCCTCGGCAAACGCGATCGGAGATTCCATGTTCCAACCTTCGAGGGATTTAACCTTCACGACATGGTTCGAGGGCGAAAACACGATTTCGTCGCCAACGGAGATCCGCCCCGATTCAACGCGCCCGGCAATGATGCGGCGCGTATCGAACTTGTAGACATCCTGCACGGGTATACGCAGCGGCAACTCCACCGGCTCGGGCATCGGCTCGAAGGCCGCAGCCGCTTCAAGCACGGTCGGGCCGTGATACCACGGCGTCTTATCGGACCGGGTCGCGATATTATCGCCGTCACGGCCGGAGACCGGCACGATAGCTGACAGCTCGATCCCAAGCTCTTCGAGCAGACGGCGGAAATCAGCCTCGATCTTGCCGAAGCGGGCAGCGTCGAAATCGACCGTATCCATCTTCGTCACGGCGACCGCGATCTGACGGACCCCGAGCAGATGCAGCAGATAGCCATGACGACGGGATTGTTCGCGCACACCTTCGTCGGCGTCGATCACGACGAGCGCGGCATCGCAACCCGCCGCGCCCGAGATCATGTTTTTGAGAAATTCGCGGTGGCCGGGCGCGTCGATCAGAACATAGTCGCGCACTGCATCCGAGAACCGGATATGGCTGGCATCGATGGTAATGCCCTGATCGCGCTCGGCACGGAGAGCATCGGTCACGAATGCCCATTCAAAGGGCATTCCGCGGCGTTTACACATCTCGGCGACCGCATCGATCTTGCCGGCAGGCAGTGAATTCGTGTCGTTCAGGAGGCGGCCGACCAGGGTCGACTTGCCGTGATCGACATGGCCGACAATGGCGATTTTTACAAGGCTCCGCGGTGCGGCGAGGGCATAAGCTGTTGCCATTACATGTATCCTCCGACACGCAGGCGCTCGAACGCATCTTCGGCCTCATGATCCATGGCACGACCGGACCGCTCGGCGACGTCGGTGGTTTCCAGCTCGGCGATGATCTCGTCGATGGTCGACGCGTTGCTGTCCACCGGGGACGTTATGTCCTTGTCGCCGAGAGACCGGTAACGCTTGCCGTCCTTCGCATAGTACAGATCGACAATCGGAATATTCTCACGCTTGATATAGCGCCACACGTCAAGCTCCGACCAGTGCAGCAGCGGATGTACGCGCAGATGGCATCCGGGCGGCAGATCGGTGCGGACCTGGTCCCAGAATTCGGGGGGCTGGTTGCGGAAATCCCACACGTTGCCTTCACCGCGCGGGCTAAAGACACGTTCCTTTGCCCGCGTGCCTTCCTCGTCGCGGCGGATACCGGCAATGACGCCGGTCAGCTCCTGCTCTGCGATCAAACTGTTCAGACCGGCGGTCTTGCGGGCTGCGGAACGCGCTGCGGGCGGCAAAGTCGGGTCCATCTCCTCAACCGGCGGACAGGTGCGCACTGTCAGTTTGAGATTCCACTCCTCGGTATATCGATCGCGGAAATCATACATCTCCGGGAATTTCTTTTCCGTATCGACATGCATTACCGGAAACGGCACGTGGCCGAAAAACGCTTTCCGCGCCAGCCACACCATGACGTTGGAATCCTTTCCCAACGACCACAGCATCGCCAGGCGGTCGATGCGGCTATGCGCTTCGCGCAGGATATAGATGGACTGGCTTTCAAGGGCGTCGAGCGGTGTCATGGTATGTCCTGATATTCTGGTAAATCAGAAGTAGCCGTTTTTGGTTACCGAACCGTTTAGAACGCCCCATTTAAAGGGGTCTCACGCCAGAAATACATAGAAAAAATGTCGACAAAAAAGGGGCGGCCCAAAGGCCGCCCCTTCAAAGAGTCACAAGTCGTCAGATCTTAGAAGCGGATCAGGATCGACGTCGTGACGGCCTGACCGTCATTCGATGCACCCGCCGCTGCGGCAGTGGCACCATCGTCAAAGTCAGCGAACATGGCTGTGACTTTCCAGAACACACCCGGGCCGAGCGTCCGACGATAAGCAAGGTGGACTACCTCTGCTTCATCGCCATTAAAGCCACTGGCCTGGCTGCCATCGGTTTCAGCAGAGAGATACGCAGCACTGACCGCATTCGGGCCAAACATATAGCGCACGCCAGCTTCAAAGGTCTCCTGACCCTGTCCACCCGCATTGGTCACACCGGTAACATTGCTATGCTGCTCTTCACGATCAACCCAGCTCATAGCGACACGGAAGCCGGAGAAGTCGACGCGTCCACCGATACCCCAAACCTCACGATCGGTCCGGTTGAGTGTGGTTTCGTCTTCAACCGCATAACCGACGGCGATACCGACGCCAACGCCACTGAACTTACGGTCGAAGTTAAGACCCATCGACCAGCCATCACGGTCGCCCGCGGTGTTAAGTGCACGCTGGTTGTTCACGTCTTCGCTATCGGACGGGATATACGACAGACCCGCCTGGAAGCCGGCAAAACGCGGCGTGAAGTAGGAGATGTGCTCAGCATCCGACGACAGATCAACACGGCCAACCGTGCTGGCTGTAATCGCGGTGCCTGCGCCAGAGTTTGCATTGATCCAGTCCGTGGTGTCGAACGCGAGGTTCTGGCCAACGCTGGTGGCCCATGTGCCGAGATAACCCGTGGTCATGGCCTGGGCTGCGGCATCGCCGGAACCGAGACGGACTTCACCGAACGAACCGGAAATACGCATCCAGTTTTCGTCGATAAAGTCGACGGAACCACCGCCTGCACCGCCGGCAATCGTACCCGGGGCGCCGTTGACCACGTTAGAGTTCGCACCCGCGGTCTGATCCTGGGCGGAGTTGCCTTCAAGTTCCACACGGGTGCGGATCTTGATGCCGTTGTCGAGGGTCACGGCACCGTTGAAGTGAATTTCCGTGTCAGAATGCTGATCGAAACCAGAGGTCTGGCCGTTGAGGGCATCAAACGCATTATCATTCTCGCCGACACCGAAGATCTGTTCGGTGGAGCCGCCGAGCGACAGGGTAGGCTTCTGTGCAAGCGCCGCACCGGTGATGGTGAAGACACCGGCAGCGACCAGTGCGGTCGTCGTCAGTAGTTGCTTTTTCATAATTCCCCTCCAAAAGGAAATCGTCAGGTTATGCAGCCGCGCGGTGTGCACGGAGCACTGAACGCATTTGCTTGTTCACCTAACCGCACACGGGACGTTGCCCGGATTGGTTAAGCACAGTGGTTTCTACGAAGGAATGTTAACGAATTCAATAAATTGTCGCGCGACTGAGGAAAATAACACACACCTGTGTCAAATTTGCCACAGACCGCCTTTGGCCAGAATCGTCATCGTGATCACACTTGGTTTCACAACAACCGGACGATGACTCGCTCCCGCCGGACGATAGCGCTTCCGTTATTGCAGCCCGTTATTGCAGTCTTTGTCTGGGCCGATTACATATAATGTCATGTAACGGTCAATATACACTTTGCACCGCAGCTATCGGACGCTTCGCAAAAGCCTGATAATCGTCATCGGCCTGCGAATAACATCGATCAAGCCAGGATGCGAGAAAGCTGAAATGACAGACAAGATGGCAGAAATACGGATATCGGGGCGCCACCTCAAACGTATCGGCGCGGTGTTCATGGTGGCCGGCGCGCTGGCACTCGCCGGCTGCGAAGGCGCGATCCCGCCGGTGGACGATCCCGCAACACCCGAGCCGGGGCAATCCAATAGGGGATATAACAATCCTGAAGACTCGATCTTCGGCGGCGAGGGCGGCGTCGATATTTTCGGGCTGTTCGGCAGCGACAAAAAGGGCGGTGGCGGCGGCGGCGGTATCGGCGTGAACAACTATCTATGGCGCGCCTCGCTCGATACCATTTCCTTTATGCCACTGGCATCGGCCGACCCGTTCGGCGGCGTCATCATCACCGACTGGTATACGCCGCCCGAAACCCCGGCAGAGCGGTTCAAGATGAACGTCTATATCCTGGGCCAGCAATTGCGCGCAGACGGTGTGCGGGTCTCGGTCTTCCGGCAGAACCGCGCGGGCAACGACTGGACCGATGCCACCGTCACCAAGACCACATCGGTGAACATGGAAAACGAAATCCTGAACCGGGCGCGGCAATTACGGTTTGCAGCACGGACCGACGCCCAATAACGCGGCCTGCGTGATCTGACAGCGGAGCCAGCTTGAATAGGCTGGATGGTTTGAAAGCTGGCTGTTTGAAGCCCGACTGATTAAAGCTTGGCTGTTTGAAAATCCGGTGAATTCTCGTATAAGGCGGCTTCATCGTGCCCCGGCCTTATGACCGTGGCTTTGCGACTATTCTTGCCGGGAACCCCGTTCACATGCCGACCGACGCCCCTAACGATCCAACATCGCGATACGCTTTCAAGGACGCAGAGCTGCGTTGGCAGACTGCCTGGGAAGACGGCCAGTGCTTTGCCGCTGAAGAAAACCCCGACCTGCCAAAATACTACGTGCTGGAGATGTTTCCCTATCCGTCCGGGCGGATACATATGGGTCATGTCCGGAATTACACGATGGGCGATGTCGTGGCGCGCTATAAACGTGCCCGTGGCTTCAACGTGCTGCACCCGATGGGCTGGGATGCGTTCGGTATGCCGGCGGAGAACGCGGCGATGGAGAAGAAAGTCCACCCCGCCGAGTGGACCTACGCCAATATCGACACCATGCGCCGCCAGCTCAAATTGATGGGGCTGTCGATCGACTGGACGCGAGAGATCGCGACCTGCCACCCGGACTATTACCGCCACGAACAGAAAATGTTTCTCGACTTCATCGAAGCCGGGCTGATTCATCAGCGCGAAGCCTGGGTCAACTGGGACCCGGTCGACCAGACCGTTCTGGCCAACGAACAGGTCATTGACGGCTGCGGCTGGCGCTCGGGCGCGCCGGTCGAAAAGCGCCGGCTATCGCAGTGGTTCTTCAAGATCACGGATTACGCGCAGGAACTGCTCGACGCACTGGATACGCTGGACCGCTGGCCCGACAAAGTCCGCCTGATGCAGGCCAACTGGATCGGCCGGTCCGAGGGGCTGCGCATTGCGTTCGAAATGGAAAACCGGAAAGACGATCTCGAGGTCTACACCACCCGACCCGATACAATTTTTGGCGCGAGCTTCTGCGCCATGTCACCCGAACACCCTCTGGCCGCCGAGCTGGCGGACGGCAATGCCGACCTGACGGCATTCATCGAGGAATGCGGCCGCCTCGGCACATCGGAGGCCGCCATCGAGCAGGCCGAGAAAGTCGGCTTCGATACCGGCCTGCGGGTGAAACATCCCTTTATCGACAGCAAGACGATGCCGGTCTATGTCGCTAACTTCATCCTGATGGAATACGGCACCGGCGCGATCTTCGGCTGCCCCGCGCACGATCAGCGCGACCTGGACTTCGCCCGCAAATACGGGCTCGACGTGCTGCCTGTTGTCGTGCCCGAAGGCGAAGAAGACTTCGCGGTCGGCGACGTCGCCTATACGGATGACGGCAAGCTCGCCAATTCGGCATTCCTGAACGGTATGGATGTGGAGACCGCAAAGGCGGATATTTCCGACCGGATTGAGGCTGCCGGCAGCGGCCAGCGCGAAGTCAATTTCAGGCTGCGCGACTGGGGCATTTCGCGCCAGCGTTACTGGGGCTGTCCGATCCCGATCATCCATTGCGACGATTGCGGCGGCGTCCCCGTACCGGCGGCGGATCTGCCGGTGGTGCTGCCCGACGACGTTACGTTCGACCGGCCCGGCAATCCGCTTGACCGCCATGACGCGTGGAAGAATGTCGACTGCCCCAAATGCGGCAAGCCGGCCGTGCGCGAAACCGACACGTTCGACACGTTTGTCGATTCATCGTGGTATTTCGCGCGCTTCACCTCCCCCGGCGCCGACACACCGACCGACCGGGCTGCTGCAGATTACTGGCTGCCGGTCGATCAGTATATCGGCGGTGTCGAACACGCGATCCTGCATCTGCTCTATTCGCGGTTTTTCGCCCGGGCAATGAAGAAAACCGGTCACGCCAGCATGGACGAGCCGTTTGCCGGCCTGTTCACCCAGGGCATGATCTGCCACGAAACATACAAGACCGAAGATGGTGCATGGGTTGAACCCGCCGATGTGCTCGAAGGACATGGCGACGCGCGCGTCCATGCGGAAACGCGTGAGCCCCTGATCGTCGGCCGATCCGAAAAGATGTCTAAATCGAAAAAGAACGTCATCGATCCGGAAGACATCATCAGCACCTACGGCGCCGATACCGCACGCTGGTTCATGCTGTCCGACAGCCCCCCCGAACGCGATCTCGACTGGAGCGAATCCGGCATTACCGGCGCCTGGCGGTTTTCGAACCGGCTGTGGCGACTGATCGCGGCGAATACCGACACGCTGCCGCCAATCGGTACCGTGCCCGACAGCGACAGCGCACCCGATCTGCGCCGTGCGGTTCACGCCGCAATTGCCGGGGTCACGGATGACCTTGAGGCATTTCACTTCAACCGCTCGGTCGCACGCATACATGAACTGGTCAACGCACTGTCG
>JBLIMV010000051.1:0-12036 GCA_047638395.1 Paracoccaceae bacterium | reverse complement strand
TGCCGAGCATGTCGAGCGTGACGTTTTCGAGCTTGATGCCGAGATCTTCCGAAACAACCTGGCCACCGGTCAGGATTGCGATGTCTTCCAGCATTGCCTTGCGACGATCACCGAAGCCCGGCGCCTTGACGGCGGCGATCTTCAGGCCGCCACGAAGCTTGTTGACCACGAGGGTCGCAAGCGCTTCGCCTTCAACATCCTCGGCGAGGATCAGAAGCGGACGGCTGGACTGAACGACGGCTTCGAGCAGCGGCAGCATGGACTGCAGACCGGAAACCTTCTTTTCGTGGAGAAGGATGTACGGGTCTTCGAGCTCGGCAAACATCTTTTCCGCATTCGTGACGAAGTACGGGGAGATGTAACCGCGATCGAACTGCATGCCTTCGACGACTTCAAGTTCGGTCGTAAGCGACTTGGCTTCCTCGACCGTGATGACGCCTTCTTTGCCGACTTTCTGCATCGCTTCGGAAATCATCGTACCGACATCGGTGTCGCCATTGGCGGAGATCGTGCCAATCTGGCGGATTTCTTCGTCGGAAGAGACTTTCTTCGCTTTCTTGCGAAGCTCGGCGATAACAGCTGTAACAGCCGCATCAACACCGCGCTTGAGGTCCATCGGGTTCATACCAGCCGCAACGGACTTGCAGCCCTCACGGACGATGGCCTGAGCCAGAACGGTCGCTGTCGTCGTGCCGTCACCGGCTTCGTCGTTGGTTTTCGACGCGACTTCACGGACCATCTGGGCGCCCATGTTTTCGAACTTGTCTTCAAGCTCGATTTCCTTGGCAACCGTCACACCATCTTTGGTGATCCGCGGTGCGCCGAAGGATTTGTCGATAATGACGTTACGACCCTTGGGGCCAAGTGTTACCTTGACCGCATCGGCCAGGATATCGACGCCACGCTGCATCTTTGTGCGCGCTTCGCCTTCAAATTTAACTTCTTTCGCAGCCATTTTTCGGCGCTCCTACTCGATGATTCCCATGA
This sequence comes from Paracoccaceae bacterium, assembly GCA_047638395.1. Taxonomy (GTDB): domain Bacteria; phylum Pseudomonadota; class Alphaproteobacteria; order MPNO01; family UBA830; genus CAXBCP01. The sequence continues at coordinate 11,049 of JBLIMV010000051.1, read as the reverse complement.
TGTCAGCTTCCTTCATGATCAGAAGGTCCTTGCCATCGATTTTCACTTCCGTGCCCGACCATTTGCCATAAAGGACCTTGTCGCCCTTTTTGACGTCGAGTTTCACGACTTTGCCGTCTTCGCCGCGTGCGCCGCTGCCTACGGAGACAATTTTGCCTTCCTGGGGCTTTTCCTGCGCCGAGTCCGGAATGATAATGCCGCCGGCTGTTTTCTCTTCAGCAACAAGCGGTTCGACCAAAACGCGGTCATGTAGAGGCCTGATTCCCATCTAGCCTTCTCCTTAAAATGTTGAATTTACGTCGTTTTTTGTAACTTGCTAGCACTCCCTGCTAACGAGTGCCAAACATATAGGTATCGACCGAAGCGGTGTCAAGGCACCGGTGCTCAGTGAATCAGTGGTTCAGTTGATTTTTTTCAAACCGGGCGAGCTGATCGGGGGCTATCGACACTTCGAGATGAGCGAAATCATCCTTATCGTCGCGGCTCAGAACGTCCGCATGTCTGTAGAGCCATGAAATAGCCGCTCCGTCGCCCTGCGGCAACTTCAGATTTATCACGTCCCGGTCCGATGACAGGAGCCCGTCGAGACACTCGAGGAATGCATCGTTCTCCGCGCCCGTCACCGCCGACATGGCAACCACATGATCGTCCCGTTCCGCCTGGTTGCGGACAGCTGCCTGTTCATCGGGGCCAAGCAGATCGATCTTGTTCAGCACTTCAACAAACGCCCGGCCATCACCGAAGTCGACCCCGAGCTCTTTCATGACACGCAGAACGTCTTTCTTCTGCGACTCCGTGTCGGGATGCGCAATGTCACGCACATGAACAATGATATCTGCGCCGATCACTTCTTCAAGCGTGGCCCGAAAAGCCGCGATCAACGTGGTCGGAAGGTCCGACACGAACCCGACGGTATCGGACAGGATCGCCGAGCGGCTCGACGGCAGTTTGATTTCCCGCATCGTCGGATCCAGCGTCGCAAAAAGCAGATCCTTGGCAAAGACATTGGCGTTTGTCAGCGTGTTGAAAAGCGTTGATTTGCCGGCATTGGTGTAGCCCACCAGGGCGATGACCGGATACGGGATACGACGACGGGCTTCACGGTGCAGTTCCCGCGTGCGGGTAACGGTTTCGAGCTCGCGCTGAATCTTGTTGATCCGCACGGCAATCATACGCCTGTCCGCCTCGATCTGTGTTTCGCCCGGACCGCCGAGAAAACCGAAACCACCACGCTGGCGTTCCAGATGAGTCCAGGTTCTTACCAGACGGCTACGCTGATAGTTGAGGTGCGCCAGTTCGACCTGCAGAACACCTTCACGGGTACGTGCGCGCTCTCCGAAGATTTCCAGGATCAGGCCTGTCCGGTCGATGACCTTGGTGTTCCAGGCTTTTTCGAGTGTTCGCTGCTGGACCGGCGACAACGCCGTATCGACGCAGACGATATCTGCCTCTTCCTCCTCGACCAGCTCACCGAGCCGCTCGACCGTGCCTTTACCGAAATAGGTACCGGCATTGATCTTCGGCAGCGACACCGCTTCCTCAGACACGATATTCAGCTCGATTGCAGCCGCAAGCCCAACCGCTTCCTCAAGACACGAAGCAACCGCTCGGCCGCCTGATTGCCCCGATTTCTTGTAAGGATGGATAACGATCGCGCGGGTTCTGTCGTCCCCCGCGCTTTCGTGGCTCTCCGTCAAACTAGACTGCGGCCTCGTCGATGTGATCGTCGTCTTCTTCGAGATCATCGTCGTACAGGGAAACCGGCGTTACTGGCATCACGGTCGAGATCGCGTGCTTGTATACAAGCTGCGAATGCCCGTCCCGGCGAAGAAGTACGCAGAAATTGTCGAACCAGGTGATGATTCCCTGGAGTTTGACCCCATTAACCAAAAACACGGTCACCGGCGTTTTTTGCTTTCGTACGTGATTGAGAAAAACATCCTGAAGATTTTGGGGTTTCTCTGAAGACATTGCATTACCTTATTGTTTTAAATCGTTTTTTTCGCCTACGACTTTCGTAGCGCCAGAAACGTTAGTTCGTAAACCGATATGAGTTTCCTACATACTACCTATATGGAACTTTGAAGTCGTCTGACAACCTTCAGAAAGTCCTGGCATGAAAAATAGTTTTCGTTAGGCGGATGATCGCGGAATTCTGCGTCTTGCGGATCATTTTCGCCAATTAAAATGGTGTGGCAATTCGCCGCCCTGCCGCAGGCAATATCGACCCAGGTATCGCCGACGAACCAGACATCGGGAGACGGCTCGATGCCCGACCCTTCGAGCGCCATATAAATCGGGTCCGTTGCGGGCTTGTCCCGCGCTGCGTCCGTCGCACCGACCAGATATCCGGCGAAAAACCGGTCCCACCCAAGTTTGGTTGATTCCGCCCGCAGATGTCCGCCGGATTTATTGCTGACCACGCCCAGATGGGTACCGTGATCCTGCAGCAATCCAAGCATTTCATCCGCACCGTCGATTTTCTCGACCCGCTCCAGGTGCACTTCCCGATAAGCGCCGTAAAAGATGTCCCGCGCCTCTTCCCATCGGTCCCCAAACAGTTCGGGAAAGGCCTCCCGCAGAGACTTGCGGACCCTTGTGGTGGTTTCTTCCATGGTCCAGACCGGATGCCCCATCGCTTCGAGGGTCCGGTTCATGCTTTCGTGAATCATGGGCCAGCTATTCACCAGCGTTCCATCCCAGTCGAATAGAACGGCTTTGGGCATACGATCAGGCATCACGGCTCCATAAATGTGCTTTGTAGCGCGCCAGCAGCGCGGTCGAGATTGGTCCCGGGGCACCGGTCCCAATCTGCTTGTCGTCAATTTTGACTATCGGCACCAGGAAAGCCGACGTGCTGGACAGGAAAGCTTCATCCGCCGCATAGGCTTCAGATACGGAGAATGGTCTTTCATCAAAACGGATATCTATATCCGCGGCAATTTTCAGGAGGGCCAGCCGGGTCACCCCATTCAGGATAGAACTGGCGGCAGGATGCGTAATCAGCATCCCGTCTTTCACGATCCACGCATTCGTCGACGTACCTTCGGTCACGATCCCGTCGGCGTCGACCTGCCACGCTTCGTAAACATTGCGCTGAACGGCATCATCCTTCGCAAGGACATTCGGCAGCAGCGCGACGGATTTGATATCTGGGCGTTTCCACCGGATATCCGGCACCGTAATGACCGGCACCCCCTGCTCGACCACTGCAGCCGGCACTTCGCGCAGCGGCTGCACCGTCATCACAACAGACGGTCTCATGGGTCCGGGAATTTTGTGATTGCGCGGCGCCACACCCCGCGACACCTGCAGATAGAGCGTCCCGGTTAAAAGCCGGTTCAGCCTGAGTAATTCGGTGACCTTCATGCGGAAAATGGCACGGGAAAACGGCAGTTCCATTCGGATCTCACGCAACGAGCGTTCAAGTCTTTCGAAGTGAAGCTGGTCATCGATCAGCCTGCCGCGAACAATCGCAATGACTTCGTAGATTGCGTCGGCGAACTGATAACCGCGGTCCTCGATATGCACGGCAGCGTGGCTATGCCGGATAAACCGACCGTTTACGTATGAAATTCGGGGCATTGTGCCTACTGATGTCTAGAAAAATTCAAGGCTCACAGCGAACAGACGTTCGATTTCTCGCACAGCCGACGGGCGGACAAATATCACAATCCTGTCGCCCTTGTTGAGGACGGTATTGCTGCGCGGCGTAATGATCTTCTCGCCACGAATAACGGCGCCGAACATTACACCATCGGGCAGATCCATTTCCCGAATCTGGAGCCCTGCCAGACTGGATGTCTCCAGAATTTCGGCCTCCATCACTTCGCCAAAATCTTCGCCCAGCGAATGCACTGCCCGGATACGTCCCCGCCGGACATGCTGCAGAATTGTCGACGCAGTGATCGACCGCGGGCTAATGACAGCATCGACGCCAAGCGTTGTAATCAGCGGCGAGTAGTTCGTGTTGTTCACCAATGCGATCGCGCGCTGCGCCCCGTGGCGCTTGGCAAGCAAGGAGCCGAGAATATTGGTCTCGTCGTCATTCGTTACCGCGACAATGGCTTCGGTAACCGCTACGCCGGCTTCCTCGAGGATTGTCGGCTCAAGCGCGTTTCCGTTAATCACCGTCGTTTCCGGCAAACGTGCTGCTGCCGATTCAGCCCGTTTGCGATTTGATTCGATAATACGTGCGTTCACGCCAGGATGCTCATCACGGATCAACTGTGCCAGAAAGACGCCGACATTGCCGCCGCCCGCAATGATTATGCGCCGCGCCTGGCGCTCTTCATGTCCGAAAATCGTCATTGCACGCGCCACATGGTCGTTATCGGCAACAAAATAGACGTCATCGCCGGGGAACATCTGTTCATCCGCGCTGGGCACGATTGTCTTACCGTCGCGGATCAGCCCGACAATCACAATGCTCAGGTCGGGAAATACGCCGGTGAGCTGGCGCAACGGCGTATTGATCACCGGGCAATCTTCGTTGCAGCGCACACCGATCACCCTGACCCTGCCCTCAACCATCGGGATGGTATCAAATGCGCCCGGGATCACGAGATCGCGCGAAATCGCGCGGGCAACTTCGAGCTCTGGCGAGATGATCACATCGATGGGCATGTTGTCGCGACTGAACAGATCGGCCCAGATCGGCTGCAGATAACTCTGATTGCGAACCCGGGCGAGCTTGGTCGGCACATTGAACAGGGAATGCGCGACCTGACAGGCGACCATATTGACCTCATCGGACTGCGTCACCGCAATCAGGAGGTCCGTGTCGGCCGCATTTGCCCGCTCCAGCACATCCGGGTCGGAAGCGAAGCCGCGAATGGCCTGTACATCCAGCGATTCACTGACCGTTCGGATATTCTCAGCAGAAGAATCCACGACCGTGACATCGTGGTTCTCCAGTGAAAGCTGTCGCGCAATGTTATAGCCAACCTGGCCCGCGCCACAAACGATGACCTTCATTCTCTTTCGTCCTGTTATTCCGAGGCAGCCGCGCCGGGCTGTTCGGCGATTTCACGACTGGTAACGCCGAGAGATTTCAATTTTCGATGCAACGCCGAGCGCTCCATCCCGACAAATTCCGCTGTGCGCGACACATTTCCACCAAACCGGGATATCTGTGCAAGCAAATACTGACGTTCGAAATTCTCGCGGGCATCGCGTAGCGGCAGCGACATCATCTTGGCCCCCTCTTCCCAGCCAACCGATACAGATGTACCGGCCCCGATATCCGGTGGCAGGTTCCCGACCGTCACGGGGTCTTCCGGCTGTCCCGGCGCCATAATCAGGATCCAATCCACAGCATTACGCAACTGACGAACGTTCCCCGGCCAGTCATACGCCTGAAGCGCAGCGATCGCCTCACGAGACAACACCCTGGGCGACACGCCCGAAATCAGCGCCGATCTCTGCATGAAGTGTTCAACCAGGACAGGAATGTCGTCGGGACGGTCCCGAAGCGGCGGCACTTCGATGGGGACAACGTTTAGCCGGTAAAAAAGATCCTGCCGGAAATTACCGGCGGCCATCTCGGTCTCCATATCGCGATTGGTCGATGCAATAACACGGACATCCACCTTCACCGCGGATTCGCCACCGACCCGTGTGAAGGTCTGTTCCTGCAAAACGCGGACAATCTTTCCCTGTGTCTCCAGAGGCATGTCGCTGACCTCGTCGAGCAACAGCGTTCCGCCATGAGCGGCTTCCAGTGTGCCGACATTCTTTTGTCCCTCCCCGGCCGCCGCTTCGTGGCCGAACAGTTCCATTTCCATACGGTCGGGATTCATCGCAGCGCAGTTCAATACGACGAACGGCCCTCCTGACCTGAGAGAGAGCTGATGCAGCTGGCGGGCAAAAACTTCCTTCCCAACACCGGGTGGTCCGGAAATAAGAACCCGGCTATCGGTCGGCGCCACCTTTTCCAAAGCACCACGCAACTGACGGATTACCGGAGACACGCCGACGATGTCGGTTACGTCGCTTGTACGCTGTCGCAGTTCCTGGTTCTCACGCTGCAAACGCGCTGCCTCGACGGCGCGCGTAACCGTCAGAACCAGCCGGTCCGCCTTAAACGGCTTTTCGATGAAATCGTAGGCACCGAGCTTGATTGCATTCACTGCTGTTTCGACATTTCCGTGACCGCTGATCATGATCACGGGCATCGATCCATGATCTCCATGAACCCGTTCCAGGATTTCTATGCCGTCGTATTCGCTGCCTTCGAGCCAGATATCCAGGATCAAGAGGTTCGGCCGGCGCTCTTCGATCGCATCGAAGGCTGATTTACTGTCACCCGCGGTACGGCAGACGAAACCTTCATCGGCGAGAATATCGGCTATCAGCATCCGGATATCCTCTTCGTCGTCGACGATTAGAATATCAGCTGCCATAAGCGACACCGCCTTCCGGCTCTTTCCGGGGCACGTCTTCGGATGATATGAGTGACGCTTGGTCGTCTGCCTGAAGCAGAGGTATCGTCACCCGGATAGAGGCACCGGGTTCACCATCGTCGCGGTCTTTGAGTTCCAGAATGGCGCCATGATCTTCCAGGATCGTCTTAACAATCGCCAGGCCAAGCCCCGTGCCCTTGGTACGCGTTGTTATATAGGGCTCGGTAAGCCGGTCGCGTTTTTCGATAGGTAAACCCTTACCGTTATCGGTTATCTCGATCTCTGCATCGTCCTCAATAACCGAAAGGGCAAATCGAATATTACCTTCCGGAAGTTTTTCCTCACCATCGGCTATACGACCGTCAATCGCATCGACCGCGTTCTGAAGCAGGTTCGTCAGCACTTGTGAAAGCTGGCGAAGATCGCCTGAAACCATTACCGGATCGTTCGGAATCTCGGAGACAAAGGTTATCTCGGGATGAGCGCTGCGTGGCAGAACCATAGCCTCCCGGCAGATCCTCCCCAGATTTGCACTTTCCATTTCCGGCCGCGGCATTCTCGCAAAGGCGGAGAATTCGTCGACCATCCGCCCGATATCGCCGACCTGCCGTATAATCGTATCGGTGCAATTCGAAAACGTCTCAGGATCAGATTTTATTTCACTCATGTATTTTCGGCGAAGGCGCTCCGCTGCGAGCTGTATCGGGGTCAATGGATTTTTGATTTCGTGGGCGATCCGCCGTGCCACATCAGACCATGCCGCTTTGCGTTGCGCCGCCACCAGTTCCGTGATGTCATCAAACGTAATAACGAACCCCATGACATTGCCGTCAACAACATCCGCGGCAAGCCGGACAAACAGGGTTCGTGACCGGCCGACGCGCTGCATGGAAATCTGGGCTTCGACAAGCCGGTTTGGGCGGTTGTGTGCGTCCTGGATCATCTCGGCCAGTTCAGGCACCACTTCGCCGATATCCGCGCCAATACGCTGATCTATGTCCGTCGCCAGCAGAGAACAGGCGGACCGGTTCGCGAGATTTATGTGCCCAGCGGCATCAACACCGATAACACCGGCGGAAACGCCGCCAAGGACAGTCTCAATGAAGTGACGACGCTCATCCAGTTGGCGGTTCGCCTGGACCAGTTCGTGACGCTGGCCTTCAAGCTGGTCGGTCATTCGGTTGAACGCTCTGCTCAGGAGGCCGAGCTCGTCAGAATCCGGCCCTTCTTCTACCCGGGCAGAGAGATCCCCTGCCCTGACCCGCTCGGCCGCCCCCGCCAGATCGGATATCGGCCGCGACAACCGGTTCGCAAAAACCAGTCCGACCCAGATAGCCACAAATAACAACAGCATCCCGACCAGAATAAAGATCATCGCAAAGGTTATTTCGATGCTTGAGCGGCGCCCCTCGATGTTCGCGTACTCGGCAGCGGCACGCTGGGTTTTCTCGATATGCTCAAGCACATTGGGCTCGACAAACCGGCCGACATACAGGAATGCATCGACAACCCGGTCCAGCTTGATGATGGCCCGCAGCCGATCGTCAGCTTCACTGGTCAGCAGCACAACCTCGCCGCTCCGTGCGCGGTCGATTACGTCCGGCGATACCGGGTTGCGATCGATGACAAAGCCGAGCGCCCATTTCGCCAATACGCGTCCGGACCCGTCGAAAATGTATATTTCGCTCAAATTCCGGACCAGTCCCTGACCGGCCAGAATGCGTGAAAACTGGCGCGGGTTTTCGTTCATGAGCGGCAGAGCGCGCTCAAGATCCCGCGCCATCGACAGGACGTCGCCACGAATTACCTGCTGGTGTTCCTTCAGATATGCCTCTGCGACCGCCCGCGATTCAACAATCGCGGTTTTCACTCTGTCGTTAAACCAGTTCTCCATGCCGAAATTGAAGAACACCGCCGAGAAGACCGATACAATAATAGCCGGCGCCAGGGCGATGAGGCTGAACAACATGACCAGCCGCATATGCAGTCGTGAGCCTACCTGCCCACGACGGCGTTCGATCCAGAGCCCGACGAGACTGCGGGCGACGACAAGCCCCAACAACAGGAACAGGACGAGGTCGATCTGGAGAAGGATCAAAATTGTCTGCGTATCTGCGCCCAGTGGCGATGAGCCCGTAATCGTCGCGTAGGTTGCGAACGCAGAGCCAAGTGCCGCAACGGTAAGTGCAATGGAGAGTTTTCGTCCGAGCCCGACCCGCCGGCCCCAGTCAGACAGGCGCGAAATAGCCACCATCGCAATCGACGGCCGGCTTATCTCAGTCGGTTGATCCATTGTTTTGTCTGTCTCTGCCACCGCACAACCGTCCGGATTATTATGGTTGTTAGCGCGCGCCTCTTACGACCTCGATATCAAGCTCTCTGATCTTTTTTCGCAGTGTATTTCGATTAAGACCGAGAATCTCTGCTGCCTTGATCTGGTTACCGCGCGTCGCCATCAATGTCATCGAAATCAGGGGGCGTTCCATCTCGTGCAGCACCCTAGAGTACAGCCCGTTCGACGGCAAACCATCTTCGGTCCCGAAGTAGGACTGACCCAGATGCCGCTCGATCGCCTCCGACATCGTTTCGTCGTCTCCAGGCGTTTCGGAAACAGCGGCGACCGCATCTGCCAATTCATTGCTGACGATCTCCGCCGAAATCGTATCGTCTGCATACAGTGCAGCCAGCCTTTGAACCAGATTCTCCAGTTCCCGGACGTTTCCGGACCACCGGTGTCGCAACAGAATATCCATTGCGGCGGGTTCCAACGTCTTGAATGGCAGGCCGGTTTCGACCCCACGGGCAAAGAAATGTTCCACCAGTTCGGGGAGATCTTCTACGCGCTCACGCAGTGGCGGCAGACGAATCGGAACCACATTCAGACGGTAATATAGATCTTCGCGGAAATGTCCCTGCTTTACCTGGCGAGAGAGGTCACGATGGGTGGCAGCCACAATACGGACATCTGCCTTGATCGGCGTTCTCCCGCCGACTGTTGTGTATTCACCATCCTGTAACACGCGGAGCAGACGTGTCTGCGCATCAAGCGGCATATCGCCGATTTCGTCCAAAAACAGCGTGCCACGCTGGGCCTGTTCGAAGCGTCCAACACCCCTGCCCGTCGCCCCGGTAAACGCGCCGCGTTCATGACCGAACAGCTCTGCCTCTACCAGGTCCCGAGGGATCGCCGCCATGTTGATCGCAACGAAGGGACCGTTTCGGCGTTTGCCGTAGTCATGCAACGCACGGGCAACCAGTTCTTTTCCAGTCCCGGATTCACCTGTAATCAGGACCGTCAGATCGGTGGCCATCAGGCGTGCCAGAATCCTGTATATGTTCTGCATGGCAACTGATCGCCCGATCAGAGGCAGTTTTTCCTCTGCGTCCAGTGGCGCCGAGACATGCACCTCTGACGGGTCCAGCAGCCCGCGCTCGACCACGCTTATCAGTTCGGTGAGATCGAAGGGCTTCGGCAGGTATTCGTAAGCGCCGCGCTCATTCGCCTTTACCGCCGTCAGCAGCGTGCTCTGCGCGCTCATCACGATTATTTTGAGGTCAGGGCGGATTTCACGGATCCGGGGCAAAAGGTCCAGGCCATTTTCATCCGGCATCACAACGTCGGTGATCACGATATCGCCTTCCCCGTCGGCGACCCAGGACCAGAGCGTACGTGCGTTGCTGGTCAGACGAACGTCATATCCCTGACGGGTCAACGCGCGCTCAAGCACCGTCCGGATCGCCCTGTCATCATCGGCAACCAGAATGGTGGATGTCTTGCTCATGATTTTGCCTCGTCGGTGCCGTCATTCCACGCACCGGTATCAGTATGCATCGGCAGGCGAAGACGGAATTCGGTTCCCTGATCCGATGAATCGAACTCTACAATGCCGCCGTGATCGCCCATAACCTTGGCCACAAGCGCCAGGCCGAGCCCCGTCCCGTCGGATTTCGACGTCACGAACGGATCGAACAGGTTGGCCGTCACATCGGCAGGAATGCCACGCCCATTGTCCTGCACCGTCACGATCAACGGTAACTGAACCCGGCTGTTTCCGCCCGGCAATGCCAGTCTTATGCCATGCTGGAATCCAGTGGTGATTGTTATCCTCCCGCCGGTCTGCGGGACGGCTTCACAGGCATTCTTGACGATATTGAGGAAGACCTGAATCAACTGGTCCGCATTGCCATACACTGCCGGAAGTGACGGGTCATACTGCTCAACGAACTCCACGTGACGGCCAAAGCCGGCCTGTGCAACACGCCTGACCCGCTCCAGCACAAGATGGATATTCACGGCGCTGCGATTGATCTCATCGTCGGCGAACAGGCCCATCCGGTCGACCAGATCGCAGATACGGTCGGTTTCTTCGCAGATCAGCCGGGTAAGCCCGCGATCTTCCGGGTCGTCCAGCGCCACCTCAAGAAGCTGCGCTGCCCCGCGAATACCGGAAAGCGGGTTCTTCACCTCGTGCGCCAGAAGCTCTGCCAGACCGGTCACGGAGCGGGCTGCATTCCGATGCGCCATCTGGTTGTTGATACGCCGCGCGATCGATTGCTCGTGCAACGACACCACCGTCAACGACGATCCATCCATCATCGGCGCAGCCGTGATCGCAAGGTTTCGGGGGCGCGCTCTGGGAAACGA
>JBLIMV010000050.1:0-13176 GCA_047638395.1 Paracoccaceae bacterium | reverse complement strand
TTGAATTTATGCGCCATTAATCTTATTTCCTGTTCTCGGCCCTATAAATGCGCAATCCGGCGGCGCACGTCGAGCCCTGTTATCGATTTGGTATATCGATCTGGGTTGTCGATTTGTCTCTGCCGCATAATGTCGAACAGACGGGGCCTGGAGGACGAGTATTATTTTTGTATCCGACACAGGTTTTTCGCGTGGCACCCGATAGCGACTTTTTCGTCCGTTTCTGGGGCGTCCGCGGGTCTATCGCCTGTCCGGGCGAGGAAACCGCTGTCTATGGTGGCAACACCCCCTGCATCGAAGTCCGGTGCGGACCGCACCTGTTTGTTTTCGATGCGGGGACCGGGCTGCGCAAACTCGGCAAATCCATCGCCAAGGACGGTATCACCGACGTCGACCTGTTCCTGTCGCACACCCATGTCGATCATATCGTGGGGCTCCCGTTCTTTTGCTACGCCTTCAATCCGAGTAACACACTGCGTATCTGGTCGGGACACCTTGCAGACGACAGGACGACAGAGAGCGTGCTGCGCCAGCTCATGGCTGAGCCTTTGTTCCCGGTGCCGGTCGATATTTTTGGCGCCGATGTCAGCTATCACGATTTCAGGGCCGGCGACACGCTGACACCCAAGGACGGCGTCACGCTGCGCACGGCAATGCTCAATCATCCGCAGAATGCCACCGGATACAGGGTCGATTTTGGCGGGAAATCCATTTGCTACGTCACCGACACGGAACATTTTGAAGATGGTCCCGACCGGAACATCCTCGAGCTGATCGACGGTGCAGACATTGTTATCTACGATTCTATGTTCACTGATGCCGAATACCCTGATTACAAGGAGTGGGGGCATTCGACCTGGCAAGAAGGCGCGCGGCTGTGCGCTGCTGCAAATGTGGACACCTTCGTGATTTTCCACCATCTTCCCGAGCGGACCGATGCGGAGCTGGATGGTATCGCGGCCGCAGTTGACGAAATGCGGCCCGGTTCGCTTGTCGCCCGTGAGGGCATGATACTGAAACCGTGAGCGGACACCCCGCTTGAGCCGTCTTCCAATCAGTAAACGGCTTCGCCGGGCGCGTATGGGGTTGAACACCCTGTTTGGCGGGCGGGTGCAGGGCTGGTTCATCCCTTACAGATATGCCGACACGGTCACCGAGCCCGCCGGGTACCCGGCACTTGAGCCTGTTTTCAGCGCCGCCCGCCCGGACATGCAGGCGTTTCTTGCCGCCATTGACGGGTTTGCCGACGATCTTCGGGCTATCGGGCCGGACAGGCCACCGCAACCGCGTTGGAACCAGGGCTGGTTTCCCCGGCTCGATGGTGCTGCTGCCTATACCATGGTGCGGACACGGCGCCCGGCGCGCATTATCGAGATCGGGTCGGGCCATTCGACCCGGTTCATGGCGCGCGCGGTGGCGGATGGAAATCTGGACACGCAGATCACCGCCATCGATCCTGCCCCGCGGGCGGCAATCGCGGATCTTGGCGTTACCCATATCGCGGCGACGCTGCATGACGCGGACAGTTCCGTGTTCGCCGCGCTGGCACCGGGCGATATCCTGTTTATCGATTCCAGCCATATTCTGATGCCCGGCACCGATGTCGATTATCTGCTCAACACCGTGTGGCCGGCACTGCCGTCCGGCGTGGTGGTTCACATTCATGACATGCTATTGCCGGACGGCTATCCTGCGGCATGGTCGTGGCGGGGCTATAACGAACAGTCCGGCGTTGCACCGTTGATGAATTCGGGTGCGGCAAAACTGTTATTTGCCAGTCATTACGCGGCGTCGCGTATGGCAGGACCGGTCGATGCGACCGTGGTCGGGCAGTTGCCGCTGATCGATGGGGCGCTGGAAACCAGTCTCTGGGTCGAGAAAAGTTGATTGTCATGCGACGGCCGGAAAGGTCACATCTTCGTCATGCTTAGTTTTCTACGGAATAGCGATACCGCATCTGGGACGGTGCCTGCGCGCTTGCCGGCCCGCCTGCCGGCCCGTGTTCAGGCGGCGATCAGCGCCCAGCAGGACGCGTCGGAGCGGCTGATCGGTTGGTTCCAGCTCGCGGTCGTGATGATCTTCGGCCTGCTCTATACGGCGTCACCCAAGGCCTATGCGGCGGACGTGGATTTCACGCCGGTGCCGTGGGCGCTTGGCATCTATTTCGTGTTTACCGTGATCCGGCTGGTGCTCGCCTATCGCGGCGCGGTCGGTCCGGCGATCCTGTATCTGTCGATCGTGCTCGATATGTGCCTGCTGCTTGGCCTGATCTGGAGCTTCCATCTGCAATACCAGCAGCCGCCGTCATTCTATCTGAAATCGCCGACGCTGCTTTACGTGTTCATCTTTATCGCGCTCCGCGCGCTGCGGTTCGAGGCGCGTTACGTGGTGGCGGCCGGGCTGGTCGCGGCGGCGGGTTGGACCGGGCTTGCCGGGTATGCGATCTACACCACCGGCACCGAAATGGTCACCCGCGACTACGTCTATTACATGACCCACAATACCGTGCTGGTCGGTGCCGAGCTCGACAAGATCATCTCGATCCTGTTGGTCACGGCGATTATCGCGGTTGCCATTAACCGGGCGCGAAATCTGCTGAACCGGTCGGTGACCGAAGGCCAGGCGGCGCAGGATCTGTCACGCTTTTTCTCGCCGGAGATCGCCGACCAGATCACGGCGTCCGAGGTCGCCGTGTCCGCCGGGTCCGGCCAGGCGCGCGAAGCCGCCATCCTGTTCTGCGATATTCGCGGTTTCACCAGTTTCTCGAATACCCATGCGCCGAATGAAGTCATCGCCATGCTGGCGGATTACCAGCACCAGATCGTGCCGATCTTGCAGAAGAACGGTGGCACCATCGACAAGTTCATGGGTGACGGCATCATGGTCACCTTCGGCGCGGCGCTGCCGACCGAAACTTTTGCGGCGGATGCGCTGCGTGCGGTGGACGAACTGATGCAGGGCGCTGATGACTGGAACGCCGGGCGTGTGGCCCGGGGTGAGCCCGAACTGCGCGTTGGTGCTGCCGTCGCCTCGGGCCGGTTGATCTTCGGCGCGGTCGGCGATGAAAGCCGTCTCGAATACACGGTGATCGGCGATGCGGTGAACCTTGCCGCCAAGCTCGAAAAAGCGACCAAGGACCAGAAAGTACGCGCCCACACCACGCGCGATACATATGAGACCGCGCTGGCCCAAGGCTATACCCCGCCGGATGTAAAAGACCAGCGGACGGCCCAGGCGGTAGATGGCGTTGATGCCCCGATGGATCTGGTGGTGCTGACGGCTTAGGTTTTGATGGTGCGGATGGGTGTTCGTTCTACGCCTGCCTCAACATAATTTGTCACCCCGGCCTTGTGCCGGGGTCCATCTTAACGAGATGTGCCGCCGTTCTGGGTCCCGGCACAAGGCCGGGGTGACAATTAGAACATGTTTCGTGGTCCCCGACTGATTCCCTAGCTAATCTTCCGCCTCGGCCAGCAGGAACCAGTTGCCGCGGACATTGCCGCAGCCGCTGCATTTCAGCTTTCTTTCCAGACGTGACACCCGCTCGTTGCCGTAGCGTTTCTTCAGCCGGGTCGGGTGGATAATCTTGCCCTTGCGGCACTTGCCGCAGATCGCAACGAAGCGGTCCCGGTAATAAAAATCCGACAGCATGGCACGGGCGCGCAGCGCTTCCCGGTCTTCGTCCGACAGGGCCGCCAGTTCCACAACACTCCAGATACTACGCATCGGCATGTTGGAACAAAACAGGAACATACAGATGTAGTCAAGGTCACGGGAACAGGTTGGCCGATAATACAGTGGATAACTGGACCCCCGGGACGGGGCCCGGGGGAATAAAGGAGAGGAGCGCGCGCTAAGCCAGAGAGAAGACGGCGTCCTGGGCGCCTAAACCCGCTCAACCACCGTTGCGATGCCCTGGCCGACGCCGATGCACATGGTGCAGAGCGCATAGCGCCCGCCGGTGCGTTCCAGCTCGTTCAGCGCCGTTGTGATCAGCCGTGCGCCGGACATGCCGAGCGGGTGGCCGAGCGCGATGGCGCCGCCATTGGGGTTGATGCGGGAATCGTCGTCGGCGAGGCCGAGATCGCGGGTGCAGGCCAGTGCCTGTGCGGCGAAGGCCTCGTTGAATTCCATCACGTCCATGTCGTCCAGTGTCAGCCCGGCGCGGGCCAGCACCTTGCGGGTGGCGGGCGCGGGGCCGATGCCCATGACGCGGGGCGGCACGCCGGCAACGGCGGCGGCGACAAGGCGTCCGCGCGCCTTCAGACCGTGCTTTTTTACGCCGTCTTCACTGGCGAGCAGGATGGCGGCGGCGCCGTCATTGACGCCGGATGCATTGCCCGCGGTCACCGAGCCGCCCTTGGTGAACGCGGCGCGTAAACGCGTGAGGTCTTCCATCTTTGCGCCATGGCGCGGGTGTTCGTCGGCATCGACGACAAGATCGTCGCCGCGGCGCTGGGGAATGGTGACCGAAACGATTTCGGCGGCGAGCTTACCGTCGTTCTGCGCGGCTTCTGCCTTATGCTGGGACCACAGCGCGAACTTGTCCTGGTCTTCGCGGGTGATCTGGTGCTCAACCGCCAGGTTTTCGGCCGTTTGGCCCATCGCGTCGACGCCGTAGAGCTCTTCCATCTTCGGGTTCACGAAGCGCCAGCCGATGGTGGTGTCGTAAATCTCCGCTTTGCGCGAAAACGCCTGATCGGCTTTGGCCATGACGAACGGTGCGCGGCTCATGCTCTCGACACCGCCGGAAATCACCAGGTCGGCTTCGCCGACGCGGATCGCACGGGCTGCCTGCGCGGTGGCTTCCATGCCGGATCCGCAGAGCCGGTTGACGGTGGCGCCACC
Organism: Paracoccaceae bacterium; assembly: GCA_047638395.1. GTDB lineage: Bacteria > Pseudomonadota > Alphaproteobacteria > MPNO01 > UBA830 > CAXBCP01. The sequence continues at coordinate 8,328 of JBLIMV010000050.1, read as the reverse complement.
GGCTTCCATCGGAATACCTGCCAGCAGGCTCGACATACGCGCGACGTTGCGGTTGTCCTCGCCTGCCTGGTTGGCATTGCCGTAATAGACATCGTCCACCTGCGCCCAGTCGACGGACGTGTTGCGGTCCATCAGCGCCTTGATCGGCACCGCGCCGAGATCGTCGGTACGGATCCCGCTCAGGCCGCCGCCATAGCGGCCGACGGGGGTGCGGATGGCGTCACAGATGAATGCGTCAGACATGTCTTTGAATCCCTATTCCAGAATGGCGCGCATTGTTGTCGATGATGCGCGGCCGGGCAAGGCCTCAATCGGGAAAGGGTCTGTTCTGTATGCGCACAGAAACCGGGTTACCGGCGACGGCGTTTCCAGGCTGCGGCGACGGCGAAAAACGCCAGAAAACCAACACCTGCAGGTGCGGGAATCTCCGTTGCGGGCAGGCGCGGCAGGTCCGTGGTGAAGTCACCGACGGTGGCGAAAACGAAACCGACTTCTTCGCCAAACTCATCGAACTCAATGCCGACCAGCAGGGCGGTCAGGTCGGCGGGAAGGGCATCGGGGATGACCGACCCGTCCGTGAACCAGCTTGAATCGCCGAAAAACGCCAGGGTCCATTCCTCGCCGTCGGCGGGGCTGAATTCATCGGGCGCACAGATGCCGCCGGGAAGCAGGCAGACATCGCCCGTCGTGCTGCCAAGCAGTTCGATCCAGTCGTATGTTCCACTGGGCAGCAGGCCACCGGTATCGGCGGATGTCAGCGGCAGATCGTTATTGACGACAATCCCCATGATGTCGGCATTGAAACCGTCGCCGGATGCTGGCACCAGGTCGCCTGCCCAGGAAAACCCGTCCGTCGTGGCAAATTCGTAAAACGACGTAAATTCGTGGCCGGGTACCACCGACGGTGTCGTGATTGCATTGGAGGCGTCGGTTTCGGCGGTGCTCAGCGCTATATCGACTTGCAGTAATGTTCCGCCGACCAGATCACCGGCGTAGCTGCCGGTCGAGGTGACCACTGTCGCCGTCGCGCTCACCGAGAACGGCATTGCCTGGGCCGGTAGAGCGGCAAACCCCGCAAGTGAAGCGGCGAGTCCAAGTGTCTTGAGTGTGCTGAGCATTCTGATGACCTCCTGTCGGGCCCCGGCCGGGGCATTTTTTGATGATGCCGGGCTTTCGGCATTTATATTTGTTGCAATATGTATCGACCAGATCTGAGGCAACGTCAATCGATGGATGCGGACTTCACCAAGGTTTGACGGCGTTTTGACCCGCCCCAGCGCACTTGGACCCGTCCCGCCCGCAGAGCCCTGTCGCAGCCATGTCGAAGCGGAACACGGCTATGCGTCACAGGGCTTGATCGCATGCCGCGTTTGCGCGAGCGTGGCTTATGAATTCTTCCCCGCTTACCCCCCATCTTGCCCCCTATGTCGCCCCCTATGTGGATGGCGCGAAGGCCATGCGGATCGGCCCCCAATCCGGCACGGGTCCCCATATAGCCATCGACTATATCGGCCGCGGCCCGCTGGTGATTTTCCTTCATGGTATCGGCGGCGACCGATCTACATGGGTGCATCAGCTGACCGCCTTCGCAGAGGCGGGCTATTGCGCGGTCGCGTGGGACACGCGCGGTTACGGCGATTCCGACGACTATGACGGTGCGCTCAGCTTTGCCGACATCGCAGACGATCTGGCCCGCGTGCTCGATGTTTTTGCGGTTGAAAAAGCGCATATCGTCGGCACGTCGATGGGCGGGCGGATCTCGCTCGAATTCTTTGCCAATCACCCGCAGCGGTTTGCGACGCTGACCCTCGCGGGTGTCCACGCAAGTTTCGGCCACTTCTCGCCCGAGAAGCAAAAGGAGTTTGTGGCCGCGCGCAGCAAGCCGTTGCTGGAGGACGGGCTGGAACCGGCCGATCTGGCGCCCGGCGCCATCGGCAGACTTGGCGGACCGAACATATCCGAAGATGCGCGAACCCGCGCCATTGCGGCGGCGTCGCGGCTGCACAAGCATACCTATATCAAGACGGTCGAGGCGACGACGCAGTTCGACCGCGAACACGTGCTGGCGGAAATCGACGTGCCGACGCTGGTGATCGGGGGTGAGTTCGATCCGCTGACCCCGCCCGACATGACCCGACAGGTCGCCGCTGATATCAGGTCCGCCGAATACCACATGATTTACGATGTCGGGCATTTGGGTAATCTGGAAAACCCGGTTGAATTCAACCGGCTGCTGGATCAGTTTCTGGCACGCTTCCGCGACCGGGCGAATGTCGCGGCCGACCCGGAAATTCTGGCAGGCTGACAGGGGAGAAACGAAATGGATCTCGGCATTCAGGGAGAGGTAGCGCTTGTGCTGGGCGGCACTCAGGGCCTTGCGCTATCGGCGGCGCATCATCTGTCGGATGCCGGCGCCGTCGTCGTGATGAACGGGCGCGATGCCGAAAAGGGCAGCAAGGCGGTCGCGGAATTGCCCAATCCGGGCCATTTTGTGCAGGGCGATATCACAAAGGTTGCAGATCGCGCTGCCATTATTGAGCAGACCGTTGCCCTTGCCGGGGCGCCGTCGATCCTGGTGACGAATTCGGGCGGCCCGCCACCGGGCCAGTTCATGGATCATGACGATGAGACATGGGAAGCGGCGCTGCGTAACAATATGCTCGGCCATATCGATATGACGCGCCGGGTGGTGCCTGCGATGATCGACAAGGGCTGGGGGCGCATCGTCAATGTGACATCCTTTGCGGTGCGTGAACCTTATCCGAACCTGGTGCTGGCAAACGCCGTCCGTGCCGGGCTGCACGGGGCGATGGCGACGCTGGCGCGCGAAGTCGCCGACAAGGGCATCACGGTCAACAATGCCCTGCCCGGGCTGATGGATACGCCGGCGCTGCAGCGCGTCTATAACGCGCAGTCCCAACGGGAAAATATTGCGGTAGAACAGGCGCGGAACCGGATGGCAGACTCGATTCCGGCGAAACGGCTCGGTACCGCCGAAGATTTCGGCCCGGCCGTCGCCTTTCTGTGTTCGCGCCATGCGGGATACATTACCGGCCAGAACCTGACGGTCGATGGCGGGCTGGTGCGCGCCCTTTTATAGAGTGCCGGAAGATACGCGCTCTTTTATAGGGTGCGCCAAACAACAGGGAGTGGAACCAGATCATGCTGACAGGCGATATGCTGCGCCGTGCAACTGCGCGGTTTCCCGGTAAAAGTGCGATTATCTGGGAAGGCCGGCACACGAGTTACGCCGATCTCAACGCCGACGCCAACCGCTTTGCCCACGCGCTGGCGGGGCTCGGCCTGAAAAAAGGCGAAAAGGTCGGCATCATTTCGCGCAATCGCACCGAATACGGAATCGTGTTTTTCGGTGCCGCGAAATCGGGCTGCGTGCTGGTCAATGTGTCGGTGCTCTATGCACCGGATGAGCTGGAATACGTCCTTGATAAGGCCGATGTGCAGGTGTTGATCTATGAAGACCTGTTTGCCGAGAAGATCGAGGCCGTAAAGCCGAACTGCCCGAAGATCGAAACGTATATTCCCATAGGGCAGCCCTTCGACGATTTCATCGCCGGACATTCCGCCGATGAACCCGACGTGGAAATTGATGAGCGCGATCCGTTTTCGATGACCTATACCGGCGGCACGACCGGCCTGCCCAAGGGTGTGCTGGCGAGCCATCTCGCGCGGGCGGTGACGGCGCATACCGTCATGGTCGAGGAAAAGATCGACGAGCGCGATATCGTCGGCATCGTCACGCCGCTCTTCCATATCGCCGCGCTGAACATCATGTTCCAGCCCGCGATCCTCGCCGGCGCCACCGTGACCCTGCTGTCGAAATGGGAGCCCGCGGATTTCGCGAAGATGGTGCGCGACACCGGCATGACCGCAAACTTCATGGTGCCGACACAGGCCGGCATGGTGGTGCAGGATCCCGGTTTCGATCCGGCCGATTACGCAACCTGGCGCAAGGTGTCCTTTGCCGGCGCACCGATGCCCGACTGGGTACAGCGCGATTTCTTCGAGAAACTGCCGAAGGTGAAACTGACGCAGATTTACGGCCAGTCCGAAATGGGTGTGATCGCGGTACTGCCGCACTGGCATCTGCCGGAACGCCTCGGCTCGGTCGGGCGACCCGCTTATAATGTCGACATCGCCTGCGTCCATCCCGATGGCACCCCGATACAGCCGGGCGAGATCGGCGAGCTCGTCTCCAAGGGCGACAACCTGATGACCGAATATTACGGCGAGCCGGAACAGACCGCGAATTTCTTCAAGCTCGGCAATGGCTGGGCCTGGTCGGGCGATCTGGCGACGGTCGATGAAGAAGGCTTCTATACGCTGATCGACCGCTCGAAGGACATGATCATCTCGGGTGGCGAAAACATCTATCCGAAGGAAATCGAAGACGCGCTGTACGAACACGATGCGGTCGCGGAATGTGCGGTGTTCGGTATTCCTGAAGACAAGTTCGGCGAAGTCCCCGCCGCTTACATCCTGCTCAAAGTCGGGATGACCGCGACCGAGGATGAAATCGTTGAACATTGCGCGACCCGCCTTGCCCGGTTCAAGCGGCCGCGGCTGGTAAAATTCGTCGATGATTTCCCCAAAACGCCGATTGGCAAAATTCAGAAAAACTTCCTCAAAGACCCCTATTGGGCGGAACAGGAGAAAAAGATATGACCGACCGTTATGCCGCCTATGAACGGCTTAAATTCGATACCCCCGGCGACCGCATCCTGCGTATTACGATGGACGCACCGGGCCGTCTGAACGCAGCGGACGAGACCATGCACGATGAGCTCGGACGTATCTGGAAGGACATCCAGGAAGATCAGGATGTGTCGGTTGCCATCCTGCGCGGTGCGGGCGATGCGTTTTCCGCCGGTGGCGATTTCGACATGATCGACAACATGATCGACAATTACGCGACCCGCGTGCGCGTGTGGCGCGAAGCGCGCGATCTTGTCTACAACGTGATCAACTGCTCGAAACCGATCGTCAGCGCCATGCATGGCCCCGCCGTCGGTGCCGGTCTGGTCGCCGGTCTGCTGGCCGATATTTCGATTGCCGCAAAAGACGCCCGCATCATCGACGGCCACACACGGCTCGGCGTAGCTGCGGGCGATCATGCCGCGATTGTCTGGCCGCTGCTATGCGGGATGGCCAAGGCGAAATATTACCTGCTGCTGTGTGAGCCGATTTCCGGCGAAGAGGCCGAGCGCATCGGACTCATTTCGCTCTGCGTCGAAGCGGACGAACTGCAGGACAAGGCGGTTGAGGTCGCGGCGAAACTTGCGCGCGGCGCGCCGTCGGCCATCCGGTTTACCAAATACGCCCTGAACAACTGGCTGCGCATGATGGGCCCGAATTTCGATACCTCGCTGGCGCTCGAATTTCTCGGTTTCACCAGCCCCGAAGCCGCCGAGGGTCTTGCGAGCCTGCGCGAAAAGCGGCCGCCCAACTTTGATCCGAACCTGGACCTGTAGGGGAACGTCATGAGCACAGTGTATGGAGATTTCGACCAGGAAACGCTCGATAACGAGTACCTGATCAGCCGGACGGTGCCGAACCTCGATCCGTTCATTGCCGATTACGCAAAGTTCAGCGCCGAGGCGCGCGCCAATCTCGATTGCCGCGAAGACGTCTCGTGCGGCGACCATCCGGACCAGCTGATCGATATTTTTCCGGCGAAGGGAAAAGACGGCAAGCCGGCGCCGGTCTTTATCTTTATCCATGGCGGTTACTGGCGGATGCTCAGCCACAGGGAATCGTCCTTCATGGCGGAGAACATGGTCGCAAACGGCATCGCTGTTGTGTCGGTGAATTACTCACTGGCACCGGCGGCCTCGATCGACACCATTGTGCGCCAGTGCCGTGAAGCCATCGCCTGGACATGGCGTAATGCGGCTGATTTTGGCGGCGACCCCGACCGGATATTCGTCTGCGGCTCATCCGCCGGCGGGCACCTGACCGGCATGATGGTCGCGGGTGGCTGGCATGAAGAACTCGGTGTGCCGGCAAATGTCATCAAGGGCGCCGTGCCGCTGAGCGGTCTGCATGATCTCGAACCACTGCGTCTGTCGTGTATCAACGAATGGGCAAAGCTCGATGCGGAATCCGCGCGGCGCAACAGCCCGCTGCATCACCTGCCGGAAGCAGGTTGCCCGCTGATCCTGTCCTATGGTGCGTCTGAGACGGCCGAGTTTAAACGCCAGAGCGCGCTGCTCGCCGATGCCTGGCGCGCAAAGGGCTGGCAGGCCGAGATCTTCGAACACCCGGATCGCAATCACTTCGATATCGTGTTCGATCTGCGCGACTTCGACAGCCTGCTGGGGCGCAAGGTCCGCGACATGATCGGCTGAAGAAACACATGAAATCATGAAAATACCCGTCGTCTACACGGCGGTCTTTGCCATGCTGTTTCAGCAGGCATTGTCGACGATGAGCGGGCTGACCATCCCTGTGCTCGCGCCGCCGATTGCCGCCGAAACGGGGATGAGCGCCAGCCTCGTCGGGGTGTATACGGCCTTTCTCTATGGCGGATCGATGATCTCGTCACTGGCCGGTGGCGGGTTCCTGCTGCGCTATGGCGCGTTGCGGGTCAGCCAGACCTGTCTGCTGGTCGTCGCGATCGGCCTGCTGATCAACATGCCGGGATATATCTATCTGTTCGTGCTCGGCGCCATTGTCACCGGGCTTGGCGGCGGCCCTTCGACACCGGCAAGCTCACAGATTCTTGCGCGCTATACCAAGCCGTCGACAGCGCCGTTTATTTTTTCGATCAAACAAACCGGTGTGCCGGTCGGCGGCGTGATTGCGGGTGCGCTGCTGCCGGTCTTTGTCGACCTGTTCGGCTGGCGCGGTGCGCTGGCCTGCGCGGCGTCCATGGCGCTGGTCTTCGCCCTTATTCTGCAGCCGTTCCGCGCCGAGTTCGATTCCGACCGACAGCCCGAGCGCAGCCTGAAACTGACGGATCTGCGCGCCACGCTGGGTGCGGTGCTGCGCGATGCGCGGGTGCGGGAACTTGCCCTTGGCCTGTTCGCGTTTACCGGCCTGCAGCTCGCCTTTGCTTCGTTCTTCGTGTCATTCCTGTCGCTCGGCATGGGGTGGACCCTGACCGATGCGGGGATCGCCTATTCCATCGCCATGGGCGCCGGGATCGCCGGCCGGCTGATCTGGGGGTGGGTCGGATCGCGCTACGTGTCGCCGGTTCTGCTATTGGCGGTCCTCGGCCTCGCAATGGGGGTTGCCTGCATGGCGATCGGGCTGGTCGATGAAAGCTGGGAACAGCCCGCGGTCTGGGTGGTGGCGTTCTGCTACGGGATCACCGGGATCGGCTATCAGGGCGTGTTGCTGGCGGAAATCGCGCGCGTCGCACCGCCCGGCATGGCCGGGGTCGTGACCGGTGGGGCGGTGTTCTTCGCTTATGCCGGGATGATCACGTTCCCCGGGTCTTTCGGGCTTATACTCGCCCTGACGGACAGTTATCAGACGGCCTTTGTCATTCTCGGCGCTATACCAATTATCGTGGGTGCTATGCTATTTATCTCAGCGCGCCGTCAAAGAGTTCATCAGACGTAGAACAAGAAACTTGTAATAAGAAACCTGAATTAGGAAATCACTATGGGTCCTATCAAAACCACCATCGTCGGCAGTCTGCCAAAACCCGCATGGCTGTCCGACCCGGAGCAGCTTCGCGCCCCGTGGCGCCAGGCAGGCACGGCGCTCGAAGAGGCGCAGGACGATGCCGTCGCCCTGTCGCTGACCGCGCAGGAAAACGCCGGGCTCGACATTATCTGCGACGGTGAACAGCGTCGCCGCCATTACATCTGGGGCTTTATCGAAAATCTCGGCAGCGTCGATTTTGAAAACCCGGCGAAAAAACAAAGCCGCGGCCAGCGCTATTCCGAAGAAACCGCCGCCCCCCGCGTGCTCGAAGACTGGACCTGGACCAAGCCCGTCCTGCTCGATGCGCTGCGTTTCGCCAAGGCGCGCACCGATAAACAGGTAAAGGTCACCCTGCCCGGCCCGATGACCGTGGCCGACAGCGTCTTCGACGAGGCCGGCGGGCGGTCGGATGCCGATTTCGCAGCGATGTATGCCGATCTGCTGAACAAGGAAGCGCGGGCACTTTCTGAAGCCGGCGCCGATGTCATCCAGATCGATGAGCCGTGCTTCAACATCTACACCGATGAAGTGAAAGACTGGGGGATGGAAATTCTGGAGCGCGCATTCGACGGCGTGACCGCGAAGCGCGCCGTGCATATCTGCTACGGCTACGGCACCGAGGTCGTCCTGAAATGGAAGGACGCCAATACCGACTGG
>JBLIMV010000049.1:0-13741 GCA_047638395.1 Paracoccaceae bacterium | reverse complement strand
CGCAATATCGGGCCGATAAGACCCCACCAGCGGCATAAACCCGCAAAACCGGAGAAGCCATCACCAAAATCCCGCGCCGTGTCGTGACAACAAACTCCAAAACGTTTTTACACAGCCTGGGTCAGAAGCAGACACCCTGGACTAGCCCTGCAAGCGTCTGCTTTGAGGCGACAAGCAGACATCAGTTCCTAACCGGCCCCGTATGAATCTGATGGGCGCCCTACAGACTCAGGAACGTAAATTAGCGGCCTGCCTACAACAGATATCTGATGACTCTGTGTGACTCTCCTAGGGCGCTTTTGGGCGGCACAATGATCCGGTGATCTATCAATACCGAAACGTAAAACGGACAGTCAGACCTCACCGTCTTCACGCATCTGGCTCAAACGCACGACGCCATTAAGAACTGGAAGATAGACCTTATGTCGGTCCAATAACTTGGGGTAAGCTCAATAACATTGCAGCCTCTATCAACCATGAAAATCAAAAGCGGTGACAGGCCAGGCATAGCGGACCATGCCGTACTCGCTCGTCTAAGGCGGATCGCAAATGAACGCCCTAGGTATGCCCCTCAGCCTCAGCCAATTCAGCACGGTATAATTGATTCACCCGAGGGAGAACAATTAGCGCCCTTTTCCGTGACGACAAAACCGGGACATAATTATTTCATCAAGGTCGAAAAAATAAACGGAAGCGCTGTCATGACTGCGTTTCTAGTGGGCGGCACACCGTTTAAGACCCGCATGCCGCTAGGAACCTATACCCTGAAATACGCTTCTGGGCAGACGTGGTATGGCAAAAAACTCCGCTTCGGATCGGAAACTCAATACGCAAAAGCGGATAAGGACTTTCATTTTTATGCTGACGGCTCCCGAATTCACGGCGTCCGTATAGAGCTGATCCTCCAAGTTTCTGGAAACCTAACCCAGTGGGTTCATTGACCTGCTGAACGAGCTGCGTGTGATCGAATCCTAGGCGGGTAAAGGCTTCGTCACTAAATATAGCTGCGGCTAGTGATGTTGTCCATTGCATCTCTCTTCGGTTGAAAAGAGTTACGGTACCCGGCCTGATTCAGATGACTGCCCTGCATCCATAAGCGGCGAGCATCGGGAACGCGCTGGAGGAGCGGCCGAATAAACAGGAAGCCGCGATAGAGCAGATCGAGCAGGTACAACGAGGGACGGTTGGAAAGCGCCCTGGCGAGCCGGCCGAATTTCGGATGCCGCGACCACAGCGCCACGAAGGCGGCGGCCCCGGCCAATAGTTCGCCATCGCCCGTCCTGACGTGGAAACGGGCGAGCGCGTCGGATCTTGTCAAGCCCTCGGCCACCGTATCGCTGGGATTTTCGCTGACATCCTGCCAATCCACCCCGTTGCTGATCTCCCCCCGCCTCAGAAAACCGATCTCACGGCGACAAAGCGGACAGGCGCCGTCGTAGAAAACGGTCAGCTCGGGCTCTTGTTGTGGTGCCATGTCCATGGGGGACCCTATTTCGGTTTCCGTCATGCGTTCGAGAGGACTGCGGGGTACGGCGTTTCTCCGACGGAAATCGCTGGAACGGCGGCACTGCCTGCCAGGGACAGGTCGCCCCGCCAGTGGGTGCCGTTAAGCCAGACCGATGCGTCTACGACCGCATGATCCTGCCCACTGCATCGTTGCCGCCGACCCATGACGCGTATACCTGTTCGACGCCAGCCTGCCGGCCGGTGCGGAAAACCTCCGACACGAGCCATGTTGCAAGACCCCTGCGGCGGGAACCCGCATCGACGGAGAGCGCGAGTTCCGCCCGCCGAGGCGCGCCGCGTTTCTCCCAGCCCAGTTCCGCGACCCCGACAAGATCGTCCTCGCTGTAGACGCAGGTCGCCAACATCTTCGACCAGTCGAACCCGTCGACGTAACGCCGGATGCCGTCGTCCGACATGGCCGAGAAGAACCGGTTGTAACGGTCGCCATTGCCGAGACGCTGGAAGTGCCGGATCAGGGCCGGGGCGTCCGCGGGACCGGCGGTGCGCGGCCGAAAGACCGTCGCGGGGACCACCGGCGCGGGGGAAACGGAGAGTCTGCGGTCGGTTGACGTTGTCATTAGTCTGTCTTCCTTCTGAATGACGGGAATCGGAGGTTTTTCCGGCGAACTCAGCCCTGCGAACGGTTTACGTCGCTGCGCGCGGGTTCCGCGGTCGCCGACCGGGCGTGGCGGAACGTCAGGCCGGTAATCAGGATACCGATGGCGACCGCGACATGGCCGACCACAAGCTCGCCCCACCACAGCCACGAACCGATGCTGAGGCTGAAGATCGTCGTCCACATGATCGACAGCACCACCATCAGCTGGAAACGCTGGACCTTGGGCAGGTCTTTGAGCGGGTTCTTGTCTTCGTTCATCACAAGTTCATAGGCCTCGTTTTTGTGCGGGTTCATCGGTTGTCCTTTCCTGTCTTGAGCGCCTCATCAGCATTGGTAAGAATACATACTGACTAGTTGGTATGTATTCTTACGCAGGCCCGGCGCGGGTGGATCATCTCGACCCCTAATTAGAAGCATGCGCAGTGCCGGCGGGCGGTCGCGTCGGGTGGGCGCGCGCCACGAGCCTTAGCTGCTGCCAAAGCAGACGTCGTGCGCTCTGAAATCATTTCGCGCTCATGCTCGGCTAGGGGCGCAAGATCAGCCGCGGGGTGCTTGGTGAGGAACACCCGCATGCGCTCGCGTACACGGCATGTCCACGTTGCCTCGTCAGACCAGGTGCCACCGTCAGACTAAATCGTCTTGATCGGAGGGGCGGCACGTTCCAGCGCGATCTCGTTAAATGGCTTGCCCGTCGCATCGTGAATCGCCTTGATCTTGAATGCATCGGCGAGCCGTTGAATGATCACGTCGCAATAGCGCGGATCGAGCTCAATGCCGTAGCCGCATCGCCCGGTTTTTTCGGCGGCAAGTAGGGTGGTGCCACTGCCGGTGAAGGCGTCGAGCACGATACCGCCGCGCTTTGAACAATCGAGAACCGCATCGGCGACCAGCGCGAGCGGCTTAACGGTGGGGTGGAGCGCTAATTCCGCGTCTCGATTTTTACTAAAACTGTTGATGCCCGCATACGACCACAGATTGGTTCGATAGCGGCCGTGCTTGCCGAGCTCAACATTGTTTATGTGTGGTGCGGTGCCGACCTTGAACACGAATACCAGCTCATGCTGGGATCGATAAAGTGAACCCATGCCGCCGTTAGTCTTTGCCCAAACGCACAGGTTTTTAAGTTCGCTGTAGGCATTTCCGCCGGCGGTGATGACTTCGCCCATATGCCGCCAATCCATACATATGAATTGAATGGCGCCATCGGTGCTGTGGCGGGCCAGATTTCGGAACACGGTGACTAGGAAGGCGGTAAACTGATCGACTGTCATTTCGCCCGACGCCATGGCGAACTCACGATGTTTCACCTTGCCAAGACCACTGACATGGCCGTCAATGGCGACGTTATATGGCGGATCCGTGAACACCATCTGTGCTTCCGCGTTTCCCAGCAGCCGAACGTAGGTATTGGGGTCCGTGGAATCGCCGCAGATCAGGCGATGGTTTCCGATACACCAGATATCCCCTGGCTGGGTAACTGGCGGGCCCTCACTGATCTCGGGTACATCGTCGGCTGGGTCCTCCTCTTCGTCGGCATCAAGCTCGCTGATCAGGATGTCGATCTCGGGCATCTCGAAACCGGTAGTGGTGATGTCGAAATCATGATCGAATTCCATCAGCCCCTGCAGTTCGATGGCAAGTATCTCGCGATTCCAGCCAGCGTTTTCCGCAAGCTTGTTGTCAGCGATGACATAGGCGCGGATCTCGTTCTCAGTCAGATCTTCGAGCCGGATGGTCGGTACGGCCTCTATCTCGAGTAGCCTCGCGGCCTCAACCCGACCTTGACCGGCAACGATGGTGTCACTTTTATCGATCAATATTGGGTTGTTGAACCCGAACTGTTTAATGCTGGATGCGATTTGGCGAATCTGTTTTTTCGAATGTGTCCGTGGGTTACTGGCACGCAGCTTTAGATCCGATAGGGCGGTATTCTCTATCTTGCGATTGGTCATAAGGTCTCCGATGCTGAATTTATTTTTAGCGTCGGAGATGAATGACGGTTTCCGGCATCGATTACCTTCACGATAATACGGTGCCTATTGATGTGAAGGGTAATCTCGACCGATGGGCTAACGCTATTTTTTCGCTTCGCTGACGATGTTCTGAATTCTGCGCCAGTCCATCGAGTATCCGGCGTGCGGCGCGCCGGCGTCATTCCGCACCGTCGAAGTTTAAGTCCGGTTAGATCGGTGCGGAGAATGAGGCTCCTAATCTCCGCATTTTGTGCGGAGAAAAAACTAGGTAATGCGGAGATTAGAGGTTATAATATCCGCATAGTGTGCGGAGAATAACTAGTGTACCTGTGGGAACGAGACGATTGGCCTAAATTCGAGTGGCGCAAAGAGCATCTAGCGGAGCTCCTGGCAAGAGTGCGCCATGAGCAAGGTCTCATTCTCGGGAGAATGGGAGCGTTGGGTTTTGAACTCCGCGCAGAAGCCGTTTTAAGAACGCTCACCCAGGACGTCGTTAAATCCAGTGAAATCGAGGGTGAAAATCTCGACCAGGAGCAGGTGCGCTCATCAATCGCACGACGCCTGGGGATGGACGTTGCAGGGCTAAAGCCCGCCGATCGGGATGTCGAGGGGGTTGTTGAGATGATGCTCGATGCGACCCGCAATTATGAACAACCGCTGTCCGAGGAACGCCTCTTCGGCTGGCACGCGTCTTTGTTCCCGACCGGTTGGAGCGGATTGACCAAAATCCGTGTTGGGGCGTGGCGTGACGATGCCAATGGACCGATGCAAGTCGTATCGGGAGCCATCGGACGAGAAAAAGTCCATTACACCGCGCCGCCGGCCGAGCGCGTCTCCGAAGAGATGAACAAATTCTTGAAGTGGTTCAATCAAGAACCCAAGACCGATCCGGTTCTCAAAGCTGCCCTCGCCCATCTTTGGTTCGTCAGCATTCATCCCCTTGATGACGGCAACGGCCGGACGGCGCGCGCCATTGCCGACATGGTGCTTTCCAGATCGGAAAACAGCGCCCAGCGTTTTTACAGTATGTCGGCACAAATACGCGTGGAACGAAATGACTACTACGACATCCTTGAAGCGAGCCAAAAGGCTTCCATGGATATCACCGATTGGATGGAATGGTTCTTGAACTGCATGTCGCGCGCGATCGCCGGCGCAAAGGACAATCTCGAAGCCGTCATGACCAAAGCGCGCTTCTGGGAGAGATTTGCGACTGCTCAATTCAATGAGCGGCAAACGGTAATGCTCAATAAGCTGTTTGAGGGATTCTACGGAAACCTAACGTCATCCAAGTGGGCACAGATGATGAAATGCTCACAGGATACGGCCCATCGCGACATTACCGACCTTCTTGAAAAGGGTGCTCTCGTTCAAAATCCAGGCGGAGGTCGCAGCACCAATTATTCCCTGGCGAACATCGACGGTTAGAAAGCATTTGTTATTAAATCAAACAGGTCGGTGTCATCATCGGCATGATGACCCGCTCATTGCCTGGTATCATCGACTTAACGTGTCAATGCCCGGCTTCTTCAATTTTCTGGCGTTCGTGGCGCCGCTTTGTCGAGGATCATTTCAGGGCGTCTGTTTGCTAATTCTTCATCTCACTGACGACATTGAGGACGCGGTGCCAGTCCATAGCCAGACCGAGGTAGCGACAGGTCATCCGGGCTGCACGCTCGCTGGGTGGCCCCTGCCACCAGTCTGCCTTTTCGATGCAAGACCATCCCTCTAGCCCGACAGATTTCTTCCGCTTTGTCAGCCATGTGTGATATCGGGCGTAGGTCAGGGGGATAAGCTCCCTTTTGATAACCTGGAACACATTCAGTCTATCCGGCCGTCGCCCCGCCGGGACCCTGATTTCACCTTCGAGCAGGTCGATGAGATAATCCTGAATGATCTGCGGCACCGGAACACCGGGGTTGAAGCGCAACGCTCGGGCGAGCTGTTCCGGCGGGATATAGGCGGAGTTCCCCGATGAATCCTGAAGTTTGCGCTCAATGAGCAGATATAGCGTCCGCCCGTGTCCGGAAGCTCTCGGTTTGTTATCGAGTTCAGCGCTGGCGGGCGCTTTTTCCTCCGGCTTCCGCGATACAGGTTTTCGCCCGGTCATGACGATTTCCGGTCGTCTGTTATCTCCGCCAGTAACGCAGCGGCAGGCACATTCAGGGCTGTCGCTATTTTGTCGAGGATCACCACAGTCGGATTGCGCACCCCGCGTTCCACGCCGCTGATATAGGTCCGGTGAAGCCCGCACTCGAAGGCGAAAGCCTCCTGCGACAGGCCCATGCCCCGCCGTAAGCGCTTGAGATTGGCGCCGACCCGCTTGCGAATGTCCATGGGAACAGCGAAGCGGATATGTTGACTTTTAATCTACAGACTATAAGTCTCATTTAAGTGGACTTCAGGCGCATTGGAAGCAATGGATGCAGCCCGTTGAACCACAGGAATAAGTCCATGAATCCGATCGAACCGACCGATATCCGGTATATAAAGCTCGGCGCCGGCGGCAAGTGGGTAAAGCAGAGTCTCGAACAAGGGCTCCTCCCGTTCGGCTATGTCGACGTGCCCGATGAACCCTGTCGGCAAGGCCACTGGGAAGCCGTTCATCAATCTTTCGTCGATTCCGGCAGAAGACCCGGAAAGGCCAAAGACGCCGTCCGCGAGATCCGAGGTTTTTACGAGCTGGGCCCGGAATGTCTATGGATCACCTTCGCCGACGGCCATTTGTGGTGGACGTATGCCGAACCGATCGTAATCTGGCAGGGGAAGGGCGATCCTGAACAGGCGCCGCGAATTCGTAATACCATCGGGGGCTGGCGCAATACCGACATCGACGGCGAGCCTCTTACTATCGATAATCTGAGCACCAGGCTCACGCAGGTTGCCGCCTATCGGCAAACAATTTGTCGGGTAAAAGAAAGCGATTATCTGCTACGGCGCATAAACGGCACGGAAGAGCCCGTGGTCGCCCGTGCCCGTGCCGCACGGGCGCAGGCCGTGGCGGTCGCATTGGCAATGATCGAGGGGCTGCACTGGGCCGATTTTGAAACCCTGGTGGATCTGATCTTCAGCCGGTCGGGCTGGCAGCGCGTATCCCGCCTCGGCGGCACACAGGCGGACACGGATCTCGTGCTGGAGTTGCCGACTACCGGCGAGACCGCCTTCGTGCAGGTCAAGTCAAAGGCAGGGCAGGGTGTGCTGAACGACTACATCGGCCGCTTCAGCGCTTCCGCCCATCACCGTATGTTCTTTATATGCCATTCCCCGGCCGGAACGCTTCACCACGACGGCGATCCCAACGTTCATATCTGGGCCGGCGATCATCTGGCCGATGCTGCGATAAAGGCGGGATTATTCGACTGGCTGACAGAACGATCGGGCTGAGACCGGGTCAAGGGCACCAGTCTATGGGGCCGGTACACACATCAGTCGGCGATCTTCGCCGGACGCCTATGATTGCCGGCGCTTTCGCTTTGGCGGGGTTACCATGCGGATGTTAGAAACAAGGGGGCCGCCAGAATCCTCCATCACACGCACCAGCCGTTTAACATCGTCGGTAACCAGATCCGGATCCTTCTCGATCGCCTCCGTATATTCGTCATAGCGCGCCAACAGCCATTCTCGTCTGAGAGTTGCCGCATCCATTTTCTCGAGCAGGTATCCTGCAGGGATTCATATATGGGTTGGCGACCGACTTGCGGACACAGCTGTCAAATCAGGTTTGTTCGACTGGCTGACACAGAAATCGAGCTAATAAGAAAAATCCGTAAATTGGTTTGGCAAGCGGTCTGGCATTTTCCGCTGTTCAGGACGGCTTTTATGACGTCCTTCGCTTTCGCTTCGGTGGTGCCACAAGGCGGGTTTCAGAACGGGGCCGATCGGTTGAGGCCTCCATCATGCGCATAAAACGCCTTGTGTCGTCGGAAACAAAATCGGGATTGTTCTTTAGCTCTTCCGCACATTCTTGATAGCGCATCCAAATGTATTCATGGGAAAGGGCGGCCTGCTCGAATTTTTCAAGCAGCAATCGTTGTGCTGATATTCGCCCTTTCATGGCGGTTTGAAATAGCGCGTGCACCACTGCCTCATGGTGGGTTACTTCCATTTCCTCACCGCCAATTTTGATATTGATGGTCTTCTTTGAGAAGTTGAGGGTATCGGCCAAATCAAGGTCCTGTACTTTCCTTGGACGTCCGCTGGGGTTGCCGCTGGTGTTGACCCAGCGTCCATGTTTGTCCCGTCCATCGCCGCGGTCCTGGTTCTTGCCGGTCATGTTCACACTCCTGATTGTTTGTGACTGACGCATCAATTAGCCCACCCAGCAGGCAGGTTCATTCACAACAATTGCGCAGGGATTAATGTGAAAGCGTGGTCATCAGGGCAGCAATTCGCTGGGTTCTGTCGGCGAAGCGCATTCTGTTGAGCATAAATTCTATAGTTCGCATACACGTTAACGGCAGGCCCTGAACGGCACTTGTTACGTCCGTGAATTGCGCCTGTTATTTGCCTGTTTTTGACTTGTTCTGGGCCTGTTAATTGCTTGTTCTCGGGCGTGGGTATATCGGTGACAACTCCCGGAAATGCGGGGAATTCTCTAGATATTGAGTGCCGATGAGTGCGCAAAATGCCTATTAACAGGCGAAAACAGGGATATTTATCGGAGACGGGTTCGCTGCAGACTGCCAGCACCACCAATTTTCCATAAGACGTACGAAATTGTTCGCCAAGGCACCGTTGCCTTGGCGGGGTGGTATTTCTATTTTCAGGTCTTAGCATCTACAGTGATCGTCATCGGGCGGAAGTCCTAATTTACGGGCGCCCTGACGTCCGAAACACTGGATTTGCGGATTAAACATCGTCTTCCATAATCAGCCCGCACATTCGTCCACAAACTGTTTGAGCGCCGCGAATGCCTCATCGATTTTCGGCGCTAGATTCTCAGCCAGCTTTAACGCCTGTTCGGGATCGCCGCCGATACACAGATCTTCGATGATGCCAAAAGTTGCCGAAAGCGAGGTCACCCCGAAAGTCGCGGTCATGCTTCGCATAGCGTGAGCAGCGGCTTCAAGCGCCTCGATATTTCCTGCGACCCGGGCCTCCTCAAGCTGGCTTAACCGTTTGCCGGCATCGTCGATAAATGACCCGATCACCGCGACCAGGTCGTCATGGTCGATCTGTGCCGCGAGTGTCTCGAGGGTGTTCCTGTCGATACCTGGGCCGGTCGTCGCGTCCTCAGGACGGATGTTTTGGGTGCTTGATAGAGAGTGCGAGTGACGTCGATCGCTCCACTCGTCCAGTATTCGGAGCATTTGCGCGCGGACAATTGGTTTTGAAAGGTAGTCGTCCATACCGGCCTGAATGAACCGTTCCCGGTCCCCTTTCATCGCGTAGGCGGTCAGAGCGATAATCGGAACACCGCTGGACGGAATATCCATTCCACGGATCGCGGCTGTGGCAGCGAGGCCATCCATTTCCGGCATTGAGATGTCCATAAAGACAAGATCGTAACGCCTGGCCGTGATGGCCTCTATCGCTTCTACCCCGTTCAGCACGGTGTCGACACTGTGGCCCAGTGTCTCGAGCATCTTCCGGGCGACCAGTCCATTGGTGGGTGTGTCATCAGCCACGAGGATGCTCAGCCGCTGGGCTTTTCGTGCGGTCGGGCTGGCTGGGAGAATTTCGGGCAGATCTTCATAGGCGTTTGGATCGCCTTCAGCGACCGCGACCGGTACATGAAACCAGAAGGTGCTGCCTTTGCCCTCGACGCTTTGTACCCCGATCTCGCCATCCATCATTTCCGTCAACCGCCGCGAGATGGCAAGGCCCAGACCGGTGCCTCCGAATTTTCGCGAATAGGATGGGTCGACCGTGGTGAATTCGCGGAACAGACTCTGGTGCTTTTCCGCCGGAATCCCGATGCCGGTGTCGTTTATTTCAAAACGAAGTTCGATCATGCCGTCGTTACCCGTCGAACCCGCACCGGTGCGAATTTGTACCGCGCCTTCGCTGGTGAACTTCACCGCATTGGACGCGAGATTGAGCAGTATCTGCCGAATTCTGCCCTGATCGCCGATAAGGAGCGGGGGCAGGTCATCGTCCAGTTCTGCCGAAATCGAAATCGCTTTTTCGAGTGCCGCGGGGGAGAGCACATCGATCACGGAATCGATCAGTGGTCGAAGTTCAAACACCGCATTTTCGAGTTCGAGCTTGTCGGCTTCCATCTTCGAGTAATCGAGGATGTCATTTATCAGGTCGAGCAGGCCTTCTCCCGATTGCCGCGCAATTCTTACGTATTCTTCCTGGCCACCATCGAGCTGGGTATCCTCAAGCAATCCAAGCAGGCCGATCACGCCGTTGAGCGGTGTGCGGATTTCATGGCTCATCATCGCCAGGAATTGATCCTTGGCGCTGTTTGCTATTTCCGCTCTTTCTTTCTCAAGCCTCAGCGCTCCCTCCGCCGTTTTCTGGTCCGTGATGTCCCGCAGATAGCCGATAAAGATTTTGCTGTCGCCGCGAGGAGCGACATTGATGGCGAGTTCGGCCGGGAAATAGGTGCCGTCGGCACGCATGCCCTCGATCTCAAGCCGCTTCCCGAGGACTGAGCCTTCGCCGGTTTCAAGATATTTCGATAAACCGGTATTGTGGGCGTGGCGGTATTTCGGCGGCATCAGCAGGGTGTCCATCTGCTGGCCTATGACGTCGGCGCGCTTGTAGCCGAATGTTTCTTCGGCACCCGGGTTGAATTCGATGACCTCGCCGTCCGAATCAATCACGATAATGCAGTCGAGTGCCGCGTCAATCGTCTGGCGGAGCTGTTCTTCGCTCTGACGGAGTGCTTCTTCCCGATTTTTCAGCTCTGTCACGTCCGCACGAAAACCGGCGGTGCAACCATCTGCCGTCACCCGTTCGCCGACACGGACCCAATGACCATTGGGAAGTTTTTGTTCGGTCTCGCCGGTCGGGCTACGGTGTTGACGCAGTCGTTCGGCGATCCATTCCTCTTCGCAACCGATCGCGTCAACATACTGACCCCGCTTTACGCCTTCGCGGATGATCTCCTCGAATAAAACGCCAGGTTTGATAAACTCGGCGCTGGCATCATAAATCTCGCGGTATTTCTGGTTGCACCAGACAAGTTTGTCGTCATCGTCGTATAGAACGAAACCGTCGGGTACAGCCTCGATGGCATCGTGCAGCTGGCTCTGGGCCTTTTTCGTCAAGCGTTCGCCTGCCTCCGCCCGGACGATTACGGCCCGAAGATCGGCTTCCATTTTTTCCTTTTCTTCCAGGCGCGTCGAAAGCGTGTCTTCCAGTTCGTGCGCTTCGGCGAGCTCTTTCGCATTGTCGAGGATCGGCCAGCTCACCACGCGACGGTAAAAAAATACAAAAGGAAGCACGAGAACAAAGACGGGAAGCAGCGTCGCGCCAATTAGCCAAAGCACATCACGTGATATCTGTTCGGACAGATTGGTTGGCGAGAACGCAAATTGAACTGACACGGCGGACGAGCGAACCCGCATGTTTATGCGTTCCAGAGGAGAGCCCGCGAGCGTATCGCACTCTGCAATGGGCCACACTAACTTCGTGCCATTTTCCATCGATACAGTCAGGCAGGATAGTTGCCGGTCCAGCCCGCTGGCGGCAAGTATGCTGCGAAGCGCCTGCAACTTACTGGCGCTGTCCTGACTTATAGTGTCAGAGAAGACCAGGGAAACGGCGTCGAAAATTTCCGTCGTCGCGGCGCTCTGATGACGCTCTTTGTCGGTCTTGATGTAGGTGAGAAGGAGCGTGGCACTGAGCGCTAAATAGCAAAGGAGCGATCCAAAAATAAAAATCTTCCGGCGGGGTGTCCAGTGCGACATTCAGATCGATCGCTCGAAGAGGCGCATGAACCTGCTGCGGTTTCCGACGACGTAGTACAGCATCCGAAACTCTCCCGGCTTGCCGGCAACCGGCTTCAGAAAAAAATCGATCAGAAAATTCCTACCGCCGGTCGCGACAAAATCTGCGCACAACATGTAGACGTCGTTCTTCTTCAGGACCAATGGGTGGAGATTTTTCAATCTTATGTCGACCGGGTCGACCGTCGGGTCGTTCATCAGGATGAACACCCCTTTATTCGTGTGCCGGGCGAGGTAGGACTGCAACCCGGAGAATAGGGCGGAGCGCGTTTCGGGCGCGAGGGTTTCGGCTTTCGCCGATGATGCAGTCACTAGCACCGCGCCGGATAGTGTGACACCCAAGGCCAGAACAAGCATCCGGGCCGCGCGCCCGACCACAGTTGGAAGATATTTCGAATTCCGCGGTGGAAATAGAATTACGCCCATTTACTCATTCCTTGAACCGGCTCCACAATAACCCAGTCACCGATTGTGTACCATTGGTCCGACGTCTCGGTTCGTCGGCCAGGGGCGGCATCAGCTAAGCGCGATCGTTCGGGCGGCATCAGCTAAGCGCGATCGTTCGGGCGGCGGCAGAAGCGAACGTAAGGTCAACAGTTGCGGGCGTGACGTCGAAATCGCCAAAGACCAAATTAAAGAAGATGGTTGAGTCCTCGATGATGTCTCCGGCGCCGACGTGGAAGTGGAATTGGAACGAAGGATTGTTCGGTCTCGCCGGGCCGCCGGGATCCGGGAAAGCGCTGCCCCGATACTTTGTGGAAAGCCCGATATCGGTCCATTTAGACCCGGTATTTCCGAAATCGGTATAGCCCGTGCCGGACGCGCTGCTTGTGTCGCCGATTTCCGCTGCAGACCGATTGTCGAAATTATCCAGTGTCTGGCTCGCCCCGTCATTGTTGAGGTCGGGCAAAAATTCGGTTTGTTGCAACAGGCCGTTGCCGTTCGTATCTGCTGAGGCTCCGTTTGCTGCCAAGAGATTTCCGATGCCGGTAAATCCGAATCCGTCCTGATCGCCGATACGGACGAATTCGAATGGGGTAGCTGCGGCACTTCCTGACGTCAGCAGTGTGACGATGAGAGCGGAAGCGAAGGATTTCATGATGGACATACTGTTTCTACCTTTGAGCAAAGTTGTGCGAACAAAGGTCTAATGAGCAAAAATCATGCCAACATCGCCTGGTGGACTGGCTGGGCGGTGGGCTGTGTGGGCGGCGAAACCCTGACACCGTTGCCACAGGCGGAGTCTGCGGGGGCGAATGCTGCCAATTGCACCGGTCCGGGGCAGGTTTTTTCGTCTCGTCCCCCGCATCCCGTTCGAAGTTCCGGGCGGACTCCTGCTCGTCCTGCTCCGTTCTGGGGCACTCTCGGGTTGCATCGCTGCAGAATGCAGCGATTCCCGCTCGTGTCGAGATGCGCCGGTTTGAGCGAATTTTTTCTAATTAGTTGATATTGCGCGAGTTATTGCCCGTGTCAGCGGTTGGCACGCCATTTGCACCTATCCCGAGCAACAAACCGCCAGAGGAGCATTCAAATGGAAAACTCAACTGAGATACGAAACATCGATCTGCTCGCATATATCGAGTTGCTTGGTAACGCGGAAATGTCTGAGCGGGTTAGCGGTCACCGCCGCCCGAAGGTTTACAGAGCAATTTTGCCTGTTGAGAGTGAGTAACGATATGTCTGGGAAGCGGAACGAAGAGCGCTCACGGGGTCGTGGACGCACCGCGGGGCGGGTGTCGGCA
>JBLIMV010000048.1:0-14399 GCA_047638395.1 Paracoccaceae bacterium | reverse complement strand
GACCGTTGGTCGCGCCCTGGCCGCTTCCGTTTCCAACGCCGCCATTACCGTTGCCGTTGCCCATGCCATTACCGTTGCCGTTCTGGTCGGCGGCCGTGTCGCCTGCGGCATCTACAATCGGATCGACGACCTGATCAACGATGTCGGACACAGGATCGGTTGAGGCATCTGCCGGGAGCATCGAGTCGCCGCCGGTCGCCTGCGGATCGCCGCCGTTGCCGTTGGTCGCGCCCTGGCCGTTGCCATTGCCGACGCCGCCATTGCCGTTACCGTTGTTACCGTTGTTACCGTTGTTACCGTTGTTACCGTTTGACTGCGGATCGCCGCCGACGCCATTGCCCTGACCGTTGGTCGCGCCCTGGCCGCTGCCGTTGCCGACACCGCCATTGCCGTTTCCGTTGTTTCCGTTGTTGCCGTTACCATTGCCGCTCTGTTCGGCAAAAGGGGTTGCGGTTGCCTCAGCTGCAGCGGCCGCTTCGCTCACGGTACCCGTTTCGGGCGTGGCCGGGACATCGGCAGGCACGCCATTCTGTGCAGCAGGATTCACGGTGTCCGGCGCGATCGGGCCAGTGTTTCCGTTTACAGTCGTCGGACGGCCGGCGGGCTCCGACGCGAGTTCATTTGTCTGGACCGCTGCATCATTGCCGGATGTCCGCTCGGCCGGACTATTGTGTGCCGCCGCGGAAGACCCATCGACGATCGTCTGGCTTTCGACCGTCTGGTCGGCGCCGGACTGCTGCAGAGAATCGACAACCGCTTCCTCAGCCGCATTGTCAGCAGACTGCTGTGGAGATTTTGACACTTCCTCCCGGGAGAGATCGACCGGGGAGTCCGAGCGCAGACCGACGTCGCGTGTCGCGGCTTCAGCGTCGCCCTGGATGACGGCTTCCGCGAGGTCGTCGGCATCGCCTTTTTCCCGTAAATCCGAATTGATGTTCGTCCCACCGACGGTACCGCCGTCGCCTGGCCGCAGACGGTCGTCCTGTGCTGAGTCACCGCGATTAAATTCTTCGACCTGGATATCGTCAGCCATTTTGTTGTCCTTCCATACCTTGGAATAATCGCAGGAAAATACAGTTGTTTTGCAATTCCTGAGCGCAAACTGTCATACAGTTGTCGCAAGTATGGTGGGGTCAAAAAGTAACCGGGGGGTGAAATAATATGCTTAATAAAAAAATTTTCGCTTAGAAATACTGGGATATTTGCATAAAATTTTATATAAATTCGGGTTATTAGTTATTCTGTAATTCGATTGTATTCTTGCCGATTAATATCCTGTTCATCATGCCCGTTAACTGATTTTTCAGCGAAAGCGGTAACTATAGAGCGGTCGAATGCCGAAAACGCCTTGCCCGGGGGCATTGTCAGAGCAAAACGGCTTGAAGCTTGCAGTCCCCGCACGTAGCCTCTGCGCATGAAAAACCCCTTCCGCTATTTCAACAGTTCGCCCTGACCTGATCCCCGGAAACAGGACCGTCTGAAGTGAGAATTTCCCCGTGATGTTTTTGCTGGCATTGGCGAGGGAAGACGATGAAGAAGTCGAGATTTTCGGGACGAAGTAGGATTCGAACTCTCGATACGGTTACATGTTGCGTATTCGAAAGGCGTATTTTGAACTAATGAGATGTCCGCTGTTGGCTATCAGGCGACCTAAGCGAGCGCGCCAATCACTTCCGCTTCGCCTCCAGCTTCAGACATTCAGCGGCGAACTTCCGTTGTCGGGGGTAAAGCGGACCAGGCTGACGGGTCGTCAGAACCGCCGCTGTTGACCCAAAGCGGTCATGGCGAGGATGCTACCAAATTTCGAATAGTTGGCATTGGATCGGTCTATACCGGTTTGCATTTATTGTCGCCTTCAGCCGCCGCGCCGATACCGTTGAGAAAATCATCCAGAGCCAATATGGTGTGACAATCCAAACGAGCAGCCAAGAAATCGTGATTGCGCCGGAATCGCCGCTTTCGCCGGCTTCCGCATGACAATCAATTACATGAAGGAGATCCCGTCCCATGAATGGAGTTATTTCAAGTTCGCTGAAATTCGCTGCGGTCGCGATGGCGATGACTGCGGCCGTTGGCGTTACCGCGTCCGACGCCCATGCGAATTGCGGTGATGTGTCCATCACCGAGATGAACTGGGCATCTGCATCGGTCGTCACCACTGTTGCTAAGTTCATCATGGAACAGGGATACGGCTGCAAGGTCGCCGTGATCCCGTCCGATACAGTGCCGGCGGCAACCTCGCTGGCGGAAAACGGCAAGCCCGATATCGTCACCGAGATGTGGCTCAACTCCGCACCGGTCTACCAGAAGCTGGAAGCCGAGGGGAAAGTGAAGACGATTGCCAAAGTCTTGTCCGACGGCGGAGAGGAGCATTGGTGGATTCCAAAATACCTTACCGACAAACATCCTGAGCTGAAGACCATCGAAGGCGTGCTGGCCAACCCGAAACTCGTTGGCGCCCGCTTCCACAATTGTCCGGACGGCTGGGGCTGCCGGGTGATCAACGATAACCTGAAGGTGGCTTTCGACCTGAAGGGTAATGGTATCGAGGTGTTTAACCATGGATCGGGCGAAACGCTGGCCGGTTCCCTCGCGTCGGCGTATGCCGACAAGAAGCCGTGGTTTGGCTACTACTGGGCGCCGACCGCCCTGCTCGGAAAATACGAAATGGTCCCCGTGGCTCTGGGGCCCCACAAGGCATCGGTGCACAAGTGTAACGCCAAGCCCGATTGTGCGACTCCGGGCAAGTCGAGCTATCCGTCGGCACCGGTGGTCACCGGCGTGACGGAGGCCTTCGCCAAGCGCGAACCGGAAGTGGTCAAAATGCTGTCGAAGCTAAGCTTTACCAACAAGCAGATGGGCGCCGTGCTCGCCTGGAAAGAGTCGAAAAATGCTTCTTCGGAAGAGGCAGCGGTCCATTATCTGACAACACACAAAAGTGTTTGGGGCACTTGGCTAAACGAGGAAGCAAAGGCCAAAATGAGCCGGCTTCTCAAATAGCGCCGACATATCCCTGCTTCGAGAGAGGCCGGAAGCATGCTTCCGGCCTCTCTCGCCCTGCTTGAACCCTTCGGCGGAAATGTGCCATGGCGACATATGATGTGGTTTTTTCCACCCTCGGGTTGGAAACATGGTGTCAAAGCGGCGCCGGGAAGGCTAGCGGTCCGGTCTCCATGGCCGATCTACTGGCACAGAACGCCGGTAAGGTGGCGCCGCCGTCGATCTGGGAGCTGCCATTCCCGTCCATGGACGCGCTTCACGAGGCATGCCAGGCCTTCCCGCAATCGCGGGTGCTGACCAAGGGCCTCGAAAACGGGTTCCTGAGCATCAAGGACGAATTGAGTTTTTTCCTCGACCCGCTGACACAGCCTCTCAGCTGGTTTCTGGAAGCTGCTCTTTGGTTGTTCGAGACAACCCCCTGGTGGCTCATGATCCCCGCCTTGCTCGTGGTGGTGATGCTGGCCAGCCGGTCCGGAAAGCTCGTGATATTCGTGGGTGCCTGTCTGCTTTCGCTGGCTTTTATCGACTACTACACCTATGCGGTGCAGACCCTTGCGGTGATCTTCGTCTGCGCGTTCCTGTGCGTGCTGCTGGGCGTTCCGATCGGGATCGCGATGTCACGCAGCAACCGGCTGCAGCGCGTGATGCTGCCTGTGCTCGATATGCTTCAGACGCTGCCGCCATTCGTCTATCTGATCCCGCTGATTTTCCTGTTCGCCGTCACCGAACCGAAACTCTACGGGATCGCGATCATTCTCTATGCGATCGTTCCGGTTATTCGGCTTACCGATCTCGGCATCCGGCTTGTCGACAAGGATGTGATCGAGGCCG
This sequence comes from Paracoccaceae bacterium, assembly GCA_047638395.1. Taxonomy (GTDB): domain Bacteria; phylum Pseudomonadota; class Alphaproteobacteria; order MPNO01; family UBA830; genus CAXBCP01. The sequence continues at coordinate 10,568 of JBLIMV010000048.1, read as the reverse complement.
CCGATGCGTTCGGCATGACGGACAGGCAAAAGCTCATAAAGGTGCAGATACCACTCGCTCTGCCCAACATCATGGCCGGGGTGAACCAGACCATCATGATGAGCCTCGCTATGGTGGTGATCGCTTCTCTCGTCTCCGCGCCGGGTCTGGGAGTGCTGGTTCTTCGCGGTATACGCAATCTCGAATTGGGCGTTGGCCTCGTTTCCGGGCTTGGCATCGTCATTCTCGCCGTGATCCTGGACCGCACGACCAAGCTCGCGCTTGCCAGAATAAACACGACCTATGACTGAACAGAGAGGACGTCATGGAGAGTGAACCCAAAATTGCGATCCGCAACTTATACAAGGTGTTCGGCCCTGATCCGCAGCACGCGCTAAAGGCGGTTCGGGACGAAGGCCTGGGAAAGCCGGAACTGCTGGAGCGTTACAACCATGTTCTCGGGCTGCAGGACATCAACGTTGACGTTCAGGACGGCAAGATCACGGTGATCATGGGATTGTCCGGATCCGGAAAATCGACGCTTATCCGCCATGTTAATCGGCTCATCGACCCTACCGCGGGGGAGATCATCTTCGAAGGTCGTGACATCCTCGGATGCTCCAAGGACGAGCTTCGCAGGATACGTCGCGAACAGATGTCGATGGTCTTCCAGAAGTTCGCCCTCTTGCCGCACAAGTCGGTCGCCGAGAACGCAGCGATTGCTCTGGAGGTTCGCGGGTTCTCGCGCGAGGAGTTCATTCCCGCGGCCGAGAAGTGGCTCGACCGCGTGGGTCTCGAGGGATATGGCGACAGTTATCCCAATCAATTATCCGGGGGCATGCAGCAGCGTGTCGGCATTGCCCGCGCGCTTACATCTAATGCCGACGTTATGCTCATGGACGAGGCCTTTTCCGCACTCGACCCCCTGATCCGCACCGATATGCAGGATCTGCTCCTGGAGCTTCAGCAAGAACTTCAGAAGACCATCCTGTTTATCACCCATGACCTGGATGAGGCGCTGAAACTCGCCGACCACCTTGTGATCCTCAAGGACGGGCGTATCGTCCAGCAGGACGAGCCTCAGAAAATCCTGCTGGAGCCGAACGATCCATACATCGTCGACTTCATAAGCGACATCAACCGTGCCCGGGTCCTGCGTGTCCGCACTGTCATGGAGAGACCCGAGGAAACCGACAACATCCATATTGCCGGCGAGATCGATCAGGAAGAAAATCTGGAGTTCGTTATCGCCATGGCACAGGGCGATTCCCGCAAGATATACCTGGTCAAGGACGGCGCCCGCGATGTCGGTATCATGCGGATGGAAACTTTGATCAGGTCGCTGGTACCGACCAAAGCATCGGACGACGGCACACGTCCTTACTAAACGCCAATCCGGGGATTGAAACCCTCAAGATATTTAAGTGCAAGCAACGTTCGTCGCGCACCCAAACCATAAATGTCCGCTTATGGCTGTGATCTCAACCGGTCTCCGCAACACACTGGTTAAATTTTTCAGCCGGTGTTTCAAACTTCAATGTCTTTCTGGGCCGCTCGTTTAACTGGCGGGCGATCTTGTTGAGTTGGGCCTGTGAATGCACGGACAGGTCCGTCCCCTTGGGGAGATACTGTCTCAGCAATCGATTTGTATTCTCGTTGGAACCGCGTTGCCACGGGCTTTGTGGATCGCAGAAGTACACATCGATATCGGTTGCGAGTGTAAAGCGCTTGTGGTCGGCAAGTTCCTTGCCCGGTCCCATGTCAGGGATTTATAGAGTTCCCGCGGTAATGTATGGGCCTGTTTTATCAGGCCCGATACGACACTTTCCGTGTCCTTGTTCTGAACTTTGACCAGCATCACGTAACGCGTATGCCGCTCGACAAGGGTCGCTATGTAACTGTTCCCAGATCTGCGCCGCCATTGCGTTTGACTTCGCGGCTGACGGTCGAGGCGGAACGCTGCAGGCGGCGCGCAATACAACGCAGCGACAAGCCGCCCTTGAGACCTCTGGATATCTCTTCACGCTCGACCAACGTCAGGGATAATCCTCAGCGCCTGCGCTCTGGCGGGCGAATACCACCTGCCCGTGATAACAAGGGGTAGATCGAAGACGAGTCCCGTTCAAACCCGCGTCCGATCGAGCTCATCGACTCGCCGCGTTGCCAGCGATCCCAGATCTCGCTCTTCTGCTCCGCTGTAAAATATATCCGCCGCCTTAGCTTCATCTGAACACTCCATCTTTTACGGTTAAGATAAAGTGTTGCGACGCCCCATTGAGATCACCACCCGTAGCGGACATCAAAAGAAAATGTCACGCTAAAAACAGCTGCTCTAATCGTTCTCCGCGGGTTCGGCTCGCGGGTCGAGCTCATAGGCCACATGCGTCGTTCGCGGGATGAGTACCACGGGCTCCTGCTCTTCGATCGGAAGCGGCGCGCGCGCCAGAATACGGTACAACGCGAACAGGACGGTGACGGTCATCACGCCGGCCAAAAGGGCATACAGGCCCACGGCGCCCACCCAACCCATTATCAGCCCGGCAACCAGTGGACCCAGAAAGGCCCCGACTCCGTATACCAGAAGCAAGGCGCTACTCGCCGAGACGAGATCATCTGGTTCCATATAGTCATTGGTGTGGGCCACGGCGATCGAATAGATCGGAAATGTGAAGCCGCCGAAAGCAATTGCGAGACCGAACAGCGCAAGCATGGATTCGCCTCCGGTCAAGACCATCGCAAGGCTAGCCGCGGCGCTCGCGGCGCAGGCCATGGCGATGACCCGACGACGGTCCAGCCGATCGGAAAGGCGACCGATTGGCCAGAGTAAAAACAAGCCGCCTAGAATTGTTGCGACCATGAAGATTACAGTAGCCCCTTCTGATAGCCCCAATGTCCGGCAAAACACCGGCGCCATGCTCCAAAACGAACCGAGCGCCAGTCCGCTGGCGAAGCACCCGGCAACGCCGAGCGGCGAAACCCGGTAAAGCGACGATAGCGCCATCGGCTGGGCCCGCGGCGGCGCGGGTGCCGGCGAGATTGTCAGCGTCACCGGGACGAGCCCGAGCGAGATCAATACCGAGGCAACGCAGAATATCTCAAAGTGGCCGGGGTTCGGCAGCAGCAACAACGGTTGTCCCAATGCCAGAGACGACAGGCTCACCATCATATAGATCGACAACACGCGTCCCCGGTTCGTGTTGTCCGACCGTTCGTTCAGCCAGCTTTCGGTGACCATGTAGAGACCGGCGAGACAGAACCCCAGTATAGCTCGCAAGATTGCCCAGGCGACAGGCGATTCGACCAGAATAAAGGCCAGCGTCGCGGCGGACGAGACTGATGCCAGAGCTGCGAATGTCCGGATGTGTCCCGCGCGCTCGATCAGGTAAACGCAGCGGAGCGATCCAACGATGAACCCGGCGAAATACGCCGACATGATGATTCCCGTGACTTCGAATGAGAAGCCGAGGCTCACCGCGCGCACTCCCAGCAACGTGCCGAGCAGACCGTTGCCGACTAGCAGGATTCCGAGTCAACTGAAGAGCGCAACGAGCGGGAACAGGATGGCATTCATCGACCGCTCCACATCTATCGCGCCCAGGTGCGCTGCGGGGAGGGATTCCCTAGGCTCAGGCCGTAATTTTGTCGGCACAATCCCCCGCAATGTCGCTATCAGCTTCCATTGAACCCGGCATGGTCGCCCAACCCTGCTCGATGACAAAATCTCCCCGCGTCCAGGAATTGACCTTCTTCAACGCTGCGAGCTTTGCGGCCTTGTCCTTATCCATCTCGAACTGTCCGACGCAGATCGGGACCAGTCGGTCGAGGACTGCCGTCTGCGCCATTTCACCGGCTGAGCTGCCAGTAACCCAGCCGCCCCAGTTGAAACCGACGATCGCCAGTACAATGGCGCCCGCAGCGGCGCCGCCCAGGTTCTGTTTGATGTTTTTTATACCCATCTTCATCTCTCCCGTTTTTTAAATTATTCCAACAATAAAAATACAAAAACACCTAATCATATCTATATATGAATGTATTCAAATATTTCGAAAAAATAACAATTGATATATTTTATTTCGATAAAAAATAACAAATCGACTATTATTATAAATAATCATAATTTTGACCTTCTAATAATTTTATTGATTTTATTTCCACCCTCGTAAAAGGTGTTTTTATCAATAAATATCAGCCTCAAAAAATATTTATTTGTAGATTCTTCTGCCTTGTCGAATTTTGCGCCGGTGACGGGGAGTGGTCTCTATGGCGATGATAAATAAAATTTCATGACAGCAGGGGTGTACAACGTGTCGACCATAATTGAACAAGATTTTGTTAAAGGACCACTCGAAGTGCGGGACACCACGCATTATCAAAAAGAATACATTAGGCGGCATTGTCCGACCAAAATAATGGCCAATTTTATGATCGCCTAAAGGGTGCAGAATGTCGCCAATTTCTGCGTCTTTCACATGCTGCAGTGAATCACTATTTCAACGTGATTGGCGTTAGCCTGACAAAACCGCCCTTTACAGTGTTGAGACGCGCTGCACCTCGACTCCGTCCTTGACGGCGACGGATGTGCCTTCGGGAAGTGGCGTCCTGCGCTTCATCCGGAATCGGGGGATGAGCCTAGTAACTGGGATCGTACATGTAGCCAGCGATTTCCCGCTCCAAGTTGTCCGGCATTGGCAGGCGTCCCAAGCCCTGCGCGTAAGCCAGCTTTGCCACGGCCGTTGCAATCGCCAGTGATGTCGGACGGATATCCGGCAGCGGCGGATAGACCGAACCCGATGCCAGATCGGCCTCGCTCACCTGCTCAGCAAGCGTTCGGGCCGCCACCAGAAACATGTCATCATTTATTCGGTGCGCACCGCTGATAACGGCGCCGAGGCCAATCCCCGGAAAGATATAGGTATTGTTTCCCTGGCCCGGGTATCACGCGGCTAGCAACGATTTTTCGATGTCCTCAACGGAATTGTTCGTCAGGGTTTTCGCGAGCTCCAAGACCAGGCGGTCGGTCACTTCCTTGTGGAGCAGCGGGCGCACCTCTCCCATCGTGTCCGGATCAAGCACGAGCACAATGTGCTCGGCCTTCTGTCCATAGGCGAGCTGGTACAGATGCTCCGCCAACTGTTTCGAGAACGTGGCCTGCATCGATTCCTGATCGGACTGTTCCGGCGGCGACTTACCTGACGGGCCTTCATCAGCAAGGTCCCCCGGTTCCAACGTTCCGGTGCATTGGAGTTTGATCTTTTTAGCGTTTCCGCGATTCCGAAAAAGACGCGCGCCCTCTCCAGTGCCTACGATGATCAATGATTTGGAAGGAATATTAGTCATGCGTGATCTCCTGACGTAGTTGTGCAACTTGGATACAACACGGACCTCATTTGAGATTCACTGAAATGCGAGCCGGGAAAGACTTGTCCCCTTCTGCGGCACTGGACCGCTTCTGAAACAAGATCAGCGCAGCGGGAGGGAGGCCTTACTTTCAGGCCGTAATTTTGTCGGCACAATCCCGCGCAATGTCGCTATCAGCTTCCTTTGAACCCGGCATGGTCGCCCAACCCTGCTCGATGACAAAATCTCCTCGCGTCCAGGAATCGACCTTCTTCATCGCTGCGAGCTTCGTGGCTTTGTCCGTATCCATCTCGAACTGTCCGACGCAGATCGGGACCAGTCGGTCGAGGACTGCCGTCTGCGCCATTTCACCGGCTGAGCTGCCAGTAACCCAGCCGCCCCAGTTGAAACCGACGATCGCCAGTACAATGGCGCCCGCAACGGCGCCGCCAATGCCTGGCGTCAGGTTTTGTTTGATGTCCTTAATATCCATCTTAATCTCTCCGACTTTTCAATTTATTTGAACAATAAAAATACAAACACACTTAATCGTACATAGATATTAATTTATTTTAATTTATTATAAAAAATAAAAAATCATGTAATTAATTCCGATATAAAATAATGAATTGATTGTTATTGTAATTACCCAAAATTTTAGCATTTTTAGAATTTTATTGATTTTGTTTGTGTCATCGTGTAAGTTTTATTTCTTAATAAATACCACGCTGCAAAAATATTTTATTTGTAGATTATTCTGCCTTACCGGGCTTAGTGACGGGGCATCGTCTCTGTGGCGATGGTAAATAAAATTTAATGACAGCAGGAGAGCACAACGTGTCGACCGTAATTGAACAAGATTTTGGCAAAGAACCACTCGAAGTACGGGATACCGAGCACTATCAGAAAGAATACGTTCAGCGTTTCGTTGAAAAATGGGATGCGTTGATCGATTGGGATGCCCGGGCAAAAAGCGAAGGCCAGTTCTTCGTCGATATTCTGAAGGGGCGGGAGAAAGTGAAAATTCTCGATGTCGCGACGGGTACCGGGTTTCACTCGGTTCAGCTCCTGAAAGCCGGATTCGATGTTACCAGCGCCGATGGCAACGCCGAGATGCTGACCAAGGCATTTGAAAACGGACGCGACCGGGACCTGATGCTGCAGACGATCCACGCCGACTGGCGATGGCTGAACAAGGACGTTCACGGCAAGTACGACGCCATCGTGTGTCTGGGCAATTCCTTTACCCATCTGCACGACGAGGGCGACCGTCGCCGGGCCCTGGCGGAGTTCTATGCCGCCCTGAAGTATGACGGGATCCTGATCTTGGATCAGCGGAACTATGATTCCATCCTCGACGAGGGCTTCAGCTCAAAACACACATATTATTACTGCGGCGATCAGGTGACCGCCGAGCCCGAACATATGGACGATTCACTGGCCCGGTTCCGTTATTCATTCCCTGACGGTTCAGAGTTCCACCTGAACATGTTCCCGCTGCGCAAGGCGTATATGCGGGGACTGCTAGAAGACAGCGGCTTCCAGCAGATAAAAACCTATGGCGACTTCAAGGAAACCTATCAGGAAAACGATCCCGATTTCTTTGTCCACGTCGCGGAGAAGAGCTATCATGACGACTAAGAGCGAGGCGGTCGAACGGGCCGAGGCCTATTACGACAGCACCGAGGCGGATGCCTTCTACCAGACGATCTGGGGCGGCCAGGACATCCACATAGGCCTGTACAAGGACGAAGACGAGCCTATCGCCGATGCCAGCCGGCGTACCGTCGAGACCATGGCCAACCAACTTACCAATGTGGACGGAGCAACCCGCATCCTTGATCTTGGTTCAGGCTATGGAGGCTCAGGCCGCTATCTCGCCGACCGGTTTGGCTGCCAGGTGACCTGTCTTAATCTCAGCGAAACGCAGAATGCGCTAAACCGGGAACTGACAGAAAAGGTCAGACTGACGGACCTCGTCAGCGTGGTTCACGGCGATTTCGAAAATATCCCGGAGTCCGACGACAGTTACGACATTGTCTGGTCGCAGGATGCGATCTTGCACAGCGGCAACCGGACACGCGTACTCGATGAAATACGCCGGGTTCTGGCCGGCGACGGGCAATTTATCTTCACCGACCCCATGCAGTCGGATAACTGCCCCGACGGGGTGCTGCAACCCATCCTTGACCGGATCCAGCTTTCGAGTTTGGCCTCATTCGGGTTTTATCGTGAGGAGCTCAGCGCCCGCGGTTTTGAAGAAGCCGAGACGGCCCCGCATACCGATCAACTGCGCATGCATTACAGGCGCGTAGGGCTAGCCCTGAAAGACCGCTATGACGAGGCGGTGAAGCTGTCGGGAAAGACCTATGTGGATAATATGATCCGGGGGCTGCAGAACTGGGTCGATGGCGCCGACCGCGGTTATCTTGCGTGGGGCATCATGGATTATCGACTAACCGTGGCCACAGTTAGAGAAGGCGTGCCACCCTCGTTATCAGGGGATAGACCGAGAAATGCCCCCCTCGGGTGAATAACGGACACAACTGGACGGCCCTCAGAGAGTTCGCCGCCTTAGACAACGAGGCAATCTGTTTCGGCTCAGAAAATTGCGCGAGGAGATAATAAGAATGCCAAGGGAAAAAACACTTTTTACGACGTCGGACCAAATGATATCAGCAATCGATGACGCAATGTCCGCCAACATGACAATCGATCGGCCTCTGCTAAAGGACGTGTCCGATCTTAAGAAGCAGCTCAAACACTGCTGTCAAATAGGTGATATTGAGAAGGCGAGACGAATAACGAATCGCGCTGTAGCCATTCTTCGGACGGGAGAAGCCGCGAAAGAATAATGGGATTGATCTTATATAGAAATTAGACGAAGGAGCGCAAAATGGACAACAAAATCAGAAGTATCGCCGTCTATGTCGACGAAGACGCAGGAACGAAATCCGCAGTCGAAGCCGCCGGTCGCCTTGCGAGCGTCTTCGATGCGTCTTTTTTCGGCGTTCACGCTTCGTCCGGCGCGACGGCCATCGCCCTCGCGCCCGCAGCCGGCGGTATGGCGACCGGCGTGATGATCGATGAAATGCAGCAGCAGGCTGAGGAACGAGCCCGCCGCGCGAAGGAACTGTTCAACGCAGTGACCGCGGAAAACAGCTGGAAAGCGGACTGGCACAGAATCGAAGCCAACGGGCTGGCGCCGCGCGAAAAAATCGCCCGTGCGGCATTTCTCGCCGACATGGTTGTCATGTCGCGCCAGGATGCGGACTCTCCCGCGCTGGTGACGATCCAGGATACGATCGTCGACAGTGGCAGGCCGGTACTCGTGCATCCCGAAAACTGGACGGGTCCGATAGGAGAAGCCCATGCCATGATCGCCTGGAAACCCGGCCGGCAGGCTGCCCGTGCCGTCGCTGACGCGCTGCCGTTTCTGGAACGCGCGGCGCGCGTGACCGTCTTTGCTGCAACGTCCGACGAAGCTGGTGAAAACACGCCCGCTGTCGCCCAGGCGGGCGAGCTATGCCTGTTCCTTAAAAAACACGGTATCGAAGCTTCCGCCGAGGTGGTTTACGAAACCGACGACGGCGATACTGCCGATGCCCTGCTCTCAAAAGCGACGGAGGCCGGCGTCGATCTTCTTGTGGCCGGGGCTTACAGCCATTCCCGTCTGCGTGAAAGTATCTTCGGCGGGATCAGCCGCGACATCATTGAAAAAACCACGGTGCCGGCTCTGCTGTCGCACTAGAGTATTTTCTGCTTACGCGGAATCGCAGGGCAATCCCTACAGAGGGAACAATCAGGAGAACCAACATGAAGAGAACAGTAGCCGTACTCGCTTTGGCTATTACCGGATTCTTGGCATTATCCGCCCCGGTTTTTGCACAACAGGGTCAAGGCCCCGCCTACGGGTCACACATGTGGGGGAGTGGGTGGCACGGTATGTTTTTCGGCCCGATCATGATGATCGTTTTCATCGCCGTGGCTGTGGTTGTCGTCGTGCTATTAGTGCGCTGGCTCGGGGGTCCGGGACATGGCGGGGCTTTGCACAGTCTTCCCGGCAAGACGCCACTCGATATTCTCAGGGAACGTTTCGCTCGCGGTGAGATCGACAAGGAAGAATTCGAGGAGCGACGGCGCACACTTGGTGAATAAGATGCTTCGGTATCGCATCCTGAATGTTAGCTTTTGGGTGGATAGCGGACAGAAATGAACTTACTTAAAAGCGCCCGCTTCTGACCCAAATCAGGCATTCTCGATCCATCGACATACCCGCAGTTTGCACATAATCTTTGTCTTTCACAAATTGCGCGCGGCGGGGAACCTTTGACCCAATTAGTGAACAACGCTCTCGGTTGAACCGGAACGGGCAACACGATTTTGGGAGAGCGAGGAAATTGAATCCCGATGAGCTACCTAGACAAATTGAATATTTCGAACCGTATTATTCCGTCGGCAACGCCAAGCCGCCGTAAAGATACGCCAGAGTATAGACGCCGCAAGCTGATATCTAATATCGAGGAACAAATCGAACTTGCCAATCTTGCAATCCAGGGAAAGCCAATTGAGTTAAGACGAAAGCGCGGTCATGACACCTCAACGGTACGTCCGCGTCTTTGGTGGAAACAGGCGCCTGACGGTAAAGTCTTCACGCAAATTCGCTACAACAGGATAGCTATAAACCTCGCAGGTCGAGGTACATCTATTGAGGTTGATGAGTTAAAACATCTTCCATCAATTTATCGAACAATTGTTCGGGCAGTGAAGGCGCAAGAACTTGATTTGGCCATTGAGGGCGCCGCCGGCAAAAAGCGTCCGAACCATTTATAATCAAACTCAATACACATTTTTTTACGGCTTAATGTCTGCTTGTGGCTAGAAACGGACCTCTACGACCTGACGAAAAGATGTCCGTTTTCGGAGTATGAGCAGAAGTTCGGGAGCTTGGGTTGGCGGAATTGTGGGCGGAGCGTTTCCACTCCGCCCATTGGTTCAGATGTCGGTCTTTTCTGCGAGGTCCAGGGCGTCGTCCACTTCAACGCCGAGATACCTGACAGTACTCTCTATCTTGGTGTGGCCCAGAAGCAGCTGAACCGCCCGCATATTGCCAGTACGCCGATAGATCAACGTCGCCTTGGTTCGCCTTATCGAATGCGTTCCAAATAGAGCCGGGTTTAACCCAATACCAGCGATCCATTCTGACAACAGGCGCGCATACCCTAGCAGATACGTTTCGCGAAAACGCCGAG
>JBLIMV010000047.1:0-15042 GCA_047638395.1 Paracoccaceae bacterium | reverse complement strand
CCAGCCATGGGCGGCGCGCCAGGCTTCAAGTGCCTCGATCTCGACCGGGGTATGGCTGACGACCTTGAGCAACTGCTTGTGGGACCAGACATCGTTTTCATGCGGCGCAATGTTGAGATCGCCGACCATGATGTGCCGGCCTTTTTTGGGCAGTTTCGCAGACCAGTCGGTCGCTTCTTTCAGGAAATCCATTTTGTGGGCGAACTTCTCGTTCACCTTCGGGTCCGGCTCATCGCCGCCTGCGGGTACGTAAAAATTATGCAGGAAGGTCTTGCCGGCGATTTCGGCAGCAACATGACGGCAGTCTTCGCGCGCGCACCAGTCACGGCTGCCGCCATCCGACATCGCCGCGTTGGAGATAATCGCAACGCCGTTATAGCCCTTCATGCCGCGCACGAGCTGCTGGGCAAAGCCGGCTTCGGTAATTCCATCAGTCGGGAAATCAGTATCCTGCGCCTTTGTCTCCTGCAGACACAGATAATCAGGCTGCAACGCGTCGGCGACTTTCTTCAGCGTGTCGATCCGCAGACGTACGGAGTTGATGTTCCAGGAGACGATACGCATGGAGATCCGCCTTGTTGTTTGGTTTATTCGGCGGCGATCTTGGTGCCGGTCCGCGCCGCAGCACGTTCACGGCAGGCATCGCCAAATTCACGCCACAGGCCCAGCGACAGAGCGTTTTCTTCAAACCGCCATTCCGCATGCCATTGCACCCCGACGCAGAATGCCTTTGATGATGTGTGACGAATGCCCTCTGTGACGCCATGGCGAATGCCGTCTACGACGCCATCGAACGAGACGCATTCGATCTCGAACCCCGGCGCCACCGTATCCACCGCCTGTGCGTGCAGCGAATTGACCATGATTTCGCGTTCACCACAGAGCCTGTGAAATAACCCGTCTTCCAGCGTGATAACCAGATGGCGATCGCTGAATTTATGCTCCATATCGCCCTCGCGCGGCATCCGATGGTCGTTGAAGCCCTCTACTTCATGAACCCGGTAGTGCAGCGAGCCACCCATGGCGACATTGATTTCCTGAATGCCGCGGCATGATCCGAATACCGGCACACCCTGTTCGACACATTCGCGCACAAGCGGCAACACGGTGTTGTCACGCGGCGGATCGCGGATCTCATCTTCCGGGAACGGCAGGCCACCATAGTGATGGGGTTCGACGTTGGCCCGCCCGCCAGTCAGCATCAAACCATCCAGTCGGCTGGCGAGATCGGCAAAATCGTAATCGTCTGCAAGCGCCGGAATCACCATGGGCATCGCGCCCGCGCCATCGGCAACCGCACGGATATATCGCTCTCCGGCGCCGTGTTGCGCCAAGGAATGACTCGGCAGGAAAATCTGGCTCGCGGGGATGCCGACAAGCGGTTTGGGAAGGTTATCCAGCATAGATAATGGCTATCACGTCACTGCCACGGCGGCAATATGTTCGGCCCGGATTCCAGCAGGCAAGATCAGGGATTTCGCCCCGCTTACTGCACTTCCGGTTCGAACTTCGATTCGTCGAAGATGAATATTTCGCGCGGGATCGCGACGTTAAACGCGGGCGCAACAAGGCTGACCGAGGTCGAGACACCCTGCACGTCCGTGACCGTCCATTTGCGCAACGCCAACGGAGAATCGGAGAATGTCAGCACGAAACGCCCGGAATCCGGCTCTGCCGTCTGAACCAGCGAGACAGAGATTGTCCGCGCGTCACGAATGACCCGTTCGACCGTGATATCCCCGCTCAGCTTAATCTGGTCACGGACAAGAAACGCCGCTGGCGTGGCTTTGAGGGGCACATGCCAGACCGCCTCAAGGTCGGTATCGACATGGGCGAGCCAGTTGCCGTTGGCATAGACCTGAATATTCGACGGGTTTTTGTATTGCAGCCGAAGGCGTTTGGGCCGCTCGATATAAATCGTTCCTTCCGCGACCTTGCCGCCGGTGGAAAGCTGCACAAACTTGCTGCGCAACGATTCCATCGCATTCAGATAGGTTTCGATGCGCGCTATATCTGCCTTGTCCTGTTCGGTGATGCGATAAGCAGCCTGGGACGGCGCAGCAAAGCCTGCCAGCAGAACCACAAAAACAAAAATGCGTGAAAATCCGATCATGCCACCTATATAGGCTCGCGTTGGGGCAATTGTAAGGCAGCCCGTTCCAGCAGCGATCGGATTATCTCTCCGCGTTATCGATGTCCCGTGCCAGCACTTCGCGTTTGCCCGCGTGGTTGGCGCGGCTGATCACACCCTCTGCCTCCATCCGCTCGACGATACGCGCCGCTCGGTTGTACCCGATCTGCAGGTGACGCTGGACGAAGCTGGTCGATGCCTTGCGTTCACGACAGACGACAGCGACCGCACGGTCGTACATTTCGTTATCGCCCGATCCCCCGCCCGAACCGCCACTGCTGTCATCGCCCGACGGAATGAAGGGGCTTTCGTGGTCGCCTTCGGTGACCTCTTCGATATAGTCCGGTGCGGCCTGCGCGCGCAGGAAGCTGACCACACGCTCAACGGCCTCGTCCGATGCGAACGGCCCATGGACGCGGCTGATCCGGCCACCGCCCGCCATATAGAGCATGTCGCCCTGGCCAAGCAGCTGTTCCGCGCCGCCCTCGCCCAGAATTGTGCGACTGTCGATCTTTGACGTCACCTGGAAAGAAATCCGGGTCGGAAAGTTCGCCTTGATCGTACCGGTGATGACATCGACGGAAGGCCGCTGGGTTGCCATGATCACATGAATACCGGCAGCACGGGCCATCTGCGCCAAACGCTGGACCGCGCCCTCGACCTCCTTGCCCGCGACAAGCATCAAATCCGCCATTTCGTCGACGATGACGACGATGTAAGGCAGCGCGTTCATGTCATAGGCCTGTTCTTCATAGATCGGCTCGCCGCTTTCGGGGTCAAAGCCGGTCTGCACCGTCCGCATCAGGGTTTCGCCCTTCTTTGCGGCCTCGATGATACGCTGGTTATAGCCGTTGATATTCCGGACACCGAGATTGGACATCGCGCGGTAGCGGTTCTCCATTTCGCGCACGGCCCAGCGCAGCGCGACAACCGCCTTCGACGGATCGGTAACCACCGGTGACAACAGATGCGGAATGCCGTCATAAACCGACAGTTCCAGCATCTTCGGATCGATCATAATGAACCGGCACTGTTCCGGCGTCAGCCGGTACAGCAGCGACAAAATCATCGTGTTGACCGCAACGGACTTGCCGGAGCCCGTCGTACCCGCAATCAGCAGATGCGGCATACGGGCCAGATCAACCATGCTGGGTCCACCGCCGATATCTTTACCCAGTACCAGGGTCAGCGCGCCGGTATGTTTTTCGAAATCCTTGGATTCGACGAGTTCACGCAATGTAACGAGCTCGCGCGTCGCATTCGGCAGTTCGATGCCAATGACATTCTTGCCCGGCACCACGGCAACACGGACCGATACCGCGCTCATCGACCGGGCAATATCGTCGGCCAGGCTGATGACGCGGGATGATTTCGTCCCCGGCGCGGGTTCAAGTTCGTACAGGGTAACAACCGGGCCGGGACGCACCTTGACGATACGCCCGCGCACGCCGAAATCTTCGAGCACGGATTCGAGCAGCCGCGCATTCTCCGACAGGGCATCTTCGTCCTGCTTGTTCTGTCCATAATCCTCCGGCGGCTCGTCGAGCACGTCGAGCGGCGGCAAGGAGTATTCACCGGTATTAAGGTCCAACCGCTGCTGGTCAGCCTCGGCGGCCCGTTTTCCGGCCGCAGGTTTTTTGCGCCGGGCCGCGACAATCTTTGTCTTCTTTGCCGGCTTTTCGTCCGGTTCTTCATCGCGACCGCGGGAAGGCCCGATCGTTGGTTCGCGGCGACCGCTCTCAAAACCGTTGTCTTCGACAATTTCGACATCATCGTCCAAGTCACCAAAATCAGGCTCCCGCCGGTCGCCGAAGGACGGCAGACGTACGCGGCGGAACATCGACCAAGAGGCGCCACCGAAACGCTGCGCCATGCGGCCGGACCAACGACCACCTGTCACGCCGGCTTTTGCGGTGCTGCCACCGAGGCGCCCGGCGCTTCTCAGCCCGGTGATCCACTCACCGCGGCTGACCCCGAGCGTAAACGCGAACGCCAGTATCGTCAGAACGCCCATTGTCAGTGTAACCGGCCAAAGCGGGCTGCCGACGGCGGTCGCCAGCGCCGCAATATCAGCCAGGAGAACCGAGCCGGTGATACCGCCCAGCCCTATTTTTAGCGGCCAGAACGACGGCGAACCCATCGCGGCAAGCGCGATGGTGGCCAGAAGCAGCGTCGCCGGCAATGCAGCAAGGCGGAGCCAGGTGCGGCCCATATTGCGGTGCGCGCCGATGCGCCAGCCCCAGATCATCAGGATCGCGCCGGGAAGGATCGCCGCAGCGCCGATGCTTTGTATCAGGAAATCGGAGATCCAGGCGCCGTTCAACCCCAGAGGATTCACTGCATCACGCGCGACCGCGTGGTTCCACGACGGATCCGACGAATCGTAGCCGAGGACGGCGATACTGATTGCCAGGCCGCCCAGAAAAATGACGATACCCCCCAATTCCTGCAGGCGACGGCGCAGGAAGGCATGCATTTCCGGTGACAGGAACGTTGTGCGTCCGGCGTTTCGGGTTCGGCTGGCCATGGGGGTACTCCCGTTTTACAGTACTTGGGTGATACGCGTCAGCGCTTCACGGGTTGTTTCTAGATCATGCACAAGCGCGAGGCGGATATAACCGGCGCCGGGGTGAAGTCCGTCGGCTTCCCGCGCGAGATATTCGCCCGGGATAACCCGCACGCCGGCATCGCCCCAGAGCGCGCGGGCGGCTGCTTCGCCATCGCCGACGTCGAGCCAGAGATAGAAACCGCCTTCCGGCGTGTAATACCCATACTTGCCGTCGAGAATCTGCTCTGCCACCTTATACTTCGCGGCATAGAGAGCCCGATTGGCAATAACGTGTTCTTCATCCGACCACAGCGCCGACGCAGCGGCGAGCAACGGCAGTGGCGGCGGCGCCCCGCCGTAATCGCGCAGACGGGCGAAACGCCGGATAAGTTCAGCATCGCCAGCGACGAAACCTGACCGCAACCCCGGCGCACTCGACCGCTTGGACAACGAATTCATCGCCACCACGTTCCGCATTGCACCGTCGGGCCCGTCGCCGAGGGCGGCGCACGCCTCCGCCGCGCCCGTCGGCGCAGCGCCGTAATAGAGCTCGCTGTAGCATTCATCTGAGACCAGCAGAAAATCATGCGCACGCGCCAGCTCGACAAGCGCCTTCATCGTCTCCATCGGCGCAATGGCGCCCTGCGGATTGGCGGGAGAGCAGTAATAGGCGAGTGCGGTCCGATCGAGGATATCATCGGGCAGTGCCGCATAATTGGGCAAGAACCCGTTTTGGCGGTCGGCCGGGACCAGAACCGGCTCAGCTCCTGCCGTCACAGCGGCGCCGAGATACACCTGGTAAAACGGGTTGGGCATCAGCACAACAGGCTTTTGACCGTTCTTTTGTTCCGGCACGGCGGCGAGGGCGATCATAAACAGTGCTTCGCGGGTGCCAGAGACAGGAACAACCATTGAATCCGGGTCGACCATGCCGTCCGGCAGGCCATAGCGGCGCGTCAGCCAGTCGCTGATGGCGGTGCGGGCGGGGTCGGTTCCCCGGACCAGCGGGTATTTGGACCAGCCGGCGGATTCGCGGGCGACGGTTTCTGCCAGAAATGCCGGCGGGGCATGCTGCGGCTCGCCCAGCGAAAGCGCAATCGGCGCCATGCCGGACGGGGGCTCTATCCCGCCAAGCAACGCGCGCAGCCGGTCGAACGAATAATCGCCGACAGCGTCGAGACGGCTGTTCAAAGGCATCGGTTACCGGCCCTGCTAATAGATGTGCTGTCCTTCATCCGCCCCGAAGCTTCCACTATCGATATCTGTTCCATGCCAAAAGAGAACAAATCATAAAAACGAGTCGACCGGACAATCTCAGCGTGTTCCGACCGGTCCCTCAGATTCTACATCATCATGGGCAGCTAAGATACTGGTCTACAAGGGGTGGCGTGATTCGTTTGATTCCGGAACCGAAACGAACATTTCAGGAACACTCCTCGGGAAGCTATCGGCTAATCGTTATATATCAGTAGGATAGTCCCTGAACCGCCGAATCTCGCGGCAGGGGCTTATAGAGAACAAAAAAAACCGCCCCGCAGGGCAGCGGGGCGGTCGTCTCCCATATTCGCGACGGGAGGGCGCGGTGCATGTCGGCAGAAATGCGCCGCCGCAAGTCACCGGAGACCGAACGGATGGCAGTGCGCCCGGTCTCCGGCTTGTGACCACCCCGGCGTGGCGCGCCTAAGGGTGGAACACGTCGTGGCCCCGATCCCGACCAAGTCGGGCCGGGGCTTCCAGACAGTTAGCCCCGGCCGAATTCCGGATATGCTTCCATACCCAGTTCGGATTTATCGAGCCCGTCCATTTCGGCTTCCTCATCGACACGGATGCCCATGGTGACCTTCAGGATCGTCCAGACAATCAGGCTGGAGATGAACACGAAGGCGCCAATCGCAACGATGCCAATAAACTGGGTAACCAGCGATCCGGATCCGAAGATACCAACCGCCAGCGTGCCCCAGATGCCGCAGACCAGATGGGCGGAGATCGCACCGACCACATCATCGATCTTGAGCTTGTCGATCAGCGGAACCGCGAAGACCACCAGCGCGCCGCCGATACCACCGATCAGAATGGCGTAGGAATGCTGCTGCAGATCGGGGCCCGCCGTGATGGCGACAAGGCCGCCAATGGCGCCGTTGAGGCACAGCGTGAGATCCATCTTCTTGAACAGCAGCTGCGTCAGGATCATCGCGACCACCACACCGGAGGCTGCGGCCAGGTTGGTGTTGACGTAGACGATGGCGATGGCTGTCGCATCGGCAGCGGAGCCGAGTGCGAGCTGCGAGCCACCGTTAAAGCCGAACCAGCCGAACCACAGGATGAATGTACCGAGCGTTGCCAAAGGCAGGTTCGCGCCTGGCATCGGGTTCACCTGTCCGTTGGGACCGAACTTGCCTTTACGCGCACCCAGGACGATAGCGCCGGCGAGGGCCGCCCAGCCACCAGCTGAATGGACCAGCGTGGAACCGGCAAAGTCAGAGAAGCCCATCTCGCTCAGCCAGCCCGCACCCCAGACCCAGGATCCCTGGATTGGATAGATGATAGCGGACAGGACTACGACGAAGATCAGAAAAGGCCAGACCTTGATACGTTCTGCAAGGGTGCCCGACACAATCGACGCTGCGGTCGCGACAAAGACCATCTGGAAGAACCAGTCGGACATTGATGCATAGGTCGACTCCTTGAGCACGGCGGCATTTGCGGCCGCTTTGCCCGCATCATCTGCGTTCAGCAAAGCCAACTCGGCAGGGGCTGGATTGTAGAGGAATTCAAAAGCGCCGATCCAGCCTTTGTCGACATCCGTGTACATCAGCGCGTAGCCGATGATGTAGAACATCAGGCCGGCAATTGAATAGAGCGCGATGTTTTTCAAGCAGATCGCGGCGGTGTTCTTGGACCGGACAAGACCGGATTCCAGCATGGCGAACCCGGCTGCCATGAACATCACAAGGACGCCGTGGATCAGGAACGAGAACGTGTTGAGCACGAAGGCCGTTTCGGTACTGACGGCAGCTTCCGCGTTGCCGATCGAGAGGACCCCCATCGTCGCCAGTGTAACGGCGAGCGCGGCGGGTTTAATAAATCTTTTCACAGTAATGCTCCCTTAAAGCGCTTCATTGCCAGACTCACCGGTGCGGATTCGGACCGCATTGGTAAGTTCCTGGACAAAGATTTTTCCGTCGCCGATCTTGCCGGTATTCGCCGATTGCTGGATCGCTTCGACTACCTTTTCGGCAGCAGCGTCTTCCACAGCGATATCGATCTTGACCTTCGGCAGGAATGAAATGGTGTATTCGGCGCCGCGGTAAATTTCCGCTTGGCCCTTCTGGCGCCCGAAGCCTTTGACCTCGGTGACCGTCATGCCCTCGATGCCGACATCCGTCAGCGCCTCTCGAACATCATCCAGTTTGAACGGTTTAATAACCGCCGTGATCAGTTTCATGCCCCTGTACCTTCCGTTGTTGTTGTGGTCACAGAAATGAAAACCGGGGCCGCGATCTGCGGCCCCGGTTTCCGGATTAGAAAGAGCGTGAGACGCTCAGCAACAGCATTCCGCAGGCGTCGCCACACTGGGCTTCTGTCATATCTGTGTCAGACCACGTCAGATTGAGGTCAAACCCGGCCACATTAACCGTCGCCCCGATGCTGTAATCGACATAGTCAGGCAGACCAAAGGTCGTGTTGTCGTCGATGTACTGCTTTGCAACATGTGCAGACAGCGTGAGGTATTTTCCGACCGGGACATCAATCCCAAGCTTCGGATAGAACGCAGCACCGCTCTTGCCGAAGTTTTCAGGCGAATAGTTCAGGCTGGCCGTGGCCGACGCGAAACCGAAATCATAGGACAGCGCGCCCTGGGCTTCGACGAAGTCGTAGTCCAGCGAACCGGCGGCGCCCGGATAGGTGTAATAGATAAAGCCGACGTCCCAGCTCAACCCGGTGCTGCCGATATTGCCGGTCAGACCGCCGTAGTAATCGATCTCAAGCGTGGCGCCATCGACACCGGTGGCTTCGTTGAAATCAACATTGGAGCCCCAAACACCAAGATAGACGCCGATGCCGGTGTCCTTGTCGATTGTCGCCGACCAGTCAAGCCCACCCTGCAGGGCAGGCGCATCATCGGTCTGCGAAACCCCGCGGAAATAATATTCCGAGTAAAGGCCGACATTCGCGGAAAATTCTCCTGGAAAGGATTTCTCATCAATAAGCGGTTCCGCCGCTTGCGGTGCCGACAATGTAATGAAAGCCGCAGCGAGACCCGCCGCGGCACTTTTAAGTGCTCTTTGCATTTTCATGCCTCCAGTGTGTGCCGTAGAAAAATCTGCCAGCTTCGGTGCCATCGGATTTTAGATTGCAATAACCGTGCCAGACATCGGGGCAGCCTCTAATTCTCCGTTAACACTTTGATAACCATGGCAAAAATTTATAAAGATCAAAGGTTCAGACTTGACCTTTCCTCTGACCGGAGAAATTATATGCACCTTTATTAGGCAGATTTTATTTCTTGCTCATTTAATAGCCAGTGCGTTGATCTGCCACTGGACAGTCCGTCAAGCGCCCGCCATCTTCCCTTTATGGACACACAATCTTTCGAAGTGGCCGTCGTCGGTGGCGGCATGGTCGGGCTGAGCCTGGCGCTGGGGCTTGCCGGGGCTGGCGTGCCGGTTGCCCTGATCGAGCGGGCGACACTAGCCGACATGGCCGCCGCCAGCTTTGATGGACGCGGGTCGGCGGTCGCCGCAGGCTCCCAACGTATTCTGGACGGGCTCGGCCTGTGGGACGCTGTTGCGGATGAGGCAGAGCCCATTCTGGAGATCCGGGTTGCGGACGGCGCATCGCCGCTTTTTCTGCATTACGATCACGCGGAAATCGGCGTCGGCCCGCTCGGATGGATCGTCGAAAATGCCGTTACCCGGCGCGCACTCGCCGCCGCTGCGGGCAAATCGAACCTTCAGGTATATGACGGCACCGAACTCGCGCAGTGCCGTTTCGGTGAAGATGCCGCGGTGCTTGATTTGGCCGACGGCCAACAGATCACAGCAAGGCTGGTCGTCGCCGCTGACGGGCGCGACTCCCCGCTACGCGACGCCGCCGGGATCGATGCCGTCCGCTGGCGCTATCCGCAGACGGGAATCGTCTGCGCGGTGGAACACGAACTACCGCATCACGGTATTGCCCAGGAACATTTTCTGCCGGCGGGGCCCTTCGCGATTCTGCCAATGACCCGGAACCGTTCATCAATCGTCTGGACCGAACGCAACGACCTCGCGCCCGACATTCTCGCGCTCGACGACGATGCCTTCGCGGCTGAACTCACCGAACGTTTCGGCGGCTTTCTCGGCAAGCTCGATATTGGACCAGCACGCTGGTCCTACCCGCTTTCGGTTGTGCATTCCAAACGCTACATCGCGCCCCGGCTTGCACTGGCCGGCGATGCCGCACATGCAATCCACCCGATAGCAGGACAGGGATTCAATATCGGCCTGCGCGATGTCGCCGCCCTCGCAGAAGTTATCATCGATACGCTTAGGCTCGGGCTCGACCCAGGCGCCATGACCACCCTCGAACGATATGAACGCTGGCGCAAACCCGACAATATGATGATGATCGGCGTCACCGATGTTCTGAACCGTCTGTTTTCAAACGACATCGCTCCGGTGCGCCTCGCCCGGGATCTCGGCCTGGCCGCAGTCGATCGGGCAACGCCCCTGAAAAAAGTCTTGATGCGCCACGCGATGGGGCTCGTCGGCGATCTGCCGCGTCTGACCCGGGGCGAACCGCTCTAGGCAGGCAGCCTCCCGGTCAGGCGATGGCGACGGTCTCGCCGCCGGCGCCCGCAATATCAGCAGATACACCGGTCGGGCGATACCAGGGAGCTGATTGCATCGCGCGAATTTCAGCAATTGCCGCCCGATGATCAGGCGCTTCCGCCATCAGCCGGTTCTTGTCGCTTGCGACGGAAAACAGGAACTCGTCGAAATCGGCATCCCGGATGGCGTCTTCGGATGGAAAATCCATGCCGTCGAAAAATTTCTTGCCGAACAGCACATACATATAGCTCCACTCGGAGAACAAAGCGCTCCGGTTGGGCAAGTCGGGCGCAGACGGGAGCTTGTGCCGCCACAGCTCGATCAGGTGCGCCAGACGATCGGGACAGGTCAGTTCATCCCGTGCGAAGCGCCAGAACGGCGTATCGTCGCGATTGTTCAGCACGTAATGCAGGGCAATAAAATCGCGGATTTCTTCATAAAGGTTGGCCGTCAGCCCGTTAAAATTCTGCTGGAGGGCGGGGCTGCAATCGCGCGTCGGAAAATTGTCGAGAAGCCAGCGGATCGACATCTGGACGAAATGAATGCTGGTGGATTCCAGAGGCTCGATAAAACCTGCTGCGAGCCCGATACCGACACAGTTCTTGACCCAGGTGCGCCGGGTACGACCGATATTCATATGAATGGGCCGCGCATTTTCCGGCGGCGTCACTCCGTTATGGGCAGCAAGTTCAGCGATCGCTTCATCATCCGAGATATGCGCGCTGGAATAAACATAGCCGGTCCCGCGGCGTGACCAGAGCGGAACGTTCCAGGACCAGCCGGCAGAAAGCCCGGTCGATGTCGTAAACGGTGGCAGCTTGCCGTCAGGTTCAGGATGGTCCACCGGCATCGGAATTGCCCGGTCGCACGGGAGTGATTCCTGGAACGACACAAAGGGCTCTTCCAGCGCCTGCTGGAGGATCAGACTGCGAAAGCCCGAGCAATCGACCACGAATTCAATCGGATAATCGCCACCGCGCTCAAGCGCCAGCGAAGAGATGAACCCGCACTCATCGCGGTTGACCCCGACGACATCGTCCAGCACGTGGGTCACACCGATTGTCTTGCAATATTCCCGCAGATACCCGGCAAACAGCCCTGCGTTGACGTGATAGGCATATGGAAACAGTCCATCGAGATTTGCCGCACCGGGTTTTCGGGGCGATTTCAGCGCATCCAGAACCGCGCAGGATCCGAGCATTGAATGGGCAAACGACCGACCGCCACCATCCTTGTGACGCCGGTGGTAATGATATGCCGGAGCGTAGCCATTGAGGTAGGGCGGTATGGAAAACGGGTGGTAATAGCTCAGCGGTGTGCCGTCATCGTTCCGGTCCCAATCGATGAACTTGACCGCGGCTTTGAAAGTGACGTCGCAATGACGGATGAAATCGTTCTCGTCGAGCCCAGCGAGATCCAGCGTCCAGCCCATGGACAGCGTTGTCGCCTCGCCCACACCGACTGTCGGGATCGTCGGCGATTCAATCAACGTGATGTTGAGCGGTGCGGCATCGCTCGCGCCGTTCCGGGAGGCGCTTATCATCGCGGCTGCCAGCCAGCCGGCCGTCCCACCGCCGACAATCGTCAAATTTCTGATCGGTTCGCTCATAACCGTCCTTTTGTCCGGTGCTCTTTCACGTCTGACTCCCCGGCCGGTGCCGGTGCCTATGGATCCCGGCTGAGGCCCGCGGCTTCGAGCGCCGAGATGAATTCAGGCCACCTTTCATCGTGCTCGGCGCCCAGCTGGTAAAGATACCGCCACGTAAATATGCCGGTGTCATGGAGATCGTCGAATACGATCCGAATCGCGTAGTTACCCACCGCCTCAACATCGGCAATGCCGACATGACGGCGACCGGCAACCAGGACCTTCTGTCCCGGTCCATGACCCTGGACCTCGGCAGACGGGCTTTCGACACGGAGATATTCCGCCGGCAACGAAATTGCGGTGCCGTCATTAAAGACGATATCGAGGGTTTTTTCGGCACGCCGGACCTTGATGTCGGTCGGCCACGCTCCGGTGCTGTTTTCCATCAACGGTGACGCGTCAGGACGCAGCGTCGAGCTGGCGCGCTTCATCCACCAACATGATCGGAATGCCGTCCCGAATGGGATAAGCCAGCTGGGCCTGATCGCTTACCAGCTCCTGGGCATCGCGGTCATATGTCAGTGGGCCCTTGGTGAGCGGACAGACAAGAATTTCAAGAAGTTTGGGGTCGATTCCCGCTTTATCGTCGCTCATGTTCTGCACCCGGTTCCTGGTTTTCAGTTTCTTTGAAGGTTCGCGGAATCGTCGTTCGCCGCAAGTGACATTTCGAGCAACGCGACCATCACGTTGGCTCTGTCGGCCAGGCTGAGGGCTTCGAGCAGCGCCTGTTTTTCGCTCGGCTGGAACGGGCACATCATCGCCAGGGCATTGACCAGACGATCGGTCGTCGTGTCCTTGATAGCGTCCCAGTTTGCATCGACGTTATTGACGGTAAAGTAGCCCTTTAGCGCCCGCAGCATCCGGTCACGGTCGATCCCGGCATCCGTTTCCTCCGCCAGGTCGTCGCAGTACGGGGCCCAATCGGGCACCGCAACACGGTACCCATCACGCAGCGGCAATTCCGCTGCAATATCGAAACGGGCAAGACCGCTGAGCGTAATCAGATAGCGACCATCTTCCGATTCATTGAACGACGTAATCCGACCCGCACACCCTGTTGTGTAAATATCGGGTTGGTCACCCTCGTTCGGGCCAGTCGGCTGTACCATGCCGATCATCCGGTGACCGGCAAGTGCTGCCGTGATCATCTGCAGGTAACGCGGCTCGAATATATTGAGCGGCAGTTTCCCATGTGGGAGCAACAGAACCCCGGTCAGGGGAAAAACGGGTATTTCCGTCGGCAGATCCTCAAAAAGAGGATCGAAGACGCCTGTCATGAGAAAAGAACCGCCGACATTTTTCGCCGGCCTGAAATCGTGGCTTCATCGGTCGGACTCATCGTGTCGAAAAACTGAATAAGTTGTTGGCGCGCCGCGCCCTCGTTCCACATGCGATCGATCTTCATGCTTTCAACCAGATGATCGATCGCTTCTTCACGCCGTCCCGCGCCGAAGAGGCCGACCGCGAAATCAAACCGTGCCTGAAGGTTTTTCGGATCGGCGGCAACCGCCGCTTCGAGCGGTGACAGATCGCCCATAGCCGTACTTTTCTGGGCAAGTTCAATCGCTGTCCGCGCCAGCGCGACGTCAGGATGGTCGGCATGTTCTTCCGGCACCTGGGCCAGAATCTCCGTTGCCTGGTCGAACTCGCCAAGACCTACAAGCGCGCGCGCCAGGCCCCCCAGCCCGTCAATATTGTCAGACGCGTGGCTGACCACCTGGCCGAAAATCCCGGCAGCGCCTTCGAACTCCTCGGCCACGAGCAGTTCTTGCGCCTGCGCCAGTGCATCGGCCAGCGGGTCGCTCTGAGTGGTACCCGCAGCCTCGGCCAGCTTGTCGACAAATGCCTTCACCTGGCTTTCAGGCTGCGCGCCCTGAAAGGCATCGACCGGCTTGCCGCCGACAAAACCATAAACTGTGGGAACAGACTTGATCTGCATTTGCTGGGCAAGCGCCTGATTCTGATCGATATCGATCTTTGCCAGGATGACCGCGCCGCCAGCTTCACGAACCACCTTTTCAAGCGTCGGTGTGAGCTGCTTGCATGGGCCGCACCAGGTCGCCCAGAAATCGACGATAACGGGCGTCGTCATCGATGCTTCCAGCACGTCGCGCTGGAAGGTATCCACCGTGACGTCCTTGATTACATCGGCTGCTGCGACGCCGCCTGCGGCTGCGTCCGGATTGATCATCTGTTCCATTATTTGTGCCCTGTTTTCGAAAGCGCTGAAAATCAGGCCTCCGTCGTATACCCTGAAAATGGCTCCTCAGCTTCTATCTGACAAGGCTTCCGGTGCTGTTTTTTAGCCCCCATTGGGCCGAGGGGTCATGGGAAACCGCGCTTTCAGGCGGTATGACGTGCACATCGTCAGTTTTGCGCGTCTGAAGCGGCAGAAGATGGTTGAAAGGAATTTCAAAGACCTCTTGCCTTCACGTGGCCACCCTCATATATATTGCGGCGCTTTCTCAGGATGCGGGTGTAGCTCAGGGGTAGAGCGCAACCTTGCCAAGGTTGAAGTCGTGAGTTCGAATCTCATCACCCGCTCCAATTTCCCCATTTTAGGTCTTTGAAGATCCTGCCGCTTTTTGCGGCCGGTGGGCGCCGCTATTGTCCGGACGTGCTCCAGGCGGGCGCCCCAGACGTCAACTGGCGAATAACAATCCGTTCACCAGGCTCAACAGGGCGACACATAAAGTACCGAAGGCGCCTACAAAAAGCAGATTGGGGCCGAAGATCAGCTGAACACGCGGCACACCGAACATTGCGCTTGCCGTGGCCGTCGACACCGCCGTGACACCAACCATCGAGGCGAAGGCCCAGCCGATCAATGCGGCCTCCATCATCACCACATCGCTTATGCCCGTATCCAACGGCATAAACACCACCAGAACCACGATGATCG
>JBLIMV010000046.1:0-15608 GCA_047638395.1 Paracoccaceae bacterium | reverse complement strand
AAAGTCTGAATCAAGACGATGAGATCGAGAAACAGACTGTAGTTTTTGATGTAATAGAGGTCGAACTGAAACTTTTCCTTCGAATCCTCGATCGATGCCCCATAGGGATAGTTGAGCTGCGCCCAGCCGCTGATACCCGGTTTGACGCGATGCCGTTCCTGATAATAAGGGATCGCATCTTGAAGCTGTTCGACAAAAAAAGGCCGCTCCGGCCGTGGACCGATGAAGCTCATTTCGCCTTTTAGAACATTGAAAATTTGCGGGATTTCATCAATCCGCGTCTTGCGAATAAAGTTTCCGAGCCGCGTGATCCGGCTGTCGTTGACCGCTGCCCAACGGGGTACACCGTCGGCTTCCGCATCGGTCCGCATGCTTCGAAACTTCAGAAGCATGAATTCTTTACCGTTCAGTCCCACGCGCTCCTGGCGATAAAATGCCGGGCCAGAACTTTCGAGTTTCACGAGAATGCCGGTAATGAGCAGAACCGGCAAAGCGGCAATCAGCAGGGTAAGACTGGCCATAACGTCGAATATCCGCTTGAGCATAGCCTGCAACCAGCCACCGACGAATCCATCCGAGAAAATAAGCCAGCTCGGATGAAGCGCATCGAGATCGACCTTACCGGTCTCACGTTCCCAGAACGTGGAATAATCGGTCACCGTGACGCCTGCCAGCTTGCAGTCAAGCAAAGCGCCCGTTGGCATGCCACCCCGTCTCTCGTCTACCGCGACCACAATTTCCTCGACACCCTTTTCACCGCACAGGTTGGTCAGGGATATATTTCCCCAGAGGTTCCGATCCTCGGCGACCTTGATTTCACGATCGCTGATCGGCACAAAACCAACGACCTTGAAGCCGTGCGAACCACCGCCTTTTTCCAGCTTTTCGACCCGCGCAGCCTTTTCGCCAACACCCAGAACCAGAATCCGCCGTTTGAAGGTCTCGATATCCGCAACATGCAGGAACATCCAGCGGATGAGCATGATACCGGCAATACCGATCACAAAAGCGATGGCAAAGGCACTGCGCCAGATCACGAGATCCGGATAAACATAGAATATGAGCGCCAGGGCGATGAAACCGACCAGAAAGCTGAAGAGCAGCCTGGTAAAAACGGTGCCCAGCGTCCCTGCATGATCTTTGTTGTAGAGGCCGAGCGCGAACATGGTGAACGTGAAGATCGTCGCGAAGGTAATGGCCTCAGGCAGATGAACCTTCAGTGTTACGCTGATGTTGTCCGCATCCCCCCACCGCAGAAACAACGCGATATAGATCGCAAAAATCAGAAACAGATGCTCGATCATCCCAATGAGGAGGAGCGAACCTGGGACGTAGTGGCGAAACAGCCGAACCATTTACTCGTTCTCCCGCACTAAGGCGGTCTGTGACTGGCCGCCACTCGAGACGGCCACCAAAAAATACTGCACTAAAACGGCGCAGACCCACTATACAGACGCGCCAAAACCGACTTCAAAGGTTATCCAGCCTGATAAGAACTCGAAATAAAGCCGATTTTCTCAATGATTGCAATCGCTTATGCTGATGCGATCTGCCCCGGTATTCTAGGCATGGTAGGCGCAGAAGGAATCGAACCCCCGACATCCGCCATGTAATAGCGGCGCTCTGCCACTGAGCTATACGCCTGATGCCACCGGTTATCATTCGGTTGAAGGATTGTAAACATACGAAGCCTCGGATAATACCGCTACCGACCATTTGTCCGGCGAGAAACACGCAACAAGAAAACCGGCCCTGATGAAATATGTTCGGTCATTTAGATCGGAAATTTAGATTCCATAGATATCGAACTATTTATAGTAACCGGGCTCTGTAAATCCTATCTTGGGCAACGCGGAAATTAGTTGGACTGAGGTCCTCAGGATCATTTGGGTGAACGCAGTAATTCATAAGCGACCGATTTGATGCAGGCATTTTCGCGAAGATGTCTGACACGACTAGTTGTCGCGATCCTCGCATTGGTTCTAATACCGGTGGGCGTGCAGGCAGGTCCAACGGTTCACAGCGCAGCGAAGCCTGGCTTCCAGGACCCGCTCTCCAGCGCCCGCCCCGCAGCACCCACAACGGATCTGGCGATTAACCCGAACCGCGATGTCGGTGCAGACAGCGTTCGCATTCCGCTTGAAGCGGATGTCACTCCTCTCGGCAATAGTGGGGATGGGGCCCTCGAGGAAGTGCAAACCGACGACATTGCCCGGACCGTCCGCGATGAATTTCTGGGACAGGGCTCGCCTGCCACCAACAGGAATGCCGAAACAGATCTGGACTCGCTCGCCGATCAACCGGATGGGTCTTCAGCGAGCATCCTACAAACACTCATTAATTCCGTTCCGGGCGAATCGGCCGCAAACTCGGCACCACGCGAGAACCCGAATGGGAGTAACGCGACGTCGTCCCTGCTCGACGCCACCTTGAACAATCTGATCATCACAATCCTGAATCCGGAATTAGCGACAGAAGGCATGGTGACCTTCTCTATCGCAGGCTTTGGCGAATTTGCGCTCCTGCTCCTGCAGGAAAGTGGCGGGATTTTTCTCGTTGATATGGAAAGCGGAACAGCGGTCAAATTTTCTGAGACTATCGGCACTGTGCTTGACGGGCCGATATCGGCAAATCGAGGCGCAGCGGGGCAGCAGGACCGCGCGCCTTCAAACGCCCTTCAGCGCGTCCTCGAACTTCTTGAACGGAACGTGCTACCGATCATCACATCGCCAATCACTCTGGCGACCATCATGCTGTTTGGCATCATCTGGGTCGTCTGGCGCCTTAGCGCCCGCGGATAAGGTCCACGGTCAGGGTTTAAGAAGACCCGCTTTTTTAAGCATCCGGATGGCGTAATCAATTGGGATCGCATAGGTGATACCGCTTGGGTCCGACAGCGCCTTCTCCTTGGACGATTTGATGAAGACACTACTCACAATACCGACCACGTCTCCATTCGCGGGGTCGTAAAGCGGGCTGCCGCTATTGCCGGGATAGGCAGTGGCATCAAGCTGGTATACTTCAAACGCTTCCCGAAGGCGTTTGATCATTTTCGGGTCAAGGCGCTTTGGTGTTACCTGAGGGATCACAATCGGTGTCTTGGCAGAAATGATGCCCCGGTGTGTGACGGGATGAAGACCCAACACAGTACCGATCGGAAAACCGGTAAACGCCACCTGCTCTCCTTCCGCCAGTTCGGCAGCAGCGCGCAGCGCCATTGGTTTAGCCTCTATCGGCTTTTCGGCGCGCAGCAACGCGATATCGTGAGTGTCGTCGCGCATCACGACTTCAACCCGCACAATACTGGCGCTCCGGCCTTTACCGACAAAAATGCAGTAAAATTCGCGCTGCGACACCTGCAATGATTTCGGCAGGACATGCGAATTGGTGATGATGTGGCGATCATCGATCACAAGAAATCCGGTCCCCAGCAATTTCGACGGCGGTCGCGTAATTTCCTGATAGGTGCCAACGCCGACGATACTCGGCTTAACCTGCTTTATGGTTTCCACGAGAGACGCCGCCACCACCGGACGCGCAACAATCATCGCGGCCGCGAACACGGCAAAAACAAGATACGTCGCGCATTTCGCACCAGTCAGCATCCGCGAGACTTTCCTGGCTTCATTCATCGGGTTACGTTTTCGTAGAACGCTTTTGCATGATGAAGTGCCATATGTGGCTACGCCGCTGATTGTACAGGCTGCGGCGTAGGATCAGAGTTATGCACCTGCCGCAGGAAACTCTCAAACATCAGCACCGCCCACATGACAGCAGAGTGTTCACGCGCACCGCTCTGATGCTGGTCCACGATGGTCTGAAGCTGCCCCATATCGAATAGCCCGGTATCTGCCAATACCGGACCGGAAAGTGCAGCGCCGACCCGTTCCTTTAATGGCCCACGGAACCACGTACCCAGAGGCACGGAAAATCCCATTTTTGACCGATATAAAATATCGTTGCCTAAATGAGGTTCGAGCGCCTTTTTGAAAATATGCTTCCCCTCGCGACCGCTCAGCTTGAGAGATGAAGGAATACGGGCTGACCATTCAACAAATTTGTGGTCAAGAATGGGTACGCGCACTTCGAGAGAATGCGCCATGCTCGCCCGGTCCACCTTGGTCAGGATGTCGCCGGGCAGGTAAGTCTTGATATCCGCGTATTGGACCCGCGATGTGTGATCGTCGGACGGCGCCTGCGCCATGACTTTATCGAGGACGTCGCGGGCGTGGTAGCCCTGCAGATCTCGGCGTAAACTATCGCTGTAGATCGGCTGACGCACCCCGTCGTAAAGAACCGAAACGCTGTGAAAAAATCCACCGACCGTATCACGGCTGAGTGCCTGGAACGTCGACTTCGCCCGCAGCGGCTTGGGGGCCCAATCCATCTTCGGATAAGCGGCACCGAGAAACCCGAATAATGGTTTCCGAATTGCACCCGGCATAATACCCCGGATGCGTTCTTCATAATCGTGCCACCGGTAGCGCCGATAGCCGGCAAATATTTCATCGCCACCATCGCCGGACAACGCCACTTTCACGCGCTTACGCGCAAGCTCGCAAACCCGGTAGGTTGGCATCGCCGACGAATCCGCGAACGGTTCGTCGTACATGTTAGCCAGCCGGTCCACGAGATCGAAAGCGTCGGGATCTACCTGGTCCTGAAAATGATTGGTTCCGAACCGGTCGGCGACGATCTCGGCGAAGGGTGATTCATCGAATTTGGGGTCGGCGAAGGCAATTGAACATGTGTTCACGGGATCGCTCGATTCGCCCGCCATCATTGCGACGACAGCGCTCGAATCGACACCGCCGGAGAGAAACGCGCCCAGGGGCACATCGGCGATCATACGCAGCTTCACTGCCTCGCGAAGCTGTTCTATCAAATCTTCGCAAACGTCCGCTTCGCTGCGGTGGTCCGACGGATCGAAATTGATATCCCAGTATTGATGGGGCCTCGGTTGCCCTTCGCCGCGCCGCCATTTCAGCAAATGCCCGGGTGCGAGCTTGTTGACGCCGCTGTAGATCGTTTTCGGGTCCGGGACGTAGCCATACGCGAAATACTCTTCCACGGCCGCAGGGTTGAGTTTTCGCTCAAGCTCGGGATGCACGAGGAGTGACTTCATCTCCGATCCGAAGATCAGCATGCCGCTCGGCAGGACGGAGTAGTAGAGGGGCTTGATCCCGAGACGGTCGCGCGCGAGGAAAAGTGTTTCCTTGCGACGGTCCCAGATTGCAAATGCGAACATGCCGCGAAACCGATCTACACAAGCCTGGCCCCATTCTTCCCAGGCATGCACGATGACTTCGGTATCGCTCCGTGTGCGGAACGTATGTCCTGCTTCAATAAGTTCTTCCGAGATATCCTGGAAATTGTATATTTCACCATTGAACACAACGACGACATTCCCGTCCTCGTTGAACAAAGGTTGGGCGCCACCAGCCAGATCGATGATGGAAAGGCGCCGATGGCCGAGACCGATACCGGGATCGATAAACTCACCGTCGCCATCTGGACCACGGTGAAAATGACTATCATTCATCCGCGTCAGCAGGCCGCGATCGATTTCTTGACGGCCGGTCGTATCGAACAGGCCTACGATTCCGCACATTTATTCAAGTTCCCCGTCATCGCCAGCCATTTGTCTTTTGACGGCCGCGACACTCATTTCGTTGTTTTCTTTAGCGCGTCGTTAAGATTGCCAAGATTGGCCATAAAATCCTGCAAAATGCGGGCGGCATCAGCCGGGCTATCGTGATAATCCGCAGCGACGACAATGGCCGCAGCCGCCTGATTGGTCCCAAGCAGCTTCGCCACCGCTTCATATGCCTTTGCCTCATACCGATCCGCGGTGAAGTGTCCGCCGATCCAGTAAAACTCCCATACGAGGCGGCCTTGCTTGCGGCCCAACAGCCGGGTCTCTTTGACTGTCTGTTCCTGACCGCCGACCTGGATTTTCGAAAAACCGCTGCTCGCCCGCTGCCAGTTCACGCCGTCGATGAACGTGTTGGCTGAATTGACCAACTCCGCCCCTTGGCGCTGATGAGTGTAATATGCCAGGTACATATGCAAGTCGGTGGTGGATTTTCTGAACGACGTCATCAGCTCGGCATCGGCGCCAGCGAATTTTGGACGCCACGTAGTCGTCGACCGCCCGACGGCCTGCCAACCATTCCCCGCTGACGGCGCCGCCAATGGCGCAGCGATTTTGGATATGCCGTGATCGAGCATTACCCCCGCATAGGCAGGCCCGACAAAAGCGACCGCCAGAGATGCCGCAGCGCCCGCGACCATTCCCTTCGGCGTGCTGTAACGACCCGGCTGGCGGTCTTCGTCCGCCGGCATATAGATCGTGTTGTCGCCGTCGGTTTCGCGGAATGTCATGCCGATCGCCAGAAGCACGATTGTCACAAAGGCGAAGAAGATCCAGCCATAAACGAGGTGATCGACGCCGACCGCAACGGTGTGGTCCGTCACATGGGCAATGTAGACGATACCGAAGGCTCGAATGCCGTTGGCCACGAGCGGCACCACAATAGCGAGAAAGATGATGATTGACCGGCGCAGCGATGTCCGGAAGCTGAGATTGGCGAAAAGCGTGCCAAGCGCAACGGTTGCAATAAGGAAACGGACCCCGGAGCAGGCCTCTGCCACCTCGAAGTTACCGGTCGGGATCGATAAAAAAACACCATCAATGTATACGGGAATACTGATCAGCCGCAGGCCTTCGACAACCATGACGGCCGTCAGGTCTTGCAATGTCGGGATCAGAAAATCACCGAACGGCACAGCAAAGAACAGGAATCCGAGCGGGAAAAACATTGCCCGAACCAGACGCCAGCCAAGGACGGTAAAAACCGCGCCCTGTATCATACCGACAAGCGCAAACTGCATACCCGACTGAACACCCGCTGCACTCGCAACGGTCCAGGCAACCATACATGCCGCGATCACAAGCAGGCCCCGGAAATCCGGCTTCGGCATATATTTTTCAATCGCCTCACGGCGGTCCCAGACCAGCCACAGGCAAATAGGGACGATCATGAAACCATGATTGAACGTCGCAGACACATACCATGTCTCAACCATCTGGCTGACGGTGCCCCAAAAAACGGCGCACAGACCGATTATCGCGACGGCCAGCGCGAATAACGCCTGGCGCCAGCCCTCAGATACCGAGCGGCCAATAATGGCCTCAGGCATCGCGTTTGCCTGTTTGGCGACGTCGCCGTCTATGCCGGACTGTGTCAAACTCACCCAACTAATCCTTTATTACCAAGTCCAGCTTATCATCCAGCGGCCTTCCCTCCAAAATACTCTCGAACTTTTGAAGACTTGTTAACCAGCCATACGAGCCAAGCACCCTCTGCCGCGCCCGATCTCCGACTGCATCAAGGTCCGGCGAGCTCGCCAGCGTCAAAACGCTGTCGGCAAACGCCTCTGCGGTCTCGGCCACAAACACCTCGGCACCGTCGACCGCGGCGATTCCTTCCATCGCCTGTGGCGTGGCGACGACCGTCTTGGCAAGCGCCATCGCCTCAAGCACCTTATTCTGTATACCACGCGCCACCCGAAGCGGCGCGACCGATAACGTCGCATGTGTGATAAAGGGCCGCACGTCATCGACCCGCCCGGTCACCGAAATCCCGTCACGGTCGCCCAGTTTAACGATCTCAGGCGTCGGGTTCGACCCGACGATCCAGAATGCGCAATCGGGGAGCTTGGCACGAATCTTCGGCAGAATATCGTCGGCAAACCATGTCACGGCATCCACGTTCGCCCAGTAGTCCATAGCGCCCGTAAAGACGATATTGGTCCGGTCGGTCGCGTAGGGCGCATCGGATTGCACATCTGGATTGAAAAAATCGCAATCCACCCCGTTGGCAATCCCGTGAACGTTCGCGCTTTCCGCCGGCGCCATCGTCCTGAACAAAGCCGCCTCGTCGACTGAAACGAACACGGATGCATCCACAGAGGCGGTAACCTGCTTTTCGACGTCAAACAGCGTGCGCGCTTCGCGGCGGTAGACATAGCTCATCGGCCACGATTTGCGCTCCGCATATTGCCGCCATTTGTCGGAATCGATATCGACAAAATCGACAACAACCCGCGACTGATCAGACAGATTGGCCGGAATGTACTGCGCCATGGACGATGAATAGACAAAAACGCGCTCAATCGAATTCTCCTGCACGATGCGGTCTACCCAGCCCTGCATAGCGCGGTCCCGATAATACCCGCAGGACAGGGGCTCTCCCTTCAGCAGACTCAGGAACGATCGCGCGGTTCCGCTGCGCCGGCCCAGCTTTTGAAAGAATGTCGACGTCGCTATCTCATCGATACGATCCGTATACTGCCAGTCATGCGGATCATCGATAAAGGCGCCGACATGGACGTTATACTGCGAAGCCAGATGCGCCAGAATATTCCATGACCGTATCTTGTCACCCTTGTTCGGCGGGAACGGGATACGGTGGACGAGGAAAAGTAGATCCTTCATTCAATTAGCTTATCCCGCGCACGATCAGCGGGCCCAGGCGTTTGGCCAGACAGACGGGCATGCGCTTCCAGCCTGCGATGAAATACCTGTATTTCGGATTGAGCGGATTAATCTCCGGAATTTCACCGCCTTTGCGCAAATAATACTCATACGTCCAGGGTTCGGGCTCAAACCCCCAGTTCTTTTTGAATGAATAGGCCCCCGTGCCTATTTTGCTCCGACCAAAATCGAACAAACGATAACCCCGTTCGCCAGCACGACGCATAACTTCCCAATACATGAAATCATTGGCGGCCAGCGACCGCGCCTCGCTAAGTCCACCGCCATAATAAGGCAGTACCTGATCCCGGAAGTAAAAATTCAATACGCCGGCGACCGCATGCCCGTCTTTTGTAATCGTGACGATATCGAGATCGTCGCCAAAGACGCGCACCAGGTGGTCGAAGTAGCGGCGCGGATACACAGGCGTGCCCAGGTTCCGGACGCTGACGGCATAAATATGATAAAGCCGCGACGGATCGGTTTCTATTTCACTGCTCAGCCCCGCCTTGATCCCCTTGCGCACCATCGCCCGCTGTTTTCGCGGGATCGCCAGCATATTTTTCTCGGCATCGGGCTCGATTTCGCGGCGAAAACCGACATAAAGGCCGGTTTTCTGCGCCCAGTCGGGATGTGCCGGCGCATGACCTCGATATTCGATCGCGTCGATATCGTTATCTTCAGCAATTTCGATCGCCCTGGCATCGAGCGCAGCAAGGGCCACAGGATCAAGAACCGCCGGACCGCCCCCAACCGTAAAGCCGGTGGAAACAAGGCTCTTTCCGAAGATCAGGCTTTTGGCATAGACCAGCGGCAGAACACCTTTTATCTCGCCGCCCTGCTCCGCCTTCAGAAAATAGCAGCGATGTCCGAAGGTTTTTTCGATAACCTCTTTCCAGCCCGCCCGGTGATAGAACGTGGCTGTCGGACAGGTTTCGACAAACGCATCCCATGCGGCGACACCGGCAGGGTCGAGCTCGCTTACGGTGATCCGCTCCGATATCGGGTTTTCAGTCGACGTCAAAGACCTTGTCCATACGATCCCAGGAAAAATCCCGGAGCATCTGCTGTAGTCTTGGCGCCATCCGGTTAAGATTCACGTAGTGGCGAAAACGCGTCTTGGCGCTGATGCCGGTCTGACGCGGTTGATCCGGATCGATCTCCCAGGGATGAAAATAGAAAATCGTCGGCTGGCAATCAGCCCTGTTCACCTTGCCGATTGCCCAGCGGAAATAGGCATAGGGCAACAGGCGGAAAAAACCGCCGCCCGAACAAGGCAGATTGCGATTACGGAGCTTGACGGTTGTCAACGGCAGCTCAACGAGGCCATTGCCGCCGTCAGGAGCGTAGGGAAACCGGGGCGCATCCGGAATACCATAGTGGTCATGGCGAACCGGATAGACACTTGAGCTATAGCGGTACCCGGCCTCTGCCAGCACTTCATGCGCCCAGAGCGTATCCGTGCCAATCGAAAAACTTGCGGCGCGGTAACCTGTCACCGGCTGGCCGCTAACGTCCTGGAGGATTTTACGGGTCGTGGAGATGTCTTCCAGAAATTGGTCCCGCGTCTGATCACCGACACGGAAATGCGCCATCCCGTGGCTGGCAACTTCATGTCCCTCTTCCGCGATGCGACGTATCAATTGTGGATAGCGCTGCGCTACCCACCCAAGCGTAAAGAACGTGGCCTTCGCCCCGCCCTCCGCGAACATGTCCAGGATGCGGTTGGTGTTCTGCTCGACCCGACACGGCAATGCATCCCAGTCTTCGCGAGAGATATGATCGGAGAACGCGCTGACCTGGAAGTAATCCTCCACGTCGACCGTCATGGCATTTGTCAGGCTTGCCAAGGCGTTATTCCTTTGCCGACGTCGCTCAACCGGCGCCGCGAAGAACCGCGACGCGCCGATCCAGATCCGCGAGCGATTCACCGCTGTCATTGTCAAGATTTTCGATAAATCCACTGGCATTGAGCCCCGACCGGTAGCCGGTCCCGACGCCAGATTCCTCAGCAATCTCGCGCGCGACGTCCTGAACCACCGTTGCATCGATGACATGCGTGTCTTCAAGTGAGCCATAGAGCAACAAGCGGCCACACAGCGAATTGATGCGCCGCGGCACGCCCCCCGTGACGCGGTGGATATGATCGAACGCGTCTTCGGTAATGTCGGGATCGCCCTCCCAGCCCACCAATTTCATGCGATGTTCTATATAGCCCTTGGTCTCGTCTGCCGCGAGC
Source organism: Paracoccaceae bacterium (assembly GCA_047638395.1). GTDB lineage: Bacteria > Pseudomonadota > Alphaproteobacteria > MPNO01 > UBA830 > CAXBCP01. Next base: position 4,830 of record JBLIMV010000046.1, on the reverse strand, counting down.
GGTTCGAGGTGGCAGGTCGCGATCACGCGCTGACGGATCTGTTCCATTTCGGGCCGGGCAAGTTTTTCACGGAACTCGGGCTGGCCGAGCAGGAAACACTGCACAAGCGGGCGATTGTCCATCTGAAAATTGGACAACATTCTGAGCTCTTCAATCGCTTCGAAAGGCATGTTCTGGACTTCGTCGATTACGAGAACGACGTGTTTTCCCTCGCCGCGCCGAGCTGCCAGGAAACCTTCAATATCCTTAAGTATGGACGCCTTGTCCCGGCTCTCTGCCGGCAGGCCAAACGCGCGCGCCACCATGCGCAGCGTATCGTCGGAACCGAGCTGCGTGGTCACGATGTTGGCGGAAACAAATTTGCTCTGATCGATCTGGCTGAGAAGCTGTCCAACGATTGTCGTCTTGCCCGCGCCGACATGGCCGGTGATGACAATAAAACCGTCCCGCTCGTTCATGCCATAGGTCAGATAAGCCATCGCCTTTTTGTGGCCCCGGCTCGGATAGTAAAACCTGTGGTCGGGGCTTAGCTGAAAAGGCCGTCCGCGGAGATTATAATGTGATGCGTACATTTACTGGCGCTCAAAAGTTGCGGGTAAGGTTTAACGTAACCGTATTCTCTCGCAAATTGTTACTTCCTTCGCTCGAATGGGTCTGACTTCGCGTATAGCTCAGGGCTGCATTCGTATTTTCCATCAGCTGGTAAGTCAAGGAACCAGTTAGGTTGATATCCCTGTCTTTCCGCTGATCCGTCGTCCCGAAATCCGTAAAACTAACACTGGTCGTCACCGATGCAGACATCCGTGACGAGAGCGTCCGCGATGCGCTGGCGTTGACCGACAGCACCGTCTCCTCAATGCCCGTAGAATCCGTCTCACGCCGCTCCCAGTTCAGACCTGTCGAATAGGAACCGCGTCGGCGCGTGCTATTGACGGTAAACCCAAAGACTTTCTGGCGGAATATCGATGTCTGGAACCCGAGTTCACTGCCCGATGAATTAAATGCCAGACCAGTCCGGGAATCGATAAAGCCGCCCGCCCCGTCGCTAACCAAGAAATCGAGGTTCTCGTTGAGCTGCTCCTGTGACGTCGTAATCGTTTCCGAATACGACGCCGACATATTGGAGCGGCTGGAGAGCCTGTAGCTTGCATCCAGGCCATAGGTTGTGGTTTCGAAACGGTCGCCAATAGTTGCTTCAATCGATGAGCGCGAACTTGGCTGCGCAGAAAAACCGACTTCCCAGATGACGCCGTTCGGCTCATCCGTCAGGGTGGGATCGTCAATCGTTTCCCAGCCTAACGAGCTGATGAGAGAAAATTTCCGACTGAGACGCATCCTGTAGTTCGTATCAAGAGTCGTCGATATCGAGCGGGGGGCACCATCTTCCCGGATTTCTTTTTGCCGGCTGAAATTACCGCCGAAGGTAAAGACTGAGAATCTCCGGCCACTCGTCGCCGAGAACGTCGAGCCCGTTGACTGAGTGTTGGAAATCTCATCGGACTCAGTTGTCGTAATGTCGAACGTGCTCCTGGACTCAGTTTCGAGCCAGTTACCAAAATGGTGCAGGAAGAAGGGCTGAACGGATAACGTTCTCACGGTCGTCCGGTTGCCGTCGTTCCCCAGATCAGTGTTGGTATTGGCCTGGGCAGGATCGACGATCTCACGACTAATCGATGTTGTCAGATCGACAAAAGCAACCTGGTCCCATACTTCCGCCCTGCCATTGGCCGTGAGTGTATTCGAGGATGAATCATCCGATTGGCCCTGGCGCGAAAAAAACTGATTGTGGGCATAAGACAGATTGAGTGAAATTCGCCCCCCGCTGCCCGAAAGACGAACACCGGGCGACACCGTGAGAACCTGATCCGAGTTCCGGTCTTCATCGTCGCTGGCAGCATTGGCATTATCGGTGATCGTGGTTGAAGTGCTGACGAACGGCGACAGCGTCCATTCACCGGCATAGGCCGGCTGGACCGCGGCCACGAGTATTCCGGTCAGCACATATAACCCAATCGCGCGGGGACTACCCACACCGGTTCCTAAATAATTTTTGCCGTTGTAACCCAACCGGCCCTCCGCACGAACCGCTACGGGTCAATAGTAGCTGCTCTCATACGATCCAGAACGCTCACCGCCACCGAGCTGACGGCCCTTATTGAGCAAGAGGTTGATGTTTTTGCAAGCACTAACCAACCCTATCGCACTATCGACCGCCGATTGAGATGTCCTTTCGGCCTCAACGACGAATAATGTCTGCCCTACATTAAGGGCAAGTACGCCGGCCACGCTGCTCAACAAGGCCGGCGGCGAATCCATAATAACCACACGCTCAGGGTAGCGCAGCGACAATTCGGAGACCAGATTTCCCATGCGTTCACTCGCCAGCAGTTCGGTCGCCAGGTGATGCGGGCGACCCGCCGGCATCACACTCAGATTTTCGATATTGGTCCGCATAATTACCTGGGACATGTCGATCTGATCGTCTGCAATCAGATCAACCAGGCCAAGGTCAGCTTCGAAGCCAAGCACATTCGGAATATCGGGTTTGGCCACGTCCGCATCTATCAACAAAACCGTCAGGTCCCGTTCCGACGCGATGCTCATGGCGAGATTGGCGGCCATGAACGTTTTACCTTCCCCCGACCGTGAGCTCGTAACCATGATTACGTTGCCATTGCGGATCGCATTCGCCCCTTTTTCGAAGGCGTTCAGTAGAAGTGGCCGTTTGATCAGCCTGAATTCCTCGGCGATAGGTGTCCGTTCACCGAACGGCGTCACCATACCGGCCGCCCGGATTTTTTCGATATTGATTTCGACAGACCGGCCGACACGCCGGCTCATATCCAGCGGGCGCTGGATGTGTGAGCCGGCAGTGCTTCTGCGGGTTTCCGCCGCGATCTCGGCAATACCTGCGGGCGTCTCCGAAGCCACCCGCTCGATCTCGGCCTTGGTGTGAGCCAAACGGCGTAAACCCGGAACCTTGCTGATGCGGGCCACCAGGAACGGCTTCAACCGTCGGAGCACTCCCCGCCGCGGGGTAGTTACGCCGGGCGCCCGTCTGGATACCAGTCCGGGTATCAGTCGAGACGCCAGGCGAGATGCCAGGAGGGGGCCGCGCCGGGGAGGCGTCTGACGGACTGATACTTTGGCTTTGTTGGGGCGTTTTCGGCCGATCAGCAAAAAACGCACCATCCCCCAGATCATGCCGAGCACGCCACGATTTTTGGTCGGCACCTCCGGTTCCCCAACTATCGCAGGCGTTAAGTCTGCCGCGTCTGCAGGCTGTTCTGCAGCTTGATCACGGTGCCATGGTTTAGGCTCGTTGCGTTTGCTGCGAAACAAGCCGCGCTTCGGCGGAACAGTCGCTACATCATCTGTACCAGGCAGCGCTGTTTGCGGCACATCTTCGAGGTCAGAGTGGGCCGCACGGTCGTGGTTTTGGGACTCTTCACTGATCGGAGGTTTTTCCGCCGCGGGCTCCGGCGGATGTATCGGACCGGCCTGGGGAGGCGCCTGTTGAACGGGTTTGTCGGTAGCGGCCTGAACAGGATCAGCGGGCTCACGCGCGAATGCTGTGGGGGTGTCGATCACCGGAGAGACCGGCCCATCAGCGGGGATTGGTGCCAGAACGTCTTCAAATGCGTTCAGAGCAGCGCTGGGTTCGCCCAAAGCGTCGCCGTCATTGGCATTGAGAAATCGTTCTATGCTGCTGGTCTGATCAGTTGGAGTGCGCTCAACCGGCGGAGGTTGAGGCGAATTTGCGTCCTGGGCGCGGCTCAGCCTCTCGGCCGCTTTTTCAACGGACGATGAGACGTTGGATGATGAGGGGTTGGACGACGACACATCAGCTGCATCAGACGCATTGTCTGCATCAGACATGTTTTTGCCAGAAGGCGAATTTTCGTCGTCAGAAGGTCCGCGACGTGGTCGGTTAGTATCAGTCATCGCCTACCCCGAAGTTAGACGATGCTAAGTCCCTTGACGGTCGCAAGCAAGCCATTTGCACCCATGACTTCAACCATGAGGAGGCCTCCGAACGCGACAATCAAGCTAGCGGCCACCAGGCCAAAACCGAGCAATTCACGCCGGCGCCGGCGGCGCTCGCCAACCGATCTAATCGCAGTGACACAACCCAGAACAGGCAGCGCAAATGTCTGCTGCAAACTCTTGACGGTCAGGAAACTTGAATTTATCTGGCCCAGGAGGAATGCAAACGCGAGCCCGGCACCAATGCCCGCGACGAGCACGACGGCCATAAACAGGGGACGGTTCGGTCCGCTTGGCTTCAGCGGAAGTTTAGGCGGATCCACGATACGGAACTGAACCTTCTGTGCCTTGGTTTCCATATCAGACGCCAGTCGTGCTGACTCCTGACGCTGACGAAGCTCTTCGTAGCCTTTCTTGACGATTTCATAATCGCGGCTCAGTCGGGACAGTTCAGCCTCGACCTGCGGAACGCGGCCGGCCATCTCCTCCCACTTCTTTACTTCGATACCCTCTTTTTCGACACGACGCCTGAAAGCCGCGATCGCCGCTTCCTGCTGAACGAGCTGGATCTTTACCTGCTCATATACAGGGTTGGGCACAACGTTCTTGCCGCCTTCTGTCGGCTGCTCCTCAACAGGGCCATCCACAGGACCAAGCTCGGCCTTGCGCTCATCTGCAAGTTCTTTCTTCAGAACTTCGAGGCGCTTGATGGTTGTTGCGACATCAGGGTGTTTCGCCGTGTAACGCGTCAACAGGCTGTCGACGACCTTCTGCAATTCGAAAATCCGAATTTGCGTATCTGATTCCGGTCCGTCACCCGCAGAAGAAGCAAGGGCTATGTCG
>JBLIMV010000045.1:0-16915 GCA_047638395.1 Paracoccaceae bacterium | reverse complement strand
TCGCGCGGCGCGGTCTCGACCAGGCGCCCGGCGCACATAACGGCAATCCGGTCGGCGATATAATCAACGACTGCCAGATTGTGGGAAATAAACAGGTAGGTCAGCCCCAGGTCTTTCTGGAGATCTTTCATGAGATTGAGGATCTGCGCCTGCACCGAGACATCGAGCGCCGAGACAGGTTCGTCGCATAACAGCAATTCGGGCTTGAGCGCCAGGGCGCGGGCGATACCAATACGTTGACGCTGGCCGCCGGAGAAGGAGTGCGGGTAGCGGTTCAGGTAACGCGGATCGAGACCGACCAGCGCCATCAGTTCCTGTACCATTTCGGCACGGTATTCCCTGTCGCCGATCTTATGGATCACCAGCGGCTCCGAGATGATATCGAATACCGTCATGCGCGGATTCAGCGAGGAAAACGGATCCTGGAACATGAACTGAATCTTACGCCGATAGGGCAGCAGCTCCTTTTCGGTCAACTGGGTCAGATCGATATTCTGGCCGCGGTCATTAAACAGCACCTCGCCGGAATCCGGTGTCAGGGCACGCATAATCATTTTCGACAGAGTCGTCTTGCCGCAACCGGATTCGCCGACCAGACCCAGGCATTCGCCCTGGCGCACAAAAAAGCTTACATCGTCGACCGCGAGCACTTTTTGGGTCTCCCCGCCGGCGAACAGGCCTCCCTTACGCAGCTCGTAGGATTTGGACAGGCCTTTCACTTCGAGCAGCGGGGTTTCAAGCATGACCGGCTCGTCTTCACGCTCTGCCAGCAGGTGTCCCGTGCGATGTTCAATTTCGCGCAGCGGCACCAGACGCTCGCCCGGCTTCATGTTGAACCGTGGCACCGCGCGGAGAAGCGCGCGCAAGTAATCATGTCCCGGCGCGCGGAAAATATCGTCCAGCGATCCACGCTCCAGCACGCTACCGTGATACATCACGACGATTTCATCGGCGACATTCGCGACCACCCCGAGATCATGGGTAATCATCAATACGGCCATCTGCAGCTCGGATTGCAGGTCGTTGAGCAACTTTAGAATCTGCGCCTGAATGGTCACGTCGAGCGCCGTTGTCGGCTCATCCGCAACCAACAGCGCCGGGCGGCAGACAAGCGCCATCGCAATCATCGCGCGTTGACGCAACCCGCCGGACAGCTCGAACGGATAAGTCCGGAGCGCCCGCTGCGGGTCGGGAAACCCGACGAGCCGCAGCATTTCCGCCGTCAGCTCCATACCTTCGGCTTTTGTCACTTCACGATGCAGGAATAGCGCTTCGGAGACCTGATCGCCCACCGTGTGCAATGGCGACAACGATGTCATCGGCTCCTGGAAGATGATCGATATCCGCCCACCGCGGATCGAGCGCATCTTTTCGCCATCCTGATCGAGCGTCAGCAGATTGGTGACAGAGCCGTCGCGCGGATCGTGAAACATCACCTCGCCGCTGGTGACTTTGGCGGATTTTGGCAGAATGCCCATGACCGTCTGGGAGACAACAGACTTGCCGGAACCGGATTCGCCGACCAGAGCCACGGTTTTGCCCGCCGGCACGCGAAAGCTCACGCCGTTAACGGCGCGGACGACGCCCTCGTTCACGTGGAATTCGACCTTGAGGTCGTTGACGTTTAAGAGATCCGGCATGGGGATCCGTTGCCTGAGGTGAATAACCCGGTTTTGACGCCCAGAACTTCTATGTTTCCGAGCGTCGTTGGTGAAAGGTCGATCCCTCTCTTATTAGCAGCTTTCACTGCGAGCGCCACAATATCTGCGAACCCCACAAGAGTCGATTCGATCCGAACACTCGCCCCAGAACTTTTAACAACAAGCTGCATCCAGCCTTTCCGACCGTCTCTGCGGGTTGAAAAATATCGAAGCCGGACATTGCTGACCTCCGACCACACAACAACCCTCTTCAACGGTCCTGAAACCGAAATCGCGGCCTCACTACACTCAACAGTGCCAAGGTGCCGTATTACCGTATTGAAACCATAGACCGCAAACAGGAGAGCGCCGGCCCCAAGCATCCAGGCAACGACACCGGTCGTCTCCACGGTTGCAAGCGGCAGCGCCGTCACCAGAATGCCGCCGCCGGACCGCGTGTAATCGGCGGCCAGCGACCGGAACGTATGACGGTGAACTGTGCGCTCGGTCACGACGGCACCGGAAACAAATCCACCGCGCGCCGCCATACAACTGCGGGGCTTGATGCGGTGAGGCGGCCAAATTTCTCAATGAACACCCAACAGGCCTCATCATGTGCCAGATGATGCGTCAGGACACCCGTTGCTTCCGCCGGATCGGCGCTGCCGGTGCGTTTGGCCACAAGATGATCTATCGCAGCGATGAGCACCGCGTCATCCCCTGCATATCCACGGGTTTCCACCCAGTCGATGATATCGACATGCGTGTTGACGATCGTCAGATCGCCTGGTTCTTCGGTCGCCACGCGTGCGTTGAACGTCGTCAGGCCATGAAAACCCAGTCCGGGGAGGAGATCGGCAACCGCTGGATCTATCCGGTTCCACGGCGGTACCATCACACTCAACCCGTCGCTCTCGAACAGCTCGAGCATCCGCCCACGACCATCGGCCAGTTCCCGCGCGATATCCCAAAGATCCCGGTCCGCGCCAAGTTCTGCCTTCTTTTCGCCCGCCGGACGGTGGCTTGTATGGGCATAGCCATGTTGCAGGATATCAATATCCGCCTGTCCCTTGAGCGCGCCAGCCAGTGCCGGCCGGGCATGCGCGGGGATCACGGCAAGCGCCAGCGGTATATCCAGATCCGATCGCAGCGCGACCAGTCGGTCCAGCGCCGGGGTGACATCGATCGCGTCATCGTCACGCCACCAGAATTCAGCCGCCTGCCCCGCCGCCGCCCAGGCATCGAGCTCAACCGCTAACCGGTCCCACGCCGTCATGACGCGCCACCTTTCCGCTCGGCCAACCAGCCCGCGATCAATGCCGCTCCTTTGTCGGCGCCCCCGGTATCCAGCCCCGATGCATCCGGGGGCGGTGCGTCCAGCGCGGCATCAACCGCAATCGCCAGGGCGGCAGGGCTAAGGGTGTTTTCGGGGATCGTGCGGATACCGCTGCGGTTTTCCAACAGGCGCGCCCGCAGGGTCTGCTCGGTTTCCAGGCCGCCGGCATAGGGCACGATGACACCGCGCGTGCCCGCGGTCATCATTTCCATTACCGTGTTGTACCCGCCCTGGCTGATCGACAGGGTGCAGTTCGCCATCAGGGTCGGAAAATCGGCCCGGGCACGTTCGACAACCACGCCATCGGGCGCATCTGCCGCAATCGATGCAAACACGTCATCCGCCAGAGCGTGCCCGGCAAGAATGCGCCAGGTCCGGTCTGCCAGACGGCTCGCAGGCCGGGCCGCCATCGCGGCGCGGAACAGTTCCTCGCTCACCGCACCGCCACCTGCGGACACGATGACCTCGCCGGTTCCCGGGCCGTTGGGGGTTTTTCGCGGCATATCGACGACATAACCGGTATAGGCCACGCGGTCGGCAATACGATCCGCATGGGCGAACGTCTCATCGAACGGAATCAGCGTGGGATCGCCGTGGATCATCACCCGGTCATAATAGATCTCGACTCGTTCCAGCATCTCGGCGACACGCTCGGGCTTGGGCGGTTCAACCAGGATATCGCGGACCGACGACACAATCAGCGGCGGTCGGGGTTGCGCTTTGGCGGCATCCAGCAAGGTCGTCAGCTCACGGCGCAACTGCCGGCGGCCAAACGGGAACAGCTCTGTGATCACCACATCGGGCGCGGCGGCACGATAGGCGGCAAGCAACAGCTCGCTGCGATTGGCACGAAAAGCGTCGTCGATCTCGGTGTCTGTTTCATCGATCAGAATTTTGAAATACTTGTCTGCCGCGCGGACCGGCGGCAATTGCACAAGCGTCGCGCCGCCAAGATCAAGACCGGGCACCTCATGCCCGCCGGAAACCACGGTAACCGTCATGCCGGCACGGCGAAACGCACGCGCCAGGGTGGCCGTCCGTTTCAGATGGCCAATGCCTAGCAGATGCTGGACCCAGAAAAAGACGTTTGGTGCGCTCACCCGGCGGTTTCCTGCAACAGGCTGATATTCAGCTCGGCGATTTCGAACGACCCATCTGCATGGGCATTGAAAACATGCACGCTCGCCCAGTCCATCTTCTCGGGCGGTTTGCCCACCATGCTCCAATCGGTCGCGAGCGACAGGGCGGCGCGGATAATGCCCTGATGACAAACGGCGCCGGTGGGAATGCCGGTTTCTGCTACGCCCCGAGCCCATTCGCCGACCCGTTCGCGCACATCGCGCGGGCTCTCGCCGTTATGCGGACACAGATCGAGACCGAGCGCCGCACGCTTCGAGACCTCGTCACCGTATATCTCGTCCAGTTCGGTCCTGGTGTGACCTTCCCAGTCACCCCAGTCCATTTCGATAATGGATGGTTCAAGCTGTTTGATATCCAGTGCCAGCAACGCCGCCGTCTGTTGTGCGCGGCTCAACGGGCTGGCCACCCAGTGAAAGTCCTTATAGATTTCGGGCACCGACCAGGAGGAAACCTTCTCGCGTCCTTCATCCGACAACGATCTGTCGGCGCGGCCCTGCAGCCGATGTTCTTCGTTCCAGTCAGTCGGTCCATGGCGAATAAGAGCAATAGGCGTCATGCAGCGCAGGCTTTCGTTGTCGTTTTCAGAATTTCATCAAGGTGGCGCGACGCGGCTTCGATGTCGTTATGCGCCGCTGTGAGAGACAGCGCACGCTGCCGCATCGTCTCCAGGCGATCGGTATCGTCAAGCAGCTCTGCGACCGTGCGCGCCAAGGCTGGCGCGTCTCCAACCGGGCAAAGCACGCCGGATTCACCATCTCGCACCACATCCGGAACACCGCCGGTCAACCCTGCCACGACCGGCAGCCCGGCCGCCTGTGCTTCAAGCATCGCCATGCCGTAGGCCTCGTTAACCGCCGGCCACACCATCAGGTCAGAGGCGGCGTAGAGAGCCGGCAGCTCTTCGGGGGCACCGGCACCCGCGTAAATCACCCGGCCGCCATCCAATCCGGCAAAAGCGTTCTCGATCTCGGCACGCGCCGGACCGTCGCCGACAATCAGTAACGTCCAGTCCCGGTCGGAAATGCGGGCAAGCGCATCCGCAAGTACCCGGTAGCTTGCCAGCTTGTCGCCATCGCGCATCATCCCAACCGCAAGAAGCAGAGGTGTTTCAGGTCTAAGTCCGAACCGCGCACACAAAGCTTTTCTGTGGTCCGCACGGTGTGCGGCGGCGGCCGCAAGCGGCGCCGTATCCGTAAACGGCGCCAGGCGGTGATAGCGCGCGGGATCGGCGAGAAGAGGCATCACGCAGGCAGCATCGAGGCTCGACAGGCCGATAACGCCGTCAGCATCGCGAATGGCCGCTTCGGCCGCCTGATACCCCGTGTTCCACGGGCCGCCCGCCCGCTTTGGTGCGTGGGATACTTCGGCCATCAAATAGGGGATGCCGAGCGCCTGACTGACAGCGGGCCCAATCACGTCGGGCGCCTTGTGATAAACATGATAGGTGAACCAGGCATCGGGCCGGTTGGCAGCAGGACCTGACCGCCAGCGGCGGACAAGCCGCTTCCCCAACCGGGCGCCGATAGAGACGATTCTTTGCTGCCGGGCCAAGTTGCCTGCGCCATCGCGACTGCAGAACCGGCTCGCAACCTCTACACGGTGGCGCATCGACAAAGCCCGGATGAGATTTCGGGCCATCTCGCGATCGCCGGACGGGACGGGCGAATCCAGATGTTTCATCGGGGCATAAAAGGCGATCTGCATTTTCAGTCGGGTGCTTCAGGCCGCGTCACGGCTGGCCGACGCATCGGTCGCACCGAACTTTTCAATCAACCGGTCGACCCCGGCGGTGAACGAAAACGTGCCGCGCACACGCGTCTCACCGCTATGCCCAAGAAGCAGACGGCGTGCCGGGTTTTGCGCCAGCGCGGCAATTGCCGCTGACAGGGCCTGCGCATCCTCGGACGGCACCAACACCCCGGTTTCACCGTCAACGATCAGCTCGGGAATGGCGGAAACATCGGTCGCGACGCAGGCAAGCGCCTGACTTTGAGCCTCCATCAACACATTGGGCAAACCGTCGCGATCGCCGTCATCCCCGACCCGGCTTGCCAGGGCAAAAAGGTCGGCGTCGCGATATCGCTCGATAACCTCGCCCTGGGGCAGGGCGCCGAGCCACTCGACGCGGTCGGCAATGCCGAGGCGGGCGGCCTGGGTCCGCAGCGTGTCGCTCAATTCACCGCCACCGATATGCCAGAACCGCCAGTTCAGGTCTTCAGGCAAACGGCCCAGAGCCTCCAACAGAATATCGTGCCCCTTTTTCTCGACGGCGCGTCCAACGCATAAGATCCGCACGGGGTCGTGGGCGTCCTGCCCATCGCGCATCGGCCGTCGTTCGGGTGCTGCCGGAAAGCGGACGCTATCGAGCCCGTGATACACCAGTTCGACACGCGATCCGCTGGAATCAAGCCCCGCCAGATGGTCGCGGGCATAGGCAGAGCACGTCACCAGCCAGTCACAGGAATCGAGCTTTTCGCGAATCTCCCAATCCGGCGACGTCCAGATATCCTTGGCATGGGCCGAAACCGTCCAACGCCGCCCGGTCATCGTCGCCGCATAGCGCGCCACCGAGGCCGGTGTGTGCAGAAAATGAACGTGAATATGATCGATATCGTCCGGCAGCTCGTGGGCCAGAACCAGCGCCTGCCCGAACCGTCGGACACGGTTGGGCGACCGGTCGCGCCACAGGTCGCGCAGCCAGATCCGCCGCGATTCCCGGTATCCGGGGGATTTCCGTACAGCCCGCCAGGCGGCGAAAACCCGCCGCGGTTCCTGATAGAGGTATTCCGGCAGATAGCGCACCGGCGCTTCGATCTCTGAATGAACGGGATGGGTGTGTTTGTCGGTCGGATGACGCAGGGAGATGATTTCAACATCCATACCGCGCTGTTCGAGCCCGCGTATTTCCTGTGCGATGAAGGTTTCCGAGAGCCGCGGGTACCCCTTTAAGACAATAGCGGTGCGGCCCGTCATTGAACGGCGGATCCGCTCAGCCGCGCTCGGCGACAGCGGCAATCGATTTGCCCCGCCGGTCGCTGAGCCGTTGCGCCAGCCGGTTCACATTGGGCAATCCGTCCAGCAGGCCGGGCACCACGACAACGGATGGACGGTTCTGCTGCGGCAGGTGACGGAGCGCTGTTGCCATATCCTGCGCGTGACGCACACCGTCATCGGGCAGCATCCGCAGCAGGCCCAGTTCCTGCGCCCGGTCGGCGCGGATGAACTGTTCCATCCGCGGCACGGTGCGCGGCACAACCAGCGCCGGTTTGTCGAATGTGAGAATTTCACAGAACGTATTGTATCCGCCCATTGCGACGATGCCCGATGCGCCCTGAATGAGCGGCTCGATATTCGCTTCGAACGTTATCGCCTCCACAAGCTTCAAGGCGGCGGCGCGGCGGGCGAATTCCGCCTGCTTTTCCTGCTGCATGAACGGTCCGAAAACAATCAGGGCCGGGTACGGCACGCTGGCATCCGTTTCATAGGCGCGCAAAACCCAGTCGACCAGCGCTTCGCCATCGCCGCCACCGCCCGGCGTCACCAGCAGATACGGCCTGTCGAAGGGAACGGCATGTTCCGCAACAGGTGCGCCGCGGGCATCCTCACGTTCGAGGTAGCCTGTGAACACCATCTTGCGGCGGACCTGAGGCGTCAGCTCGATTTCCTCGAGCGGGTCGCAAATCTGCGGCAGACCGTAGACCCAGATTTCGTCATAGAGGTTTTCCAGCGCCGGCATCACATTCTTGCGCTTCCATTCAGGTGCCAGCAGCTTCGGCTCATCCATGACATCGCGGAGACCAAGAACCAGCGGTGTGCCGCGTTCTTTCAGCATCTCGAGCGTTTCGGCGACTTCACCGCGCAATCCAAGCGGTTCCTTGTCGACGATGAATATGTCCGGATCGAAAATATCGGCGGTGTGTTTGATGATGGATGCGCGCAATGCAACCGTCTGGTCGATATCGAGATCGAGACTGTATGAAGTGTAGTCGCCATTGCGCAGTTTGATGACGCCCGGCACGCGGACGAAATCGACGCGGCGGCGGAAATCGAAATTGCCGATAATCGGCGAGCCGGACAGAATAATGACGGACATATCGGGGTTCTGGTCGACAAGTGCATGCGCAATCGCGCGGCAACGGCGCAAATGGCCGAGTCCAAAGCTGTCGTGACTATATATTAGGGCGCGCTGCTGACGCCGTTCGGTTGCCATCCGGAGTCCCACCTTTTTGTATTGCTCCGAATATCGCACAGCTTTCCTCCGCCCCCAACCCGTGATTAATACGTCCGTATGTGCGTAATGTGACGGTATTTGGAGCCTGCCGAAGTGATAAGCGTCACTGCGCCGAATACGGTTCGGTCACATGTTCATTGCGGTTACGCCGGGCCGTGTCGTAGAAAGGTCCCGGTCAGGCAGTGCTTTGCCGGCTTACGCCTCTGATCGTTACAAACGGGTCCTCCGTGGAAAAAAGCATTTATCGTTACATAATCCGCCATTCGCTGCGCAGGCAGATCGTGCTGACCATCATGGCGACGGCGTCTTTCCCGTTCCTGTATGCGTTTTACGAACTGCCCAAGCTGATCGTAAACGGCGCCATCCAGGCCAGATCCGTTACATTTCCGACGACGCTCGGCGGGGTACAGCTGGACCAGATCAATTACCTGTGGGTGCTGTGCGGCGGATTTCTGGCCCTGGTAATCGTCAATCAGGCGTTTAAATACGTTATCAACCTGTATGCGGGCATTACCGGCGAGCGCATGCTGCGCCGGCTGCGCTTCGACCTGTACGGTCGGGTTCTGCGCTTCCCGCTGCCGCAGTTCCGCAAAACATCGTCGTCGGAAATTGTCACCATGGTGACGGCCGAAGTTGAACCGCTGGGCGGGTTTATCGGCGATTCGTTCAAGCTGCCGATCTTCCAGGGCGGCTATCTGGTCGTGATTCTCGCGTTTCTGTTCGTGCAGAACTGGTACATGGCACTGGCGGCGGTCGCGCTGTATCCGCTGCAAGGCTATCTGATTCCCAAGCTCCAACGTCGGGTAAACCTGCTTGGCAAGGAACGTGTCCGCCTCGTGCGTCAGCTGTCGGACCGGATCGGCGAGAGCGTCGCCGGCGTTCAGGAAATTCACACACACAATACCGCACGTCGCGAACGCGCCGACTTCTCGCACCGTCTTGGTTCGATCTATGAAGTCCGGCTGCAGATCTATATCTGGAAATTCATCGTCAAGTTCCTGAACAACACGATCAACCAGCTCGGCCCGTTCTTTTTCTATGCGATCGGCGGCTACCTCGCGATCAATGGAGAGCTGGAGATCGGCACGCTTATGGCCGCCATTGCCGCCCATAAGGACCTTGCCGCCCCGTGGAAGGAGCTGCTCAACTTTTACCAGCGCCAGGCCGATGCCAAGATCAAATATGAACAGGTGATGGAACAGTTCCAGCCGGTTGGCCTGATGGAAGAAAACAACCAGCTGGACGAACCAGAAAAGATCTCTCCCATCACCGGTGAGATTTCAGCGTCCAACCTGTCGCTGATAGACGATACCGGGGCCGCCCTGATCGACGGGGCCTCCTTCGTGATCAATGCGCAGGAACATGTCGCACTTGTCGGTGGCGGCGGGTCGGGCAAGGACGAAACCACGCAGCTGCTTTCCCGCCTGCTTATCCCCACCGCCGGCACGTTACGCCTCGGTGACGCTTCGGCGGACGCGCTGCCCGAAGCCGTTACCGGGCGCCGGCTCGCCTATGTAGGGCCGAGCGCCTATCTGTTTTCGACGACGGTACGCGACAACCTGCTTTATGGTCTCCAGCATCTGCCGTTGCGTCCTCCCGAATACGATGACGATGCTGTTCAGCTCATCGAAAAATGGATGGCAGAATCAGCAATATCCGGGAATTCGACCGATGATCTGAACGCCGGCTGGGTCGATTATGAGGCCGCCGGGGTGGCCGACGATGCCGAACTTAAAGCCCGCATTTTCAACACCCTGAAAATGGTGAAACTGGATGAGGATATTTACGTGCTGGGCCTGCGCGGCTCGATCGACCCTGCAACCCAGCCTGAGCTCGCACAGGCATTTCTGAAGGCGCGGGCTGAATTCCACAAACGGCTCACCGACCCGGAGATCGCGGCATTGGTCGAAGGATTCGATCCGGAAAAATACAACCACAATGCGACGCTCGGCGAAAACCTGCTGTTTGGCACACCCATCGGCGCCGGTTTCGTCATGGACCGCCTGGCCGAGAATTCCTACGTCCTGAGCATTCTGGAGCGCGAAGGCCTGATCGACACATTGCTTGATACAGGTCAGCAGATCGCGTCGACCATGACAGAACTGTTCGCCGACCTGCCGCCGGGACATCCGTTCTTCGAACAGTTCAGCTTTATATCCGCCGAGGATCTTCCGGAATACCAGGGCGTTCTGACCCGGATCAACCGGGACGGCATCGCATCCATAAAACCCGAAGAACGGACGATGTTGCTGTCGCTGCCATTCAAGGTATCGCCGGCACGCCACCGTCTTGGCGTGATCGACGACGATCTTCAGCTGCGCGTTCTCAAGGCCCGTAAAGCCTTCGCCGAAAATCTGCCGGAAGAGCACAAAGGCGGCGTCGAATTCTTTGATCACGGTGCCTTCAATGCGGCCGCCTCGCTGCAGGACAACATCTTGTTCGGCAAACTTGCCTACGGTCAGGCCCGCGGCGCCGAACGCGTCGGTGAAATCATGGCCGATGTCATCGACACGCTGGACCTGCGCGCTGCCGTGATGGAAGTGGGCTTAAGCTTCCATGTCGGGAATGGTGGCGGGCGCCTGTCCGGTGCCCAGCGCCAGAAGCTCGGCATTGCGCGCGCCGTGCTGAAACGCCCCGACGTGCTGATCCTGAACGAAGCGACCGGCAGCCTGGACGGCGCGGCACAGACCGCGATCCTGGCGAACCTGAAGACGGAATTCGACGGTCGCGGGCTGGTCTGGGCTGTGCATCGCCCCTCCATGGCGGGCGAATTCGACCGCACGCTGGTGATGAAATCGGGCCGGGTTATCGAACAGGGTACGTTCGAGGAACTGTCGCGCGAGGGCACCGCTCTTCACGATCTTGTGCAGTCCGAATGACGCCAACAACGCACTACAGATCGAATGATATCGATAAAGGTTTTGGCGAAATGACAATAACACACATGACGCGTATGATTTTCACAGTTAAGTCCGGGAGGAAGATGTGAGCCTGAATGAAGAAGTCGAGGCTCTGCGCAGCGTACCGCTGTTCGCGAAGATCGAGCCGTCCAAACTGAAACTGCTGGCGTTTACCAGTGAACGGCTGACCTTTCCGGCTGGCCAGGAACTGTTCCATCAGGGTGATCCGGGCGATGCCGCCTATATTATTCTCGACGGCCAGGCAGATATCGTGGTCGACACGCCGAATGGCGAGCTTGCTGTTGCCAAGGTCGGCAAGAACGATTTCGTCGGCGAGATCGCCATTCTGATCGATGTGCCGCGTACCGCCACGATCCGCGCCGAGACCGACCTGACGACGCTGGCGATCACCAAGGACCTGTTTTTTCGGCTGATCAGCGAATTTCCCGACATGTCGGTCGAGATCATGCGCGAACTGGCTCACCGTCTCGAAGCAACCACAGCCCAGCTCCGCGAAGCCAAAAGCGCCGCGTGATCCGCAACCGATAAGGCGCCGCCCGTGAGCCCTTCAGAATGAGCCGTCTCGATTCCTTTATCCGCCGGGTCTCCGCCCAGCGTGACTGCCTGAACATGGCAAAAGACCTTATCGCCGACATACCGGGCCCGGTGCTCGAGCTTGGCCTCGGCAATGGCCGCACATTCGATCATCTACGCGAGATATTTCCCGACCGCGAAATCTTCGTGTTCGACCGCCGCGTTGCCGCCCACCCGGACTGCATCCCCGATGACGCCCACATGATCCTCGGCGACATCACCGACACGCTGTCCACCGCGCTGGACCGTATGGGTGCGCCCGCCGCCTTCGCCCATTGCGATATCGGCACCGGGGAAAAGGAAAGCAACGCCAGGCTGATCGCCACGATCGCACCCATGGTCGACGCGCTGATGGCCCCCGGCGGCATCGTATGCAGCGATCAGGAATACACGGTGGCACGCTGGGAAGCACAGCCACTGCCGGAAGGTGTGCGGCCGGGACGGTATTTTGTGATTCAGGTTGGGGGTTAGCGATGCGTATGTTTACACGTTCAGCAAATGACCTATTGCCTGAATAACCCAGTTTTCTCATCTTAGCGCAAATGGTATCCGACCATACAGATGCTCACAGCGCTCATTTGCGTACTGAGTTATTTTAACGGCAGGTACCGGCTTTAGTTATTCGCAAGTAAACGCCGTCTCCATTAACCTAATTTCAACGTCAGGAGAGTGGCGCGCCTGCGCGAAATCACGCCAGCGTTTTACGACGTCGATACACTGCTGGATGATGGTGTCTGCCATAGATTTAGATACAAAGTATTCCTCAACAGTACGGAGCAGCGCAATAGACGCTGTTGCTTCGTCGTGATTTATCCGGGTCGATAACACACCATTACTATTCGGCACCGGATTTATGTCGTAGGCGGGGCTAAGCGTCCATCCGTTCTTACCAACCCAGAGGAAGCCGTGATTCCGGAAATGGTCGTCGGTATTAGATGTAAGGATTGTGAATGCGATTCTCCGAAAGAGCTCAGCGCGATCATTTTCTGGATCAGCACCGTATGTATCGATTGCATCGACGAGTTCCAGATAACTGCAATTATCGTCACCATCGTTGTGTTCGGTAATCGCCATTGCCGACATGAATGGTAGACGAATATTCTGTTCTCCATTTTCGTCACGGCTTCGATCAAAACGTCGCGAAAGAAATACCGTGTGTCCAGCCGCTTCAATTAGCTCATGATCCGCCACGCGGATACCTGCCGCCTCTGCCATATCAAGCGCGATGGCTTCCCACCGTTCTACTGAATACTGGTCGTTCTCCTTCGGAAACTTCGCTATCGAGAGATTGCCGTGTTGATCATAAATTGAGGCTTTCGGACGGGCGCCACCCAGAGATGAACCGGGCGCGAAAATCATACTTAAATCTTCATCTGTTTCTTCACCGCGTTCGATACGCTGAGATGCACTAAGTAAATCCCCAAGAGCCACAGTCGATGGGACTCCGCTAGCTTGTTGAGATTGAAAAACACCATTGACACAAAAACGTAACGCACCCAGGCGAGTCTCATCTGACACGCCCAGTAGGTAATCGACCTCATGCAAATTTCTTCGGCGACGCTCCTCTCGTTCCGCTAGTCGACGTTCCTGTCTATCCATTAACCGGCGGCCCCAGGTATCTGGGGCGCTGTCGCCAAGGGTCCCAAACATCTCTTTTCCGGCGCCAGGATGATGGTTGCCGGATCGAAGGGGCAACGTCGGATCAAACTGGAACGCTTCGGGTGACGCTAACCAATCCGGGTGATGTTCATAGGTTACACGTTCTCGGTGCGCACCAGAGTGTCGGCGAAGGGTCCCTACTTTTCGACGTTCACCATATGCATCAAGAAAGACCTCAATAGTCACAATATTTCCTTCGGAGCACGCTTCCGAAGCTGCTCTTCCGCCAATTCCTCGCCAAGGACATCCCGAACATTGCCCCAGCCCTCGATAAGGCCAAGCGCCTGCAATACCATTGCATAAGCTCCAATGCTTGTGCTTGGGTCTCCCCCCTCTATCCGCCCGAGCGTATGAACGCTGATCGACGCTCGTTCAGCGATCAGCCTCTGAGACAACTCACGTCGCAGGCGCGATTCACGAATGCGCATCCCGAGAAACCGTAACTCACGTCTTGTCGCTGGGCTGGCTTTGATTTTCGTTTTCATAAATCTGGCTTAATGATATGTAGACTGGCACAAAATAGCATAAAACCAGAATTTAACAAGAGAAGCAGACTCCGCGCCGGTGATTAAAATCCGGTAATCATCATTAACGGAATCTCCAGATTTGCCCTGACATTCCACAAATAACGAGTAACAAACACCTGTTTCTAGCCCAACTTCACCCTTCTCAACCGCAGCGCGTTCCCCACCACCGACACCGATGACAGGCTCATCGCCGCCGCTGCGAACATGGGCGATAGCAGGATGCCGAAGACCGGGAACAGCACGCCGGCGGCAATCGGCACGCCGGCGGTGTTGTAGATAAACGCGAAAAACAGGTTCTGGCGGATATTGGCCATCGTCGCCCGGGCAAGCGTGCGTGCGCGGACGATACCGGTCAGATCGCCTTTGACCAGCGTGATCCCGGCGCTTTCGATGGCAACGTCGGCGCCGGTGCCCATGGCGATGCCGACATCGGCCTGCGCCAGCGCCGGCGCATCGTTCACACCGTCACCCGCCATGGCGACCTTCGCGCCCGCCGCCTGAAGCTCGGCCACCAGCGCGCCCTTGTCTTCGGGCAGCAGATCGGCGCGGACATCATCGATACCAAGCTTCGCCGCGACAGCGTGTGCGGTACGGGCGCTGTCGCCGGTCGCCATGACGATTCTGAGGCCGCTGGCATGCAGGCGGGCAAGAGCATCGGGCGTGGTGTCCTTGATCGGGTCGGCGACCGCGATCAGACCTGCCAGCGTGCCATCGATGGCGACGAACATTGCAGTTTCGCCCGCATCTCGGCGGGTGTCGGCATCCGCCGCAATCGACGCGATGTCGATTCCGGCATCGTCGAGCAGGACCCGGTTGCCGAGCAGGACACGTTTGCCATCGACCGTGCCGGTGACGCCCTTGCCCGTGACCGCATCGAAATCCTGCGCATCGGACAGGACAAGGCCACGGTCGGCGGCGGCGCCAACGATGGCATCGGCCAGTGGATGTTCGGACCCGCGCTCCAGGCTGGCAGCGAGGCGCAGCACGTTGTCTTCCTCCTGCCCCGCCGTGGCAATGACCGCTGACAGTGCCGGCTTACCGGCGGTCAGCGTGCCGGTCTTGTCGACAATCAGGATGTCGACACCGGCCAGACGCTCCAGCGCCTCGGCATCGCGGATCAGTACACCGGCCCGCGCGCCGCGCCCGGTCGCCGTCATGATCGACATCGGTGTCGCGAGGCCAAGCGCGCAGGGACAGGCGACGATCAGCACCGACACGGCAACCACAACGGCATAGGCAAGCGACGGTTCCGGCCCGAAAGCGGCCCAGACCACAAAGGCGACAATGGCGCTTAGGACGACCGCGGGCACGAAGATGCCGGCGACCCGGTCTGCCACTTTCTGGACCGGCGCCCGGCTGCGCTGGGCTGCGGCAACCATATCGACGATGCGCGACAACATGGTATCGGCGCCGACATGGGTCGCCTCCATGATCAGCGCACCGGTGCCGTTGATGGTCGCCCCTGTTACGGCATCGCCGACGGTTTTCTCTGCGGGCATCGCCTCACCCGTCAACATGGATTCATCAACAGACGAGCGGCCATCGACCACAATGCCGTCGACGGGGATTTTCTCACCCGGGCGCACACGCAATCGGTCGCCTGTCTTCACCTCTTCAAGCGCGATTTCGGTCTCGGTGCCATCATCTTTGACCAGCCGGGCGGACTTGGCCGCCAGATCGAGCAATGCCCGCAGCGCACTGCCGGTCTGTTCACGGGCGCGAAGTTCGAGCATCTGGCCCAGCAGGACAAGAACAACGATCACCGCCGCCGCTTCGAAATAGACCCCGACCGCGCCATCCGGCTGACGGAACCCGGCAGGAAAGATGCCGGGCACAATCGTTGCGGTGACGCTGAACAGAAACGCCGCGCTGACCCCCAATGCGATGAGCGTGAACATGTTGAGATTGCGCGTGATGACGGAGCGTATGCCCCGCACGAGGAACGGCCAGCCGCACCACAGCACCACCGGGGTCGCGAGCACCAGTTCCACCCACGCCGCCATATGCGCCCCGCCGAACCCGGACAGCCAGTCTTTTACCGGCAATCCGGCCATCGGGCCCATCGAGACGGCGACCAACGGCACGCCCAAAATCGCCCCGACGAAAAAGCGCCGGGTAAAATCGACCAGTTCGGGGTTCGGGCCGGCATCGGCCGGCGGGATGCCCATCGGCTCCAGCGCCATGCCGCAGACAGGGCAGCTGCCGGGACCTTCCTGAATGATTTCAGGGTCCATCGGGCAGGTGAACATGGTGCCGGCGGGCGCGTTGGACGCCACTTCAAGATGCGCGCCGGACAGATAGTGCACGGGATCGCCGGCAAAACGGTCGCAACAGCCCTGGCTGCAGAAATGATAAGTTTCGCCGCTATGATCGTGGCGCGGTTTACCCGCGGATGTGTCCACGGTCATGCCGCAGACGGGGTCAATGGCGGTTGTGGTCAGGCTTGGGTCGGCTGTGTCCATAAGGTCATGTAGACCGGAGCCAGTGCGGGGGCAAGTCCGGAGACAACCAGAGGGCAGCTGCGCGGCCGCAAAGCCTAGATGTCGATATCCGCCCAGATCGGCGCATGGTCCGACGGCTTCTCCCAGCCCCGGGCATCCCGGTAGACACCGGCGTCTGTCACCTTGGCGGCGAGCGCGGGGCTGACCCAGATATGGTCCAGCCGGCGGCCCTTGTCGCTGCCGGGCCAGCTACGGTTGCGGTAGCTCCACCAGGAATAGAGCTTTTCGTCTTCGGGGACGATGGCGCGGATCGCATCGACCCAGCCATGGGCGGCGCGCCAGGCTTCAAGTGCCTCGATCTCGACCGGGGTATGGCTGACGACCTTGAGCAACTGCTTGTGGGACCAGACATCGTTTTCATGCGGCGCAATGTTGAGATCGCCGACC
>JBLIMV010000044.1:0-18640 GCA_047638395.1 Paracoccaceae bacterium | reverse complement strand
CCTGACGGCGCATAGAGCCGGAAAGACGGCGTCTGGAGCCATCCGGCCCTTGCAAAAATAAATCGGGCAAATCCTGCTGCCACTTGCCAGCCGAGTTTTTCAACAGCCTCGGCCAATAAGCGACATTGCGACGCCTTGCAGCCTTAGGTGCGATTAGACCGATAAGTTTGATAGGCGACTATCACCGCAAGAACAGACCCCAATGCGGCGCACGCTAATAGCGCAGGCCGCACAGAAACTGATATAGCCCGCCAATCGAACCCACCTCCGTTTGTCTAGCCCCCAAGTTCTGTGCCATTCCTGATTCGAATTTCTGGAACAGGTGGCTGGATGTTCAGGGCCTGATGCGGACGGACGTAATTTTACTGTCTAAGCCACTAATTTCGGTATCCGCCCGGCGCTCACTTAGCGGCAGCGGTTAGCTACAAGTTTTAACTCTATCGGCGGTCGTATCTCCGCCTCCGCGCCCCCCGACGGGTTTCGAAAAGGCTGGTCGTCCGGCTTAATATAACCATGACAATCACGCAGATTAGAATTCCGACGCTGACGCCAGTTACCGAACCCCAGAGTCCTCCAATATATGCAGCGCCCTGTCCCTCACATATATCGATCACGGAGAGGAACGATATTCCAAGTGCTACCTGAATTGTGAAACGCAGAGCGTATTTCATTCAACTATGCAGCCATCTCAAATGCATCCCGTTCAAATTGCGAGACGAAATTCACTGACAAAAGTCTTCTCAGGCGATGTATCCGGACTGCCAGCGATCAATGACGCCGCTTCTGCGGCCGCTGAGCGATGTCCACGTACAGGTGCTGTGCATCTTGCCATATGGCATACTATATTTGGTGCCATCGCCGTTCTCAAGTGCCATTTGGCGCACCAGGTGGCCAAGCTGTGCCCAGGCAGTGCAGGTCAACCAAACGCGACGGTGCCAATGACTGCGAATTTTGCATCATAAAAAATGTTCAAGATCGTCACCACGGTCGTGTTGCTGTTCCTGGCCTCGTGCTTCTTTCAAAGCCTTCACATCTTCATTTAATTTGAGCGCGAGTTTGTCAGCCCTTGCTTCATCGGCGGCTTTGTCGAGATGATTGTCTTCCTGATATTCGACCCAAGAGTCATAAACTGACAGAGCAATCTTTTCGGCCTCTCTCTCGCATTCGAGTTTGTGTCTAATGTCCGAGTCGGGTCAGAAGCGGATGTGAATCGGTCTGCTGGAAAGCGGGCGGCAAGCCGCCAGATCTGTCCACCAATAACCGCCAACGGATATGCTGGGATTTTACACGACCAAACGATGGCCGGTCAGAGATTCCGGTATCTATCGTTCGTTCGGAAAATGCTTAAACGTGTTTATGGCAGACCGAAAATCGTTCAGGCCTAACTGCGCGCGAATATCCGTTGTCGCTTTCAGCATAATCGGATCGAAGGGGATGCCGCACCCATTGGCGATGCGATCGTTCTTTGAGAAGTTTGCGGCAATCGCAGATGCGGCAGAGACAGCGTGTGGCCCAATGGCCTTCGCAACTGCCAATCGGGCTGCATCCAGGGCCTCTGTATCATTTCCGATGATGGCGGCTGCAAAAGCCAAAAGCTCGGCGCCTCCGGGCACACCAATATCCAGGTCGGGGTTCATCAGAGCATCAAGATTGATGTCTGTGTCGGTCGCGCGTCCACTCTCACGGAGGAACAGGGCATGGCCGGAAGTTCAGTAAAAACACTCGTTGAGCGCAGAGACCCTCCCGGCGACGATTTCACCCTGGGCACGGGTGAATCCTTTGTGATGTTCAAACACAGGGTCCATAATTTTCCCCGCTGGCAAATATTGAGCCTGCTCAAGCTCGATATGAAGCTTCATTTCATCCGGCACCAAACTCAAACCGCGCATGATATAGGGCTTTGGCGGCCCTTCCGGCGGGTTCGGCACCGTCGGCATGAACGCAAGTTCCTGGATGGCCGCGTCGGGTCTCTCGCGGGACGGTTCCCCGGGCCCGGGGGCAGGTAATGGCCTTAGCGGCACGCCGATGCCGCGGGCGAAAACATCCAGGTCCGTTACGCGGGAGACGATGCCAACGATTTCAGTGTATTCCGCGTCGCTCAGTCCGCCCGCTCTGGCGTCATCAAAATTGGCTTCCAAAAAATCTTTTGGGTTTGCCGCCAGCTCCCGGACAACTTTTTTGGCGACGTCGGGCAGATCAATTTCCGGGGGTGCCCCGGCATCATCGGGCTTTTCCAATATGCCCGCATCATAGCCAGCCTGCCGCGCCTCGGCTGCGATCGCGAGGCGTTGTTGACTGTTCCCCCAGGTGCCGGGGGCAGCCAGTTGAGCCAGTTGCTTCGCGTGGGTTGCGTCCAGGTCTTCGCGTACCGGGTATTTTGAATCTGAATACAGTGACATCTAGGTGAACTCTCCTGAAACGAGCTTTCAGTTTAAGGGGGGGCGGTGTGAGACAACCGCAAAACATCCCGTTCGGCAATTGAGACCGTTTGGTTTTGCAGGCGAACGCAGGCGGGCGCCCGTGCGTGCGTGACGCGGAGCAGTCTATTTGCTCTGACAACGCCGGTGCGCATGATATGGATAGGTTTTCCTATCCGCCGCCGGAGCGCGCATGAAACTTATTGTTCTGAACCTGCCACGCGATTTCACCGAGGAGGCCCTCGCGGAATTGTTCAAGCCCAATGGCACAATCGCCGCCTGCAGTATTGTGACCGACGACGAAACCGGTACGTCGAAAGGCTTCGGCTTTGTCGAAATGGCTTATAAGAAAGATGCCCGTTTCGCCATCAAGCGGTTGCATAACAGCTCGCTCGGCAAGAACAGAATCCGCGTGAAACCTGCCGACCCAACCGATGGCGAAAAACCCGATACGGGAAAAACCGAGGCCGGAAAACCGGATACCGGAAAACCCGAGACCGAATAGGCCGGGCAGGGTTTACGTAAGTTCGATTTCCTGGTTCATCAGCTTCATCGTGAACTGGAAATTACCCTCGTTCATGACCCAGCCTTGCACGGTGTTGGTCCGCACGCCGGCGCGGTGAAACGGTTCGGCCTCAGCCACTTTGACCGCGTCGGCGTATGACGCGGCCCGGATGATCGCCATGCCGCTGCCGTCCCAGCCGGTTTCGTCCTTGAGCACGCCCGAGGCGAACATCGTGCCGTCCGCCTCGATCTGGCGCAGCCATTCGAGATGCGCATCGAACGCCTCGCGGTGTTCCCCGAAATAGGCCTTCATCGGATCGGCGAAGGGCTCAATGGCGGTCATATTCACCAGGTATAGCTGAAGGCCGAGCATGGACTTGCCATCGGGGTGGTCGGCGATCGGATTGACATCCGTCATGGTGGTGGGCTCCTGATGTCGGGCTGAAAGGGGCGGGTTATGAACTCATGCTGGCGCGCTGGCTGTATGCCTTTTCGGCATCAACGACGCTGGCATCGTCCTTCATCACGAAGTCGTAGTGGCCTTCATAGAACGGGCCGTCGAAGCCGTGTTCGGCAGCGGCCGCGGGGTCTTCGTTCAGCGTGTAGGGCACGACAAGCGATTGTTTGACGCCGAATACCGCATCCGAATCCAGGTACTGGCTGTCGCTGTTGAACAGTTCGGTCTGGATGGTCTGGTAGCCGTCCTTGTAGGCGAGGTAGTGGAGATGCGCGGGGCGCCACGAATGGCGGCCGGTGCCGTCGAGGATCAGTCCGACCGGCCCGTCCGTCGGTACCGGATAGTCGACCGGCTTGCGGGACAGGAACCAGTAGCGGCCGTCGGCGCCGGTTTTGAACTTGCCGCGATAGGCATATTCCTCATACGCGTCCGGCTGGCCGACCTGGGCCTCGTAGAACATGTTCGGCGTCGTTTGCCACAGATCGAGGATGACGCCCTCGATCGGATTGCCGGTGGAATCGGAGACGGTGCCGTAGACATAGGCCGCATCGCCGGTCTCGTCGCCGTGGGAGATATCGGCGCCCATCTCGCGCACCGGGGCACCTTCGCGATAGAACGGGCCGAGCAGGCTCGATTCCGTCGCACCGACCCGCACGCGATCGCCGAGGATTTCGCACAGAGCGGTGATCCCGAGCACGTCGCCCAGCAGCACGCCTTCTTCGCGTTTGTCGTCGGATATCTGGCCGACATTCTGGATAAACCGCGCCGCATAGAGCAGCTCATCAGAGGAGAGGTTCACCTCGCGGACGAAATCATGGGTGTGCTTGATCAGCGCGGTCATGATCTCTTTGAGGCGCGGGTCGGTATCGTCGGCAATTTTGTCGAGGACCGCCTCGGTAACGTTGGATTCGGTCAGATCGCGCATCGTATTTCTCCTCTGATGATATTGTCCGCAGAATGCCGCTGCTGCGCGGGCCGAACAATCGGAAAATCAGATAATCGAGCAGACTTTGTCGAAATCGTAGCGGTGAAGCCGCGGTCCTTTGATGCCTTCGAGATCGCCATAGCCGATATTGCACAGGAAGTTCGACTTGATCGGCGTGCCGGCAAAGAATTCGGCATCGACCTTGGCGGGATCGAACCCGCCCATGCCGCCGGTGTCGAGCCCGACCGCGCGCGCTGCCAGCATAAGATATGCGCCCTGAAGCGTACCCATCTGGAAGGCGAATTTTTCGGCCAGCGCTTCGTTATCCTTGAAGCGATCGCCCATCTCGGGGCGGATCGGGTAGTTGAGCGCGAAATCCTGCCAGAAGGTGGGGTCGTAGCCGATGATTGCTGTGACGGGCGCGATCATCGTCTTGTCTAGATTGGCCGGCATCATTGCCGGTTTCAGACGTTCCTTGGCTTCGGGTGTGCGCACGAAGATAAGCCGCATCGGCTGCGTGTTCGAGCTCGTCGAGCCATATTTCACCAGGTCGTAAATTTCGTGGAGCTGTTCGTCGGTGACGGGCTTGTCGGTGAACCAGTTGTGGCTGCGTGCTTCGCGGAAAACCAGGTCGAGGGCGCTGTTGTCCAGCCTGGCAATGCCGTCGCGGACATCGCTGATGCGTTTACGGGCGAGGTCGAGCTGTGCGTCGTCTGACATTTGAGGGATTCCTTCGGGGGTTGGTGTTTGATGATCTGTGTTTGCGGCCGCACGGGATCGGTACCGGCGAGAAGCAACGGTATCGGCCACAAACCATATTTTTCGATTGCGACACAATATGATAAATAGAGTTATATCTTTTCTCATATTGGAAAATATTGATGGATCAGCTCCGACAGATGTCGATCTTTGCCCGGGTCGCGGAAACCGGCAGCTTTTCGGCGACCGCGCGGGCGCTCGGCGTCTCAAACTCGGTCGTCAGCAAATATATCTCCGGGCTTGAAGAAAAACTCGGCGTGACGCTGATACAGCGCAACACGCGGCACCTGGCCCTGACCGATATCGGCCGCGGCTACCTGGAGCGCTGCCAGAGGATCATTTCCGATGTTGAAGAAGCAGACCGTGCCGCCTCCAACCAGCATGCAAAGCCCCAGGGAACGTTGCGTATAAATTCTGCACTGTCCTTCGGGTTGCGGCATCTGGGGCCGGTTATTTCGCAATACGCCCAGGCCTGTCCCGAGGTGACGGTCGACATCACGCTCGATGACCGGCGCGTCGATATTCTCGAAGAAGCCTATGATCTCGCCATCCGGGTCGGCGAGCTTGAAGATTCCAGCATGATCGCCCGCAAGTTCGCGAGTGTGCGGCGGGTCTGCGCGGCATCGCCTGCCTACATTGCACGCTGTGGCGCCCCGCAACACCCGGATGACCTCGCAATTCACAACTGTCTCACCTATGCGCGCAGCGGCTGGTCGGAACCCTGGCTTGTCGATGGCGAAGATGGCCCGGTTCTGATGGACGCCACGGGCAACATTTTGTCGAATAACGGCGATCTGCTGCTCGCGTCCGCCGTCGAAGGTGCCGGTATCATCTCCATGCCCGATTTTATCGTCTGGGAGTCCATTCAGGAGGGTCGGCTGGTGCGCGTCCTGAACGAGTACATTTTCCCGGAAGTCGGCATGTACGCGATCTATCCGCCGACCCGCCATCTGTCGGCGAAAATCAGAACCTTCGTCGATACTCTGGTCGCGCATTTTTCACCGGAGCCGTACTGGCTGATCAAATGAATGCGACGTCGCGGTCCACACGGCGCAGGGCAAGCGCGTGGTGTTCGTCCGGGGCCATGTGCTAGGGTTTTAGCCGAATCCGTTCCCGAACGAGGAGGTCCAGATGGCCACAGCATCGAAGACGAAACCGACGGCGAAACGCACAGCTGCCAAAAAGACAGTCCTGAAGAAAACCGCAGCTAAGAAGGCTGTTGCCAAAAAGACAGTCGCCAAAAAACCGGCGGCCAAAAAGGCGGCTCCCCGGAAAACCGCGAAGCCGCGCATCCGCAAGTTCGACCTCGTCATCGACAAGGCCAAGGGCGCAAAGTGGATCAAGGAAGATATCCGGCCGCAATTCGAATACCGCCATTTCGGCGTAGAGGAAGCGACGGGCCGGCGCTACGGCTCGCACGTTATCCGCGTCGCCAAGGGGGCCAAGCCACCGGTCCGCCACCATGTGCATCCGGATTGCGAGTTCCTGCTGGTATACGTCCTCAAGGGCTGGGTGAAGTTCTGGTATGATGGGGAAGGGGAGATCCGCCTCAATGTCGGCGACGTTCATCTGCTGCCGGCGGGCATCAAGCACGCGGTCACCGGCTGGTCGAAGGATCTGGAAATGCTCGAAACCACAAACCCCGCCGACTACCGCTCGGTCGAGCTGACCGATGCCCAGATCGCCCGGTTGGGGTAACACCAGTCTGGGGTGATATGCCTCAGCTCCTAATTCGCCCCCGATGCGCGGGGACAACGCACGGAATTGCGGCGTCTGTCCCGCGTAACAACCTGCTTCAAGCGACCGAAAGCCGAACCGCATGACCAAGCCGCCTCTCTGGCCTGCCCATCTTCATCATTTCTGTCTTGATACGCCGCAGATCGACGCCGTTGTGCCGTGGTACGAGACGCATCTGGAAATGGAGTCAGAGAAACTCATCAATGGATCGGTCTGGCTGTCGGGGCGACAGCGCAATATCGTCTTCCGGCCGGCGGCGGAAAAGGCGTTCGGCTATGTCGCCTATGCGCTGGCGGATGCGGACCAGCTTGCCCGTCTCGATGCGGATCTGGCAGCGAAGGATGTGGCGCGTGCCGATATACGCTCGCCCGTATTCGCCGACGGCCCCGACGGCCAGCTCGCCATTCTCGATACCGACGGTAAATGCTTTGTCTTTGGCCTGCCCACACGGGCGGAAACCGATACCCCCGACCGCCTGCCCGGACGCCTGCAGCATCTCGGCATCTGCACGACCGATATGGACAGTCTAATCGCGTTCTTTACCGGCACGATCGGTTTTCGGGCATCCGACATCGTAAAGAACGACGATGGCGGGGTGTCCGCCTGTTTCCTGCGCTCGGATCATGAACATCACGACCTGGCATTGTTTGCCGCATCGTCGTCGCGCTTCGACCACCAGTGCTACGAGACAACCTGCTGGAACGACATCCGCGACTGGGGCGATCACTTTGCCGCCAGGCACACCGAGATCGAATGGGGTGCCGCGCGCCACGGTGCCGGCAACAACCTGTTCATCTTCGTCCGTGATCCCGACGGCAACCCGGTCGAACTGTCGGCCGAGCTGGAGACCCGCGACTTCGACGCGTTGCCCGGCGAATGGAAAACAGAACCGCGCACCCTGAACCTGTGGGGCAGTGCCTGGACGCGGGACTGAATTCACGCGTAAGAATTGGTGGGCTTGGGCCTGCCGCAGGATCGCCCCGCGCAAGGCCTGCTCTTTGGCTGAAATGATTGTTTTACATGAGGTCCCGGCCGCCCTAGGTCTGTTTTGACGAAGAAAACAGAAGGATCGCACCATGTTGCCAATGCCCCGGACCTTTTCGCATATCGGCCTGTCCGTGCCTGACCTCGACGCGGCAGTGAAATTTTATTCCGAAGTCCTGGGGTTCTATATAATCATGGAACCCACCGAGATCACCGAAGACGAAAGCGACATCGGTCGGATGTGCACAGATGTCTTCGGCCCCGACTGGAAGCGGCTGCGCATCGCGCATCTGTCGACGGCAGATCGGATCGGGTTCGAGTTGTTCGAGTTCGACGGTAACCATGCGCCCGACGAAAACCTGCCCTACCGGCAGCACGGCACATTCCATTTCGCTATCCAGGATCCTGACGTCGAGGGTTTGCTTGAAAAAATCGTCGCGGCTGGCGGCAAGCAGAGGATGCCGGTGCGGGAATATTTCCCCGGGGAAAAGCCTTACCGCATGGTTTACGTCGAGGACCCGTTCGGCATTGTCTTCGAGCTCTACAGCCACAGCTATGAGCTGACCTATTCCGGCGGCGCCTACACCTGAAACAATGGGACAGCGCCTGGGCGCGGGACTGAGTTTTCTTGCGGGCTTAACCGCTACGACAGAAGTTTCCAGCCATAGATCGCCGATATGGCGAGCGTATAGGTCGCGAGAAGGACCACGTTGATCGGTTTGCCGGAAAGCTTGGGTGTCGATATCTGCGACACATTCAGGGCCGCGAGCCCCAGCCCGGCAGCATAGAGAATGACGGAAAACACGTCCGTACTGACCATGCCTTCGAACAGAAACAGGAACACGAGAGCGATGCTGTTATTGTCGATCGCCAGTCCGGTGTATCTCGACCCGTCGGCAAGACCGAAGGTACTGAAATAGCTCAGTCTTATGACGCCGGCGACAAGCATTAAAAATGCCCCCGGCAGGAAGATCGGGTCGAATTTTCCGTAGCTCAACAGCAGGAGGGCAGGCGTGACGCCATAGCTCACGATGTCGATCAGAACATCAAGCTGGCCACCGAACTGTCCGTCCGCACCGGTTCTCCCCTTCATTCGCCGCGCAATGAGCCCATCGGCCCAATCGAAGGCGACCGCCCAGATCATTCCGATCATTGCGGCAGAGTAATTGCCCAAAATGATGCAATATATGGCGATAAGTGTGCAGAATAACCCCGAAAGAGAACAAATATTGGGGATATCCCAAATATATGAGATAATTATTTTCTGTGCTTTTTTTTCGGGATTTAATGTGTTTGTCGTCATTTTAGGCCTTGGCGGGGAGTATCATTTGGTAATTATTTGATATATATAGAGCAATTAATTCTGTATAGGTTACAAATATTAATGATTGTTTATACTGTCGGCACGTTTGATTTGTTGCATGTGGGCCATTTAGCCCTGTTAAACCACTGCCGAAACTTGGGTGATGTTGTTGCCGTTGGGGTGGCGGCCGACGCGGTCGTCAGTCTTTACAAGCCCAATGTCCCTGTTATTCCGCTGGAACAACGGGTCGAAATGCTGGAAGCGATGGATTGTGTCGATATCGTGCGCCCGTACCATGAACTTGAATATGTATCCGGTTGCAGGGCGGTGAACGCCGATATTTTCGTGGTCGGAGAGGATTGGGGCAGCAAACAGCATAACCTCGACGTGGAGGCCTATTTACAGGCCGCCGGAAAGAAAATTGTCCAGGTTCGCTACAATCCGCGAACGTCATCGACGAATATCAAACAAACTGTTCTCGCTCAGACCGAAAAATTCCAACATGCAGCATAGTTTGACGATTGCCGGCGGGTTGCGAGCGTAGGCCTTTGAGTATGGGCACCGCGACGAGATGAGGGGCCTGTTCTCAATCGTAACCGACGCAGGTGGTTTTCAGTCGCGGGCGTCATTTGCGGGTTTCATTGGCGCTTTTATTGGCCGGTCGCCAGTTCGTGACCAGCTTCGATCGGAGCCTCGCACTATGCACTCCAAGCCGGGCTGTCCGTTCCGGTTCCAATAATACACTAGGCCGAAATAAACACGGCATATCAGGGCGTGGCCCTCAACGTTGATTATAAGGACGATTTGATGTCGAACTCACAACGAACCTTCGCGCATGCCTTGCGCGCTCTGGGGGTTACGGCGCTTTTGGGCGTGCTTCCCGGCACAGCATTCGCCCAGACAGCCCAATCGGGTATGCCGGAGAACGCACATCCCAAGAGCTATGGTAGCGGCTGGGAATGCGATCGGAATTTTCGCGAAGTCAAAGGCGCCTGCGTGGGCGTCAACATTCCGGCAAACGGCTATCTGACAAACGACACCTATGGCAGCGGCTGGGGCTGCAAGCGGGGATTCAGGCAGGTCGGCAAGGCGTGTGAATCGATTAAACTGCCGAAGAACGCTTTTATCGATTCATCCGGGGAACGATGGGAATGTGACCGCGGCTATAAACGGACCGACACGGGTTGTGCGAACATTAAGGTGCCCGCGAACGGGTACCTGGAGGAATCGTCTTTTGGTTCCGGTTGGCTCTGCGAGCGTGGCTATCAACAGGCAAAAACTTCCTGCATCGCGATCAAGGTTCCCAAAAACGCCTACCTTGCCGATGCATCCTACGGTCGGGGCTGGGAATGTGAGCGCGGGTATCGAAACGTGAAAGAATCCTGCATCGCCATTAAAATACCGGCGAATGGATACTTTGTCGGATCGTCATCCCAGTCGGGTTGGAAGTGCGAACGCGGATTTCAGGCAACCGATAAAGGCTGCGCCGCCGTACAGGTGCCGAAGAACGCCCATATCGGTTATTCGGGGAACGATTGGGAATGCGATCGTCCCTATCGCAAGCGCGGGGATGCGTGCGTGCTATCTCAGTGAGATATCCCGGGGCATCGCCCGGTCTTTAGCGGGGAGGGCGCCGGAGTTCATCGGGTTTACCTGGGTACATGTGCCGGCGGGCCCCTGTTGCCTGCGGCTACTTTTCCTGCCGTCTGAAAAGTGATATTGAACTCCCAACAAACCGGAATTCAATCCGTTGGGGGTAGCATGCGTAGTAATCAGATTAAGTCCTTTGCCGTCACTGTGGCGCTTTTCGCCGCAGCACTGTTCGGCCCGTCACCGGCCAGCGCGGTCACCGTCCTGTTTTCGGGGGCGCCGTTTTCAGGCAATTCGGGGGCAGGGATAATCGGCCATGACGCGGTTGCCGGTTCGTCAATCGATCCGTTCTACGCCAGTGTTGGGATCGCGAACGTTTACACCCGGCTGGTCTCCCCCGACGCATATGATTTCGCGACAGGCGGCGAGCTGGCGATCGGCGCCAATGCCCCAGCGCGCTCATTCGCGGCCTCCGCGCCGGCCTCCGGCGCACTTGCTTCCATCGGCATAAACGGCCCGCTTCATATCGGGTTGCGTGGTTTTTCGCTGGATGTCACCCCCGGCACCGCCGACATCACGTTCGCGGGGTTCAGCGAAAACCGTGTCTATCGCAACGGCGAGGTCAAGATCTTCGAGGAAACCGCACCCAACATCTTCAATGAAGTCGCGTCCTATACCGGCGGTACGTTCACCATCGATATCGATTATCTGACCGGGAGTATTAACAACGTGTTCAATGGCACGCTGAATCCAGGCTCGATGACGATTTTTCCTGAAACCTGGACCGGAACATCTTTCGATCCGGTCGACCAGGCGGGCACGTTCCCGGAAATCTTTGGTGGCTTCGGCGTGACATCGTCGCTCGAGATCGAAGAACGCCAGGTCGCGGTTGCCGAGCCCGCAATGCCCGCAATGCTCGGCCTCGGCATGCTGGCCCTTGCCGCCCTGCGGCGCGCGCGCGCCTAGCCGGAAGCGGGCGTTTCAACCACTCGACGGCGGCGGTCTGGTTAGTCCGTCTGGGTCTCTTTGGTGATCATGTCGTTGGTGACACGGCGCGCCCAGGTCGCACCGGCATCGATATTGAGATTGTTCAGCCCGCGGCCGGGGTTCTGATCGAGCACACGCTGCTGCGCCTCGACCACGACCTTGTCTTCCAGGAAGATATTCGCGTTGGCCTCACGCAGTTGGGTTGTGAGGGTCTGATCGCGAAGCCTGTAGTTCCGCAGGAGAGACCAGAAATACATGCAGGTGGTATCGGTTTCCGGCGTGATGGTGTTCAGCACCCGGCCGTTGACACCCTGCGACCGGTCGCCTTCCGGCGCGCCGGTGCCGGCCAGCGCGACGCCGACATCCAGCACAATGGTGCACGGCGCTTCGAACTGAATGACCTGCCAGCGATCGACATTGCCCGGTTTGCCGAGCTGCGCGCGCCAGAACGGCGGTGCATCGATGTCCAGCATCCACCGGGTCGACGTGACGGTGGCGCCCTCATGGGTTGTCTTCATAGGGGCCTCCGCGACGTGCTTGTTGCCGATGCTTGTCGCGTGGACGAAAGATTCGTGCGTGAGATCCATCAGGTTATCGACGAACAACCGGTAGTCGCACTTGGCGAACATGGTTTTTCCATCGCCTTCCCATTCGGGATCGTCGTTCCAGTGCATGTCGGGCACCAGTGCCGGATCGGCCAGCGCGGGGTCGCCCGGCCATACCCAGACAAAGCGATGGCGTTCGACAACCGGGTAAGACCGCACGCACGCCGATGGGTTCAGCTTATCCTGCGAGGGCATGCGCGTGCATTGACCGTCGCTGCCGAATCCGAGGCCGTGATAGCGGCAAACAAGCTCGTCCCCGTCCAGCCGGCCCATGGAAAGCGGCAACTGGCGATGCCAGCAGGCATCTTCGAGCGCCGAGACGGTGCCGCGCGAATTTCGCCATAACACCATGGCCGTGTTGCACAGTGTCCGCGCCAGGGGTTCCTGCCGTCCGACCTCATGACACCAGGCCGCGGCATACCATGCGTTTAGCGGGAAAGTGGGCATATCTTCCATTATTCAACCTCGACAACGCTCTGCTGTTTCCAAGCCTAGCACTTCTGCCCGGGGTTTTTAAATGGAGTCATCCGCATTCCCCAGATCGGGCACAGGGCACGGGATCCGACGGCAGCTCCGCTGAGCCGTCGTGTTGCGTTGACCGGTTGAGATCACAGCCATAAGCGGACGTTTCTATATTCGCCGGCACACCGTCGGTTTTTTTTACACTTTTCATTCTTCCCGGATTCCAAAGCCGACTAACCCATTGAAAATTCGTAATACCAAAATATGGCACGGATATTGCAAGATTATTCGCTAAGCGGGGTCGAGACGTATTTCGCACTTATATCTATTTTCCAGGGTAGGCTTAAAAATGAAAACAAACAGTATTCGTAAGTTCCTCCGGGCGGCGCTGATCCCCGCCTTTGTCGGCATTGCCGGTCTTTCCGTTGCCCCCGCAAACGCGACCGTCGTCCTCGACCAGTCGCAGACGACCTCCGGTTTCGTGAATTTTCTCGGGGATACCAGTTCCACCGGGCAAAGTTTCACGGTCGGAACCGCGGGTATTCTCGATCATATTGACGTCCATTTGAGGAAGACTTTCCCAACTCAGGGCTCTGCTCCGGATTATAATATTCTGATGACCCTTCAGGGTTTAACCGGCGGGGGCGCCGCGGACGGCGTGGTTCTGGCCTCCGCATCGGTTGACGGCAGCACACTGCCTGATGCACCGGGGTCTTCCGAGCCGTTTACCGTCTTCGATATCAGCAGCTTCGTTATCAACGTTTCGGTCGGTGACATGTTCGCGATCGTCCTCACGGCACAGGGTGACGGGTCATCGTCCGCCGACTGGAATGTCTTCACGACGCCTGACGATCTTTATTCAGGCGGCACAAAGCTCACCGGCTCTGGTGCGCCCACAGCTGGCGATCTGGCCTTCCAGACGTTTGTGGGAGATGAGGAGCAGGTTATCACGGTATCCGAACCGGCCTCGCTGGTCGTGCTCGGGCTCGGCCTGGCAGGATTTGGCGCCATGCGCCGGCGGAACCGCGCGGTCCGGTAAAACCGGCCCTAGATCGATCAACATCTGAAACGGCGGTCCCTTGAGGCCGCCGTTTTCGTATTTGGAATGTCCGAGGTGGGTCAACAGCTGCTGTTTTGACGACCCGTCAGCCAGGTCGGCTCTGCCCCCGACAACGGAAGTCAGCGCCCAAACGTCTGAAGCTGGGGCTACAGCGGAAGTGATTGGCGGGCTCGTTCAGGTCGCCTGATAGCCAGGAGCGGGCATTGTGAAACAGTAGCATTTCGACATATTTCACTCATTCCTGATCATAAACTGTTGGTCAGGTCGATGTCCGGTCGGTGATCATTTCTCAGATTTCAAATATGTACCCTCGGAGCGCCGGGTTTGTTTGAAACGATCTGGGGACGGCAACATCCCCACGCACTGAGTGGAAATACATCAACCCATCCTATATATTAATCCCCTGGCATTATTACTGAAGGTCAACTTGCAAGCGGCGCGCGAATCGCATCTGAGCAAGACAACAAGATTAAAGGGGCACGAATTGGGGCATTCAACGATCAAATTTGCCGCGGTCATTTTGTTTGCTCTGTTTGGCTTTGTGCCAAAGGCCGATGCGCAACAAACCAATATCCACTGGACAAAGCTGCCTGGCGCAGCGACTGAAATTGACGTCGGCGCTGACGGCACTGCCTGGATCATTGGCGCCAAAAAAATAAACGGAAATGATTTCAGTATTCATCGTTGGAACGGAAAAATCTGGCAAGGAATGCCCGGCTGGGCAACACGTATTGCGGTTGACCCCAAAGGCAATGCCTGGATCATTAACAGTGGCCATGAAATCTGGCGCTGGACGGGTAAAAAATGGAACCGCATGCCCGGCTTGGCCAATGATATCGATGTCGGTGCCAACGGGACAGTGTGGATCGTCGGCACCAATGAAGCCGTTTACAAATGGACGGGCAAAAAATGGGCCCTCGGCACCAAGGGTAAACCCGGGCGCATAGCCGTCGGGCCAAAAGGCACGCCCTGGGTTATCAATACGGATGGAAGCATATGGACGCTTAGCGAATCACGTTGGCGCCGAGTTTCGGGCAAAGCGCGCGAGATAGACATCGGTACGGATGGCCAGCCCTTTGTGGTCGGCACTGATAAAGCGAATGGTGGATTTGGCGTTTGGCGGCGCATCGGCAAAAGTTTTAGGAAACATAAAGGCGGGCTGACGCGTATTGCCGCGGGCCCGGGCAACCAGATTTGGGGCATAAGAGCCGATAAATCGATTTACGCTGGCAAACTTGCCAATAGCGCGGAAAAACCCGCAAAGCCTCCGAAGACCGCCCAAACCCTCCCGCCGATTAGTGCGCAGACCATCAAGGAGCTTAAAGCCACCTTGTCAACGTCCAACGGATACCCCGGTTTTGTCGATGCGATCGATTATACCCGCGGTCACATGATGGGACCGGATGTTGTCATAAATCAGAAAATCAACGGTCAGAAAGTTTCCGTTGTTATCTATACCCCGAAGGACAAGAAATATCGCAATCTTGCCATCACCGCGCCGAAAGCCCGTCTTGGCGACATCTTAGACATATTCGGTATTCCTGATTTTTTCCCGCTGGGACTTGAAAACGCCACGTTCGTGTTCGTGCCTCCGTTAAACGGTCAATTTGGATTTGTGTCGTCAAAGCTGCCCCTCGCACTGCGGAAGTCCGTGCAAAAAGTCGCCCCTAAAATTGACCTCAAGCCCGGCCTGAACCTTTTTTCAAAGCTACAATCAAATTCAACCGCAATGGGCACAAAATTACTCAATCTGGTTGGCCTGCCAAAATCTTTAAACGACATAACTGTTGAGGCCAATTTCGGCTTAGGAAATGTCATTACCTTGAAGAAAAAAGCACGCTGGAAAAACCCGTTCGGGCTTAAAGGCTTGAGCATCGATGGGCTTGTGTTACGAGCCAGCCGGGCGAAGGAACCCAAGCCCGGGGCTTTCATCCCAACGAAGCGCAAGACGGAGCGCAAACCAGAAAAGCTTCCGCCCGTCGTGCGTTTGAGTGGTTGGGGAAACACCAGGATCAAAGGCAAAACCTATTTTCTATTTGCTCAACATGTATCTGTTAAGGGGGCGCCCGTGGGCGTCGGTTACGGGTTTGATGCAAAATCCATAACTTTGCAAAACGCCGTCGATATCGCATCCACCATGCCGTTTTTAAATACAGCGGCGTTAACTGGTGCCAGCGCAACGCCGCTCGATCAGGTCAGAATCGAAAACATGCGTTATCGAGAAACCACGCCGACAGCTTATGAGCCACCGCGATTTGAAGACATGATGATTGTCGCGGCCACGGCCAATGTCACTCTGCCTGACCAGAAACCGTTACCCGGATTATTGGGTGAAAAGATTTTAGGAACGCCGGGGCCGTTACTTTATGCATCAGGCAAAGGAACAGCATTTGGAACGAAAATAGGCGAGGTCGATGCTCGTGTCAGTGTTCACGGGGTTTCCATGAACGCGGGAATAAAATTGAAAAAAATCGGACCGATTCCTTATTCGGGCGATCTGACATTCGATTTTGGTCCGGTCAAATCCAGTAAAACGTTTGAACATGAAATGTCGATAAAAGGCAAAGCCAGTTTACACGGATTGAAGGCGGTTGATCTTGTTCTAAAAGCGGACAGAGACACCTGGCGTTATACGGTGCAGGGGAAATGTCCCGGCATGCCTATGGATATCGAAGGTGCCAGCCCGGCCCATGCACTTTCCAAAATCGATGACTTTAATGTTCGCATACGTCCGAAGAACTGTTTTAAAGACGCCGTCCTCAGCACGTTGAAAGATCCGAAAAAAATTGGCCCCCTCGCCGTTGCCTATGCAAAGGGCAAACAGCAGGAATACGAAGCCAAACTGAAGGACATCAAGTCGGCTATCCCAACATCCAAGGAAGCCTGGGAACACTCATGGAAAACGGTTGGCACGTCGTTTGCCAAAAAGGCATTAGACGCCAAACAGGCTGTTCAGAATCTTCGAGGCCAAGTGACGAATATTAACGGCGCCATCAATAGCGTCAAAGGTGAAATTGGCCGTCTCGACAACCGGGTTGCCGCGCTGGGGCGCGAAATTTGGAAAATTGCAGGTGACATCAAAGACTTATTACGGAGTGCAGGCAGCTTCTTCACCGGAAAATTAAAATCAAATATCAAAAAAGCGAAAAAGAGGAAAAAACAAAAGGAGGCTGATCAGCGGAACACTCAGCTGGCTCGCCACTCTGCGGCGGCGCGATTGCCAGGTTTGCAGGCCCAAGCGGCGCGGGCGGCTGCTGATTTGCAGTTAGCCCGCCAGGCAGCCGGTATCGTCAGTCCCTATTACGACCCGGCTGTCCGATCGGCTCGCGACAAACTCGCCAGCCTACAACTGGATGAACACCTGCTAACCATCCAGCAGAAGAAACTCGAAGAGATTCAAAGTACGCTTGGTAAAGTCGGCAACATCAAATCCCTTGTAGACGGCGTGGATTTGGGTGCGCGGCAAAAATCATTTTTTGATACACAGATCGGTGCCAGTTTGTCTGAGGATCCGCGCGCCGATCCGCGGAGTAGCGCCATGGAAGAGTTGGTAAGCGGCGCGGTAACAGACATCCTCGACGCAAAACTGGCGCACCTTGGCGGACCGAATGCAGGCAACTTCACCGAGACCGCTATCCTGAACAAGGTGGTCCGACTCAAATATGGGGCCTCCAGCTGTTTAAGTGTCAATTCAAAACCGGAAAGCACGCGTCCGGGACAACTGGTGAGATGCTCCAAAG
This sequence comes from Paracoccaceae bacterium, assembly GCA_047638395.1. GTDB lineage: Bacteria > Pseudomonadota > Alphaproteobacteria > MPNO01 > UBA830 > CAXBCP01. The sequence continues at coordinate 1,110 of JBLIMV010000044.1, read as the reverse complement.
ACCGGGTTTACGTGAGTAAGTCCTTGAGTTCATTTGGAACCTGGATGCAGAGTTTCGTCATCCTGCCGAGTGGAATCATTACCTTGGTCATCGCCGACAGCGAAACCGCCACAAAAGGCAGCCTGCGGTGCTTGTCGTTCAGCAATGAAAAGGTCCGTATTGCGAATTGCGGAAACTTGTTTGATCCGACGAAAGTATTCTATTTCGACCCAGCCGCGAGAAAAATCCGAACGTTAATGAAGGATAAGAGCGGCAATCCACTTTGCCTGATACCGCGAAACAAGACGTCGGGAGGCCTTGGTATCCGTATCCATACGAGTTGGATGGGCCTCACCAATTGCGAGAGTGCGAAACCACTGTGGGACGTCGTTGAATGGTGCCCGCCAAGTGCCAAAAATTGCACAACCAGTTGGAACAGGAATTTTCGAATCCAGTGATGGAGCCTCACCAACATTATCCGGTAAATATCGTTTTGTCCGCCTTGGGTCAGAAGCGGCTGTTCTGATGCCCTGTCACCTAGGTCCGCTCTCCCCTCGACAACGGAAGTTCGCCGCTGAATGTCTGAAGTAGGCCCGGCAGCGGAAGTGATTGTTTCGCTTGTTCAGGTCGCTTCATAGCCATGTGTGGACGGCTCCCCTTTGGCAAGGGTTTAATTGATGTTCTGCGTTACTGGTCGGTGCGGCCATGTGTTCGGCCTGTTGATGCGGCGTAGCTGAGCCGCTGGCCATAATGCCTTCCGCTGAAACGGTTCCCGATCAAAAACACGCGCTCGAAGGCGCTCTGGCTAAACTGGGTTTTCCCGTTTCCCGGTATCGACCGGTTGATCGCATTACATCCTTTTCGCCCTTTCCAATCTCTTTCGGGACCGGCGCGTGTTCTATGCCGCCAGCGGCACCGGTTCCCTGTAGCGTTCACCGCTCACCATGATCGCCCAGACCATGCGCACGGTCTTGTTGGCCAGCGCCACGGCAGCAATCTTGGGAGTGCGCCGCGCCATCAGCTGCACCAGCCACGGCCGGCGCGTGCCGTTTCGCTGTGCGTAGCGGATCACCGCCATGGCGCCGACTACCAGCATCTTACGCAGGTAGCGATTACCCTGTTTGGTGATGC
>JBLIMV010000043.1:0-19102 GCA_047638395.1 Paracoccaceae bacterium | reverse complement strand
GGCACCGATTGTGAGAAGGATGGACACCCCGATCACGATCCGGCCGGTCATGTAGGCAGTCTCGATCTCAAAGCCTTTGCCGGCGTCCCAGAACAGGTGCCGAAGCCCGTTGCACATGTGATAAAACAGGGCATAGGACCAGCCAAAAAGCAGCAGTCTGCCGATGATAGAGCCAAGGAAAGCCTGAACCTCGTTAAAGGCGCTTTCACCTGTCGCGGCGGCGATCAGCCAGCAAACCAGCATTAACGTGCCGACCGCCAACGCAATGCCCGTTGCGCGATGCGTGATCGACATAAAAGATGTTAGCTGCGGTTTGTAGACCTGGAGATGCGGGGACAGGGGGCGATTATTGCTCGCCATGAATATTTGTCCTGAATTCTTGAACGACGGGTGCTACTTCATTTACGTCGAAATAGCGCAATCGGTTTACGCCGAAGGTTGATTCAAGTCAATCTGGCGCATCGACCGGATCGCATACCGGAAGTCGGCGACAGACTGCAACAAGCGCAAAAACCGGGCACCTACACAACCAGAGGCGCACATGCGAACAGCGTTTATGCGCAGGATATCCTACGCCGCCTTAACCAGCCGCTTGCGGATCAGCTCTTCGGCAATCTGAACAGAATTCAGGGCAGCGCCCTTCCGCAGATTGTCGGACACCACCCACATCGATAGCCCGTTTTTGACCGTCGGGTCCTTTCGGATACGGCTGACATAAACTGCGTCATCGCCGGCGGCTTCCACCGGCGTGATATAGCCGTCGTTATCACGCTGATCGACAACCATTACGCCGGGCGCATCGCGCAGCACATCGCGCGCTTCGTTTTCGCTCAACGGCTTTGCGAATTCGACATTGATCGACTCGCCGTGACCGACAAAGACCGGTACGCGGACGCAGGTCGCATGCACCGCGATATCGCCATCGAGAATTTTGCGTGTCTCGACCGCCATCTTCCATTCTTCCTTGGTCGATCCGTCCTCCATGAACACATCGATGTGGGGAATGACGTTGAAGGCAATCTGCTTGGTGAATTGTTCAGTGGTCTTCGCATCGTTCACAAACACGCCCTTGGTTTGATTGAACAATTCATCCATGGCGGACTTACCGGCACCTGAAACCGACTGGTAGGTCGACACCACCACGCGCTTGATCTTCGCCAGATCGTGCAGCGGTTTCAGCGCAACGACCATCTGAATGGTCGAACAGTTCGGGTTGGCAATAATGTTGCGCTTCGTGTGCCAGTCGAGGTCTTCGGGATTTACCTCGGGCACGACCAGCGGCACGTCAGGGTCCATGCGGAATTCGGACGTATTGTCGATCACCACACAACCCTGTTTGGCCGCGCGGGGTGCATGGACGGCGGACACCTTCGAGCCCGGCGAAAACAGGGCGATATCGGTGCCGGTAAAATCATAGGTCGCCAGATCCTGCACGGTCAGAATATCGTCGTCACCGAACGAAACCTCGCGCCCGGCAGAGCGTGCTGAGGCAAGTGCAACGACCTCGTCGGCGGGGAAATTACGCTCTGCGAGAATTTCGAGCATGGCGCGGCCGACATTTCCGGTGGCGCCAACGACTGCAACTTTGTAACCCATCTGTCCGTCTTTCCATCGATGCGCGCCCCGATTATCCGGGAACGTCGCGGTGTGTATCAGAATTTGTGAGGGCGCAAAACAAAAAGAGGCACCCTCCAGCCCGGAGGACGCCTCGTTCAATCTCGTGTACGCGGCGCCCCGCCGGGCACCGGCGGTATCAGCTTCCGGGTTTGGTCGTCTTATCCCCGGTGCTTGCAGTCTGTGCGCCAGCAGTCTCCGTGCTGGCTGTCTGTTTGGCCGTGGCTTTCGTGGTCGCCAGCGTGATGGTCGGTTTTTCTGTCTGAACCGACTGCTGGTAACCACCGCAATTATGGCCTTCACCCGCCCACGCAGTGGTGGACAGTGCAAAGATGCCGGCTGCGGCAAGGGTAATTACTGTTTTCATCTCAAATTCCCTTCTTCTAAGGACGAGCCATCGCATGAGCGTATCCCGGCCCCTCGCCAATCGCAACAGGATTTCGTTGACGCCCGGTTATCCAGCTGGCCTTACGCCGCCACCTTGTCGAGCTCGGCGGTGACCGCTTCGCCCATCTGCTCGCACGACAGAAGCTCCATACCGTCCTGCATGATGTCGCCGGTACGCTTGCCTGAATCGAGCACATTGCGGACTGCCTGCTCGACCAGATCGGCATCTTCACCCATGTCGAACGAATAGCGCAGCATCATCGCGTAGGACTGGATCATCGCCAGCGGGTTGGCTTTGCCCTGACCCGCAATATCCGGTGCCGAGCCGTGGACCGGTTCATACATCGCGCGGCGGCGACCGGATTCGTCTGCCGGTCCGAGCGAGGCGGATGGCAGCATGCCGAGCGAGCCGGTGAGCATCGAGGCGACGTCCGACAGCATGTCGCCGAACAGGTTGTCGGTCACAATCACGTCGAACTGCTTCGGGGTGCGGACAAGCTGCATCGCGCAGTTATCGGCCAGCATGTGACTGAGATCGGCACCCGGATATTCGTTCTCGCCGACCCACGTCGCTTCTTCGCGCCACAACACGCCGGATTCCATCACGTTATTCTTTTCAACCGAACACACCCGGTTGCCGCGCTTGGCCGCAAGATCGAACGCGACACGGCAGACGCGGCGGATTTCGTCGGTCGTGTAGACCTGCGTGTTCACGCCGCGGCGCTGGCCGTCGGGCAGGGTTTCGATCCCGCGCGGCTCGCCAAAATAGACGCCGCCGGTCAGTTCGCGGACGATCAGAATATCAAGCCCGGCGACAAGTTCGCGTTTCAGGCTGGACGCATCGGCGAGCGCATCGAAGCAGATTGCCGGGCGCAAATTGGCGAACAGATCCATGTCCTTGCGCAGCCGCAGCAGGCCGGCTTCGGGGCGGACGTCATAGCCGACATTATCCCATTGCGGGCCGCCGACCGCGCCGAACAACACAGCATCGGAATTGATCGCAACGTCCATGGTCTGATCGGTGATCGCTTCGCCGTACGCTTCGTAGGCAGCGCCGCCGACCAGATCTTCGGTGACATCGAACGTGACCGAACGGCGCTTGTCCATCCAGTCGATCAGCCGGCGGACTTCCGCCATCACTTCGGTACCGATGCCGTCACCCGGCAGCATGAGAACTTTTTTATTGGCGGCCATCGGGCTGCTCCTTCAGATATAAAACGTCATCCCGGCGAGAGCCGGGATCTTGTATCGGACAGATTCCGGCATTCGCCGGAATGACAGCCTTGGGAATAACGAAAATCTAGACGCGTGCGCCCTGCATCCACGGCATGGACAATTTCTGCTTGGCTTCAAAGTCGGAAATCTTTTCGCCGGATTTCAGCGTGATGCCGATATCGTCGAGCCCTTCGAGCAGGCAGTGCTTGCGGAACGGATCGACGTCAAACGGGATTTCCTCGCCGTCGGGGCGCACGATCTTCTGGTTTGCAAGATCGATGCTGATCCGCGCATTCTCGCCGCGGGCTGCATCTCCAAGAAGTGCGTCGCGCTGTTCGGGCGACACCCGGATCAGCAGCAAGCCGTTCTTGAAAGAGTTGTTGAAAAAGATATCGGCGAAAGACGTGGAGATCACGCATCTGATGCCAAAATCGGTCAGCGCCCAGGGCGCATGTTCACGCGACGAGCCGCAGCCAAAATTGTCGCCCGTCACCAGAACTTCCGACTTGCGATAGGCCGGCTGGTTGAGGACAAATTCCTCTTTCTCGGAGCCGTCTTCGTTATAGCGGATGTCGTTGAACAGGTTCACGCCGAGACCGGTACGCTTGATGGTTTTAAGAAAGCGCGCGGGAATGATCCGGTCGGTGTCGATGTTGTGACCCGGGAACGGTACGGCGATGCCGCTGAAAGTCTCAAACTTTTTCATAATCCTGTTCTCCCTTATTCGGCGGTGTCGACATCGACGAGCTCGCGCACGTCGGTCAGGTGACCGGTGACCGCGGCGGCGGCGGCCATCGCCGGGCTGACCAGATGGGTCCGTCCGCCGGGACCCTGACGACCCTGGAAATTACGGTTCGACGTGGAAGCCGAGCGTTCACCCGGTTCCAGCATGTCACCATTCATGCCGAGACACATGGAACAACCGGGCTCGCGCCAGTCGAAACCGGCTTCGATCAGAATCTGGTCGAGGCCTTCTTCTTCAGCCTGTTCCTTGATTAGCCCGGAACCCGGAACAACCATCGCATAAACGCTGTCGACCACTTTACGCCCCTTGGCAACGGCAGCAGCGGCGCGAATGTCTTCGATACGCGAATTCGTGCAGGAGCCAATGAACACCTTGTCGACGTAAATATCGGTCATCTTCTGACCCGCCGTCAGATCCATGTATTTGAGCGCACCTTCGACGGTCTCGCGTTTGGCCGGATCGTCGATATCGGCCGGGTTCGGCACAACCGCACCAATCGGCGCCACCATCTCGGGGCTGGTGCCCCAGGATGCCTGCGGTTCGATATCGGCGGCGTCCATTTCGACTTCAACGTCGTATTTTGCACCGGGGTCGGATATCAACGTCTTCCAATAGGCAACGGCCTGTTCCCAGGCGGCGCCCTTCGGCGCCATCGGCCGGCCTTCAAGATAATCGAACACCTTCTGATCGGGCGCGACGAGACCGGCACGCGCGCCGGCTTCGATGGTCATGTTGCAAACGGTCATACGGCCTTCGACCGACATGTCTTCGATCGCCTTGCCGGCATATTCGATCACACAGCCCGTACCGCCGGCGGTGCCGATCTTGCCGATGATGGCGAGGATCATATCCTTCGCGGTCACGCCGGGGCGCAACTCACCATTGATGGTGATACGCATGTTCTGCGCCTGCTTCTGCAGGAGCGTCTGGGTCGCCAGCACATGTTCGACCTCGGACGTACCGATGCCGAACGCGAGCGCGCCAAGCGCACCGTGGGTCGCCGTGTGGGAATCGCCGCAGACCAGGGTCAGGCCGGGCTGGGTAAATCCCTGCTCCGGGCCGATGACATGAACAATGCCCTGGCGGACGTCGAGGAAGTCGATAAAGGGAAGGCCGTATTCCTTGGCATTCTTTTCCAGCAGTTCGATCTGGATGCGCGATTCTTCATTCTCGATGCCGTCGGCACGACCTTTTGTCGGCACGTTGTGATCGGCAACCAGCAAATGCGCATCCGGCACGCGGACCGGGCGGTTGCTCTCGCGAAGCCCGTCAAAGGCCTGCGCGCTGGTGATTTCATGAATGATCTGGCGATCGATGTAGATGATGCAGGTGCCATCATCCTTTTCCTCGACCAGGTGCGAATCCCAGATTTTATCGAACAGTGTTTTCGGTTCGGCCATCATACATCCCTTTTAGCGTCTCATCCCGCCCCGGTGACAAAGTCACCGGGCACGTCTTTCTGCTCCGGCCGCAAACGCGACCGGAGATGGTCTTACCCTGCCCGCCGGAGCGAAATCAGGATTCCTTGGTCTCTTTTGTCGTTCCCGCGGCGGCGGGCACGGTGGCCTGGTCCATCGCTTCGTCTTTCATTGCCACGGCTTCGGTAGCCGTTGCCGGGGCGGTCTTCTTGCCACCAGTTGCCGCAGCACCAAAGCGACGGTCGACCTTTTCGGCGATCCGCGCGGACTTGCCACGACGTGAGCGCAGATAATAAAGCTTCGCGCGACGAACGGCGCCACGGCGCACAACCTCGATCTTTTCAATCCGCGGGCTATAGAGCGGGAACACACGTTCCACGCCTTCACCGTAGGAAATCTTGCGCACGGTGAAGCACGAGTTCAGCGCCTTGTTGGTGCGGGCAATGACCACACCCTCATAAATCTGCACCCGCTCGCGCTCACCTTCGACCACTTTGAAGTGGACACGGACCGTATCGCCGGGGGCGAATTCCGGCACCGGCCGTTCGGCTACCAGGCGTTCGATCTCGCCCTTTTCGATCTTTTCAATCACGTTCATGTCATTGTTCCTTTTGGTTCGTCAGGTCCTTTTGGTACCGATCCCAGAGGTCGGGCCGTCGGGCCTGTGTTATCATCTCCGCCTGTTCCATTCGCCAGGCACAGATATTCCTGTGATGGCCGGACAACAAAACGTCCGGCACTTTACGGCCGCACCATTCGGCGGGCCGTGTGTAATGGGGATATTCAAGCAATCCCCGGGCAAAACTTTCTTCTTCGAGCGAGGCTTGCGCGCCCATCACGCCGGGCAGCAACCGCACGCAGGCATCCAGCAGGGCAAGCGCCGCAGGCTCGCCGCCCGACAGCACGAAATCGCCGAGGCTAATCTCGGTCACGTCGCGTGCCTCAAGAACCCGCTGGTCGATGCCTTCATAGCGTCCGCAGATCAGCGTCACACCCGGACCGTCTGCGAGTGTCGCTGCAACGTCCTGAGACAGCGGCGCGCCCCGCGGAGTCAGATAGACCAGAGGTGCGCCAGCCAGCGCGGCATCTTCGATTGCCGCATCGACAACATCGGCACGCATCACCATACCCGGCCCGCCACCAAACGGCGTGTCATCCACGGTGCTATGACGGTCGGTCGCAAAATCGCGAATATTGACCGCGTCGAGCGACCACAGGCCGTCGGCCAGCGCCTTGCCGGCGAGCGAATGGGCGAGCGGCCCCGGAAACATTTCCGGGAACAGCGTCAGCACTTTCGCCGTCCATATGTCACGTGTTGCGGTCACTTAATCTTTCTTCCCGTTCTGGTCTTCAACATCATCGGTTCGTTCTGCGTCTTCGGGTCGCTCTTCTTCCGTCTCGGTGGGCGGATCGATACTCAGCCAGCCGGCCTTGATATCTATCTCCGGCACCGCTGCCCGCGTAAACGGCACCAGCTGCGTGTGCTGGTCCGGGCCCCGGTCGATCTCCAACACCTCGGTCGCCCCGGCGGGAATAACCGCCCTGACCGTTCCGACCTCAGCCCCGCCTTCCGCCATCACGACCTTCAATCCAAGAAGATCGGCATGGTAGAATTCATCGTCATCGGCCTCCGGCAGCGCCGTGCGCGCCACATAAAGCCGCAGCCCTTTCAGCGCCTCCGCCGCATTCCGGTCGTCGACCCCTTCAAGCCCGGCGACCACCATGCCGCCGCGCACTTCGACAATATCGATCTCAAATCGGCGGTTACCCGCTTCGTCCGAGACCGGACCGTAGGCGGCGACGTCTTCCGGCGCATCGGTAAAGGGTTTGATCCTTACCGCACCCCGAATCCCCTGCGCGCCTGCAATGGCCCCGACACAAACCCGATCGCGATCTGCCGCGCCCTGAACCTGTGCCGATGAGACGACTGCCGACGACGCTGTGCCGCGCGACTTGCTGCCCGACTTGTTTGCCGACTGCTTGGCCGTGAGACCTACTCCTTCTTCTCTTCTTCGCCGCCTTCTGCAGCAGCTTCCTCAGCGGGGGCTTCCTCAGCCGGCGCTTCTTCGGCTGCAGCTTCCTCAGCAGGGGCTTCTTCCGCAGGAGCCTCTTCCGCAGGAGCTTCCTCAGCCGGGGCTTCTTCCTCGGCAGGGGCAGCCGCTGCTTCCGCAGCTTCAGCAGCAGCCTGCTCGGCCGCTGCCGCATCGGCTTCGGCCTTCGCTGCGGCAGCCGCTTCGGCTTCTCTCATACGCTCAAGCGTCTTTGCGCGCGGCGCACTTTTCTTGGGCGTTTCGCTGATGGCCGGCATCGGAATGATTTCGGCCTGGCCCAGGAAACGGGCAACACGGTCGGACGGCTGAGCGCCGACACCGAGCCAATGCTTGATCCGGTCATCGTCGAGCTTGATCCGGTCGGGATGTTCCTGCGGCAGCATCGGGTTATAGGTACCGACACGTTCGATATAGCGGCCATCCCGCGGCATGCGGGAATCGGCAACAACGATACGATAGTAAGGGCGCTTCTTTGCTCCGCCCCGGGATAGTCTGAGTTTAAGCGACATTAGGTTATTAACCCTCCATTTGATCGCAATGTTTCATGTGAAACATCTTTGATAAGAAAAAATAAAATCCGTTCGTTAGCGTAGACTTCGTTACCTCATACCCCATTCTCATCTGGGTCCCGGCGGCATGCCGGGTGGCATCATTCCGGGAAGGCCGGAGCGCATGAGCCCCTTTTTCCCCATCTTTTTCATCTTCTTCATCATCCGCGTCATTTCCTGAAACTGCTTCAGTACCTTGTTGACGTCCTGGACGGTGGTGCCTGAACCCGACGCAATGCGCCGCTTGCGCGACGCCTTGATCAGATCGGGTTTTTTGCGTTCGGAAACCGTCATCGAGCCGATAATTGCTTCCTGATGGATGACCATCTTGTCGTCGATATTAGCCGCGGCCATCTGTGCCTGCGCCTTCTTGACGCCCGGCAGCATGCCCATGATGCCGTTCAGCCCGCCCATCTTGCGGAGCTGGCGCAGCTGGGACGCAAAATCATCGAGATCGAATTTGCCCGATTCCATCTTCTTGACGAGACGCTCGGCCTCATCCTGTTCGACCAGTTCGGATGCTTTTTCGACCAGGCTGACAACGTCGCCCATGCCGAGAATACGCGACGCGATCCGGTCCGGGTGGAACGTTTCAAGCGCTTCGAGTTTTTCGCCAGTGCCGAGCAGGCGGATCGGCGTACCCGTCACCGCCTTCATCGACAGAGCCGCACCACCGCGGGCATCGCCATCGACACGGGTCAGCACGATACCCGTCAGGGTCAGTTTTTCATTAAAGGATTGCGCAACATTGACCGCGTCCTGGCCGGTCATCGCATCGGCAACCAGCAGGATTTCAGCCGGACGTGCCCCGTCGCGGACATCCGCGACCTCGGCCATCAGTTCCTCGTCGACATGGAGGCGGCCCGCGGTGTCGAGGATGACGACGTCGTAGCCTTCCTTCTTTGCGGTATCCATCGCCCGGTCGGCGATCATGCGCGGTGTCTGGAACGGCACGATATCAAGCGTCGCAACATTCGCCTGCTTGCCCAGGATTTCGAGCTGCTGCTGGGCGGCCGGGCGGCGCACGTCGAGCGACGCCATCAGGACCTTCTTGAACTGCTTTTCCTGAATGCGCTTGGCAATCTTGGCGGACGTGGTCGTCTTACCGGAGCCCTGCAGGCCGACCATCATGACCGCGGCGGGCGCGGCGGCACGAACCTCGAATTCTTCGCTTTCCGGGCCGAGCATTTCGGTCAGGTAGTCATTGACGATCTTGACGATTTGCTGGCCCGGCGTGACCGAGCGCAGTACTTCCTCGCCGATCGCGCGTTCGCGCACACCGTCGATGAAGTCCTTGACCACAGGCAATGCGACATCGGCTTCCAGCAGCGCAACGCGGATTTCCCGCATCGCCGCCGTCACGTCAGCCTCAGATAATGCGCCCCGCTTCTTCAGCCGGTCGAATATCTCGCCGAAACGATCTGTCAGCCCGTCGAACATATGCTCAAAGCATCCCGTTCATTCGTGTTCAAACAATCTCAAAACCGCCCAATCCGCGAAAACCGCTCAACGCAAAAAGCGCCAGTGAGCGCATCTGCGCGGACTGACGGACACCCGTAAGCGTTGGAAGACTGATTCTGTCTTGGGCGGGGCGGAAACTAGGAGGGTTTAGCCATCGCGTCAAGCAATTCCGCCACCCTGCCGACAGACCAACATTCCCTCGGAAACGGGCCGTTTTTCGCTCGGCAATCCATCACCCGCATGCGGGTAATTTCGGGCACTCCGCCCGGTACTGCGGTTGGCGGCTTACCGGAGATCGCGCTTGTAATCCGCGCCCATGATGAAATTCACACCCCCGGCGCCGGAGAGCGGCAGCAACAGGCGGCTGACCTCGGTATACCAGCGACCGTTGCTCACGCTGATGGGCGCAAAACTCGGCATGCCGGTATCGACAACCCCGTGATAGTGCTGAATGACCACGGACCAAAGGTCGTTCGGCGTCAACTCATCCAGGAAAAGGCCGGTGAGATCGTGGCCTTAGACATTGGCAAGTTCCGTGCCGAACAGCCTGAACTGGAATCGACCATCCGGCAGGACCAGCGCAATCGAAAGATGGGACGCCCAGCGCGTCATGATGTCCAGCGTGAAATCCGCCCGGTCGGGAACCTCCCGCAGATCGCGAATTTCGTTCCAGAGCGCCAGCAACGCGTCCAACTCGGGGTGGGACGGCAAATGCTCCGGAAGGTCACCATAGGGGAATTCGAGCAACGGCATCGGGATGGTGAGCGGGACCGAATTCCGATCTACGATCTCCCCCCGGGCCGCGTATGAATCGTTTTGCGGGCATTCCTTGTACATAGAGATCAGGAAGCGGCTGGACCCGTCCACATCGACCAGGGCCGCCCGCGTTACCGAGCAAAGGTCGTTCGATCCATCCCGGCGGTAGTGCCGCTGTATATATCCGTGCGGCTTTCCGGTCCGGAGCTGCTCTTCGCTAGAGCCGAGGACGTTCGGATCGCTGTCTGGGCCATGAAGCATCCCCGGCGTCTGGCCGATCGCGTGCTCCCGGGAATAACCTGACAATTTGGTAAAGGCGTCGTTGACGTAAAGAATTCGCCGGTCTTCAGGGGCAGCCTCATCCCCCGTAATAAAAATAGCTTCCGAGGATATTTCCCAGATTGGTTGAAGCATCTGTTGCAAAATACTCATTCTGTAATACTGGCACTATCATTGGTACATTGAAATATTATTTTCAATATTTGTGAATATTTTTATACTCAGTATTATCAATATCTTAGGCGTTAATTTCACGCATATTCAATATTTTTTATTATATAAATAAAAACAGATTTTCAATTTCTGGTTATGATTTAATTCAGAAAAAGCGATACGAAATGCGGAATTCTCAACGAATTCGTTTGCCGCGTTTCGCGCCGCTGGCATCCGTTCGGGGCTCAGGCCAGAGCACAGGTTGACCAAGATTACTCACCACCGATTCGCCGCCCGTCCAGTATGGTCCGGCGATGGAAAATTCACCCCCCTCCACCAGCCCCATCGCCCGGTTTTCGACGCCCTGCCGCGTCTGGGCCATCGGCGCAGTGCGGGGTGAGGCGGCGAAGCTCGGCGAGCTCCACGACCAGCTGGCACCGGAACTGCGACCGGGCGACAAGCTGGTTTATCTGGGGAACGTCATCGGGCGGGGCGAAACGGTGCGCGAAACCGTTGACGAGATATTACGATTCCGCCGCGAATTCCTGAGCATCCCCGGCAACTGCATCGGCGATTACGCCATCCTGCGCGGCCGGCAGGAGGAAATGCTGCACAAGCTGCTGGAGCTGCAATTCGCGGTGAACCCGCGCGATGTGCTGCGCTGGATGGTGGACCAGGGCGTCGGCCCAACGATTGCGGCCTATGGTGGCAATGCGCATGACGGCGAGGTCGCCTGCGCCCAGGGCGCGGTCGCGGTCACCCGCTGGACACAAAGCCTGCGGACCGGGCTGAACGCCGCACCCGGCCACCGCGAATTCCTGTCATCGCTGAAACATGCGGCCTATACGGCAGACGGCGCGCTGGTCTTTGTTCATGCCGGGCTCGACCCCGAACGCCCGCTCGATGCCCAGGGCGACGGGCTGTGGTGGAACACGGCGGGGTTCGAGGGCATGACTGCGCCGTTTTTCGGCACGGAGCGCGTCATACGCGGCCTCGACCCTGAACATAGCGGCGTGGTCGAGACCGAATTTACGCTCAGCCTAGACGGCGGATGCGGATTCGGCGGTGACCTAATTGCCGCGGGGATATCGCCAAATAAAAGTCACCTCGAGTTTTTAACAATTTAATTCTTTATTTTTACGTTTATTTCTTTTTGTGTCATTTTTTATTGATATTGACTCTTCGAATATTCACCCCATATTTAAGTAACCGGTCGGAATGGCCGTTTTCGCACGCATGAGAACTGCCGATTTCCGTCGGGTGGGTGACTGACTCACCCCAAAGGATTTTCTTCATGTACTGCTCGAAAACCACTTTCACGGTTTTCCTCGCGGCGTGCCTGACAATCGGCGGGCTCGCTGTCTGGATCCTTGCTTCCTCGGAAACCGTAGTGACCAAGCTACCCGGCGAATCTCCGGTGGAAAATATCGGCGGCGACCGGCCGATGACCGTCGAAGGTCTGCTTCGTTGGATCAAGTAGTCCGCCAGGACGCCATGGATTAGCGCACCCCTTTTGATTGGCGGGCCTTATATGAGCCCCGTGTGACTCATGTCACACAATTGCCCTATTTCCAGCCTTTAAACCGGTGCACAGCACCCCACATGCTTAACAACACCGGATGGAATGACAGAGACGGCAACCGGGCCGTCGGGACAAAGATGATGAAACGCTCAGGTACAACTATCAGACTAACCCTCGCCGCCCTTGGCACCGTCGCCCTTTTCGGTGCGGCCGCTGCCGCCGGGGTTGATCGGGGCACGGAGATGATGGCATCCGGCGTCACACCGGAACACGTGCAGACCAGCGCCGCGCCAGCGGGTGATTTTGCTGATGCAGAATTCTCTGCACGTATCTACTGACCAACAACCTGCCGTTACCGACCCCCGCTTTCCCCCAGGCGCGGTCGTAACGGCTCCGGAGAAGGGACGGACCTTTTGGACCGTCCCTTTTTCTGTTTTGGGCCTTAGCCCCGCCCCGTCAAGCCAGATTGTAGAAGCTGATCATGTTGTCATGGACCAGCTTGCGCTTGATTTCGTCAGAAAATTCGCTGGTCTCCAGAAACTCCGGCAGCTCGCTTGTCAGATCGTCTTCCGTCGGCTCATGCGGATAATCTGATGCATAGAGGATGCGGTCGGGACCGATCGCGTCGATGGTGTATTTGAGGTTGGCCTCCCCCAGTTCCATCGCGACCCAGAAGTTATCGCCTTCACGCAGATAATCGGACGGGCGCTTTTTCAGCTTCTGCCGGCTGGCCGCACCGAACACGGAATCGTACTCGTAATCCATGCGGTCCATCATAAACGGCACCCAGGTGGCACCGCCTTCGAGAAAGGCGATCTTGAGCTTCGGAAATGCATCCCACACGCCGGAGAACACGATATCGGTGAGCTGCATCATCAGTGGGAACGGGTGTTCCAGGGTATGCACCTTCACGAATTCGCGGAAATGATCGAACCCCATGCCGCGGCTCGGCCCCCCATGAATGGCGAGCGGCATATTGTGTTTTTCGGCGGCTTCGAAAATCGGCCAGAAGAATTCGTCGCCATAGGTTTTACCCAGATATGTCTGGGACGGCAGCATCATCGCCGGAAACCGCACCCGTTCGGTCGCACAGCGGGCAATCTCCTTCGCCGCCGCTTGCGGGTCCTGCACCGGCACGATTCCGGCACCGTAGAGCCGCTCGTCCTTCGACGTGTAACGATCTTCGAGCCAGTTGTTATAAGCCTTGATCGTCTCGACCGCCCATTTGGGATCGGAAATCAGCCCGGCCGCAAGGCCCGCGGTCGGGTACAGCACGGTGCCCTTGGCGCCGATGATTTCCAGCATCTCACCCCACACCTTGGCGTCGGTATGAGTGTATCGGCGGGGCTCGCCATCGTTTGATGCCATGATGAAGCCGCGCGCCCAGCCATCGAGGCTCGGCCACACGCCGAACGTCTTAAAGCGCTGCAGGTTAGCGAAATCACCCTCAAAATAGGAGGCGATCTCATCGTCGTTTTCGAGCACATGTCCATCGCCGTCGAAAACCTCAAATCCCATGACTGCCATCGTGTCCTCCCTTTTTTATTAGGTTGCTGTTGAAAGAATTGAAGGCGCGCCGGTCTGAAGAGTCAATGGTCAGCGCTTTGTGACGCGCCACCGAACATGTAAGATCAGTCTCGAAGCAGGACGCAGCAGCGGGACAGACAGATGGCCGATTCAAAGATCAGCGATACAGACGAGACGTTTGAGAACGGCGACGAGACCAAGATCAACTACTATCACGCCCACATCTATTACGGCGATGATGATGCTGTCCGGGAAAAAGCAGCCCGGCTGCGCGAAAAGGCTTGGGCCAAATGGCCGGGCCAGGTGCGCATGGGCCGGTTCCGCGACACAGCCGTCGGGCCGCACCCGCAGGCGATGTACCAGATCGAATTCGACCACGACCTGTTTGCCGAGATCGTGCCCTGGCTGATGTATAACCGCGACGATCTGACGATCCTGCTCCACCCCGATGCCGAGGACGCGTTCAGGGATCACGCCTGGTACCCGTTCTGGATGGGCGAAAAACTGGATCTGAGGCTGGAATTCCTGCGCGCAGGTGGACGGCAGGCCTAGTCTGTCGGAACGCCGACCGGGCGCCCATCATCTTCAGGTCTAAATAAAGATTATCACCCCGGCCTTGTGCCGGGGTCCATCTATCCACTGCGCAAACGCTGGACTGGATCCCGGCACAAGGCCGGGATGACAAATCATATTGAGTTTAGCTGCAGACAAACTGCCGAACAGGCCAGACTTTAACCGTCTAACCCCACCAGCGACTTCGCGAACGCTTCGGCCTCAAACGGACGCAGATCGTCTTCGCCTTCACCGACACCGATTGCATGGACCGGCAGGGCGAACCTTTCGGCGAGCGCCACCAGCACACCACCGCGTGCTGATCCGTCGAGCTTGGTCACGATCAGCCCGGTGACATTGCACATGCTCTGAAAGGTTTCGACCTGCGAATGGGCGTTCTGGCCGGTCGTCGCGTCAAGCACCAGCAGGGTGTCGTGGGGCGCGGTTTCGTCCTGCTTGGTAATCACGCGGACGACTTTTTGGAGCTGCTGCATCAGATCGTCCCGGTTCTGCAGGCGCCCGGCGGTGTCGATGATCAACACGTCCATGTTCTCGGCCCGGGCCCGGTCGATGGCCTCGAACGCAAGGCTCGCGGCATCTGCGCCCTGACTGGTCGATACCACGGGACAGCCCGCGCGTTCGCCCCAGATTTTGAGCTGCTCAATGGCCGCGGCACGGAACGTATCGCCCGCCGCCAGCATCACCGAATTGCCATCTTCCTTCAGCCGTTTGGCCAGCTTGCCGATGGTCGTCGTTTTGCCCGAACCGTTAACCCCGGTGACCAGAATGATGTGCGGGCGATGGGCCGGATTTGCGACCAGCGGCTTCGCCACCGGTTCCAGGATCGTGGTCACCTGGGCGGCCAGCGCATTGCGGATTTCATCCGCCGAGACTTCCTTGTCGAACCGGGTGCGCGCCAGTTCCGCAGACAGCTTCGCCGCCGTCTCGACACCGAGGTCGGACGTGATCAGCAGGTCTTCGAGGTCTTCAAGCGCGGCATCGTCCAGCTTGCGGCCGGAAAAGATGCCCGAAATGCCGTCGGACAGGCGGGACGACGTGCGGCTGAGCCCGGCGCGGAGACGGGCGAGCCAGCCTTTTTTTTGTTCGGTCATGCTGCTTTGTGCGCGATCAGGGTGTCGTTGTCACGACCGACGATTCGCGCCGATACAATAGCACCGGTCTCGAACTCGCCTTCGATCCGTACGTGCGCGAAATGCGGTGAGCGGCCTTCGCCACCCTGGCCGGAATCTTTCTCGACCAGCACGTCCGCCGTCACCCCCACCTGGGCATCGAGAAACCGGCTGACCTGAACAGCCCCTGCCGCGCGAAGTGCCGCCGCGCGCTCTTTACGCACGTTGCCGGGCAGCTGCGGCATCTTGGCCGCCGGCGTGCCGGGACGTTCCGAATAGGGGAAAACATGCAGCCAGGTCAGGCCGCAATCTTCAACCAGCGAGACTGAGTTGGCGAAGGCCGCATCGGATTCGGTGGGGAAGCCCGCAATAATGTCGGCGCCAAACACCGCATCGGGGCGGCGCGCGCGCACCTTGCCGACAAAGGCCTCTATATCGGCACGGCTGTGACGGCGTTTCATCCGTTTCAGGATCAGATCGTCACCGGCCTGCACGCTGATATGAAAATGCGGCATCAGGCGTGGCTCATGCGCGATGAGATCGAACAGCGCGTCGTCGATCTCTGCCGGGTCGACCGAACTGAGCCGCAGGCGCGGCAGTTCCGGCACCAGCGTCAGCAGACGTTTGATCATCTCTCCCAGGCGTGGCCGCGCCGGAAGGTCCTTGCCGTAATCGGTGATATCGACCCCGGTCAGCACGATCTCGCGGTAACCCTCTGCCACCAGCAGGCGGACCTGTTCCACAATCACCCCGATGGGCACCGAGCGGTTATTGCCGCGCCCGAAAGGAATGATACAGAACGTGCAGCGGTGATCGCAGCCCTGTTGAATTTCAACAAACGCGCGCGCACGGCCTTCAAACCCGGCGATCAGATGCGGCGCGGTTTCGCGCACGTTCATGATGTCGTTGACCGACACACGCGGCGTATCGTCTTTGATCATCCATGTCTCGGCGCTGAGCTTTTCCTCGTTGCCGATGACGCGGTCGACCTCTTCCATGGCCGCGTACTTGTCCGGATCGATCTGCGCGGCACAGCCGGTAACGACGATATTCGCGTCCGGGTTTTCACGCCGGGCACGGCGGATGGACTGGCGCACCTGGCGCTCGGCCTCGGCAGTGACGGCGCAGGAATTAACGATGATCGCATCGGTCATCCCCGCCGCCTCGGCATGACCGCGCATGACCTCTGATTCAAACGCATTCAGCCGGCAGCCAAAAGTCAGGATTTTAGGCGCGCTCATGACAGCGGCCCGAGCGTGAGTGCACCCGAAAAGCTGGTTTCCGCCGGTCCGGTCATAAAGACGCGTCCCGCGCCGCCCGGGCGGTCTTCGCGCCAGTCGATCAGCAATTCTCCGCCATCGACGACAACGACCATGCGCCGGCCTGCAAGACCGCGCCGATGCGCGTTCACCACAGCGGCGCAGGCGCCGGTGCCACAGGCAGAAGTCAGTCCGACACCTCGTTCCCACACCCGGAGCCGCATACGGTCAGGCGCAATGATCTGGGCGACGCCGATATTGGCGCGTTCGGGGAAAATCGGATCGTGTTCCAGGCTTGGGCCGTGCTCGGCAATCGCCACCGCTTCCGCGTCGTCGACAAAGAAAGTCGCGTGCGGGTTGCCCATGCTGGCCGCCGCCGGATCGCTGAGCGGGCCACGCGACAGATCGAGATGCAGCGTGTCCGCCTCGGCGCTGAGGGGGATTTCGTCCCAACCGATCCGGGCGACACCCATATCGACGGTCACCAGCCCGTAGCCCGCCCCATTGCCTGCACGCGTCACCGTCAACAGATCCGCGCCGGTGCGGATCAGGACGGTGTCCTTGCCGGTCTCATCGAGCAGAACCGCACCGATACAGCGCGTGGCGTTGCCGCAGGCATCGACCTCGCCGCCATCGGCGTTGCGGATACGCATAAACGCATCCACACCCTCGTTAGCGTCCCCATCGGGCGCGTTCTCAATAATGATAAACTGGTCGCAGCCGACGCCGGTGCGCCGGTCGGCAATCGCCGCCGCCTGGGCAGCCGATATCGCCAGCCCCGCCCCCGGTTTCCCGGCGCGGGCATCGATCACCACGAAGTCGTTGCCGAGCCCGTGCATCTTTGTGAAAGCCAATTCGGTCATAGCGCGGGTAATATGGCGAGAAGGGGGTCGAAGTCCACTGTTTTAGGCCCCCGCCCCCTCGACTCCCCGCGGCGTTTGGTTAAATATCCGGCGATACAGGGACAACCCCCAAATCAAAGGGATACACACATGCAATTCGGTGTTGGACAGCCCGTGCCGCGCACGGAAGATCCGAAATTTCTGATGGGTCAGGGACAATATGTCGACGACATCAACCTGCACGGCCAGCTTTACGGCTACGTGCTGCGCTCGCCGCATGCCCATGCCGACATCAAATCGATCGACACATCCGCCGCCGAGACGGCGCCCGGCGTGCAGCTTGTCCTGACGGGCAAGGATGTCGCCGCCGACGGCGTTGGCGCGATCCATTGCCATGTGCCGCCGATGGCGTTTGGCGGCCCGCCGTCGCCCACCCCGGCGCACCCGATCCTGGTGAGCGACAAGGTCCGCTGTGTCGGCGATTGCGTCGCCTTTGTCGTCGCCGATACTGCCAATCAGGCGCAGGACGCTGCCGAATTGATCATGATCGATTACGAATCGCTGCCGGCGGTCGGATCGACCCGCGAGGCCGTCAAGGACGGCGCGGCCCAGGTCTGGGACGAGAACAAGGGCAATCTGTGGTTTGAGATGGACCGTGGCGATGCGGCCGCGACCGATGCCGCCTTCGCCAGAGCCGCCCATGTGGTCAAAGCAGACCTGCACAACAACCGGATTTCGGCCAACGCGATGGAACCGCGCGCGTCCCTGGCCGAATACCGCGCGTCGCAGCATAACTGGACGATCTATATGTCGAGCCAGGGCACCCATCAGCATCGCGCAGCCTATGCCGAGATATTCGACAAGCCGGCGACGGCGTTCCGCGTGGTCGCCCCGGATGTCGGCGGCGGGTTCGGCATGAAGGGCGGCGTCTTCCCCGAGGACGCGATGTGCGCCTGGGCGGCGATGCGCCTGCACCGGCCGGTCAAATGGACCGCGACGCGCTCTGAATCGCTGGTCAGCGACACCCATGGCCGGGATGCCGAATGCCTGAGCGAAATGGCGCTGGATGCGAAGGGTAAAATCATCGCCATCCGCGTGCTCGCCGATTACGGCCTTGGCGCATACCTGTCATCCTCCGCGCCGGTGCCCGCCTGTATCGGCTCAATGGTGTATCCAAACGTCTATGAATACGAGGCGATGCATATCCATATCCGCGTCGTGTTCAGCCACACCACCTGGACCGGTCCCTATCGCGGTGCCGGGCGCCCCGAAGCGGTTTACGTGGTCGAACGCCTGCTTGATATCGCGGCGGACGAGATGGGCATCGATCCCGTGGAAATCCGCAAGCGCAATTACATCCCGAAGGAAAAAATGCCGTTCACCACGCTGGTGCCCACGGTATACGATTCGGGCGATTTTGCCGGCATTACCGAACACGCGGCCGAGGTTGCCAACCTGCCGGGCTTTGCCGCCCGGAAGGCGGAAACCGAATCCCGCGGCAAGCTGCGCGGCATCGGCGTGTGTTCGTTTATCGACTTTGCCTCACCGTTCAACGACCGGATGGAAATCCGCTTCGATGAGACCGGCGCGGTCTCGGTCGTCGCCGGCACCCACAGCCACGGCCAGGGCCATCAGACGGCCTA
>JBLIMV010000042.1:0-20515 GCA_047638395.1 Paracoccaceae bacterium | reverse complement strand
ATTACACATGCATTACACATGCATTACACATGCATTACACATGCATTACACATGCATTACACATGCATTACACATGCATTACACATGCATTACACATGCATTACACATGCATTACACATGCATTACAATATGTATTCATATATTTAATAGAATACTTATAAAAACATACACACAAGCACACGAGACCCATTCGCACTAATCCTGTCTTCTGCGAAATAAGACGGGCGTATAATAAAATTTTTTCTCCGTCCACACAGTATTGATCGCCAAAAAGACGAACAAATTCAATTTTGTAGTGGCAGACAAAAAGAGGGCACGATCATGACCAACGATACCGGACTCCCCGAAGTTGATACCATCACTGAGATGACCGACGAGACGGCTTCCCCCGCACTCGACGAAACGCCCCCTGCGGGAAAACCGAAACGCGGCCTCTCTTTGAATGTCGGCACAAAAATCGGCGGCGTGGTCGCGCTCTGCCTGCTCGCGCTGATTGCGGTCTCGGCGATCGGAATCACCCAGATGGAGAAAATAAACAATGAGATCGTCGGTATCGCGGAGCGCGATATCCCGCTCACCGAGATTGTCACCAAAATCACGGTCCACCAGCTCGAACAGGCGTTAAGTTTTGAACGCTCCGTGCGCTACGGCGAAGAAATGCAAACCCACGCTTCAGCACGGTCGAATTTCGAGAAGTCGGTCCATCATTTTGAGAAGCTGGCAGCCCAGGTAAACGAAGAAATCAAAAAAGGCGAAGAGATGGCGCAGCACGCCATCGACACCGCACACACGGAAATCGAGAAAAAAGAATTTTCCCACGTTCTCGCCGCGTTCAAACAGATCGAAATTCATCACGCGGGGTTTGACAAACATTCCATCGAGGCGATCAAGCTGCTGAATTCGGGAAATACAGCGGAGGCAATCAAGCTCGTCGACGGAATCGAAGTTGAAGTCGAAAAGCTCGACCATGAACTCAAATCCCTTCTGACCGAAATCGAAACCTTCACCCTCAATGCCGCAAAGACCGCCGAAGAACATGAAAAATTCGCCGTCAAGCTGCTGCAGATCGTCGCCGGCGCCAGCCTTCTGTTCGCGACGTTCTTTGCCTGGCTTCTGGTTAGCCGCACGATTTCACGGCCGTTGCGCGCGGTGATCGAATCCATCACCGCACTTCAGGCGGACGACCTCGACGTCGACATCGCCATACGGGGCAACGACGAAATCGGCGCGGTCTCCCGGGCGCTCGTAACCTTCCGCGAAAAAATGAAGGAAACCAAGCGGCTTGAGGCCGAGGCGGCTGAAAGGGACCGCCAGGTTGCCGAAGCCGAGAAACAGCGCGAAATCGAAGCCGAGGAAGCCGAACAGAAAGCCGAAGCGGCGAAACGGGAGGTCGAGGAAAAAGCGGATAAGCAACGCAAAGAAGAACTTCTCAAGCTTGCCGAAGACTTCGAAGCCGATGTCGGCAGCGTCGTCCAGCAGATCTCGTCCGCCGCAACACAAATGCAGTCTGCCGCACAGACCATGAGTGCTACGGCCGAGGAAACCAGCTCGCAATCGGCAACAGTCGCCGCGGCCTCGGAAGAAGCATCCTCGAACGTCCAGACCGTCGCGACCGCGACCGAGGAATTGTCGGCGTCGATCCAGGAAATCACCCGGCAGGTATCCGAAAGCGCCAAGACGGCACGCGGTGCCGTTGAGGAGACCGAATTGGCGAATGGGAAGGTCGGGAGCCTTGAGGAAGCGGCCAAAAAAATCGGCGAGGTCGTCGAACTGATCAACGACATTGCAAGCCAGACGAACCTGCTCGCCCTGAATGCGACGATCGAGGCGGCGCGCGCTGGTGAGGCCGGCAAAGGCTTCGCCGTCGTGGCCACCGAGGTCAAATCGCTTGCCGATCAGACCGCGCGGGCCACCGAAGATATCGGTGCCCAAATTACAGCGATCCAGGGTGCGACCGGCGAAGCCGTTACAGCGATTGCATCAATCAGCGGCACCATCAAGACAGTCGATGAGATCGCGTCAGCGATCGCCGCCGCTGTGGAAGAACAAGGTTCCGCAACCCAGGAAATCTCCAACAATATCCAGCAACTCTCGGCTGCGTCCGACGAGGTGAACACCAATATCTCCTCTGTCAGCCAGGCCGCGGGCGAAACCGGTTCTGCGGCAACCCAGGTGCTTTCCTCGGCAAAGTCGCTGACCGACGAAGCCGACAAGCTCGGCAGCTCGGTAAAGGGATTTCTCGAGAAGGTCAGAGCCGGCTGATCAACTTAGAGCAATAGACAAAAACGGCGGCTTTCGAGCCGCCGTTTTTATTTAGCCCGCAAGCCCCATTATCAGTCTGTCAGTCGGCGCAAAAGCTTCAGAAACGTCTGGCGCTCGGCGGGTGACAGCGGCTCCAGCGTTTCATCAGAAATGCAGTGCCCCCGGGCCGTCGCCTCATCAACCAGTGCGACGCCATCATCTGTCAGGGTCAGCAGAAGACGGCGGCGGTCATCCGGATCGGGCCGACGCGCGATCACGCCCCGGGCGATCAGGCGCTTGATCACTCCCTGCATCGTCGCCGCATCCATGGCGGTCAGGCGCCCCAGATGGTTCTGGGAGGCCTCACCAACATCGGCGAGTTTCATAAGTGCGGCAAACTGCAGCGGCGTCAGTTGTTGATCGCCGATGGTCGCCTGAAAGATCGCCGTATGACGCTGGTGCGCGCGACGCAACAGATGGCCCACCTGGTTTTCCAGCAGGTATTCAGACACATCGTCGTTCTGTGCCTTCAACGTCTGTTCGGTACGGTCGGCGGCGCGCCAAGCCATAGGGCAGCATCCTTAATTGTTCGTACACGAACGATGGTCGAGGCACCCTCCGCTGTCAAGTTTCGTAAGCAGGAGATGCAGCCACAACGCGACGATTGCCCGGCCCGCCTGAATTCTGGCGCCCCAGTTCCGGTCCTAAATCAAGCCCGAATGCATCGGTATCCTGCGGGAAACACGCCCATGCATCGCATCACCTTCTGGCTTCGCGCAGGTGCTTCACATTTAAGGAAACGTTTAGATATTTTCTGTGTTCAGGTTTGCAAGAATACATATGTATTCATTCGTTTAGATGCGTGCAGACTTGCGCGAGCAACAACAAGGTTACAGTGATGTCGGACCAGGAAATTCAGGAAACCGCCCTTCAAGCGAACGACAGCCCCGTCGGCGATGGTGAATCCACCGCCCACACGGAAACGGCTGCCTCAGCTGCAGGCCAAGAGCCCCCGCCGGCAGCAGAGACCTCTGCGCTCGAAGCGCCCGTTGCCCCCCCCCTGCCGTATCCGAAGACATTGCCGATGCACACACTGAAATGCGTGCCGGTTTCTTTACTGTCGGCCGCAAAATCGGCGCGGTTGTCGGCATCTGTCTGTTCTTCCTCGTCGCCGTCTCTGCCACCGCGATCTATCAGATGGAACAGATTGCGCACGAGATCGATGTTATTGCTGAACGCGATGCGCCAATGGTCGAGATGATCAGCAAGATCACGACGCATCAGCTCGAACAGGCCATCAGCACCGAACGCGCTTTTCGGTACGGCGAGGAAATGCGGACATTCCCGGAGGCAAAATCCCATTTTGAAAACTCCTGGAAGAATTTTGACAAATATTCCAAGAAAATCGCCGTCGAGGTAAAAACCGGCGAAGACATGGCCGCAGCTGCCGTAAAAAATGCCACCACTAAGGCAGGAAAGGCAGAATTCGAACACGTCGTCAGCGCGCTGACGACGTATGAAGCCCAGCACAAGGTATTCGAAGAACATGCGCGTGAGGCGATCGGATTGCTGACGGCCGGAAAGTTAAACGAAGCCCGGCTGCTCTCATTCAAGCTCGAGAAAGAGGAGAACGCACTCAATCACAACCTCGAAGAGCTTCTAGTCGAGATTGAAAAATTCACGCAACAATCAGCACGGAAAGCGAAGCAGCATGAAGAGTTTGCGGTTCGTTTTGTGATGATCGCCGCGATCCTCGGCGTCCTGATCGCCCTGGTTTCTGCTTGGGCAGTGGTCAAATTCAAGATTGCCACACCGCTTCAGTCGGTCCTTTCAGCGATCCGTTCACTGCAGAACAGGGAACTCGACATCGAGATCAAATCCACATCGCGGGACGAAATCGGCGCTGTCTCTCACGCCCTGAAGGATTTCCAGAAAAGTCTGGTCGAGAGTGAACAGTTGAAAAAAGAATCCGAGGAGAAGGAACGCGAAGTTCTGCGTTCGCGGATGCAAATGGAACAGGCTCAACGGGAATCCGAGGAAAAAGCAGACGAAGCCCGTCGCCTCGCCGAGGAAACCGCCGCGGAGGAGCGTCGCCAGAATCTGCTCGAACTTGCTGAGGTGTTCGAACAGGAAGTCGGCAGCGTTGTCGCCGAAATTACCGACGCGTCCAGCGATCTCAAATCCAACGCAACGAGCCTGCAGGCGAATGCGTCCGAAGCGACATCCCAGTCAGCGGCCGTTGCCGCCGCGTCTGAGGAAACGACAACAAGCGTTCAGACCGTCGCCAGCGCGGCGGAAGAGCTGTCTGCCTCCATTCAGGAGATCACACGACAGGTATCCGAAAGCGCGAGTACAGCGCGTAACGCCGTGACCGAAGCGGACACCGCGAATGACCGCGTCGGGGGTCTGGAAATTGCCGCGCGCAAGATCGGCGAAGTGGTCGAACTGATCAACGATATCGCCAGCCAGACCAATCTTCTGGCGCTCAACGCTACAATCGAGGCTGCCCGCGCCGGGGAAGCCGGCAAGGGGTTTGCCGTCGTTGCCACCGAGGTCAAATCGCTGGCCGACCAGACCGCCCGGGCGACCGACGAAATCGGCGGCCAGATCGCGGCTATTCAGGAAGCAACCGGTGAGGCCGTCAGCGCCATCGGCTCAATCGGTGCGACCATCCGCACGGTCGACGATATATCGTCCGCGATTGCGGCCGCGGTCGATGAACAGGGATCTTCAACCCAGGAGATCTCCGTCAACATCCAGCAGGTCTCCGCAGCGGCAGACGAGGTCAACACGAACATCAATGCGGTAAGTCAGGCCGCCGGCAATACCGGTGAGGCGGCAAACCACGTGCTGGAATCCGCCGAGACGCTGTCGGGTCAGGCGGCAAGGCTCAATGAAGCCGTGGGCGAGTTCCTCAACCGCGTCCGCGCTGCCTGACGCTCCTGCCTAACTCCGTGGGCTAAATCGCACCCTTGTCACGCAAGGCCGCGATTTCCGCCGGGTCCAGCGACAATACATCGGCCAGAACATCGTCGGTGTGCTGACCCAGAACGGGTGGCGGACGGTCGTATTCGATGGGGCTTTCCGACAGACGGATCGGGTTGGCCACCGTCGGGATCGCGCCGGCGACCGGGTGTTCGACTTCCTGCCGCGCGCCGCGCGCCTGTACGTGGACGTCGTCAAAGACCTGTTCGAGGTTATTGATCGGCCCACAGGGCACGCCGACCTTTTCAAGCTCTTCCAGCCAGAAGCTGCGCGGCTTTGCAGCAATGATTTCGTTGAGGATCGGCCCCAGGGTCGTGCGGTTGCCGACCCGGTTGCGGTTGGTCGCAAAACGTTCGTCGGTGGCAAGATCAGGCCTGCCCGCTACGTCGCAGAACCGCTGGTACTGGCCGTCATTGCCGGTTGCCAGAATGATATAGTGATCGGCTGCCTTATAGGCCTCATACGGCACAATGTTGGGATGCGCGTTGCCCATCATGGTCGGCGCCTTGCCGGTGACCAGATAGTTCATCGCCTGGTTGGCGGTCGACGCGATGGTCACGTCGAGCAGCGCCATGTCGACATGCTGCCCCCTGCCCGTCTTGTCACGATACGCCAGCGCCGACATCGCACCGATGGTGGTGTAAAGCCCGGTCAGGATATCGGAAAGTGCAACGCCGATTTTCTGCGGCCCGCCGCCCGGCTTGTCCTCGGACTCGCCGGTGACACTCATCAGCCCGCCCATCGCCTGGATCAGGAAGTCGTATCCGGCACGCGGGCTGTACGGCCCGGTCTGGCCGAACCCGGTGATCGAGCAATAGACGAGGCGCGGGTTCACCTTGCTGAGGCTGTCATAGTCGAGGCCGTATTTCTTCAGTCCGCCGACCTTGTAATTTTCCAGCAGCACGTCGCATTCGGCCGCCAACCGGCGGATCAGATCCTGACCTTCGGGCTTGGTGATGTCGACGGTGACCGATTTCTTGCCGCGATTGGCCGACAGAAAATACGCCGCATCGTCGGTCTCGTTGCCGTCCTTGTCTTTCAGGAAAGGAGGCCCCCAGCCGCGCGTGTCGTCGCCGACGCCGGGGCGTTCGATCTTGATGACCTCTGCGCCGAGGTCAGCAAACGTCTGGCCGCACCACGGTCCCGCCAGAATTCGGCTCATATCGAGAACGCGGAGGTGATCTAGGGGCTGGGTCATGTCTGTTTCCGAACCTGGTTGCTCGCTAAACGCAAAAACGGGCGGATCCGAAAATCCGCCCGTTTCCATTCTGTACCATTCCGGGGTTTAGAAAAACGCCTGAATGCCGGTCTGCGCCCGTCCGAGGATAAGCGCGTGAATATCGTGCGTTCCCTCATAGGTGTAGATGGTTTCCATGTTCATCATGTGGCGCATCACGTGATATTCGTCGGAGATGCCGTTGCCACCGTGAATGTCGCGGGCATCGCGGCAGATATCGCGCGCCTTGCCGGTGGAATTCCGCTTCAGCATCGAAATCAGTTCCGGTGCGCAGGTCCCGTCTTCCATCATCCGGCCCATCTGGAGACAGGACTGATAGCCGATGAAGATATCCGTCTGCATGTCGGCCAGTTTCTTCTGGACCAGCTGGAACGATGCCAGCGGTTTGCCGAATTGCGTGCGCTCCAGGCCGTACTCGCGGGCAGCGCGCCAGCAGAATTCGGCAGCGCCGAGCGCGCCCCAGGCAATGCCGTAACGGGCATTGTTCAGACAACCGAACGGCCCGCTAAGACCCCGGGCTTCCGGCAGCCAGTTTTCGTCCGGCACGAAGACGTTATCCATCACGATTTCGCCGGTCGTCGAGGCACGCAAGGATAGCTTGTTCTTGATCTTCGGCGTCGACAGGCCGTCCATGCCGCGTTCCAGGATGTAGCCGCGGATGACGTCTTCGTCGTCCTTCGCCCAGACCACGAATACATCGGCCATCGGCGAGTTTGAGATCCACATCTTCGCGCCGCTGATGCTGTAGCCGCCATCGACTTTCTTCGCGCGGGTTTTCATGCCGCCCGGATCGGAGCCGTGATCGGGCTCGGTGAGGCCGAACGCGCCGACCCATTCGCCACTGGCGAGCTTCGGCAGGTATTTTTCGCGCTGGGCTTCGGTGCCGTAATTATAGATCGGCCACATCACCAGGCTGGACTGAACCGACAGGGTGGAGCGGTAGGACGAATCCACCTTTTCGATCTCGCGCGCGATCAGGCCATAGGAAACGTACGAGACGCCGGCGCAGCCATAGCCGTGGATCGTCGGGCCGAGCAGACCGAGCGCACCCATTTCGGGGATCAGGTCGTGATCTTCACGTTCCTCGTTATAGGCATCGACAATCCGCGGCATCAGCTTGTCCTGAGCGTAAGCGCGCGCGGTTTCCTGCACCATGCGCTCCTCTTCCGTCAGGAGGCTGTCCAGCGCCATCGGGTCTTCCCAGTTGAAAGTGCCCCACTTGCGCGGTGAGTGTCCGCCGGCTTCTGCTGCGTCTGTCGCCATCTGTCATTCCTTTCGCTGTCCACCGCCCCGCATCCCGCGGACGGTTTGAATTCCGTCAATCCGGCGGATCATAATATGCCCCCGCCGGTCGGTCACTAATTATTTTAAGCTTAAAACAATTTTGACGCTTAAATAAGCTTAGCTACAAACTTGTATGTACACAAACAATAACTGCCAATTCATCGCGCCCCGAATTCGAGGCGTGCACCGCGCAGCCCATGCGCTATATTTGTATCGTAACAACAAAAACGGGAACCGTCAGACATGCCGCATTCACTTCGTACCTTTCTCGAATCCGTCGATAACCGGATGCTGCATATCCACGATGAAGTCGATCCGCTGACGCAGGTCGGCTACCTGTGCTCCGAAAGCCAGGGGCCGCTGATGTTCCACAACATGACCGGTTTCCCGGACTGGCGGCTGACCGACATCCTGATCAAGGACCGCGCCGGACAGGCCGCCGCTTTCGGCCTCGATAACGCAAACGAGGTCTGCCCCTATCTGGCGGAACAGATGGCCACCAAGCGCGGCAAATCCGTGATGGTCGATGACGGCCCGGTCAAAGAGGTCAAAATGCTGGGCGACGATATCGACCTGCATGCCTTGCCCATCCCGCAACACAGCCATGGCGATGGCGGGCGCTATCTCGGTTCTGGCATCACGATCACGAAGGACCCGGAAACCGGCATCCGCAACGAGGCCATCATCCGCATGATGCTGACCGACGACCCGCAAAAGGCCACGTTCTGGATGGCGGCACGGCACAACTACGCCCATTACATGAAATACGTCGCCATGGACGAGCCGATGCCGATGGCCTTCGCAATCGGCCTGCACCCGGTTTACGAGATCATGTCGAACTGGTCCGGCAAGCACGAGGATTTCGACGAGCTGGAATACGGCGCCGGCATCCTCGGTGAAGATATCGAGATGATCATGGCCGACACGATTGATCTCGAGGTTCCGGCCCATGCCGAGGTCGTGATCGAAGGCCTGGTCCACCCCAAAGACCGCGCCCCCGAAGGCCCGTTCGGCGAATTCACCACCTTTGGTGCCGGCGCCGAGGGCCCTGCCCCGGTGTTCCAGATCACCGGCATCACGCACCGCAAGGATCCGATCTTCCGCCACATGCAGGCGACATGGTTCACCGACCACCAGCCGCTGATCACGCTGCCGATGGAAGCCACCTACTACAACCGGCTGAAGGAAACCCACGGTAACACCAACATCCTCGATGTGTTCGTGCCGCCCTGGGCATCGCAGTTCATGATGATCATCCAGATGGAGGCCAAATGGGACGGCCAGGTGCGCGACACGCTGCTGTCTGCGCTGACCGGCCCGAACCTGCACGTGAAAATCGCCATCGCGGTCGACGAGGATGTCGATATCTACAACGCCGAGGAAGTGCTGTGGGCCATTGCATGCCGCTGTGACCCCGCGACCATGACCCACATGTTCCCCGGATCACGCCTGCACCCGCTGGATATCTCCATCCCGCAGGTAAAGGACGACTACACGGTGATGCGGATCGGCGGCAAGCTCGCCATCGACGCCACCAAGCCCGCCACCTGGCGCGGCGCCGAACGCGACAAATTCAGCCGTGTGAAGCCAATGGGCAAGGATGACGAGACGCTGAACGAGTTGCTGCAACAGGTGCGGCAGAAGCGTTAGAGGTTTATCGCGGTAAAAGGCTGGATCCCGGCACAAGGCCGGGATGACAATGAGTGCTTGCGTTAGAAGAAACAAATTCGGTGTCATCCCGGGCCTGTCCCGGGATCCAGTCTTACTCGTTTAGTGTCAGATACAGATCATCCCAGTCCGGATTCATCTCTTCGATGACATTCAGTTTAAACTTCCGAGGCCAGCGCTTTATCGTTTTTTCGCGGGCGATCGCCATTTCGATGTCGGAATGGGATTCGTACCAGACAAGGCTTTTGACCTTGTGCTTTTGCGTGAAACCGTCAGCCGTCCCGGTCCGGTGCTCGTGCACCCGCCGTGCCAGATCATTCGTCACGCCGACGTACAGTGTCCCGTTTCGTTTGCTGGCCATGATGTAGACGAAATATTCGTTCATCCACCGCCCGTCTGGATCCCGGGACAGGCCCGGGATGACACCGGGTTTGAGTATCCCACATTGTCACCCCGGGCTCGTCCCGGGGTCCAGTCTTCCGGCTAGACGCGCCTAAGCCGCCTGAACCTGCACCTCGCCGGTGGCGTTATCGACCACCACGGCCGTCTCGAAAAACGTCAGTTTGGGGCGCGATCCCATGCGCTCTTCCATGGAATCGAGCCAGGCCTCGCAGTGAAACACTTCTGCCTGTGCGCGCGTCTCCCACGCATAGAACCCGCCCCCGAGCCCGTCGGCCTCCTGATACAGGAAATGCTTGGTACGCAGCCCCTGCCCCGCGAGCGCCTGGAATTTGGGCGCGGTATCTTCTGACAGTTTGGCGGCCGCTGCACGGTCCATGCCGGCGGGCAGCTTGTAGGTCACGAGGACGGTGATCATGGTCATTTCTCCTTTGATCAGGCAGTTCGGGCGCTCAGGCAGTCGGGTCGGGCACGCCGAACAGCCGTGCGGCGTTGCGGCCCATGATGTTCTTCTTCGCGTCATCGCTCAGGAACGGCAGGTCATAGACACTACTCGGCGCATCAAAATCCCAATGCGGCCAATCACTTGCGTAAAGAAGTTGAGTTTCTGCTTTCATTGCCTTGAACGTGCCTTCAAGCAGATCCATGTTGGTCCGCTCCATCGGCTGGGTCGTGTAGTACATGTCGGCGATGTACTCGCTCGGCAGCTTCTTCAGGCTCGGTGCTTCGGATGAGCGCATCAGGTATTCGTTGTCGAGGCGCTGCATCATGAACGGAACCCACGCGACCCCGCTTTCGGTCCAGATGACGTCGAGATTGGGGAAGCGTTCGTTCAGACCGTGCATCACCCAGTTGGTCAGGTGCACCATGCTGCACAGCACGAACGAGATCGCATGCATGGAGATGAACGTATCGAGCTGCTTCAGATATTCGTCCTGCCAGTTATTGCCCGCATGGAAACACAGCGGCTTGCCGCGTTCTTCGAGCATCGCATACAGGCGCATATAGCTGTCGTGATGCACCGACTTGTAGCGCACGGATGTCACCATAAAGCCCAGCACATCCGGATGGTCGCCGAACTCCTCTACCATGCGCTCGCATTCCTTGGGCTCACAGAACGGCAGATACAGCATCGTTTTGAGCCGGGGCTCGGCCGGAATGATGCGCTCCATCAGGAAACGGTTATAGGCGAAGGAAAGCTGCACCTCGACGCGGGGCTGCGGATGCATGCCCAGCTGCAGCAGGTTGCCGGGGAACAGGATCTGCCAGTCGATGCTCAGCGCATCCATGACCCGGCGCATCAACGTGACGTCGCGGTGGACGCTGTCGTCGTCTATCGCCTCTTTGAGCGCGGTCTGATGCGGGATACGGCCACCAACATCCTGATAGCGCAGGCCGCCCACGGCATTGGACAGACCTGCCCCGGCGCCGGTGCGGTTCTGCATCTCAATCGCCGTCTGACGCAGCACCGGGTCTTCAATGTACTGAATGACCTCTTTCCAGGAGCTCAGCTCGGAATGGTGAGCATCCACATCGACAATCAGCCAGTCCTTGAAATTGCGTTCTTCCGCATACCGGCTGGCGCGGGCGAGGATTTCCCGCGTATCGGTCTCAATGTCGATCTCCTTGCGGAGTTCCCGCGCATTATCGATGCCGCTATCCATCGTGTTCCTCCTGCTTTTGGCAATTAAAGCAGACATTTCATGGGAACGTCACGGGAAATGCTTAGTCGTCTAAGAATCTTCTACCCGAATCTTGCTCTGGAATATTTGTTTGTGTACAAATGAATATTCCAGACAAGGAGAACCCAGAATGGCCACCTCGAAAAGCGCGAAGAAGCCTGCTGCGAAATCTGCCGCCAAGGCACGCCCGACCACAATCGACGCGACCTTCCTGCTGCCGCCGAAGGAAGATATCCAGATTATGATCGAGGAATGGGTTGCCGAGGATGTCGGCATCCAGGACCTGACGACAAACATCATGATCCCCGCCAACGCGAAGGCCGACTTCCTGATGAACACGCGCCAGGATATCGTGATCGCCGGGATCGAGGTCGCCGCCGAGGTTTTCCGCCACATGGTGCCGGAAGCCAAGGTAAAGGTTATGGTCAAAGACGGTACGCTGGCGAAGAAGGGCACGTCCCTGATGCGCATCACCGGCCCTGGCCGCGGTCTACTGACCGCAGAGCGCACATCGCTCAACATCCTCCAGTTCATGTGCGGTATCGCCACGCTGGTCAACGAATACGCATCCAAGATCGCCCATACCGACGCCCAGCTCATCGACACACGGAAAACCGTTCCCGGTCTGCGTATGCTGTCAAAGTATTCGGCCTGCATCGGCGGCTGCCGCCCGCACCGGCTCGGGCTGCATGACGGCGTGATGATCAAGGACAACCATATTGCCGTCCACGGCTCCATCACCAAGGCACTTGTCCAGGCGCGCGCCCTGACCCCTGCCCTGACCAAAATCGAGGTCGAGTGCGACACGCTCAAGCAGGTCGGCGAAGCCGCCAAGGCCGGCGCCGACGTCATCATGTTCGACAACATGTCGGCCGCTATGATGACCAAGGGCATCGCGCTCATCGCCGGTCGCGCTAAAACCGAGGCGTCAGGCGGCATCACGCTGGATACCATCAAGGAAAAGGCCGAATCCGGCGTCGACGTTATTTCGGTCGGACGGATGACCCAGTCCGCCCCGGCGGTCGATATCGGCCTCGACGTGACGATTTCCAAATAGGTCTGAATGGCTTCTGAATGCCGGGCACACTGTTCCTCGTCGTCGGTCCCAGCGGGGCGGGCAAAGACACATTGATGGACGGCGCCCGCGCGGCGCTTGCCGGCAACCAGGAGATTCTGTTTGCCCGCCGTGCCATCACACGCCCGCAGGATGCCGGCGGTGAAGACCATGATGGCGTCACGGATGCCGAATTCGACACGCGCCACCAGGCGGGCGGTTTCATGCTCGACTGGCAGGCCCACGGCCTGAAATACGCGATCCCCGCAGCCTACGCTGACGACCTGGCCGCCGGCCGTCATGTGATTGCCAATGTCTCACGCGCCGTGATTGGTGAGGCGATCTCGCGGTATTCGCCGGCAATCGTGCTCGAAGTTACAGCATCACCTGGAATTCTCGCCGGGCGCCTTGCCGGCCGCGGGCGGGAATCCGAGGATGAAATCAGAACCCGGCTCGCCCGCCATGCGGCATCGATTCCGGAAGAAGCCGTCAAAACCACTATTTCCAACGACGGCACGGCGGACGAAGGCATTGCGAAGTTCGTCGCGGCGCTAAAAGGCGAGGCCCCGCATAGCGGCATGCTCCTGAGCCGCAAAATCGACGGCGGCACGCTGAATCACGCCGGGTACCGCGATGTCATCGGCGATATCGTGTCGGGCCGGTTCACCGACCAGGAAATCGCCGATTTCCTCGTTGCCGTGACCGAAAACCTGTCCGATGACGAAACCGTCGAGCTTGCCCGCGCCCGCGCCGACTATTCCACGTCTATCGACTGGAACGCCGACCTCGTTGTGGACAAGCACTCCATGGGCGGCATTCCCGGCAGCCGCATCACCATGGTGGTCATTCCGCTCGTCGCAGCCTACGGCCTGACCATCCCCAAGACATCATCGCGCGCCATTACGTCGCCCGCCGGCACGGCAGACGCGATGGAAGTACTTGCCCGCGTCGATCTCGACACAGATGACGTGCGCCGCGTGGTGCGCGAAACCAACGGCTGCATCGCCTGGAACGGCCGGTTGAACCATTCCCGCGTCGATGAGGTAATGAATGCCATTACCCGCCCGCTGAAGCTGGATTCGCTGCGCTGGTCGGTCTCCTCGATCCTGTCCAAGAAGCTGGCAGCGGGTGCAACCCACTGCATTATCGACGTCCCGCTCGGGCCAACCGCCAAGGTCCGTACCGCAGAGGACGCAAAAGCACTGCGCGCATTGTTCCTCCATGTCGGATCGGCGCTGGGACTGACGCTGGATGTAAGGCTGACCGACGGCCGTGCGCCGATCGGCAGCGGCATCGGCCCCGCGCTCGAAGCCCGTGACGTCGTCTCGGTTCTCCGCAACGATGCGGATGCACCCGCGGATTTGCGTGCAAAGGCGCTGGAATTCGCCGCCTCGATCCTCTGTTTCGATCCGGCGATGTCGCCCTCGGAGGCGCCGATCAAGGTCCGCGAGCTACTGGATAGCGGTGCCGCATATGAAACGTTTGAACGGATAATCGCCGCCCAGGGTCCACCACCCGAAGAGGTCGAGATCGGCACACACACGGTCACGATCGCGGCCGACGCAGACGGCACCGTGGACTTTATCGATTGTTTCGCCCTTTCAGGAATTGCCCGGGCCGCCGGTGCGCCCAAAGACAAGGGCGCGGGACTCGATTTGTTCACGCGGCCCGGCGATTCCGTTACCGCAGGACAGCCATTGTACCGCATTCACGCGCGCAGCGAAGACGGGCTCGACGCCGCCCGCACCAGGGTTGCGGAAGATGCCGCGTATCGGATACTAGAAACCCCTGCCTGAAACGACACCGATTTCGGTTGTTGCCACTCAACACGCACAACCCTAAACATACATACTGCCGGGTAGAGCCCGCTCTGCCCGATGGTCGGGTGAGGGGTCGGCAGCAAGAGTGAGCACCCTGTCCTTTGATAACCAGCGATAACGCCATTGCTGGTGGCGTTACGTCCAATTGGGCCTTCGCCTCCAGAGACAAACTTCAGCTTCTCGATATTTTCGAGACGCCGATATGGGTCTTCGATATCGACCGTCATTGTATGTGGTGGGCGAACCAGGCGGCTATCCGGTTCTGGCATGCAGCGTCGTTCGACGACATGATCGACAGGGATTATTCGACGGATAGCAGCACGGTGCGCAAACGGCTGCGACAAATCTTCGACCATGCACCGCTCGGACAGCCGACCCTCGACAGCTGGACGCTGTACCCCGACGACACCCCGGTGCCGGTTAACCTCCGCTACACGCCGGTCAGGGTCGGCACCGACCACCGCGACGCGCTCCTGATGGAAGCTGCCGTGTCCGACAATGCCGGTATCGACGCCACCGACCAGCGCGTGGTTGAGGCCACTCGCTATACGTCGATTATGATCAGCTATTTCACCCTGGACGGCGACCTGCTGTCGATGAACCCCGCAGCGAGAGAAGCCTTCAGCGTGGGCTTGGCCGCCGGCGGTTATGCTGAACAGGCCAACGCGGTCGCCAATGTCTTCGTTACCAAATTTGCCAATCCGGCGGAGGGAAGTTCCCTGCTTGCCGAAGTCGACGGCGGCAGCGAGCCTGACGGTGAATTTCTGATGTTAACCACTGTCGGCAATCGCTGGCACCGGCTGGACATCAAACGCGGTCGCGACCCGGTCTCGGGGCTGCCGGTCATCGTCGTCGTCGAGGAAGATGTTTCCACCACCAAACAGGCCCTGCTCGATCTCGAATATCTGAACCGCACGCTGGAAGACAAAGTCGCGGTGCGGACGACCGCCCTCGAATTGGCCCGACAGCAGGCCGAAGACGCTAACCGGGCGAAATCGGACTTCCTGGCGCGGATGAGCCACGACCTGAGAACGCCGCTCAATGCGATCCTCGGCTTTTCCGATATACTTTCAACGGAAACGACCCGGAAACTCGCGGCCGAGCGGTTCCAGGAATATGGACAGCACATTCACGGGGCTGCCGACAGTCTGTTGTCACTGGTGAATGATCTTCTTGATCTTTCCCGCATCGAAGCCGGACAATTCCCCATCCACCCGGAAACAATCGCGCTCAGACCGTTGGTGGAAGATACAATTGAGATATTCCGCGACAGCTTCGATGCCCGCAAGATCACGCTCGAATTCGAGCCCGGTCCCGACGTCACCATCGTATCCGATAAGCGCGCGGTCTCCCAGATACTGACCAATCTGTTGTCCAACGGCCTCAAATACACCGAGCCTACGGGCCGGGTATCACTCACCGTCGCCGCCGCGACATCGGCCACGCCCGCACGTATCAGCGTTGCGGACACAGGCCGCGGCATTCCGCCGGACGAGCTGGCCTTGGTGTTCGAGCCTTATTTCCGCGGCAGCGCCGACGTCGCCCGGGAAATCAACGGTACCGGGCTGGGCCTGCCTATCTGCAAGCGGCTCGCCGAGTTGATCTCAGCCGACCTCGATATCGACTCCCGGGTTTCGGCGGGGACAACAGTATCGCTGTCTCTCCCCGCCGAGATAAAAGCCCGGGTTTAGCCCGGTTAGTCGAACACATCCGGAAATTTCGCCCGCACTTCCTTCGCGAGTTCGGGTGAGGTCATGGCGACCTCGGGGAAATCGTCGATATGCTCGTAGGGAATACAGGCGTCGATGACGACCCGGCTGTTATACAGCTTGTCATCAAACACCATGGTGTCTAGGCGTGACGACCACGTGCGATCGAGGATGGTGAAATCGCGCTTCGGGTCCGACCGCGTGCCCATCGCCCATATGACGTCATTGATATCAGTCGGATCGATATCATCGTCGACCACCACGATGTAGCGGCCGACATACCCGATTGGATTCACCTGGGAGGCAACAAGACCGACCTGGTTGGCGTGACCGAAATAGCGCTGCTTGATGGCGACCGCGACAAATGTGCGCCCCGAGCCTGCCTGATGCACCCAGACACCTTTGACGTCGGGAATGCCAGCGCCTTCGAGCGAATCCAGCAGGCCCGCCGAGCGGATGAAACAACGCTCGAATAGATGGCTATGCGGTGGTTTCTGGCTGGCAGCGCAGGTCAGGATCGGATCGTTGCGATAATAGACCCGCTCGATATGAATGACCGGCTCTTCCTTGGCATCGCCGGCGTAATAGCCGGTCCATTCACCGAACGGGCCTTCGAGCGCCGTCTCGTCCGGCGACACCCAACCTTCCAAAACCAGTTCGGAACGCGCCGGGAACGGCAGACCGGTAACCTCGCCTTCGACCACGTCGAGAGCCGCACCGGACAGCCCGCCTGCCCAGTCGAGTTCAGGAATGTGATCGGCCAACGTGTAGCGCGCAGCGATATAAGTTGCCGGATCGACGCCGACGACAATGACCATCGGGCAGCGCTTGCCCTCTTTCAGGTATTTGTCGCGCTGGATACGGCCCTGCTTGCCGTTTGAAATATAGGATGTCGCGATATTCTTGCCGTTCAGCATCACGCGGTAGGTGCCGACATTCACGCGCCCCGTATCGGGGTCTCTGGTGATCACGCCACAGGCCGTGCCGATATAGCGCCCGCCATCCTTTTCATGATGGACCGGCACCGGGAATTTGGTCAGGTCGACCTCGTCGTCGCGGTCGATATTTTCCAGGATCGGCGCTTCAGTGACCACATTCGGCGGAATGGGCTCGTACTGTTTGATGCGTTCACGATAGGCATCGAGCATGGCGCGGCGGTCGCCCGATCCGGCAGGATCGATGCCCATGCCAAGCGCCAGACGGTACGGAGAGCCCAGCATGCCGTACAGGCAGCGGAAACCCTTTTTATAACCCGGCACCTCATCAAACAGCAGCAACGGCGAGCGGTCGACCTTCTCGCGGTACAGAACCTCGGTAACGGCACCGATTTCCTTGTCCCAATGGGCGCCCGCGACCTTCTTCAGTTCGCCGCCCTCTTCGACCGCGGCGAGGAAATCCCGTAGATCGGTCTGCACATGCTGATTGGCGATTGCGCCGTCCATTTTTATTCTCCTGGTTAATCGAACGAACCGGATAGCAGATAAACGAGACGGCGCAAAATTTGCGCCGCCCCCCAGTCTGTCGTCCGTTTTCTTGTTATCGGATTTTAGCCGTTTTTATTATTTGGCCTGTTTACCGTTTTTGGTTTTGGGTCTTGTGACCGTTCTTGTTTTTGGCCGGTCAACAGGGCGGTCGAAACCGCACCACCTTCCGGCAGAACATAGCTCTGGACTGTTGTTATTATTCTAGTCACAGAGATAACCCCACTTTTCGCGGGATTCCTTTGCAAGTTCCAGCGACGGTGCATTGACCTTCGGGAACTCGTCTTTCCAGTGGAACGGCCTGCAGGCGTCAATAATCGCGCGGCTGTTCGTCAAATTTCCTTTTGCCTTGTCTTCGGGCGAAATACGCGGGTCGAGATGGGTCGACCAGGTGCCACGAATAATGTCGATCGATTCAGATGGCTCGGAGCGCGTCAGCATCGCCCAGATAAGCTCTTCGAGATTCGAAACGTCGATATCCTCGTCGGTGACGATCACATACTTGCCCGCATATGCCCCCACCTGACACTGACAGGCGATATGTCCTGCCTGTTTCGAGTGACCGGGATAACGCTGTTTGATCGACACGCCCATCAACATCCGCGCTGTCCCGACTTCATGCAGCCAGGCATCCTGCACGTCGGGCACACCCGCCGCCTTGATGTTCTCCTTCAACATTGCGGACCGGGTGATTGACCGGAAGCGCGCCACTTCGTCCGGCGGGCGTTGCGGCGGACAACCAAACAGGATCGGCTTGTTCCGGTAATAGATCGCCTTGATTTCCATGACCGGCTCCGCGCGCATCTGCGAGCCGTAATAGCCGGTCCATTCGCCGAACGGTCCTTCAGGTCTTTTGTCGTCCATGTGGACGAAACCTTCGATCACGATCTCTGCGTCCGCCGGGAACGGCAGTCCGGTGTGCTTGCCCTCCACGAGCTTCATCGCCGCGCCCCGGAACCCGCCGATGACGTCATATTCACAGGTACCGGACGGAATGTCGGAGGTGCCCATCAAAAAGGTCATCGGGTCGCCGCCAGCAACAATGACGGTCGGCATCGGTTCGCCGAGTTCAGCGTACTTGTCGCGGTGGATACGGCCGTGCTTGCCCGGTGAGATGTAAAACCCGACTTCGTTCTTGCTGTGGATCATCACGCGGTAGGTACCGACATTGATCCAGCCCGTATTGGGGTCGCGCGTCACGTTATAGGAGCCGGTGCCGACATAACGGCCGCCGTCTTCCTCATGCCACAGCGGCGCCGGAAACGCTTCGACATCGATATCGTCGCCTTCCATGACGTTCTCGAATATCGGGCCGTCATCGATGATCTCGTGCTGGATTTCCGGCATATTCTCGACGTAGCCCGTGCGGAACGCGTCGCTCAGCTCGACCTTCGACATTTCGGACGGAAATCCGAGGGTCATATTCATGCGTTTACCGGCGAAGAAATTCACCAGAAGGCGTGAACCTTCAAGGGTTCCGGGTACTTCGCTAAAGACGACACAGGGCGCTTTTTCATCATGCTGGACGACTTCGGTCGCCATGCCGATATCGCGTTCCCAGCTGGCACCCTCGACGTATCTGACCTCGCCGAGTTTCTCGGCCTCTTCGAGCCAGTCACGCAGGTTCGTATAGGGGATATTGCGCTCGTTCTGCATCGCAGACAGCGGTCTTTCAGTCCCTATATTTCCCGAGCCGTCGGCCATTGGCCTGTTTTCCCTGTCGCCGGAACACCGGTAACGCCCGGTATCCATGAAGCCTAAATCCTTCGGGACGCCGTATTCCGGCTGCTCCTCATTAATTAGATAGGAAACTATTGAATTTGCCGGATTGCTACAAATACCATATCGCGATACGACTGATCTCGATTTGAGATCGGTCTGGAATGCCATGGATTTACGCCAGCTTCAGTACTTTACAAGGATCGCGGAGAGCGGATCATTCCGCGAGGCCGCTGCCCGGGCAAATATCGCCCAGTCCGCCCTCAGCCGACACATGCGCGCTCTGGAGGAGGAACTTGGCGTGATCCTCATGGAACGCCATGCGCGCGGCATACGCCTGACCGCAGAAGGCGAGAAACTCAAGCGCCGGGCCGATAACATCCTGCGGGATGTTGAAGAAACCAAGGCGGAGCTCACCGCCACAACGTCCAGCCCCCATGGCACGGTAACGATCGGCGCGTCCTCGACCACCAGTCGGTTGCTCTATGCGCGGCTGGCGGAGGCGACCAACGATCGCTTTCCCGGCATCGACCTGCAGATGACCGAAGGCGTCTCATATTTTCTGCTCGAAGGAATGGATACCGGAAGGATCGATCTCGCGATCATGGTCGATCCGGAAGTCGGGGATTATCTGTCCACCGAGTCTCTGGTGACCGAAAAAGTCTACCTGGTCGGCTCACCCAGATATTCGGATATGCCGACTGCCCCCTGCTCCGCGAAAGACCTGGTCAACAAACCGATGGTGCTGTTTGCACGGCCGTCGGGCGGGCGCGCAATGCTCGAAAATGCGGCTGCCGCCCACAACGTGCCCATCCACGTTCGTTTTGAGGCCGGCAGCCCCGACGTCATCAAGGATTTCGTCCTCCGGGGCCTCGGTTACGCGATGATGCCCTATTCCTCGATTTTCAAAGAGGTCGAGCGCGGTGAGCTCGTTGTATCCGAATTCGACGGTTTCCAGCTGACCCGCAAATTTATCCGCCGCACAGATCGCCCGTCCACCCCCGCCGCGGATGCCATCGCCGAACTGATCCGCGAAGAGTTCAGAGCCCTGGCGAAAGAAGGCGCATTCGGGCTTTAGCGCCTGGATCCCACCGACGCGAAGGCGTCTAGATCCCACCGACGCGAAGGCGTCTAGATCCCACCGACGCGAAGGCGTCTAGATCCCACCGACGCGAAGGCGTCTAGATCCCACCGACGCGAAGGCGTCTAGATCCCACCGACGCGAAGGCGTCTAGA
>JBLIMV010000041.1:0-24061 GCA_047638395.1 Paracoccaceae bacterium | reverse complement strand
AGCTCGCGCATATGCGGGAAGGCGGCGGTCGCCATCATCGGGGTGATCAGGGCGTCGACATCACCAAAGAAATTCCGCCAGAGACTGCGCAGTTTTTCGCGCCGGTCGCAGGCATGCAGCCAGGCCTGGTGCCGTTGGCTGAGGCTGCGGAACTGCACGGGATCATAGTTCATATCGACGGCATCGAACCCGGCGGCGTTCGCGGCGATTTTCGCCGCTTGTTCGTCTGACAGCCGCCCCGACGTCGCACCGCGCAGAACGGTGAGATAAAGCAGCCAGAGCGCGTCGCTCGGCATTGGCAGTTGCGGGTTGCGGAGGACGGTCGCACCCTCGTCTTCCAGATGTTTTGCGGCGTTCTCCAGCGCGGCGCTGGTGTCGCTGTCGACCGGATAGCTTGCGTCATTGGTAATCACGGCGATGCGGAAATTGCCCAGGCGGCTGCGGTTTTCGTCCGGCAGATCGAGCCGCCATGCGCCGGGCGCCTCGGGGTCGGCGCCGGCGATGATATCGAGCGAAAGCCTCAGGTCCTGTGCCCGGCGCGATAACGGGCCGGCGACCATGATGTCCGGATCGGCCTCGTCGGGCCCCAGCGCATGACCACGCAAGGGCACGATCCCGTAGGTCGGCTTGTGCCCGTACACGCCGCAGCAATGGGCGGGCACGCGGATCGAACCGCCGATATCGCTGCCGATCTCCAGCCCCGTCAGCCCGGCGGCCAATGCTGCCGCGGCACCGCCCGACGATCCGCCCGGCGTGCGCGATGTATCCCACGGATTGACGGTCACACCGTAAATTTCGTTGAAGGACTGCCATTCGGCGAGATCGAGCGGCACGTTTGTTTTGCCCATCACGATTGCGCCGGCGGCTTTCAGGCGCTCGACTGTCAGCGCATCCCGCGCGGCTTTATGATCGCGCCGGCCCGGCTGCCCGAAGGTCGATGGGTGTCCGGCAAGATCGAACGATTCCTTGATGGTCATGGGCACGCCGTGCAGCGGTCCGACCTCGGACCCCGCTGATAGCGCGTCATCTGCCGCTTTCGCCGCCGTCCTTGCTGCGGCCTCATCGAGGATGATAATTGCGTTCAGGGCCGGATTGTGGCGGTTGATCCGGGCCAGGTATCCGTCCAGCAACTCGGTGGCAGAAATGCGTTTGGTGCGAATTTCGGCGGCGAGTTGCTGCGCGCCCATAAACCAGGGGTCCATCTAAGCTCTCTTTTGCAGGGTTATGCGTCTGGGTTGGGGGCGGGTACACGTTGCCAGATACGCTCGATGATCGCGAACTCGAACATGTCTTCCAGGGTATAGGGATCGTTACGGTGAAAATCCTCGACCGTTTTCCGGTCGGCCTCGAACACGATGATATTGCCGGTCACGTCGCGGATATCGACGTCGCCGGATGTGTCGACATCATCGCCGACAAGCCCGCCGCCATAGACGACCATGTCGAGGAAACTTTCCTGATAGGCAGCGTGCGCAGGCTGGAGCCGGGCGCGCTGTTCTGCGCGGCCGGGCCGGTCTCTTCGGACGAGTGCGTAAAGCATTTTCCGGCTTTCCTGTGTGGGAATATCTCGGCTGTGCCGTTAGCCGATCTGGCCGCGGTGCCGCAGCAGGTGGTCGGCCAGCACGCAGGCCATCATGGCTTCACCGACCGGCACGCCGCGGATGCCGACGCAGGGATCGTGGCGGCCCTTGGTGGCGATCTCGGTGTTTTTGCCCTGACG
Organism: Paracoccaceae bacterium; assembly: GCA_047638395.1. Taxonomy (GTDB): domain Bacteria; phylum Pseudomonadota; class Alphaproteobacteria; order MPNO01; family UBA830; genus CAXBCP01. Next base: position 22,341 of record JBLIMV010000041.1, on the reverse strand, counting down.
GGTCACGGTCTTGCGCGGTGTCAGGATAGAGCTGGTCGCCTTGACGGCAAAACGGACCACCAGGTCCTGGCCGGTCGAGATACCGCCCAGCACGCCGCCGGCATTGTTCGATTCGAATTCGACCTCGCCGTCCTTCATGCGCATTTCGTCGGCGTTTTGCTCACCGGTCAGCGATGCCGCACCGAAGCCCGCACCGATTTCCACGCCTTTGACCGCGTTGATGCTCATCATCGCGGCGGCAAGGTCGCCATCCAGCTTGCCGTAGATCGGCGCACCGAGACCGGCGGGCACGCCAGATGCGACGATTTCTATCACCGCGCCGACGGATGAGCCCTGCTTGCGGATACCGTCCAGATAGGTTTCCCATTCCTTGGCCGCTGCCGCATCCGGGCACCAGAACGGGTTCTTGGCCACGGTCGCCCAGCGCCAGTTGTCACGGTCGATGACACGGTCGCCCATCTGCACCATGGCGCCGCGGATCTTGATTTTGCTGCCCAGCACCTTGCGCGCAATACCGCCGGCGGCGACGCGGCAGGCGGTTTCACGCGCAGACGAACGCCCGCCGCCGCGATAATCGCGAATGCCGTATTTTTTCCAGTAGGTGTAATCGGCGTGACCCGGGCGAAACTTGTCCTTGATCTCGCTGTAATCCTTCGAGCGCGCATCCTGGTTGCGGATCATCAGGCTGACAGACGTGCCGGTGGTCTTGCCCTCGAACACGCCGGACAGCATTTCGACCGTATCAGGCTCGCGGCGCTGCGTGACGAAGCGGGACGATCCCGGTTTGCGCTTGTCGAGCCAGCCCTGGATTTCGGCCTCGGTGATCTTGAGCCCGGGCGGTACGCCGTCGACGACGCAGCCGATTGCCGGCCCGTGGCTTTCACCCCACGTGGTAACGCGAAACAGGTGGCCGAAACTGTTATCGGACATCGTGTCCTACTTTCTAGCTACTTTCTAGACGGTCGCTATATCCGGCGCGTCCACGGATTTCATTCCGACGACGTGATAGCCGGAATCGACGTGATGCACTTCGCCGGTAACGCCGGAGGAAAGGTCCGACAGCAGGTACAATCCCGCGCCGCCGACGTCTTCTATGGTTGAATTGCGCTTGAGCGGCGAATTGAGCTCGTTCCATTTCAGGATATAGCGGAAATCGCCGATGCCCGATGCGGCCAGCGTTTTGATCGGGCCGGCCGAGATGGCGTTGACCCGGATGTTCTCGCCGCCGAGATCGACCGCCAGATAGCGGACGCTGGCTTCAAGCGCTGCCTTGGCAACACCCATCACGTTATAATGAGGCACGACGCGCTCGGCACCGGCATAGGTCAGCGTCAGCAGGCTGCCACCATTTTTCATCAGCGGGACCGCGCGCTTGCAGATGGCGGTGAACGAATAGCAGGAGATATTCATCGTCATCGCGAAGTTTTCGGGCGATGTGTCGACATACCGTCCCTTGAGCTCATCCTTGTCGGAATAGGCGATGGCGTGGACGACGAAATCGAGCTCACCCCATTCCTTTTCGATAGCGTCGAACGTGGCATCGATACTGGCTGAGTTCGTGACGTCGCAGGGCAGGACGATCTTTGCGCCGATAGAATCGGCAAGCGGCCGGACGCGTTTTTCCAGCGCTTCGCCCTGGAATGTAAAAGCAAGCTCCGCACCGTGATCCGATAGTGCCTTGCTGATGCCCCAGGCGATGGACCGGTCGTTCGCGACCCCCATCACCAATCCTCGTTTTCCGTGCATTAATGCCCCGGCGTCCGACATGCCAACCTCGTTTTTTCTGAAGGCGGGCGGCGCCGAATGGGCCGCTTCCGCAGACTTCCGCATCCTACACAATCAGTGCGACCGGTCAATTTGATCGGTGCGATTGGCACGGTAAAAAGTAAGAGGGCCGCCCAACGGGGCGACCCTCTGATTAACCCGGTATCAGCGGGTCAGTTTTTGACTTTCCAGGTGCCGTCCGGATTACGGCAGGCGGTGCCATAGGCTTCTTCGGTCTTGCCGCCGACGGTAACCGTCTGCTGATATTCGCGGCAGTATTCACCCGTGGGGGCCTGATAGGTCTTGGTCGGTGTGACCGAGCCGCGATTGCCGCTATCCGGATTGCTCCAGCTCGATGTGTGGCCGACCTTTGTCGCTTCCAGCGAATACTGGGTGGACTGCTTCATGGCTGCCTTATCGGCATTGTCGAGCGACTTGCCGACCTCTTTGCCGAGAAAGCCACCCGCGACGACGCCAATTGCTGTGCCGATCAGCTTACCGGTGCCGGACCCGAACTGAGAACCGAGCAGGCCGCCCGCGGCAGCGCCTACCAGCGTGCCGCCGGTTTCTTTCTGTCCCTGGCCCGCACAACCCGCGAGGACCAGTGCCGATGCGGCGACCAGCGGGATCAGGAATTTTCCCGGTTTCGCGGCTATAGCCTTCATTGTCGTAAATCTCATGTCGTGCCCTTTCAATACCGTAACCTGCAACCGGACATGTGAGTGACTCACCCGGTGCGGATTGCGTATATAGATGACAACCGTCCCTCGACGATTGACCGTGATTAATCCCCCGTACCCTTAAAATGGGGTCTGGCAGGGTGGAATTGCAAGGGTCAGGCGTGATTTTGGCGAAATTGTGGCACACTCGTGAAGATGTCCCGATTTTGGCGATTTTTCGGGGTTTCTGAGAGATTTACGGCCCTTATTGAGAGAGTTGCATGACTGATACGACCGCCGATGTGAACGACGATACGCCGCTGACGCTGTTTCAGAGCTGGCTGGCCGACGCACACGAATCGGAATCCAACGATCCGACCGCAATGACCGTGGCGACCGCCGATGCCGATGGTGCGCCGTCGGCCCGGATGGTGCTGCTCAAAGACGCCGATGCGCGGGGGTTTGTGTTCTACACCAATACCGAAAGCCAGAAGGGGCGCGAGCTCGATGCGAATCCGCGCGCATCCCTGGTGTTTCACTGGAAATCCCTGCGCCGCCAGGTCCGTGTGGACGGTTCTGTCGAACGCGTCAGCGATGCCGAGGCCGACGCCTATTTCGCAACCCGCGCGCGTGGCAGCCAGATCGGTGCCTGGGCATCCGATCAGTCGCAGGCGCTGGAGGGCCGGTTCGAGCTCGAGAAACGGGTCGCAAAATTTGCCGCCAGATTTGGTATTGGTTCTGTGCCGCGGCCGCCACACTGGACCGGGTACCGGGTGGTGCCCGCCCGGTTCGAGTTCTGGCAGGACAAACCGTTCCGCCTCCACGAACGCGTTATCTATACACGTGTCTCCGGTGGCGGTTGGTCGACGGCGCGCATTTTCCCCTGATTGCCCCCGATTGCCCCTGCAATCTCTACCCTTGATGCGGGCCTTAAAACGCCTCATTGTCATGCCAATATAATCGACATCGGCGATCGCTAAATTGCCCGATGCAGGGAGGATGCCATGAGCTTTAAAACCATATTGGTCCCGATCAGTTCGGCGCAGGCAAGCGCGTCGACCTTGACGACGGCGCTTCAGGTCGCGCGGCGCTGGGGCGCCCATCTCGAAATCATGCATGTGCGCGCCGACCCCCGGGGCCTGGTGCCGTATACGGGCGAGGGGATGGACGGCTCCATGATCGAGGAGATCATGGACGTCACCGAACGTGAGGGCGGTGAACGCGCGGTTGAAACCAGGGCGATGTTCGATGCGTTCTGTGCCGAACACGCACTGACGGTTTCCGATACGCCGCTGAAGGATGCGGGCGTCACGGTGTCCTGGCGGGAGGAAACCGGCCGCGAGGACGAGGTCGTCGCGCTGCGCGGCCGTCTGTACGATCTGATCGTGGTCGGTCGTCCCGTCGCCGATACGCCGTTACCGTCGCCGATTACGCTTGAAGCGGCGCTGCACGATACCGGCCGCCCCATTCTGGTGGCACCGCCCGCAGCACCCGCCGATTGCGGAAAGCACATCGCGATTGCCTGGGAAGCGAGCCCGGAAGCCGCGCGGACGATCGCGGTGTCGATCCAGGCGTTGGTCGAGGCGGATCAGGTGACGGTGCTCGACCCGAAACTGCCGCAGCCGCTGCCGCTCGATTCCGCAGACCTGGTGGATCGCCTGCGCTGGCACGGCGTTGATGCGAAAATTCATCCTTTCGAGGTGTCGTCGACAGAGGTCGGGGCAGCATTCCTGTCCCATGCGGCAGCGGTCGGCGCCGATATGCTTGTAAAAGGCGCCTATTCGCAAAGCCGCTTGCGCCAGATGGTTCTGGGCGGCCGGACCCGGCATATCCTGAACAATGCCACCATCCCGACACTTCTTGCCAAGTAGTCGGGTCTTGCCAAATAGGCGGGTCTTGCCAAATAGGCCGGAACCGACAGACAGAAAAGGCCCGATCCTGTGACCGAACCGATTAGAACGCTTATCCTGACCGGCGCAAGCCGCGGGATCGGCCACGCCACGGTGCGGCGGTTCAGCGATGCCGGTTGGCGTATCATCACGTGTTCGCGCGAAGATGTGCCCGATGCCTGCAAGTACGATCCGAACTGGGCCCATCATATTCCCGCGGATCTCAGCGACAGCGCCGATCTCGAAGCGTTCGTTGCCGAGGCCAATGAATTTCTCGGCAAGGACGGGCTGTCGGCGCTGGTAAACAATGCCGCGGTATCGCCAAAAACCAGTTTTAAGGAGCGCCTCGGCGCGCTGAACGGCGACCAGGATGCGTGGCATGAAGTCTTCAATCTGAACCTGTTTGCGCCGCTGGCACTCTGCCGTGGTTTTGCGGCGGCGCTGCACCGGGGCAAGGGCTCGGTCGTGAACATTACCTCCATTGCCGGGCACTCGATCCATCCGTTTGCCGGATCCGCCTATTCGGTATCCAAGGCGGCGCTGTCGGCGCTGACCAAGGAACTGGCGGTGGAATTCGCCGAACTCGACGTGCGCGTCAATGCGGTCGCACCGGGTGAGATCGAGACCGAAATGGTCGGCCCGGAATACGAAGCCCTGATCCCGCGCATTCCGCTGAAACGCATGGGCACGGCGGCCGAGGTCGCGGGCGTGGTCTATCAGCTCTGCGCCGACGATTTCGGTTATGTGACCGGCACGGAACTGTTCGTCACCGGCGGTCAGCACCTGCTCTGACCATGAGCACCGTGTCCTCCATCGAAGATATGCGCCGCGAGGATTGGAAACAGGTACGCGCCCTCTATGCCGAAGGTCTGGCGACCGGGCTTGCCGCCTTCATGACCGATCCACCCCGGTGGGAAGCCTGGGATGACGGCCATCTCGATATCGGCAGACTGGTCACGCGCGCGGAAGATAAATCTGTGATCGGCTGGGCGGCACTCGCGCCTGTGCCGGATACCTGAGGCGCCGCCGGGGTCGCTGAGGTCAGCGTCTATGTCACCGCCGCCGCCCATGGAAACGGGATCGGCACGGCCCTGCTCCAACGGCTGATCACCGTGTCGGAGGCCGCGGGTTACTGGACCCTGCAGGCACAGATGATGGCCGAAAACACCCCCAGCCTCGGCCTGCACCGCAAAGCAGGTTTCCGCGACGTCGGCATGCGCGAACGCTACGGCCACCTGAACGGCGTGTGGCATGATGTGGTGTTGCTGGAACGACGGAGTGCGAAGGCGGGCGGCGAGGGATTGCCGACACTGACATGTGGCGCCGATTAGGGCGTGAACGTCTTCTCCAGCAAGGCTTTCCTGTCGATCTTGTTGTCGCTGATCCGCGGAAACTGTGCGATGTCGATAAACCGGGTTGATATTTCCATTCGGAACTGTTTCCAACTGCAAATCGTCAGCGGTCTGTACCACCTGCCAGAATAAGGAAATCCACCATGCGTCCGACCAAACTGCATCCGACCCAACTAATGAAAATGCTTCCCGTCGCGGCCCTTGTCGTCCTCGCCGCCTGCGCCGATGCCGGTGACCGCGGGCTGGGACCGGCCTGCGAGGCAAATCTCGATGCCGCCGAACGCGCGCTTTCGAAAGCGAAAGGGGATAGCGTGGGCAAGGTGATCGACTGGACCAAGGCGGCGGGACTGATCGCTGCTGCCCGGACGCAGCAACAGTTCAGCGAATATCAGAATTGTGTGCTGAAGGCGAAGCAGGCGCGGGAGATCATCGCACGGCGAAATTAGGCGCCAAAGTGTCCCCTGCTGGCCAGTTGTTCTTCAATCTTCCGGCAGAGGGATAAACTCTTCCGCGTCGCCCGGTACGGTCTCGAAGCCGCCGGATTTCCAGCGCGTCTTGGCGGATTTCATCCGGTCGGTGTCGCTGGAGACGAAATTCCACCAGATCGTGCGTTTGCCCTCCAGCGGGGCGCCGCCGAGCTGCATGAAACGGGTGTCGGACGTCGCCGCGATGTCCGGTGCGGCACCCGTGTTGAAGACGACCATTTTGCCGCCGCCAATGGTTTCCCCGTCAACGACAAGCGCGCCGCTGACCACGTAGATCGCGCGCTCTGCGTGATCGCCGGGCAGGTCGATGGACGCTCCCGCCGGGGCTTCGCCATGCAGATAAAACATCGGCGAGAAGACACGCACCGGTGTTTCCCGGTCAAATGCATTGCCGGCGATCAGGCGGTACTTCACACCGTTGCGCGTGAACATCGGCAGGTCGTCGGCGGTATGATGAGCAAAGCTGGGGTCGGTTTCCTCATCCGCGACGGGCAGGCCGATCCAGGCCTGGATGCCTTCCATCGGCACATCGCGGGCAAGATCTTCGTTGGATGTCCGTTCGGAATGCACGATGCCGCGCCCCGCGACCATCCAGTTCACCGCACCGGGCTCTATGGACAATTCAGTGCCGAGGCTGTCGCGGTGAAGAATAGCACCCTCGAACAGGTAGGTGACCGTGGCCAGGCCGATATGCGGATGCGGGCGGACATTGATGCCTTTGCCCGCAGGGAACACCACCGGTCCCATATGATCGAAAAAGACGAACGGTCCGACTTCGCGGCGTTTTGCATAGGGCAATACGCGGCGGACGGTGAAATCGCCGAGGTCGCGGGCGCGGGGTTCAATAATCAGATCGACGGAGGTGGCCATGAGACGCCCGTGGTCAGGAGTGATCAGATCCGGTCGCGGAAGTCGTGCAGCCAGGTGAGACGTGAATTCACCAGACTGATGTCGTGGACCAGCCAGTCCTGAAAATAAGGATCGTCGGCGGTCGGGTCGCTGAGGTCGCTGAGACGGGCAAGCTCCAGCTCGCAGGCATCGATCAGCAGGTCGGCCTGATCGCGGCGTTCATCCGCATCCAACAGGGTCAGGAACCGCATCTTCAGCGCAATGACCAGTTTTGACATGTCGGTCATCGGCGGCCGCACGGTCGCCTTGAGCAGGGTCAGAAGTTCCGCTCGTCCCTCGGCCGTGAGGGCAAGCAGCGGGTCCTTGTCGTCGTTGGTCGGCTCGACCAGCGCTTCATAGCGGAGCATTTCAATCGACGGGCCGGTCAGTTCGAGAGACGGGCCCGCGATACGTCCGACAAACTGGCGGACGGCATTGGCGAGATCGGCATAGGCAAGCGGGGCTTCGGACAGGATGCCGAGCGCGGCAAGCCTGATCGTTTCCTTCGGCAGCAGTGAATTATCGCTGAACATGCCCTTTTCCCGTCTTCCTTACGAAGCCGGGTTTTTAGCACCCGGCTGTCAGGCGGCGGCCCGGATGGACAGCCTACCCCAGATTTCTTGCAGGGATGTTACCAGATGCGCCATGTCGGAGTCAGTATGTAATGGTGTGGGCGTTAACCTTAACCGTTCCGTCCCCTTGGGGACCGTGGGGTAATTGATCGGCTGGACGTAGATATTGTGCCGGTCCATCAACTCATCCGTCACCTGTTTGCACAGCACGGGGTCACCGACCAGCACCGGCACGATATGCGACACCGACGGCATGACCGGCAGGCCTGCGTCGCGCAGCATTGATTTGAGGGTGGCGGCGCGTTCCTGGTGTATTTCACGTTCCGCGTTGCTCGATTTGAGGTGGCGGACGCTGGCAAGGGCGCCGGCGGCAACTGCCGGCGGCATGGAGGTCGTGAAGATAAATCCCGGTGCGTAGGACCGCACGAAATCGATCATCGCCGCCGAGCCCGCTATATAGCCGCCGACAACGCCGAATGCTTTTGCCAATGTGCCCTGGATGACCGTGATCCGGTCCATCACGTCGTCACGTTCGGCGACACCGGCGCCGCGCGGGCCGTACATGCCGACGGCGTGGACTTCATCTAGGTAGGTCATCGCGTTGTATTTGTCGGCGAGGTCGCAGATTTCTGCGATGGGGGAGATGTCGCCATCCATCGAATAGACGGATTCGAACACGATCACCTTGGGCCGGTCGAGATCGATCGCCCGGAGTTTGTCTTCGAGGTCTTTGACGTCGTTATGCGCGAAAACGACCTTGTCGGTCAGGGAATGACGGATGCCGGCAATCATCGAGGCGTGGTTATCTTCGTCGGATAACAGCACGCAGTCGGGAATATGTGCGCCGATGGTCGACAGGGCGGCTTCATTGGCAACGAAGCCCGATGTAAAGACCAGCGCCGCCTCGGTGCCGTGCAGATCGGCAAGTTCCTGTTCGAGCAGCACGTGATAATGCGTGGTGCCGGAAATGTTTCTGGTGCCTCCGGCGCCAGCACCGACTTTGTCGATGGCCTCTTTCATCGCGGCGCGGACGATCTGGTTCTGTCCCATGCCGAGATAGTCGTTCGAGCACCACACGGTCACTTCGTCCACACCGGATTCGGTGTGGCTGGCGGCGCGCGGAAATGCGCCTGCCTTACGTTCCAGGTCCGCGAAGACGCGGTAGTTTCCTTCCGACCTCAGATCCGAAATACGGTTGGCGAAAAATTTTTCATAGTCCATCTATCGAGGCTCTCCACGGGGCGGCCCGCCTTCTGACGGTACCGGTGCAAAACTGGTTAACGAAATGTGACCAATGATCCTTAAACAATAGTAAACGACATCCCAAATGGAAACACGCAGGGGCCGATCCTTAATCCATTGATTTTACCCGAATTTGGCGAATTGCGCCGTTTTGCCGCGCCGGAATGGCGGATAAACGTTCAATTTCCGGTGATCGTGCGTATTTCCCCATCGGTTACCAGGCGTCGGAGGACCTATCCATTCTCTTCAGGTAGAGCGCTGTGTGCCGCTTGTTTTCCGGCCAAGAGGCGCTGAAACGCCATAAAATGGGCAACCAGCAGGAGGGGGACGACCATCGTCGGGATGTACCATGCCGACTGAAAGTAGGGGACGGCATCGATTCGGGGCAGCGCCATGGCGAGATCGGCCGTCCCGACGATGTTCACGAGCCAGGCCAGCGGAAGCATCACCGCCGACCGGCGCCGAAGGGCCACGAGCGTGAGGATCGCGAGAAGACCGGCGGTAAGATCGCCGTAAGCCGCGGCCAGCGAGAACGATTCCGGCATGTCATGCGACACGACGCCGGGCACTTCAAACACCATGCCGATATGGCGAAACGCATGCGGGATCGTCAGCCAGAAAAGAGCGTCCGGTAGCTCGAGGCGCTGAAGGATCGGACGGCCGAGCCAACCTGCAAGCAGGCCGAAGACCAGGAGACTGAGCAGAAACTGCAGCCCGAAAATATCGGTGATACTCATGAGGCGCTTCCTTTTGGCGTTGTGAAGTTGGTGGCGTGTGCGCGCCAGGCTTCGTTTTCATGGGCGAGTTCGGGGTTCGCGATCAGCGGATACCCGCGGTCCCGTTCCCAGGCGGCGAGATTGCGCGGGCGGGTCATCATCATGCGGAGCAAAAATGCGACCGCAGACAGTCTGGAGCCCGCGGTCAAGCCGGGATAAACCAGTTCGGGGTTTGCGAAGTATCGCCGTGCCGTGGTTTCGAAATTTTCCGCGGGTCTGCCGGTGATCGCCTCCACATCGTCCGTCGGCGCACCCATCGCATAAGCGCCATTGCGTACTTCGTCGGCGTAATAGCGGACATGCGCGATCTGATCGATCGGGTAACCCTGGGCAATCGCTGCTTTCTGAAACATCCGGAAGCTGGCGTCCTTGTATGTCACCTTCCGGTCCAGAACGTGCCCCATGATGTCCGCGATTTCTGCCGGTGACAGCAAGGCCGGCCCGGTCGGTCTGTAGACCTTGCCGATATGAGGGGCGGGATCTGCCAGCGTGCCGGCGGCGACCCGGGCAATGTCCTCGTTCGATGGCGGGGCGTTTTGCCCGTCGCCGAGCGGCAGCATCAGCTGTCCAAAATGAACCACCGCGGGCAGGCCGAGAAAATAGTCAAAGGCGAAAAACCCCGGCGTGAGCTGAATGACGTCGACCGATGGCATCCAGCGATACAGATGCTGCGCGATCCAGTGGCCGCGCTGGTGGATTGACGGATGGACCGCGTGCGGATTCCAGGCGCCCATCAACGTGACGCATTCAAGTTTGGCTTCTTCGGCGGCGACGGCGAACAGGGCCGCGTCATACAGCACGTTTGGCGAAAAGGGAGGGCAATGAAACGCCCGCTGAACGTCCGTCAGTGCTGCCTGCAGATGGCGAAAGTCATGAATATCGCCGACGAATAACTCGGCGCCCGCGGCCTCCAGTGCTGCCGATCGGGCGTCCCGGCGGCGCACGAAGGCCCGCACGGGAAAGCCTTTCTCCAGAAGTTGCAGGACAGTGGGCCTGCCGATGTGGCCGGCGGCACTGGTGACGAGAATTCTTGGTTTTTTCCGGGGCATTTCATATTCCTCATAGCGGTCGGAGTTAATATCTGTATATGCAGATAACGTGTTAAATTTTTTTAGGGAGGCGATCCGCTGGCTTTTTCGATTGCCCCCAGGTCGGTAACGATTTCCGGCCAGCGCGTTCCGCCGAGCAGGTCGAGAAGTTCGCTCTGTGTGTCGCGCCAGACCGGCAGCACCTTTTTGTAAATCGTTTGACCCTGCGCCGTCAGGGAGACCGCTCTGACGCGGCCGTCTTCCATGGGTTTGTCCTGCACGAAACCGCGCCGCGACAGGACCTCCAGATTGCGGTTGAGGGTCGTCGGATCGATCGCGAGCTCTTCGGAGAGATCGCCGATGCTGACCGGGCCGAGTGTGTGCAGCGCGGCCAGCAACGTGAACTGCGTGTTGCGGATACCGAGCGGGCGCATGGCATCGTCAAACTTCTTGGCCGTCATTCTTGCAACACGCCGCAGCCGGTAACTGATGCAATTACCGGGCTGAAGCCAGTCGTTTTCTTGGGTCGTGGATGGCATTGGTTTCTCGGTGGTTTGCCGCGTTGAAGTATATGTATGTATATACAGATAAAATATCAAGGCGTTACCGCCCGACGGTTTTTACCTTCAGGGTCCGATGTTAGTTTTGGCGGGTGAGCCAGTCTGCGGTTTCGTCCAGCGCGGTGGCGAAACGGTCGAACATCTGGCCGATCTCGGCCTCCGAGATGATCAGTGGCGGCGAAAACGCGATGCGGTCGCCAAGCGCGCGGACAATCAGGCCATGTTCCTGCGCGCGGGTCACAAGATAGGGCCCGGTCTTGCCAATGGGATCCAGCGGCGTGCGGGTTGTTTTATCCGCGACCATTTCGACCGCCCCGATGAGGCCGATCCCCATCGTCTCCCCGATCAGCGGGTGATCGGCAAATGAATGCAGACGTTTGAGGAAGGGCTTGCTGAGTTTCTTGACCCGGGCGACCACGTCCATTTCTGCGTAGATCTTCAACGTTTCGATGGCGACGGCGGCGGGCACCGGGTGGCCCGAATAGGTAAAACCATGGCCGAATGTGCCGATCTCTTCGGTCTGCGGCGCGATGGCATCGAACACGCGCTTATTGACCATGACCGCGGCGATTGGCAGGTAGGCCGATGTCAGCGCCTTGGCGCAGGTCAGGATATCGGGTTCGAGCCCGAAGGTCTGGCTGCCCCACATCTCCCCGGTCCGCCCGAAACCGCAGATGACTTCATCGGCGACGAAGAGTACATCGTGTTTCTTCAGCACGGCCTGAATTTTTTCAAAATAGGTCGCTGGCGGCACGATGACCCCGCCCGCCCCCATGACCGGTTCGGCGAAGAACGCCGCGACGGTGTCGGGGCCTTCTTCCAGGATCATCCGGTCGAGATTGTCGGCGCAGCGCGTGGCGAATTCTTCTTCGGTCTCGCCGTCTTCGCCGTAGCGGTAAAAATGCGGCATATCGGTATGCAGAAAGCCGTTCAGCGGCAAGTCGAACGCGGTGTGGTTAGCGGGCGTGCCGGTAATGCTGGCGGCGGCGACAGTCACGCCGTGATAGGCCTTGAGGCGGCTGATGATCTTTTTCTTTTCGGGCCGGCCGAGCGCGTTGTTGAGATACCAGATCATCTTGACCGCGCTGTCGGCGGCCTCCGATCCGGAATTACAGAAAAATACTTTTTCCATCGGCACCGGCGCGAGCTCGAGCAGGCGCTCCGCGAGTTCGATCTGCGGCGGATGACTTTTCTGGTTGAAGCCGTGATAGAATGGCAGCTCCCGCATCTGCGACGAGGCAGCATCCGCCAGGCGGTGTTCGCCGAAGCCGAGCGATGCGCACCACAGACCCGACATGCCCTCGATATAATCTTTGCCGTCTTCGTCCCAGACGTTCACACCTTTGCCACGGGTGATCACCAGCGATCCGTCGCGCGCGTTGGCGACGGCATCGGTATAGGGGTGGAATACCGAGTCTGCGTCGCGCCGGCTGAATGAATTGGCGCCCCGGGAGGCTTTGTCGGAATTGGTGCCGTCAGGTGCGTTCATGCCGGTAACCCCGCTTGTGTCAGCCGCCGGTTACGCTCATATGACGTGAGACGGACGGTGCCGCGCGGCGGCGGTCGATGATGAAGTCGTGGCCCTGCGGCTTGCGGCCGATGGCCTCGTCGATTGCATCCATCAACAACGTCTCGTTGTCTTCGCGCAGCGGCGCCCGCAGGTCGGCGGCGTCTTCCTGGCCAAGGCACATATAGAGCGTGCCGGTGCAGGTCAGGCGTACGCGGTTGCAGGATTCGCAGAAATTGTGGGTCATCGGGGTGATGAACCCGATGCGACCGCCGGTCTCGGCGACGCGGACATACCGCGCAGGGCCGCCGGTGGTGTCGTCGATATCGTTCAGCGTCCACTGCTTTTTCAGTTCGGCGCGCACCATCGATAGCGGCCAGTACTGATCGAGCCGTGCGTCGCCACCGATTTCGCCAAGCGGCATAACTTCAATAAAGGTGAGGTCGAACCCGCGCTCACCGCACCACGCGACCAGGTCATGAATTTCGTCATCATTGACGCCTTTGAGTGCGACGGCGTTGATCTTAATTTTCAGGCCGGCTGCCGCGGCAGCTTCGATCCCGCCAATTACCTTCTCGATCTTTCCCCACCGAGTGATCCGCGCGAACTTGTCGGGGTCCAGCGTGTCGATCGATACGTTGACGCGCCGGACACCGGCGGCATAAAGCGCGGTCGCATAGCGTTCAAGCTGGCTCCCATTCGTCGTCAGCGTGAGCTCTTCGAGCGCGCCGGTATCGAGATGACGACCGAGCCGTTCGAACAGCCACATGATGTCGCGCCGGACCAGCGGCTCACCGCCCGAAATACGCAGCTTGCGGACACCGCGGGTCACGAAGGCGCTGCACAGCCGGTCAAGCTCTTCGAGGCTGAGCACGTCGGATTTCGGCAGGAAGGTCATGTTTTCCGACATGCAGTAAACGCAGCGGAAATCGCAGCGATCCGTTACCGATACCCGCAGATAGCTGACATGCCGGTCATACGGGTCGATCAGCAGGTTTTCACCGGAAGCCGGTGTCTGCCCAGTTGGCGCAAGTATTGCCGTGTCCGAGGCCATTTTTCGTCATCCCTGGGCGGTCTTGCCGCCCGAACTGCAATTGGAGCGTTATTCACGACTGAATATAACGCTATTCAGGGGAAAGGAAAGGAGCAGCCCATCCGCCAGGAATTGTTGTGAAATTCCGGGATTCGCGAGGGCAGGGCGCCGTTCGGCGCCGTTTCTTAGGTTTTGGCGGTTTCGGGGGTGTCGGACGATTTTACAAGACGAAGCGTAAAGCGCGACCCTTGGCCCGGTTTGCTTTCCACGGTCACGTCGCCGCCCATCATACGGGCAAGCTGGCGCGAGATTGTCAGGCCGAGCCCGGTACCGTCGCGCGGGCTCGACATCAGGCCGGCGCCTGCCTGGTGGAAGCTTTCGAATATCCGGTCCTGCTGGTCGGCCGGGATGCCGACGCCGGTATCCCAGACCGTAATGTCGACATATTCATCCGCCGACGCGAGCACCGTGACACCGACACTGCCACCGGTCTCGGTGAATTTGACCGAGTTGTTGAGCAGGTTGACCAGAATCTGGCGTGTGCGATCGGGGTCAGCCTCGATCACGACACCGGCCGGGCAGGTCAGTGCGGAAATATCGAGGCCGGCGTCTTCGGCGCGCACCGACACGTAACTGCGGGCCTGTGAGACGAGTTCGGCAAGATCGACCGCCTGCGGATAGAGCTGCAGGCTGCGCGATTCCAGATGCACTGCGTCCAGGATGTCGTTGATGATGTGGAGCAGGTGATACGCAGCACCTTTGATATCCTGAAAATAGCTGAGGTAATGCTCATCCAGGTCGCCGAACATCTTGCGTTCGGAAATTTCCGAAAACCCGATAATGGCATTTAGCGGGGTCCGAAGTTCGTGGCTCATCTTGCCGAGGAATTCGGTTTTTGCGGTGACGGCGAGCCGGGCTTCATCCAGCGCGTAATCAAGCTGCACATTACGTTCACGGAGATCCTGCAGGCTGGTTTCCAGCTCTCGCTGGGACCGTCGCGCGCTCTGGATCGCGTCGTGTTCGTTGGTCACGTCCGACCCGGTTCCGCGGTAGCCGACGAAATCTCCGGTCGCATCCTCATAAATCGGAACACCGCTGAGCGATATGCGCCGTACCCGGTTATGATTATCGGCGATCAGGAAAATGCGCCCGCGGAAAGTCGATCGCGCTTCCTCCAGGTCTGGCTTGCCGCGCAGCCCGTCGCTCGAATTCTCAAAGACGCCAAGCGCGAATATATTGCGGCCGATCAGCGATCCGGGCGGGACCTCCAGTGTCTCGGAAATCCGCGACGATACATAGGTCAGGTTCAGGTCGACATCTGTCTCCCAAACCCAGTCCGATGCAGACCGGATGATGTCCTGGAACCGTGCTTCGGTGCGGGCTGCACCGATCACAGCCTCGGCTTCGAGGGTGACGTCGGTATAGATGCCGGCAAAGCCGGTCTCCTCGCCGTCTTCAGACGTGCGGACGTGAAAAGACCGGTAGTGTTTCGTGTCGCCGCCCATTTCGACCGTCTGGCGGAGCTTGACCTCGGTCACACCTTTTTCGAGGTGACGGAAAATACTGAGCAGTTCTTCCGGCGCGCGCAGGCTGCCATCCGCGTCGCGTTTCACGTCGAACGCCGCTGTGATCAATTCTTCGAATTCCGGGCTGAGCAGGGTGAACTTGCCATTCACGTCGGCGATATAGATCGGCGGCATGCGGTTGAGCAGCAGACGGGGAAACAGGACTTCGGGAGATCCGGGGGCGCCACGCGTTGCTGCCGCCAGCAGGGCGGATTCGAGACGTACGACAGATTCCGATCCGTAGTCCAAAGTAGATCCTCGACGGTCAGCCGTTTACGCACACATTCCCGCACCGTCTTATCCGGATGGCGCATCCGAACGGTTCGACAGTTCACGGCGTTATGCATATTTCCGAGCGTCGCCGCCTGGCGGGTTATTTTGGGCAACCGCCGGGCGAAAACCACCCCCACGTTGAGTATAAAACCGGAAAAACGCTGATGATTCAATACCGTTGTCCGGAAAATTGTCCGGAATATTATCAGCTACTCTGCCAAAAACATTGCTGCGGGCGCTATCCCGAATTGTCACTCCTGTCATTGTATGCAGCCGTGAACCGCTCCATACTTCGGATATGACCGACCCCCTGTTGAACAGCGACGCGCTTCTCGTCACGCCCGATCCGCACGACCCGCGCCTGACCGAACGGGTTTCCGGCACCGATCAGAATGGCAAACCGGTCGATACTTCTGTCACCGTTGAGCGGCCCCTGGCACTGTTTCTGAACAGCCGCGAAATCGTTACCCTGATGACCATCGGCGACTATCCGGAATGCCTCGCCATCGGCTATCTACTAAACCAGAACATGCTGCGCCCGGACAATGTGGTGACCGGCGTCGACTATGACGAGGAATCCGAAGCGGTCGTCGTGCGCACCGAGCGCGAAACCGATTTCGAGGAAAAACTCGCCAAGCAGACCCGCACATCGGGCTGTGCGCTGGGGACCGTGTTTGGCGATATCATGGAAACCTTCGACGATATTGTGCTGGATCCGGATGCACGGGTGCATACGTCGTCGCTATACGCGTTGACGAAACTGATCAACACAACGCCGAGCCTGTATCTCGAAGCCGGTGCCATCCATGGCTGCGTGCTGTGCGAAGGCGACCGGGCGCTGATTTATATGGAAGATGTCGGGCGCCATAACGCGGTCGATAAAATCGCCGGCTACATGTACCTCAACAATATTCCAGCGGCCGGAAAGATGTTTTACACCACCGGCCGGCTGACCAGCGAGATGGTGATCAAGGCCGTGCAGATGAACATCCCCGTGCTGGTCTCGCGCTCCGGCTTTACCGCGTGGGGTGTGGAACTGGCACGCCAGGCGAACCTGACCCTGATTGGCCGCGCGCGGGGGCGACGGTTCGTGGCCCTGGCAGGCCAGGATCGTATCGTTTATGACGCCGATCCCGACACGGTCGAGGACGAACCCGCAAAGCACCGGCGCAAGGCGGCGTCGGCCGGGATATGAGTTCAGGCGCCCGAGACATGAGTCCGGATATATGAGTGTTGAACTTGTCTGGCAGGGGCCGGTCGGGCCGGGATGTCTGCCGGGTGCGGTGTTTCCCGACGACCCGCTGCTTTTTGAAAATCTCTGCGAAGCGGGTGTCTACCTGCGCATCAAAACCTACGAGGGCGACCGCACGATTGCCTATGCGGGGCAATCGGTCACGTTGTTGGCGCGGTTCGACCAGCATCTTGCGGCCATGCTGTCGCTGGCATCACCGCTCCGCGATGCGGCGGGCGAGGTTGTGTTTACGGGCGACGCCGGCGCGCGCATGGCGGCCTATGCGAAGCTCGAAGAAGCCACCGCGCTGGCGGCCGCAGATGCCGGACGGGTACGGTTCTGGTATGCGTTGTGTGACGACTATTTTCATACCGAGCATCTGAACCTTGCTGAGGGACTGCTGCAGCGTCGGATCAGCGCGCGGCTGTCATCAACTCATCCCGGGAGTCTGGCGGGTGTCGAGAATGCCAAGGCCGCACCCGGTGCCATGCCTGACGACGTGCCCGACGTCTGGGTCAACGATTTTTCGGGCCTCGATCCCACAGGCACGGCCCTGCTCGGCGAGTTGCTTGGCGACGTCCCCATGACCCTGGAAATGCTGGCCGGCAATGCCGCCTGAACAGCACAACATATGCGGCCTGCTACTCGCCGGCGGTCAGTCGCGCCGGATGGGGGGCGGCGATAAATGCCTGATGACGCTGGGCGGCAGGACCTTGCTGCAGCGCCTTGTCGATACCGCCGCGCCGCAGGTCGGCCCGCTGGTTCTGAACACGAACAGCGATCCCGCGCTTTTCAACGCCTGCAATCTCCCCGTGGCCTCCGATGTCATCGATGGTTTTGCCGGACCGCTGGCGGGTGTGCTGACCGGGCTGGAATGGGCGCAGGCGAACGCGCCCGATTGCGACTGGGTGGCAAGCTTCGCCTGCGACGCGCCTTTTGCACCTGCGGATCTGGTGGCCCGTCTGGTCGCGGCGGTCGCGCAGGACGGCGCGGATATGGCCTGTGCGACATCGGGCGGGCGCGATCATCCGGTGTTTGCCTTGTGGCCGGTAGCGCTCGCCGGTGAACTTCGCGCGGCAGTCGTGGATGAAGGTGTACGCAAGGTCGATATATGGACTGCCCGCTTCAAGCTCGCGCGCGCCGACTTCGACACAGAAAACGGCGATCCGTTTTTCAATATTAACCGGCCCGAAGACTTGGACGCTGCTAGCGCCTTGATGGGTAACGATTGAAATGATCAACTGAAGCGATGACCGATACCCCGACCCAGACACCAACCCCGCGCCTGCGCATCCTGCTCGGACGGTCGATTGCCATCGGCCCGGGCAAGGCAGAACTGCTCGGTCTGATCGACGACACCGGCTCGATTTCGGCGGCGGCGCGTGCGATGGGCATGTCTTACCGCCGCGCCTGGACCCTGGTTGAAACCATGAACACGGCGTTCCGCGAACCCCTGGTCGCCGCGGCGACCGGCGGCAAAGGCGGCGGCGGTGCGTCGGTGACGGTGTTCGGGCATGAGGCACTGAAGCGCTACCGGGCGATGGAAGACAAAGCCGCGGCCAGTGTGACCGCAGAGATGGATGCCTTTACCGAGATGCTCGACCCGGCGTATGTCGAGGAGGGCGAATAAGTATGCAGCACACATGACGGATCTGGAAAGCGTGGCGAAGAGATGCAGGAACTGTTTGGCACCCTTGAGGAAATAGAACCGAAGATCACCAGCGATCTGCTGAATGAGGCGGTTTCCTATTGGGACGGCCTCCGCGCAGGACAGGCGATGCCGTCGCGTGCGGCGATAGATCCGATGAGGATAACCGGGTTGCTGCCGACGATTTATATTGTGATCGCCGAGGAGACTGGTGATTTTCGCTATCAGCTTGCAGGGTCGATGATCGAGGAGCGCTACAGGCTTGGTTCGCTAAAGGGAAAAACCCCGGAAGAGATAGCGGGCCATGCGGCCGAGAATGTGCTTGGCCCCTACCGGCGGGTGCGTGACGAGGCTGTGCTGTTTTACCGTGAAGCCACCCTCGAATGGATCGGCGCCGCCCAGAAATACACCCATTACAAGGCATTGCTTATGCCGCTCAGCGATGATGGTGTGCGGGTCAATATGATCCTGGGGGTCCACGACTTCGTGCGCGGCCCGGCGGATTGAATTTTAGGGGCGACCCCGGTTTGCCCCAATTTTGTCGGTCACAGTGCTTATCAAACATGCTGGTCGAAGAGGATCTGATTACCATCAGGGTCGATCAGCATGAAACTCGCCGGACCGGTCGTGGTTTCGTCGGCCTCGGTGACGGGTTCGATGCCATCCGCTTTAAATCGTTTCTGAAGATCGCGGACGTCTTCGAAATTCTCTAGAGCCTCGCCGTTTTGATCCCAGCCCGGATTAAAGGTCAGCATGTTCTTGTCAAACATCCCCTGAAACAGGCCGATATTGCAGTCCCCGTTGGACAGAACCAGCCAGCCGTCTTTTTCCAGGCCAGCGACCGGGTGAAATCCGATCTTTTCGTAAAAGGTTTTTGATGCGTCGAGACCTTTGACATTGAGGCTGACCGAAAACGCGCCTGAATTCATTGGTGCCTCCTGCCGCATGATATGAATTCCGCTGATCTTGGCGGCGATCACCGACGCATTCGCGCCCAAAAGAGAGGCGGGCATTCACACTTTCGCGACCCGTCGGATCATTCCGTCAATAATACATGTTCTCCACCAGCTGGCGGACGATCCCGCCGGGGCCGGGCGACGCCTCGCTGCCTTCCATCGACAGGCTTTGGTCGAGATCGAAAAATTGGACGTCGCCCCGGCGAAATTCTTCCAGCACCTAGGCACCCCGAAATACAGCCGCTCCGACAAATGGTCCAGAGTTTTTCGCACAAGCGACGCAGGACTGGCTGGCAAGGGTCGACATCAAACCCATCCGGATCTATCCCGGATCACCCTGCGGCAATTGATATAACGAACGCTTCAACGGAACTCTTCGACGCGAGGTGCTCAATGCCGAATGGTTCACGGCGTCCGGGGTGTCGGAAATCTGGTTCCGTACCTACATCACTCGCCAGACCACCCCGTCCCGTATTTCCCGGTCTTCAAGCTCGAGGCTCGTCGGTACCTCGTAGCGCATGACTTCCTGAAGGTTCTTGATCGGCAGGTATTTCCGTCCCGGGTCGCCGATCAGCACCAGCGCGCCGCCGGACGCTTCACGCCGCAGGAAGGCTTCAATCTCCACCGCCGGGGATTGTTCGTAGAAAATATCGCCTGCGAGGATGACGTCGCAGCCGCTGGCGGTGTCCCGGTCCAGGTAATTTTCCGTCGAAGGCGTCAGCTTGACGTCGTTAAGCGCTGCGTTCATGCCCGCCGCCGCAATCGCGATCGGGTCAATATCGTTCGCAATAACTTCCGTCGCGCCTGCGATCGCGGCGGCGATCCCCGACACTGCGCCGCCGGCGGCGAATTCCAGCACGCGCTTCCCCTGCACGATCTCGGGGGTGTCTAGGATGTAGCGGGCCAGCGCCTGGCCGCCGGGCCAGCAGAACGCCCAGAAAGGTGGGGGCAGGTTGGCTTCCGCCATCTGGGCCTCGGTCGCCTGCCAGATAGGTGTGATCTCGGTAGCGAGGCGAAGCTGTATCTCGGGCACCAGGGGCGGCGACAGAATCTCCGTATTGGTTTCCACAAAGACCGGAAAGCTGTCGGTGTTGAGCCCGACGGATTGTTGAGACCCGGGGGGGCGTTCTTCAGACAAATTGTCCGCCGATAATGCCGCCGAGCAGCAGCCAGCCGAACAGCCGGTTTGATTTGAACTTGGCGAGGCAGTCTTTCGGGTTGTCGAGATCGGCATCGAGGATCTGCCAGACAAGTTGCCCGACGCCGAGCGCAAGCCCGATCCAGAACGGCCACCCGATCCCGGCGAGATACCCGGCGGCCCCAAAGAAGGCGGCGGCGATCAGATAAAATCCCATCAACCACGGTTTCGACGCGAGCAGGCCGAGCGCGCGGGCCGACGATTTTACGCCTGCCGCCGGATCGTCCGGCCGGTCCTGGTGGGCGTAGATCGTGTCATAGCCGAGGGTCCAGAAAATGCCGCCCACATACATAAGGAAGGCGGGCAGGTCGAGGCCGCCGGACACCGCTGCCCAGCCGAGCAGCGCGCCCCAGTTAAAGGCGAGGCCGAGGACAAATTGCGGCCAGAACGTTACGCGCTTGGCAAGCGGGTACAGGGCGACCAGCGACAGGGACGCGATACCGGTCCAGATTGCGTAACTGTTGAACGAAAAAAGGATCGCGGCACTGACGGCAAGCTGGAGGGCGAACCAGATAAAAGCCTGTCGCACGGTGACTTCGCCGGCCGGCAGGGGGCGGTCACGGGTGCGGGCGACCTGGGCATCGAAATTGCGGTCGAGAATGTCGTTCCAAGTGCAGCCGCCACCGCGCATCAGCATCGCGCCGATGCCGAACAGCACGAACAGGTACCAGGTCGAGTCCCACGTTGAACTGGCGGGTGCACTGTCACCCGACGCAAGCGCGATCGACCACCAGCACGGAAAGAGCAAGAGCCACGTGCCGATCGGCCGGTCGAACCGTGACAGTCGGATATAGGGGCGTACCCGGCCGGGCGTCAGCCGGTCGACCCAGCCGCCGCGCGGGATATCGCTGGGAGAAGGTGCATTCATGCGGGGGGTATAGCACAGACAAATGGGCATCGCGGATAGGCCGGGCGGATAGCGCCGTCGAAGAGGCCTGGCGGATAGGAAAGGCGGGCAGGGTTTTCGCGTGTCGAACAATTCGCTGACCCCCCTATTCTCGGTCGATCCATTTATGCCACTATCCGCCGATGGACGATCCTCAGAATAATACCCCGAACAGCGCAACCAACGATAACCGGACCCGGCTTCGACTGTTCGTCGAATACGACCTCGAAGACGGTCACGCCGTGCCCGCCAACCCGGACCAGCACAATTACCTCCGCAAGGTGATGCGCCGGAAGGATGGCGACATGGTAGCGTTGTTCAACGGGCGTCATGGCGAGTGGCTCGCGCGGATCGTCTACGAGTCCAAATCGCGCTGTATCATGGTCGTTGAACAGCACCTGCGCGAACAGCGGGTTCCGCCGGATGTCTGGTCGCTGTTTGCACCGGTGAAGGCGGCACCGATGAACAACATCGCCCGGATGTCGACCGAGCTTGGCGTGGGGCGCATATGTCCTGTGCTGACCGAGCATACGGACGTGACGCGCGTGAACACCGCGCGGCTGCGTGCCAATGCTGTGGATGCGGCTGAACAGTCGACCCGGCTGAACGTGCCGATGGTCGACGAACCGAAGAGTTTGGCCCGGTTGCTGCAGGATTGGGACCCGGCGCGGCGTATCATCCTGTGCGCCGAAGCGGGCCGGGCGGAACCTGTTACGGAAGCATTGTCGCGGGTGCAGCCCGGCGGCGCGTGGGCGGTAATGACGGGACCCGAAGGCGGGTTCAGCCAATCTGAACTTGACGGACTCGCGAAACTACCTTTTGTTACCCC
>JBLIMV010000040.1:0-24273 GCA_047638395.1 Paracoccaceae bacterium | reverse complement strand
GTGTCGCGTCATGCAACAGCGGTGTCGCGGTCCGGACAAGATCGCTGTTTTCAATCGCCCGTTCGCGGGTCATAGCACCAATGGCGAGGTGGTCGCCCGCGTCGCGGATATAGGCAAGATCGGGAATTTTGTTGAGATCGACCAGAACCGTCGGGCGCGCGAGCCGGAAATTCATCATCGGCACCAGGCTTTGTCCGCCGGCCAGCACCCGCGCGTCGGGGCCGTGTTCCTGCAGCAGGGAGAGTGCTTCCCGCAGATCGGTCGGGGCAAAATGACTGAACGCTGCCGGTTTCACAGTCCAGAAACCTTCAGCATTCGGCGATTTTGCTTCGAACCCAGCCGAATGCTGCCGGCCTGACATGAACCGCCGGAAATTGTCGGGTACCCCTCAGCGTCTGTCGGCATATATCTTCTCCACCAGCTTCGGTGCGGCCAACGCGACGAGACGACTTTGGATTGTCACCCCATGAGCCGCCGCCGCACGCGCTATTTCGTCAGCGGAAGCCGTGCCTTTCGCAGGAAGGCGGGACTTAACTTTGTATCGCGTCTCGACCCTGCCGGTTGCTTCGTCGATCAAGACAGCATTAAGCGTCATGAAGCTTTTAGCGCTGCTGGCCGCCGGCTTGGGGAGTCTCGCCATTTTGAGCAGCACCCTCAACTTTTTCTTTGCGCCAGCCTGGGTTACGCGGCGCAGACTGTTCTCCGTGAGCCGCAGGAATTCTGTTGCATGGGCCGCGGTTACGTTCAGCCCTGCAAGGGCTTCGACCGTTACCCCGATAATCTGGACTGGCTCACTGTTGTCCAATTTGGCGCGGGCCGGATACTTGCTGCAACTGGGCGGTATTTCTCGCTCAGAAGTGCCGGCAGCCGCTTCTTCCGCGTTGGATGGCGTTGCAGCCCAGTTCCCGCCGGACCGATGTTGATCGCACTCATATCTCGTGAACGCATCCTCCCAGGTCATCGGATAGTCGGCTGTTGCCGTCCGGGTTGGCTGGCGGTCTTTTGTCGATATCCATTGGTCTTTTCCGTAGATGGTTGTCATCAACCGCTTGGCCAGCAGTTCGGCAAGGCTTTTTTCTTCACGGACATGACTGAGATCCAACGCGCCGATGACGATGGCGCCGCCAACGCCACCCAGACGAAAGATACGCGAGCGCGCCTTGAAGCGTTTTTCGACCATGTTGGTTTTTTTGTCGATCAGCATCGCGGTAACCCGAAGGCTGCTGCTGCCGCTCGTCATTATCGCCCGGCCGGAACTTGAAACTTTCAGTATCCGGAGAAGAATTCTAAGCTTCTTTTCAGCACCTTCCTCCGACATTCGGTAGGCGGCGTTCTGGGTACGATGACGGACCTCTTCCAGAAGATTGAGCGTTCCCTCATATCGATCATGTGCCTCGACCTCCACCTCGACGATCTGCATTGTCTGGCTTTGGGCCGTAAACGCTTGGGTCCAGGAAGCGGCGATGATCAAAAGAATCGCGCCGAATAGGGAGGTGCCTGAAGGTTTCATTCCAACTACCAGAGATAGAGTGATTAATAACAGCGAAAGCGTATTCGTTTCTCAGATATGCCGCAAGGACCGGGCACCTAGCCCCCAAATTTCCGCAAACGGCGCGCAGGAATTTGATTTAACTTTAGGGCTGTCACCGTTCGCCGCGGCCGCTATCCTGTGACTTCAGTCAGATAGAGGAGCCCGATATGAGCGTCGCCAGACACCCGAGACCGCCGGAACTTGAAGGCGTTTCCGCCGCCGACATCGTCGATCAGTACGTTGCCCGTTTTTCAGAACGCCGCGCCGATTGGGAAGCGTTCGAGGATGCGAAGATCGAAGGATATAAACGTGCCCAGCACCGCTTTATCGGTGCCGGCGGATCGGGCAAACACGATGACGCCACCGTCATTCCGGCCCGCGCCCACACGCTGAGCATCATGTATGTCGAACCGGGACAGGGAAATGCGCCGCACACCCATGAGGTCGAGGAGACGTTCTTCGTTCTCAAAGGCCATCTCGACGCTTTTGTCGAAGACGATGACGGTAAGCGCATCACCACGCGGCTTGGCCCGTGGGACTGCATCACCTGCCCGCCCGGCGTGATTCACGGCTATGACAATCACAGCCTTGAGCCGGTTTGGTTCCAGGTCATGCTCGGCAAGGGCCGACCGGAAACCATGGGCTACACCGATGACGAGCTGTATCAGCGCCGCGACGCGCATCTACAGGAAGTGCCGAAGGACTAAAACGGCTCTCCGCCGGCGGATTCCGGGTTAATCGATCGCCCCGATTAATCGATTGCCACGAATTCGCCGTCCTGTTTGAGCCGGTGTTTCACCGGAATGGGGTTCGCCAGCGTGGCTTCGATGAAGCAGCCCTTCTTGGCCGCTTCGAGCAGCCGCGTCTGGTCTTCCATTGACGCATCGGACTCCATATCGACATCCAGTTCAAACGCCACGGGCGCCGATTCATACGGGTCGCGCCCCTGGCTGACCGCCTTCCATTTTATGGTGGCGGTCACGTCGACACCTTTCAGGTCGATCCGCATGCGCCTGGCGAACGCCCTGATCTGCGTCATCAGACAGGCCACCAGACCGGTACAGAAATAGGCGAGCGGCAGCGGCGCCGTGCCTTCACCACCGTGAAACCCGGCCTCGTCCGTCGCCATCTGGAATTCCGGCTCGACAGACGGTTCCACCTGCCTGCCGGTAATCTCATTCCGCATCTTGCCGACAGACGTGCCGCGCACTTCATAGGTCACATTGACGGTGTTGGTCTTGTTCTCTGACATGGAACCCTTGCTCCTGATGCTCCCGGTTTTATGTCCGGCTTAGGGAGTGGACGCAATCCCGGGCGGGATTGCATCGGATCAGCCGTGCACAAAGGCAATCATGCGACCGGCGACCACAACCGAGAGCCACAGGGCAATCGACGCCACGCCGATCCGTCGGCACTGTCGGTCACCGGCCCGTTCCAGCCGCAAGCCATAACGCCGATGAACCATCGCCGTCATCGCGAGCGCGCCGACGATCAGCGCAATCTTGATCTGAAATGTCCCGAACGAGGCGTACTCGGCCGCCCGGCCGATAAACAGCAATCCACCACTTATCACAGCGCAGCCAAGCGCCGTGCCGGCGACCGGCACGATGAGCCGCGCGAGATGCGCCGTCTCAATCCAGCGCGCAAATCCTATCAACCGCAGATCAAGCGTCAGAATGCTGCCGACCAGCACGGCAATGCTCAGCACGTGGGCGGTCGCGATCCCGGCGTAAATCCAGCGCGAGAAATTAATCCAGACAGCGAGGTCGGAGGTTTGAAGCGCCGACCAGACAGCCGTCATGGTCAGTCGCGTTCAGGGTAAAGCTTGTATTCTTTTTTGCCGAGATACAGGCGTTCCGCCTTGACGCGCTTGTCCTTGATATCAGCGGACGGTTCGCCGACGATGCGGACCTCGACACCTTTTTTCAGGTCGCCGTCTTTCAGACCCGCGCGTTCGTTGCGCCACGGCTGGCCGACCTCGACCCGCCAGATCTGACCGTCGGCATCGACGGTCAGCACGCCGTGGGGATTGCCGAGTTGAGCGGCTGTAATAATGCCCGTCAGCTCTATGTTCCCGCCGGTGGTCCAGCGCCAGCCATGATGGGCGAGTGCCGCACCGACGGACCCCATCATAAGTGCGCCCACGACAAGAAAGCTCCAAACTGATCGCCGCATGGTTTTTCTCCTTATATTCGTAACGGACACGAGAGAGGTAAGCCGAATCCGTTGCTGAGGCCGGTCAGGACGCCGCGGTCTCCGGGTTTTCCGGCAAACTATCGCTCTTCCGTGCCCAAACGAGACCGGGGCGGGCCTCTATTTCAGCCAGCCCCAAATTGCTGAGCAGGTCTGCAACGTCGCGGTGATTTTGCCGTATTTCATATTTCGGGCCATACCAGTCGAACGTATCCAGCAGCGTCCAGGTTCTTTGTTGTTCACGGGTCAGGGATTGCGGATGGTAACCGGCGATTGGCAGGAAGTGATTTATCTGTCTGATGACGCGGATGCGGGACAGAAATGCGGTCAGTGGGAAAAAAGCCGCGACAAGTGCCCGCGATATCGCGAGATTCCGGCTCAATGACAACTTGCGCGTTACCGCTCTCAGCGCGTATTTGACCAGCTGGACACGGCTGCGCCAGTCCTTTTCGTAAAAATTAAGGGCCAACGACCCGCCCGGTTTGAGAAAAACCGGAAGCGTCGAAATCGTCCGCGATGGATCCGGCGTATGCTGGATCACCCCGAAGCAATAGACCGCGTCGAAGGCCTCCGCGCGGAGAGGAAGTTCATAGATTGACGCCTGCACGCAGGTGACCCGCCCGTCATGATCTTTCGTCGTGCGGTAGCACGCATCTATCGCGCCGCTCAGATCGCAGGCGACAACGTTTGCACCGAACTTTGCAGCCACGTCAGCAAACCGGCCGGCGCCACAACCGGCATCGAGAATCCAGCGGCCACGCAGCCATTCCGGGTCCCAGCGCGAATCCGCCAGAAACCTGTCTTCCGACAATGTGTGTCCGGAAAGACGGTCAATCTGAATTGCCGACCACTTGTTCCATTGGAAACCGAAGTTGTCGAAGTCCTGCGCATCGGCGCCGACAAATCTGGGAATGCCGCCCGTCACCGGAAAATGCGCCTGGCATTTCGGACAATCGAGCGCGCCGGTAATTACGTCGTCACCGGCTTCCTCGACAACGTCCAGCTCAAAGGTCTGGTCATTTCCGCAGCTTGGGCACGCGAGGATATCAAGTACATGGCGATACATTTTGATAGTCTATATGATTGATATCTCCTGCGATCAACCCGATGCAGCGCCACGATAAGCGGTTTCCTTACGAAAGATGGTTCCGGCATTGGATACGACTCGCCTTCTCTACATTGTCGATCATCCGATCCAGTACCAGGCACCGCTATTGCGGCGTCTCGCCGATGAACCGAGCCTCGAACTGACAGTCGCATTCCGCCACCTTGGCGGTGCTAACGTTCAGTTCGACCAGGGTTTCGGTCGCGATATTGTCTGGGATGTCCCGCTGCTCGAAGGCTATGACCATACCGTCGCAGCGGGAAGCGCAGATCTCGCCACATTAATCGAATGGTCCGACGTGGTCTGGCTACATGGATGGCAGGGATCGTGGATGCGGAAAGCCCTGCGCATGGCCTCCCGCATGAGGCGACCTCTCCTGATGCGCGGTGAAAATACTGATACCGCCATGCCGGACGGCCCCGGTCCAAGAGGATGGCTGAAACGGCTCTATCTCAAGAAAATTTTCGCGAAATGCACAGCTTTTCTCTGCATCGGAAGCGATAACCGGCGCTATTACCGAAACAGAGGGATCCCGGAGAACAGGCTGTTTTCGATGCCGTACGCCGTCGATAACGATTTCTTTCAGACGCACGCCGCACGCGCCGCCCCGGATCGCGATGCCCTGTGCGCAGAGCTCGGGCTGCAACCCGGCAGACCGGTCGTTTTATTTGCAGGAAAATTCTCGGAACGTAAAAATCCGACCCCGCTCCTGCGGGCATTCCAGTCGCTCGACCGGGCCGCAACCCGGGAACCTTATCTGTTGTTCGTGGGCGACGGCGAGCTTCGCGAGGAGCTCATCTCAGCGGCGGCGGGAAACCCTGCTGTTAAATTTGAAGGGTTCCGCAATCAGACAGCAATGCCCGCGATCTACGATCTCGCGGACGTCTTCGTGCTGGCGTCGCACCGCGAACCCTGGGGCCTGGCGGTCAATGAAGCGATGAACGCAAAGTGCGCGCTCATTGTTTCCGATGAATGCGGCTGTGTGGCAGATTTGGTCGATGAGGATTGCGGGCGCATTGTTCCGGCCGGCTCGGAGGCTGGTCTTGCGGCCGCGTTGACCGAAGTTCTGGCCAGCCCGACCCTTTGCACCGAGGTGGGACTGACGGCGAAGCACAGGGTTTCGCAGTGGAGTTTCGAGCGCGATATCGACGGATTGAAAATCGCCATCGCTGCAATCAGGCGCGACACGCACTGATCATGCGCCGCATCCGCTCGGTCTCGCTGTAGCCGCTATCCAGGCATCTTTGCCGAGCTGCGCCGGCGATTGCCGCGCGTTCCTGATCATGCGCCAGATAATATCGGACCTTTTCCAGCATTTCTTCATCGGTGCCAAAGAAAGCCGCTTCCTGTCCTTCCTTGAACAGCCGCCGATGATCGTCAGACCGTTCTGCCAGCATGAATGCCCCGCATGCCGGTAATTCAACAGTTCGGTCAGTCTGGGTATCGCGGTTCAGCTTACGTAAAAAACCCAAATTGATCCTGGTGGCGCACAGGGCCTTGGTATAGCCAAGCTCGCGTTCGGTGTTTACGACAGCACGGCCTTCAATATTCAGGCCAGCCGGCCGGTCGCTGCACGCTTCCCAGCCATTGCCCCAGACACGTACCGTAATCCCGTTTTTGGCCAGGTAAGCGAGG
Source organism: Paracoccaceae bacterium (assembly GCA_047638395.1). GTDB lineage: Bacteria > Pseudomonadota > Alphaproteobacteria > MPNO01 > UBA830 > CAXBCP01. The sequence continues at coordinate 17,809 of JBLIMV010000040.1, read as the reverse complement.
CTCCGCGCGCGGGCTTCTTCATAGCTGCCCACAAAGCCGACATCGGCCCCGTAGCGCACGACATCGGATTCTGAAACCTCGATGGGATAGTGCACATGAGGATCATAAGCCTTGTCGACGGCGATGACGCGCCGGGCGCCCAGTGCCGGCAACTCAGCTACATCGACGTTCGGCGCCTTTGTCGTAAACACACAGTCATAATGCGGCAGCCCTTTCAGGTAGGCCCGTGTCCGGTTATGGGCCAGAAACATGTCATCTTCCGAATACGAAACAAGCGTGGCTTCCGGTACGATTCGGCGCAGCGCCCGTAACGTGGAGGGCCTGATCATGTTTCCCTTTTCTATCCAGACAATGTCGGGTACCAACTCTTTGGCAGCGTCGATCAGCCTGCGGTTTATATCGGTTGCGTCCTTCTGTATGCCGAGTTTCCAAAGGATGCGATCAAGTGTTGAGATCGAAGCAAAACCCCCATCGGCCCCACCGCTGGCAGTGTGAGATAAATCCGTTGTCTGAACGTCCATATCGTGGAGTGCACGCGCCCGGCCAAGGCCCTTGGAATACGCGTTCAGATCGGCGATTAGTAAGATACGAAGGCCGGAAAACATTCGTTGGTGCCCGGTGCTATGTTGGGTATTTATAGAGTCTAATCTTATCGTGATCGAGGATGGAAAATCCTCATTGTAACTGCCGGAAATAGGGCGAATACAACAAGCCTTAAAGCCGGAGGAGTACCAAGTTTTTGAATTTAGCGGGCCAAAATAACGCAGAGAGCGAGCTGGTCGTCAATGCGCTTTCAGCCCAGCACGGCGGGATCGTCACCTACACGCTGAACCTCATACGTCATATGCGGAAATCCGGCCTTACAGGAAAAGTATATGTACCGCCTCCCTTCCTTGCGCGTGTAGAGGAGAAAACAGGAGACGGTGTCAACGTGCTGGACGTTAACCTCTCCGGCCTCGGCGGCATCAAGAGATTGTTTTGGGAGCAATTGAACTGGCGGCGCATTGTCAGGGACAGTGGCGCCCGCGTTCTATATTCGTCGGCGAATTACGGGCTGGTTCGCCCGCCCATTCCCCAGATTCTGATGATACAGGGTGAAATCAGTTTCAATCCCTATTACCAGGAAGCGGTTTTGCCGCGCCTGAGCCGCATGGAACGGATAGGTTTCGCCCTGCGGCGTCGCCTGGTCCGCTGGTCCATGCGCCATTCCGATATCGTCCTGTTTCCCTCTCTGACATCGATGGAATCCGTTGTTGGCGACGATCCTGAATTGGCGGAAAAATCACGCGTAAATTATCTTTGCGCAGAAGACAGCCTGAAAAATATGCAAAACGCCCGTATCTGGCGGGAAGATGGCGTTCTCAAGACCCTGTATATTTCAGTCTATTATCCGCACAAGGACCCTCTCACACTTGTCCGGGCGATTGGAAAGCTTCGGGAATCCGGTATGAACGCGGCAACGAGAATTACCATGAAGGATGAGGATTTCACACATTGGTCATCGGGACCTGCCGACCTGAAAAAATTGCGGGCCCCCGAACACAGTGATTTTCTCACTCTGGGTCACGTGCCTCATAAAAACATCGATGACGAACTCAAACAGCACGATGTTCTGGTTTCTACGTCTCTCGCCGAGACATTCGGTTTTCCTTTGGTAGAAAGCATGGCCGCAGGCATACCTGTTGTTGCAACGGACGTACCGATCCACCGGGAAATCTGTGGCGATGCAGCATTGTATTTCGCGCCGGGAGATTCAGATGACCTCGCCAAACAACTCGTGAAACTGGACGACGACGCGGATTTACGCGCCACACTTACACAACGGGGCCACGCACGCGTCGGCAAGATGTATGGCTGGTCACAGCATTTAGAGATTTTACGTGACTGCGTTTCCAGCCTCGGCGTGACGGCAGCCAACACCAATCAGCATTCCCGGGATGAAGCTGCAAAACTTCCTTAGCCAAACAGGTTTCGCCGGTGTATTGCCGGAAAACACCGTAAGCAATGAAAAGGAGATTCTTTGGGCAAGGTCAGCCGCCAGGATGTAAAGGCTGGAGCAGCAACGCTGGTGGCCGGACAAATTGTCCAGGTCATCATTGCCTTTGCCGCTAATCTTGTCCTGGTGCGATACATTGCGCCCGAGGGCTTTGGTCGGTTCGCAATCACCCTGGCAACCGCGTCGCTGATCGTCTCAATTCTCTCAATTCGCGTGAATACGTTGATTATCCGGGTACCTGATGGCGAACTTACCCGGTCCCTGGAAGAACGTTATTTCAGTTACCTGACGATCGAAACGCTCTTTGCGCTGGTTGTCGGGCTGATATGGGTTGCGGTAGCCGGAAATGGCGGCCCCTATGAATTTTCCCTTGTTGCGCTTGTGTGTTTTCAGCACTGGATAAATCAGAACAAAAGTTTTTTCGAACGTGGAATGCCTTATATCCGGCTAGGGCTAATCGAGACCGGGTGCTCGGTATTCGCCAATCTTGCAACCGTCGCTGCCGCCATAGCAGGCGCCGGCGTATTCGCCCTCTATTTCCGCGAATTTGTCCTGACGGTGACCATGTTCACCTCACTTGCCGTTGTCGGAGGGCTCACCTGGCGGCGATTGCGTTGGCTGACGCGGGCTGAATGGAGCGCCACCCTTCGCGAAGGGCGAGGCATCTGGCTGGACGGGGTGCTGGAAGGAAGTTATCAGCGTATCGCCATACTGCTCGCCGGACTCGTCGGCGGAGACCGCGGTGCCGGTTATTTCTTTCAGGCCCAACGATTGGCCATCTTGCCAAACCAGCTGCTGTCTCCGCTGGTCGCCCGGATCGCCGTCAATCTTTTCGGCAGGGAAAGCCGCCCGGAGCACCGCAAAAAACTCCGGAACCGGCAGATCCTGATACTGGCACCGATACTGATGACCGCAACCGTGTTGACGGTTTTATTCGCAGCGCCTGCCGTGACATTGGTGTTCGGTGCCGTCTGGATGAAATCGGCAGATCTCTTGGTCGCTTTTGCAGGCGTGATCATGTTCATGAGCCTGTTCGAGATCCTGAAATCGTACTGCTTCGTTACAAAATCCATGCGAGCGCTGCTTCTGGGTCGGGCGGCCCAATATCTGATGCTGGGCGCTCTGCCGGTCCTGGTTGGTGTCGGTCTGGTGGCGGATGAAACCACGGCACTCGCCCTCAGCATTTCGCTCGGTTGGGCGGCGTCATTCCTGGTGGTAGGAGGCGTTCTGTTGCGCAATCGATCTTGATAGCTAATCAGGGGTTAGTGATATGTGCGGAATAGCCGGCATCGCCGCAAAGAGCGCCATAAACGGCGATGCGGTACCTGCCATGATGTCGCGCCTCGGACATCGCGGACCCGACGGCGAAGGCATTTGGCACTCGAGCGATCACCGGGTCGTGTTCGGTCACACCCGTCTCGCCGTCATCGACACATCCGATGCCGGCGCCCAACCGATGCTCGATCCTTCCGGCCAGGTAGCGCTCGTCTATAACGGAGAGATCTACAACTATCGCGAAATCGCGCAGAGACTGCGCCGCGAAGGCGTTGAGCTGCGCTCGACATGTGACACCGAAGTTTTACTCCAGGCTTATATGTGCTGGGGGCGCGCCATGCTGGCCGATCTGAACGGGATGTTCGCATTCTGCATCCACGATTCACGCGATCAGACCATCTTCTGCGCTCGGGACCGGTTCGCTGAAAAACCATTTCTTTTCACGGCGACAGAACGACATTTTGCCTTCGCTTCAGAATACAAAGCCCTGTTCGCCCTTTCCGATGTTCCTGTCCAAATCGACGAGACACGCCTCATGCAGTTTCTTGCCGACGGTCGAACAGGTCTGGACGGCGACAGCGAAACAGCCTTCCACGGCGTTCGGCAATTGCGCGGCGGTGAATGCCTGACGCTCGACCTTCGATCGATGGAACCCAGGATCGAGCGTTACTGGTCGCCCTTGCCCGACCCGCGCGCCGACAAGATAAATTTTGCTGACGCTGTCGCCGAATTCCGCAATCTGCTATCGGATTCCGTGAAACTGCGTCTGCGCGGCGATGTAGAAATCGGCTCCTGCCTCTCCGGCGGGCTCGATTCGAGCGCCATTGTCTGCCTGGCACGCGAAATTCTTGGCGAGCAGCCCTATCATGTTTTCTGCGGCCGCTTTCCGGGCACACCGGCAGATGAATGGGAATATGCCAAGCAGGTAATTGATCATACCGGAGCGATCCCGCACGTTTCGGAACCGACCGCGCCGGATCTGCTGTCGCAGATAGGCGAATTCGCCTGGTTCAATGAATTACCGGTTTCAAGCACCAGCCAGTTTGCGCAGTGGACAGTCTTTGAAAGTGCGAAGGACGCCGGTGTAACCGTTTTGCTCGATGGGCAGGGAAGCGACGAGCTCCTCGGCGGATACGAGCAGTATTTTCGCAATTACCTGGCAGCCCTGCGGGCGGATGGACAGGAAAATGCCGCCCGGCGTGAAGCCGATGCTATTCGCCAGCGATACCCGATGGCCCTTGCCGACGACGCTGAAACCCTGAAACGCCGCATACCCGATGGTGCCCGCCGTGCCATTGCGGGTCTTACCGGGCGCGGGAGCGACGTTCGATTTGGGTTGACCATGCCGCCGCCCGGAAACGGCGCATCGATCGATACCGGCTTGTCGGCGCTCGCCGGCAATCCGCTAGCCGAGGGGTTGATTGAGGATTCGTTCGCCACAACACTGCCGACGCTGCTGCGCTATGGCGATCGGAATTCCATGGCCCATTCACGAGAAGTCCGACTTCCGTTCTGCGATCACCGAATTGCCGAATTCGTGCTCTCTCTACCGCCGGGGTTTCTGATGGGAAACGTTCAGACAAAGAGGCTTCTGCGCGAAAGCATCAGGGGCCTGGTCCCGGACCCGGTTCGGGAGCGATGGAACAAGCAGGGTTTCCAGCCCCCGCAGGATGCCTGGATGTCGGAACAGATGTATGAGTCTGTGCGAAACGTCATACATTCCCCGGAATTCGCCAATCGAGGCTGGTGGCGCGTCGGCTGGTGGCGGTCAGCCCTGGAAAGGCTGCGAAAGGGAGAAACACACCTCGCGAGTCCCCTGTGGATGCCCTACATCACCGAAATGTGGATGCATCACTTTGTGGACCGGGTCCAATCCGAACCGCGCGTCCCGATATACGCCTAACCTGCCGGCACCGGTTCCATCCCCAGGCGCCGCAGCACGAATTGCCCGACCAGGAAGTATATGTAGAGGCAGATGACAAACTGCGGGAGCGTCCCGACCATCACCGAAAAGTTTGAATCCTGAAACGTCAGCGGTATCAGAATGCCAAGACCGATCCCCATTTCAAGCTCACGTCTTCCCGGCGCATTCAACAGTTTGTCGAGCAATGCCAGGAATACGCCGATCAACCCCATGCCAATCACAACACCAAGACTACCGAAATTGACATAGGTCTCGATATGCCACGGCAGGTTCAAGGATGTCTGGCTTGTCGGCTCGAGCAGGTCGTATCGCTTGCCGAACAGCCCGCCCGTTTCTTCGCGCGGCTTATCGGGCCAGATCGCACGCGGCACCATCGCCGTAAACAATGGCTTGTAGGTTTGACCACCCCAAAAAGGCACCTCGTCCGGAGATTTCAAAACGACATGCGCGAACAGCCATGTATGAGAGATCCGGCGCACTGCGGTTTGCGTGGCACTGGTCGAGCCGTCACGGCGCGCACCGTTGATGTAGCCGTCAACTGTCAGAAATAACTGCTCGGCCTTTTTCATAAAGCCGCCCTGCGTGTAGCGAACGGTGCTCGTGATCTCATAGGCAGGCAGGCTCAATACCAGCAACACACCCAGAACCGATGCGAGCCGGTAGGCACGCGTATAGACGAGTGCCGCCACACCGCAGAGACACGGAATCATCATTTGAGTGAAATTGAGCGTTTCTAACCGTGCCGCTGCAATCGCAATAAGGCCGAGGCTCGCCAAAACCGTATAGAAGCCACGTGTTTTTCGCTTCAGCAGGAGAATCAGGAACGCGGAGAAGGCGACATAACCCACAGGATCAAGGAACTGTCCGATCGACGGCACGCGTGAGACGCCGGGGAAGAACATATAGGCGAGATGCGCGAGTGTCAGACCGGTCAGAAGGATCACGGTCCCATTGCCGCCGGCGCGTTCGCGAATGCGCAGAACCGGTAACCAGCCCAGCCCTGCCCGGCGCACCACAAAAAATGCCGCCACCAACGCGGCAGTGCCGACCAACACGAGAACCAGCGTCTCGATTGATTCGCCTGTCAGGGTGAGCTTGCCCCCCCAGTATTCAATTGGCGGGGCCTTCGGCCAGGCGAGCGGCAGCAGAAAGGGTGACAGGCCGAAACAAAAGACCTGGAACAGACCGACTGCAGGAAAGAACGGCACCGTCCTTTCATCGCGCAGAATGTAAAACAGCGTCGGTAACAACCCGATACCGCAGGTCATCAATGCAAGCACCGCCCCGAGTGGAGAGATCATGGCAGGTCTCGTCATATAGAGCACCACGGCCACGACGACACCCATCAATGCCGCCACCATCAACACCCGGCGTGAACGTCCCGGTAGCGCCTGCCTGTCGATTTCCGATGATTGTTCTTTCACTTCGTGACCCTCCCGGATTCCACGCTCCGGTGCCGGGGTTTCAACAAACTCATCGCATCCCGGCCCAACCGTAAGACCCGGCGCGGCATGGTAAGCGCGCGAGCACGCCAGATGTGGCTTGCCATACGCCGGGAAGCCGCATCCAGCGCGTCAGGCAGGCTCACCGGCCCGGTCCCGGATCGCAACAGGGCATTTGTTTCCGGGTCAGCAAGCAGCTGCTCGGCATGATCAAAAAAACCGTGGGTCATCGCCAGAAAAGCGCCACGGATACGACGCTCGGCATCGGCGTACATATCCGGGTCGCGCATGAACAGAAAATCAGCATGAACCAATTGTCCCCGGCTATAGCGGATCGGCTCGCGGCTCACCGCGGGATGGGCGCGATAGCCGTGCACACGCCACGGGTTCAGTTCAGCCATGTGCATCAGCCGAAACCCGAGGCGTTCAAGGTAATGTCCCACCTCCATCCCCAGGCGCTGGCCATGCCGCACTTCAATGAAGCAGACCTCGACCCGAATGGCGGACAGCGTCGACAGGGTTTGCGATGCGCCTTCCAGAATTTCAAACTCGGCGCCCTCGACATCAAGCTTCAGATAATCGGGATTTCGAATCTCGAACTGATCCAGGGCATCGTCCAGGCGGACGACATCGACCTGCGTCGTCTCTTCGACGTCAAAAAACTGCCGTTTGTCAAAAGCGTCGCCAATTGCGGTATTCGGTGGCAACAGGGTTGAAGAATTTCCAAACCGTGGGCGATACAGCGTTCTTGTACCGCTTTGACCGCCAATCGCATGCGGCAGGTAGCGAAGGGATCGCCAATAGTTATCCGCGGCAGAAAGATCGGTGGAAAGGTTGGCAAAATGATCGGGATTGGGTTCGAATCCGACAGCGTCGACGGCAAAGGCGATCGGATTCAGATCCGCGATGATCCCGCCCGCCGACCCGACATCAATCGCCGTGCAGGGATAATTTTTCATTGCCTGCGACAATGGCGTCGGCGCAAAAAGATTTGGGGGAAATTCCATCATTCGTTTGTCTGCTCGCCACGCGGCGCGCCGTCCATATTGACTGAAAGGGGTTCGTTCCAGACCGACCGCCATATCCGATCAAGATGACCGGTAAATCGCTCATCGCCATATTCACCGGCAATCCGGGACCGGATACGCAGCGATAGTTTATCGCGCAATTCCCTGTCAACGCAGATGTCGATCAGCCGGCCCGCGATTTCGGCAGGATCAAACCCGGTCACGAATCCCGTCTCGCCGTCGATGGCATAATCTTCAGGTCCGCCGCACCGGGTCGTAATAACGGGCACACCGCACGCGCCGGCTTCCAGACCGGCAATGTTCAGGCCTTCCTGCCGCGACGGAATCAAAAACATGTCGAGCCCGCGATAGAATTCAGGAAGGTCTTCATCATTCAGTGTACCGAGGAATTCGACGGCATCGCCGATACCAAGGCCCGCCGCCTTCTCGCGCAGGTCATCCGACACATCGCCCGCCACCCGGAGAGAGATATTCGCTCCCCCGTTCCGCGCGTCTGCGACTGCCTGAAACGCAAGCCCCGCATTCTTTCGGGGATCGGTGTGCCGACCCGCAATGCCGACAATACCGGGATCCGGCGGGGTGATTGGTGGTGAAAAGCGGACCGGGTCAACCGGTATCGGCAATATCTCGAATGGCTTTCCGGCGCCCGCGCCGATTGCGTCGAGCGAACGGGCGGATGCATTGCTGATCGTGGCAAATGTACCTGGACCGTCAAGGACACGGCGTTCAAGTCGCCGGAGCAACGGTGAGACGACATTGCGGTCGAACAGACGCCGGGCGAAAGACATCGCATTCTGCCGGTCGACGCGGTCCCCGCGCACGTCGCTCGCGCACCAGACCAGATGCGGCAAACCGGCGGCTGCGAGAGGCGCGCTCACCAGCGCATTTCCACCGACAGCGATATGCCGGTCATGCGCTGAAATAACATCGCGCCAGAGCTGTGAATCGCCATAGTAAGTCACCTCAAGCTCGGGCAACCGGCATCCGATGGCGACACAATCGAATCCATCCCAGACCTTGTAGCGCCGAACACCCGGTCGTTGGCCGGTCAACAGACGATGAACAGGCACCGTCAGATCGCCTTCGGTCCGCAGCGCGGCATAATGGGCGATTGTGACGCGGTATCCGCGTGCGCGCAGAAATCTCGCCAATCCACGCGTCTGGACTGCAACCCCGCCGAAGATGCCGGGCGGCGCGGTTACCAGCAAAACGCTTGACCCGGGCCCGGTCATCCTGCTTCTCCGAACACAAGCTGCTCATAGGCGTCGACAGCACGATCGACATAGTGCGACCAGCGAAACGACGTCTCGATACAACGCCGGGCCTGGCGTCCCATCTCCCATGTCCGGTCGGGATCGGCGACCATATCCGACAAGGCGCCCGCCAGAGCGTCAGGGTCATCAACGGGGACGATCAGGCCGTTCTCACCGGCAATGACGAGTTCTGCGCCACCGGCAACATCGGTGGTCACCACCGGCAGACCCGACGCCATCGCCTGCAGCAGAACCTGCGCAAACCCCTCTTCAATCGACGGCAGGCAGAACACGGTCGATGACCTATACAGTTCCTTCAGTCGCGCAAACGGCAACGGGCCATGTACGATCAACCCGGGACGGTCATGTCTGGCAATCAGGTCGGACATGCCGTTTTCGATCGGCCCGGCCAGGTGCAGCTCTGTACCGGGCGCCAATTTGTCGAAAGCCAGCAATAAATCCGGCACACCCTTTCGCACCCCGACCGAGCCTGCAAACAGGATCCGGCACGGCCCCTCCCCCGGCACCTCGCGCGGGTTGAATGCACCGGGGTCGACACCATAGGGGTTTACGATCAGCTTTTCTGCCGCCACGCCCTCTGCGATGAAGGTGGAAGCCGCAAACCGGGTCGGCACGGCGATCGCGTCCGCGTTGTCATATTCCCAAAGTTCGCGTTCGATGATTTCCGGCGGCGTATCAGGTGCGGACACATTGCTGCGCGCCGCTGCATCGCGGAGCACCCGGGCCTGATGAAGGATATGGGTCGATCCGCGTTCCACACATACTTTCATACCCCGCGCATGTGCCGGCTCAATCGCCTCGCGGATGGCCGAACTCCATCCTACCAGCAGATGTGCGTCATCCGGCAGCGTCCGCGCAGCGAATTTACCAAACCCGATGGAGACACCGGGGTCTGCCCGGGGAACGAACGAAAAACGCGATGCCAGCCGCCGCCAGATTTCGAACCGTGCCGCCGATTTCAACCGCACGCCGGGCGGCAGAAAACGCTGTGCCGCAAAACGGGGATAGGTCGTTGCCAATTGCGCGAGATGGCCTTTTTCATGCAGCCCGCGCGCAAGATCGAACGCATGATAGCGGCCATGAACGGCAATCGAGACCTTGAGATCACTCACTTCAATACCTGCTCAAACACTGCTTCCAGCTGCGCAGCCCGGGTATCCCATGAAAACAGCTCGATATCGACCGGCGTCGCTGTATCCGGGGCATCGTTCCTGTCCAGTTCATCGAGCACGGCTTTGACGTCCGTCGCCGTAGCGCAATTGTGCAGCACCCCGCCGGTCTGGCGGACAATCCTGTCTTCATCCGCGCCGGCGCCGGGCAGACACAGGATGGGTCGACCGGCGATGGCGAACTCCAGAACTTTGTGACGAAATCCGGTCCTGGCATTTACGAATGCATTGATATGCGATGTCCGTAGCCGCTGTGCCAGTTCGCCGGGCGCAACGAACCCGCAGGCCCGAACCTCGCAGATATCGCGCCAATCCCGGGTGGCCTCTGCCAGGCGGTCTTCTTCGGCACCAAAATATTCCAGAATGGCGGGGCGGACGGGCCGCGTACGTCTTTCCTCGGCCCAGGCCCTGATTCCGGCCAGCAGCGCTCTCAGGTCATCATCACCGTAGAGACTGCCAACCAGCGAAATACGCACCGCATCCGTGTCGGGCGCGGCGGCAGGCGCATCTTCATCGTGGTCCGGTATAGCGACACCGCTCGGGACTGTGACCGGATCGCCCCCGAACCATTTGCGCAGATCGTCACCGTGAATATCGGCGAGCGCGGTCGCGCCGGCAGCATCGCGAAACCTGGTGGCCAAATGGCGCCGCACGGGCGCCGGAATGAAATCCGACCACGGATCTTTCATATCCATGACCCACGGGCACCCTGCGCGACGCGCAATGCCCTGAGCGATCAGCCATGCCCCCGTATTGCCAAATGTCGCCCAGACAATATCCGGGCGCCATTGATCGGCAAGGACAGGCCAATAGGCCTTGCTGCCCTCGACCCAGTCCGTGAACAGCCCACCATGAGCGAGAAAACTACCGGCCAGCACCGCCTTGTTGAGAATCGACGGAAAGCGTCCCTGACGCGCGCCACGGGACCAGCCATGCCCCCGCGGCAGACACCCCAGCACCAGGGGCCCGGTTTCGCTGCGTTGAGACAGACGCTCGATGACCGTGTTGGCGGGTAGCATGGCGGAGGATTCCGGCAGAGCGCCGGTCAAAAGAACGACCTCATGACCCCGCCCGGCAAGCCCTTCGGCGAAGCCTTTCGTACGGAAGGCGCAGACATGCGGAAAGTCCGGATGACAATGTCCGACGATCAGGATTTTGATGGGCCCCATCGCGCGATTCTATAGAAAATGCACCGATCAGGGGAGTGATTTTTGGGACCGACATGCATCAATCCAATGCCGTTTTTAGCACACCGTCTCGCGGCAGATGCCAGTGCGTCTCGCGGCAGATGCCGATGTCGCAGTCCAACAGAAGGTCTTCGACCTGACGCAGCGACACCCGATTAATCATCCACCGAGGCTCCGGAACGGCGTTTGCCAGACCTCAAATCAATTTGGTCCGACAATGCCCTGCCAATCCGGCTCTTCTTTCGATATAAGAACCAAATGCAACTCAGAAAATGGCAACAACAATTCATCGACGAGTTCCCGTCGATCATCGCCCAACACCGTCGATTTATCGTCAAAGCGCCAACCGGCGCCGGTAAGACCGTGCTCGCGAGCGAAGTCGTCGAGCGGTTCTACAAGGGCAAGAAGATCATCGTGCTGTGCCACCGGCTGGTGCTGTTGGAGCAACTCGAAAAGGCTCTTAGCGAAAAACATACTGTCCGCAAGCTGGCGGTATCCGACACGGGGCCTGCTTTTGAGGATTACGACATCCTGCTCTCAACCAGTATGCGGGCGAAGCAGGTATTGGCGGATGCCATCCCCAAGGCCGATCTCATCATCGTTGACGAGGCCCATCGCGTCTCGCCGAATGGCACGGGCTATAAACGGATCATCGACGATTTCAACGAACACGGCAAAGCAACAGCACAGTTCATAGGACTGACGGCCTCTCCCGAGCGGCGCACCGGCGATCAGCGTGACCAGCTCAATCTTGCGTTCGACGCCATTATCGATTGCGCAAATATTGAAGACTTAATCAAAGAAGGCGTTTTGGTGCAGCCGGTCTATCGGCCCCATTTCGTGCACGATCTGGACCTGGACAGCATCGACATCAGCTCAGGTGATTTTCCGGTCGCGAAACTGGCCCCTGCGATCATTAAGTCATCGATGATCGAGTATGCAATCTGGAGCTATAACGAAGAGCGTTTGAAGCTTTCGACGAAACCCGTCTCAGCCTGGTTCTGCGCCGATATCAGCGTCGCGGAAGCAACACTGCGCAACATCCGGCAATACGGCATCGAAGCCGCCATCGTCACCGCCAAGACGCCCATCAAGGAGCGGATGAAGCTGCTGGCGCGTCACGAGAATGGCGACATCGAGGCAATGGTATCTGTCGGCGTGCTCGCCGAAGGGTGGGACAATCCTCACTGCAATATCATCGTCCACCTTCGCCCGACCCTCTCGAAGGTTCTCTGGGGCCAATCGGTGGGCCGGGGGCTGCGGTCGGCGCCGGGCAAGGACAAATGCATCGTCATCGATGTCAGTTCCAACTGGAGCACGTTCGGGCCGGTGGAGAAGCTCGAATGGAGCCTCTGGAGTCATCGGCGCTCATATATGCAGTTCATGAACCGCTTCAACTGGATCGGCCAGCAGCAGGACGGAGAAGACGGCAGCGATGTCTATCTGCTCTGCAAAAACGAATTGCCGAACCGAACCCGCTGTTCGCACATCTACAAGAAGAATGCCTATGAGAACGATACCTGTCCCGTCTGCGGCACCTATGCCGCTATCGACATCTACAAGGAACAGAAACTCGACAACACGCTGAACGAAAACGGTCTGCACCGGTTGTTCTTCGAGCGGGTGCCGAAGGTTTTTGACGAGATGAATCTGTCCGTCTGGAAAAGCCTTGGCGGGACGGCCTGGAAAACCGCGACCGAACAAGAGCAGGTGTTTCTCGCTTTTTGCCTGGCGTTTGTGGAAGTTTCAGGTGAGCCGACAAAATCAGAATCGGATTACTGGGACGCGGCGCTGGCGGCAGAGGCAAGAATGCGCGCCTATCTGGTGGAAAACAAATTCCGCGTCTCAAAACAAAAGGATTTCGACCTCTCCCTCATTGCCGACGGCCTGCTTGCCGGCAGAAAAATTCGAACACTGCAGGCCCATTACGGCATTTCGCTTTGTGGCACCGTGTTCCAGACACACACGCGCGACGAAAGTGAACGCAAATACCAGAAGGCGCTCAAAATTTCCGAGCGGCTGTCGATGATGGGCTGCTCTTCACAGGACAACCTCCCCTACTTCAACGCCGCCGAACATCTGGCTCTACAACAAGCCTGAGTGGTGGTGTCAGTCTAATGCGAACCAGTCTCCGAAATTGCTGGCGACCTCGCTTTCAGGCCGCCAGTTGGCGCCATTCTGCCAAGGCGGCTGAGCGGTTCTGCTTGAAGGTTTCGCGCGGGGTGAGATGACGGTCGAGATTGAAATGATTATGCAGCGAAGCGTGTATTGAGCCAAACTTTTGCAGGGTCTTTACGTCCCTGAACTTCGACATCGCTCCTTCCCGTCGCCTGAATGGCTGATGTGAATTTTCCGCCCGGTTGTTCAGCCACCGACCGCACTCCTGGTCGGCGGCATTACCGATCACATTCATCGCTGCCCGGTATGATTTGAGCCGGTCCGTCACGATCACCTTCGGCTGACCATAACGTTTCATCGCGCGCTTCAGAAACTGAAGCGCCGCCTTGCGATCCCGCCGTTTCGTCGCAAAAACCTCAAGTACTTCGCCCTCGTGATCAACGGCACGCCAGAGATAGTGCGTCTCCCCGTTGACCTTCACGAACACCTCGTCCAGGTGCCAGCGCCAGTTGGAATACCAACCGTGATGAACGCGTCGTTTCCTGATCTCCGCGGCGAACATCGGACCGAAACGGTTCCACCAGAAACGCACAGTCTCGTGGCAGATACCGATGCCACGCTCAAACAGCAGGTCCTCGACCTGGCGCAGCGAAAGTGGATACCGGACATACATCATCACCGTCAGGCGGATGATCTCGGGTGAAGAATTGAAATAGCGGAACGGGTTTTTCATCCGTCGAGGCTAAAGAACGGCCTTGTCTGCCTCAAGCCGATTTGCTCTGACACTGCCTTCCTGACGCCGCGAACCGAACCGAGGGTTCGAATCTCTCCCGGAAATCGAGCGATATGAAGGGAAAAATGGCGGTGGTGTCAGTCTAATGCGAACCAGTCTCCGAATATCCAAATGATGCGGATCTCACGCCGCTAGCTGACGCCATTCTGCCAGGGCAGCTGAGCGGTTCTGCTTGAAAATTTCGCGGTTGTTGAGATGACGGTCGAGATTGAAATGATTGTGGATCGAGGCATGAATTGAGGCGAACTTCTGCAAGGTCTTCACATCCCGGAATTTCGCCATCGCCCCTTCCCTTCTTCGGAAAGGCTGATGTGAATTTTCGGCCCGGTTGTTGAGCCAGCGGCCGCACTCCTGGTCAGCGGCATTGCCAATCACATTCATCGCTGCCCGATACGACCGAAGGCGGTCCGTAACGATCACCCTCGGCTGACCATAACGTCTCATCGCTCGCTTGATAAAGGTCAGCGCAGCCTTACGATCCCGCCGTTTCGTCGCAAATACTTCGAGCACTTCTCCTTCGTGATCAACAGCGCGCCAGAGATAATGCGTCTCGCCGTTTATCCGGACGAAAACCTCGTCCAGGTACCAGCGCCAGTTCGAATATGATCGATGATGAACCCGGCGCCTGCGTATCTCGGGCGAACTGTTGAAATAGCGGAACGGATTTTTCATCCGACGAAGCTAGGGAATGGCGTTGCATGTCTCAAGCTGATTTGCTCTGACAATGCCATCTCGGGTGAACTGCTGAAATAGCGGAACTTTTTTCATGCACCCAGGCTAAGGGACGCGCCCATTTGCCTCAAGCCGCCTTGCTCTGACATTGCCGGAGTTGATGATGGGCGCAGGTAAATATTGACATTAATTGCCTATAATTAGGATGATGTCGTATCATTAAGAACAAAAAGATTTGACCCTTGGGGGATTCTTAAAATGAACCGACGGCACGTGATAGGTGGTTTAGCCGCTGCAGCGACACTAAGCACGTTTGAAATCTTCGCGCCGAATACCGCGCGAGCCGCATATTCTTGCTCACGCCCCCGGCCCTTTAATGGTGGCCTTGTCCGCAATTGCAGTGTCGGATTTCGAATACGTGGCTTCACGGCCAGTCAGAGATGCGATCAATGGTGCTGGGCCGCCTGTATCGAAGCCGCTTTCAAGCTAAACGGATTCCGCGTATCCCAAGAGGTGATCGTTGATAAGTTATTCGGTGCAGGCCGACCATGCAGACCAAGTGTTGGCCCACAAATCGCCGCTGCGGTCGAAGGAGATTGGGTTGATCGAGACGGCCGTGAGTTCTCTGCTACCACTAACACACATTTGGATGTTCAGTTTGGGGTACGCGACCCCCGCGCGCTGCAAAATGTATCACGCTATCTGGCCGATGAGGTGCCCGTGATCATTGGAACACTGGGCCATGCAACCTTAGTAACGTCAATGTCATGGATAGAAGATAACTTTGGCCAGCAAAAGCTCACTGAAATAGTGGTACGCGACCCATGGCCTGGGCGCCCGAACAGAAGGCGCCTCAGTGCGCAGGAGTTTCAGGGTGCAACATATATCTCCGCCGTAATCGTGGATTAAACGGCCTCGAATTGATGTGAATTCGCAATGACGACAGTAGGGCAGAAATATGAGCTCCCGATATAGTGCATTTATTGGTGTTGTCAGTCCAATGAATCACTCGGCGCTGAACACCTCGTGGCTAGAGAGTCCGTTGAAGCGTTTGTTCTATCCATTCTCCCAGGGTGAGCCGAGGTAGATCCGGATGGATTTGATACCAACCTTTACCAGCCAATCTTGCATCTCTTGTGCAAATGCCCGTCCGTAGATTTAATATATCGTTCAAAATTTAGAGGCGAAGGATAGGTTGGTAATTCAAGACAATATGTTTATTTTAGGTGGTGTCAGTCTAATGCGAACCAGTCTCCAAAATTCCGCATGATGCAGGTCTCACGCCCCAATTTGGCACCACTCAGCCAGCGCGGCTGAGCGGTTCTGCTTGAAAGTTTCACGGTTGTTGAGATGACGGTCGAGATTGAAATGATTGTGGATCGAAGCGTGTATTGAGCCGAACTTTTGCAGGGTCTTTACGTCCCGGAAATTCGACATCGCCCCTTCCCGCCGCCTGAAAGGCTGATGTGAGTTTTCGGCCCGGTTGTTCAACCACCGACCGCACTCCTGGTCCGCAGCATTTCCGATCACATTCATAGCCGCCCGGTAAGACCGAAGGCGGTCCGTAACGATCACGCCGGGCTGACCATAACGTTTCATCGCTCGCTTGATAAAGGTCAGCGCAGCCTTGCGATCCCGCCGTTTGGTGGCGAAAACCTCGAGCACTTCTCCTTCCTGATCAACGGCACGCCACAGATAGTGCGTCTCTCCATTGATCCGGACGAAAACCTCGTCCAGGTGCCAGCGCCAGTTCGAATACAAATGACTTTGAACCCGGCGCTTCCGGATCTCTGCGGCGAACATCGGCCCGAACCGGTTCCACCAGAACCGTACTGTCTCGTGGCAGATATCGATGCCGCGTTCGAAAAGAAGATCCTCGACCTGACGCAGCGACAACGGATATCGGACATACATCATCACCGTAAGGCGGATGATCTCGGGCGAACTGTTGAAATAACGGAAGGGATTTTGCATCCATCGAAGCTAGGGAATGGCGTTGCGCGTCTCAAGCTAATTTGCTCTGACAATGCCATGGCAACACATCATCATGCTCGTTCAGTCTTGCCTGTATTTCACCGTCGAGGGCCGCTCTTGTTTTCTCCGGGAGAACCGCGGGTCTTTCGAAGTAAATCAGCCGCTGCGCAATACGCCTCATTCTGAGGTCCGTCATTTCCATCGCAACCCGAAGCCGCTCTTCCCAGGGCACCTCGTGAAACCGCCGCATCAGAGCCTGATCCCCTGAAGAGGCAAATCCGTCATAGATCTCCTGTTCGACATGCGGAGAACGTTCTTTTTCCGGGTACCGGTTCGCAAGAGCTTCTCCCACCCGGCCGCGGAATTTGGTATTCGTCGCAATCATGCGCGCTCGCCTCGTAAGCTCTTCCATTGCAGGAGACGCTTCTGCCAGTCCGTCGGGCGCGGCCGTATGTGGCATCAGGATCGGTTGGGCATTCGTCCGAATTCCACGAATGACCGCCGGGCTCCTTTTCATCTCATGGACCAGCTCCCCGATCGTCATCTCGAAATATAGTTCAGGGTCCTGTTTGAGATCGAAAACCGCCCGGGCGGCATCGTAGTTCGGGTCTGCGCCGCATTCGGTGACATACCGGTTATGCGCCAGCCCACGCCAGTACTGGGTCAGGCACAGTATTTCTTCGTTCTCGAGGATGTTCGCTGCATCCTGCTTGCGAGAGAGTTGCATCATCCTGTCCCAGACTTCCGGGGCACGATCCCGGACCAGCCTTGCGAGGTGGAGCGTGGCTTCGACATCTCCCATGGCGTCATGTGCGTTCTCATGATCGAAGCCGTTGGCCGGGGCAAGCCGATCCAGTTTGAATACCTGCTGTCCTGCTTCCCCGAGCGGTATTGCAATCGCGTTCGGTGCATAGGCGGCAACGGCATGTGCGATACGCAACATGTCCGCGCGGGTAT
>JBLIMV010000039.1:0-27979 GCA_047638395.1 Paracoccaceae bacterium | reverse complement strand
CGACGGTGAACGGTGATTACTGTGCCGGCGTAATCCGCAGTATCTTCCCGTCGCCTGCATCCGTGATCGCATAGACCGCCCCGTCCGGGCCGACGGCGACGTCGCGGATGCGGTCGCCGATCTGGCTCAGAAGGCGTTCTTCGCGCATCACTTTGTCGCCGTTGAGCTCGAGTCGCACCATGGCGCCTGCCCGCAAGCCGCCGATCAGCAGATTCCCTTTCCAGGCGGGGAACAGATCGCCGGTATAGAATGTCATCCCGCCCGGTGCGATCACCGGGGTCCAGATGTAGATCGGGTCGGCCATGCCGGCCCGAGTTTTTAGCCCATCACCGATAGTGCCGCCGGAGTATTCGATACCGTGGGTGACGACCGGCCAGCCATGGTTCACGCCTGCCGCTGGAATATTGATCTCGTCGCCGCCGCGCGGGCCGTGTTCGATGGTCCAGAGTTCGCCGGTCTGCGGGTGGATGGCAGCGCCCTGAATGTTGCGATGGCCGTAGGACCAGATTTCCGGCAATGCGCCCGATTTTCCAACAAACGGGTTGTCAGCGGGGACGCGGCCGTCCGGCGTCAGGCGGATCACTTTGCCGATATGTCCGCCCAGTTTCTGCGCATTGTGGCGCGCACCGCGGTCTCCCGTCGTCAGGAACACATTGCCGTCCGGCGCGAACACCACGCGGGAACCGAAATGACGGCCGCCGCCGACCTTCGGGCGTTGGCTGAACAGGGTTTTGACGTTCTCCAGTGCCGTCCCGTCCGCCGTCAGTCTGCCGCTGGCCATTGCCGTCGATGCGCCACCGGAACCACCTTCTGAAAATGACAGGAAGACCAGACGGTTCGACGCGAAATCCGGGTGCAGGGTGACGTCGAGCAGGCCGCCCTGGCCGCTGTCATCGACCGTCGGCACACCCTTGATGGGGGGGGAGATTTTACCGTCGGCTGTGACGATCCGCAGCTGTCCCGGCTTCTCGGTCACGATCATGCGCCCATCGGGGAGAAAATCGATACCCCAGGGCTGTTCGAGCCCGCCGGCAACGGTCGCGACGTTGATCCGGCCTTTTTCAGTATCGAAGACCTGGGCGGTCGCAGGGCCGGTCAAAAGGATGGCGGTCGCGGTAAGAAAGGCGCGGAACATCATGCTCAAATCTCCTGTGGGTACACCTTATCTGTGTCGTTATTCCACGTTCGTCCAGCTCTGTTCCGTCGAAGTTGTCCGGGGGCTCAGTTTTGGCGGTCCTGGAACCATTTACCGACACGGAGCACGCGTGCATCGTCGCCCTTGCGGCCAATCAGCTGGACACCGACCGGCAGGCCCTTGGGACCTGTTGCCCAGGGCAGCGTCAGGCAGGGGACCTGCAAGAGTGTCCAGACAATCTGGAAGATCGGATTACCGGTAGCCAGGCCTTCAGGCGCTTCGCCGGGAGCGCTCGGCGTCAGCAATACGTCCCAGCCGTCGGTGACCGTTGGGAACTCCATCATGCAGCGATCTGCATGGGCGAGCGCGTCGGACAGTACCGCGGGGGTGGTTGCTGCACCGTCATCGAGCATGCCGCGCAGTATCTCGCTGATCTCGTTGCCATGATTTTTGTGGATATCGGCCATGCTGCGGGCGAGACCGGCGCACAGAACGGTCGTATGTGTCTGGGCAAGGTTGGCGAAACGTTCCGGCAATTCGCAGTATCCGATTTCGGCACCGAGCTCAGCGAACCGGGCGGCGGCGCTTTCGACCGCTTCGACGGATTCCGGCTGGGCGTCCTGCCAGTGATGGGTCCGGCAGATGCCGATACGGGGCGGGCGGCCAAGCCCGTCTGCCAGCGGCGCCGATTTCTCCGCCCCGCGAACAACATCATAAAACGCCGCGACATCGTCGACGGACCGGGCCATGTATCCCAGCGTATCGAGACGCGGGACGAGCTCGAAGATGCCGGCAAGGTTGACCGTGCCGTGGGTCGGTTTGAAGGCATGAGCGCCGCAATAGGCTGCGGGGCGGATCAGCGAACCTGCCGTCTGGTTGCCGAAGGCAAGGGGCACCATCTCGCCCCCCACTGCCGCCGCTGAGCCGCTGGAAGAGCCGCCCGGGGTATGTGCCGGATTGTGAGGATTGCGGGTCTTGCCCGGCTGATAGGTGGCGAACTCGGTCGACACTGTTTTGCCTATCAGCACGGCCCCGGCACGGCGCATGGTGGCGACGCACGCGGAATCGGCGTCGGGCTGGTGTCCTTCGTATATGGCTGAGCCATAGCCCGTGGGCAGATCACCCGTATCGATGACGTCCTTCACGCCGAACGGCACGCCGTGCAGCGGGCTGAGCGGGGCGGTCGCATCGGCACGGCGCGCTTCGGCGATGGCGAAGTCCGGATCGAGGACATGCCACGCGCCGACCTCGTCCTCCCGGCTGGCGATGAAATCGAGACAGCCGCGCGCGAGTTCTTCGGATGAAATTTCCCTGGCCGCGATCTTTGCTGCGGCGTCGGTTGCTGTCAGCTGGTGTAGTTCGGTGGCCATGGCGCATCCCCATCGTTTTTTGGATCGGTTGAGCTTATCATTGCGGCTCGAAATATCTCAATGCCACCAGAACCTGATACCAGAAACAAGGGATGCACACATGACCGCCATTGTTCTTCACGTCAAACTGACGCTCCACGCCGAACACCGCGAGGCCTATCTCGCCCGCGCGCTTCAGCACAAAAAAGACGTGAACGCGAATGAGCCCGGTTGTCAGAAGTACGAGATTTCGGTGGAAGAAGACAATCAGAACGTGGTGCGCCTGTACGAAGTGTATGACGACGAAGCCGCCGTTCAGCATCACGCGCAGACGCCTTATATGATTGCCTATCGGGCAGAAACCACCCCGATGATCGCCGAGCGTGAACTCACCCGTGCGGTCATGGCGCACGGTTGACGCGTCGCGGAGACGAAAGCATTACACCGCGATGACCGGCGCTGAAAACCGCTGCGTCATTCTGAAGGCGCGCCCGGTCGGCGTGCCGGGGCCGGAGTTCTTCGATGTGGTGTCGCGCCCCGTGTCCGAACCGGCAGATGGCGAATTTCTGGTCCGGAACCTGTGCCTGTCGGTCGATCCGGCCATGCGCGGCTGGGTGAACGATGCGCCGAACTATTCGCCGCCCGTACCGGTCGGCGATGTCATGCGTGCGATCGCGGTGGGCGAGGTTATCAAGTCCCGGCATCCCGGCTATGCGGCGGGCGACCGTGTCTGCGGCACCTTTGGCTGGCAGCACTACGCGGTGAGTGACGGCGAAAACGTGATGCGCAAGCTGGAGGGAAACGAATCCGAGCCGTCTTTGGCTCTCGGCGTGCTGGGGCTGAACGGGCTCACGGCCTATTTCGGCCTGCTCGATACCTGCAATCCGCAACCGACGGAGACGGTTGTGGTGTCGACCGCTGCGGGCGCTGTCGGTTCCTGCGTCGGCCAGATCGCCAGGATCAAGGGGTGCCGCACGGTCGGCATTGCCGGCGGACCCGAAAAGGTTGCCCGATGCCTGAATGAATTCGGCTACGACGCGGCGATCGACTACCAGAACACCCATGATCTTGGTGCTGAGCTTTCTGCGGCCTGTCCTGACGGGGTGAACGTCTATTTCGACAATACCTGCGGGCCGATCAGCGATGCGGTGTTCGAACAGCTGGCGCTGCATGCACGGATTACGGTCTGCGGGACGGCGAGCCTGCAGGAGTGGGATCCCATACCAATGGGGCCGCGTGTTCATCGCCAGTTACTCGTCGCCCGCGCGCGGATGACCGGTTTTCTGATCCATGACTACAAGGACCGGATTGGCGAGGCGGTGGCGCAGTTATCGGCCTGGATCGACAGCGGCGATCTTGTCAGCCGCGAACACATCCTGGACGGCATCGATCATGCGCCCGGGTCTATTCAGATGCTCTATCTCGGCGAAAACACCGGTAAGCTGATCATCAAGCTCGACTAGGTCGCGTCAAACCACCCAGTCAGACGCCGGTGGCGAACTTCACCATGATGACGACGATCAGCACCTGAAAAACGCCCTGCGAGGCCAGGGTGACAAAATATGTCCGCATGAAACGCTGGATGCGCTCTGGGTCCGGATTTTCTTTTCGCAGTTCGAGGTAGGCGCGAACATTGGCCGGCAATAGCAGGCCGAGCCCCTGAACTGCCAGGATCGTGGCAATGACAAGAGCGCCGACCACCCACCAGAATTCCGGGTAGCCGAGGTCGAGATATCCCATGCGGACGGCGAGGTACCAGCCCGACGTCGGCGCCATGATGCCGAGCGTCTGCATGATGAATAGCGTCTTTGGCAGCATTTTGAGCGAGTACGCGCGGCGCGCTTCGAACGGCAAGGACCGCAGCACCGGCCCGACGACGAAGCCGAACAGAATATCGGCGCCGGTCAGCAATATGCCGCTGGCGACATGCACGTAGCGCAATGCCCAGTTATTGCCCCAGATAATCGCCGCGACCATCACGCCGAGGGCCAGAAACACCCAGAACAGGTTGCGAAAATCGATGCCTTCCCAGACCCAGCGTGACGTTGTTGGTGCGATTGTTGCCATCCTGTCCCCCGTTTGCGGTGTTTACCGGCGTGTTTGTTGATGCCGGTCATTATCCCTGCGAATAGCGCAAAGCAAAACAGTGATCTTTGGTCAGCGGAAGGCCGGCGATTAGCGAAATGCAGGTCCGTGCACCCAGGCGACCAGCGCATAGCGGGTACCCGAGACAAGCGGCGTGACGCTGTGGCGCACGAAGCTTGGAAACAGAATGGCGGTTCCCGGCTCCCGCGGCGCAGACCAGGTCTCATCGTCAGTCCCGATCCGTAACCCGCCGCCGGTATAGCTGTCTGAATTGCTGAGCTGGATCGACAGGGACAGTTTGCGGGTCGCACTGTGACCGCCGCCGCCGATATCGACATGGGTATCGTACCGACCGGCTGAGGACCCGCCGTCTGATGTGATGATCGGCGCGTTGTATCTCAGTATCTGGGCGCTTTCGCGGAATTCGTCGAGGTCGAAATGAAAGTTCTCTCGGTTGACCTCGGCGACAAGTTCGGCGAGCCGGGCAAATACCCAGGCGGTGTCAGCTGTGTCGTCCATCCAGAGTGTGTCGCAGATGCGGGTATCCGTCTCGTTCCCGCCTACCAGACGCCCGGTCGTTATGTCGGGCGATGCGTCGAAGATACCGATCAGGCGCGCACATTCGCCGAGCGAAAGGGCGTCGGGGCGCAGACAGGGGTCGGTCAGCAGAAACACGGGGGGCGGCACCCTTATATCGAAGAAAACGAAGCATCGGCCAGTATCGAATTCCGTATCGAATAGAGAGTGACGTGTGCAGAGCTTACGCCCGTATCGAGGAGGGCGCTACGGCGATGTATGCGTCGGGATATGCGTCGGCAAGACCGCTTTGCGAAAGCGCCGGTCGCGCTTGAGGTGCCATTCCCGGCTCATTGCCTTGCCACGGGTGTTGTACCGCTCGGCGTAGAGCAGCACCCAGCGCCGCCCCCGCGTCGATTTTGCGCCCGTGCCTGCATTGTGGGCGGCAAGACGGGCGTCGAGGTCGGTGGTCCAGCCGACATAGGTGCGCCAGCCCGACGGAGTCTCGCTGCCAAGGATGTAGGTGAAATCGCTCATGTGGCTGCAGTTTAACGCATGCTCGCGCGAATCCGACGATACCCCGGTGATCCGAATTCAGGTCGTCCAACGGCCCCGACTCACTCGGCTGGCAAAACGTTTACACAGGCGTTACCCATAAGCGATGGCAGGATATGAAATCTGGGCGCTTTGTGCCGTCGCCGGCGTGTTTCTGGCGGGCGGCGTGGTCAAGGGCGGTATCGGTCTCGGGTTGCCGACTGTCAGCATCGGGCTCATGGCGATCTGGATGCCGGTCGAACAGGCCGCCGGTATTCTCATTCTGCCGGTTATCCTGACAAATATCTGGCAGGCGTTTTTCGGCAGCGCACTGAAGCTCATCCTGTTGCGTCTCTGGACCATGCTGATCGCGATGATGATCGGGTCCGCGGCGGCGGCCATTCTGATCGCCTCCGCCAACCAGGCGCTTGCCGCCGGTCTTCTGGGCACCATGCTGATCATCTATGCGGCATTGGCGCTGAGCGGTGCGCGGTTCAGCGTGCCGGTACGGATGGAAAGATTGTTGAGCCCCGTAATCGGGCTGTTAACCGGACTGATTTCCGGCGCGACGGCGATCTTTGTTATTCCCGCGGTGCCGTATCTTCAGTCACTGAACTTTGCGTCCGGTCGCCCGGGGCGTGAGGATGATCCTGGCGATCCGACGCGTGCCACTGACGTCACGATGATCAAGGACGCGCTCATCCAGTCGCTCGGGATCACCGTGCTGGTTGCATCGGCCGGGCTTGCGATGGGGCTTGGCGCCAAGGGCAGCCTGCCGCTCGGCGTTGTTGTGCCGGGGCTGATCGGCACCGCAACGGCGATCCTCGGCATGGTCGCCGGGCGGAAGATCCGCAACCGGCTGTCGCTCGAGGTCTTTCGCCGCTGGGTGTTGTCGGCGCTGGTCGTGCTGGGCGTCGTGATGGTCGCCCGCGCTATCGGGTTGACCTAGCTCGACTTTCCTTTCATCGGAATGCCCTGATAGGCCTTGTCGCCCCAGAGCTTCTCAACCTTCTGGTTACGGCCGCAGTTCCAGCGGTAGTACTTGTACCGCAGCGGTTTCTTGTTGTGATAATCCTGATGGTATTCCTCGGCTTTATAAAACTTAGCCGCGGTCTCGATCGGGGTGAATATCTTCTGGCCCAGATCTTTCATCGCCTGTGCCTTTGATGCATCGGCGAGATTGCGCTGTTTTTCGTTATGCACGAACACGGCGGTTTCATACGGCACGCCGCGGTCGCAGAACTGACCGCCCGAATCCACCGGGTCGACCGAGTGCCAGAAGACTGTCAGCAGCTGCGCGTAGGAGACTTTCTTCGGATCATAGGTGATCTGCAGTGCTTCGCGATGCCCGGTGTCGCCGCGCGATACCTGGCGATAGGTCGGGTTATCGGTTTTGCCGCCGGTATAGCCGGAGACCGTCGCAATCACGCCGGGGACCTTGTCGAAATCGGATTCGATGCACCAGAAACACCCGCCGGCAAAGGTGGCAATGGAGGTGGCGGGGGCGGTTGCGCTTGCGGGCTTCTGTGCGACGACAGCATTTGTGCCCATGACGACGGCAAACGCGGTCGCGGCTGCCAGTACTATGTTTTTCACTTCGCTTCTCCCGTGGCTGTTGCGCAGTATATGGGGTGAATCGCAAGGTTTCACGGTAACATTGACGTTATCGCGGTATTGAAGGAGGACAGGATGGGTAAAGGTCATAAAGGCAAGGTTGCTGTTATCACCGGGGCAGCCACCGGGATCGGGCAGCACTATGCGAAACGACTCGCGGAGGAAGGCGTTGATATTGCCATCGCCGATATCTCGGATGCCGCCGAAACGGTCGGGCTCGTGACCGATGCCGGACGGACCGGCCGGAGCTATGAATGCGACGTGACCTCGCCCGACAGTATTGCCGCGATGGCCGGTGCCGTGCATGCCGATTTTGGGCGCTGCGACATACTGATCAACAACGCCGGTATCTACCCGAATATTCCGTTTGAGGATATTTCGTTCGAGGACTGGCGCCGTGTCATGTCGCTCAACCTCGATTCACTGTTCCTGACCGCGAAAGCTTTCGTGCCCGGCATGAAGGAGCGGGGCTGGGGCAGGGTTGTGAACGTGTCATCAAGTACGCTGGCGACACCGGTGACCGGGTATGTGCATTACATTGCCAGCAAGGGCGGGGTGGTCGGTTTCACGCGCTCGCTTGCAAGCGACGTGGCGCCTCATGGCATCACTGTGAACGCGATTTCACCCAGCCTTGTACCGACAACGGGGACCCGGGAAACGGAACCCCGGTCGGAAGAACGTTTTGAGATGGTCGCAAATATGCAGGCGATCAAAAAAATCCAGCAGCCGGACGATGTGGTCGGCACGATGGCGTTTCTGACCAGCGATGATGCGACCTTTGTCACCGGCCAGACGATTTATGTGGATGGTGGCTGGGTGCGCGCCTGAAGCAACCGTTTATTCCAGCGGCATTCCGGCGACGGAGAATGTCTCCGCGGGTCCTGTGCTCTCGCCGCCCAGTTCAAGGTCGGACACCGGAATTTCGCCGGCCGGGTCGGCGATCGCCGCGATCGGTGACGGAGAGGCGGGTGTCGCCATCGGGGCGACGCTGCCCGAAGTCGTCATTTGCAGCATTGTTGCCGCACCAATAGCCATAACAAGTGCTGCCGCTGCTGCGCGCCGCGGTGTCATGAAAACCTTTTGTGCGGCAGGCGCCATGTCGTGGACGCGGCGGACCAGTGTGTCGGACGGGACCGGGGGCTGCAGCGCGTCGAGCGCGGCATCGAGCTGTTGATCGTTCATCTGTTGGTCCTGCGTACTCATGATCCTGCTCCGATCAGGTCTTCTCTGTTTGGTTCAAGGGCGGCGCGCATCGATTTCCGTGCCCGTGCCAGCAGCGATTCCGCTGCGTGTTCGCTGACGACCAGCATTCCGGCCGCTTCCTTTACGGTATATCCCTGATAATAAACAAGGATTAACACGACCTGCTGGCGGGAGGGCAGGGCGCTCAAGGCTTTGTGCACCATTCGACGGGCATCGAGTTTCCCATCGAGATGCGGCTGGATGTCGATGATCGACGTTTCCTCTGCATCCTCGATCGGCGATTCCGGTTTGCGGGCACGTTGGCGGTCGATCACCAGGTTACCTGCCACCCGGTATAGCCAGGTCCGTACCTTTGCGCCGTCCGGCTCCCACGTCAGGGCCTTTTTTGCGAAGCGGAGCAGGGTCTCCTGTGCGATATCCTCCGCTTCGACCCTGTCGCCAAGGCGGTACCAGGCGAACGACACCACCGAAGCGAGGTGACGGCCCGCCAGCGCTGACCACGCGGATTGGTCGCCCGCAGCGGCGCGGCGTACCAGTTCGTCATCCGTGATATCGATCAGATCGTCGGCCATGTTTTATATACGCGGCCTTTCCAGATTCGGGTTAACGGTGTTTGCGGTGTCCGCGTCCGCTCCGCTTGAAATGCGGAACCTCCTCGGTTGTGATACCGCCATCGGCATCCTTGTCGTAGCGCTTGAACCAGCGTGCCGACGGGCTGGCAATTTCCTCCGCGGTCAGAACCTGATCGCCATTGGCGTCCATCAGGTCGAACAGCGTCGTGGTGTGCAGTTTCTGAAACCACCAGCCGCGGCGGCGGAATTCGTCGACCGACAGCTTGCCGTCCCCGTCCAGGTCCGCAGCTGCGGTTAGCCGTGCCTGTTCGGCGCGTATCTCGGCGAGCGAGATTTTGCCGTCGCCGTCGGTGTCGAGCAGGCTGAACGTGCGCGAAACGCCGGCGCTATGGCCGCTATCGCCGCTTTTCATCATCTTGTCCGCTGATTGTGCGTATGCCGGGCCGCTGATCAGCAGCGCCGAGAGGCTGCCTGCCAGTGCCAGTTGTAAGAATTTTTCCGTTGCCATCGTATTTTCCTCTGCTGGAAAAGGTTTGTACCCGTTATCACGCGGCCTCCCGGAATTTCCCGTCGCAATAAAAACAGTCTAGCGGCAATCAGTATCCAGGACGAGGCTGACGGCGGGGCTGAGGGGGTTTTGCCCCCTACTTGAAAAGAGGCGGGATTTCGCGTTTCCTGTCCCAAATTAAAAAGGGTTCGATCAATGGCGTATGAAAGTCTTCGCCCCTGGCTGCAGGTGCTGGAACAGCAGGGAATGTTCAAATGGGTCGATAAGGAAGTCGACAAGGATTGGGAGGTCGGCGCGGTCATGCGCATGATTTTCCGGGCGATGGACGAAGACAAACGCTACGGCATCGGTTTTCGCAACATCAAGGGACATGAAGGCGGCAGGATTGTCGGTGGGGTCGTCGCGGCCTCGCGCAAGATGATTGCGACCGCGCTCGACTGCGAGCCGACACTGGAGGCCATCCACGAGCGGGTCACCAGCGGCATGAACGCGCCGATAGAGCCGGTGGTCGTCGAGACTGGCCCGGTGAAGGACGTGATCATCAAGGGCGACGATGTCGATCTGATGAAACTGCCGGTCCCGATCTGGACGCCGGAGAAAGACGCGGGCCCGTATCTGACACCGCTCTGGGTGACGAAGGATCCAGATACCGGACGACGCAATATCGGTATTCGCCGCTGCCAGATCAAAAGCAAGAACACGACGGGCATCCTGTTCGGCGCACCCGACCGGGGCGGGGCGATCCATCATGCCAAATATAAGGCCCGCGGCGAGCACATGCCGGCGGCAATCTTCATCGGCGGCGACCCGGTGCAGTACCTGGTGGCACCGGCGCGTTATGGCGCGGACGAGCTGGCTGTGGCCGGCGGCATCCGCGGAGAAGCGATCGAGATGGTCAAATGCGAGACCATCGATCTCGAAGTTCCAGCCCATGCTGAAATTGTCATCGAGGGCGAGGTACTGATGGACGAGACCGAGCCCGAAGGGCCGTTCGGCGAGTTCACCGGTTACATGGCAGGCGGACGGGAAGGCCCGGTCTTCCGGGTGACTTGCATCACCCACCGGAAAGACCCCATCGTGATGGGCGTGATCAGCCAGTTCCCGCCGTCGGAATCATCGATGATCAAGCGGGCACTGCTTGAAGCCGGGCTGAAGAAGCATCTGACCGAAGACCTGAACCTGCCGGGCATTCACGATGTTCACGCGCTGGAGGCGGGCGGTGGCACGGCGACGCTGTGGATCAGCATGAAGAAGATGTATTCCGGCCATGTCGATCAGACCGCGTTTGGCACGATGGGTCATTTCGGCATGAGCTATTTCAAATGGATCGTCATCTGCGACGACGATATCGATATCAACGACCCGTTCATGCGCGACTGGGTCATGGCGTGGCGCGTGCGCCCTGACAAGGACATCAAGACGATCCCCAATACCGCCTCCGTCGAATTGGACCCGTCCTCATTCGAGCCGGGCAAGACCCAGGCCGATATCAGCGGCACC
Source organism: Paracoccaceae bacterium (assembly GCA_047638395.1). Classification (GTDB taxonomy): domain Bacteria; phylum Pseudomonadota; class Alphaproteobacteria; order MPNO01; family UBA830; genus CAXBCP01. The sequence goes on along the minus strand of JBLIMV010000039.1, from coordinate 16,963 downwards.
AAGATGATAATCGACGCGACGAAGAAGTGGGATTACCCCGCGGTGTCGCTGCCGCCACTGGAGAAAATGCGCGAGGTTGCGGATAACTGGGGCGATTACGGTCTGCCGCCGCTGGATGAGCTGAAACTGCCGCGCGAGGAGTAGCAAGGCGGGGGCTCGGATTACGGTAGCCCGACCCTTTCTCTACGTTATTCCCCCGGTCTTGTGCCGGGGGTCCACTTCAGCGGCACGTGGGAAATCCGCCATGGATCCCCGGTACAAGACCGGGGAAATAGATTGTTTTGGGGTTTTATATTTGTTCGGAGCCACGCATGGTGGTCATCCCGGCCTTGTGCCGGGCCCCAGGCTCTCTTGGTGCTGACGGACTGGACCCCGGCATAAACCCGGGGTGACAATTTTTTAGTCGTTTTAGGACGGGAGCTTCGACCGGCTAGCCAACCGCTCCCAGAAACGCCTTCGTTGTCTTCAGAAACGCTTCCGGCTGATCGGCATGAACCCAATGGTTTGCGTTCTTGATCGTCACCGTGCGGGATTTCGGGAACAGCTCCGTTATCCGGTCGCGGTGGCTGTCGCGGATGTAGCTCGACTCCGACCCGGCGATAAACACCGTGGGGCGGTCATACGTCGCTCCCGGCGGCGGGCTGAAGGCCGAAATCGCGCTCATGCCGGCGGAGATTGCCGTCAGGTTGATGCGCCACTGGAAACCGCCATTGGCACGTTCCAGGTTTGTCATCAGGAAGGCGGAAATGCCGGGGTCGTCGACCTCGCCGCGGAGTTCCTCTTCAAGTTCGGACCGGCGTTGTTCGCCCGACAGATCGAGCATCTGCATGGCGGCGATGTAGTCGAGCATGTCGTGCCCATAGGATACCGGCGCAATATCGACGACGATAAGTGCCTGGACGAGATCGGGGGCGCTGAGTGCGAGCTGCATCCCGACCTTGCCGCCCATCGAATGGCCCATGACGATGGGATCGGTAAGGCCTTCATCGGCAATAAACCCGGCGACGTCTTCGGCCATTTCCTCATAGGTCATGGTCATCGCGCGCTCCGACGAGCCGTGATTGCGCAGATCGAGCGCATAGACATGATGGGCCTTGGCGAGGCTTCGGGCATGTCCTGCCCAGTTGCGGGCCGAGCCGAAAAGCCCATGAAGCACGATCAGCGGTGGGCCGTCGGTGCCGTATTCGTTGAATTGCAGTTTGACCATGGCGGGGACGTATCACGGCGCCCCGTGCTTGTCACCGTGGGGGAGGGAGCAAGCGCGCTGCTTACTTCAGCCCGGCAGTTTGAATTCCGGGTTATAGATCAGGCCGATTGTGTTGCCCCACGGGTCTTTGAGTTCTGCCACCATGATCTCGCCACCAACATTGACGGGATCGGATTCCGCCGTCGCGCCGAGGGATTTGAGGCGGGCGAACTCAGTCGCGATGTCGTCAACGCCCCAGTAGCTGAGCACGTTGTCTGTCTTGTCCGCCGCCGGCATGTCGTCCGGCATCAGGCCCAATTCGTATCCGGCGACGTTGAAGCCGACATAAAACGGCTCGTCAAAATAGGGGGCGACCTGAAAGACGTCGCTGTACCAGTCTTTCGCTTTTGCCAAATCAGCGACTTTATTGACCGTGGTCCTGAGCCCAAGCATTGACGTTGTCGTCTCCGTTCTCCCGTTTTCTGCCACTTATCCGCGGTGCCCCGACCGCTGATTATACGTTAATCAATATAGAACAAAATAGCAACAAAAAATCTACTGGATACGTTCGGCGGGTAACATCGCCGTAGGGGCCGCGTGCCTGTGGACGGTTTGCCTAAATCTTTTCGGCGACCAGCATCACATTGGTTAACCGGCCTTCTTTGGCGCTCCGGCCGGAGTTCTTGCGGCGCTCGGGGTAGTCTTCGCCTCGGGTGATTTCGATTGTCAGTGGTGTGTCGACGGGCGTAGCGGGCGGTGGTGGATTATCCATGGCGGCCTGCCGTCGGGCGGCTTCGTCAATCCATTCGACGATGCGGAACCCCGCATCCTCCAGTATAGCGCGCATTTCGTCGGGCGGGATGAGGAAGCTGTAGGATGGATCGCGCGCCCAGGGTAGCGGATAGTATGGGACGCCGTTCGGCCCCTGGCCAAGTTCGCTTGCCGCAAAGAGGCCGCCCGGTTTCAGAACCCGGTATACGCCGGCATAGAACCGGGCCCGGTCTTCAATATTCATGGTCACATTGAGCGCCCAGGCCATGTCGAACGCTTCGTCTTTGTAGGGCAGGTCGGTTGCGTCGCCGCAGTTGAATTCCACCCGGTTAGACAGTCCCACCTTGTCGGTCAGGGTGCGGGCGACTTCGATGTATTCGGGCGTCAGGTCGATACCCGTCACCCTGCAGCCATATTTGGTGGCGAAGAAACGTGCCGGGCCGCCGATGCCGCAACCGATATCGAGCAGATGCATGTCACCGGAGATGTTGGTGAGGTCCGCATGCAGCCGCGTTTGCAGCAACCCGCCACCGTGAATTTGATCGGCCGGGCCAAGAATATCCGGAGTCCAGCGTTCCGGCGGAATTTCCGCGCTTTCGAGCGCCGCGATGATGCGCTCTCCAAGGCCCGGGTCTGCATTGTTGTCGTTGTTTACGGCGGATTGAACATCGGCCACGCGAGTGTCCTCCCGGAAAATTGAAATTTTGAGGCGCCGGCTTCAGGCGCCGGACGGCGGAAATACGCCCCGATGTGACAATTTTTGGACAAATGTGTCAATCCGAGGGTGGCTGACATAAATAGTAGTAGTAATAATAATATTACATTCGTATGTATGTTTAATAAAATAGGGTAAATAATTAATATATGTCAGGTATATTTTAAATATTAGCGGAATATATATTTGAAAAACATGTTCTAAATTATTGATAATACTGGGTCATATGTGCTTCACAATTGTTGCCTTTTAAGGAAACGTATGTTGGAAACGATACAAATACCTACAGGCGATCAGAGTCGGCACGAGGAGGATCTGGAGTATTTAAGGGACAACGATTCTCTCTATGTCCTCCCTTTGAAATACTTACCCCTCGAAACCGGCATGCTCCGGCGTTGTAAATTGGTGAAGACATTCTCGCTCGGCACGGCGGTGGAGATGTTCCGTCTTGCAACCCATGGCCGTGGATTTTTCCTCATGGAGGACATCCTTGAGGGGGGTGGCTGCGAGATGTTCGGCTGGCAGGTCGACGCGAAAGATCATCCCGATTTCGCGCTGCTCGAAGTTTTAGCCAATCTGCATAGCTACGATATTTTCAATCTGAGAATCCAGTTCCGCAAACATGGTATAGACTGCGATCAGAACGAGTATCTTTGTGTTTCGGATGAAATGAAACTTGAACTGAACGTGTATATGCGCCAGTTCACATTGCCCCTGATCCAGACGATTTTCGGCGACAGCGTGGCGGCAGAGCATTCCGATGGAGATATCGTGGGGCTGTTCCGAAATCCCGGTGCCAGCGATGCACAACGTAACATTGAGCATATGGCCAAGAAGCTGCGCATCCGGCGGGAAGAGTTACCCAAATTCCTGGACGATTTCTCCGATGTCTATCTCGCGATCTCCTACTACAAACTCTATGCTGATCGCATTGGTATGATGAACAGCGTTTTCATGCAGGAGCTTGACGATATCCGCGATACCCTGAAATGGAAGGGCGACCCGCTCGTCGAGAAATACTGTAACAATACGAAGGAGATGGTTAAGGCGTTGTTCTTGGAGATTTTTCAGCGCCTCGATTTCTTTGAGCGAGAAACACGCGGTTTCTGGAGCGATCTGGATGCGAATCGTTTTCACGATGTCATGTGGATGGTCAAGGATTCGCAGGAGATGATTGCCGGGGTTCTGTGCGGGCTCGGCACGAAGCTTTCCGGTTGGCGCGAGAAATTCCCGACACCAGAAATTGGCGGCACGGTTAAGCGGTTTGAGGTATTGCGTTACGAATTCTGTCCCGGTCTGCCGAAACTGCTCGAGCTGGCGGCAGCGGATTCCTGAGCGCTTCGGTTGCGCCGCCAGACAAGTGCGGATTTACGGAACTAGCTCCCCATTTCCGAGGCTTCGATCTCGGCGAGTGCCCAGACCCGCCCTATGGGCCCCCGGGTCCGCAGCAACTCCTCGGCGATCTCTTCCATTTCTTCTTTGCCCAGCACTTCGTATTCACCCATCGAGGCGGCGATGGCCGTGCGCTTTGCGTTATCTTCCATGAAATAGACGCCGGTGGTCATTTCCTCGATATCGGGGCCGGTGACAACAATGCCGTGGGCGCGCAGCAGCATGGCGCGGCAATCGCCCAGCGTTTCGGCCATCGCACGGCCGCGTTCCTCGGTCATGATCAGGCGCGAATCCGGATGCACGGGAATGCCGCCATTAAAGATCGATGCCATGAAATAGGTCGGTTTCAGGTCGTGTTCCGACATCGAAAAGCTGGTCGCGTTGTGGGTATGAAAATGGGCGACGGAATTGACATCGGGCCGTGCCTTGAAGACTTCCAGATGGATCGGCAGCTCGCCGGGCAGTTTTTCGGTCGTGCCGATCTGATTGCCGTCGAGATCGCACAGCAGGAAATCTCCCGGTTGGGAGATTTTGCCAAGCTCGTGCGGCGTCATCAGGACCACGTTGGGATCTTGTGTGCGCGCGCTGATATGGCCGAACCCGTCGACAAAACCGCGCCCGTAAAAGAACCGCCACGCGATACTCAGTTTTTCTCTCAGAACGTCTTCGCTATCGATCACGTGGTCACCTTTTTTGCGTTATTGGCGTTGGAGCTGGAACGATTGTATTAGTTGGAGCGCTTGCGGCAAAGACCGCGACGACAGAGAGGGAGTATTTTTGTGAAATTTGGTCTTTTTTACCTGCCGACCCATCTGCCCGACAGTGACCGCGATGTGCATACCCATATGCACAACATCGTCGAGCAGGTTGAGTATGCCGACAAGATCGGCATCGATTATGTCTGGATGGTCGAGCACCATTTTGTCCGACATGGCGGATTCCTGTCTGCGAATTACGCGTATCTTTGCTATCTCGCCGGGCGCACCGAAAACATTCGCCTCGCCACGGGTGCGACCGTGATGGCGCTGAACGATCCTGTGCGGGTCGCCGAGCAGGCGGCAACGCTGGACCAGCTGTCGAACGGCCGGTTCGACCTGGGTGTCGGACGCGGCTTTATCCGCGACGAGTTCGATGCGTTCGGCGTGCCGATGAAGGAAAGCCGGGACCGCGTCGAAGAAGGCGTCGATCTGGTACTGAAGGCCTGGACCGGTGCGCCGCTGGAATTCGACAGCAAGTTCCGCCCGAAGATGTCCGGCCTGAAAATTTTGCCGACCCCGTATCAGGAACGGCCACCGATCTGGAACGCCTGCCTGATGTCGCCCGAAAGCTTCGAATGGACGGCGCAGGAGGGACATAACCTGCTTTATGTCGCCTATCACGTCGATCATGATCTCGCCGCTGAACGCATCTCCTGGTACCGCGACGCCCTGCCGAAATACGGCCGTAAGGTCGAAGACCACGAAGTATGCTGCGTCTATCACGCCTATTTCATGGACGACGAGGACGATGAGCGCCTGAAATCTGTCGTGGATGGCCCCATGACGGAATACGGCAAGGCCGGCAAAGAAGCGGCGAGCAAGCCGCCAGATCCGGAGGCCTATAAGGGCTACGACCAGCGCGACAAGGGAACAGTGGAACTGACGTTCGACCGGTATTTCCCCGGTCGCGTCGTTATGGGTGGGCCTGACCAGGTTGTTGAGCGCATCAAGGTTCTGCGCGATATCGGTATTACCCAGGTGTCCTTCCTGCTCGATTTCGGGTCGCTATCGCAGGAAGAGATCATGAAATCGCTCAGGGTTTTCGGCGAAAAAATTCTCCCCCGCGTGAAGGACCTCTGATTGCCCGGCGCCCTGGACGGTATTCGCGTTCTTGATCTGACATCGGTGGTCCTCGGGCCGCTGGCGACGCAGACCATGGGCGATATGGGGGCCGATATCATCAAGATCGAGGGACCCGCGGGCGACACCACACGGTATACTGGCCCGAAACGATCGGCGGATATGTCTGCGCTCTATATGGGGTTGAACCGCAACAAGCGCTCGCTGGTGCTCGACCTGAAGCAGGATGCCGCAAAGGAAGCGCTCTGGCGCCTGATCGATACCGCCGACGTCTTCCTGCATTCGGTCCGGCCGCAGGCGATGGACCGGCTGGGTTTCAGTTCTGAGGCGGTCTGTGCGCGTAATCCGCGCATCGTCTATGCCGGTATTCACGGCTTTCGCATGGATGGCCCCTATGCCGGGCGGCCCGCCTATGACGACGTCATTCAGGGCCTGAGCGGCAGTGCCGACCTGATGGCGCGCCTCGTCGGTGAGCCGCGCTACATGCCGACCATCATGGCCGACAAGACCTGCGGGCTGGTCACCGTCAACGCGGTGCTGGCAGCCCTGCTGGAGCGGGAGAAATCCGGCAAGGGGCAGTTTGTCGAGATTCCGATGTTCGAGACCATGGTGGCGTTCAACATGGCGGATCATATCTTCGGCTACACGTTCGACCCGCCCGAGGGGCCGATGGGCTATTCGCGCGTGCTGACCCCGTCGCGGCGGCCCTATAAGACGACCGACGGATTTATCTGCCTGCTCGCCTATACAGATATCCAGTGGGTAAGGTTCTGGGAAGAGGTGGGCCGGTCCGAACTCAAAGACGATCCGCGTTTCGACAGCCTTTCCAGCCGCGCCGATAATATCGAAGCGGTCTACAGCCTGGCTGGCGACTTCATCGCGACGCGTTCGACAGCGGACTGGCTGGAGACTCTGCCACGACTCGAAATACCCTGTGGCGAGATCGTCGAGCTGGAAAACATCCCGGATGATCCGCATCTGCAGGCGGTCGGCTTTTTTCGCAAGGAAACCCACCCGACCGAGGGCGATATTACCGTGCCCGATACCCCGGTTCAGTTCAGCCGCACGCCCGCGTCAATCGACCGGTTGCAACCCAAACTGGGCGAACATAGCGCCGAGATCTTGCGCGAAGCGGGGCTCGGCGACGATGAGATTGAAGACATGCGCGCCAGCGGCGCGACCATCTGAAACTGACGGAGACCTATACCATGAGAACACTTGGCATCGGACTGTACTGGGATGACCTGACGGTCGGCGAACAGTTCAAGACCCTGAACCGCACGATCACCGAAGCGGATATCGTCAATTTCATCGGTGTCACCGGCATGGTCGAGACATTGTTCACGGATATGACCTTCGGCGATCATGGCGGCGGGCCGATGGGCGGGCGCGTCTCGCCCGCGGCGCTGGTTTACACCATGACCGAGGGGCTGTTGTGCCAGTCGACCATGCAGACCACCGGCCTGGCGTTGCTGGAGGTCGAAAAGAAGGTTCTGGGGCCAGTATTCGCAGGTGACACCATCCATGCCGAGGTCGAGGTCCAGGCCGTGCGACCGACAAGCAAAGGCAATCGTGGAATCGTGACCACGATGAATAACGTAATGAATCAGAAGGGTGAGAAAGTCATCGAGTACCGGGCGGTCCGTATGATGGCAGGAAGGCCGGAAGACGTGTAATACAAATCGCGATGTGTCCGGAAATTTTACAACTTCGACTTCTGGTTAATTCCATAAGAATACAAGTGTATGATTCAATTGTGAAAATTTTGTGGCATGAATATTGCATTTTTTCTTCCGAATTCGGATCTGAGGGGCAGACCCGATAATCGGAGGGGCACTAAGATGATCAAACAAAATATTAAAAGCGTATCGTCACTCGCCATCGTGATCGCACTTGGCGGTCTGTTTCTGGCGGGACCAGCATCGGCCTATAACGTCACGGTCGATCAGCTCACGATCTACAAAAACGGCAATCTTTACATCAATGACGAATTCAACGACGGCAACGCACCGCCGGCATCCGGCTCGAATTTTGGGACGGGTACCACGCCTGCGACCTATCAGACATTCGGCGCCTGGACTGAAAATGGCGGGCGGGCAGTCGCGAATTCGGCGAACAGCCCCGCCGTCAGCAACAGCCCGTTTGACAGCAACACCACCAATCGACATACGGCGCGGATAAACAGCAATACTCAGCCATTGTCCCAATCGACCAACGGCCTGAAGATCGACGATAACATAGCCGTGTATGGCCTGTTCGACCTGTCCTCGACGCTGGACAAGAACGACAGCAGCTACAACATCCGCCTGCGTGATTCCGGATTTGGTCAGTCACCGAATGATGATGCACGTGTCGGCGTGCGCCGGACAGATAGCGGCAATCTGATTGTCCGTTTCGGTGATTTCGATTCCGATGCAGGGACATTCAATATCCTGGATTCCGATGTATTCGCACCGGACGCAAATGACGATCAGATCGTGCTTGCGCTCAGCCGGTCCGCGCCGGACGGTGGAAACACCAATCCCGGTGTGACGGCATCCTATGCGTTCGTCGACGGGACAGTTGACCTGAGCGACATGGTTGCGCTGAGCAATCTCAGCTTTACGTCGTTGAACGGCGCCGTTACGCTTTTCGGCGACGAGGACTGGACCCGGGCGGACATCGCTGTGTTTGAGGCTGTCGAGGTTGCGGAGCCGGGAATGATTGCCATCATTCTGGCAGCTGTCGGCGTTATGGGTATTGCGCGCCGCCGCCAGCAGACCTGACCGGTCTTTATTCCAACTAATGGAAACGGCGGCCCTGTGGCCGCCGTTTCTGTTTGCAGGGTCGTTGTGCGGCCTGCCAGCGAGGCGACCCGCGGGGCCGTGATCAGCCGGAGATGGCTGCCCGAGCCTTGTTCTGGATGTCCTTGGGCGCGGTGAACATCTTGCGGACCAGGTCCTCGAACTCGGCGCCTGGTGTCGGGCTGACATCGAGGCGGGATTTCTTCATATCGGCCAGAAATGCCGGGTCTTTCATGGTCGCATCGAACGCCTTGCGCAATGCCGCCAGACGGTCTGCAGGGACGCCCGCCGCGGTGATGTAGGGGCGCCCGAACACCTGCTGGGCGGCGATCAGTTCGGCGACCTGCTTCTGCACCGGATCTTTGATGAAACCCCAGATCGGTGGGATGCCGGCGGCCGTCGCGGCGGCGTGTGGTTTCAGCGCGAACTGAACGATCAGCTTGACGATGTTATCCTTCACCAGATGCGGCGCGCGGCTCATCAGTGATGCCCAGGCATAGCCGCAGAATCCGCCGATTTCTTTCTGCTGGATCGCAAGCACGAGATTTTTGGTGCCCTTGTAACCCTTGACCAGCCTGATCTTCGCGCCGGCGACGTTTCTGAACAGGTTCGCATGGTCATGCGTCGTCGATCCGAGCTGGTCGCCGCCGAACACAACTTCCGATTTCTGGAGATCGGCGAAGGATTTCACCGACAGATCGGAGCGCACGAGGCAGACTGTGGTGAAGCCGGCAGCACTGCCGACATAGCCGAAGGTAGCGGGGTCGTATTTGATTTTCTTCGGATCGCCCAGAACCGGTTCGACAAGGGCGCCCGGCTGGGTTCCCAGTATCACGGTACCGTCTTTTGGCGCGACTTTGGCGACATATGCGGTGGCTTTGCGGCCACCCGCGCCCGGCATGTTCTTCACGATCATCGTCGGGTTGCCGGGGATATGCTTGACGATGTGTTTTGCGATCGTGCGACCGTAAGCGTTGTATCCGCCGCCGGCCGAGGACGCGACAATCATCGTAATCGTGCGGTCCTTGTAAAAATCCGCGACGGTTTTCTGCGCCTGGGCAGGTGCAGCCACGGAAATCGCGGTGGCGGTGGCAATGAGTGCTATCGGGGTTAGTTTCATAATTTCCTCCTGATGAGTTTTTGTTCTTGAAGCGGCCTCTGCCAGATATCATCGAACTGCGGGCCAGCTCGATACTTGCATATCTAAGGTTTTCTGCGCTACACCTTTTCCTTGAAATCCGGGGCGTAAAGGGATGACAAATTCCCGACGCACGGAGGCCTGAGCCGGAATTCATGGTGATATTCGCCACACCTAGCCAATTTCAGGCACGTGAGCGGCTTTTTGGGCAGCACATCCGAAAAGCTATTTTTGCCGCCGATTAACGCGGCATGTCCGCTGCTTCCCCTGCTGACAAACGCAGGATCAGAAGCGGTAACGGGAGAGAAATTATGTGCGCAGCAGAAATGAATATGCCGGGTATGGCATCCGAACTGATCATGGACCTTCGGGGCACACTCGAATGGCTCAAAGCTGAGGGCGACCTGATTGAAACGGATGTCGAGGTCGATCCCGATCTTGAAATCGCCTCCATCCAGAAGACCCTCGACGGCGGTTGCCCGATCCTCTTCAACAACGTGAAGGGCAAGCCCAACCATCGTGTCGTGACCAACCTGTTCGGCGACATGAACGTCATCAACAAGATGTTCGGCTGGACTGACGATACCGACCGCACGCGCAAACTTTCCTACGCGCTGCAGCATCCGCTGCCGCCGGTTGAAATCAGCCAGGACGAAGCGCCGTGCCAGGAACACGTCATCGAGAACCCGGTGGACGTCAACGAATACATGGTGCCGATCCGCCATACCGAGTACGAGCCCGAATTGACCGTCGGGTCCGGCAACCGCGTGGTCGCCGGCAAGTATTTCGATGGCGGCACGGATCTCGGCTACAACCGGATGAACTTCCGTTGGGGCAATGTCGGCACCTTCCAGATCTCGCCCGGCTCGCACATGTGGCAGGTCGTCTCGAAGCATTACAAGGATGACGAGCCCGTGCCGATCACAATGTGCTTCGGTCTGCCGCCATCCTGCACACTGCTGGCCGGCGCCGGGTTTGATTACGTCATCCTGCCGCAGGGTTGTGACGAGATTGGTATTGCCGGCGCCGTTCAGGGCTCCCCCGTGCGGATCGTTAAAGCACGCACGGTCGATGCCTATGCTGTCGCCGATTCAGAGGTCGTGCTCGAAGGTTACGTGAATCCGCGCGATCGGCGCTATGAGACGGCTGAATCCGAAGAAGCCGGTGTTCAGGGTCGTTTCCACTTCCATCCGGAATGGGCGGGCTACATGGGCAAGGCGTATAAAGCGCCGACGTTCCATTGCACGGCCGTGACCATGCGCAAGCCGGAATCGAAGCCGATCATCTTCTGCCTCGCGGTTCACACGATGGACGATCACAACATCGATACCACGGTGCGCGAAGCTGCGATGTTCGCGCTGTGCGAACGCATGCAGCCCGGCATCATCCAGGACGTTGTTATTCCGTACTGTATGACTGACTGGGGCGGTGCCGTGATCCAGGTGAAGAAGCGAAACCAGATCGACGAAGGCTGGCAACGCAACTTCATGGGGGCGATCCTGTCGACCTCGCAGGGCGCGCGTATCTGCGTCGCCGTGTCGGAAGATGCGGACCCCTACGATATGGACGACGTCATGTGGAACATCACGACACGCGTGAACCCGCATACCGATATCCTGAACCCGATCCCGGGTGGCCGCGGCCAGACCTTTATGCCGGCGGAACGCATGACCGCGGGCGACAAGGAATGGACGGCGTCCAACACCCGTTTCGAAGGCGGCATGGGTATCGATTGCACCGTACCCTTCGGCTATGAGAGCGATTTCATGCGGCCGGTCTACGCGGTCGACAAGGTCGATCTCAAAACCTGGTTCACCGATGACCAGATCGCCAACGGCAAGGATCGCATGAAGGGCTGGGTCAACAGCCTGGCACGCACGGGCAGATAACCGGGCGGATCTATCGATCTACAGACGTTGATCTGCAGATAACGGAAAGGGCGGTCCTACGGGGCCGCCCTTTTTGTATATGCACGCCACGTTATTGCCTCATTTCCGCCAAACCGGCGCCGTATTTCGCCCCCATTCTCGGTTCGTTCATAACAAATGGAGAGGGGCGATGATGTCGCGAAATACGATAGCCATTATTCTGCTGGGTACGCTGTTACTGGGGGGCGGGACCGCAGCCGGCGGATATCTGCTCGGTCAGGGAATTGTCATGGCCCGGGTGGCGGACCGGTCTGTCGTGGTCAAAGGGCTTGTTGAGAAAGAGGTGCGGGCCGATCTCGCGACCTGGTCGATCCGCTATACTGCGACCGGTAACGCGCTGGAGGATATTCAGACGAAGATGGGAGCCGATGGTGCGGCGTTGCGTGAATTCCTGACCGAGGAGGGGTTCCGCCCGGATGAAATCACGACGGCGCGGCTTGAAGTCACTGACCTGCTGGCCCAGACCTACCGTCAGCCGAATCTTGAAAAGGCACGCTATATCGTCGCCCAGACAATTCAGGTGCGGTCGGTCGACGTCGCCCGGGTGGATGTGACGAGTCGGAAGATTGGCGATGTCGTCAAGCGCGGAATTATCCTGTCCGACAATGGCGGGCCGTCTTACTTTTTTACCGGCCTCAACCTGATTAAACCGGACATGATCGCCGCGGCAACCCTGAATGCACGGCGCGCCGCCGCCCGGTTCGCTGAGGTGTCGGGGGCCGAGGTGGGTGATATTCGACATGCGAGCCAGGGCGTTTTCCAGATATTGCCCCGCGACCGGGGCAACCAGACCCAGCGCAAGGTAATCGACAAGATTGTCCGGGTGGTCGCGACCGTGAGATACGCGCTAAAGAGGTGAGGTGAAATTCGGGCGGCCGGGCGGGCAAAACGTGCCTCAATTCCGCCTCAATTGCCGGCGACACTCATACATGTCCTGTCCCAACGGGCGCCGCCAAAGGCGACCGCGCCACGTAGGGAGGCCCGTCTACCACTGACGGGTGTTGGTGGTCCCGGCCGCCGCGACGCGAGCGAAACAGACGTTGCGGCGGCCGGTGTAATTTTTCAGGAAATAATGGTCAGCAGTAAGGGTGACGCAGGCACAGCTTGAGTGATGCCCGTTCGCGTTCCCATTGCATTTCTTCTGCCGTCTGGGGGGGCGGCGGCGGGGTGACCGAGAAGTTGTACCGGCGGTTGACCCACACGGCGCTGGCGACCACGAGCCCGAGGGCGGCGAATGCGGTAGCGACAGGAATAACGATGTCCATGGCTTGATCCCTTCAGCGAATATCGACGCTAACCTATCACGGATTTTGTGCGAGGCAGAACTTTAAGGCTTCAACGATTTGTGACGTCGCGTAAGCGGGTGAATTGGCGGCTAAAGAGTATTGCCAAGTCAAAGTGCCAGCGCGGTATGCGCGCGGGCGCAGGCCGACAGATGCCGGGTTGGCGGATAAATGGTCCGATCGCCTCACAGCGGGTTAGTTTTGGCTTTTCCGCGCGCGCCGGTCAGGTCCATAGAATTTTGCGAGATAATCCACAATCAGATCATGATCCTCGGCCTCTAGCTCGGGCATTTCATGCTCTTCTACCATGTATTCCAGAACCTCAACCCAGGTGGTGCGCGACAGTCCCTGTTGCTTCACCAACTTTATCGAGTGACATGCGCCGCAAATCCCCAGGGTTTCATCCCGCCCATTGCCGGGCGGCATTCCCTGGTACTCATCGTCGGCGGCCGCCGCTATCTCCGGCGCGGCCGGCGTCGGAGGACCGCTTGCGGCGTCCAGCGGAAGAACTGTCCACATGCACGCCGCGAGCGGCAAGACTGCCCAGTTCAAACCGGTCCACATGGCTATCAGGCGACCTTGACCGAAATCCGATGCATCGAGTTATTCAGGTAGCCCTTGGGATTCCATGCGATAGCAAAGGGTTGCGCATGCCCCCGATCGTCGGTTGCCCGCGCCCATATCTCGTAATAGCCGGCCATTGGGAATTCGACATCCACAGACCAGCGTTGCCATGCATAGGGGTTCTTCGGCGTCTTGAGATCCGTCTTCATCCAGGTCGCGCCGAAATCGACGGAGACTTCGACCTGCGCGACGGCATTGTCGCCGGCCCAGGCATGGCCGCCCACCGGCATCGACCGTCCTGAAACCGTCTGCCCGGTCTGCGGCGTGGTGATCAGCGATTTCACCGGCATCGCCTCAATGATGTCGAAGTCTTTCTTGGGCACTTTCTGTCCCGGTGCGACCGGGTATCTCGGCACCCGGTAGGATGTGCCGGTCATCTTGGCGCCGTCATGCACCACGTCCCGTAGCCAGATACGGGTGAGCCATTTCTGCGAACACGACCCCGGCCAGCCGGGAACGACAAGCCGCAGCGGCGCGCCATTCATCGGGTGAATGTCCTGCCCGTTCATCGCGAAGGCAATCAGGTTATGGGGATTCATCGCTTTTTCAAGCGGAACGCCGCGGGAGATCGGAAGTTTTCCCTCTTTACCCGACAGATGCCCGTCGGCTCCTTCGTGTGCGGTGTAGATGGCGTTCTTCTTAACGCCGGCGGCAGTGAGGACGTCCGCGAGCCGCACCCCGGTCCATTCCGAGCAGGCGACGGCACCGAGCGTCCATTGATTTCCGCGCGCGGGTGGCGCAAAGGCGGCCCGGCCGTTTCCGCCGCATTCGATTACCAGCCGTTCGGTCACGACCTCGAACCGGCTTTTAAGGTCGGCGATGCTCAGGGTCATAGGGGTGTCGACAAGCCCGTCGAGGCGGAGATTCCATTTACCGGCATCCAACTCCTCAGGCATGGTGCCGTTATTACGAATGAAATGGCGTGCCGTCGGAGTAACCTCGTCATTCAGAAGGTGTGCGGGCGTTTCCGCATTGACGGGGCGGTCGTTCAGAATCGTCAGCCCATCCTTGCCGTCGATCTTCACTGGGTTGGCGGCGAGGGCTTCGGGGATAAAGCCTGCGGGCATGTTCCGGTGAAACGGAATGGCCGCGCCGATCAGCGCTCCCATACTCGCCAGCCCGGCCCCTTTCAGGAAACCGCGCCGGTCCTTATGCGCTTTGCGCCCGAAGACGATATCGTCGGCCCGGTCCGGGTTTTCCGCATACAATTCAAAGAGATTTTCGTTCCGTCTGTCGGTCCCATTCATCGTTCCCGTTCCTCTGCTTTGACGCTGAAATACAACCAATACAAGAGAACGAGAGAACAGGATTCGGCGGGACAGTTCCTTGATCCTGATCAACCTATGCTGGAAATTCCGCGCCTAAAGCAGCCCCATCGATTTGAAGCTTTCGTGTCCTGATTTTGAAATCACCACATGATCGTGCAGCACGATGCCCAGCAGCGCGCCGGCATCGCGGACTTCTTCTGTCATTTCCACGTCGGCGCGGGACGGGGTCGGATCGCCTGATGGATGGTTGTGGATAATAATTGTTGCCAATAATTTTGTGTTTAATCAATGGTTTAGTAGTATTTTGATATCTACACATTGCCTACACATTCGTGTATAATCAATTCTGCGCTGAATATTTACACATATCCTACACATTGAAAAATGGCCACTCATCAGCTTAATACACGATACTTTATGGATGGCTGTGTCGCTATCTACAAAAGAGACGATGGCAGTGACCTCTGGCAATATCGCCTCCGTGTGCCTGAGATCTCCAACCGTTACCTAAGACGTAGCAGCAAAACCAAGAATTTTGCTGAGGCAAAGAAAATTGCAATTAAGGAATGGAGTAGGCTCTGCTTTCTCAAAGATGAGGGCTTGGCAGTCTTCTCCAAAACATTTGGCGAGGTCGCTCAAGTTGTGCTGGCCGAGCAAGAGGATCGCGTCAAACGTGGGATTATTACTGATGGCCATTGGAGCTACCGCCGCACAGTAATCCGGCGTTACCTTATTCCGTTCTTTGGCTCTATGCAGATGAACGCCATCTCACAAAGCAAGGTCGATGACTACTGGAAATGGCGAATGGACTATTGGTCCGAAGGAGATGGCAAGGGTCAAAAGTCCGTAGGCATTAAATCCAAATCGCCATCGTACAGCACGCTCCAGCATGACGTTCAGATCATCCGGAAAATTTTTTACCACGCTGAGAACAGAAACTGGTGTGACAAGAAGGACATTCCGCAGGTCAATCATCCTCAGGTACCGGAAACGCGACGCAGAGCAGTTTTCAGCGAAAAGCAATGGGATCGGCTTTTGACGTTTATGAGGAAGTGGGCAGAACGACCACAGACAAAGTGGCAGAAACTCACGCGTCATCGTCTACGCTATCGAGCGATGGCGATGTACCACTCAGGTATGAGAACAGTTGAAAGCTCAAATCTTACCTGGGGTGACATCGGTACATATGTTGACGGCGACGGCACAGAATATTGTGAGCTTTGGGTACAGGGAAAACGGAAACGTCGCAGGCTTATAGCCAAGCGCAACGTTCATAAAACGCTGATGGAGTGGAAAAAGAAGGCGAAGTTCGCAGCTGATAATGACTACGTATTTGCAAAGACGACTGGCAAGCGGCCAACGACCGATGACAGTATGTTCCGCCAGATTTTGACGGAGCTGAATTTGCTGACGGACAGGATTGGCCAGCCGCGTGCATTGACCAGTCTTCGTCATTCTTATGCCACTAACCAGATCGTCAACAACCGGGTCGATCTGCATCTGCTCGCATCCAACATGGGCACGAGCATCCAGATGATTGAAAAGCATTACGGGCATTTAGAGCCGGTTCAGCGGGCCGCTGAGTTGGCGGGCAGGGGAACGCATCTTAATTCACGTAAGAAAAACACGCGAGCCAACCGCACCGAGTGATAAAGAGATTATTGAAGGCTACGTCATCATGCGGATGAAAGAGCATGGACAGGCTGACCTATATGAACCGCCTGAAAACCTGCCCGATAGCCTGCCGGACTGAAAGCCTTCCGTTTTATAAGCAACGTGTCGCTGAGTTTGCTGGCCGCGCCGCAGATCTTAATTCACTTAAGAAAGATGGCTCCAAGGCTACCGCTTTTTCCGCTAATCACCCGAGAGCAAACATTCTTGAACAGACACTGACACTTCCGTTCCTAGCCAAACTCAGACCTTCATCAAATCGATCACTTCAGTGCAGTTAAGTAAAGTAGCGGCATGGGGTCAGGACGGCTATGATGCTTACAGGAGGTGGCGCAAATGAGTAAAAAGGGACAACACGTGGTTCCC
>JBLIMV010000038.1:0-31074 GCA_047638395.1 Paracoccaceae bacterium | reverse complement strand
ATCACGATCACCAAAGAAGAAACGACGATCGTGAACGGCGCCGGCAAGAAGGCCGACATCCAGGGCCGTTGCAACCAGATCCGCGCTCAGATCGATGAGACCAGCTCGGATTACGACCGTGAGAAGCTGCAGGAACGTCTGGCGAAGCTCGCCGGCGGTGTTGCCGTTATCCGTGTCGGTGGTGCGACCGAAATCGAAGTGAAGGAAAAGCGCGATCGTGTTGAAGACGCGATGAACGCCACCCGCGCTGCGGTTGAAGAAGGCGTTGTCCCGGGCGGTGGTGTTGCGCTGTTGCGCGCTTCCAAGGTCCTCGAAAAGCTGACGCCTGAAAACGACGACCAGCGTGTCGGCATGGAGATCATCCGCAAGGCCCTTCAGGCCCCCGTGCGGCAGATCGCCGAAAATGCCGGTGTCGAAGGTTCGATCGTTGTCGGCAAGCTTCTGGAAAAGAAAGACCAGAACTTCGGCTACAACGCCGCGACCGACAAGTACGAAGACCTGGTGAAATCCGGCGTCATCGATCCGGTCAAGGTTGTCCGCACCGCGCTGCAGGATGCAGCATCGGTCGCCGGCCTTCTCATCACGACCGAAGCTATGGTCGCTGAGAAGCCGAGCGAAGGCGGCGGCGGAATGCCCGCGATGCCCGACATGGGCGGAATGGGCGGCATGGGCGGCATGATGTAAGTCAGCCGTTCCCGCTTACGGAACGAAAAGAACCGCCGCGGATTAATTTCCGCGGCGGTTTCTTTTTGTGCGACCGAGTCGGCACCAAATAAGGCCCGGCAGGGTATAAACGCTCCATGATGATCGACATTCCCCCCTCTGATAAAATCGAAACCCTCATCCGCGAGATCACAGCGGCGGAGATCATGCCGCGTTTCCGGTCGTTAGATGCGGACGAGAAATGGGAAAAACGGCCGGGATCAATCGTGACTGCGGCGGATGTCGCCGCCGAGAAGTTTCTTATTCGCGAATTGCCGCCGTTATTGCCGGACTCCGTCGTGGTCGGCGAGGAAATGATCGAGGACGATCCGGCCGCGCTCGACCTGCTGGATGGTGACGCGCCGGTCTGGGTGCTCGATGCGGTCGACGGGACATCCAATTTTGCCAAGGGCAGTGTCGATTTTGGCGTGATGGTGGCGCTGGTTCTGCGGCGTGAGACCATAGGCGGCTGGATATTCCGCCCCGTCGATGATGACATGTATGTGTGTGAAAAAGGGGCAGGGGCGTTTCGCAATGGCGAACGTCTGCGGATCGATCCGTCTCCCCGTGACATGGCCGACATGGAAGGCTCGCTCGGCGGATATATGCGCAAGCATACCGATTTGCCGGATCAGGTGGCACGGGTGACATCTACCCGGTGTATCGCCGTTGATTACTGCGCCCTGGTGAACGGCGATATCCATTTTGCCCATTACCGCGGTGTGCGTGCCTGGGATCATGCCCCCGGCTGGCTGCTCCATACTGAAGCCGGCGGCTATTCCCAGTGTCTCGACGGTACGCCGTATTTGGCCGGAAAGCCGGGCGAGGGCGGTATCCTGCTCGCGACCGATGCCGAGGCGTGGGACGTTCTGCAGAATCCGATCCAGGACGCGATCGCCAGCTTCAAGTAATCCGCCGACGCGGTATACTGGCTATGACAGATGCAACATTCCAAAACGGGATATCGAACATGAGCGACAAGGCAGCGGCCGCATTCGTCGGCCTGGGCGTGATGGGCTATCCGATGGCGGGACATCTTGCCGCCAAGGGACACCCGATGCGG
This sequence comes from Paracoccaceae bacterium, assembly GCA_047638395.1. Taxonomy (GTDB): domain Bacteria; phylum Pseudomonadota; class Alphaproteobacteria; order MPNO01; family UBA830; genus CAXBCP01. Next base: position 29,309 of record JBLIMV010000038.1, on the reverse strand, counting down.
GTCTATAACCGGACCGCCACCAAATCGGCCCAATGGGTGCAGGAACATGGTGGCGAGGCGGGCGGCAGCGCACATCCGACACCGGCGGAAGCTGCACAGGGCGTGGATTACGTGATGACCTGTGTGGGCAATGACGACGACCTGCGCAGTGTCGTACTCGGTGAAACCGGCGTTTTTGCCGGCATGAAGGAAGGCGCGGTCCTGATCGATCACACCACGACATCTGCGGTGGTTGCGCGCGAACTGGCGGAAGAAGCCAAAAATCGAGGGCTTGGGTTTCTCGACGCGCCGGTATCGGGCGGTCAGGCGGGCGCCGAGAACGGCGCGTTGACGGTGATGGTCGGCGGCGACGAGGCGACGTTTGCCACCGCCGAACCCGTCATGCAGTGCTACGGCAAAACCGTCATGCGCATGGGTGAGGCGGGGGCGGGACAACTGACCAAGATGGTCAACCAGATCTGTATTGCCGGGCTTGTGCAGGCATTGTCCGAAGGCATGAACTTCGCCATGGCCGCCGGCTTGGACGCGAAACGTGCCGCAGAGGTGATGTCTGGCGGGGCGGCGCAGTCCTGGCAGATGGATAACCGGGCCGGAACGATGGTCGATGGAGAGTTTGAATTTGGTTTTGCCGTCGACTGGATGCGCAAGGATCTCGGCATCTGTATCGATGAATCCGCACGCAACGGGGCAAAGCTGCCGGTCACCGAAATGGTCGACAAGTTCTATAGCGAAATTCAGGACAAAGGCGGTAGTCGCTACGACACGTCCAGCCTGATACTCAATCTCAAAAACAAATAAGGGAGACGCGATATGTTCGAGCTACACACATGGATGACGGATAACGGTTACAAGGCACGCCAGATGGCCGAGGAAAGCGGTCTGGACTATGAGTTGAAGCCTGTGAATATCCGCGAGAAGAAGCAGTTTGAGCCGGAATTCCTCAAGATCAGCCCCGGCCACAAGATCCCGGCGATTATCGATCATGACGGACCCGGTGGTGCCACGATCACGCTGTGCGAATCCGGCGCGATCCTCCGCTATCTGGCACAGAAGGCCGATAACGGCCTGTATCCGTCCGACCCGGTGAAGCAGGTCGAAGCCGAGCAGTGGCTGTTCTACGGCTCCGCGCAGTTCACGACGCTGGCCCAGCAATACGGGCTTTTCTGGATCCGGCTTGGTGAAGAAGTCCCGCGGGCGAAGGAGCATTACGAAGGCGTGATGCGCGACATGCTCGGCATGTACGACCAGCGCCTGGCGGAGAATGAATACGTCATCGGCGATTATTCGGTCTGTGATATCGCGGTTTACCCTGATGTCCACATTCACGGTGTGAACGATATCGGGCTGGATGATTTCCCCAACGTGAAGCGTTGGCACGATGCGATTGAAGCGCGCCCGGCGGTTCAGAAAGCCTGGACGCCTTTCGGCTGATAGCGGCGCGAGAAACCTAAAACAAACGGCGGAAGAGGGCAGTTAGCTGTTCTTTTCCGCTGTTTTTGCGTCTACCCAATGCGCTTCCATCTCGTTAAGATTAGCCTCCTTGAGGGATTTGCCGTCGCGATGCACGGCATCTTCGACATGGCGAAAACGCCGGTCGAATTTTGCGTTCGTGCCCCGCAACGCAATTTCGGCATCGATACCAAGATGGCGCGCCAGGTTCACGCAGGCGAAGAGCAGATCGCCGGCTTCGTCCTGCAATCGGTCATTTGCCGCCTTGGCCGCAATCTCCACTTCGAGCTCCGCCAGTTCTTCACGGATTTTGGCGATCACCGGCGGCAGTTGATCCCAGTCAAAGCCCTCACGGGCCGCCCGTTTCTGAAGCTTCTGGGCGCGCATTAGGGCGGGCAGGGCAAGGGCGACCCCGTCCAGGGCACTCGGCTTCCGGCCTAGTTTGGCGGCACGGGCGTCGCGTTCCTGCGCTTTCTGTTCTTCCCAGGCAATTGTCTGTCCCTCGGATGTTCGTTCATCGACGGTGCCGAACACGTGCGGATGCCGGTCGCGCATTTTCGTTGCGATACGCCGGGCAACGGCATCGAAATCGAACCCGCCGGCCTCAACCGACATCTGCGCGTAGAACACGACCTGAAACAACAGATCGCCCAGTTCGTCCTCAAGCTGATCCATGTCGCCGGTCTCGATTGCATCCGCGACCTCGTAGGCCTCCTCGATCGTATAAGGCGCGATGGTCGCGAAGGTCTGTTCCTTGTCCCACGGACACCCGTTTTCGGGATCGCGGAGGCGGGCCATGACGTCGAGCAGATCATCGATGGCGGGTTTTGGAGGCGGTGCATTGTGATCAGTCATGCTGCGAAACTAAGCGATATCGTCGTGCGGTTCGAGCCGTTTTGGCGCCGACCGACGACGATTCGACGGAACAGATACCGCCGCTGATCCCATTCAGGTTTAATACGATGGAAACAACAGCACAGAAAAGACACGCACATGGCAAAGAAAGTACTTCTCATCGGACTGGACCCGGCGGTTGTGGACTATGAACGCTGGAACCATCTCAGCCCGGAGAAGTTGGAAGCCGCGTTACGCGCCGATGAATCCCGGTTAAAGGAGCTGGGGTATGATGCCGAGATTTGCTTTATCGATCATGGCGAGACGGCGGAGAAGACGGTGCGCGGTTATCTGGAGGGTGATGGTTTTGGCTGTGTCCTCGTCGGTGCAGGTGTGCGCACCGATGCGGATGAATTCATTTTGTTCGAGAAGCTTATCAACGTGGTTCACCAGTTGGCGCCAGCTGCGAGGATTTGTTTCAACACGGGTCCGACAGATTCCGTAGACGCCGTTCAGCGCTGGATTTAACGGGCAGGGCGATGGCATGCGATCTAACTGGATTAGAAAACTGTTTGGATGGGATCGTCCACGCGAAAATTTAAGGAATGAGGTCGAGATGACGACATTGAAGGATTTTGTAAAAGATACGCTGTCTCAGATTTCGGATGGCGTGAGTGCGTTCGAAGACGCATCTGATGCCAAGACGCGTGTCGAGGCCGGGATCAAGGGTAACCTCGCCGGTGACGCTGCCGCAGCCGCCGGGCTTTTGTATCTTGGGGCGGGTAAGGGGTTTGCAACGGTCGTGAAGTTCGACGTTGCCGTTACGACTGAAGAGACCGAAGCGGCACATGGCAGTGCCGGTATCAAAGTGATCCCGTTCAATATCGGCGGCGGTCTGGATGCGAGCACCGCTAATACATCTGTCAGTCGTGTGCAGTTTAATCTGCCGTTGTCGTTGTCTGATCCGGATTAGTGGCGACGCGCTACAGCAAATTTGATTGTGGTGGCAGCGGGGATGAGCGCCTGAATGTGGACAACTCAGGCCAATCTTATATCCAGTTGTCGCATAATGTATATTATGGATAATAATGGAATCGCCTCGGTATAACTCAGTGGATATCTAAAACCATCCCGTCATAGCCCGGTTCCACGCCCTCCGGGCACCGTGCCAGGAGCTCCGCGTAATCGGATTCGAAATTCATGTGTGTGAAGATCGCCCGCTTCGGTTTCACACGATCGATCCATTCGAGTGTCCGGTCGAAATGCGCGTGCGTCGGATGCGGGTTGTCGCGCAGGCAATCGACGATCCAGACGTCGATGCCTTCGAGTGCAGCGAACGCCGTGTCGTCCAGCATGGCAACGTCCGTTGAATAGGCAAACTTGCCGAACCGGAACCCGGCGCTCTCACAGATACCGTGGTCCTGACAGAACGGCAGCACCTGGACGCCCTCAGCATCGAATGGCGTGCCATAGCAGATCGGCTGCGCCTCTGCCGATGGTTTGTACAGATTGGCGTCGTCTGACGCATCCGCCTTAAACAGATACCCGGCGCTGCGCTCGAGACCTTCAAGAACGTCCGGCGTCGCATAGACGTCCAGCCGCCGCTTGGCCAGGAAGCTCAGTGTGCGTAATTCGCCGAGACCGGCAACGTGGTCGTAATGCAGATGGGTGAACAGAACCGCGTCTATCTGGCTGATTTCAGTCGATAAAAGCTGATCGCGGATATCCGGTGACATATCAACCAGGATGTTCGTATCGCCATCCTGGACCACGATCGATGGCCGGCTGCGGCGGTTCTTCGGGTTGGATGGATCGCAGTTGCCCCAGCGGTTGCCGATCACCGGTACGCCCTGGGACGGACCGCAGCCCAGCATCGTCACTTTCATGAGCTTGCCGGTCGTGTCGCCTTGTTAAAAAGACGAAAGAAGTTTTCTGTCGAAGCCATTGATAATGTGTCGTTATCCACATCCTTCAATTCGGCCACCTTGGCTGCCGTATCGGCGACAAATGCGGGTTCATTCCGCTTGCCGCGGTTCGGGATCGGGGCCAGAAACGGCGAGTCGGTTTCGACGAGAATCCGGTCCACCGGCACGTCTTTGGCTATATCGCGAAGGTCCTGGGCGTTCTTGAAGGTCACAATGCCCGACAGTGAAATGTAGAAGCCGATATCGAGCGCTCTTTCTGCCAGTCGCCGACCGGAGGAAAAGCAATGCAGCACACCGGGGAATGCACCCTTCCCCATCTCGTCTTCGAGGATATCGGCCATGTCGTCATCGGCATCCCGGGTATGAACGATCAACGGCAGACCTGTTTCGCGCGACGCCGCGATGTGAGTGCGGAAGCTGGTTTCCTGCAATTCGCGGGGGCTGTTGTCATAGTAGTAATCCAGCCCGGTTTCGCCGATACCGATCACCTTGGGATGCGCGGCCCGGCTGATGAGGTCGTCAACCGATACGACAGGTTCTTCCTCGGCCTGATGCGGATGAATACCGACCGAACACCAGATGTTCTCATCGCTCTCGGCAATGGCGCGGATTTCTTCAAACCGGGTCACCCGGGTGCAGATGGTGACCATGGTCGCGACGCCCGCATTCCGGGCACGCTGAATGGTTTCCTGACGGTCTTCGTCAAAAACGTCGAAATCGAGGTGGCAGTGGCTGTCTACAAGCACGCGGCGGGCCTTCATTATTGTGTGTGTGATTGTGTAACTGATTGTGTAGCTGATTGTGTCTGGGGGCCTGTTTAGCACAACATGCGGGGGATTTCATAAAGAAGGGGCCGCTCCTGCGAACGGCCCCTGCTCCACTTGATATCGGCGCTTGCCTATCCAGCCTTAAAAGCCGAGCGCCTTCTTGGTCTTGTCGATCAGCGGCTTGGGGGTCGCCAGCATTTTTTTCACTGTCGCTTCGACCGCGGCGCCACTGGACCACATGTTCAACAGCCGACGCTTCTTCACATCTGCCTGAAACCCGGCATCGTTCATTGTCGCAACGAACGCTTTGCGCAGAGCCGCGACCCGGTCTGCCGGCACGCCCGGAGGTGCCACGAATGGCCGGCCAAGCGCTGCCCGTGACGAAATCAGACCAAGTATCTGCTTTTCATCATCGTTCCGGGCAAATTCGGTCAATAGCGGTACATTTTCAAACCCCGCAAATTTGCGAACGCCGACCTGCGCCAGGATGCGGATTTTACCGGATTTAAGCCATTCGGGTTTGCGCACGACCCAGCTCAGAAGCGGGCCCGCCCTGCCCTGGCTTTCGCCCCGTTCGAGCGACAGATCCAGCGCGCCACCGCCCTTGTAGCCCATGACAAGCTTGAACTTGGTGCCGAACATTGTGTTGACGATCTGCGGATCGTAATAGGATTCTGATCCTTTGCCAGTGCCGGAAAAGACAACCTGGTGTTCCTTTGCGTCCATCAGGGTTTTGACCGGGGAAGTGCCGATCACGGCAAAGGAGCCGTTCATGTCGGATGCATTGCCAAGATAGTTGAAGTTGGCAGCATCGTATTTGACGCCCTTGGGCCGCAGCATCTGCATCAACGGAAACGGATTAAGCGGCAGGCAGATCACCGAGCCATCCCTGGGGGCCACGGTATAACAGTAATTCGTGCCCTTCAGCCCGCCACCGCCCGGCATGTACTGGTAGATCACCTTGGGATTGCCGGGCACATGTTTGCCCAACTGGTCGCCAACGGTACGGGCATAGAGCGCGTTCAGCCCGCCCGACCCGGAAACGACAAGGACGGTCAGGGTCCGCCCTTTATAGAAATCTGCCACCCCATCGGCGGCGGCTGGTAGTGAAAGTGCGGTTGAAGAAAATGCTACTGCTGCAACGCCCGAAATAATTGTTCTTATTTTCATCGTGCTTTCTCCCGTTTTTATTGCGGCTCACTCGAACCAATTGCGGGAACCGCAGATGAATTGTGGCCATATTCGGCTATGGCTTGCAAGCGGGCAGCGAAAAGGCGTCAGAGGTTCTTATCGAGGCGTTCGACCTTGACGAGGTCCGGGAAGGCCTTCCAACAGACCACCGCGACGATCATCGAGCCCACACCGCCGACGAGTACCGCCGGAACGGCGCCAATTGCAGCGGCCATCGCCCCTGCCCTGAATTCACCAATTTCATTGGATGCGCCCGTAAACACGGAACTGACTGCGCTCACGCGGCCGCGCATATCGTCGGGCGTCGCGATCTGCATCAGGGTCTGCCGGATATTCACGCTGACCATGTCTGTTGCGCCCAAAATGGCCATGGCCACGAGCGATATCCATAGAATATCGGACAGACCGAATACGATTGTGCAGATACCGAAAACGACGACCGTCCCGAACATGATCTTGCCGACATATCGCTCCAGGGTGATCTGGGTCAGCATGATCCCGCTTATCAGCGCACCGCCGGCCATTGCGCTTCGCAGGAACCCTGCCCCGGTTGAGCCGGCATCCAGAATATCTTTCGCAAATACGGGAAACAGCGCCGTTACGCCGCCGAGCAGCACCACGAGCATATCGAGCGTGATGGCGCCGAAGATGATCTTCTTGTTGTAGACGTATCGCAGCCCGGCCAGGAGGGTCGCAAACGTTGTCGGCTGGCGTTCTCCGCGTTCGGTGCGGGTCCGGATAAACGCTGTCATGACCATGGCGATAAGCAGGCCCACGGCAGATGTCACATAGACGATCTCCGGCCCGGCCAGATAGAGAATGCCGCCCAGAGCCGGCCCCACCATCTGGGTGATCTTATTGACGGTCGAATGCCAGGCGACGGCCTTCGGGAATCTCTCGGCCGGCACAAGATTGGGTACCAGCGAACTCACCGCGGGTTGATGAAATGCCCTGCCCGTTCCTTCGAGCGCCAGAATGGCGAATACCGGCCAGACCGCTTCGATCCCCGACACCGTGTAGAAATACAAAAGGACCGCACCGACAAAGATGATGCCGTATGTAACGACCAGCACGAGGCGCCGGTCGAACAGGTCGGCGACGTAGCCGGTAATGAGGGCAAATCCGATTGCGGGTGCGAAGGTTGCGAGGCCGATATAGGCGAGGTTCATGACGTCGCCCGTCCGGTCGTAGACCTGATAGGCGATGGCCACCATCATCATGTGCAGCGCCATCCAGCCGAAGCATTTGCCGATGATCAGAAGGCGGAAATCGCGCTGCCCCAGGGACGATGCCGCCGGCACGGCGGAATTGTCCGTCAAAAGCGAATTCTCCGCATGCCAGCGCTAGTTTTTTGTGTCTTCTTCGACATATCGCGGGAAAACCGGTTTGGGCTTCGGCAGGGTCGTTTCCGGGGTAAGGGCACTGCCCTCCCCGACATGGGTGAAATCGCGCGCGTCGGCGGGAACCGCCAGCTGATCGAGCATCACGGCGGCTGAATCCGGCATGAAGGGCTGGATATACAGGCCGAGATGGCGGATCGTTTCCGCCAGCACGTACAGCACGGTGTCGCGCCGGGCCGGGTCTTCCTTGTGAAGGGCCCACGGCGCCTGCTGATCGACATAGGCGTTGGCTGCGCGCACGACCACCCAGATGGATTCGAGCGCTTCGTGAAACGCCTGATTATCCAGATGCGTCCGGTAGGCGTCCATGACGTCGGTGGCCTGTTTCAGCATCTTGGTATCGGCATCGGTATAGGCGCCGGGCTTTGGCAAGACGCCTTCGCAGTAGCGGCCGACCATGGATAGCGTGCGCTGTGCGAGGTTTCCGAGGTCGTTGGCAAGCTCGCTGTTGATCCGGCTAACAACAGATTTCCGCGAAAAATCGCCGTCATTGCCGAACGGAACTTCGCGCATCAGGAAATACCGCACCTGATCGAGGCCGTAGGTTTCGACGATTTCGCGCGGGTCGATGATATTGCCGACCGACTTTGAGATCTTCTGCCCTTCATTGGTCCACCAGCCATGGGCGTAGATCCGCTTCGGCGGCGCCAGGCCAGCGCCCAGCAGGAATGCAGGCCAGTAGACTGCGTGAAAGCGCAGGATGTCCTTGCCGACCATGTGCAGATCCGCCGGCCAGAATTTCTTGTACGCCGCCGATTCCTGATCGGGATAGTCGACGGCCGTGATGTAGTTGGTCAGCGCATCGAGCCACACATACATGATGTGTTTTTCGTCGCCCGGCACGTCGACGCCCCATTTGAAGCTGGTGCGGGAGACCGAGAGGTCGTGCATACCGCCTTTGACGAAGCTGAGGACCTCGTTGCGGCGCGATTTGGGCGCGATGAAATCCGGGTTCTCGTCGTAGAATTTCAGCAGCGGTTCCTGCCATTTGGACAGATCGAAGAAATAGCTGGGCTCTTCGACCCATTCGCATTCCGCACCTGACGGCGCGATCTTCTTGCCGTCGGGCCCGTCGCTCAGTTCGTCCTCGGCATAGAAAGCTTCATCCCGCACCGCGTACCAGCCGTTATAGGTGTCAAGATAGATATGCCCGTTATCCTTCAACGCCTTCCAGATCGCCTGGCTGGAGACAGCGTGGCGCGGCTCGGTCGTCCGAATGAAGCCGTCATGGCTGAAGTTCATGAAATCGGCGAGATCGCGGAAATTCTGCGATACGCGGTCGGTAAATTCCTGGGGATCGACGCCGGCGGCCTCGGCCGATTTCTCGACCTTCTGGCCGTGCTCGTCCGTACCGGTCAGAAAATAAACGTCATAACCGTCCAGCCGTTTGAAGCGCGCAAGCACATCGCAGGCCAGCGTGGTGTATGCGTGGCCGATATGCGGTGCGTCATTGACGTAGTAAATCGGTGTGGTGACGTAATAGGTCTTGTCGGAAGTCTGCTGGCCGGACATGGGTTTTCCTTGGGGCGCCTGAGGGTATTCCCCGAGGGCCGGTTATCGCGATCCGGGTTTATACACCCGTCCGGGCTACGTTTTCCATGCTTGCGAGTGCATTCAGCATAACCTGCTTGCGATCCAGGTTAACGCTGTCGGCTTTGGCGAACAAAACGGTGTTCTTCTCCCAGACGTCGATCCACTGATCGGGGCGTGCAAGCGACTGCAACCGGGCGAGACTGGCCGCTTCGACAGGGCCGTAACCGCGGGCGCTGAGGTCCTCACCACGTGCCGATGCTGCAACAAGATCAGCAAGGCTGCGCGATGTCAGGTCAACGGCTGTCCGCCAGGCGGCATCGGCATCGCGCCGGGCAACCTTGTCCGCGAATTTATGGGCGGATTTCATATCGAGCGACGGCAGGCTGTTCATAATCGCAATCAGATCGCGCTGCAGGTCGACGCCGCCACTATCGGCAAGGTCCAGTGCCCGACCAACGCTGCCATCTGACAGTCTGGACAGGACCTGGCGGTCTTCCGCGCTGAGGTCCGGGCGGTGCTTGGCGATGAGATTATCGACGAGATCCGGCGCCAGGCTCGACAGCCGAAGCTGGCAGCAGCGCGACCGGATCGTCGGCAGCAAGCGTCCCGGTGCGTGAGTAATCAGCAGAAGCAGCGCCCGCGGCGGCGGTTCCTCGAGCACTTTGAGCAGGGCATTTGCCGCGTTCGGGTTCATTTCTTCGGCGCCGTCGACGATGATGACCCGCCAACCGCCCTCGCCGGCCGTCAGCGACATCGTGTGCCCGACCGCACGGATCTTCTCCACCGGGATGACGGTCTGCATCCGCTTGCCGTCGTCTGACATGCCGCGCTCGATCACCTGTAGATCGCCATGGCCGTTTGCTGCCACACGCCGGAACACAGGATGCTCGGAATCAATCGCCAGCGACGCAGGTGCCGCCGGCATCTCCTCGGCACCAAACAGCGCAGCACCCTTATCCGGGGCAGCATCATCGCCGCCTGCGAGGACAAACCGCGCAAACCGATAGGCGAGCGTGGCCTTGCCGACACCCTTGGGGCCACTGATCAGCCAGGCATGATGCAGCCGCCCGGATGTCCAGGCGTCCAGAATTTCATGCTCTGCATGATCATGACCGACCAGATCGGTGTTTTCCCGGGGGTGAAGTCTTTCGCTCATCGCGGGAGAGTGACTCCGAGACGGCTCTCGACGCAATCGAATATTCGCGCCGTTACGCTATCTATATCTGTGTTGGCATCAATCACCGCACATCGCCCGGGTTCTTTTTGCGCGATGTTCAGAAAGCCCTGGCGCAACCGCTCATGGAAGGCGGTATCCATTTTTTCATAGCGGTCCGGGTCGTCGCCGCGCTCCTGCATGCGTGTAACACCAGTTTCGACCGGAATATCGAGAATGATGGTGAGATCCGGCACAAAGTCATCCAGCGCAATTTCGTGTAATGCTTCAATCGCCTTCATATCCAATCCGAGACCGTACCCCTGATACGCCCGCGTTGAATCGGCAAATCGGTCGCAGAGAACCCACTGCCCGTCACGCAAAGCGGGTGCAATCCGTGTGGTGTAATGATCGGCCCGCGCGGCAAAATGAAGAAGCGCCTCGGTCGGTGGATCCCATTCTGCCGCCGGATCGAGCAGCATGGCACGGATGGTCTCCGCACCTGGCGATCCACCCGGTTCGCGTGTGACGGTCACGTTCAGACCGGTTGTTTCCAGCGCGGAAGACAGACGCCTGATCTGGGTCGACTTGCCAGCACCTTCACCGCCTTCGAAGGTAATGAATTTTCCCGACGGCATCGGGTCAGGACGATCCCCAGAGAACATGCTTTATCGCCGCGCCGATACGGCCGACAAACCCAAGCTGGCCCACATCTTCCCCGGCGAGTAATGGAATTTCGCGGGTCTGGAAATTAGGCGCCGATACAACAAGGGTCGCAAGTTTTTGTCCTTTGCGTACGGGCGCGGCAACCGGATTGTTCATCTTCACGGTCACCTTCATCTTATCGCGGGCGGTGCGCGACAGCGTCAGTCTCAGGTCTTCCGGTATCATCAGCGAGACCGAAGGGGCATCGCCGAGCCAGATATCGGCCTTGGTGATGACCTCGTCCTTTTTGAAGAGCGCATAGGGCTTGAACGTGCGGAATGCCCACTCCATCATGCGGAGCGATTCCTGCGATCTTTGGCGAATGCTTGTCAGGCCGTTCACCACCATGACGATGCGTCGGTCGCCGCGCGCTGCAGATGCTGCAAGGCCATAGCCCGCTTCTTCTGTATGGCCGGTTTTCAGACCGTCCGATCCGATTTCCCGATACAGGAGCGGGTTCCGGTTTCTTTGCTTGATCTTGCTGTAGGTGAAGGTTTTTTCGGCGAAAATTTTATAAAGTTCGGGAAAATCCGTCACCAGCCGTTGGGACAATACGGCGAGATCGCGCGCCGACATGTAATGCTGAGGATGAGGCCAACCGGTCGCATTCGCGAAACGGCTGTTGGTAAGTCCAATTTCCTTTGCGCGTCTCGTCATCATTTCGGCAAAAGCGTCTTCACTGCCACCGAGACCTTCTGCGACAACAATGCAGGCATCGTTGCCCGACTGAACGATGATGCCCCGCAACAGATCAGAAATTTTTATCCGGTCCCCCACTTTGACGAACATCTTAGATCCGCCTTTGCGCCACGCCTTTTCGCTGACCAGGAATGTGTCGTCGAGGTTCAGAGATCCCTTCTTCAGGCGATCGAAAACCATGAAGACGGTCATAAGCTTGCTCATGGACGCCGGCGGCATGGGAATGTCTGCGGCCTTGCTGAGCAGGACGGTGTCGGTCGCGAGATCCACGACGTATGCATTTCGTGCCGGCGTATCCAGCACCTGTGCGTACGGGGCGGATGCGGGGACTGCCACAAGGGCGGCGATCCCAATGGAGAGCGCGGTGATTACGGATCGGAGCACTTTTACCTCGGCAAATCGTGGTTGGTTTAAAGGACGTTTTCGCCGGCAAAGATGGCGGGGATGTGGCGTCATCCTATCAGTCTACAACGATCCGCGCTTTCGGGAACCCGGCGGATATTAATCGTGCGAGCACGGCATCGGCATTGTCCAACGTCTGAAGCGGTCCAATCCGGACCCGGTAAAAATCGCGATTTCCGACCTTTGCCTTCTCTACCCAGGAAGGACCGAACTTTGACAGACTGGTGCGGACCCGCGAGGCATTGGCAAAATCGGCAAATGCGCCGGCCTGGACGAAAAGCCTGTTAACCGCCGGCGTCGGAACCGTTTTAACCGCCTGATTTTCCGATGACGGTATTGCGGCGGATTGTGGCCGTGCGGACACAGCGCGATCCTGTCGCGCACGTGGCGCGGCCTGAGTGCCGCGCAAAGGTTGCGACTGGACAGTCTGCTTGGCGACGGCCTGCCCGGTAATTTTCTCGCGCGGCGGAAGTTTGCCGTTCAGGGCCGCGTGTTTGAGCTGACGGCTTTCATCCGCGATGATTTCCACCCGAACCCGGGCAGTCCCCGCACGTTGAAATCCGAGCAATTGTGCCGCGCGGCGCGATACATCGATTATCCGGCCCCGGGCAAAAGGTCCGCGGTCATTGATCCTGAGTTTGAGCGAACGCCCGTTCTTGAGGTTTATCACCCGAACCATGCTTGGCAACGGCAAGGTGCGATGTGCCGCAGTCAGGTCGTTCATGTCGTAGGTTTCACCGTTTGCCGTCTTTCGGCCGTGAAATTTCTGGCCGTACCACGACGAAATGCCCGTCTCGACATATTTGGAGTTTTCGGCCGGATAGTACCAGGTGCCCTGTATCTGATAGGGCCGGCCGACTTTGTAACTGCCTTTGGTCTTGGGGACGCCGGACGCGCCGGCGGAGCCTGAAAGTTCTTTGGCGCTGTGAACGACAAGCTCTGTTTCGGCACAGGCCGATACCAGAATGATGCTGCCTGCCACAGCCGCCCAGCGACTGAATCGCGACAGCGTCATTTCCGAAGTTCTCCCTGAATCCGATCGCCAAGGGTACCCACGGTTACGGCATAAAGATGAGCGCAATTATAGGCCATGATCGCGGAGTAATTTTTGTAAACCAGATAGGCGTCTTTACCTGTCGGCCCGTCGGGCAGCACGAGTGCCGCTTTGAGATCGCGCGCCGGCAGGTCCCTGCCGCCCAGACGACGGACGCCGAGCTCCTGCCACTCGGACAGTGTCTTTTGCGGGTAGGTCCTGGCCCGGCAACCCGGTGCCGCACGGCGGGTCGGTTTGCCGAAAGATTTTACAAGACCGGACGGAATTTCAACCTTGCGACCCCAGGTCTGCTTGTCATTCCATTTGTGTTTCGCGAGGTAGTTGGCAATCGAGGCGAAAACATCGCCTTCATTCTTCCAGATATCACGGCGGCCATCGCCGTCGAAATCCTGGGCGAACGCCATATAGCTGGATGGCATGAATTGAGGTTGCCCCATGGCGCCTGCCCAGGAACCAAACAGGCTGTTCACATCTATATAGCCGCGATTGACCATCTGAAGCGTGGCAAAGAGCTGGCGTTTAAAGAACTTCGACCGTCTTGCGTCATACGCCAGTGTTGCCAGAGACGAGATTAATGGCACATCCGCCTTGACCGCGCCGTAACGGGTCTCGATGCCCCAGATCGCGAGGATAAAACGCGGCTGAACGCCGTATTTTGCGGCCACGGCGTCCAACAGTGCCCGGTGTTTACGGGCCTTGGCTGCGCCGACTTTGATGTTTCGCGGCGTGACGACACGTCCGAGATAAGTCGACAGCGTGAGCTTGAATTCGGACTGGCTGCGGTCGCGTTTAATGACACGTCGGTTCGGCTTTACGTCTGCCAGGGCTTCGGCGACGACTTCGGGTCGAATGCCGCGCTGAAGCGCTTCTTCCCGGATGCCCTGAAGCCATGTATCGAAGTCGCCTTTCGGGCTCGGCTTTACCTGCCCCATAATGGGCGACGTTATCAGGAGGGCGGCGACGAAAGCGGCAATATGACGATACATGATCGGTCAACTCGTAGCTAAAACGGACGCTTCAATGTAGTGCCACAGTGAAATGCGACTCGCGACTCAATTGTCCGCGAGGGATACCTGCGATGGAACGACCACCGGCGTTCTGCCGAGAATACGGTACACGACCAGACCGATCCACTCGCGCATCGCGTTATTCAGCGACCCTAAACCTTTGAGAGGCCGAAACTGAAACGCGAAACCGCCGCGCCCATCCGTCATGTAATCCACCGGATAGGCCATAATGTTCCAGCCCGTTTGCCGGAATACGCCCATTGCCCGTGGCATGTGAGCGGCCGACGTGATCAGGACCCATTTTTGCCGGCTCGCATCGTCCCCCACGAGTTCTTTGGCGAAAAGCGCATTCTCATAGGTGTTCCGGGCGCGGTCATCATAGATAATCTCGCGGTCCGATAATCCCATCTGGGTGAAGAAAACCCGGGCGGAGTCCGCTTCTTTCAGGCTTGTATCAATCAATGCACCTGATCCCCCCGTAAAGATAAGCCGTGCATTGGGGAAACGGCGGGCGAGATGAACAAATTCAGTCAGCCTTTCACCGCCGGCCGTAAGTGAGGGCTGCCCCCGCGCTGTTGTGATGTACTGATTGATCGTACCGCCGAGCGTAATAATGCCCGCGATGTCTGCAGGAATTGGCGGGTTTACGGGAAATCGGTTTTCAAGATCGGTCGTAAGCCAGAACCCCACCGGGATAAGCCCGAGCAACAGGAAAAGCCCCACCGTGCTGGTCACGATCAACCGGCCGGCCCGCCGAAATCTGGTAAAAAGCAGGATTGTGCCCAGAACCAGGAAAAATACGAACAGGTTCCCCGGATTCAGAACCAGCCAGACTATTTTGGACAAAACGAACATGGAGGATGTCTGTGCCTATTGATGCGGAATGCTGTCTTCTGGCTTGTCGTGCCAGCATGACCTATATCATTCCAATATCATGATGTGTGTGAAAATCCCTCTCAATGAGTGACGAGCAACGATCGCGCTCCGGCCGAAAGGCTGAGTCTGGCTTTGAATGGGGCGCGCTGAAATCTCTTGCCCCCTATCTGTGGTCGCGCGGTGGGCCGGAGGCAAAGGTCCGTGTTGTCGCCGCCCTCCTCCTTCTCGCAGCCTCCAAGGTCGCGACAGTCTATATCCCGGTCATTTACGGCCAGGTCGTCGATCTTCTTGGCGCCAAGGAAGACGCCATCCTGGTTCTCCCGGTTGCGCTGATTGTCGGCTTCGGCGTGCTGCGTGTTGCGTCTATTGCCTTTGCGGAGCTCCGCGACGCCGTATTCACCAAGGTCGCGCAACGCGCGATCAGGACCGTTGCGCTTGAAACATTCCAGCATCTACATCGCCTTGCGTTGCGCTATCACCTGGATCGTCAGACCGGCGGGTTGTCCCACGCGATAGAGCGCGGAACCAAGGCTATCGATTTCCTGTTGCGGTTCATGCTTTTCAGCATCCTGCCGACCTTGCTCGAGATAGCTCTGGTCTGCGGTATTCTGTGGGGACTGTTCAGCGTCTGGTACGCGGTGGTTACACTGGTGTCGATTGTCGTCTACATCGCCTACACGATGGTTGTGACGGAGTGGCGCCTCAAATGGCGCCGCGAGATGAATGAGACGGATCAGCAGGCGAATACGCGAGCAATCGACAGCTTGCTGAATTACGAAACGGTCAAATATTTCGGCAACGAGGCGTTTGAGGCCGGACGTTTCGATCAGGCGCTGCAGAAATACGAACGTGCCTCTGTCATCAGCAAAACGAGCCTGTCGCTGCTCAATATCGGCCAGGCCTTTATCATTGGGATCGGACTCACAATCATCGTGCTTATGGCTGGCCGGGATGTCGTGGACGGACAGATGACCATCGGCGATTTCGTGATGGTGAACACGTTTCTCATCCAGCTTTATATCCCATTGAACTTTCTGGGTTTCGTCTACCGTGAGATCAAGCAGTCGCTGGTGGATATGGAATCCATGTTCTTTCTGCTCGATACCAATGCAGAGATTAAGGACAAGCCGGATGCGGCGCCGCTTGCTGCGGGGGACGGTGCGGTTGAATTCGACAACGTGTCCTTTGGCTATGACTCGAGGCGGGGTGTGTTGAAGAATGTCAGCTTCCATGTGGCGCCCGGCAAGAAGATCGCCATTGTCGGTCCGAGCGGTGCCGGAAAATCGACCGTTGGCAGATTATTGTTCCGGTTCTATGAAGCTGATGACGGCGCAATCCGCATCGACGGCCAGGATATCCGGGACGTTCAGCAGACAAGCCTGCGTCGTGAAATCGGTGTGGTTCCGCAGGATTCTGTCCTGTTCAACGATACGATTTATTACAACATCGCCTATGGCAGGCCTGACGCGACACCGGCTGAAGTGGAAGAAGCGGCACGGCTTGCCGCCGTTCATGATTTCGTTATGGCATCGCCCGACGGGTATGAGACGGTCGTCGGCGAACGTGGACTGAAACTGTCGGGTGGCGAGAAACAGCGGGTCGCCATCGCACGAACGATCCTCAAAGGGCCTCGAATACTATTGTTCGATGAAGCGACGTCGGCACTTGATACCCGTACCGAACGCGAGATCCAGTCGGCCCTGCAACTGGTCTCAAAAGATCGCACGACACTAGTGATCGCGCATCGTCTTTCGACCGTGATCGATGCAGACGAAATCATCGTCCTCAGTGACGGAGAAATCGCCGAGCGCGGCCGGCACGGCGCCCTCATTGCTCAGGACGGTATCTATGCAGCTATGTGGCACGAGCAGCAGCAAGCGGCGAAGCGCGCGGAGTTGGCCGCCGGGGACAAAGCGGTCGACTAAACGTTGGTAGCAGCCTGCCCGTTTTGTCGTGGCAGATGGAGTTTGGCCTGCAGCCCGACCGTCCCATCGCTGATCAGGTCGAGATAGCCACCGTGTAGTTCGATGATCGTTTTGGCAACCGAAAGATCCAGGTCGATTACGCTGCCCCCCGCATCGTCCGATGAACGGCTGACAAAATGAGCATTCGCTGAATAACGCGGAACGGGCGTTGATAATTGCTGATAGGACAAACATGAGAATGAGATAGAGACGGCATCAACACTGCAATTGACACTGATGAGGATTGTCTCGTCCGGGTTTGCCTGTCGGATCGCTTCGGAAAAAATCTGCCGCACCGCTTGGGAAAACCGGTCCGCATCGATCAGCAAGTTACAATTTGTGCAGTCGGCATCGATCTCCAGATTGATGCCCCGGGCCTGCGCCGTCGGTTTTAGAACATCGCGCGCTTCGGAAATGATTTCGACCAGATCCGCGTCCTGACGGTCCAGGTCGGCTAGTCCATTCGTCACGTTTGCGGTGTCGAGCAATGCATTCACCATATCCAACAAACGGAATGCGCTTCGGTGAATATCGCCAATATATTCCCGGTGCTGCTCGTTCTTGATTTTCGCAGCGCTCTCAGACATCATAAGTTCGGAGAACCCGATGATTGCGTTCAGCGGTGTTCTGAATTCATGGTTGAGATTTGCGAGGATCGCGGATTTTGCGACTTTGGCATCGTAGGACCGGTTCCGCAGTTCGTGGATTTCCTCGCGCAACGCCCCCGATAATTCCGCCCGTCTGCTCGACACCAGCGGATGGTGCGGACGGGCCTGATCACGAGAGGTCTGGCGCTCGAGCGGCACTGGGGTCAAACCGAGAGACGAGCGACTTTGAGGACGGGCGGTTCGTGCGGAATAAGACGGGTCCTGCATTGACTGTTCCTTTCGCCGGTGCGGCGGTACTCAACCGCACCTGTGAACCTACGATGCAAAAAGCGTGCCAAACAGAAAAAGGCCGTATTTCAACGCGTTAAAGCGTTTTCGAGGAGGTCTTGCTTTGGTTTTGTCTCAAATGGAGAGAGAATCCTCATTTTCTGTATGTCAGTTCCTGGACGTTCTAGAGAGCAAGAGCGGTATCTGTGCCCTGCTTTATCGCTCTCAAGGCATCGAGCCCGGCCGATTTCTCCGCGCCGCCAATGAGCGTTGCTGACACGCCCTTGGATTTCAACTCGGCGAACAGGCTGTTTTCGGATTCCTGTCCTGCACAGACGACGACTGTATCTGCTTCGATCAATTTTTCTTCGCCGCCGACCAGGATATGCAGGCCTTGTTCGTCAATTTTAGTGTAGGTGGCCCCCGTGACATTCCGGACACCGCGGGATTTTAGCTCTGCACGCACGACCCAGCCAGTCGTCAGGCCAAGCGTTTTCCCGGGGCGGCCATCCGTCCGTTGAAGGATAACGACAGATCGCTCCGGTTCGGGGCGGGTCGGTGTGCCCATGCCGCCCGGTGTTTTATGTGCGGGATCGATACCCCAATGGGAAAGGAACTGATCGATCGACACGGGCGAACTGTGCGGACTGGTCAAATATTCGGCGACGTCGAAGCCGATACCGCCTGCCCCGATAATCGCCACGCGTTTGCCAACCGGCTTCGCGTCGGTCAGGGCTTCGATGTAGGTGATGACATTGGGCCCATCCGCACCATCGACATCGAGTGTGCGCGGCGTCACGCCGGTTGCAACGATGATGTGATCGAACCCGGCGTCACCAAGCTCTTCGGCCGAGGCCCGGGTGTTCAGGCGGACATCGACACCGGCTCCCGGCAAGCGCGTTCGGAAATAGCGGATGGTTTCGTCGAAATCTTCTTTGCCCGGAATGCGTTTGGCGAGATTGAACTGTCCACCAAGGGTGGCGGCCGTTTCAAACAGCGTTACGTCATGTCCGCATTCGGCGGCGGTCAGGGCCGCTGACATACCGGCGGGCCCGGCGCCGATAACGGCGAGTTTTTTGGCGTTCGCCGTGGGACTGATCGAGATATCGAGTTCACGACCCGCAAACGGATTGACGAGACAGGTAGACGGCTTGTCGGCAAAAATATGATCCAGACAGGCCTGATTGCAGCCGATGCAGGTGTTTATCGCGGCACCCTTCCCCGCCTCGGCTTTATTGGCGAAGTGCGGGTCGGCCAGCATCTGACGACCGAGAGCGGCAATGTCGGCATCGCCATTGGCAAGAAGTTCTTCGGCGACCTCAGGCGTATTAATGCGGTTCGTTGCGGCAACCGGAATATTGACGGCGTCCTTGATGCGCCGCGCTGCATGACGCCACCCCCCGCGGGGCACCATATGGGCGATCGTCGGTATGCGGGATTCATGCCAGCCGATACCGGTGGTCAGAATATTGGCGCCGGCTTTCTCGATTTCCTGGGCGAGGGTTTCGGTTTCTTCGCCGGTGAGGCCGCCTTCGAACAGGTCGAGTGCGGAAATCCGGTAGAGCATGATGAAGTCTGTGCCGACCCGCTCACGCACACGCCGGACAATCTCAATCGGAAACCGAATTCTGTTTTCGAAGGATCCGCCCCACTGATCAGTGCGGTCATTTGTGCTCGACGCACAGAACGTGCTGATCAGATAGCCTTCGGAGCCCATAATTTCGACACCGTCATAACCTGCCTGTTGGGCGAGAACGGCACAATTCACGAAGTCATCAATCGTTTGCTCTACCTCTTCGGTCGTCAGCGCGTGTATTTCGCGCGGATTGATTGGTGACGGCATATTCGATGCCCCGACCGGGTGGTCTACCTTCGCGTAACGCCCGGCATGGAGTATCTGCAGCACGATCTTGCCGCCGGCTTCGTGGACCGCCGCCGGAATTTTGCTCTCTTCTGCGACCTGGTCGGCGGAGTTCAGACAATCCGCACCAGCTTCGATAACGCCCTGCGGGTTGGGTCCATAGCCACCGGTGACCAGAAGCGCAGTCCCGCCACGTGCCCGTTCTGCATAGAACGCGGCCGCGCGCTCTATCGGCCTATCCATAAGCTCGAACCTTACATGCATCGATGCCATGAAGATGCGGTTCTTGAGCGTCGTGAAACCGAGATCAAGCGGTTCGAAAAGATGCGGATAGGTCGGGTTTGTCATGAGGGTCTGGCCAAAATTTATGTGTGCCGGAAATTAGCATACCGGCGCGGGTTATCCAGTCATGACGCATGCGGTATGCGCATGCGTCCATGTTCAGGCAGATAGTGGAAAATACCGGTCCAGCCATTCCCGAAGAACAGCGACGACGCGGGGATCGTCTTCGGTGAACATGAAATGATCGACATCCGCCATCAGGTGGAGATCCGTCGGATTGCCGGCACGTTTGAACATTTCGACTGATTGCTCGGTCGGGGTCACCGAATCTTCAGAGCTGTGCAGCAGCAATAACGGTCGGGGAGAAATATTTCCGACCACGTCATCGGCGACGAACTCATACATGCTGATCGCGGTATCCGCCGGGAACATCATGACCGATCCGGGTGCCAGGTTTGTGCGCAGGTGCTCGGGCATGGGCACGATATCGTAGCGCGGCACCATCAACGGCTCACCGGTCTCTTCGCGATGTTTCCGGCCGCGGTCCATCATATCGGTGAATTTAGCCCAGGCTTCGTCACCGACATGCTGATTTCTGAACTTGCGTTCACCGTCTCCCCAGCCGCCGGATGAGATGGCGGCAGACACACGTTCGTCGACACCGGCTGTGTACACGGTGACCGCCGCACCGAAGCTCGACCCGATCAGACCGATGCGGTTGGTGTCGACATCGTCCCTGCCCTGCATATAAGTGATCGCGGCTTTGGTGTCCTCGACCTGTTCCAGACAGTTGATGTGGTTCTTTACGCCGTCACTCTCACCGCAGCTCCGCATGTCGAACCGCAGCGTTATGTAGCCCCAGTCGCAGAAAGTTCGGGCGGGCCAGAGACAACTCGTGCTTTCCTTGTTACTGCCAAAACCATGAAGTACGCAGATCGCGGGGCGCGTCTCGCCGGGTTTGAGATCGTCCGGGGTGTGTACGACGCCTGAGAGCGTGAGCCCGCCTGAATTGAAGGTGATTGCCTGTTCCATAGATCTTTCCTTTGTGCCCGCTTGGCAGCGTCCTGAATTTCGATATTATGTCCGCGAGACCGCGATTGGCGAAAATATAATAAACGCGGCGCAATTGGGAGACGACAAAATGCAGCCCTGGGTCCAAACGGTGTGGCGTGGCCTCGCCGCCTTTATGACGTTTATGGCGCTGTTGTGGAATATCGACTTTTTCCAGTATTTCGGCTTCGCGTTCGTCAACGAGCAATACTACGCCTTCATCATGGCCCTTGCTCTCGCCGTCGTCTTTCTGTCAGTCCGGTTCAACCGCGCGGAAGACGGCCGCGTTCCCTGGTATGACATTGTCCTGGCGCTGATTTCCATCGTGACACTGTTTTACGTGGCCGTGAATTTCCTGTGGCTGCGGGATGACGGCGGGCTTGGCGGCAATACAGATCTCGGTATTGCCATTGGCGCTATTCTTATGGTTCTGGTGCTGGACGGGCTGCGGCGTTCGGCGGGCTACGTGATGCTGCTCGTCGCCGGTGTCTTTGTTCTGTACGCGCCGTTCGGTCATCTCGTTCCCGGCCAGCTCATCGGTGCAGAAGTATCGATGGCCAAACTTGCCATCAACATGGGCTTCAACACCAACGCCCTGTTCGGTATCCCGCTTCAGGTCGGCACCACGATCGTCATCATGTTTATCCTGTTCGGCAATGTGCTGATGCGGGCGGGTGGCGGCCAGTTTTTTACCGATATCGCCATGGCGACAGTCGGCCGCCGGCGCGGTGGTGCTGCCAAGATCTCGGTCGTTGCCTCTGCCCTGTTTGGCACGATTTCCGGTACCGCGGTCTCCAACGTTGTTACGACCGGCATCATCACGATCCCGCTGATGCAGCGGTCGGGGTACCGCGCGACCCATGCCGGTGCGATTGAAGCGATTGCATCGACCGGCGGACAGTTCATGCCGCCGATCATGGGCGCTGCTGCGTTCCTGATGGCTGAAACGCTTGAAATTCCCTATGCGGAGATCGTCATCGCGGCGATCGTGCCGTCCCTGCTCTACTATTTTGCCGTGTTCATTCAGGTCGACCTGATTGCGGCGAAGGAAAACATCACGTTCGTTCAGGACGACATGCCCAAGCCGATGGATGTTATGCGCGATGGCTGGCACTTCGTCCTGCCTTTCGCGGTTCTGATCTATACCCTTTTTGAAATGAACCTCCGACCCGAGCAGGCGGCGGTCTATTCGACCGCGACGCTCGTGATCTCCTTCTTCAAGGGATATCGCGGCGAAAAGCTCAAAGTCGGGATGCTCTACGATATCTTCGCCAAGACAGGCCGCGTGGTGATCGAACTGCTGATGATCACCGCAACCGCCGGCTTCGTGATCGGTATCCTGAACCTGACCGGCCTCGGCTTTGCGTTGACCTTCGCGCTGATCGGCATTGCCGGTGAAAGCCAGCTCGTGCTGCTGCTCATCGCCGCTATCGTCTGCATCGTGCTGGGCATGGGGATGCCCACACTTGCGATCTACGTGCTGCTGAGCGCGCTGATCGCCCCTGCGCTGATCGAAGCCGGTATGGAAGCGATACCCGCGCATCTGTTCATTCTGTATTTCGGCATGATGTCGATGATCACGCCGCCGATTGCGCTGGCCGCCTTCGCAGCGTCGACACTGACCAAAGCGGATCCCATGGCGACCGGTTTCGCGGCTATGAAATTTGGCTGGACGGCCTATTTCGTGCCGTTCCTGTTCGTGTATTCGCCAACGCTAATCCTGCTGGGAGATCCCGCGGATATCGTGATCAACGTGACGACAGCGGTCATCGGCACCTATTTCGCGTCTCTTGGCGTGGTCGGTTATCTGTTCCGTCCGCTGAATCCGCTCTTCAGATTGTTGATCGTTGCCGCCGGCCTCTGCGCCATGCTGCCTTACGAGATTCTCGAAGTGGCGGCCCTACTCAATGGCGGCGGTGTCATCATCGGCATCCTGATCGTTATTATCGAATTTACGACTACGCGGCGCATAGCAAGGGAAACAGAAACATCTTGACGCAATTGCATGCACCGCTGAGGATCGACCCAAACCAAATTATGAACACGATCAAAATAGGGAGAGACCAATGAAGAAACTAACATTCGCAACGGCCCTCGTCGGCGCTGTCGCCTTTTCAGGCGTTGCCGCCGCGCAGGTTGCCGTATTTGCAACCAATCCGCAGGGCAGCCTCGGTTACCGTACCGGTATCGCAGTAGCCAAGACCGTTACCGCAAAGGCCCCCGGTGTGACCGGTCGGCCGCAGCCAATGGGCGGTTCGACCACCTATATTCCGATCGTCAATCGCGGCGAAGTCGGTTTCGGGTTTTCGAACGGCATGGAAACATTCTACGCGCATAAAGGCATCGGCACGTTCGAAGGCCGCGCCCAGCCGAACCTGCGCATGGTCGGCCGTATGTTCCCGCTTCGCACCGGCATCGCGACGGTCGCCGATTTTGGCGCCACGTCGATCTACGATCTCAAGAAGCTGAAGGGCAAACGGATTACGTCCAAATACACCTCGCTCAGCATCATCGAAATCTTCATCAAGGGCGCGCTGGCGAATGCCAACGTCCCGTATAGTGATTTCGTGCAGGTCCCGGTTTCAGGTTTCGCAAAGGGTATCTTTGCCCTCGGCGAAGGCAAAACCGACATCTCCTGGATCAGCCTCGGCTCGGGTGCCGGCCGTAAGGTGAATACCCAGCTACGTGGCCGCGGCGGCTTTGTCTATCTCGACATGGACCCCAGCCCCGAAGCGCGTGCGCGTTTCAAGAAGATCATGCCGGCGGCGAAGATCGTCCTGGAATCCAACACCAAAATGCCGGGTATCAAGAAGCCAACGCACATCGTCGAGATCGATTATGTGCTGTTCACGCATAAGGGCATGGACAACGAGACCGTCTACAAGGTCACCAAGGCGCTAGCGACCAACAAGGCGCATCTCGCCAAATCCATGGGTGCCTTTAACCGCCTGGATCCCCAAACCTTTGCCGAGCCGCAGATGGCCCCGTACCACCCCGGTGCGCTCAAAGCCATCAAGGAACTTGGTCTGAAGATGGGCAGCTAAGCTTTCAAAAGACTGTATTTAGGGGGCGGCGTGCCGAAAGGTTCGCCGCCCCTTTTTATTTAGTTCAGTCCCAATTACTTTTTTAGTTCAGACCACGGCAACTATTTGCTAGGAACATCCCCCGGATCGGAAATGATCCGGTATCAGGACGGACGGGTGGCCGAGTGGTTGAAGGCACTGGTCTTGAAAACCAGCAGGCGTGCAAGCGTCTCGTGGGTTCGAATCCCACCCTGTCCGCCAATTTTGTCTATATATCAACGGTTTAGGCGGTAGTATTTTGGTGTACCCACCAAAAAACCCGCCAAACTAAAAGCGGTACCGTTTCGGCATTCACGGTTTGTCCGCTATCCGTTCCACAGCAGACATCTGGTGCCAGATCGCAAAGGTCCGTTAATAGCCAGAAGCGGGGTGGTGTCAGTCTAATGCGAACCAGTCTCCCTAATGCTAATGCGAACCAGTCTCCCTAATGCGAACCAGTCTCCGAATATCAAAATTATGCGGATCTCACGCCGCCAGCTGACGCCATTCGGCCATGGCCGCAGCGCCGTTCTGCTTGAATATTTCGCGGCGGTTGAGATGACGGTCGAGATTAAAATGATTGTGCAGCGAAGCGTGTATTGAGCCAAACTTTTGCAGGGTCTTTACGTCCCTGAACTTCGACATCGCTCCTTCCCGTTGCCTGAATGGCTGATGTGAATTTTCCGCCCGGTTGTTGAGCCACCGGCCGCACTCCTGGTCAGCGGCGTTTCCGATCACATTCATCGCAGCGCGATAAGACCGGAGCCGGTCCGTCACGATCACCTTTGGTTGCCCATACCGCTTCATTGTGCGCTTCAGAAACTGAAGCGCAGCCTTGCGATTACGCCGTTTCGTCACAAAAACCTCCAGTACCTCGCCCTCGTGATCGACGGCACGCCAGAGGTAGTGCGTCTCGCCATTGATCTTCACGAAAACCTCGTCCAGGTGCCAGCGCCAGTTCGAATACCAACCGTGATGAACCCGTCGTTTCCTGATCTCCCCGGCGAACATCGGACCGAAACGGTTCCACCAGAAACGCACAGTCTCGTGGCATATATCGACGAGCCTCGAGCGATCAAAGGTGGACCGTGAAATTAAATGTGCGGGTATTTGGTATGCCGGGAACGATTTCTATTCTGAGATGGAAGCGGTAGCACTTTCCAGGTTGCTTGAAGATAGAGGTGTCCGGGTTTCATTGGAGTCCGGTGAAAAAAAATCAAAAGTTGATTTTACCCATTTTTACGAAAACCCGGACTTCGATTTAATTTGGGTGGCGGGGCACGGAATTTATGATCATTGGGAGCCGATGTCGCTAGCCGTGCTTGCTGGCAACGACGGTGAAGTCTCGATTGATGAAATGTTGGCGTGTGAATTTGAAGGAGAGGGTAGGCGATTATTAGTGCTCAATATTTGTGATGGCGGTGTTGCAGCCGTTTTGGGCGGTATCCAAAAGCTGGGCCTGGCTCCCATGCTTGCATCCCACAAGCAGGCCGTCGTTTCTCACCATTGGCCCGTCGAACCAAGAGCAGCGGCAGCATTCGGATTAATGTTTGCACGTTCATTGGTTAGTCAGGAAAGGTCATTCTTTCAATCGTTCGAGTGTGCATTGGACGGGCTCAGGAGACCTTGGGAGGAAATTGTTGATGAGATTTCTGAGGTTGTCGAAAGTGACGTTGTAGATAGATTTCGCAACGTCAACATTGACACGAATAACCTTTTTCACTGGGGGTCACCCTGTTTCTTTCAGTGATTAAGTTTTGATGGCGCTGTCGGTCCAATGCGAACCAATCTCCGAATTGCTTGGGTGCGCAGGGTTCATGCGGCAATTTCGCACCATTCAGCCAGCGCCGCGGAGCGGTTTTTTTGAAGTCGTGGCCGGCTGTCAGGTGGCAAGGTCAGCATTATCACCGTCAGGCGGATTATCTCGGGCGAGCTGTTGAAATACCTTTAGGGCCATGGGTGCCGGAACGACGTGCGGCAGAAGCATGCAGCGGATCTCGAACCTATCGATCTCGTTCAGATCATCATCTGTCCTGATCGCGCCGAACTGCAGCATCTGGTCAAAAGCCGTATCGGTTCCGGTGGTCTCGGTGTCATAGAAAACGAAGGTCATCCTGATCCTCGGCACATCATCGGAATAACGCCGCACAGCCGATGATTCCGGCGGAGTTGTTGAAATAACGGAAAGGGTTTCTCATCCGTGAAAGCTAAGCTGCGAAACAATTTGCCTAAACGCCGATTTGATCTGACATTGTCACGATGTGGAATAATCAACTCAAGGGCGGCGACCAATATTATATTGGGGTCATTGAAGAATTTGAGCAAACGTCTGTGGAAGACAGTCCGTATGCACGTTGGCTCTTAATCATTGATGCAGTCCTCTCTAAAGATTTCATTAGAGGGCAATCGACTGATCAATGGATCTATGACGCTAACACAGCATTTCTTCGATCGGTTTCAACACGCAAAAAATTTCACGAGTTATCTGGCCTCGACGCGGGCCTCGAAAAAGGTGCTTGGGTGGAGATCACGGTTGGGTCAAAGCCAACTTCAACACCCATCTGGGGCTACTCCACAGCACTCAATGCGCAACAAGATGCGCCACTCGGAAAAGCTTACATTCAACGCATTTCCATCTTAGATGACGACCCACAACCCAAAAGTGCTGGTGCGGCGACTACAGCTCAAAAGGTTTCCAAGAAGCGCGCGGCAAGAGAATTTGATTTGAAACAACTAGCGCGCAAAGCTGGAAGCAACGCCTCCCAAAGTATCTATCAAAAACTAGGCCAATGTATTTCAGGAATTGTTCATGACGTGGGCCAAGCGAGCGCTAATTCCTTTTCAACGGATAAAGGAAAGACAATATATTTCGATGTAGGCCGGCCACTGTGGTTCCAAGGCTTCACAATGAATAAGAACAAAAAGCTTCCAACGCCAGATGAATCAAATGGCGACTTAATCATTTTATCTCATTGGGATTGGGATCATTACGCTTATGGTCGCTTCGACCCAGACTTCCACAAAGTAAATTGGATTGCGCCATCCCAAATCGTTGGCCCAAGCGCGTACAAATTTGCAAAGAAATTACACGACCAAAATAAATTATATCTCTTCCACGGCAGCCTAAAGAATCCGATCCAATGCCCTGCTTTCAAATTGTACCGTGATGGGTCGAAACCTAAAGATCGCAATGGCTCGGGCCTCGTGGCCGAAATCAGGCTGAAAGATAATCGTCTCATATTACTCACCGGAGATTGTGACTATGTAACGTGTGCACAATTATCTCCTAACGCTACATATGACCGAGTGATTATCCCTCACCACGGTGGCGCGAGTGGTGGAAATCCACCAAAAATCAAAAAACACACTCGTAACCCGTTCATCGTGTCCTATGGTCTAAACAATAAATATCGCCATCCAAAATTTGCAGAACTCAAAACCCACGCGCAGACTGACCATTCAATCGTCGGCACTGCCCAAAACAAAATGCCGAACGAATACACAAAACATAACAAATATCGAAAACTTCTCGTCTTAAGAAACCGTGGCGACGTTACAATTTAAGCGCTCTTTAGAATGGCGTTACCAAATGTCACCCTGGGGTAGTTTCAGTCTAATGCGCACCGACATCCCAATTAATCATTTATTTGGCTCTCAGAGTTCTAGTTGACGATATTTAGCTAAAGAATTGATATTTCTTGTTAATTTCGCGGAAATTGAGAATAAAATAGAACAAAATAGGTGGTGCACTCCTTTGCGTTTTTTTATGTTTTAAAGTTATTCTCTATTTTGAATTAAAAGAGGAGGTCGATAAATCTAACCGATCAATATTTTTATATTATACTAGTTACTATACTCTGATAGCAGAAAGTTGATAATTTTCCCATCCGCTTTTTCTCAGCGCGCAGGCTGGGCACTCACCGCAACCGTATGGAACTTGATCCAACAGGCGAAGCTAAAGTCAGACTGCTGAGCATTTCGCGGAGATTGGAGCTTGAGGCGCGTCTGCTGGTGGTATCGAGAACCGGGCAATGACGGACACGTATTGTCAGAAGCGGTCTGACGTGCGATCGAGGTCGCCTGTTCGTTTGTCATCGAGACCGCTTCCGCAATCTCGCTCAGGCCGGCATCGATGGTTTTCTGTATCTCGGCGCGGCGCAACTGTTCCTGAACCTGCTCGGTGATATCGGTGGCATATTTGACGACTTTGAAAGGTTCGCCGTTCATGTTCAGGATCGGGTTATAGGACGCCTGAATCCAGACTTCCTTGCCGCCCTTTCCGATGCGTTTGTATTCGGCGGCCTGATATTCCCCCCGATTGAGCGCCTCCCAGAACTGCACGTATTCGGCGGTTCCCTTGTCCCCGGGTTCGACGAACAGGCTGTGGTGTTTGCCCTGAATTTCGTCCAGATCATACCCAAGGGTAGAGAGAAAATTTTGGTTGGCGGTGATAATCGTGCCATCCATCTGGAACTCGATGACCGCTTGCGCCTTGCTGATGGCGCTAAGCTGACCTTCGAAATCGGCATTGCGCAGCTTCTGCTCGGTAACGTCAGTGGCATACTTGACGACTTTGAAAGGTTTGCAGTTCATGTTCAGGATCGGGTTATAGGATGCCTGAATCCAGACTTCGTTGCCGCCTTTGCCAATACGTTTGTATTCGGCAACCTGGTATTCGCCGCGATTGAGGGCTTCCCAGAACTCGGTGTATTCGGCGCTATCCTTATAGACAGGTTCGACGAACAGGCTGTGATGTTCGCCCTGAATTTCGTCCAGATCATACCCAAGGGTAGCGAGAAAATTCTCGTTGGCCGTGATGATCGTCCCGTCCATCTGAAACTCAATCACCGCTTGGGAACGATCAAGAGCCTCAACTAGCGCCGACAGATTATTTTTGGAATTCTTGAAAATACTCATTGTCATATTCCGGTTCTGATAAGTTATTCGAGAAACCAGAATTGCCAATTTAGATTTAATTTGTGTGAAATTTGGCGCAATTGTTTCTTTGGGGTGGTGTCGGGATGAAATTCCTGAGCGACGAACCCGTCCCCGAAAAACGCCCTGACGTGACGCAAAATATTGTCCAATCGCCGCAGGATTAAAAGTCCGCTTATGGCTAGTTTCAGAAGAACCCGCGCCGACTAATCTCTTCCTATGTTCACTGAGGAACAGACGTTTCAAGGCAGAGTTCCGTTATCGGGGGTAACCCGGACGTATTGG
>JBLIMV010000037.1:0-32224 GCA_047638395.1 Paracoccaceae bacterium | reverse complement strand
CTCGGCCAGAATCTTTGTGATCGCCGCCGTCAGCGACGTCTTGCCGTGATCAACGTGACCAATCGTGCCAACGTTGCAATGCGGCTTTGTCCGCTCAAATTTCGCTTTAGCCATTCGTCTCGTTCCTTGCCTGGCACCCGGCGCTGCGGGCGTTTAGTTAAACTGACGCAATTCTGCGTATCATTTTCCGGCTCGGTCTTCAGACCCGATCCGACGATTCTGGAGCGGGTGAAGGGAATCGAACCCTCGTCGTAAGCTTGGAAGGCTTCTGCTCTACCATTGAGCTACACCCGCTTTAGAGCAGCTCATGTGGATCGACCGACCACATTCACCACCCGATATTCCTGCCTGCAAGCCCCTGTCTGCAGATGTTTCACAAAGTCCCCCGGGGTCGAACCCGGCTCGTATCTCTTACTCCGCCCAGCATCTCTTACTCCACGACGCCCCGATCTGGTGGAGGGAGTTGGATTTGAACCAACGTAGGCTAAGCCAACGGGTTTACAGCCCGTCCCCTTTAACCACTCGGGCACCCCTCCTAAAAGCCAGACCGAACGTCGCTGAGAACGTGCGGAATTATGGGATTAAGCACCGTTTGTCAACGTCAAAAAACGCGCAATAAGACCTTTCCGCATGTCGCCCGAGAGCCCCACAGAGAAATGGCCGGATTGCCCGCCTAAGGAATAAGAGTATAAGTCTAGGTATGGCACCACGCAAGACGAGTCAAAACCGCCGCCCAAAAGGGCGAAAGACAGCCATTTCCCACAAAGGATCGGCTGACCGGACCGTGCACGGATCGACAGCATCAACACCCCGTTTTTCTGAAAACACCCCCTCTTCTGAAACGCGGCCGTCGGAAAAACGCCGCGCGCCGGAAAAACACCCACAGAATCAAAACGGTCTGTGGCTATACGGAATCCACGCCGTGGGGGCCGCATTGACCAATCCGAAACGGAAATGCATTCGGCTCCTAGCGACAACCGGCGCTGCCGCGCACCTGCCGGACGCCTCCGTCGATGCCGAGATCGTCGATCGGGACACGATAGATGCCGTCCTGCCTTACGGCGCGGTCCACCAGGGATTGGCTCTGCTGACATCCAACCTGGCATCAAAGACCATTGAAGACATCGCCCACCATGCTGAAAGCCGGAAGCGGACCGTCGTCGTCGTTCTTGATCAGGTAACGGACCCCCAAAACATTGGTGCGACCCTGCGCTCTGCGGCGGCATTCGGCGCCTATGCGGTTATCGTTCCCGACCGCAATACGCCGGACGCTACCGGGGCGATGGCGAAAGCCGCGTCCGGGGCGCTCGAAACCGTCCCCCTTATTCGGCCAGGCAATCTTGTCCGAGCGTTGGAAACCCTGAAAACCCATGGTTTCTGGGTAGTCGGGCTTGATATGGACGCGCCGGTCGGCCTCCCCGACGCGGATCTTCCGGACCGGTGCGTGCTGGCGCTGGGCGCCGAGGGCAAAGGCCTGCGACGTCTTACCCGCGAGACGTGCGACAGAATGGTGCGTGTCCCGATGACGAGCCAGATCGAAAGCCTGAATGTCTCAGCCAGCGCCGCGGTCTCTCTCTACGAATGGGGACGGGGCACCGAGTCCTCGACCGACTAAACAATACCCCAACGAGATCTGCCACAGAAACGCCGCCTCCATACATATAACGTGTATTTACACGCTACATGTTCAGCCATTGGCGAAATGCGTCTAAAACTTGTCTTCGCGTGCCGCAGCCACCATTGTTGGGGCATGAATTTTAAATTGATCCTGGCGGTACTGGCTGTGGTTTTCATGCTGCAGCCGGCATCCGCCGAAATTCCAACGGCACCGGCGAATCTCGCAACCGAAGACGTGGCCGCTATCCGCAACATGATCATCGGGCAGATCGACGCTTTCCGAAAAGACGACGCCGAAAAGGCCTTCTCGTTTGCCGCCCCGAGAATAAAGAAGATATTTCGCACACCGGAAGTATTCCTTCACATGGTCCGAAAATCTTACAAATCGGTCTACCGCCCCCGGACATACAAATTTCGCACCATTCAGAGCATTGACGGCAAGGTGGTTCAACCGGTCACCGTTGTCGGTCCGTCGGGCATCACAGAAACCGCGTTGTACATTATGGAGTTACAGCCGAACGGTTCCTGGCGGATAGGTGCCTGTATCATGGCGCAGGAGCCCGGGCACGACACCTGATCCACCAATGACGTCCCGCCTGCCCCTGCCCCCTCGAACGGCTTCCAGAAATGACGCCGGTGTGCCGGCAAAAAAAAGACCGCCGCCCTAGATGCAATTCTTCACGGTGCCGGTATATTGCAGCATCGGAAGGAATATAGCTTTGACGACACATCCCGCACTTGATGCCACGACCACGCCCGGCCCGTTCGGCGAGCCCATTCGCCGTATCGAAGATCCGGCCCTGCTCACCGGCCGTGGCCGTTACGCCGACGACATTCATTTCCCCGATATGCTGCAGGCGGCTTTCGTCCGCAGCCCCGTTTCGCACGCCCTGATCAACAGCGTCGATGCGACGGCTGCACGCCAGCAGCCCGGTGTCCACGCCGTCCTGACGATGGCAGACCTGGCACCGTACCTGACGACCGACCGGCTATCCGTTGGCATGCCGAGCAAGGCCTATCGTCAACTCCGCGACCGCCCCATCCTGGTAGACAAGGAAGCGTGTCATGTGGGCGAACCAATCGCCATCGTCGTCGCTGATGACCGCTACATCGCCGAAGACGCGGCCGCGATGGTCGAGATCGACTTCGACATTCTTCCCGCTTCAGCAGATGCGGAGACCGCCGCGCAGCCGGGCTCACCCGTCGCCCACTCGGACGCAGACCATAATATTCTTGCCGAATTCAACATGGGCTATGGCGATCCTGACAGTGCCTTTGCCAATGCAGCGCACAAGGTTGCCGACAAGTTCTCCATTCACAAAGGCCTCGGGATGGCGATCGAAGGGCGCGGTCTCGTCGCGCGCTACGATGCGTTGGAAGACCGGCTCACCGTCTGGCTGGCGACACAGATGCCGCATATGGCGCATCGCACGCTGGTAAACCTGCTTGGCCGCAATGAGACAAACACGCGCGTGGTAACGCCCGATATCGGCGGCGGGTTCGGCCCGAAACTCGTCTTCTACCCGGAAGATATTGTCGTCGCGACGGCCGCACTGATTCTGCAGGCGCCGGTCAAGTGGATCGAAGACCGGCGCGAGCATTTCACGTCGTCTACCCAGGAACGCGACCAGATTTGGGATATGGAGCTCGCCCTCGATGACGACGGCAAATTCCTCGGTGTGCGCGGATCCATGATCCACGATCATGGTGCCTATACGGCCCGCGGCGTGAACGTCGCGCAGAATGCCGGCAGCATCGTCCCGGGTCCGTACGAGGTCGCCAACTACAACCTCGATATAAAACTGGTTCTGACCAACAAACCCTGCGTCACCCCGGTGCGTGGCGCCGGGTATCCGCAAGGCTGCTTTGCGATGGAGCGGTTGATTGACCAGGCAGCTGCGAAGCTGGGAATCCCCCGGGACGAGATCCGCCGCCGCAATCTGATCCAGCCGGAAAACATGCCTTACACGCGCCCGCTCGCCAGTCGGGCCGACCCGTCTATCGTCATCGACGAAGCGAACTTTCCCAAATGCATGGAAACCGCGCTCGACGTCTCAGACTGGGCAGGGTTTCCCGCACGTCAGGCGGCCGCCGCGGCGGAAGGCCGAAAGCTCGGCATCGGCCTTGCAGTCTATCTGAAAGGCTCTGGCCGCGGGCCGTTCGAGGCCGCGACCGTCCGTGTCGGCCCATCGGGCAAGGTCAGCGTCATATCGGGCGTCTCCGCAATCGGCCAGGGCACGAAGACCATGCTGGCGCAGATCGTCGCACAATCGCTCGGCGTCGAGATGGCCGATATCGACGTCGTCATCGGCGACACAGCGACAATTCCCTATGGTATGGGGGCGGCATCGAGCCGCCAGACGGTAACCGCTGGTTCATCGGCACAGGCCGCCGCCACCGAAGTGCGGGATAAGGCACTGCGCGTTGCGGCGCATATCCTTGAAGCTTCCGAAGAGGACCTGGAAATCTCCGGTGGTCGCGTGCAGGTCAAAGGCGTAACAGACCTTTCCGTCGGGCTTGGCGAGATCGCGACGCAACTCGCGGGGGCCGCCACCGGCTTCGCCCTGCCGGCAGGAGAAACCCCCGGCCTCGAGGCGCATATGGCTGTACAGATCGACGGGCTCGCCTTCTCAAATGGCGCCCATGTCGCGGAGATCGAGGTCGACACGGGCACCGGCGACATCAAGGTTCTAAACTACGTGATCGCCCATGATTGCGGTGTGATGGTGAACCCCCTGGTCATCGACGGCCAGGTCACGGGTGGCGCTGCCCACGGCATCGGCTTCGCAATGTTCGAAAAAATGATCTGGGACGACCAGGCACAGCCGCAGTCGACAAATCTCGCCGAGTATCTGATCCCGGGGTCCACCGAGGTCCCCAATATCAAGATCGAGCATATTGTCGTGCCGTCATCGCAGAACCCGCTTGGCGTCAAAGGAGTCGGCGAAAGCGGACTTGTGCCCGTGCCCGCCGCAATTGCGTCCGCCGTCGATGACGCACTGTCCGAGAATAATTGTCGTATTACACAAATACCAATTGCGCCGACAGATATTCTGGGAGTTGTCACCGGGATGTAGTCAGCTAACACAAAAAAAAACGACCTGCAATGTTTTCGGGCTGCAGAAAATCCGACTGAGATCACCACCGAGAAATCCGTTAACGAACTATTAACCATAGGCAAGATACGTTTCTGGTATTGAGTCGTGAGGGTAGGACTGATCGACAGACAGTAACGAGCACGCGTCGCGTGACGCAGCTCGTTTGAACACGAACTTGATTGTTGCGACCGGCAGGTTTTGTAGCCGGTCACTCCGGGGAGGCATACTTGAAGACCACAAATTTGGTGGCGGTTCTGCGCGTATTGCGCATGAACGCAACACGACACCTGCGGCTGGCTGGCATGATGTCGTTGCTCAGCATCGTTGTTTTTTCAGGGGCTCCGGCCTCTGCGGCGCCCATAAATCTTTTTCCGTATAATCGGGAGGCGATCCTCGCCGTTCCATATGTCACCATCCCCGAAACAGGCGGGAATGGAGAGAAAATTCAAGGGACGGTTTCGTTGCAGACCGGGTTCTTCAATCGTTACGGCCATACGATCGCGGTCAACGATCTGCGATACGCCTATACACTAAACGGCAAAACAATCAGCCCAATCCTGACTTCAGGCGACAGCTTTGAATGGGATAGCGCGGCCAGTGCCGATGGAGCGCATGCAATCGGCCTCGTCATCGTCGATGGCGGAGGCGGCGCCGACCTCCGGGATTACCGGGCCTACAGCACAGGATACTATGTCCAGAATCAGTCTGGCCCGGCGACCGGTCCCATCAAAATACCTTCGTTCGGCAACACGTTCGGTTCGGTTCTTCTCGGAGCGACACCGGATTACTTAACAGTCGACCCATCGAGCCAGCTGCCGGGGGCCACCCCCGCCCCGCTTACGCCAGTCTTTACGGCACCCGTCAATCAGCAGGCCGGCCGCTTCGCCGACCCACTGGAGGCGCATAACGCGGCAAACTGGTTTGTCGAGCCTCTGACGCAAGGCAATACCGGCCTGTATCAGGGTGACCCCGGCCTTTACCTGACCAAGGATGGCAATCCGATCATCAGGAACTATATACCCCAGCTGAACAGCGATTCGACGGAATCCGCCGACGGCGTACTCCGCCAGAACACACGACCGGGCGAACGCAACGACAATCTTGTCAGCCCCTACGCCACTTACACCCCCATTCCGGACGGCCCGGGTTATTACGGTGTCGACCTTGCCGGCTGGATCTACAAAGTCGATGCTACCGGGAAGGTCACGACCATCGCCGGGCGGGAAGTAGTCCCGGACGTGATTCCCTAGGACTTTCACGATACCTCCATCGATCAGCAGCAGCTCGCCGACCATCAGGTCCGATGGGTCGGCGATTTTGGCCATGCGCCCGGGACCGGGCACTCTGGTCCATCAGGATCGGATGCCGTGGTACCGTGCGAAGCGGACACCCTGCATGCGGCGCCGCCGCTCTGCAATCCACATGACATCGTCGTCGATCCGCGCGATCCGAAAATTCTCTACATCGCGGACACTGACAACCACGTGATCACAAAAATCGACATGAATCTGGACCCACCCAAGCTGTCGATCTATGCGGGAACCAAACAAACCGCCGGCGACGAAAACGGAGACACATCGACGAAGTTCAATCGCCCGACATCTATCACCATGAAAGATGACGGCACGATGTACGTCGCGGATAACGGCAATAATGCAATCAAGAAGATTTCCCCGGACGGCACAGTCTCAACGCTCAAGACCGGCCTTGACGGGCCCTTCGTGGTTCGGCTGGATTCAACGGGAAACATCGTGTTCGGCGAGAACCCCAGTTCCAAAATCAAACGGTTCGACATTGCCAATGACACCGTCACTCAAATCGCCGACGGGTCCGATTCAAACTGGGTCTGGCTCGACGTGGACAAGAAAGGAAATGTCGGCCCTGTAGATGATGTTCTCTTTGCCACGGCGACGGGCGGCGCCAACAACGCACACATGTTCCGCGTATCGAAAACCGGAGACCGGATCGAGGAATTCCTGCCCGGTTCCGGCTCGCGTGGCGCGCTCAACCAGGGCCAGGCAAAATTGACACATGATGCGGGCGGTCATTACCCATGGGTACTGTCGATCGACGACGAAGAAGGCAAAATCCTGACACATGGCTTCGGTAATATCGGGTTACGGGTCCTGCGGCTGACCAATGACGATGACCCGACCCTGGCGGACTACAATCACATTGCCTACCGGCGTGGCCAGGGCGTCTTCACGAGCGGGAGCGCACTCGGGTTTCCGATCGATGCCCGCCCTTCCTTTACAGCACTGCGCGGCCCGTCCGGTCACAACCTGATCGGATTGCCGACCTTCGATGAACTCGCGCTCTACGAAGATCAAGCACTGGCCGATTATATCCGTGGCGGTTTCGGCGGCGCCGTCCCGAGGCCAGAAATCACCTGCGTCGATATGGATGCGCTGATCTATTACATTCGGATGAACTCTCTCCTGGCACAGTCCCAAACGGTGGCAGTGGGCAGCAGCTGCGATCAGGACCTGCTGGTGCCGGAGGTTTCCGAGATCAGCTATCGGTGGACCGCAGAAGGGTTCGAGATCACCTGGAACACGGATAAAAACACCATCGGCTATGTCGCTCATGGCGTGTCCGATGTGCTTCATCGCTGGTCGGATATCGAAAATGGCTTCGGCACCGAGCACAAAATCTACCTGGACACGCTCCCGGAAGACGGCACCGAAATCGAGTTCAGCATTTATGTCCGTGACGAAAACGGTAATATATTTGTCACCGGTGGCGAAAGGACAACCCTTGAGCGGGAGACCTTCGTCGGTATGGTCTCAGCCCCGGGAACCAGTCTCCTTTTCGGCGCTGTTGCCTTACTTCTCCTCGGGCGGAGGCGGAAATCACTCACGCATTGATGGATCGGCGCATGGAGCGCATAATCGGGGAAATTTCTGGAGAACCGATATGGCCCGTTTTAAAGACTACATCCCCCATGGTGTGATCCCCGCGACCCTTGCCGCCTTTGACACGGATTTCGAATTCGACTGGACCGAAACCCGCCGTCATCTCGCGTTCGCCGCCGATGTGGACGGTGTGACCGCGATCACGGTCAACGGCCATGCTTCTGAGGTCCATGCCTGCACGTTCGATGAACAGACCAGAATGATGGACGAGGCCAGCGACGAGATCGGCGATCGTATGCCGCTTATCGCCGGCGTCTTTGCAGATGGCAGCCACGAAGCCGTCCGTCTTGCAAAGATGTCCGAAGCGCACGGTGCCTCCGCCCTACTCTGCTTCCCGCCGAATTCCCTGGGCATGGGAGGTATCCAGCACCGCCCCGAGATGGGCATCAATCACATGAAGATGATCGCGGATGCGACCGACCTGCCGATGATCGTCTTCCAGTATTCCAACGAACTGGGCTACCCGCTCGATACGCTTGTGCGGATCTGCGAGGAAATCCCTAACGTAAAAGCGATCAAGGACTGGTCGCCGCCCCAGGTCCATGACCGCCACATCAAGACACTGCATGCGCTTACGCGCCCGATCAATGTGCTATCGACGAATTCTGCGTGGCTGATGTCATCGCTGGTGATGGGCGCAGACGGCCTTCTCTCCGGCGCGGGCTCCGTCATTGCGGACCTCCAGTCGGCCCTGTTCAATGCCGTTCAGGCGAAGGACCTTGCCACTGCCCAGGAACTGGCCGACCGCATCTATCACACAACGCAGGTATTCTACTGCGATCCGTTCGGCGACATGCATAACCGCATGAAAGAGGCGCTTGTGCTGCTCGGCCGCCAGAATGGCCCGGCAGTCGTCCGCCCGCCGCTGATGAAGCTCACCGAAACCGAAATCGCCGGCATTGCCGAAGCGATGGGTGCTGCCGGTATCGCACGCGACGGCGCAACCGGTCTCGATACACACGCGCTCGCGGCGGAGTAACGCACGGCGCTCCCTAGCCGCTCCACCCTACCCGCCGACGAAATCCTTCATCCAGCGCCGGTAATCGTCGCCACGGGTGACGCTCGTCATAAACTCGCCGGACGCTTTGCCCGTAATCTCTGCAGGCGGCGTCCCGTCGCGCAGCGCTTGCAGTGTCGCGTACGTTGCCTGTACCGCCGCCATGAACGGATGATGCCCTTGCAGGCTGATCCGCACATTATGTTTCGCGAGAAAGTCGCGATCGCCCAGTACGCCGCCACCGGACCCTCCAAAGAAGATCGGGATATCCAGCGCGCCGGAAACCGCCTCGACATCTTCACGTGAAGAAACACCCGTAAAAAACATCGCATCCACCCCGGCTGCCTGATAGGCGCGCCCGCGGGCGATGGCATCTTCCAGACCGTTGATCGATGCAGCACTCGTGCGCCCGGCGATGACCAATGACGAATCCTGGCGCCCCGCGAGCGCCGCCTTCATTTTGCCCACACCCTCGTCAATTGACAGAACGCGTGTCGATCCCACCGTGCCGAAGGGTTGCGGCAGATCGGTATCCTCGATCGTCAGGGCCGCAACACCGGCAGTTTCCAGCTCCTCGACGGTCCGCTTCACGTTCAACGCGTTGCCATAGCCGTGATCGGCATCGACAAGGAGTGGCAGATTGCCGGCGCGATTGATGCGATACGCCTGATCGGCGAACTCGGACAGGGTGAGGACGATGAGGTCCGGTGCACCGAGAACAGCCAGCGACGCGACCGATCCGGCAAACATGCCGACCTCAAAGCCGATATCTTCGGCGATGCGCGCTGAAATCGGATCGAATACCGACCCGGGGTGAACGCAGGTTTCGGTCTCAAGAAGGGCGCGAAATTTCTCGCGGCGGGGTGTCCAGTGCACGGGCAGGCTCCATCGTTTTGGTTACCCATTGCTGACACGCCACCCACGTCCGATCAAGCGGGCAAAGATGATGCTTGTTGCGTCGCGATCACGGCGTTATATGAAGGCCGTCGAAAATAGCCGGCTTAGCTCAGTTGGTAGAGCATCTGATTTGTAATCAGGGGG
This sequence comes from Paracoccaceae bacterium, assembly GCA_047638395.1. GTDB lineage: Bacteria > Pseudomonadota > Alphaproteobacteria > MPNO01 > UBA830 > CAXBCP01. Next base: position 22,556 of record JBLIMV010000037.1, on the reverse strand, counting down.
TCAGGGGTTCGAATCCTCTAGCCGGCACCAGTCTTTTCAATGGGTTAGAGAGAAATATCTAACCCATTTTTAGTGAATTTCGCATTTGGGTAACATATGGGTAACAAATCAATCTCACGATGCTGAGTGCCTGCGCTGATATCAACCGACCGATTTTTGAACGACAAAAGCAGGTCCGCTGGGCGCAACAACTAAGTTTCATGACCCAACCCAAGCAAATTGCCTAAATATCGCCAGCGGACCCACCGCCTGCGTTCTAGGCCCCGTCAGGCTTCTGCGTCGCCAACGTCGGCGCTGTCCCAATCACGGAGTATAGCTTTAACCTGACGCCAAACGCTCAGCCGGAGCATATCGCCCTCTGCATTCGCGCTGGACGTTCCATCCATCGCGATCAGTCGTGCGCCCTCTAATCCATTCTTACGGACTAGGTACGCGGCGACTTCGTTGGCGTCGTCATTTGAGGGCATGTCTGGCAGCATGGAACCAAGGCTCTCCTCACAAGGAAACAGTTGTCCCGCACTCTATATGCTGGCCGCGATGATCCTGACAGTCGATATTATGCCACGCTGGGCATTTTCCACCAAAACGGCGATGAAGCTAATTGGGTCGCAGATGAGCCCGCACGGATGAGAGCCCCATTCCGCCACCACTCGGAAGCAGATATCCGGCAGCAACGCGATGAATTCAGGTCTGCTATCGGATCAAGAACGGACGTGATCGAATGGACCGCAGGAGGTCCGTTTCTAGCCATAAGCGGAAGTTCTCCCCGTATGGCGTGATTTTTTATCCGCTTTTTATTCTCGATACTTTTCTTTACGATAATATTACTCTAATGAGAGTGCATCAGGAGGATGGGAAATGCTATTTCAGGTAGGAAAGCTGATAGGTGCAGCATTAGTTGCTGTGTTTTTGGGTATCTCCTCGGCCAATGCCCTGCTGATAGGCGCAGGACAATCCGCCACAATCGATTTCGATTTTTCGGGATCCCAGGCCGCGATTGATGCCGGTACGCAACCCCTGACATTAACTTTTGAAATGACCACCTCGGTCGCTGATCAGTTTGACGATCCGGCAGGCATGTTTTCATACGAATACATTGATCTTGCACCGGCTCCCTTGATAGTTTTCGGCTATGACGCGACGGGGGGTGTCACCAGCTTGGGGCTTCTCTCTAGCAGTGTTGCGACGGCCGATCTTGTCGGGAGTCTCCGGATCAGTAGCCTGACCGAAAGCATCGACCTGATTGGTCTGACTTTTAGCGCGCAGGATTTCAACGGCGTGCAGATTATCGCCACGACCGCCCTTTCCCTGCCGAATTCGGTCGATGTTCAGATACCCGGACCCGGGATTCTTGCTATTTTCGGTCTTGGGATCGCCGCCCTTGGTTATTCGCGGCGTAAGCGCACGGCCTGACGCCTCCCAGCGCGCGCGCATTAAGCATCGGCGGTCCTTCGGGGCTGCCGTTTTCAGTAGTGAAATGTCGGCTATGGGTCCAGGCTGTGTAAAAACGTTTGGGAGTTTATCGTCACGCTGCGGCGCGGGATTTTGGTGATGGTTTCCCGGGTTTTGCGGGCTTATGCGGCTGGTGCGGTCTTACCGGCCCGATATTGCGGTTCTGGCGGCAGGTTGCCCGGAGAGCGGCGTAAATAGAGGCCGACGAGCGCCTACGCCGCCCGCATCGCCCCGATCAGCGCCCCGATGCCGATGATATTGATGACCCGTTTGATATTGTAGGCGAGCACATGCAACGCCATCTCGGTGGCGACATGCTTCAGCGTCTTCATCTGGAAGTGGGTGTAGCCCATTCATGATTTGATGGTGCCGAACGGATGCTCGACCGTCTCGCGGCGCTGGCGCATCTTCTCCGGCTGTTCGTCGAGGCGGCGCTGGACGGCTTCCAGCACATGTTCATGCTCCTACCGGGTGATCCGGCGCTCCTTGCCCGTCGTGAACAGATGTTTGATGGCGCAGCTCTGGCAGGCATTGGTCCAGTAACGCCGCAGGGTCAGCCCCTTCTCCTGGTTGGTGTAGCGATAGACCAGCCGCTCGTCGGCGGGACAGATAGCATACCCCGTGGCAGCCCGCGTGATCGCCACGCCAGGTATCGGCCAAATGTGGATTACCGGCCCAGAATCAACTCCCCCGCCTGGAATCAATGGCCGACATATCGTTCTCTGAAAAAAGCGGCGGCGGTCCGGATACGCTGAACCGCCGCCTTTTTGCTGACTGTCCGGGGTAGGCGTCAGACAGTCCGCGTGATGGGTTGTCGGGGGTAGGCATCCGACAATCCACCAGTCGCACGACGCTCGCATAAGCGGCCGTCGCGCAACCTCCAAACAGGCAGGGTAGGCATTGCCTGTTCTGGATCTCCTAACTATTCCAACGCAGTCGAATTACGCCTTTGAGCCTGCCTCGACGGTTGGACCCGCCTGGAGTGCAGATATGGTCGGCTCGGTTGGTTGTCTAGCCCCCAAGTTCTGTGCCATTCCTGATTAGAGTTTCCGGCACTGGCGGTCGCATGTTCAGAGCTTGGTGCGGACGGATGTGGTTGTACTGTCTGAGCCACTGATTGATGACGATGGCTTCCTAGCCAAAAACGGACATTCTGAGATTCTTTGGATTGGTGTCGGATAATTTTACGCCTTTGACGTGGGCACTATAGCGGCCTGTCCGTAAGCCGCTGTTATCGCTCAATACACGATCTTGGCACGGGGATTGCATTCCCCTGTTCATGGGCGCGTGTTCGATCGTGCCCTGCTCTCGGCGGATACCCCCGCTGTACCCTCCACCGTTTCGGTCAGCAGGTAGGCTTAAACATGAGTGCGATGCGCCGGGATCACTAATATCGGAAATCGACCCAGACGGTCTGATCAATTTTGAGTAGGAATAACAGAGAAATGCGTATCACAAAAAAACTAGCCACCGGGCTGGTGATCGCGGTCGCCGTCGGCCTTCTTTCGGCTGCCACGCAGGCGGCACCACTATACGGCTCGGAATTCGGAGGGTCGGGGCTATACGAGATAAACACAGCCAATGGATCGGCGGTGAATAACGGGGCCGCCGGACATTTGACGCCAGGACTCGCATATAACGGCCAGACCGGCACGATGTATGCCAACGGCTATTCAGGTTTGCACACCATCGACACCTCCACTGGGGCGACGTCTTTTGTCGGTGGATATGGCGGGAGCGGGTATTCGGGCCTGACCTTCAGCGGAGATTCCGCATCTCTTTATGCTATCCGAGGAGGTGATTTCTATTCCATCAACCAGAACACCGCGGCAACGACATTCATCGGCAATTTGGGTGGCCCGACGGACTCAGGAGTTGTCGATCTCGCGACCGACAGTACGGGTACTATTTACATGATGGGGTTGGATCAAAATCTGTATACGGTGAACGAGGCGTCGGGACTTTCGACATTGGTCGGGGCGGTGAGCGGTATCTTTGGAGGCATTGGCGTGACCGCAATCTCGTTCGACGAGAACGATGTACTGCATGGCGTGACCACCAGCGGCGATAGACTGATCACGATTGACGTGATCACGCTCACCTCGACCACGATCGGCGGCGACATCGGGAACGACATAAGGGGGCTGGCGTTTGCAATCGAGGCAACACAGGTGCCGGAACCCGGTGCGCTTGCAATCCTCGGGATTGGTCTCGCCGGTCTTGGCTTCGCGAGGCGCAAACGCGCTGCCTGACCCCCACCTCAGGCAGCTAATTGAAGCGGCGGTCTTTCGAGGCCGCCGTTTTCTTTTGCGGAATGTCCGTTAAGGGTCAGAAGCGGCTGTTTTGAACATCCGCCAGGCAAGTCCACTCTACCCCGGAATACGGAAGTCTGCAGTCAAACGTCTGAAGCTGGAGGTGAAGCGGAAGTGATTTTTGGCTCGCCGGATAAGCATGAGGTCGCCCGCATTGCTGTAACGACAATTAACGACAGAAAGTTCCGCATATTGACAGTGACGGCGGTGGTTACCTCAGACGTATTCGCGACTATTCACGTCCGCTCAATCTGGATATCCAGGAAATGTGACTAATTTGTATGTGATTTAAAGAACTGACATTTACCGAGGGGTCCAAGGCGCGTGATAGTTTTGATTGTTGTGCTCAATTGTGTTTATGAAGCACAACGCTATTTCTTTTTCTGTCCTTTGTGACGCAGTTTTCAATAGATCATCGCGGGTGCAAAAGGTCTTATATCCGATGCCTTGGTATATTGATTGTTCTGGCAATGATGTTCCGTAAATCACGGCCGCATTATCTGATCTGATCGTTGGTGGTAAGGCCTCGGCTAAAGGTAATCCCTGTGAAGCGTTGTTGCCGATAGCGACCAAGTCTACAGAGTGATCTAGTTCTTCAATGTTAGTTCGGAGTAACCCCAGATCAACCCTGTCCCAGTTCATTTCTTCCCTGTCAGATTCATCTTTTGTCATACTGGTTGGGTAAATGTTGGGGATTGTATATTGCCCGTTTTGATTGATTAGTCGCGCCCATTTGAACGGCGGGTCTGTGATGAAGGCATCGAGAGTGACTTCATTGTCGAGAATGAGGACTGTAAAACATCCGGGAAACAGTCGGTTGATTTGGTCAGCGATTTTCATATCAGACTTTCTGGTTTACGGGACGATGGTAGGGTTTTCAGTTTAAATATTGAACATAGAGATCTTGAAATTGGTTCCGATGGTGGTGTCAGTCTAATGCGAACCAGTCTCCGAATTGCCGATCAACATGAATTCATGCCGCCAGTTGGCGCCATTCTGCAAGGGCAGATGAGCGGTTCTGCTTGAAAATTGCGCGGTTGTTGAGATGACGGTCGAGATTGAAATGATTGTGGATAGAAGCGTGTATTGAGCTGAACTTTTGCAGGGTCTTCACGTCCCTGAACTTCGACATTGCCCCTTCCCGTCTTCGAAACGGCTGATGCGAGTTTTCCGCCCGGTTGTTCAGCCAACGTCCACATTCCTGGTCGGCGGCATTCCCGATCACGTTCATCGCTGCCCGGTATGATCTGAGCCGGTCCGTAACGATTACCCTGGGCTGACCATAACGTTTCATCGCGCGCTTCAGAAACTGAAGCGCCGCCTTGCGATCCCGCCGTTTCGTCGCAAAAACCTCAAGTACTTCGCCCTCGTGATCAACGGCACGCCAGAGATAAGTGCGTCTCCCCGTTGACCTTCACGAACACCTCGTCCAGGTGCCAGCGCCAGTTGGAATACCAACCGTGATGAACCCGTCGTTTCCTGATCTCCGCGGCAAACATCGGACCGAAACGGTTCCACCAGAAACGCACAGTCTCGTGGCATATATCGATACCTCGCTCGAACAGCATGTCTTCGACCTGGCGCAGCGAAAGCGGATAGCGAACATACATCATCACCGTCAGACGAATTACCTCCGGCGAACTGTTGAAATAGCGGAACGGATTTTTCATCTGCGGAGGCTACGGGCGGGAACTGTCAGCCTCAAGCCGTTTTGCTCTGACAATGCCATTCAAATGCATAGGTGTATCGGCGCCCCACGACCACCCTCATATTTATTTGAACATGGGTGGAGCCAATTCCATTATTTGTCCATATTGCGCTACGCGGTTCCGCTACACCGGTGGTCTTGGTTCGGGTGCCATACCAGCCGACAGCGTGGTCGGAACGGTCCGGTGATCCCACGAAGGGCGTTGTCAGACTAACGTCAATCAGGTTGAAATAGTTACTCACTGCAGCCTGTGAAATACGCGGAAACTGGTGATATTCTACAAGCCTTAGGCGATCATAAAAATGGCAATGCTTTTGGTCTGACAGTACCGGGCTGGATCTATGCTGTCGACGACGTAGTGTCGCCAATACGGAAGTGTTTCCTCCGCTGCGGGAAAGGCAAGTGAACGAGCGGCGCTCCATCGTAACGGCGAAACGGGTTCGGCTGTGTTGCCCAATCCATGGTGCCTGCCGAAGCAGAAAAGCGGTGGTAATAGTGCTTCGTTCGCTCGTGGTAGGTCATCACGATTTCCTGATTCTTGAAGTCCGTCGTCATCCATGTCTCTCTCCATCACGTGCCGCAGACGTGCTGCGGCGCTCGCGGATTTCCTCTGCAGCATCCTGACTACGACTTCGGTCGCACCGCCCGCACCTGGGCGGCCCATAAGGGCATGCCGTAGTGTGATCGCCGCTATCCTCCAATGTATGACATCTCAACCTTCTCGACTGCAGGCATAAGCCCCTCCGTCATCGCGCTCCTTAATTCCGAATATTGATCGCCCCGCGCCCTCCAAATATGGGCGATGGCGGTAGAAATTTCCTCATCCGAGCACCCGCCCCGCATCAATGTACGCAGGTCGTGGCCACCCGTTGCGAACAGGCACGTGTAGAGCTTGCCTTCAGCCGAGAGCCGGGCACGGGTGCAGGAGTGGCAGAAGGTCTGGGTGACGCTGGAGATGACCCCGATTTCTCCACTACCATCTCGATAGCGCCAACGCACGGAAGTCTCCCCGGTGTAATTGGGGGCAATTTCTTCCAGGGCCGTCTCTGCCCTGATACGGCGCACGACTTCGGCCGAAGGGATAACTTCACCCACCTTCCAGCCATTCGTGGCGCCGACATCCATGTATTCGATAAAACGCAGAATGAAGGGTGAGCCTTTGAAGTGGCGCGCCATCGGCACAATATCCTGATCGTTGATGCCCTTTTTGACCACCATGTTAATTTTAATCGGGCCGAGGCCCACTCGATGGGCGACAGCTATGCCTTGCAATACTTCCGCGACTTGGAAATTAACATCGTTCATGAACTTGAAGGTCGCATCATCCAGCGAGTCGAGCGACACGGTCACGCGCTTTAGACCTGCATCTTTCAGCGCTTGTGCTTTTTTGGCGAGCAAGGAGGCATTTGTGGTCAGTGTCAAGTCCAACTCGCGGCCGTCCGGCGTTTTCAAAGCGCTTAACATCTCGACCAATTTCTCGATATTTTTGCGTAACAGCGGCTCGCCGCCGGTTAGGCGAATTTTTTCGACGCCGTGCGTCACGGCCAGTCTGGCGATGCGGGTCATTTCTTCAAACGATAGCAGCGAAGTATTCGGAAGGAATACGTAGCCTTTGTCGAAGACATTTTTTGGCATGCAATATCCGCAGCGGAAGTTGCAGCGGTCCGTGACCGAGATGCGCAGGTCGCGCAATGGGCGTTTCAGCGTATCGGTGACCAAGTCGACGGGGGCTTCAAGGTTTGACGGGATGGCCGCCACCCTGTTGGAATAACGGTTTTCAGCAATAGGGATAATTTTTTCGATCATGTGATAACTCTTATCCTAATTGGGCCCGAGACGTTGAGCCCTAATGTGTAAGGTTGATTGGATATACAGCATCACCGTCAGACGGATTACTTCGGACGACAAATTGAAATAGCGGAATGGGTTTCTCATTCGAGAGGCTACGGATCACCCCTCCCCACATCAAACCAATTTGATCTGACACTGCCAGCTGAACCATCCTAAAAAATCGTAACATCCGGGTCCTGCGCCATCGCACCGAGCTGTTGCGCAGAGAGAAAATACACCCCGCTACCATCGACACGCACTAAAGCCGCCCGAATCTCAGTTCCCGCAGCACTGTGCGATACCAGCTCCGAATCAAGCACAAGGCTGTATCTGTCAAACGGGATGATCGGGCCGTCAGCGCCCGATGGTGCGACAGGAAAACCAACAAGGGCAGTCTTCGCGTTCAGCTCTGTGCCCGGATCAGGCACCGGCGACCATAACGACGCTTCCAGGCGATCATTATCCGGTCCGCAAACTGTCTGTGCCGCTACCTGTTGCGTGGTGCATCCATCATACATCGGCACTATCTCCCACTCCTGAAGCCGCGCGGCTCGTCCAAGGCCCGAAAAAATTCGACAACTATGATCGGGTCCGCCGATCTCGACAGGCAACACCCGCCGCCGGGGCCGCGCCTATCTCTCTCCAGCCCCGGCCGCCCGCAAGCGCGCCAGCAGGCTATCCGTGTAGGACACAGAATGATTGATCCACTCGGCCATGCGCTGCGCTGAGCGGGGAGACTGCCGGCTGCACATCGCCAGCCGGACCAGTGATTCGACGCCCATATAGGCGTTCGTGGTGATTTTCATGTCGTTTCTGCCCCTGCCTTAATCGGCAGCATCGTTTCGGGTGCGTACAAATTTAGTTTTACTTCGAAACTATAATCTTGTCAAGATTGTATGGAACCGCTACTATATTTTTATGCAGAAACACAACTCGGAAAACCGCATCCTAGCCGAGCTGATCGGCCATCTATGGCGCATTGGTTCCGGCGACGGCATCGTTTGCGGCCTGACCTCGGCGCAATGGACGGCACTGCGTTATTTCGCGCAGGCCAACCGATTCTCACGTACGGTCTCGAGCTTCGCAGAATTCCACGCCACGACGCGCGGCACAGCCTCGCAATTGATCAAGGGTCTGGTCTCCCAGGGCTATCTCACCCGCACACGATCAGAAACAGACGGCCGCAGCGTCTGGCTCGACATCGCAGACAAGGCCAGGGCTGTTCTCCGCCATGACCCGTTCAAATCCCTGGTCGAAGCCGCGGGCATCCTCCCGTCTGGCGCCCGCGGCCAACTGACAGCAAAGCTCGAACGCATGCTCGGCCACCTGGCCAATAAACGCGGCAAACACCGTTTCGGTGTGTGCCCGCCCTGCACGCATCTGGGGTGCGAGAAAGAGAGCACGGACTATGAATGTAGGCTCCTGAACCAACCGCTCGAACAGGCAGAGCTGACCCAGATTTGCGTGAATTTCGAACCGGGCGATGGTTCTACCGCGAAGCCATCTCGTGGCAGTGAGGCCCCGCGATGACCGATCTTCCATCTGAGGACGTGACTATATGCGACGGTGAAATCACCATTGACGCCGCCCTGCTCGCGCCCAAGCTCGGTTTATCGCCCGAAACCCTGAAGGCCGAAATGGCCAGGGGTCTGGTCTACAGCGTCGCCGAAACCGGCGTCGATGAAGACGTCGGGCGCACACGTCTTACTTTCAGGTATCGCTCGCGAGCCTGGACCATGGTGGTCGATACCGACGGCAATTTGGTCGAGAGCATCGCGCCCGCCCCCAAAGCTTCACCGGCAAACACTGGTCGCTTAAGTCTGAGCGATTTTGTCAGGAGCAGTTCATGACTCCCACAGCTTGGGATTCTGCCGCGACCACGACCGTTGAGGACAACACGCCTGAAACGCTCGCCCGTCGGCTTCGAGCGCATCTTCAAGCGCTCGCCACACTACGCTTTGCCGATCACCTATCAGGAAGCGGCCAAAGGGCTGCTGCTCTCACCTCCGAACACCATTCATCAAATCACGGAGGCGTTGGAGCAGATCACGGCCGAAGACGCGGGGGCTGACCGCCCCTTCATCGCGGCCATGGTCATCAGCAAGAGGCGCGGCGGCTTGCTGGCGCCGGGGTTCTTCGACTGCGCGGCTCGGACGCTTCGCCGGCGATACAACGTGTCAGGACGCTTGGGCCTTTCATGCGGTCGAGATCGACGCGGCGTACGCCTTCTGGGGGCCGCCGAGCGGACTCCCGCGAGAGCAAACGAAAACGCATGGTCCCTCATTCGGCGCAGCGGCGCGCGTGATACGGTGCACTTGAATATTTCCGTCGTCTGTTTGGCGGGCAAATCGCAGTACAAGGGGAGATAGGCTATTCAGCAAGTTATAGGAGGCCGCACCAATGGCTGAAGAAGAGGAAAACGGCCAGGTTTCGGCCGGCACCGTTATTGCGAACGAACTCATCGAATTTGCGAATGACAAGCAAGAGGCCGGTGTTAATGCTGCGGTTATCGCAGCAGCGTTGCGTCATGCCGCGGCTAATTTCACGGCGTTTGCCTTCCACGCTACCGAAGCCCCGCTCGACACCGAAGATATAGTGGAGGAATTTGTTCGATTTCTTCATTTTTATGACGGTCGCCATCGAAGTGGCGCGCGTCCGATGACGCCTTTGGAAAAGCTAGTGAAGCAAGTTGAAGATGAATAGTTGGCAACCGGCCAAAGGTCGTTGACAGGTGGTGTCAGGCTAATGCGAACCAGTCTCCGAATTGCCAATCAATATGAATTCATGCGGCCAGCTGGCGCCACTCGGCCAGGGCGGCTGAGCGGTTCTCTTTGAAGGTTTCGCGGCTGTTGAGATGACGTTTGAGGTTGATCGGTCAGCGCCTCGGTTTCCATCCGCCATCCACTGTTTTTCCTGGTCGGTAAGATCCCGCAGCACTTTCGCAGGCGCTCCCGCAGCGACGACGCCGGCCCGGATTATATGTGGAAGGACTCGCCGCATCCGCAACGGCCCCTTTCGTTCGGATTGTTAAAAACGAACCCCGACTGGAGCTTGTCTTCCACGTAATCCATTTCGGTGCCGATCAGGAACATGAGCGCCTTGGTATCGACAAACAGCGTAACCCCTTTTTCTTCGACGACCTCGTCGAGGGGCTCCTTTTCATTTACGAAATCCATCGAATAAGCCATCCCGGAACATCCACCCGTCCGAACGCCAATGCGCAAACCGGTCGCCGGTTCGGTTCGGCTGCTCATCAGATTCTTCGCGCGTTCCGCGGCAGCATCCGTCAGGGACATAAGAGAATTCGACATATCAATACCTGTTTTAATCAGCGAGTTACAAGAAGAAGCTAACAGTACCATTCACATGAATCCGAGTTCTAGCTTCGCCGCTTCGGACATCATTTCGGGGGTCCAGGACGGCTCCCACGTCAGTTCCAGCTCGACCTCGCCCACGCCCTCGACCAGCTCGACGCGCGAATTCACCTGACCGGGAAGAATCTCGGCGACCGGACAATGCGGCGATGTCAGCGTCATCACCAGATCGACCTTCGAATCTCCGGACACATGAACGTCGTATATCAACCCGAGTTCGTAAATGTTGACCGGTATCTCCGGGTCAAAGATTTCGCTGATCGCCGCAATGACTTCCTGCTTGAGAGCGTCCTGCGGCGTCGCGGCTGCGTCGTCCGTGCTCTCTTCGGCAACGGCTTCGGTCGGCGTGTCCTGAACGGTTTCTTCCATCACGTCACACTTACTCTGTTGTTATCTGGTTATCGTCGGTTCCGGCCAAGGCGGCGCGGAAGGTACGGACTGGTTTGGGTAGCGGCGAATGAGCGCTGGAAGTTGCTCAATGGCGCACTGTCGATCCCATATCCACCGGATAAACCGGGTCGTTATCGTGGGTATTATCGCCGATTGGATTGGGCGTCTCCGGAACGAGATCGGCGAGCGAAACGCCATTCAGGAACAACAGGACGTAGTTCTTTAGCGCCCCCCACAGAAGGTCCGTGCCATTAAGATCATGGATGTCATCGGCTTCGAACATGTCGGCGTTCAGTGGACGCTTCGCCAAATCCGATGGCGCATCGACGGCCTGGATCACCTCCGCGACGGTGATCCGATGAGCGGGTCTGGCGAGGATGTAGCCGCCGCCGGCTCCATGCCGTGAAACAACGATCCCGGCGTTGCGCAACTGCGCCATGAGGATCTCTGTGTAGGACACGGATCGATTGATCCACTCAGCAAGGCCGGGGGGCGTGCATGGCTTGTCCGCGTTCTGTGCCGCCAAGCGAACCAGTGTCTCGACGGCGATATAGGCACTGTTACTGATATAGGCACTGTTACTGATTTGCATCTCGTTTTCCCTTCCTTCGTTCACGGCTCATATAGTATCAGAACCAAACTAGTTTAGTATGGACCCCAAATGATCTTCTTGTCAAGGTAGTTTGAATACGCTACTATATAGCCATAGATCATTGAAAAGTGAGGGACTTCGAAATGGATAGCCGCGTTATCGCCGAATCGATCCTGCATCTCGGACGAATCGCGTCAGGCGATGGCTTAGTGGGCGGGCTGACGTCTGGCCAGTGGGCCGTTCTAAGGTATTTCGCGCGCGCCAATCGCTTTTCGCGGGTGCCGTCGGCGTTCGCCGCGTTTCACGGTACGACGCGCGGCACCGCCTCCCAAGCGATCAAGAGCCTGGTGGTGCAGGGCTATCTGAAACAGACCCGATCCAAAACCGATGGCCGCAGCGTGCGACTGGACCTGACAGATAAAGCCAGGGCCATAATCGACAAAGATCCAATCGAAGCCCTGACGCGCGCCACGAACGCCCTGCCCCCGGGCGCCCGCAACCATTTTTCCAACATTCTTCGGCGCATGCTGGGCCACGTCGCGATGGAGAGGGGCAAGCCTCTCTTTGGTGCGTGCGAAACTTGCAAGCATTTAGAAGGCGACGGTTGCTGTAAGGAAGGGCTACCGGCCAATCTATGCGGGTTTCTGAACGAACCGCTCATCGAAGAAGAGTTGGACGAACTCTGCATCAATTTCATGCCGGGGAAGCCATCGCAGCAACGGGCGCCCGGCGTCGGAACCACATAGCAATGCCTCGGATCTCCGCAACAATCGTCAGCCTTTACAACGGTGACATCACCATCGACGCCGAGGCGCTAGCGCCCAAGCTCGGCCTTACCGCCGGAGCTCTAAAGGAGAACATGGCCAATGGCCTTGTTACCAGCGTCGCCGAAACCGGCACCAACGATGACGCGGGGCGCACGCGCCTTACGTTCCGCTTCCGCGCCCGGGTCTGGCGAGTGGTGATAGATGCCGACGGGACGCTAACCGAAGCACCCGTACCGCCCGTCAAACCGGCTACCGCGAGGGATCGCTTCAACCTGTTCGATTCGACGAGGGGTGCATCGTGACGGTTATGCCCATCAACGGTTCTCCGGCGACAACTCATGCTCTGGCTCTGCGTGTCCGTGCACATCTTCGACGGATCGCCGTGCAGGCGGTGCCTATCACCTACAAGGCGCTTGCCGAAGCTTTAGATCTCGCGCCGCCGAACACGATTCGTCAGATCACGGAAGCGCTGGAGCACTTGATGAGGGAAGACGCGGGTAACGGCCACCCTTTCATCGCCGCGCTTGTGATCAGCAGGGCACGGGGCGGATTGCCGGCGGTGGGATTTTTCGATGCCGCACAGCGGCTTGGGCGCTTCGACGACACTCCATCGAGCCCGGAGGCATCGGCCTTTCACGGGGCAGAGCTCGAGGCGGCGGTCGTTTTTTGGAGCACAACGGAAGTCACAGAAACGGATGAGGTCGCATGACCTCTGCTGTTACAACATCTGGGCACAGGCCTCGTTTGTTCCTCGCATCGGATCGCGCTGGGGTCCGCCAGAGACCGCCCACTGTCATTTTCGACGGCGGCTTCGGCAGTCTCACGGTTGCTAAGAAGCTCGCAAGAACATCTGTAGACCTCACGCTGATTGACCGCGAGAACCATCATCTTTTTCAACCGCTGCACTATCAGGTGGCGACGGCCGGCCTCTCGCCAGCGGACATCATCTGGCCCATTCCCCGGTTGGTCCGCCAGCAGAAGAATACCCGCGCCCTGTTGGGCGAGGTTACGGGCGTCGACAAGGCGCGAAAGCGAGTCTGCCTAGGTGATCGTGAGATTGGTTATGACATTTTCGTGCTCGCGACCGGAGAGACGCACGGCTATTTCGGCAACGATGACTGGGCCGCCTATGCGCCGGGGCTCAAAGCGATCGCCGACGCTACCGAGATTCGCCGCCGCCAGCTCCTGACGTTCAAGCGGGCAGAGATGGAACATTATGCGGAGAAGCGCCGCCGCCTCCTGATCATCGTCATCAGCGGCGGCGGGCCAACCGGGGTGGAAATGGCTGGCGCCTTGGTGGAATTCGCGCGCAAAGCCCTCGCCGTCGATTTCCGTGACGTAGATACCAGGCAGACGCATGTAGTGCCGGTCGAGGCCCGCTTGCCGCGATTGGCCGAAAGGCGGCAGTCATAACGTTCCGATACCTGCGCCTCAAAGGATGGCTCGCGTGGTGGATCTGGGGCATCGCGCACATCTACTTCCTCATCAACCTGCGTAACCGGTTAATCGTCGCGACGCATTGGCTTTGGTCCTGTGTGACCTTCGAGTGCGGCGCGCGGTTGATCACTGGCACGCGCGTGCCGCCAGAAAGAGATCAAACAGAAGCACGAACCAAAAACGCGCCGTCGCCTGACGGACAGGAAGCGGCGTAAACGTCGAACGATACCTGTGGCTGAAAACAACAGGACTCATCAAACAAGGACAGTTGTAAGATGTTCAATCAGAAAGACCGTCGGACGGGCGAGCAAATCGCGGGAACCGATCACATGCAAAGCGCCGGTTACGATATCGACGTTCACGCCCTAGCCGGAATGCGAGCCGATGGGGCCGCCCACACCGTGCTCGACATCCGCGAACCGGCCGAATTGGCGATCTGCACCATCGAGCACAGCGTCTCGATGCCGATGCAAGAGGTTGCGCAAAGCGTCGGGACCTTGCCCCGTGAGCATCCGCTGATCGTTGTTTGCCATCACGGGGTGCGCAGCGCCATGGTGACAGACTTTCTTCACAAGAACGGATTTGACGATGCCTGGAACCTGGCCGGCGGGATCGACGCTTGGTCCCGCCATATAGAACCGGATATGCCGCGCTACTAAGGAAGATGGATATGGATGCGATTACTTCTCCACAGTATTTCAAGACAATCGCCTAGGCGCGTCATACAGTGACCGCAACGAAGCAGGGACTCTACGAGATTCCCGGGGATGTTCAGGCTTGGCTCAAAGCACAGAACGTGCCGGCGGGGTTGTTAACGCTCTTTATCTGCGCCACACATCCGCCTCGCTGCTCATTCAGGAAAACGAGGATCTGGACGTGCTGCCCGATTTGGAAGACTTCCTCGCCGCGCAAGCGCCGGAAGACACTTCGTTTTACCGACAGATCGCCGAAGGCTCCAACGACATGCCCGCCCACATCAGGGGCGCCCTCACGCAGACGCACCTTGCCGTTCCGGTTTGCGATGGGGACCGGGTGTACCTTGTCCGCAGCGTTGGCCACGCACTTGTCACACAAACACGGCCTGCCGGAAGCGGCGCGGATCACAAAGCACTTCGTTTCCGAAGCTATTCGCGCTGCTGATGACCTCGATGTCGGCGGGGGCTCTGGCCCGGTTCATCATTTTCATAGGCTCTGGCCCAAGATCGCAGTTTAACCCGAAAGGATATTGTTCAATGCGTTTCACCGAAACGATGTGGGCCGCGACTGACGCGCTCCAACAGTCAATACTCACAATGCCGTTCAACCGCGAACTCGCTGCCGGCGCGCTCGCGCCGGAAACGTTCCGGCACTACATCATCCAAGACGCACACTATCTGGAAGGCTTTGCGCGCGCACTTGCACTGGCCGCGTCTCGCGCACCCGACGCAGATGCGGTCATGCAGCTTTCTGGCGCAGCCAGCGGAGCTATCGCCGTTGAGCGTCAGTTGCACGGGCATTACATGGCTCTCTACGGAGTCGATGCGGCCTCCTTCGCCGCAACCGAGCCGACGCCCGTATGCGACCATTATGTCAGCTATCTTCTGCGCACAGCAGCGATTGCCGATCTGCCTGAAGCGATTGCAGCGCTGCTGCCATGTTTTTGGGTCTATCTGCGTGTTGGCCAGGACATCCACGCCAGCGCCACAAGCGACAATCCCTATCGGGCCTGGATCGACACCTATGCAGGCGAAGACTTCGCCAGTGGCGTCGAACAAATTCTGGAATTGACGGACCGAGTGGCCAAAACCGCGAGCGATGCGAACCGCGTCCGGATGCACCATGCATTTCGCCAATCCACCCGCCTCGAATGGATGTTCTGGGACAGCGCGTATCACTGTCGCCGATGGATGGTGCCTAACGTGGATCAGCAAGAGGCCATAGGTTGATAGACCTTGACGGAGAGGCCGAGAATCACCGCCGGTGCAGAAGGATACTGATCAATGCCCAATAACGTAGCGCGGACCAACGCGATCAGTAACGTCTCCATCCCATTCTCCAATAGTTATGCTGCCCTGCCCGCGCGGTTTTTCGTACGCCAGAATCCGGGCCCGGTTCGCGCCCCGGCCCTGATCCGGCTGAACACTTCTCTTTGCAAGCTCTTAGGGTTGGACCCGGACACACTGTCATCAAACCTGGGTGCTGACGTTTTCGCCGGCAATGTTGTGCCGTGCGGTGCCGAGCCTATTGCCCAGGCCTATGCCGGGCATCAGTTCGGTGGCTGGGTGTCTCAATTGGGCGACGGGCGCGCCGTACTGCTGGGCGAAGTTGTCGGCACCGACGGTGTGCGCCGCGATCTTCAGTTAAAAGGCTCAGGCCGGACCCCGTTCTCACGTGGCGGCGACGGTCGCGCTGCTTTGGGACCGGTGCTCAGGGAATACATCGTCTCGGAAGCGATGCATGCACTCGGTGTCCCGACGACACGTGCGCTGGCGGCGGTCACGACCGGCGAAGAGGTCATACGCGACGGCTTTCTACCCGGCGCCGTCCTGACCCGCGTCGCGCAAAGCCATGTCCGCGTCGGCACCTTCCAGTATTTCGCATCACGCCACGACGAAGACGCCATCCGGCTGCTTGCCGACTACGTGATCGACCGACACTATCCGGACGCCAAGAAAACCGAGAATCCCTATGCCAACCTGCTCGCAGCCGTCGTTACCCGGCAGGCGGATCTGGTTGCCAAGTGGTTCGGCCTCGGCTTCATCCACGGCGTAATGAACACCGACAACACCTCGGTTGCCGGCGAGACCATTGACTATGGGCCGTGTGCGTTCATGGACACCTATCATCCGCAAAAGGTCTTCAGTTCTATTGATCAGATGGGCCGGTATGCATTCGCTAATCAGCCGTCGATCATACAATGGAATCTGGCGCAACTGGCCCAATGCCTGTTGCCACTATTGGCAGCAGATATGGAAACTGCGGTCAGCATGGCGCAGATTGAGATCGATACCTATCCACGCCGCTTCGAAATGGCGCTCGGTGCCGTCATGAGCGCCAAACTCGGCCTGACAACCGTTGAGGACGGCGATCTTGCGCTTGGCCTGGAC
Organism: Paracoccaceae bacterium; assembly: GCA_047638395.1. Classification (GTDB taxonomy): domain Bacteria; phylum Pseudomonadota; class Alphaproteobacteria; order MPNO01; family UBA830; genus CAXBCP01. Next base: position 5,608 of record JBLIMV010000037.1, on the reverse strand, counting down.
CTGCTGGAATGCATGGCTGACGGCAAGGCGGACTTCACCAACACGTTCCGCCATCTTGCCAATACCGTCGACATCGACGGCACGGCTACAACAGACGTCCGCGAGATGTTCGACGATGCCGCCGGCTTCGATGCCTGGGCCATACGCTGGCAGGAACGCCTGCGCGGCGAAGGGCAGCTAGCTCCATCGGCGCGCGCCGAAGCCATACACCGCGCCAATCCGGCGGTCATCCCGCGCAATCATATGGTGGAGGCGGCAATCCGCGCTGCAGAGGATAACGGCAATTTCCAGCCGTTTAACGATCTGATGGATGAGGTCGTCCGACCCTTCGATTCACGCCCGGCGGATTCCCGATACATTCAAGCGCCCGCACCACACGAAGTCGTCAACAAGACCTTCTGCGGAACCTGACTTTACGGCATTGAGCCGTCAAATGGGTGCTGTCATGTGTGGACGGCCCCTTCGATGCAAGGGCTAAATTGGTGGTGTCAGGCTAATGCGAACCAGTCTCCGAATTGCCAATCAATATGAATTCATGCGGCCAGCTGGCGCCATTCGGCCAGGGCGGCTGAGCGGTTCTCTTTGAAGGTTTGGCGGCTGTTGAGATGACGTTCGAGGTTGAAATGATTGTGGATAGAAGCGTGTATTGCGCCGAACTTTTGCAGGGTCTTCACATCCCTGAACTTCGACATCTCTCCTTCCCGTCTTCTGAATGGCTGATGTGAGTTTTCGGCTCGATTATTAAGCCAACACCCGCATTCCTGGTCTGAAAAATTCCAGATCACATTCATCGCTACCCGGTATGACCGAAGCCGGTCGGTCACGATCACCTTCGGCTGACCGATGCCGACCGATCAAAATTGGCGGGGCTGAATTTGTATTTTGAGTCTTTGTTACCGTGGTCATAATCAAGGTTGCTTAATTAAAGCCGCTAACCTGATCACAGCCTCGGCAGCAATATGGCGCATGATGCAACCCCCGACACTTCATTGATCTTCGATAAGGCCGCCATCCAGGTAATCCTTGACCGGACTTCTCTGCCCCTGGTCGGGAAAGAAACCCCGTACTCTCTCCAGGAAGCCCTCAATCAGATTGCCGGCGAGCATTACTGGAACGAACTTAAACCGGCCGAACATTCACATACATCCGGGGCCTTTACTTTTGATAGCGTCGCAAACGCATCGGTCACCCCGTCGCGTCTCCGGGATCGCCTGGTCGCCGTTCAAAAATCTGCAACACGTGTTTATGCGGGCACGTCCAGGAAGCCTGTACGCGAAAAATTAGAAGAATTGCTGGAGCGCCTGGGGCGCGATAAGGATGGTAGCCCACTCAAACACAGCGGCACCGAATTGCCAGGTCATGGTAACTCGGAGCGCGGGGCAATCTGGCTTTGTCTGGTCCGGGCGGTCCTTACGATGGAAGTACCACCATGGTCGTGGAAATCGACCATCGGTGCTCGCCCTTGGTATTCGCAAAAACTGGAAGGTGTCATTCAGGAACTCGCAAGAGGCATCGCGTCCGAAATCGAAGATCAACAAAACGCGATAGCCGCAGCGCGCACCATCGAAGGGTGGGCCCGGTGGTGCATCAAAAATGTTGAAAGGCTCACAGCCGCGGATAACGACCGACGTCGAGGTAATACGCCCTTGGGTACTACCCTCTTGGAACTTGGAGCGCTTTACGCACGGGCGTTCGACGCGACGCCGTCATTTTATATCGGTCGGCCGGAACGAACTGCCAACACGACCGAACCCTGGGAGCAATTTTTGCACGCAACACTCGAACGAATCCTCCAGCCAAGGCCTGTTCCGACGTTTGATGCATTGGCCGCTCGCTGGCATCGGCTTGAAAAACAACAGTAAATTCTTGTCTGATCTGCTTTTCCAAGCAGGTTTTACCTGTCTTAGCCTGTTCGGTAACGACGCGATGCTGCGTCGATGCAATCGAGCAGAATATGGACCGGATCGCACAAACACCTGGGTCGACAGATTCGGAAGCGGCGCCCGCCGCTGACGAGACCTGTGCGCCCGGTGTGGCCGCTCTAGAGACCCTGGTTCGCCTGCTCGCCCGGCAGGCCGCCGCGGAGTTTCTCGCGGCCGAGGACAAGGAGACCGCCGATGGCCCCGAAAATTGAAGACAGCTTCGACAGCATCAAAAAGCTGGCGACGCGCTGGGATGTGAGCGAGCGCACAGTGCGCCGCCTGATCGAGATCGGCGATCTGCCGGCTCACCGGATCGGCGGCCAGATCCGCATCTCCAGCGCCGACAGAGAGATCTATGAACGCCGCAACCGGCACTAAAAAGAGGGCAACCGGATGCCCATAAACTCCGTTACTGTGACCAAATTTGTTCAATGTTGTCAGTGGCTTGAAACCTGTCGGGACACCGTTCCGGGAAGATCACGCACGGATCAAACATGTGCTATATCCCGAATATGGAGTGTTGTCCTTCGGTGTCATCCCGACACCAAACCTGACCTGAAAGGAAGGTCCCGATGACCGACTTAAAAGACGAGTTCATTCGTACCAGCCGGCAAGCTTTCCATTCAGTCCGGGGCCCGACACTGTCTGAGGTTCGCGCCGCCATCACCGACGACGGGACACTTGATCGCGTTCAGCGGCGTGACCTGCTGTCGGCGCTTAGCCGGATAGAGCGACACACCAGGCAACAGCTGTCGGACATACCGGCGACTGCGGCAGCGGTCCGTGAAATCTTTGCGGCAACCAACGCCGTGCGCATGAGCATATCGGAGAAGAGCTTCCGCAATATCAGAAGCGCCGCATCAATGGCCGTCAGACGTTATGGCGGTGCGCCCGCTCCAATCACTACCCGTATACCGCTGACGGGGGAATGGCAGGACCTGCTGGCGATGATTCCCTTCAAGACCATGCGCTTCTCCCTTAACCGCCTTGCCGCCTTTTGTTCTCACATGGGCATCGCGCCGGGAACCGTCGACCAGACCACCCTGACCGGATTTTATGAGGCGCTCGACGCCGAAGTGATCGTGAAGAACCCGAAGAAACTAGCCAAACATACAGCCATATGCTGGAACCGGTGCAGTCGGGAAATCGAGGGCTGGCCGCAGTCCCGGCTAGAGGGCCTATTCAAACGCACACCTTACACGTTCCCGCTCGCAGCCTTCCCGAAAAGCTTCCAAGATGACGTCGCTAACTGGCGGAAGAGAATGGAGGCACCCGATCTCCTGGACCTCGACGCCCCTGCCCGGCCATTACGGCCAGATACGATCAAGGTGCGTATCGTGGTGATCCGACGGTTTGCCTCGGCGCTCGTTCACCGCCGCGAAATGTCGATCGAAGAGATTACTTCTCTTGGCTCCCTGATGGACCCTGCCCGCTTCAAATCCGCCTTACGGTTCTTCCTCGATCGCTTGGGGGGCGAGCCAACCGAATCTCTGCAGAGCCTCGCCAATGCGATGCGGCACATCGCAAACCACTGGTGCAAGGTGGACGAAGAAACCCTGAAACAGCTCGCCAAGCTCTGCAAGCGCCTGGAACCGGCAGAACAGCCACACCTGTCACAAAAAAAACGTGCCCGCCTGCAACAGTTCGAGGATCCGGAGAACGTCCGCCGGCTTCTCTGCTTCCCGGAGAACCAGGTCGCGAAGGCCAAGCGGGAGAAAAATCCGATGAAGGGTGCCAGACGGGTGGAACGGGCGCTGATCGTCGCGATCCTGATCCACTGCGCGCTCCGCCAGCGGACGCTCCGCATGCTGGAGGTTAGCGACTTCAGATGGGACCGCACATCGGCAGGGATACGATGCCATCTGCTAATCGCCCCGGAAAAGGTCAAGAACCGGCGCGAGCTTGAGTTCGCGCTCCCCGCAGAGACGGTCGAAATCCTGCGCCTCTATCTCGAGACCTACCGGCCGATGTTGCCGGGAAGTGATGGGCCTTATCTCATTCCTGGTATGAATGGCGGCATGCGCTCGCAGACCGCGATGACAGAGGCCATTGTGCCGGTCCTTCGAAAAGAGACCGGACTTGAGATCAACCCCCATCTCATCCGCGACATCGTCGCCAAGATTGCGATCGAGCGGGACCCCGCGGCCTATGGGGCGGTGACGCACCTTCTGGGACACAAATCAGAAGCGGTGACCCGCCAGCACTATCTTGGCTCAGAGACCAAGGCGGCCGCACAGTTCCTCGACGGCATTCTGACAAAAGCACGGCATGGAGAGCATACTCATGAATGAGGTTCCCTTTAGCCGTACTCATCCGGCTCGCCGCAGCCTGAGGTTTACCGAATGGCCGAAAGACGACCAGAAAGCTTGGGAGACGATGCTTGCAGACGGGGACATATTCGACGGCCGGGGGCCCGCTGGACATTGGAGGCCCGAAACCCGGAAGACGAACAGTTACCATTACGGGCGCTGGCTTGGGTATCTCGCCTATGTTGACGATCTTGACCCCGGTACGCGACCGGAAGACCGGGTCACACGAAAAAGGGTAGAGAGTTACTACCAACACCTCGTTCAACTGGGCACGACAGCTCCCTGTACGCGGGTGACCATGCTGGTGGGCCTCAAGGAGGTCACCCGGGCGATGGCACCGGATCAGAACTGGCGCTGGCTCCAGGATCTCTGCAATCGGCTTGGTCGCACCGCAAAACCAAGCAAGGACAAGGCGAAGCGCATCCGGTCATCGATAGAGATTTATGAAGCCGCATGCAAAGGGCTCAGCGACCTCGCCGACGGACCGCTCGACCTCAAGCACTGCCTTGTCTATCGCGACCACCTCATGCTGGCATTTTTAACTGCGCGGCCCCTTCGCGTGAAGAATTTTACGGCGCTTGAGATCGGCCGGCACATGATCCGGACCGAAGACCGTTGGCTAATCACGATCCCCGCGCCAGAAACCAAAACGAATGCTGATATTGAATTCTGGCTGCCGAGCGACCTCGTGCCGTGGTTCGAGCGGTATCTTCATGAAATACGACCGCGTTTCCCCGACGCAGACAGCACGGATCAGCTGTGGCTCTATGAGAAGGGGGCGGCTCTTCCCCGGTCATTCGTTTACCGTCGTATTGTTCCATTGACGGAGAAACTCTTCGGCCAGGCGATCAACCCGCATCTCCTTCGGGACTGCGCGGCAACGACACTGAGCCTGGAATCGATCGACCACGCTCGTCTCGCACCTGTAATCCTATCGCATCGATCAGCTAAAACTACAGAACGGTACTACATTCAGGCCAGAAACCTCGAGGCGAGTCGCAGAATCAATGGAATACTGGCCAATATCAAAGATGATCTGGAGGGTCGGTCATGACACGTGCAGCCATCTACGCCAGATATTCTTCTGATAATCAGCGAGAGGCGTCTATAGAAGACCAGTTGAGAATCTGCCGCGATCGAATTGACCGCGAAGGCTGGTCACTGGCCGATGTATACTCGGATGCTGCCATCAGCGGTGCTACCACGCTGAGGCCCGGTTACCAGAAACTGTTGGAAGATGCACGCTCCGACACTTTCGAGGTCATTGTCGCTGAGGCACTCGACCGCCTATCGCGCGATCAGGAAGACATCGCCGGGCTCTACAAGCAACTCACCTTCGCGGGCGTGAAGTTACTTACCATTGCAGAGGGGGAGGTC
>JBLIMV010000036.1:0-32674 GCA_047638395.1 Paracoccaceae bacterium | reverse complement strand
GTGCTCAAACTGCTCCTGAACGAGCTTTCGGGGCCCGCACAGCCCGGGAGCAGCCTTCGATATCTCAACCGGGTCAGCGTCATTGGCGCAGCGCTGCTGCTCGAAGACCGGCAACTGGGCATCAACTGGGGCGCCCGCCACGCCGATATCACGGTCGAGCGGGCGGCCGTCGGCCTGCGGACCGCATTCGATCTTGATATCGACCTGCGGACGTCTCGTCCTGAACTTCATGGCGAAGCCACTTTTGACCGCTCCGCGGAGCGGATCGACGTTAAATTCAAATTCGCCCGCCTGAATCCCGGCCAGCTTGGCGACCAGTTTACAGCCCTCGCAGGACTAAAGGCGCTAACGGCGGAATTCGGCGGCAACGGAAACCTGCGCATCGGTCTCGACGGAGACGTCAAACGGGCGGTATTTGATCTCAGTAGCGGACAGGGTTCGTTTGAAGCACCCGGCGTTAACGCCCCGCCCTACACCTTTGAAAGCCTGTCAATCGACGGCCGGCTGAACCGGAACCCGGATCAGATACAAATCTCCAGCGCTGCGGTCGATTTTGGCAGCACCAAGGCGACGATGGCGGGTGTCGTTACCCGTGTCGGCGCCATCGCCGCTGTCAACGCGACGGTTTCGGTTCCGTCGATGCCCGCCGACGACCTGAAGAAATTCTGGCCGCCAGGTGCCGCAAGCGGTGCGCGCGCCTGGGTGACCACGAATATGCGCGACGGCGTGTACCGTGATGCCACGGCCAGCCTGACTGCGCGCATACCGATAGACGGAAAGGATGCGGGGAACGTAATCGTCGATTCCATCAACGGACGAATGAACGTCTCCGGTGTAACGATCGATTACTTGAACCCCATGCCACCTCTTAAAAACGCTGTTGCGACCGCGACCTTCAGCGACAGCCGGTTCGATTTTGCCGTCCAGGGGGGCAATGTTGGCGATCTGGTCCTTGACGACGGGACGGTCAACATCACGGGTATCGGTTCGCAAAGCGACAATCTGGCACTGACGGCAATCATCCGGGGACCGGTGCGGTCCGCGCTCGATATTGTCGCGCATCCGCGCCTGAACCTTCTGTCGAAGGTCGGTCTCAAGACCGAAGGTGCGGCCGGCACACACACGACCCGGCTGGAGATCCAGCTCCCGCTGATTACAGCTCTGAAGGCAGAAGAAGTTCGCGTTAAATCGGTCTCCGAGATCACCGGGCTCGCACTTGCCGATGTCGTAAAAGAGCGCGGCGTCACCGAGGGGACAGTTGCCCTGACCGTCGACAACAACGCGATGACGGCCAAGGGCACCGCGCTCTATGCCGGCACCGCAACCGAGTTCGAATGGCAGCAGAATTTCAGCGGATCGAACAACGTCGAGACACGTATTGCCGCGAAAGCGACGGTCGATGCCAAGCTGCGTGAGATTTTCGATGTCTATATGCGCGACCGGATAGAGGGACCGGTTCCGGTAAACTTTATCTACGAAGAACGGCGAGACAACACTGAAACGTTTTCCGCGGGACTGAACCTGACAGACGCTGCGTTCAGCCTGCCGGGCTTCGAGTGGAAAAAACCGGCCGGCAAGGAAGCAACCGCCGAGATCGCCGTCCTGATGAGCGACGGCAACGTTACGGCCCTGCCGCAATTCCGCATTGACGCCGGCGACTTCAAAGCGGCCGGCAAAAGCACGTTCGGTCTGGGCAATCCGGATGATCTCGGCAATCCGGGCAATTCCGTTGCGACCCCAGTCATCGAGACGTTGGATATCGAACGCTTCATTCTGGGCTCCACGTCATTCTCTGCGACCGTGCGCCGGGCGGCCGACCGGTCATTCACCATCGATGTCAGCGGTGGCGGTTTCGATGCTTCGCCGTTCATCAGCCAGGATCTCGGCGGAATCGATGCGCCAGAGCTGCCGGCGTTGAGCCTGACCGGCACGTTTGGCCGGTTCTGGATCGGTCCGGCGGCCCCGACCAGCAACGTGCGTATGGAACTGAAGCGCGACGCGACGCGGTGGGAGCGCATTGTCGTGGAAGGCGCGTTGCCCGACGGTGGCAAAGCCATTTCCATCAAAATGCTGCCAACCCCGGACGGGCATAATCTTGAAATTTATTCAGCCGATGCCGGGTCGCTGCTGAAAGCGATGGACGTGACGGATACAATTCGCACCGGGATCATCGAGATCGCCGGCAAGCGCAAGGGTGGCCCGAATGCCCCCTGGAGAGGAATCGCCGAAATGAAGCGCTTCCGGGTCGCAGATGCGCCGAATTTCGCCAGATTGCTCACAATCGCTTCGCTTACCGGAATAAATGACACGATCAGCGGAAAGGGTATCAGTTTCGATCGACTCAGCTTTCCCTATGTCTTCGAAAATGAGGTGGCGACAATCACCGAGGCACGCGCGGTGGGCTCGGAACTCGGAATTACAGCCACCGGTCAGGTCGATTTTGGCAAAGATGCGATCGACATCAACGGAACCATTATCCCCGCATACACGATCAACAGCCTGCTCGGTCAGATACCGGTCATCGGCACCATCCTTACCGGCGAAAAGGGCGGCGGCATTTTTGCGGCGTCCTATAAAATCAGCGGCCCGGTCGAAAAACCGAAGATCTCCGTAAACCCGCTTTCGGCACTCGCACCGGGGTTTCTGCGAAAACTGCTCGACGGCGGGGGCACCAGTCCGACCGACGGCCAGACACCGGATCAGGAAGAACGTCAGCGCCAGCTGAAATCACGCTGACCCACCTGACAGCCCAGTGCGAACAATTATTTTGGTTAAATACATATGTAAGACGCGTATGATATTAGACTAAGTAATTGTTTCAAAACATTTCTGTTTGAAAACTTACCTAAAATCTTAATAAAATGTTTACGAATGGCGCATTGAATACAACCGGGTTCATACATGTCGGATCATCGACATTCGGGGAGAACGTATCGTGAAAATTAAACGCGTGTTCGCGCTATCGGGAGTCGTTGCGGTTTCACTCCTCGTGGCTGGAGCACTTCCGGCGACCGCTCAGGCCGCCGCCAAGAAATGTCTGTTTGTCTCTTCGTATCATAAAGGCTATGCGCACGCCGACCAGATCGAGGCCGGGCTTCGCGCGACGCTGAAAGGCCACTGCGAGATCCGTCAGTTCGACATGGACACGAAACGTCGCAGATCCGCCGCGGACGTAAAGAAAAGCGCGCTCGCTGCAAAGGCGGTCATTGAATCATGGAAACCCGACGTCGTCATCACGGCGGACGACAATGCGGTCAAACATCTGATCGAACCGTTCTACAAGGGTAAGAAAACGCCATTCGTCTTCAGTGGCCTGAACTGGACGGCCGCGGAGTACGGCCTGCCCTACAGCAACGCGACCGGCATGATTGAAGTCGCACCGGTCGGCGTGATGATGGACCGGGCCGCAAGCATCGTTCCCCAGTTCCGTCGCGCCTTCTATCTGGGCGCCGACGCACTGAGTGAGCAGAAAAACCTCAAGCGATTTAAGACTGCCGCGGCGAAAAAAGGATTCGTGCTCGATCATGCGCTTGTCGGATCCACCAAGGAATGGGTCGAGGCCTATGCCCGTGCGCAGAAATATGACGTGGTCATCATCGGCAACCGGCACGGAATCAAGAACTGGAATCACGACCAGGCCATTGCCGGAATCATAAAATCAACACGCCGCCTCAGCGTTACGAACCACGGCTGGATGATGCCTTACACTATTCTCGGGATGACCAAAGTCTCACGCGAACAGGGTGAATGGGCAGGAAAAACCGCGATCCGTATTCTTAACGGGTATCAGATATCGAAGATCCCGGTGGTACCGAACCGGCAGCGCGACGTCTGGATCAATAGCAAAATTCTGTCGGTTTCAGGCGTAAAACTGCCCCAGGGTGTTCTTCGTAAAGGTAAGAAAATTGCCGGACTCGCTCGGTAAACATACCGACACGCCTATCGCCAAACTGTTCAGACCCTGGGAGCTACTGCTCTTCGGGTTTATAAGCCTGTTCGTCTGCAGTTCTATCGTCGGCACCGCGACATGGATTGATCTCGCCGACGCAAAAAAGGAGTTCAGTCGCGAGGTCGACGGCATTCAAAGCGATCTCTCCCAGCGGTTCGGCAGTGCCGAAGCTGTGCTGACGTCGCTCGTCGGCCTTCAGCAGGCAAGTGACGATTTTAACAAGCATCAGTTCGGCGCCCTGTCCCGCGAACTGCTGACGGCCTATCCTTACATCCGTGCTATCGCAGAGATTGGCGTGATCCCAAGGGAACAACGGCGCGTCTTCGAAGAATCCATGCAGGATGACGGTTTCCTGAATTTCACCGTCAAAGAAGGCGAAATCAACGGTGTGCACACGACCGCTGCGGACCGCACTCTCACCAAGCCCATCCGGCTGTTCGAGCCGTTCGACCCCGAATTCGCCGGATTGATCGGCTTCGACATCGAATCCGATCCCACCCTCGCCGACGCGGTAAAGCTGGCAATCTCCACCGGCAACGTCATCGCGTCGGACACCATTCCCATATCCGGCATGCCGGCCGGTTTCTTCGCCTTCAAGGCCTATTACCTCGGTCATGTCGCCCCTACGACCGCGTTAGCGCGCAAAGAGCAGCTCAGCGGCCTGGCGGCTGTTTACCTGCGCCCCGATCAGCTGCTTGCCGGCATCGTGACGCCAGATCGGAAGTTTGGAATCCGGTTATTGAGCCAACCGGATATGCGCCGTTATACCGACATCAAGAGCGAAACCCCGGAAACCAGATCTCTGTTCGACCAGAAGGTCGCCCGGCCCACCGGCATAGCCGGGCTGCTCGAACCCTTCGTCGCCGAGGCGCCGATCAACCAGCAGGGCCGCCTCTTCGTTATTGAGGTCACCCATTTCCCGAAGCTCAGTTCAATCCATATCGCGCCAATTATCATGCTCGTCCTGATCGCCATGGCGGCGTGCGGTTTGGCATTTGTGGTGCTGCGCAACCATCGCATCGGCCTGCGCCAGCAGCGCAACGCCGAATCCGTTCTTCGCGAAAGCCGCGAACAGTTCCGCGATTATGCGGAGGTTGCATCGGACTGGTACTGGTCGACGGACGAGAACCTGAAATTCAACTACGTTTCCCAGCAGATTACCGCCGCGACGGGCCTCCAGCCAGAATCCATGATCGGTCGGGATCAGGCGACCATCCGGGACAAACACGCGAGCGGCCGCACTGAACTCGCAGAAATCGAGAACCACCTGGACGACCTCGCCAATGCCCGGTCCTTCAAGAATTTCGTCCGTCGCTATGTTGGCAAGGACGGCTTCCGACAGTGGTGGTCGATCAGCGGCAAACCGGTCTTCGACCCTGCCGGTAACTTCAAGGGCTACCGCGGTACCGGCAGCAACATTACCGAGGCGGTCGAAGCGCGCGAAGCATTGCTGGTATCGAAAGAAGAAGCCGAACTTGCTAACCGGGCCAAATCCGAATTCATTGCCAATATGAGCCATGAGCTCCGGACACCGCTGAATGCCATTATCGGGTTCTCCGGCCTGCTCCAGCAGGAACCGTTTGGCGATCTCGGCCACGGCAAGTACCGGGAATATTCAAAAGACATTCGCGAGTCCGGCGAACACCTGCTGTCGCTTATCAACGACATTCTCGATCTGGCAAAAGTGGAATCGGGAAATGCCGAGCTCTATGAAGAAGAGGTCAATTTCGCAAAACTGGCTCAGTCGATCGAAGTCATTCTCCAACATCAGATCAACGAACGCGCCATCGACTGCCAGGTCATTATCCCGCCGAGCCTGCCATTGATCCGGGTGGACGAACGCAAGATCAAACAAATCCTGATGAATATTATGAGCAACGCAATCAAGTTCACCCGGCCCGGCGGCAAGGTGACTGTCGAAGCATCGCTCTCCCCAGAAAATCAATTCGTCTTTCAGGTCCGCGATACGGGTATCGGAATGTCGGAAGAGGATATTCCCGCTGCTTTCGCCAAATTCCGCCAGATCGACAGCGCGCTTAACCGGGAGTTCGAGGGTACCGGTCTGGGCCTGCCCCTCGCCCGCGGCCTGACCGAACTTCACGGTGGAACCATCGGGGTCGAAAGCAAGCTGGGTCATGGCACAGCGGTTACCGTCCGTCTGCCGGGGTCGCGGATCCTGTCGGAGATAACCGGCGACGCGGCGGATACGTGTACCGATGTCGATACCGGAAACAAACTCGAAGACGAGCGCATCTTCGGATAAACCCGACACCGACCGCCAGCGACGCGGTCGGATATCGCGGCGCGCCCTTTAGTATTTCAACAGCAACGCAACACCGCTGACCAGCAGCAGGACGCTGATCAGACGGGTAAAGATAACGGGTGAGAGGCTCGAATGGACGCGCCCGCCCAGAAACAGCGCAATCGCCACGATCGGTAACGCTGCGGCAATGTACAGAAGTGCCGCGCGGTCAAAAAAGCCGAACGCCGTATACCCGACCAACCGAATACCGCCATCTATCAGAAAATTCGCAGCAAACGTTGCCCGCAGCGCATTCTTGTCGAGCCCGCGAAGACCAAGATAAATGATGTAAAATGGACCGCCGGCACCGAACACTGTACCGATCAGCCCGCCCAGCGCCCCGCCCGGCACCGCGAACAGGCGCGAGCCCCGGAGTTCCGGCAGGGGCAATAACTGATAGACCCCGTAAACCATAATGAACACACCGAGCGCCTGCGCCAGCGTTGCGGAATTCAGCGACTGCAACAGCGACAGTCCGATCCCTACACCGATCAGCGTGAACGGGATCAGGGGCAGTTGCTCGCGCCACGCGATTACTTTTCGGTTGCGAAGTCCCTGGCTTGCCGACCCCACGTAATCCAGCAACACAATGACCGGGACCACAAGCTGTAACGGAAAGAACAGCGCCAGCAACGGCACCGAGATCAAGCCCGACCCGAACCCCGCGATCCCACGGACAACGTAAGCGACAAACAGAACAACGGCCGAAAATGCCGCAACACCGGTATCTATTTCCAATTCCGCTCGCAATCAGCCACGTGCAGGGACTCGTTTCTTATGGGCGCCTATCGGGGCGCGCGAACTTTATCAGGTCAGGACAGATATACGATACCCCGGATAGAACTGGGGGAACCGGATAAGAAAATCGTCGAAACAGAAGTACCGGTTGCCGTCAGGCGGTCACCGGCGGCACGCCATCCAGCTCTATACCGCCTTCTTGACGAAGCCAGTACCGCAACAACAGACGACCACCCTCGGTCTTGACCGACGGATCGCTAAAGCCGTTGCGGCCGTGGGCAATCTGCATGTTCTGGGCACAGATAACCTGGCCGGGCCGGAGGCGGAACGAAATCCTGTTATCCGCAGCTTCCACGGCTTCCTGCATCGCCGCCAATGCCGCCAGCCCCGCCGGATCGATTTCCTCTTTCATCAACCGGTAGCCATTGCGGATATAGTCGTCGTAATAGCGCACAGACAGCGTATCGCCATAGCGCGTAAATACCGGCAACCAGTTGGCCGGCGACTCGTCGCGGTGGTGCTCGGCCTGACGATCCCACCAAAACGGCTCGTACAGGCGCTTGAGATGTTCGGGGTGATTTGTCAGCAGGTCGTTATGTGCCGACACGAGACTTGCGAGAAGGCTTTCACCGCCCGCCTCGGCCTGTCGGATACAGGTCAGCGAGAAGAAATCCGGCGTCATCGCCAGGAACGATCCGTCGGTATGGAATTCCTGGCTGAGATTGGTGACAGAGCGCCGCACGCCGTATTGCAGTTTTGCCCCGGTATCACGCACGTCGTAGACCCGGTGACCGTTCCATTTCTGCATGATCGGCGGCGCGATCATCTCATTCACGAGCCAGGTCACAGCGCGGTTCGCCAGGTCGGTCCAGGTCTCAACCGGCATGCGGTCCAACATAACAAATCCCAGACCGCTGCCGAGCCGGGCGCGGACATCCGCCATCAGGTCCGTAGTCGCGGGCCAGTCGAAGCTGTCGGGCGAAAGCCCGTCCAACGGTTCGTCATACTCTGCAAGGGCACCGGCGATAATCTCGAATTCACGCAGCGCTGCGTCTGGAATCTCAATCTTCCAGTCTGCTTCCGTCAGTTCGGATGCGCGCCAGGCGCTGCCCATGGGCAATGGCGCGTCGGGAACACCGTCACCCGGGACATGCTGCGTTGCCCCGATACGCCGGTCGATATCGACGACGACCGGCGCTGTGCCAGCGTGCTCGCCACCGTCTTTACCGGCTTGTTTCTCGTCCTCAACGCTTCCGCGATGCTGGATATCTGGATCCGCCATGGCCATGAAGTCCTTAACCCTGATTGTCTGCGCTGCTACATGCCACGCGATACCTACCCGTCAGGCTGCTTATTCAGCGGCCGCCTGACAACAACTTATCGCGGATTTTATATGTTTTTTTGTTTCGGGTTAAGATTAAGTGTCTGGATATTAACCTTTTTTTAACGCCAAACCGTCGCAAGGGACAGAAACCGTCCGTGCCAGCTGCAGCCTACTTTTCCGGGCGCGGCGATCCGGCTAGGTTTCCCCCGGCTAGATTTCCCATTGAAACAACCGATCACGCAGGAGATAGAATTCATGGCCCGGATAAAAGTACCCTACGAATATGACAGCCGCGAATTCGAAGGCATGCTGGTCTATGACGAAACCGTAACCGAAAAACGCCCGGCCCTGTTCATGCAGCCGGACTGGCTTGGCGTCTGCGATCACTCCGCCGATATGGCGGCGCAGGCCGGCGGCACGGATTTCGTCATGATGGTCGCGGACATGTTCGGCAAGGGTTATGGCGACGTCGACCGCACACAGGAAGAACTCGGCACCATTGCGCGCGGCACGCGGAACGACCTGCCCTTCGTCAAGGGCTGCGGCGAAGCCGCCTTCAAGGCACTGACGGCGGCCGCGAACGACCACGGCCTGATCGATACTGCCCGGGTCGGCGCCATCGGCTATTGCATGGGTGGCGGGTTCGTTCTGGAACAGGCCCGCGCCGGCGCAGAATTCAAGGGAACGGTCGTCTTTCACGTCACCCTGCCCAATCCCGTCGATCCGGATGCAAAGCCGGACATCAAGGGACGGGTGCTGGCGATACACGGCTCTGCCGACCCGGTGACGCCCAAACCACAGATAGATGCGCTCGAAGCCGAATTCGCGTCGAACGATGTCGACTGGCAGCTCGTCAATTTCGGCCACGCAGTGCATTCGTTCTGCGTGCTTGGCGCCAATTCCGACAGCCAGCGCTACGACGACAGGCTGTGCCGGCAATCCTACCGGATGATGCGGGATTTCTTCGCGGAGACGTTTTGACTCCCGCATGAGTCCCCGCTGAATCCCGCTTGGCTGACGCAGCCGCGCACACGCTGAGCCTGACGCTTGATCTACATCAAAACCGGCAGAGACCGCGCCCTTTAAACTCGTTCCACAACCCGGCGTGGCGCGCTAGATTTACAATCGGATAGAGGCTGCACCCGTCTGGGCGGCCATTTTGGGGAAACGACAACTTCATGACAGCTTTACGTATCGGTATTTGTGGCGGCGGCGTCGGTGGGCTTGCCGCCGCGATCGGACTTCGGAAAATGGGGCACGATGCGATCGTGTTTGAAAAAGCATCGCAGTTCCTGCGTATCGGTGCCGACGTCAATCTGACCCCCAATGCCGTGCATGCGATCGACCGCCTCGGTGTCGGCGAGGTGCTGCGTAAAACCGCGGCACGGCCGACCTTCCGCATCAGCCGGACATGGGATACCGGAGAGGAAACGTCCCGTCTGCCGATGAGCGACGCGGCGGAAAAAACATACGGCGCACCGCAACTGACCATTCACCGCGCCGACCTGCTCAAAGCAATGGAAGCCGAAATTCCCACCGACCGGCTGCATCTGGGCAAATCCGTCTCCGGCATCGTCAATGACGATACCCGGACCGCGATCCTGTTCGCCGACGGGTCGTCCGAAGACGTCGATGTCATCATCGGGGCGGACGGCATTCACTCTGCCGTGCGCAATACAATGTTCGGCAAGGACGATCCGAAATTCTCCGGCATTGTCTCCTACCGCTCGGTGATCCCGCGCGAAGAGGCCGGCGATATCTCCAATCTCGATGCCTTTACAAAGTGGTGGGGACCGACGCCGGAAGTGCAGATCGTCACCTTCCCGCTGACGCTGGGGAGAGAAATTTTCGTCTTCGCGACAACACCGCAGGAAGGCTGGACCGAGGAAGGCTGGACCCTCCCCGGCGATGCCGACGAACTGCGCCACGCCTATGAAGGGTTCCATCCCGAAGCGATGGCACTGTTGAATGCCTGTACCGAGGTGACGAAATCGGCGCTGCATATCCGTGAGCCGATGGAAAAGTGGTCCATCGCCAATGCAACCCTGCTCGGTGACGCAGCCCACCCGATGGTGCCGTTCATGGCCCAGGGCGCCTGCATGGCGATAGAAGATGCCGTGGTGCTGACCCGCTGCCTCGACGGCGCGGACCGGGACACTGTGCCGGAACGGCTACGCCGCTATGAGAATGCCCGGCTGGAACGCACGGCCAGCATTCAGCGCAACTCGCTCGCCAATGAGTGGATGAAAGAACAGGGAAATGCCGACTGGGTATACGGCTATCACGCCTGGGAAACACCGCTCGACTGACTTAGGCGCGCTTGCGCAGGATCGGCTTGGCAAAATGGTGTGCTTCATCGAATGTCATTTTGCTCACCGGCGACACAACATCCTCGATGGCGATGCTCTCGACCCCGCCCTCGGCGAGAAACCGGGCGCAGCGGCGGAGCACCGCCGCCTTGTCGGCCGGCACCGTCAGCGTCAGCGTCTCGGTCTTGCCGGTTGCGAGATCCGGGGCGTGGCCGTTCGAGATCACACCCGCGACCACATGATCCCCCGCATCGGCTGACGGCACACTACGCCCGCCGTCATCGCCCCGCAGGAACGGTACATACTTCCGGTCTTCCTCGACGATGTGATGGATCAGCCAATCCCGCAGAAAACGAAGGAGTTTCGCCGGGTCGATCTCCATCGGCTTGGCCGCAAACACCGTTCGAATGGCATAAACCATGCGGGTCAGGTGCCGGTGTATCCGTTTATGGTCGGCAAGGCCTGGGTAGTCATAGGCCTCCATCAATGCTTCTTCGCGCGCGAAATGATCGTCCACGTAATGCGCAAGATTTGTGATGATCTGGCCAATCTGGCCTTTGGCGCTGCCCTCGCGGATGGCATCGTGCAGCTCGTTGACGGTCGCGACGAGATCCTTGTGGTCGTTGTCGATCACCCGCAGGTGAACGGAGTATTCATCGGACCAGGGGAAAAAACTCATCGGCTAAGACTCCGGCAGACGGCGCGCCGACTGTCATCGGCGGGCCTTTCAGATTGCCAAAAGTATCCGGAATCTTGGTTACCCGATGATTAACAATCTCGCGCCACGCACCTCACCGGGCTACCCCCCGCCATCGCTCTCCACCGGCGGCAGCGAGCCGCCGACCGACGGGATTCCAAGCATCCGGTCGTACCATGCCGACAGACCCGGACATTCGTCGCGCCAGTGCATGTCCGGCACGCGGCGGCCGACATCCAGCGCACAAAACAGCAGCATCTGCACCAGGTTGAGCCCCTCGCCGGTCAATGCCAGCGGCGCAAAGCCGATCTCGTCGTCGAAGGTGTGCGCCAGCCGGTCAGCGCGGCGGCGTTCATGCTCGATGATCTCGGGCGATTGCTCGCCTGCCGGGCGTTTTACTTCGCGCGCCCAGACCGAAACTCCATCCAGCATGCCCCGCGCGGAGGCTTCCAGCTGCCGGAAACGCCAATAGGTGTCATCGCCCACCTCGGTCCTTTCGGGCCGCGCATAACGACGGGGCTCTGCAACGCTATCCAGATATTCGACGATAAGATCCGTATCTTCGAAGCCCGTTCCATCATCCAACTGCAGAAACGGTACGCGCCCGGACGGATTGAAAGAAAGCACGGGATCGTCTGCCACGCGGGTCGTGGTCCACACAAGATCGATCGAATCCTCAAAACCAAGATCAAGCCGCACAATCATGGCGAGCCGCGCATAGGGCGATGTGGGGGTGACGTAGAGTTTCACGGGAAATTTAGCCCCGCGACAGGATCACGACGGGAATCTCGCGGTCGCCCGCCGCCTTTTCCTGGTATGCGTCATAGGGCGGGTAAATTTCCGCCATCAGGGGCCACAACCGGGCGCGCTCCTCCGCAGTCGCCGTGCGCGCGGTCCCCGCGAACACATCGGCCTCGACCTGCACGTCAACCGACGCATCGGCCTCGATATTGAAATACCAGCCCGGATGCGCCGGCCGCCCACCCTGCGAGGCAATGACCACGAAGTCATCCCCGTCCCGGCCATATATCAGCGGCGTCGTCCGCGCTTCACCGGATTTGCGCCCGATGGTGGTCAGCAGCAGGCAGGGAAAATGCCCCGTGCCGTCAAAGCCGGTCCAGATGTGCCCGTCGGCGCCGTTTGAGGCGCGGTACAGATCGACATGTTCCTTAGCGAAGCTGGGTTGGGTCATGGCTTCTCTCCCCTGGCGCACATTTGAGAAATGAGGCTAACCCACCTACCCCAGCCGCACCAGCACGTGACGCTTCTTGCCCGCAGACAGCTTGATCACGCCGTCCGCGTCTGCCGCGTCCGCGCCGACTGGCGCATTTTCATCCTTTAGCTGCACATCGTTCACGCGCGCACCACCACCGCGGATCAGACGGCGGGCATCGCCATTGCTGGTGGCCAACCCGGCACGGGCGAACAGCGCGAAGGCGGCGATGCCGTCGGCAAATTCAGTGCTGGGAATATCGACCGTCGGCAGACCGGCAGCGGACTGACCCTGCTCGAAGGTTTCTGCGGCGGTCTTTTCTGCCTCGGTGGCGGCATCGGCGCCGTGGCACATGGCGGTCGCTGCGTTGGCGAGGATTTTCTTGGCCTCGTTGATCTCCGCGTCCTTGAGCTCTTCGAGCCGCGCGATCTCGTCCAGCGGCAGATCGGTGAACAGGCGCAGGAACCGGCCGACATCGGCATCCGCCGTGTTGCGCCAGAACTGCCAGTAATCGTAAGGGCTGACCCGGTCGGCGTTGAGCCAGACCGCACCGTCCGCCGTCTTGCCCATCTTGGCACCAGACGCGGTGGTGATCAGCGGCGAGGTAAGCCCGTAGAGCTGGGCGCTATCGACCCGGCGGCCGAGCTCGACACCGTTGATGATATTGCCCCACTGATCCGAGCCGCCCATCTGCAGAATGCAGCCATGGCGGCGGAACAATTCGGTGAAGTCATAAGCCTGGAGGATCATGTAGTTGAATTCGAGGAACGACAGCGGCTGCTCGCGCTCGAGGCGCAGCTTCACGGATTCGAAGCCGAGCATGCGGTTGACCGAGAAATGCCGCCCGTAATCGCGCAGGAACGGGATGTATTCAATTTTGTCGAGCCAGTCGGCATTGTCGACCATGATCGCATCGGTCGGCCCATCGCCGAAGGTGAGGAACTTCTCAAAAATCCCCTGGATGCCGGCCTTGTTGGCGGCGATCTTCTCATCGGTGATCAACTGGCGCGCTTCGTCCTTGCCCGACGGGTCGCCGACCTTCGTAGTGCCGCCGCCCATGAGAACGATCGGCTTATGGCCCGATTTCTGGAACCAGCGCAGTAGCATGATCGGCAGCAGCGAGCCGACATGGAGCGAATCCGCCGTGCAGTCGAACCCGATATAGCAAATCTTCGGTGTGCCTTCACTCAGCGCCGCGTCAAGCGCGTCCATATCGGTGCATTGATGCACGTAGCCGCGGTCAGTGACGGTTTTGAGAAAAGCCGATTGGGGTTCGGTCATGGTGTTCTGGTCCGGTTGGGAGTGGCAGAATTCAGCGTGGCGGCGTCGTATCACAGGATAACCGGAAAATCCACGAAGAGTGCGCACACCCAATCGGCCAAAACTCATTGACGGGGCACCGCCTGCCCCACAAACTCAACGTCGCATCACAAGAGAGAACGCCATGGAACCGCAGCGCTACGGACCGTTCAAGTATACCCCGATCAACCGCCGCCCCAAGATTATCTGGCCGGACGGCAATCATGTCGCGCTGTGGATTGTGCCCAATATCGAGACCTTTCCGCTGAACGAGCCTATCCCCGGCGGTACCGGCGTGGTGCCCGACGTCATCAACTGGGCACCGCGTGATTACGGCGCGCGGGTCGGCGTGTTCCGCATCATGGAAACGCTGGAAAAACACGGGATGCGCGGCACCGTCGCGCTCAACAGCGAGGTCTGCAC
Organism: Paracoccaceae bacterium; assembly: GCA_047638395.1. Classification (GTDB taxonomy): domain Bacteria; phylum Pseudomonadota; class Alphaproteobacteria; order MPNO01; family UBA830; genus CAXBCP01. The sequence continues at coordinate 18,420 of JBLIMV010000036.1, read as the reverse complement.
CGACTACCCGGAAATCATCGAAGACGCGATGGCGCTGAACTGGGAGTTCATGGGGCACAACCAGTCGAACAGCCGCTATCTGCATTTGATGGATGAGGCGCCCGGGCGCGACGTGGTGGCCGCAACCCTCGACCAGATCGAAGGCGCTACCGGTGCCCGGCCCAAAGGCTGGCTGTCGAGCGGGCTGCAGCAGAACTGGACAACGCTGGATGCGCTCATTGACGGCGGTGTCGAATACGTCGCCGATTTTATCAATGACGATCAGCCTTACGTGATGGATGTCCCGGGCGAATCGGGGACAAGGCAGATATGCTCGATCCCCTATTCAGGCGAGATCAACGACCTGCCGCAATTCATGCGGCTCGGCCGCACGGCGGCGGAATTCACCGACATGATCCAGCGCCAGTTCGACACGCTGTACCGCGAGAGCGTCGAGACCGGTTCAGGCCGGGTGATGGCGATCTGCCTGCACCCGTTCATCATCGGCGTGCCGCACCGGATCAGCGCGCTGGACGATGCGCTGAAGTATATCTTCGGTCATGACGGTGTGTGGAAAGCCACGGGCAGCGAGATCATAGAGCACTACCGCACCGGCGAGACGTTTTAGACATGACACAATTCGAACCCATCTGGGCACTTGGCCTGATGAGCGGGACCTCCATGGACGGGATCGATGCCGCGCTCATCCAAACCGACGGCGAACGTGTGACGGCTTTCGGCCCGGCAACCACAACCCCGTATGAAGACAATGTACGCGACACCATCCGGGCGGCACTCGGCCAGACCGACCCGGATCCATCGGTTGCCCGCGCACTGACCGATGCCCATGCCGCATGTATCGAGGCCATACTTTCACAACATCCTGAATATAAAGAGAAAATATCCATAGTAGGGCTTCACGGTCATACCGTACTACATGCGCCGGCCGACGGCCTGACCCTGCAGATCGGCGATGGCCTGCACCTTGCAGGGAGGATCGGAATCGACGTCGTATCAGATTTTCGCAGCGCCGACGTGGCCGCCGGTGGCCAGGGCGCCCCGTTTGCCCCGCTTTATCATCGCGCATTGTGCGGCAGTGTCGGCGCAGAGATCGACGGGCCTGTCGTTGTGCTGAATATCGGCGGCATTTCAAACGTCACCTGGATCGGCAACAGCGAGACCGATCCGGTCGCCTTCGATACAGGCCCCGGTAACGCGTTGATGGATGACTGGGTGAGCAGCACTACTGAGCTGCCCTACGATCTCGACGGACAGGTCAGCGCAAAGGGCCGTGTAGACAGCACTACCCTCGCCAAACTGCTCAACAACCCCTATTTCGACGCGCCACCACCCAAATCGCTGGACCGGCTGAATTTCTCGATCGATGCCGTCCGGCACCTGTCGACCGAAGATGGCGCTGCCACGCTGGCGCGTTTCACCTGTGAAACGATTGTTTCAAATCTGAAACACCTGCCGGCAGCGCCGACCCGAATTCTGGTGACCGGCGGCGGCCGTAAAAACCCGACGCTGATGACCGGCCTCGCAAACCTCACCGGTGTGCCGGTCGAACCGGTAGAAGCCGTCGGCTGGGACGGCGACGCGATAGAGGCGCAGGCATTCGGTTTTCTCGCGGTCCGGTCGCTGCGCGGCCTGCCGTTGAGCGTGCCATCAACGACGGGTGTGCCGGTGCCGACCACAGGCGGCCAACTGCATCACGCAGCCTGAAACCTTCTAAAACTCGCCGCGCGTTTTAGTTGCGGATTTTAGTGCCGTTGCGGCAGGTCGAGAAATGCGTAGCGGTCACCGCTGGTCACCCGCAGCGTAATCACATCATCGTCGCGCAGAACCGTGTAGCGTATCTCGGTGCCCGCTTCACCCGCAGACCACAGGGCCCGGTACATGTCCGGCAGATTATCGACGGGCACACCCTCGACCGACAGGATCGCGTCAGCGCCACGGAAGCCGGCCCGTTCACCGGGGCCCTCCGACGTCACGCCGGTGACGTATAGACGCCCTTCCGCCTCGGCGACGTGCAGACCGACCCAGGGGCGGGGCGCTCGTGAGACCCGCCCATTGCTGACCATGTCATCGAACACCGGCAACAGCTCATCAATCGGCACGAACATGTTCCCGGGCCTGCTGTAACCGTCCTCGCCAAGCGGTTCTTCGAGATAGAGTGAGCCGACACCGGCGAGGGCACCGTCGGGACCGATCAACGCCGCCCCGCCCCAGTAAGGATGGAGCGGTGTGGTGAATATGGCGTCATCCAGCATATATTCCCACGGCCCGGCAAATTCCTGGCGCGCAACGACGCTGGCAGCGATCGCCTGCTCGAACCCGCCATAGCCCGACACGACCACGGGGTCGCCGGCCGCCAGCCCGCGCGCTGATCCCAGCGCCAGCGGCGCGATATCCAGCGGATCGAGCGCGCGCACCATGCCAAGTCCGGTTTCGTGATCGTAGGCAATCGCCTCCCCGACAACGGGTTCGGCGCGACCAAGGATCGTGATGGTGACATCGCGTGCTTCGACGATGAGATAACCGACCGTGAGGATCAATCCGTTCTCGTCTATGACAATCCCGGCACCTTCTCGTTCCGGCCCCAGTGTCGACGCGGTCGCGCAATGCTCGTCGACATCGGCATGGAGGCGCACGACGGCTGCAAGTGCTGGATCAAGATCGTATTGAAGAGCGTCCCGATCCGGCCGCGGCGCCGTCGCCAGTGCCGGATGAAGCAATTGCATCAACCCGGCGGGCCGGTGCCCGTTGGCCATCGGCACACCCGCCATCAGGAATCCTCTGCCGCCTTGGCATCCGCGGCACCTGCAACCCGCTGTGCCAGCGATGCCGCCATAAACGGATCAAGATCGCCATCGAGAACCGCCTGCGAATTCGACGTTTCCACCTCCGTCCGCAGATCTTTGACCATCTGATATGGATGCAGAACGTAGGAGCGGATCTGGTGACCCCAGCCAATATCGGTTTTGGCATCCTGCTCGGCCTGGGCTGTTTCCTCGCGCCGCCGCAGCTCCGCTTCGTACAGGCGCGCGCGCAGCATGCGCATCGCCTCGGCACGGTTACGGTGCTGCGACCGGTCGCTCTGACAGGCAACGACGATCCCAGACGGCAGATGGGTAATACGGATCGCGCTGTCAGTGGTGTTGACGTGCTGACCGCCCGCCCCCTGCGAGCGATACGTATCGACACGGAGGTCGCTCGGATCTACCTCGACGTCAATCTCGTCATCGATTTCAGGATAAACCCAGACGGAGGCAAAACTCGTATGCCGCCGCGCACTGGAATCGTAGGGCGAAATCCGGACGAGCCGGTGAACACCGCTTTCGGTCTTCAGCCAGCCATAGGCGTTATGCCCCTGAACACGGATCGATGCAGATTTGATGCCCGCTTCTTCACCCGGGCTCTCATCCATCAGTTCGACCTTGTAGCCGTGTCCTTCGGCCCAGCGGCTATACATGCGGAAAAGCATCTGCGCCCAGTCCTGGCTTTCGGTGCCGCCGGCGCCGGCATTTACCTCGACGAAACAGTCGTTCGAATCCGCTTCACCCGATAGCAGGGTTTCCAGTTCCTGGGTTGCCGCCTGTTTTTGCAGACGGGCAAGCGTCTCCCCGGCCTCGGCGACGATCTCCGCATCGTCTTCGGCCTCGCCCATTTCAATCAGTTCAACGCTGTCGCGGAGTTCCTGTTCAAGCGTTGTGAAATCTTCAATGGATTTTTCCAGATGGCCGCGCTCACGCATGACCTTCTGCGCGCGCGTCTGATCGTTCCAAAGATCGGGATCTTCGGCTTCCGCGTTCAGTTCATCTAGTCGTTTAGCGGCCTGATCGGGGTCAAAGATGCCTCCTCAGCAGTACCAGCGACTGCTCGATCTTGTCGGCCAAAGCCTGCATTTCCGCCCGCATAATATCTCCCGTTGGGTAACAACCCGAAATCTGACGATAGAGCAGTCTCCGAAAACGTCACCCCGAGGGCAACGCCAAAGCTGCTTGGTCTATCGCTATACTCGGTAAGTGCCGGACATCGCCACAGCCGTCAATACAGATCGCGCAGTTTACGCGCAGGCGACGCAACGCCGTCTGCAGGCTGTATGGTCCCACCGCTGCCATCAAGAACCCGCCCCCGTCGTGTCGGGACTGTGCCAGGCAGAAATGCTTCCAGAATGGCCCGCCGTGTCCCGGGACGCGATGGCCGCCCGGTCGCCGGGTCGATCCGCACCATCTGCAGGCCGGGCGGTACCCGGAACGGGATGGCCGGCTGGTTCTTCAGCGCGTCCTGCATGAACTTCTTGAACACCGGCGCCGCGACGGACGAGCCGGTTTCTCCCTTGCCGAGGGGCGTCGGGTTGTCGAAGCCGATATAAACGCCGACCGCAAGATCGGGCGAGAACCCGACAAACCATGTATCCCGGCTGTCATTGGTGGTTCCCGTCTTTCCCGCCAAGGGCTTTCCGATTGAATTGATCCGCCGTCCGGTTCCGCGTTTTACAACACCTTCAAGCATCGACACGATCTGATAGGAGGTTTTGGGATCGGCAATCTGCTCGCGGTTGTCGGGCAAAGACGGTTCAGTCTCCGCATTCCATTCGGTGTCTCGACAGGCATCGCAATCCCGCCGGTCATGACGGAAGATGGTCTTGCCGGTCCGGTCCTGGATCTTGTCGATCAGCGTCGGACGGATACGCTTGCCACCATTGACGAGCATGGCATAGGCCGTCGTCATCCGCATCAGCGTCGTCTCGCCGGATCCAAGCGACATCGACAGCAATGGCGGCAAGTCATCGACGACACCAAAACGTTTTGCGTATTCGACGACCGCTTCCATCCCGATATTCTGCGCCAGCCGGACAGTCATCAGGTTGCGCGATTTTTCAAGGCCAAGCCGCAAGGGACTGGCACCATAAAACCTGTTCGAATAGTTCGCAGGGCGCCAGCGCCCCAGGCCCGGCCCCTGGTCGATAACGAAGGGCGCATCGAGGATCTGGCTCGACGGGGTAAAGCCTTTATCGAGGGCTGCCAGATAAACGAAAGGTTTGAAGGCCGACCCGGGTTGGCGACGCGCCTGGGTCGCCCGGTTAAATTCGCTCAGCTCCGCCGAAAACCCGCCCGACATTGCGAGTATCCTGCCGGTATGCGGATCCAGGGCGACAACCCCGCCGCTTACCTTTGGCACCTGGCGCAGCCCGTAGGTATTGGCCGGCCAGTTCTCATCTTTGTTCTTCCGCGTCACGGCCTGAACGGCGACGATATCGCCCGCGGCCAGTATGTCCGACGGGCGCTTTATGCGCGGCCCCCGGTTACCCTTTTTATCGACGGGACGCGCCCAGCGCATTTCCGCAAACGGGATCGTCCCTGCCGTATTGTCGGCGAACCCGAGCGCGACCTCGCCATCGGTCAGGCCGATGACTGCCGCGGTCTTCCACTCCACAACATCGGACGGTAACCCGACGCGGGCAAGCTGACCACGCCAGTCCTTGGTCAGATCGACCTTGCCGAGCGGGCCGCGCCATCCATGCCGGCGGTCATAGGCCGAGAGCCCATAGCGAAGTGCTGAATCGGCGATACGCTGAAGACGGGAATTCATCGTCGTCCGGACGGAAAGCCCGCCCCCATAAAGTCCTTTGTCTCCATAGCGGCCCTGAAGTTCGCGGCGAACTTCCTCGACAAAATAGTCGGCGCGGGCAACATCGGCCCGCGACGTCGGTCGGACTGTGACAGGCCTGCCCATTTCGACGGCCGCCGCCGTCAGCGCGATAAAGCCGTCAGACGACATCCGGTTCAGCACGTAATCGCGCCGGTCCCGGGCGGCCTGTGGCCGGCGCACCGGGTTGTAGTTATTGGGTGCCTTGGGCAACCCCGCAAGGAACGCCGTTTCGCCGAGGGTCAGTTCATCCAGCGATTTATCAAAATAGTTGAGCGCCGCCGCAGCAACACCGTAGGAGCCAAAGCCCAGGTAAATCTCATTGAGGTACAGTTCGAGAATGCGGTCTTTTGTGAACGCACGCTCAATCCGCAGGGCCAGGATGACCTCCTTGGCCTTTCGCGCGATAGACACCTCGTTCGTGAGAAGGAAATTCTTTGCGACCTGCTGGGTGATTGTCGACGCACCGATCGGGCGCCGGTTACTCCCCATTCGCCTTATATTGGTCGCCATCGCCCGGACGATACCGGGGATGTCGATCCCATGGTGGGTGTAGAAGGTTTTGTCTTCTGCCGACAGAAAGGCCTTGATGATCTGTTTGGGCATCGCCTCGATCGGCACGAAGACGCGCTTTTCACGTGCGAATTCCGCCATCAGACGGCCATCGCCGGCATGTATGCGGGTAACGACGGGCGGATTGTAGTCAGCCAGTTGCTGATATTCCGGCAGGCCTTTGCCAAAATGATAAAAGCCGTACAGCACGGTACCTGCGCCGGCGACTGCCAACACAACGACTATCAGAAATAATGCCGCCAAAATTCTCATGACACGCTTTCAGGGCCTACCCGCCAATCCCTTCCGTTGGAACAACAGCCAACGAAAGGCTCGATCTCGCCCTAATATACTACAACTCTAAATGTGGTCTTATTATGGCTTATTTAGAGCCTGTTGGCGCTGAAAATATCGCTCCACGGCTATCGACATTGCCGCGGCCATCCGCTTGCGTTTGCGGGGGTCGCGCAGCATGCGTTCGTCCGTTCGATTCGAAAGATACCCCAGTTCGACCAGTACAGAGGGGATATCGGGCGCCTTGAGGACAGCAAAACCGGCGAAACGATGCGTATTTCGCAGCAATTTGCGTGTTTTACCCAGTTCATCGACCAGTTTACGGGCAAAAACAGCAGATTCGTTCATCGTTTCGCGCTGGGCGAGGTCGATCAGGATGTTTACGACGTCATTCGACTGATCGTCGAGGTCCACACCGGCAATAAGATCCGACTTGTTCTCTTTCCGGGCAAGCGCACCGGCTTCCTTATCTGATGCGCGTTCGGACAGGGTGTAGACCGACGTTCCCCGGACCTTGCTGTTGCCGATGGAATCCGCATGTACCGAAATAAACAGATCGGCACCCGCCCGGCGGGCAACGGCGATACGGTCGCGCAGGCGGATAAAGACGTCGCGGTCCCGGGTCAGCCGCACCCGGAACTTGCCGCTGGCCAGCAGGCTCCGGCGCAAATCACGGGCAAATGCGAGCACGATGTGCTTCTCCCACACACCCGACCGGCTCATCGCCCCCGGGTCAACGCCGCCATGGCCCGGATCGATCATGATAAGTTTTTTCGCGTCGGGTCGGGCAGGTTTGCGTTTGAGCGGCACCGGAACCGGTGCCGGGCGGGACGCTGCCGTTGCGACGGGTTTGCGGACCGGGCGCTTGTAAGACATCAGGAATGCCTGGCGGCTGGTCTTCGCAATATCGACAACTACCCGGTATGACCGGTTCTTGCCGGATGGCGGGATGATGAATGCTTTGGCGATCCGCACCGGGCCCTTGGAATCAAGCACCACACGGGACGAGCCGGGCCTGAACAAACCGAAACGCATTCCTGTGACCAGGCCACCGGTGGGCGGGTTGCGCAATTTCGGAGACCACGTCACCTCGGACATATCGAGAACAACGCGGTAGGGCTGCTGCAGGACGAACGAGTTGAACTTCACCGACCGGTCGACATCCAGCACGATACGGGTCTTGCCCGGATAGACCCCAACCCTGACATCCGTCACCTGCGGCGCGGCCGCCGTGGCGATTGTCGGTGAGACCGTGACGCCGACGACCGTTACAACGACGGAAAAGGACAACGCCGCCCACGCAGGAATCGCCATGGCGAGCGTTGCCACAGACGCGGCCGGGACACGTCCAATGAGTGCGAATATACCTGTCACGTTACACATATAGCGGGTTAAAAAACGTAATATACCAGATATATCCGAATACCACCTGTCTTTTCAACGCTTTCGGTCGGCGCAACACCGTTAATATAAGTTGTACCAACGCAGGCTGAGGTCTATTCTATTGTTGCGAACGTCCGTAGGTGGAGCGGAGAGTTACTCCGCGCACCGCGTGGCCCTCCTGAATTCGGCGCAAATATCCTCGTTTTGAATATCTGCGCGAAATGGCGGAACGGCTGCGCTTCTCACCTACGGTATATGGAACCCAAAACCGGACCCGCGCATATGCGGGATTCCGCGAATCATGTAAGTCCCTGCCTTGGCGGTATCCCATCTGGAGAAGCCCCATTCGGCAGGTCGACGATGGCGCGTCCGGGTTTGATGGTGCGGCACATTTTCGATCGGTCGTTCGCACGACGGAGATGTCGCCTCGCCGGAGAAATACTATGTCTAAGCGTATGCTTATCGATGGCGCGCATTCCGAAGAGATTCGGGTTGTCGTCACTACCGGTACCCGTCTCGATGAATACGATATCGAGACGACTTTCAAAAAACAGGTCAAAGGCAACATCTACCTCGCAAAAGTCACGCGGGTAGAACCCTCCCTGCAGGCCGCTTTTGTCGATTTCGGTGGCAACCGCCACGGCTTCCTGGCTTTCAGCGAAATCCACCCCGACTACTATCAGATCCCGGTCGACGACCGCCAGGCGCTGATCGAAGAGCAGGAAGCCCTCGAAATGGAGGCCCGCGCCGCGCGCGAGCATCTTGAAGATATCGACGGGACGAGCGACGAAGACCTGGACGATGACACCCGCGGTAACGTCGACCGCAACGATTCTGCCGACGACGCAGCGGACGACGACACGGACGACAGCGACGACGATGCGTCTGCCGACAGCGATGCCGATGATCAGAACGGCGACGAAGAAGCTTCGGCTTCCGAGGGGAATGGCGAAGAATTGGGCGACGAGTCAGACCCCGGGCCAGTCGCTGCCGACCCCGATGTAGAAGAAGCCTTGGAAGTCGCCGAGAAATCATCCTCGCGCCGCACCCGCTCCATGCGCCGCTACAAGATCCAGGAAGTTATCAAGCGCCGCCAGATCCTGCTGGTCCAGGTCGTTAAGGAAGAACGTGGCAACAAGGGCGCCGCGCTCACAACATACATTTCCCTTGCCGGGCGCTATTGCGTCCTGATGCCGAACTCGTCACGCGGCGGGGGCATTTCGCGAAAGATCACGCTCGCCAAGGAACGTCGCAAGCTGCGCGACACGCTGAACTCCCTCGATATGCCGCAGGGCATGGGAGTCATCATCCGGACAGCGGGGCTTGAACGGAACAAGGCCGAGATAAAACGCGATTTCGAATATCTCATCCGTGCCTGGGACGAAGTGCGCGAGAAGACGCTTGAATCGAGCGCGCCCGCAATGGTCTACGAAGAAGGCGATATCATCAAACGCGCCATCCGCGATGTTTACAGTAAAGACATCGAGGAAATTCAGGTCGAAGGCACCGAGACCTACCAGACAGCCAAGCGCTTCATGCGCCTGATGATGCCGAGCCACGCGAAACGGGTTCAGCAATACCGCGACGACACGATCCCGCTGTATCAGCGCTTTCAGATCGAGCAGCAGCTCGACGCGATGCACAATCCGGAGGTCCAGCTTAAATCCGGCGGATATATCGTGATCAACCCGACCGAAGCACTGGTCGCGATCGATGTGAACTCCGGCAAATCGACCAAAGAGCGCAATATCGAAGAAACTGCGCTGAAGACGAACATCGAAGCGGCGGACGAAGTTGGCCGCCAGTTGCGGCTGCGCGATCTCGCCGGTCTGATCGTGATCGATTTTATCGACATGGAAGACAGCCGGAACGTTCGCAAGGTCGAACGCCGCCTGCGCGAGGCGATGAAGACCGATCGCGCGCGTCTGCAGATTGGGCGGATCAGCAATTTCGGCCTGCTCGAACTGTCGCGCCAGCGGCTGCGTCCAAGCCTGTTGGAAACCAGCTCCCAGATCTGCCCTCATTGCCGCGGGACCGGTACGATCCTGTCGACGGAATCGATGGCCATGCGCGTGCTACGGGCGATCGAGGAAGAAGGTATCCGCATGCGGACCAGCGAGATCACGGTCAAGGTGCCGACCGAGGTTGCGCTCTACATCCTCAATCAGAAGCGGTCCACGCTGGTCGACCTGGAAGCCCGCTACGGTTTCCAGGTTATTCTTGAAGGCGACAATTCCGTCATTCCGCCCGATATCGATATCGAGCGGGTCAAGGGCCGGCCCGAACCGACTGCCGGCCAGCCGGCACGGGGCACAGCAGACTCTGCCAGCACGGCGGAAGAAGACGCTGCCGACGCTGCGGATACCGCAGCAGCCGAAGCCGAAGACGCCAACGTGGAAACCGCGGAAAGCGCTACATCGGATGACGGCGAAGAGAAACCGAAGCGCGGTCGTCGCCGCCGCGGACGCCGGCGCTCCCAGAGCGATGACAATAAGACCGATGAAGCCAACGCTGATGAGGCCAAGGCCGATGACGGATCGGAAAATACCGACACTGTCGCAGCCGATGCCGATGCCGATGCCGGAACCGAAACGGCCGGCGAAGACGCCGGCGATGGCGAGAGCGATGGCGAGGAAAAACCTGCACGCCGCCGCCGCCGCGGACGCCGTGGTGGCCGTCGCCGCAACCGGAGTGCAGATGGGGAAGCGAACCCCGATGCAGAAGCAACGGATACCTCTGGCGAGGCCCAGGCTGATGTCCCGGCTGATGATGGATCTGTACCCACCGCAGAAGCAGGTTCGGACGAGCCTCAGGAAGCGACTGCGCCCGAAGCGATAGAGATTGAAATCCGCGAAACACCCGAAGCGGAAGAAACCCAATCGGCCAAGGCAGAAACGGATACTGATACGGATGCCGCCGCTGCAGAAGCACCGGAAGCTGCCGAAACAAATGGCGAAGACACAAACGGCGAAGCTCCCAAAGCGGAAAGTGCCGCGGCCGATGATGCTGCCGGGGAGACCGCTGAAGGCACAGCCGAAGAAAGCGCGCCTTCGGGCGTCGCAGATGCCGCTGCGGCAGATGCGGCCTCGGACAAGCCGCGCCGCAAGGGCTGGTGGCAGAAGATCGTCGAATAGCAGGACACAGGTCACGGGGTTTCCGCCCCGCAGACGAATGAATTGGGGCGCCTTATCGGGCGCCCCTTTTTCGTTAATTCAATTCAGGTGGTTAATTCGCGCTACTAGCTTGTGCCAGGCAGCCAATCCTGAAGACGTCGGGCGGCATCGGCCATTGTCGGGGTATCGCCGGCAAACGATATCCGGACGGTCGCCCGCCCGCGCTCCCGGTCGAAATCGGTCCCCGGCGCCAGTGCGACACCGGTTTCAGCCAGTATCTGGCGGCAGAACGCCTCGCTGTCATTGGTCAGGTGACCAACCTCGGCATAGATGTAAAACGCGCCATCCGCCGGCGCGAGCCGGTCGAGGCCTGCTTTTGGCAGTTCCTTCAGCAGCAACGCGCGGTTCGCCGCATAGCGCGCAACATTCATATCCAGCTCTTCCGAGCAATCGAATGCCGCACAGGCGGCGCGCTGCGACAGCGCCGGCACCGAGATAAACAGGTTTTGCGCCAGACATTCGACCGAGCGGTGCAGGTCTTCGGGGATCACCATCCAGCCGACACGCCAGCCGGTCATCGAATAGTACTTCGAAAAGCTGTTCACGATGAACGCGTTGTCCGTAAAGCTCAGCGCTGTCTCACCGGCGCCTTCATAGGTGATGCCGTGATAGATCTCATCGGAAATCAGGCGGATGCCGTTCGCGTCGCAATAACCGGTCAGCGCTTTCATTTCCGCGGCCGGTAACATTGTGCCTGTCGGGTTGGCCGGACTGGCGACGATCAGCCCGTCGATCGCGCCGGTTTCGCGCGCAACCCTGTCCAGAAGCTCGGGGGTCGGCTGGTACCGGTCGGCCAACGTCGCTGGAATGGAGACTGCTTCAATGCCAAGCGAGGCCAGGATATTGCGGTAGGCCGGATAACCCGGATCAGCCAGCGCAACCCGGTCGCCGACGTCGAATGCCGACAGAAACGCTAGCATGAAGCCGCCGGACGACCCCGTGGTGACCACCACCCGGTCTGCGGCAAGGTCGATATCGTGGGTCTTGCCATAATATTGCGCAATCCGTGCGCGCAGCGGATCAATGCCGAGCGCTTCGGTATAGCCGAGCTTGTCATTAACAAGAGCGGCCTGTGCCACCTCGATCACGCCCGATGGCGCACCGGTGGACGGCTGACCGACTTCGAGATGTAGAATATCCTCGCCCGCGGCCTCACGCCGGTTCGCTTCCGCCATGACATCCATGACGATAAAGGCTGGCACCTGGCCGCGGATAGAGCGCTTGAGCGCCATGTTCAGAACGCGGCGCTGATAGCGAGACCATGCCCCGCCGGGTCCGCCCCGAAGCGGCATAACTCCGGTTCTTCGCGGGCACCCTGCGGGCAGTAGATCGCGTTTGCCCGTCCTTTTGCGCTGGCGTCACCCGGCAGAGCGGCGAGCGCCGCATCGAGCGCGCTGTCGCCGCCAAACGTCGGCGCTGTTGCACGCAGCACGCGCAGAATGCCGGCCGCCCCACCCGAACCGGCTGCAGCCCCACGGGCGTCCTTCAACGGCTTGTTGATCAAGAGCATCGGCAGTCCGGGAAAAGCGTCGCCACGCGGCGGCGCCGCCGCGATGATTCCGCTATGGCCAATAATCCGCGCAGCACCGACGGTTCCATTGGCACTGACGACACAGGAAACGGCGCCGCCATTGAGGTCCGTCGCGACGAATCCCGCACTGTCAAAAGATGCCCGAGACGTTTGTTCAGGCGGCGCCTCACCATCGGCAAGCGTCCGCCAGATCGCCGCCGCACGCTGCCCGACCGGTCCGCCAGGCAGATGCAGTTCATTCTTGCCAACATCGACGATCTCGGTTTTCAGCCATTTGGGCCGGTAGTTCCGGAACGCATCCGCCGGCACCTGTATGCCTGCCATGCTTCCCAGGTCCGTCGCCAGGATACCCGCGAGGTCACCTGAATAGAATTCGCCGGGACCGCGAAGACGAATACCGGCAAGGGTTGCCGACAATTCCTCCTGGCGCAGCATCTCGCCCTCGGCTGTGGGCTTGCCCCCCCGTGCGAATAGCCGGCTGAAATCAGGGTCGGAAAAAGCCGCGCCAGGCAGACCCGCAATCTGTCGCGCGAAAGCACGCGATACCGGGTTCCCGAATCGCGCAAGACGCTCAGCCGGCAGCAGCAATGCTTCCCATTTGAGGCGCCCGTAACGCGCGTGCAGCGCAAACATGCCACGCACCGCGCCGGGTATCATCACCGCGCGATTGCCGACGGCAAACAGGGCCGGGCGAAAATCTATGGCCTCGACGGTTTCTTCCTGGCCGCGATACACCACACACATGCCGCCACCACCGAGTGTCGCCGCACCCGGATAGGTGACCGACAGGGCAAAATACGTCGCCACGGCGGCGTCAACGGCATTGCCGCCGGCCGAAAGGATATCGCGGCCGATCAACGCCGAGCGGGGCTCGTCCGACACCACCCCGCCGAAATTCTCCTCGACAAACCCGACCTGGCCTTCAGGCGGGCCATCACTGCCACAGGCGACGCAAATGAATCCTGCGCCGAACACGGTGATTAATTGACGGATCAGGGGTCGCCACCTACTTATAGGTCTACGGATGAAAGTTGGGCCCTTGCGCACTAAAGTTTCCTCCATGGCAGCCATCGTTGCTGTCATCGCGATTGTATCGCTGTCTATGTCGCTGGCATCCGACCCGGCGCGGGCGGCCGGAATCCGCGATGCGGAAATCGAACATACCATTCGGACCTACGCTTCGCCACTTCTCCGCGCTGCCGAAATCGAACAACGCGATTTTGGTCTTCATATCCTCAACGACAAGGCGCTCAACGCTTTTGTCGCCCGGGGCCAGCGCATTTTCATCACCACCGGTCTGTTGATGGCGGCGGAACGGCCGGGGCAGGTCATCGGCGTGCTGGCCCATGAAATCGGCCATATAACCGGCGGCCACCTGGCCCGTCTGGAAGGCGCCCTCGACGACGCACGTTCCCAGGCATTGATCGGCCAGATTATCGGTATCGCTTTGGGCGTTCTGTCAAAAGATGGCGGAGTCGCTGCGGCCGGCACGGCTGCCGGCACCGGAGTGGCCGTCAAGAACCTGCTGAAATTCAGCCGTATACAGGAACAGTCAGCGGATCAGGTAGCCGTTAACCTGCTCGACCAGACCCGGACATCGGCGCGCGGGCTGCTCGAATTTTTTGAACTCCTTCAGGATCAGGAACTTCTAGTCCGAGCACGGCAGGACGACTATGTGGTGACCCATCCGCTCACTCAGAACCGTATTGAGTTCGTCCGGAACCACGTCGCCAAGTCGCCCTATTCAGACAAGAAGCTGCCGACAGTCCTGCAGGCAATGCACGACAGAATGGTGGGGAAGCTCAAGGGCTTTATCAACCCGCCGTCGCAGACACTCTACGAATTCAAGGCGGACGACCCTTCCGTGATGGCCCGTTACGCCCGGGCAGTCGCTTATTACCGCGATGCCCGGGTCGCTCAGGCCCTGCCCATTGTCGACGGCCTGATCTCGGAAGCGCCCGACGATGCCTATTTTCATGAGCTAAAAGGCCAGATCCTTTTTGAGAACGGCAAAGTGAAGGAGGCGCTGCCATCCTACCAGAAAGCCGTCGACCTGAAGCCCGGCCAGCCACTCCTTCGGGTCGGGCTCGCCCATGCACAGATAGAGCTGAACCAGCCTGACATGATTCCCACCGCCCTGAGCAACCTGCAACAGGCAATCCGCGATGACCGGAACATGCCGTTGTCCTGGCGTCTCGCGGCGACCGCGTACGGTCGCAGCGGAGACCTCGGCATGTCTGCGCTGGCCCTCGCCGAACACAATCTACTGCTCGGGCGAAACCTGGACGCGGAAGGCCAGGCCATGAAGGCGCAGCGCCTGCTCAAGAAGAATTCACCGAGCTGGCTGCGGGCACAGGATATCGCCAATACGGCCGAAAGGGCGCGGCGAAAACAGAAAAGCCGCTGAGTTTTCGTCTCCGACAACCGTGCGGCCCGAGCACCCTGTTCTCCTGAACCCCTCGAGCGACTGCCCCCCCCCCAACCTCAAAGGAATGTGATCGGTCTGTTAATATTCGCAGACTAGAATCGAATAAAATAAATAGGCGCTATTGCCATCCATCGGTGAATAGTGCCCGTGGGATCAACCTGTTGAGAAGATTGTCATGAAATATGCTTATCGCCGCCACAGCGGCTTTCGTCTCCCCCGCGTCGCCGGTGCGCTTCTGATTGCGGCGGTCGTCGCGGTTCCCCTGCAATCAGCGCATGCCCAGAACGTCAGCCCGTCATCGACAACAGACAAGACGGCCATTGAGAAGATCGTGCGTGACTACATTCTCAACAATCCGGAAATCATCACGGAAGCCGTCCAGATACTAAAGGACCGCAAGAAACTGGCGGAAGCAGCAGCCGATCGCACAATGCTCGACGCCAACCGGACCGCGTTGCTCAACAGCCCGGACTCGCCGGTGGGCGGCAATCCGAAGGGCGATGTCACCGTGGTGGAATTCTTCGATTATCGTTGCGGTGTCTGCAAGCGCATTCGCCCGATCATCGATCAGCTTCAGAATTCCGACCCCCAAATTCGGCGGGTCTACAAGGAATGGCCGATCCTCGGACCAAACTCGGTTCTGGCGTCGCGCGCTGCTATCGCATCCCGCAAGCAGGGGAAATACCTGTCCCTGCACAAGGTGATGATGAAGGCTAATTCCTCTTTTAGCGAACCCGCCATCATGGCCATGGCGAAATCCGTGGGAATTAACACCGACAGGCTCCGCCGCGACATGCGTTCACCCGAAACCGATGCGATCCTGCGCAAAAATTACGCGCTCGCCGAAAAGCTCAAGCTCAACGGCACACCGTCCTTCGTCATCGGCGATACACTGCTCCGCGGTGGCCGCGACCTGGAATCACTACGCGCTATCGTCGCCGAAGCACGGGCGAGAAAGAAATAGCAGCGATCCTTAGCGGCTCCGAGCGGTATTGTCGGTATTAGGTGCTCGACCTGCCCTGTCCCTAATCGGGCTGTTTCGATGGCTGAGCCGAATCGAACGCATCAAGCTTCATGCAGGCATCGAAGATACGCATGATCGTCGGATACCGGGTCATGTCGCATTCCAGGCGCTGGGCGTTGAACACCTGCGGCACAATACAGATATCGACCAGGCCCGGTGTGTCGCCATGAGCGAACGTGCCGGTTGCACTGTCATTTGCCAGAAGCGCTTCAAGCGCGTTGAACCCTTCATAGATCCAGTGCTGATACCAGGTGACATTCACGGCCTCTTTATCAGCGCCCATTTCGTTGGCAAGAAATTTGAGGATCGCAAGGTTGTTCAGCGGATGGATGTCACAGGCAATGATATCGGCCAGACCGCGCACCCGCGCCCGCGCAACGGCGCCTGTCGGCAGGAAGGCCGGTTCGGGCTGGGTTTCCTCCAGATATTCGAGGATTGCCATCGACTGGATCAACGTATGATCGCCGTCGATCAGTGTGGGCACCCGCCCCTGGGGATTAACGCTGGTGTAGTCGTTCCCGAACTGATCACCGTCCGGCAGGCTGATATTGATGTGCTCCCACGCAATCCCTTTGAGATTGAGGGCGATGCGGACCCGGAACGCGGCGGATGAGCGTGAAAAACCATAGAGCTTCATATCAATTCCCCTGAAATTACCGGGGGAGTTTACGGTCTTGCCTGTGACCGATCCAGCCATTCGGCGCGTTTAAATGGTGTCTAAATATAATACTCGCTCAGCGGCGGAAAACCGTTGAATCCAACCGATGCATAAGTCGCGGTATAGGCCCCGGCACTCAAGATCTCGATCTTGTCGCCATCGGTCAGCGCAAGTGGCAGCGTGTAACCCGCTGCATCGTACAAAACATCGACTTCGTCACATGTCGGCCCGGCCAGCACCACCGGCCCGGTGGGGCCGCCGTCATGCGGTGTCGTGATACGGTACTGGATCGCTTCCTCGAAGGTTTCGGGCAACCCACCGAACTTGCCGACATCGAGGAAAACCCAGCGCCGGTCCGGCTCGCGCGATTTTTCGGCGACCAGGACGATCTCGGTCTGCAGTATCCCTGCGTCCCCGGCGATACTGCGTCCGGGTTCGGCGATGATCCGCGGTGGGCGATTGCCGAAATGCTTCACAATCGATGCCCGGATCGCTTCGCCGTAATTTTCCACCGGCTCAATATGTTGGCGGTAGTTTGCCGGAAACCCGCCGCCGATATTCATCAGTTCCAATTCAATACCGCGCGCGCCCAGTTCGGAAAAAACCATCGCGGCCCGTTCGATCGCGACATCCCACTGACCGAGGTTGCGCTGCTGCGAGCCGACGTGAAACGACACGCCGGCAGGATTAAGGCCGTCTTCCGCTGCCTGGCACAAAAGTTCTATCGCGAGGTCCGGCTCGCATCCGAACTTGCGGGATAAAGGCCAGTCCGCCCCGGCGCCATCCATAAAGATGCGGCAAAAAACACTGGCGCCGGGCGCATGGGTTTTGAGTTTCGCCAGTTCGGCGCGACTATCGAAAGCAAACAGCCTGATGCCCTGGTCGAATGCCTGGGCGATATCGCGCGCTTTCTTGATCGTATTCCCGTAGGCGATCCGGTCCGGCGACGCACCGATATCAAGGCAGGTTTCAATCTCGTAGATGCTGGCGGTATCGAAATATGCACCAAGCGGCAATAGCGTGGTCAGAACTTCCTTGGCCGGGTTTGCCTTAACCGCATAGAAAATGTCGGCCTGCGGCAAGGCCTGTGCGAGATCACGGTAATTCCGGGCGATAACATCCAGATCGACCACGAGACACGGTGTTTCGGGCCTGCGTTCTTCGAGAAATTTTCTGATTTTTTCAGTCATGGCCGGCGGGTTTTAGGCCCCTCGGTCGGGTAACGCAAAGGGTATTTGGGGACTCAGAGGCCGCCCTGGAGGAACATAAGACCGTACATCGCCCCACCGGCGGCGGCGGCGATCATGATCATGATCAGGATCAGACGCACCGGATTGGCTTTCTTTTTGTTTTTCCGCTTCTGCGCGACCCTTTTGCGCTGAACCGTATCGGCCTGACGCTTTTTAGTCGTCTGTCCCTTGTCCTGTCGGCTTTCCCGGGATTTTCGCAGCTGCGCGGCATTCGCGGCCGCAACCTTGCTCCCCCGGAAAATGGTGCGGGTTTTCGTTTCCTGGGTAGATTCGACGTAAATCTCTTCGACGACACGAATACTGGTATAGCGGCCGCTTTCATCCATGCGCTGCGCTTCGAACATGGCAAGATCACGATCGTCAAAGACGGAATCGATCTTCCATTTACCACTCTGGTAAGTGTGGATTTCGAATGCTTTCATATCAGACATGGCGTTCTCCGGCGTCCCTGTTCAGGGCCTAACCGTTCGGCACTTCGCGGCAGTTCGCTGCC
>JBLIMV010000035.1:0-33318 GCA_047638395.1 Paracoccaceae bacterium | reverse complement strand
GCGAAGAACGCCTTCTGCGCCAGATCGGCGACCGCATCCGCGACGTCGCCGTCGGCCCGGACGGGGCGGTCTATGCGATCACGGATGCAGGCGACGGGAAGATACTGCGGATTACGCCGGCACAGTAATCACCGTTCACCGTCGCGAAATTAGAATCAAAAAAGGGAGGCGTGAAACACACCTCCCTCTCTCGTCGTCAGATATTCGGCAGCCAGTCTTCGGCTACCTGCCTGTTACTTACTTCGCAAAGCAGTACAGCAGGCCCGCGCCGCCGGTGCCCTGCAGGTTTTCCTGACTGCAGCCGCGTGAAGCGTGGGCAGCGTTCCAGGACGTATTGCCGCCGCCGTGACGGTCATGATGGCCGACCGTTGCACTGCCTTCGCCGGAGCTCGTCCAGTTACTGCATGTCTTGTCGCCCTTCTGCCACGGGAAATAGGCGGTGCCGTCTGCCTGGGTGCCCGTCAGGATGTCATGCTCGTTGGGTTTGGCGCCACGGCCTTTTACCGGCTTGCCGTTTTCGTCGACCGCTGTGCGCAGCACGATATTGGGGCTGATGTGAAGCTGATCGAGATCGCTGGCGATCAGCTCGCCATTCGCGTTGTACCAGGGTCCGTTACCGATCCGGCTACGGGCCGAAATACCCCTTTTGCCTTTTTCCTGCGTGCTCAGATAGGCGTGCCAGCTACGTCCTTTGGAACCGGCCGCTTCGGCCAGTTTCCCACAATGCGCATCGGCGCCCGCAAGACCGCCAAGGTTAGCGCCATTGCCCATGCCGGTGCTGGTGACAAAAAAGCCCATCGGGTGCGCCTGCTGCGCCATCGCGCCGGGCGCGCCGATCAGCAGCGCCACGGAGGCAACCGCCATTGTTTTCAATACGTTCATCTTAAGTATCCTTCCCCATTGGCCAGCAGTTCGCCCGGCCGGACCGTTAATGTTTCAATCGAACAGGCTTCCCGCACACATTGGGAAGCCTGATATCTGAGGCAGTAAAACCACCTCATCAGGGTGTAACACGTCAGACGGCGTTATTATCCGTCGCCTCACCAGAATTTGACCTCGCAGAACGATCCCATCGCATGAACTGGGTGGTTCGCCGGCGCGTGGGCGCTTATCCGAAAGCATCATTCATATTTGGGAGTTACGGGAATGTTGCTCAACGACAGGACAGTTATCGTCACCGGCGCCAGCAGCGGGATCGGTGCGGCGGCGGCACGTATCTTCGCCAGCGAGGGTGCAAACGTTGTTCTTGGCGCGCGGCGCCGAGCACTGCTTGAAGATATTGCCGGACAGATCCGGAATGACGGCGGCAACGCCGTGTGTCTCGCGGGTGACGTCAGGGAGGGCGACTACCAGGCCGCTCTCGTCACCCTCGCGACGTTGGAATTCGGCGGGCTCGATGGCGCGTTCAACAATGCCGGTACGATGGGCGATATCGGCCCGGTGCCGGACATGACGCAGGCGAACTGGGGTACAGTCATTGCCACGAACCTGACAAGCGCGTTTTTTTCCGCGAAGCATCAGATCCCGGCGATGCAGGAGCGCGGGCGCGGGTCGATCGTGTTCACGTCGTCTTTTGTCGGACACAGCAATGGCGGGATGCCCGGGATGGCTGCCTATGCCGCATCAAAGGCTGGAATGAACGGCCTGGCGCAGTCGCTGGCCGCCGAGCATGGAGCCGACGGCATCCGGGTCAACACGTTACTGCCCGGCGGCACGAAAACCGACATGGCCGGCGAAGACCCCGCCGCTCACAGTTACATCGCCGATCTGCATGCGCTTGGGCGCATGGCCGAACCTGACGAGATCGCCCGCGCCGCGCTGTTTCTCTTGTCGGATCAATCGTCGTTCGTTACGGGAAGCGCGTTGCTCGCCGATGGGGGCTTGTCCGTGAGATTGTGAAGATTGCGGCGCGGCACCTCCGGCGTTCACCTGCAAAGAATATCTGCCATCCAGTCCGCCGATTGCAGACGGTAGCGGTAGGTCCGGTTATTGGCGACGTGGCCCGCATCTTCGAGCGGCAGGAACGTCACCGGTCCCGATGCGCCGTCGGCGATACGTTTGGCATGGTCCCACGGGATCACGCGATCCTGCTTGCCGGCGACGACAAAGATCGGGCATTTGATTTTCTGCACAATGCCCTCGAGCGTCAGGGCCGCCGCTTTTTGCAACGCTTCCTCCGCCGATGCACTGTGGCTCCGCGCGATAAAGGCGGCACGGGTCAGATCCGGCAGGGTTTCCCATGCCTCGGCCCAGTTGAACGGGCCGGTCAGCGACACACACGCCTTTAGGCGGTCATGATAGGCGGCCGCGCGCGGTGCATAATATCCACCGAGGCTGACGCCCCAGATTGCTGTTTTCTCACCATTCAGATCGTCGCGCGTATCGATCCAGTCAAGCACCGCGCCGACCGGGGCCTCAAAGTCTCCGCGGATCGGCAGATCGTATTCTGCCTCGCCCTGCCCCGGCCCGTCAAAGGCGAGCGCCGCAATACCGCGCTCGAGAAACGGCATGGCATAGGCATCCATCTCTTCCTTGGTCGAATCCAGCCCGACGCACATGATCAGCACCGGCGGTTTATCGACGCCCCCATGGGTCACAACAGGCTTCCGCAGGTTGGCCTTCAGCGTCGTGCCCTCGTAAGGAATCTCCACCCGCTCGCCGGGCGGGCGCATATGGGGCAACGCGGTACGATGGCAGTCGATGGATTTATCATGCGCAGCACGCATCTGGGCCGCATCGTGCATGAACAGGAACTTGCCGAAATGGTAGCAGACGGCGGCCGTTTTCAGGTGATCGGCGGCGGATAGTGTATAGCCCGCGGCGAGTGCGGTGCGGCCCATGTCTTCGTGAACCGCTGCGCGTTTCGACCAGGCGGCGCACCAGTCATCCCAAACACCGATAGACGCGGTAACTTCCTGAAAATCGGTCAGCGGCACGCCATTGGCGACCAGGCGGGGCGCCCAGTGCTGAAGTGCGGTGGTGACGGTAGAATCGCTCATCTTGTCTCCCCTGACCCGATCTCCGCAAAAACCGGGCCTGTCTATCGGTCGCTGTTCTCCCCTGAAATACACATAGATCAAGGTCACGTTCAACATGTCACAATACTGTCCTGCAAACAGGGCAGGTTGCGCCCAGACAGCCGACAGACCGCACAGCCGACGGATGACAACGTGACCATCAGAAACCTCGATTATCTCTTCAGGCCGAAATCCGTTGCCGTCATCGGCGCCAGCAACCTTGAAGGCTCGCTGGGTGCGGTGCTCACACGCAATCTGCTGCAGGGCGGGCTCGACGGGCCGGTCATGCCGGTGAACCCCAAATACGCCCATGTTCAAAGCGCCGCTGCCTATGCCGATATCGCCGCCCTGCCCGTCGCGCCTGACCTTGCCGTGATCGTCACACCACCCGCGACCGTGCCTAAACTAATCGCCGATCTCGGCGCGCGCGGCACAAGGGCGGCGATTGTCATTTCGGCGGGCTTCAGCGGTAATCCCGACGCGGCCCGCCTGAAACAGGACATGCTCGACGCCGCCCGTCCGCACCTGCTGCGCGTGGTCGGACCCAACTGTCTCGGCGTCATGGCACCACCTGCCGGACTGAACGCCAGTTTCGGTCATCTGCCGCCTCTGCCGGGCAATCTCGCCTTCGTCACCCAGTCCGGCGCGATCGTTACCTCCATCATCGACTGGGCGACAGGGCGCGGTATCGGCTTTTCCAACATCGTCTCGCTCGGCGATATGAGCGACGTCGATTTTGGCGACATGCTCGACTATCTCGCCAATGACGACGCCACCGACGCCATCCTGCTCTATATCGAGGCGGTCACCAATCCGCGCAAGTTCATGTCGGCCGCCCGTGCCGCCGCGCGGTCCAAACCCGTGATCGTTATCAAATCGGGCCGGTTCAGCGAAAGCGCGAAGGCCGCGGCCTCACATACAGGCGCGCTGGCAGGCTCCGACGCGGTCTACGATGCCGCCTTCCGACGCGCCGGGATGTTGCGTGTGTTTGAACTCGAAGAATTGTTCGACGCCGCCGAAACACTCAGCAAGGCAGGGCTGCCGCAGGGCGACCGCTTGACCATCCTGACCAATGGCGGCGGCATGGGCGTGATGGCGACCGATACACTGATGGCGACTGGTGGGCATCTTGCCGAACTCTCCGACAGCGTTATCACCGCCCTCGACAGGGTGCTGCCGCCGACATGGTCGCGTGCCAATCCAGTGGACATCATCGGCGACGCCCCAGGCAGTCGGTATGCGGATGCATTACAAATCCTGATGAAGGACGGCGATCAGGATGCGCTGTTGATCCTGAATTCGCCGACCGCGGTCGCCTCGGCCACCGACGCGGCCAAGGCTGTCACCAGCATCCTGCAAGGGCGCGATGACCAGACCGTCCTCACAAGCTGGATCGGCGGCGATTCCACCCATGCCGCGCGCGACATGTTCGCCGCCCATAACGTGCCGACATATGAGACTCCGTCGCAGGCGGTCGCGGCATTCATGCATCTGGTGACCTATCGGCGGAACCAGGAAATCCTGATGGAAACGCCGCCCGCGGCACCGGCGGACATCCAACCCGACCTCGGTCGCGCACGAATGCTTGTCGAGACGGCACTGGCGGACGGACGGGACTGGATGACCGCGATTGAGGCCAAACAGATGCTGGCCGCATATGGAATCCCCGTTGCCGCGACACTGGCGGCAGACACCCCGGCGGGTGCGGCGGCAGCTGCGCGGGAGATCGACGCCCCCGTCGCCCTTAAAATCCTGTCGCCTGACATCACCCACAAAACCGATGTCGGGGGCGTTATTCTCGGCCTCGATGGGGCCGATGCCGTCGAGGCCGCGGCCACCGCCATGCTGGCAGGCATTGCCCGTGCCCGGCCCGAGGCACAGATCGACGGCTTCATGATCGAGGAGATGATCCGCCGTCCCGGCGCATATGAGCTGATCACCGGAATGTCGACCGACGATCAGTTCGGACCGGTAATTCTGTTCGGACAGGGCGGCACCTCGGTTGAGGTGACCAAGGACAAGGCCCTCGGCCTGCCGCCGCTCAACCGGCACCTTGCCGCCGACATGATCGAACAGACGCGGATATGGAATCTACTCAAAGGATACCGGGGGCTACCGCCGGTCGATCTGGACGCCGTGGCGCTCACCCTGATCCGGATATCGCGGATGATCGTCGACTTCCCGCAGATCCGCGAGCTCGACATCAACCCTCTGCTCGCCGATCCGGATGGCGTGATCGCGCTGGATGCCCGGGTGCGTGTGGCGGCAACCGACATGGCCGGTGAAGACCGCCTTTCCATCCGCCCCTACCCCGCCCAACTGGAAGAAACCATCGAACGCCACGGAGACACGCCACTCCTGCTGCGGCCCATCGTGCCGGAGGACGAGCCATCCCTGCAGAAAGCTTTCGCCGGGCTAACACCGGAAGAAAGCCGGCTGCGCTTCGCAGGTCTGCGCAAGACCCTGCCCCATGTGGACGCGGCGCGGTTCACGCAGATCGACTACGACCGCGAGATGGCGCTGGTGCTCACCGAACCGGGCGCGCCGGGGACAACCGATATCTTCGGCGTCGTGCGCATTCATGCCGATCCGGATAACGAACAGGCGGAATATGCCATCATCATCGGTAAGGCGATGTCCGGAAACGGCTACGGAACCCTACTGATGAACCGCATCATCGACTATGCGCGCACCCGCGGAACCGGGTCGATCTTCGGCTACGTGCTGTCAGAAAACAGACGGATGCTCGATCTATGTCGCGAACTCGGCTTTGAGCGCGCCCTGATCCCGGAAGACGCGTCCGTGACCAGGGTCACGCTGAACCTGAGGACGGGTGGCGCCTGATCCTGCGGACGCGCAGAGCCTGACCCTGCGGACGCGCAGAGCCTGAATCGTCTTACTTCATCGTCGGCATGGTGAATTCGGCACCGGCCCGCACGCCTGTCGGCCAGCGCTGAGTGATTGCTTTTTGGCGGGTGTAGAAGCGTACGCCTTCCGGCCCATGCATATGGATGTCGCCGAAGAGCGAGCTTTTCCAGCCACCAAAGGAATGGAACGCCATCGGCACCGGGATCGGCACATTGACGCCCACCATGCCGACCTCGATACGATTGGTAAATTCGCGCGCGGCATCGCCGTCACGGGTAAAGATCGACACACCGTTACCGAATTCATGATCGTTGATCATCTGCACGGCGTCCTCGAACTTCTCGGACCGCACGACCGACAGCACGGGGCCGAAGATCTCTTCCTTGTAAATACGCATGTCGGTGGTGACGTTGTCGAACAGACAGCCGCCAATGAAAAAGCCGTCTTCATAGCCCTGCAGTGAATAATCGCGGCCGTCGACGACCAGGTCCGCGCCTTCGTCTACGCCGATATCGACATAGCCCTTCACCTTGGCCAGATGTTCGCCGGTGACCAGTGGGCCCATATCCATCTCTTCATCGGTGCCGGGACCGATCTTGAGCGCCTCGACCTTGGGCTTGAGAAGCTCCATCAGTTTCTCTCCGGCATCGCCGACCGCCACCGCGACTGAAATCGCCATGCAGCGTTCGCCGGCGGAGCCATAGGCCGCGCCCATCAGGGCATCCGCCGCCTGTCCCATGTCTGCATCGGGCATGACCACCATGTGGTTCTTCGCCCCGCCCAGCGCCTGTACGCGTTTGCCGTTCGCCGCACCGGTCGAATAGATGTAGCGCGCAATCGGGGTCGATCCGACAAAACTGATCGCCGGGACATCCGGATGATCGAGAAGGGCGTCGACCGCTTCCTTGTCGCCGTTGACCACGTTGAGCACGCCGTCCGGCAGCCCTGCTTCGGTCGCCAGTTCAGCCAGCAGCAGCGCACAGGACGGGTCTTTCTCGGACGGCTTCAGGATGAACGTGTTGCCGCAGGCAATCGCCATCGGATACATCCACATCGGCACCATCGCCGGGAAATTGAACGGCGTGATACCGGCGCAGACACCGAGCGGCTGGCGCGTGGTCCACGCATCGATGCCGCGACCGACCTGTTCGGTATATTCGCCTTTGAGAAGCTGCGGGATACCGCAGGCAAATTCGACTACTTCGAGCCCGCGGGTCAGCGATCCGCCCGCATCGGACAGCACCTTGCCGTGCTCGGCGTTGATCACCGCCGACAGGCGGTCGGCATTGTCCTCGATCAGGGTTTTGTATTTGAACATGATCCGCGCCCGGGTAAGCGGCGGCGTTGCCGCCCAATCCGGGAAAGCGGCCTTTGCGGCATCAACAGCGGCGTTCAGCTCAGCGGTGGACGCCAGCGGCACCTGTGAGACGACCTCACCGGTCGCCGGGTTATAGACATCGCCAAACCGGCCCGATGTGCCCTCTACGTGTTTGCCGTTAATCCAATGGGTCAGGTTCGCCATGATCGTCTCCGCTATCGGTGTTATTTCGTTGGTAAAGGTTTACGCCACAAGCCGGGTTCAGGCCAGCATATCGGGGAGATATTGCCGAGATGCCGCAGCCTTCAGTAGTATTGGTGGAAACCTGCCCCCTACCGGAGAACGCCCATGATCACCGAAATCGTTTCCTTCAACCGCACCCCCGGCATGGACCGCGCCGAAATGGTGCGCGATGCCGCCGGCACGTTCGACCGCTGGACCGATTATCCGGGTCTTGTCCGAAAGATGTTCATGCGCGACCCCGACACGCTGGCGACCAAGGGTATTTATCTATGGGAAACGCTGGCCCACGCCGATAAAGGCCATGACGCCGCCTGGTTGGAGCGCGCCGAGGCACATTGGGGCAATCGCCCTACCCTGGAACGCTACGACTGCTTTCTGATTCTGGAAAACCCGGGCGGGAAAATCACGGAATGCGCTGAGGGCTAGGTCGAGCGCTCATAAGGGCGCAGTGCCAGGCATCAGCTGCAGGGCGCAACGCGAAAATCGGCCGGTCATCGGTACAACAGACGCTCCTGCCCCGGAGCGGACTCTTCCGCGCAAAAGAAAACGGCGGCCCCAAGGGACCGCCGCTTTGATTTGTTGTGCGCGGTGAAGGATCAGGCAGCGCGTCTGCGTCTGGCGAAGCCGATCCCGGCGAGGCCGAGGCCGAGAACCGCCAGGGTACCAGGCTCGGGAAGCACACCGACCACTGCCTCACCCGTGATGGTGAGCTGACCTTGCCAATTGGCGGTGAGGGAATTCCAGTCATTCCAGATGTCAGAATTCATCCCGGAAATCTGATAGGTATAATCTCCAGCGGTCAATCCTGTGAACGTCACGGACTGCCATCGCAGGGTAGTCCGGCCCGGCACGCCCGTTAGCGCATCGAACGTGCTGCTGGGATCGGAGCCGGCACTGGCCGACGCGAAGAAATTGTTCGTGCCGTCAATCAATTCACCCGATTTTACCGTCACCAGGTCCGTAAAGGATATAACAGATGACGGGCCGCTCGGCCCTGCGGTCAGTTGTATCGAGCCCTCGGGGGACCCGGAACTGTGATACGAGCCGAGAACCACGGTAACACTACCCAGCGTGCCCGCATTGTAGGTCCCAACGGAAATGGTATGCGCGTTCGCCTGCGGGCCGGCAAAGGTGCCCAATGACAGGGCGGCGACGGCGCCGAGGATTGGGGTAAAAAGGGTTTTAAAACGACTGGTCATTAGGAACTCCACTGACTACTAAAAAATTACACTCACGATCTCCAGCCATGTAATGCAATAATCGTGCCAACAGAAGAAACTCATATATATCAATGTGTTGAAACCACTAAATCTATCTGACCGCCTCAGGTTGTAAAGTATCCCGACACCGGACCCGGGTTACAAAACTGAGGCAGGTTATCTTGAATATCCGCCGCCCCCGCGAGCAAGCGATAGCAAAAACCCCGGCAAATTCAATTTTTGAATGTGCGTGCAAAGCCGGTGCCCCGCCGGCAAATTCATACTTTCCGCTTCTGGCCCGGTTCGCTCTAGGCGGTAAGTCGATAATCCATGATGCCCCAGGCGAGGTAGCCGTTATCGGCACCGTCTACCCAGTGCTGCAGACCCTTGATCATGTTGTCCACATAGGTCTGTCCCGACAGTTTTACCGCTTCATCATACCGGTCCTGCAGTGCCTGTCCGACGCGCCAGTAATGCATGCGGAGCTGGTCGGTTAAGTCCTCGGGTTCGGATTCTTCAAAACCCCGGGCACCGAGCTCGGCGCGGTAAAAGCCGAAAGAGGCAAGCGTCGAGAGCTGGATGCGGTCGAGGATCGGCTGCAACACCCCGTCAGGGCAGGTATCGGACTGCATGGGGTCGGTAAAGATGAACTGGCCGCGACCGACCAGAACCCGGCGCACTTCATCGAGCACGCGCGTCCGGTTGCCGCTGTGCAGGATCGCATCCTGCGACCATACGATATCGAAACGGCCATCGGGCTCGGGGATATTTTCGAAATCACCGTAAACCACGTCGACAAGCTCGGTCAGCCCGGCCTCTGCCGTCAGCGTTCGGTTAAGCGCGTTCTGCGTTTCGCTGAGATTGAGACAGGTCACCTTGCAGCCGAACCGGTCGGCAAGATAGCGGGCCGAGCCGCCATAGCCGGCGCCGATATCGAGGACGCGGATTGTCGCGTCGGCTTTCACCAGGCGGTTTGCCATTGTCTCGACCGTGCGCCGGCTGGCATCGGCAATCGGCTCGACGTCGTCGCGATAAAGACCGATATGAATATCCTGACCGCCCCAGATGGTCTGGTAAAACGCATCCGCCGCGCCGCTGTCGTAATAGGCCTCGGCCCGCTCAACCGCCTCGCTTTTAATCGCCATGGTAGCTCTTCTCCGCGACATGAACGAAGAAATCAGGATCGTTCTCCTGATAGGTCTCCTGGAAATCGCCAAAGGTCTTGATCTGCTGGAAACCGCTGTCTTCCAGCAGGCCGCGCATATAGGCCTTGCGTAGCGGGAACATGTTCAGATGGTATTCGGAGCCGTCCGGAAACGAATACCGGAACCGCGCGAGCGTGTCGTCCATATGCACAGGTTCCGCCGTCACCTGGTCGCCGCAGTAATAATATGTATGTTTAGAACTGAAACCTTCGTCGAGGATGGAATCGTAATTCCGCTGATCAAGGATCAGCACACCGTCATATTTCAGCGCGGCGTAAAATTCAGCAAGCGCCCGGCGCCTGTCGCCTTCATCGTGAAGGTGGGTAAAGGAATTGCCGAGGCAGACAATCGCATCGTACTTGCCGTGCACGTCCTTGTTCAGCCAACGCCAATCCGCGTGGATGGTTTGCAGCATCAGGTCTCTGTTGCGGGCATTCTCAAACGCCTTGGTCAGCATCTCGGCATTCCCGTCAGCGCTGGTAACGTCGAACCCGGCTCTCAGAAGCTGGACCGAATGAAACCCCGTGCCGGTCGCGACATCGAGAATTTTGACCTTCTCGCGCCCTTTCAAAATATCGACGAAGAATTGGCCTTCGCTTTTGGCACGTGCCTCCCAATCGATTAATTCATCCCATTTTTCGACGAAACGCTGAACGTATTCTTCCTGATAATGCTCGGTATCCCGGACTTCGAGCGGTTCTTCGCCAAAGTCCTGATCCAGTTTAGTCGACACGTAATTCTCTCCCGTCAGTATCAAACAGGCATCGCTGTGAACGCGATTTTCCCGTCACGGGCACAAAGCCCGATCCGGCCTGCATATTTGAATTTTTTGACGGTTCCCCAACCGGCTGTTGCCGGAGGTCAAACGACGCGTTCTGATTAATCCTATCAGTCGCAGTTCAGCGGGGGTCCCCCTCCACTGACACATCGTACGCCAAAATGACGACCTCATCGTTCTGACAAGGTCCCCTCTTGGACACGCATCGACGCTAACAGATGACATACCAATGATCAATCTCGGTTCCCGCCTCCGCCGGAAGCTGAAAAACACGTTCATCGCTCAGCCCCTTTTCGACACAGCGGACCCGCGCAAAAACAGATCAATGACAACCCGATGTCCGGGGTTGTGGTGTCCGAGGCCCTAATTTTGGCGGCGAACAAGAACTACCAGATCAGCAACCGGAAGCCGGGGTGAAAGTGTCATCCCACTGGGACGGATTCTCGGACCCACACGTGGGCAACGGCAATGCGTTTAAAAAAGTGACGGTCAACCGGTCGTATTTCGGCCGGTTTTTGACGTTCAATCTAAAGGTCGATGACTGCAAAAGCAGGGTGCAAGGCGACGAGCTCCAGACAATGAAAATATTGCGGAAGCCGGCTGGATGTCGGTGGCCGGGCAGCGCTCACAAGCCGTACCGCCGTTGAAGATTTTATGAGAAGCGCGAACTAGGCTAGGCGGCGGGTCATTCGGGACTACTCCGTCTGCCGACCCGGACGGACATTGGGAAACTGAATGACACGTCTCCAGATACTTTTCCGGGAGGCCACTCAATTCCCTCGTCTAAAGTTGCCGGCAGATAGCAGGTTTTCAGCTGGTTTCAGTCGGTTCGTTTTACGTTGCTGTACGCGCCCCGCACGCTCAAAGTCACCGTAACATCCCGCTTTCCACGGTTGCGCCAGAACCAACCGTGATTACCGGCGAACTTCGCTATGAAAGTGCCTTCGTGTCCGGGGACGGCACGGCCCTTCTTGTAGCTGATGGATCGTCCCCCGCCATCTCCGTGCAGGTCGTAGTTGACGACCCCGCCATTGACGGTCCACGCAAACGCCGCAACGGCGCCCTTCTTCATCACAAGCTTGATCTCGGCACCTTTGCCCGGCGCGAGGGTGACGCTGACTTTATCGCTCCATGCCGGCTTTGCAGTTTGCGCCAGTGCGGTACCCACCAACAGACCGAATATATTCTGCATCAGGCTCGACTGGCCTTTGTTGTCATTCTGCTTTCGCTGCTGTTGCTCTTTCAGCCGATCGATCTCGGCTTCCTCATGCAACTGCGTTTTGATCTCACCCATGCTGGCCAAACCCAGCGCTTTACCAATGCGCGTGGGATCAACTCCGTACTCTGCGGGCAGGATGACCGTTACCAGAATGACCGCGGCGGCGACTGCCGCAATAACCGTCGATTTGATCAACTGCCGGGAGCTGGGAAGTTCTTCCGGGTCGGGCTTGTTCGAATTGTACATTTTAGATTTTTCCGTGTGGGGAAGTTAGACGACAAAATAGCCGGTGAGCTGAAATCCGATCAGGATGAACCCGACGGACATCATCGCGACATTAGCGGTATAGGCGTGTTTCCAGAAACCGGGGTGTCTCCGCCAGAAACCCATGACGATCAGGATCATGGCAAGCGCGATCAACTGCCCGATCTCGACACCGACGTTGAAGGCAAGAAGATTGGGCAAAAGACCATCTTCAGCGATTTCGTAATCAATAATCTTAGTCGCCAGTCCCAATCCATGGAACAGGCCGAAGATCAGCGTCGCCGCTTTCGTGTTCGGCTGAACGCCGAACCAGCGCTGGTATGCACCGAGATTGTCGAGCGCCTTGTACACAACCGACAGTCCGATAATTGCATCAATCAGGAATGAATTGACGTTCCAGCCGAGATAGACGCCCGCGAGCATCGTCGTCGAATGCCCGACAGCGAAGAGGCTGACATAGATGGCGACGTGTTTCATCTTGTAGAGAAAGAAGATCACGCCGAAGAGGAACAGAAGATGGTCGTAACCGGTCACCATGTGCTTGGCGCCGAGGTAGGTGAACGGAAACAGGTGTATCCCGCTGATTTCCATGATGTAGCCCTTGTCGCCTTCGGTGACGGCATGGGCCATGGCCGGTGAGCCGCTGGCGAAGATTGCCAGACAGCATAGAACGAGGAGGATGAAGGGTGTCTGCCACGAGCGCGACAGCCCGGGAGAGCTTCCAGGTCGCATGTTAGTCACAAGATGGTTTCCGCGTTGCTCATCCGGTTACTCGGCGATACGCCAGCCGACAGTGGCGCCTGTTTCGAACGCCAGCACCTCCTCATCGCCGACGGTGAGCAAGGCATCTGCAGAGGGAGGACCGGGCTTCCGACGATCAATCGAATAATGACGACATTGTCGGCGCAGGGCTAGCGATTGTTGGCAATGCGGCGGTAGATTCTAACATTTAGTCAATAAAAAATTCCGCTGCGTCTCTAAAAGACGGCGACAGGCCAAGATGGTTGCGAGGGCATGCCGCAATCAAGATCCTACAATCATCGCGCATGTCTAATTGTTCGGAGAACGTGGTGGGGGCACGATATCAACCATTTCGTATACCCGTTTCGGCTTTCATTCCCCTCCCCTTAAATTGTTGACGGCGTCAAACATGCCGATGCAACTGCCTTTCGGATTAAATCCATTATTGAACGGATTTCGTCCGCTCTTCATCCAGCAACGGAAGTTCCAGACACTGGGCTAGACTTCTGCACCTGACCCTTAACAGATATTGCGCCTTTAGATATTGCTTTCGCATTCTGCTATGTTTGAGATGCGTGGGTCAAAGGACCCGCGCGGGGTAGGCAAAATGTGTGGGGTAGATTGATGGCGACGGAACGCGGTGACTCATACGCTCTTGGGCGGTTGATACTGGATTATGTGCGGACCTTTATGTGGCCCGCATTGGTTTTGGTCTTGCTCTTTGGCTACGGCGACAGGATATGGAACCTGTTGGACAGCCGGGAGTTCGAGCTTGCGGGGGTTCTCAAACTCGGTCAGCAGGTCAGTCAGATCAAAGAGAATACGAACGAAGAGCTGGATGATATCCGCGCTTTGTTAGCTGCCGTTCAGAGCGGCGGTGGATCCAACACAAAGATCGTCAAGGATATCGAAGCCAAGCTTGAAAAGGTCGAAGGTAATCTTGACCGGGAAGTCAGGCAGATCCGGTCGGCGGAGGCCAATACGGGCGATCGCTCAAAGTCAGTCCAGAAATCGCTCAAATCGACAAAGTCCGTCGGGGCATCGGCAATCACCAGTGCCCGGGCGCAGGAGCGCCGGGGATTCGAGGCGCTTCTGAAGCGCGACTTTAACGCCGCCCGCAAGGCCTTCGATGCCGCCTTTGCGAGTTATCCTGAGTATCACAACGTCAAAGAAATCCGGTCGATACTGGACAGCAAACGTGCCGCGTTGACGGACCCGAGAAGCCCGGAGTGGGATAAACTGCACCAGCGAATACTGACGGATCTTTCCTGGGGCATGCCGGCGGATCTCCGGCCACGGTTCAGGGATTTGGTCACCAGGTCGTATCGCCGCTAGGCATCGGCCCTGTCTGCACCATTTTGGATGGTCGGCCTACCGAAGGGGATATTCCTCCGGTATAAATGCGTCGGAAAACCAACAAAACCAACAAAACCAACGCCAACAGGAGGCCTGCTGCCATGATTGATTTTTTCTTCCCGACAGAGGGTATGGGCTCACAAACCCTTCGTCTCGTCGCCGAGGCCGGAGAAGGCGGCGGCGACGCATTCGAGATTGCGCGTGTCTGCAAGGAGATCGAACCCGGCAACCATGAGAGCTGGGAGAAAACCTGGACCGCGAAGGCTGAGGATACAGAGGCGCGGGCCAAGAAATGCCTGGCGGAGGGCCACGAGCGTTCGGCGATGAAGTATTTCTTCGCCGCCAACCAGTACTGGCGTATGGCCGACGTATTTTTGAGAATGGACCGGAACGACGACAAGGCCGCGTATTTCAGAAAGTCGCAGGAAAATTTCCGCGCCGCCGCCGCGCTGCACGATCCGCCCATCGAGGTGATCGAGGTGAAATGCGGCGACGAGACATATGACGGCTATTTCTGTCATCCGCGCAATCCGAAGCCGGGAAAATGGCCGGCAATGTTCTTTATCGGCGGTGCCGACGCATTCGCCGAAGAGATCTATTTCAGCGGCAAGGAGATGGTCGAGCGCGGTTATGCAATGCTGCTCGTCGACACCCCCGGTCGGGGCTCTTCGATGTATCTCAAGGACATTCCGACGCGGGCCGATTACGAAGTGCCGGGCAAGGCGTGTTTCGATTATCTGTTCAGTCGCCCCGAGATCGATCCGGACCGGGTCGGCCTGATGGGGATATCAATGGCGGGGTATTACGCGCCGCGCGTTGCCGCATTCGAAGACCGCATCAAGTGCCTTGTCTCGTGGGCGGGATGTTATTCGATCCTCGATGATCTGTACGATTTCTACGAGCACCTGCAGCCCGTGGTACAGCGTCTGCTGGGTGGGGTTTCTCACGATGAGGCGCGCGCGCAGCTGAAGGCGTTCACGATGGAAGGCATTGCCCAGAACATTGAGGTGCCGACCCTGATGACCCATGGAACGAGTGATAAGCTCATGAACTGGGAGGGTGCCAAGAAGCTGTTCGATGAGATTGGCGCGGAGGATAAAACGCTGATTTTGTATGAGGACCCGAAGGTCGGTGGCACCGTGCATTGCAGCCATGACTGCTGGGTGCATCAGAGCCCGGCGATCTTCGACTGGGTCGAGGACCACCTCTAAAGGCTGAATTGGCGGATCAAACGAAACGAGGGCGGGATAGTTCCCCGCCCTTTTTCTATTCTGTGACGCGGCGACCCCGAAAACGAGTCCAGAAGACGCGGCGAATCTGAGGTGGTTTTAGCCGGCGATGCCCAGCGGGGACCAGACGGCGGCGATAACCACGGCCGGGACAGCGACGCAATAAAGCCTGAATACGATACCGATCATTTTTCTACCATCCTACAAATTTACCTACACGGCCCTCCTCGTTCAGAGGTGCTTGCCATAGTTAATGCAATTTTCGTGCCAGTTATCTGAATCCCGCAAATACAAGGGGTTAGCAGACTGCAAATGTTAACAATGTTTCAAGTTGTAAAGATTCCCGACGTTTTCTCAGGTTCCTTCGGGTGTTTCTGATGGCAATGCTGGGCGATCGTCCAGGTGGTACGCCACCCCCCACATTTGACCACCGACGACATCCCGAAGGGGTCATCGATGATCCTCCTGAATGCGACTTCCCAGGTCACTGAACGATCAGGTGGAACTATAGGGGAACCACCAAAAGGTTGCAGTTAAAATTTCTTAAAGTCATATAGTTGTGCAACGCCACAGGCCTTAGCGGTGTACGCCAATGTCCAAATCTGATGCGAGGCCTTTGAGGTTATTCAGAAGTTTTTGGCATCGGACGTAAGCACACCACTGGCGCCGCCCAGTCCAGTTCAATATCGAGGATCTCGGTCGTGTGTGGGCTGAACAGATTGTAGTAGGGAGGCTTGGAGCCTTCTCCTACCCGGCGAACTAGCATCTGCGGAGCATCGGAGATTTTCGTCACACAGAGCCCGCCCACAGCTTCGTTGGCTATGCCGCCGTAATGGCTGCTCCCGTATGTCCGATTAAAATAGACGAGCCATCCGTTTGGTATTGGCTGCAATGCATCTCCCGCCACTTCTATCGCAGCGCCAGAATCGACATCGACACCGTCCGGGGCGTCGACAAACTTCAGCGGGTCGCCGGATGCAAAATCCTCGATGATTTCGACCCTACCGAAATGATCGAGAACGCCGATAACAGGTATGGAGTTGAACCTGGAGGGATCCAGCAGCAGATCATGCAAGCCGACCTCAAGAACCCTGGCGATGTCATCCAGTCTATCGACATTGACGGAAACTTTTCCGGTTTCCCATTTGTGCAAATGCCCGGCAGATGTACCGAGTTTCCTGGCGAGGTTTTCTAGCGTCATTTTGCGACGCTTGCGCCACAACCGGATTTGCTGTGCCTGTCGTTGGAGATCGTCTTTCATACTGGAAACGATAAAGTTTCAAACACCGACAGACAACCCTTCGCAGAATCATACGGAATCAGACTCCTCCTGATAAAGGTGACCAAGGTCGAAACCGGGATAGCTCAATAAATTCACATGTCTGGCAAGGACCGCCAAGGGAAAACCGGAGCCATATCTGCGGCCAATGCTGGCAGTCATATGTCCGGTCAGGGCATCATGCATCTCTTCAGATAGTGATTGCAGGCGATGAATTGCCTGTGTTCGTTGCAAGTTGTCTCGAAGACTTAGCATGACGATCCCCCCTTCCTAAAGGGGCAGCCTACACTCCAATTTAGGAAAGCAGGTACGGCGAATATGGGGTGCACAAGCCAGGTTCAACGTGCTGGCGTTCTGCCACAAGGGGTAGCAGTGGCGCACCTCGGATCCGACCGGAGGCCCTGCTGTCGCTAATAGACTCGTCAGTTCGCTAGTATATCAGCATATGTGCAAAGAAATTTGGCTTGGGAATCGAAAGCCTGATGCGAGATATCGCGTGTCGTCAGTAATAATCCCGCATCTGGATGATTTCGTATTCAACATCCAGTGCCTTTTCGGCCTTGCGGAGTGTTCGCCATAACTCTTGCCAGGCTTCAAAGGCATTCTTCTGTTGTTCCCTTGCCGCCCGCATTTGGGGCGTCATCGGCCTACGTGGCAGCTTTGCCGCTACGTATGTTTGCCCCTCCGCAATACCAATTTCCGTGAGTGCCTTGCGTAGCTGGCTGTATTGAATTTTGTGTGACCGGTAATCATTGCCGGAGACCTCAATAGACACTTCGCTACTGTTTCCATTATAGGAAATACTCAACCCGACCCGGCCATCTTCGACGGTTTCACACTCGACGCCATCAAACGCGCGCAGTTGGTCGACAACGTTATTGAGCCATTGGTCCTGGGTCGCATCTGTCGTCATAGAGTGTTTCTAATTATCATCCGAATTTAAACAGCGCCGATATCGACCGTTCGTCGGCCACCGGGTTCTGACCGGTAAAGCGGCTCGCAACCTGCCCATCTTACTGCTGGGAACAGGGCACGTGAACCCAGCGCCGTTAGCATGTCCGCTGCTGGCTGAGGCTGTTGAAAAACTCTGTTGAACCCGGCTTCCCGGCGTGATTCCCTGTTTCTTCTGATATCGGACAAGGGGAACGCGGATGCTGGGCAATCGGGTTGGGCTGCAGGACCGTCTGTTTTATGCGTTCGATCTCGCAGACCGGGTTCCGAACGATCACCTGTTGCGCGGGCTCGATGCCGTGCTTGACCTGACCTGGCTGCGTGCCGAGCTTGCGCCGTTTTACAGCCATACAGGCCGTCCCTCGGTCGATCCGGAACTGATGATCCGGATGCTACTGGTCGGCTACTGCTATTCGATCCGCTCGGAACGGCGTCTGTGTCAGGAGGTTGAACTCAATCTGGCTTACAGGTGGTTCTGCCGCCTCGGGCTTGAGGATGCGGTGCCGGATCATTCGACCTTCTCGGTCAATCGGCACGGACGGTTCCGCGACAGCGACGTTTTGCGCTCGGTGTTCGAGAGCGTGGTACGCCGATGCATGGAAGCCGGGCTCGTCAGCGGCGAGGGCTTCGCTGTCGATGCCAGTGTCATTGAGGCCGATGCCAGCCGCTTTGCCCGGGTCGAGGGAGCGGATATCGACTGGACGGATGAACAGCAGGCCCGACGCCCGATCAGGGAATATCTGGACGCCCTGGATGGCGCATCCTCACCGATCAACCCACGCCACAAGCCCAGGGCCCTGTCGCCCACTGATCCGTCCGCTGCCTGGACGACGCGCGGGCGCAACAAGGTCATGTTCGGCTATAGCCTGAACTATCTGATTGACATGGAAAACGCCGTTATCGTCGATGTCGAGGCGACCCCGACGCGCATATCGAGAGAGGTCGAGGCGACGGAGACCATGGTTGAACGTACATCCAGGACCTTCGGTCTCAAGCCGGGGCACATCGCCGGGGATGTGGCCTACGGCACCGGCAGAATGCTCGGCTGGCTCAGGGAACACCGGATCGAGCCGCACATTCCGGTCTGGGACAAGAGCAGGCGCGATGACGGCACCCTCTCGCGCGGCGACTTCACCTTCGATAAAGACCGCGACGTCTATGTCTGCCCCGAAGGCAAGACGCTCAGGACCACCGGCACGGTTCACGACGGCAAGACGCTCCTGTACAGGTCATCGAAGCGCGACTGCGATCCATGTCCGTTGAAGCCCAGGTGCTGCCCGCGCACCCCGTCACGCAAAATCCCTCGTGACCTCAACGAGGCCGCCCGCGATCACGCCCGCGCCCTGAACGGCAGCGAGGCCTATAACCAGTCCGCCCGCGACCGCAAAAAGATCGAGAGATTGTTCGGAGAAGCGAAGCGCAACCTGGCAATGACGAGGCTCAGGTTGAGCGGCCCGAGCGGCGCCAGGGACGAGTTCCTGCTGACGGCAACGGTGCAGAACCTGAGACGTCTGATCAAACACGCCGCAAGACCACCGCCAGGACCGATGATGGCTTGATCCATGGGTAAAAACGACAATCGAACAGGCCATAAGCGAAAAACCCGCCCCGGCATCGGTTGGAGGCGGGAGAAAAAACCCGCTTGTAGGAGTAGCGGACAGTGAGAACAGCTTCCGGGCAGAGTTTTTCAACAGCCTCAGCTAGAAGCAGACCGACCTAGCGTCGCGAATAGATGTCTGCTTTCAGGTGATGACCGGAAATTCGGCGGCACCCGGTATTACCGGATACTCTATAGTGTAACATCGAGATGCCGATGCCCCGGTTACCCGGCGATACGCCAGCCGACAGTGACGCCCGTTTCGAACGCCAGCACTTCCTCATCGCCGACGGTGAGCAGCGCATCGGCGGCGCGCTCTCCGCGCTCCAGCGTGACAGTTCCCTCATTCACGGGCAGACCGTAAAACGCCGGACCGTTCAGCGACGCAAAGGCTTCGAGCTTCTCCAGAGCGCCTTCGTCATCGAACACCTGCGCATACACCTCCAGCGCGGACGGCGCGTTGAAGATGCCGGCGCAGCCGCAATCGGTTTCCTTGGCCGATACCGGATGGGGCGCGGAATCAGTGCCGAGGAAAAACGCCGCCTCCCCCGATGTCGCCGCATCGCGAAGTGCGAGACGGTGGCGTTCGCGCTTGGCAACCGGCAGACAGAACATGTGCGGGCGCATGCCCCCGGCAAACAGAGCGTTGCGGTTGATCACCAGATGATGCGGCGTGATGGTCGCGGCCACATTGGCCCCGGCACCGCGCACGAATGCCACGCCCTCCGCGGTGGTGATGTGTTCGAACACCACTTTGAGCGCACTGAACTCCTCCAGCGCCGGTTTGAGCACGCGCTCGATAAACACCTTTTCGCGGTCGAAGATGTCCACCGCCGGGTCCGTGACCTCGCCATGAACCAGCAAAGGCATACCGATGCGCTCCATCGCTGCGAGGACATCCCGGATTTTGGCAAGATCGGTCACGCCATTGTCGGAATTGGTTGTCGCCCCGGCGGGGTAAAGCTTGGCCGCGGTAAAAATGCCATCGGCATGGCCCTGGGCCAGGTCTTCCGGGTCGGTGCCATCGGTCAGGTAAGCCGTCATCAGCGGCGTAAAATCAGCGCCCGCCGGCAAGGCGGCCATGATCCGGTCCCGATAGGCGGCTGCATCGGCGGCGCGGGCCACCGGCAGCGTCAAGTTCGGCATGATGATCGCGCGCCCGAACACGTTCGCGGTAAACGGCAGAACCGCGCGCAGCATGTCGCCGTCGCGCAAATGAAGATGCCAGTCGTCGGGGCGGCGGATCGTGAGAGTGTCGACAGAAGTCACGGCGTATTCCTGAACATGGTTTCGCGTCAATTTAGACGTTCGGCGCCCCGAAGGCGCGGACCAATTGCCCTCGACCCGCAGAAATTTGGCCGCTCCCGCCCTTGCGCGCGGCCTCTACTAAAAACCCATTCTAGAAAATACTCGTTACACGCTGATAAACCTATTCAAGTGCCCCAAACGACCTAGAAGAAACGTTCGGGGACTTCAATAACATCTCCTGGCAGAACAACTGTGCCCTGACCAGCTAATTGCTTAGTCCTATCGGCATCATTCGCTCTAATGATAAGTAGGTTCCCCTCCTGTGCGCGGCGAGTAAATCCACCGGCGAGTGCAACAGCATTTATCGTCGTCATGCCGTGCACAAAGGCGTAGCTACCCGGCCTTTTCACCTCCCCCATTATGTAAAACGGGCGGTAATTTAATACCTCAATGCTAACGGATGGGTTTTTCAAGTAGTCGGGTTTGAGCGTCTCGATAAAATTCTGTTCTAGTTCCTTTAGTTCCAAGCCAGCCGCCTTAACGTTCCCAATTAGCGGTAGGGCGACTACTCCACCACCGTTCACGGTGAAATCCCCAGAAAGGTCTTTATGGCCAAATACGATAATACGAAGCTCATCGCCTGCACCTAAACGATAAGCTTCGACGGCAGACGATTGATAAATCTCTGCCTGCTCGCCGTTGGATGGCTGAGACGACAATGTGCTCGAAATCAGAACGATAACCAACTGCAGGCAAGCACGCCTAATCATGTTTTTTACTCATCCGACACGACACTCGATAGCTATATTCAATGTTAGATACGTGCCTGAAGTGTCAGGAGTATCATGTTGGTTTCATTATCTGCGCCGGCAACATTTGAATCGCGCTCGGAGTAATCATACCTGAGTAAAAATGAAAGATTGCGGTTCAATAGGTACTTTGCACCCAAACCCGCTTTAACGTAATCATCCTCGCGGCTTGCTCCCTCGAACTCATCGGTCGAAATTCCTACACGTGCTGACAGAATCAAGCTGCGAAGCAGCTCATGGTCGACCGAAAGATTGTAGCCAGTCGTCAAATTTCCAGATGCAGTCGCTAGCGTCGTTTCGTCGACCACCCTCTCAAATCCCGCCTTGATGGTCGTTAGCGATGTCACATTCCATGTAATATCCAAACCTCCCACGACCGTATCGACGGGACGAAGCGTAGCACCATCGTAATTGCGATTCAGATACCCAACAAAAACATCACCAAATAATAGGCCCGTGATATCGATACGCGCTCCCGCGCGAATTTCGTATCCTTCGTTGTCGCGATTGAGGCCGTTATCATCGACCAATGCATCATAATTGACGGAAGTCAAAATAACTTGGGCGAAGGCTTCGTATTGATCTTGAATTTCATAGCCACCGCGAAACGTGAAGCTCAATTCATCGCGATCTCGGTCATCGTTGTTGATAGCCCCGGCGTCATCAAAGTCTCGGAGGGAGAAGCCCCCCACCGCGCTAAGAGATAGGCGGTTCGATTTGTTGATGATCCCGGCTTCGATCGAACGAATGTCGAATTCAGTCGGAGTGCTACCGTTAACGTCATCGACAGATCCACGTTCTTCACTTCCAAGCTTGTATCCGGCTTTGGCACTTAATTTTGTATCGCGACGGACATCGAGCCTGCCATCGACTGATAAATTGTAGGTTTCGTGATCCTCGGCGTCATTCGTCGCATAACGCACGACATCGCCACTAGCAGCAAAAGCGAGGGAATGCTGGTTCCAATCAGATGAAATCTGAATACCGGGGGTTACCGTGGCGATAACATCGTCCCGCGTATTCGTTTGGGTCGCAAATATATTGTCGTTGAAACTTACCCCCACTTGCAACGACGGCGACATGATAAATCCGCTGATTTTCATGCCAAGCGGGTCTAACTCGGGTCGGGCTCTTTCGAGTACTGTGGTGGTACGACTATCCACCTCACTAGCTGTTTGGCTGCCCGATTGACCAAATGAGCTAAATGGGATCAACCCGGCAGAAACCAAGACAATTACCAACACTATTCGGCTTGTACGCTGTACAAGGCTGCTGAACGGATTCAAGTAGATTCCCCCAATATCACACAATTTGGAAGCTAATGCGGTAAGGTTAATAAGACATTAACAACATGATGAACATTCCGCTGGAACAGGCGGACAACGTTTTCTTATTAGTAGCCAGCAGCCCTCTAGCCGCCAATCTCGACAGACCCCGCCCGCCGCCTGATCTCGGCCACAACCGAATGGGCCGCAAGCGTTGATGTCTTGGGATTACCCGGCAACGGCTTGCCGCGGATATCAATATCCACCGCGCCAAAAGCGCCCTCGGCATGAACCTGATGAATGTTGCCGCCGGCTGCCGGATCGGCCACCAGCCGCACCTCGGTTTTCGCGAACCCCGCGCCGGCAAGCGCAATCGTTGCGGCCACATTGGCATTCTGCGGATAGCGCGTCGCGGCTTCGTCCGCACCGCCCTGATAAAGCGTGGTCTCGACCGTCAGCGCATCGAGATCACAGACCTCTTCGGCCGGTGTGCCTTTCCACGCACCGGGCGGTTTGCGCGACGTATAGGTGACTTTATCCAGCCCGCCGACACGGGCGGCGGCCAGCGCATCGGCACCGGCAACGGCACCCGCTGCGAGCACCAGTTTGGAGCCGCCCTCTTTCGCGGCCCTCACAAGGTCGTCATACAGCGCCGCATCGGCCAGCACGCCGATGGAGATCACCAGGAAATCCATCCCGCGGCGCAGAGCATCCACGCCATAGGCACGCACACCCGCATGCCCGGCACATTCGGCGACAAGTTGTGGTTTCACGGTCAGCTCATCGAAGGACGACACGACCTCGATCCCGCGTGACGCCACGGCCGCACGCACCTCGTCAACTCGTGCAGGGCGGACGAGAATGGCAGCGATATTGGCGTCCTCGCCCGGCTGGATATGCTTGAGCACTTCCTGTGCGATGGCGCCATAGCCGATCAGCAGAACGTCCATCAGGCATTATCTCCATCGTCCGCAGCGCGCTTCGGCGGACCGGCAAAGGCCTGCGCGAAATCGCCGATAGACGCCATATCAATCTCGATCAGCGCCGGGCCTTCGGAATCGAATGCCTGTTTCAGGGCCGCGCCGAGATCCTTGGCATCACCGATACCCCAATGCGGGATATCGAGTGAATCGCACAACACACCCCAGTCCGGGCCGAGAATGTCCGAATACGCGCGCCGTCCACCATAAACCGCATCCGAGATATTCTTGATCACGCCGTAGCCGCCATCGTTCATCAGCAGGATGGCAATATCGGCGTTCTCCTGCTTGGCAGTTGCAAGCTCGCCCAGGGTAACGGCAAAGCCGCCATCGCCGGCAAGCACCAGCGTCTTGCGCCCGTCGCCCTGAACCGCAAGGGCCGCACCGATACCCATCGGCAGGCCCTGGCCAATTCCGCCGCCAAGCGCATGAACGCCATCCCTCGGTCCGTCAAGCGGCGGCAAACGGTTGCCCCAGATCGTGTTGGACAGCGTAATATCGCGCACCCAGACGAAATCGCGTGGCACGGATTCGAGCACCGCATCGACCACCTCGTTATACGGCCCTAGTGCTGCGCGCATGGTTTGTTCCGCCGCCGCCCGGGTCGTCTGTATGTCCGACACGAAAGAACCATCAGGTTTGAACTTGGCGGCCAGCCGGTCGGCAAGTGCGTCCAGCGTCCGCCCGGAATCGCCACAGACAAACATATCGACCGGATAGGAACGCCCGTCGGCCCGCGGATCGGCATCGATCTGATACAACGGTGGCAGTTTCAGGTGATAGCCCAGCGTTTCGTTCGAGCGCAGGCGCGAGCCGACAACCACCATCGCATCACAGGTCCCGTAGAATTCCTCCACCACGGGCTGAAGATTAAAAGACCCCAATGAGTGCGGATCGTCACCGGGCAGAATGCCCCTGCCCTGCACACTGGTGACAACGCCAAAGCCGAGCTTGGCGAGCCGCGCAACCGGATCCGCCGCATGACGC
Source organism: Paracoccaceae bacterium (assembly GCA_047638395.1). Taxonomy (GTDB): domain Bacteria; phylum Pseudomonadota; class Alphaproteobacteria; order MPNO01; family UBA830; genus CAXBCP01. The sequence goes on along the minus strand of JBLIMV010000035.1, from coordinate 8,765 downwards.
GCGCCGCCGCCAAGCCACAGCATGACCCGTTTCTTGGACGCCAGTGCCGCTGCCAACGCGTCGACCGCATCCTCGCTCGGCTCCGGCGCGAACACGGGCAACGGGTCGAGGTTTGCGGGCATCGGAATTTTCGCGCCCTGAACATCGATCGGAATCTCGACACTGACCGGACCCATCGGCGGCGTAAACGCGAGCTTCACCGCTTCGCGCAACGTGCCCAGCATCGTGTCCGCCGACCACACGCGAAAAGCACCTTTACCGGCGGCCCCCAGCATCCCCAACTGGTCGGGCGCTTCGTGGATAAATCCTTTTTGGCGATCGAGATGCGGGGTGTCGATCTGGCCCGTCAGGTGAAGCAACGGCGTGCCAGCCGTCATCGCTTCGACAATGGCGCCACAGGCATTGCCCGCGGCGGTGCCGGTACTCGACATGGCCACGCCGAGCCCGCCGCGCACACGCGCATTGGCGTCGGCCATGTTAACCGCCCCACCTTCCGAGCGCGCCGGCACGAAGTTGATCTTGTTGCGCCGGAAAATCCCATCGAGCATCGGCATATTGTGAATACTGATAACGCCGAACGCATGTTCAACGCCGCAGCGTTCAAGAAAAACCGCGGCGATATCGCCTGCAGTGACCAGATCAGACATTACGTGCCTGCCCCCCCGTGAGATCAAGCGTTTCGCCGGTAATAAACGACGCGACGGATGAGCCGAAGAAAAGAATTGCGTTCGCTGCTTCGGCCGGCTGGCCAAGCCTGCCAAGCGGTATCTTCCGCTCTTTCGCCAATTGCCCGAACCATTCATCCTGCGACATGTCTTTCGGTATGGGCGATCCGTCAACATTCTCACCGCTCTCGTATCGCCGGCTCCACTGACCGGAATCGACCAGTCCGATCAACACGGCGTTTACCCGGATACCCTTGGGTGCAAATTCAATCGACAAGGATTTCATCAGGTTCAGCTGACCGGCCCGCGTGGCACCCGTTGCGATCAGGAACGGCTCCGGTGCCCGCGCCAGCAGCGCGCTCGTGACAACAATCGACCCTGCCCCGGAAGCGGCAAGCAGCTTCTCGAAGGCACGCACAGGTCGAAGGACCGAAAAGAATTTCAGCTCGAACTCGTCGCGCCAGTTTTCATCGCTGGTGTTGTAAAAATTGCTCGCCCGCGCCTGGCCGGCATTGCATACCAGCGCATCGCACCGGCCGAAGGTCTCCGCAACCCGGTCGCGCAGCTTGTCGACCTCGGCCTCGTTCAGCACGTCGCAGGCGACGGCGAGGATATTCTCCGCGCCTGAAATCTGCGCCAGCTCCGCCGCGGCTTCGTCCAGCCGTTCCTGGTTACGGCCGCAGATCGCGACCTTTGCGCCGTCCCGCAGAAAGGCGGTGGCAGTGGCCAGCCCAATTCCGGAAGAGCCGCCGGTGACGACCGCGACCTTGTCTTTCATGTCGGTATTCATACTCGTTCCCTGTTCAAGTGCTGCGGTCGTGAGGGCGGCAGCATTCCGTCAGAATGTTTCTTCTTCATCTTGCGATGCATAGCGACGCTGCAACTCGTCCTGATGCGCCTTCTCATCGCGCATCAGACGGCGTTGGTCTTTACGAAATTCGCGGTCGGCTTTCTCCAGCCCTTCCCGGTCCTGATATTTCGGATGCCCCTGTTCGTCATCCGGTGAATAGCGCGGCTCTGCCAGCGCGGTGTCCGGCAGGGCGTGAACGAGTCCGGGCGCAATCCGGTGTGTCTCCGGGTCATGGCCGATGGCCATCGAGATCAGCCGGGCGGCTTTCAGAACCTGGTCGAGAATATTGCCTTCGAAATCCTCATCCGAATACCGTCCCGCCGCCGCCGTGATGTTGATCGCAGCGACAACCCGGTCGCCACCGTCGCGGATCGGGGCCGCGATGCTCACAACCCCTTTTTCATAATACCCGCGGCTGATGATGACGCCGTCATTCTGCGCATCCTTGAGCAGCAATTCGCGCAGCTGCATGACCGTATTGGGCGTCTCGGGCGAAAACGGCGCCAGTTCCCGGATACCGCGATACAGCTTGAACAGCTGATCCTCTTCCACGTCCTGCAGCATCGCCCGCCCCATGGACGATCCATGCGCCGGCAGGCGGGAGCCGAGCTTGATATTGCTGCTGAGCGCCGTATTTGCCGGCAGGCGGCTGACATAAACGATGTCGTGGCCGTCGCGCACCGCCATATGGACCGACGCGCCGGTCTCATATCTGAGATTGGTCAGAAACGGATAGGCGATTTCGGGCAATTCAAGACCGGACAGGTAGTTCCAGCCGAGCTTGAGCGCGGCCGCACCGACACGGTATTCGCCGGTCTCCGGGTCGCGCACCAGAAATCCGAGATGTTCGAGCGTGTTGGCCAGCCGAAAGGTCGTCGCCCGCGGTAAACCGAGCTCCTTGGCGAGGACGCCAAGCGATTGCACGGGTCTGTCCTTGGAGAAGGCCTGCAGCAGCAACAGCCCCCGTTCCAGCGCCGGAACGATATAGCTCGGCTCCTTGGCCTTTCGGGCCCGCCCGGTCACTCAGCCCCGCCCTGATTTCCGTCCAGATGTTCGGTCAGGATCGCGTTAAAGGCATCCGGCCCTTCAACATAGGACGCATGCCCCAGACCGGGCAAAACCTCGAAGCGGGATTTGGCAAAGCTCTCGGCAACCTCTTTACATCCGTCGGGCGGTGTCACGGTATCCGCGCCGCCGACCACCACCGTCACCGGCAGGCTGATTTCCGCCGCGTCCGCATGGATATCGCCGTTCAACAGCAGTTCAACCGCCTGACGATAGCCGTCGGGCCGGATCCGCGACATGACATCCTGTACCCGTTTGCGGGCCCAGTCCGGCGCGTCATCGGACAGCAGATTTCCGTGGCGTTCCCGTGCCAGCCCTTCCGGTCCGAGCCTATCGAGCAGGTCGAGACGTCCGGCCCGGCGCTGCGCCTGAATTTCGGCGCCGGCATTGCCGTAACCGGCGGCCGGATCGCCAATCATCAGGCTCCGCACCCTTTCAGGCCAGCGGCGGGCAAACGAACACGCCATCAGCGCGCCCAATGAATGTCCGACCAGATGGCAGGAGTCGATCCCCATCGCATCGAGAAACTGCGCCAGAACCCCGGCGTAGTCCCGCGCATCCGGTGTCGTCGGCCCAAGTGGCGCCGAGCCGCCGTAGCCGGGCGCATCCCAGGCGACGACACGGTACCGGCCGGAGAAAGCTTCGAGCTGCGCCTGCCACGAAGCCGCCCCCGATCCAATGCCGTGCAACAGCACCAGCGGCACACCGTTACCGACTTCGAGACAGGTAATCTCGCCGTGGTCGGTGGCGATGGATTTTGAATCTATTTCCAAAGGTCAGCCCTACTTTTTATCTCGCTTGATCGATGCGAGCGGATGATCTGCCGGGTAACTTGGCGTAACCGGTTTACTGGCACCGAGCATGACACACATCAGGGCTTCTTCGTGACCTTCATTGATCAGTTCCCGGTAGACACCGGGCGGGACCGAGATCAGGTCGCGTTCCTTCAGGACCGATTCCCACTTCTTGTCGCCGTCCTGAACCGTCAGGCGAATACTGCCGCGCAGCATGAAGAAAACTTCCTCAACATCGGTGTGGATATGGGGCGGTCCTTCGCAGCCCGGCGGCAGCACCATGGTCGAAAACGTGAAATGCTCCGACGGGACAGTGTTGTTGTCGTCACCCAAACCGGTGCCACCGGTGCCCATGTAGCGCATCTGTGCGCGGCGGTATTTAGGGTCGTGATCAGCCTGAAACTTCAGAACGTCCCAATCATATTTCCGGGTCTGATAACGCGCGACGCGGGATTCCATCCAATCATCAAAGCCCTGACCGACCTGCTGATGCCAGCCGGGACGATCTTCTTCTTTTCCGTCTGCGCCCATGCGGGCTGCTGCTTCCGAACTCATTTTTCTCTCCTCCGGTTAGTTAAAAACAAATCCACCATTTACCGGCAACAACTGGCCGGTCACAAAATCCGATGCATCCGACAACAGAAACATCACGGCACCATTCACGTCTTCGGGCTGCTGTTCGCGGTTCATCGCGCGGCCGTCGATATATTGCCGGTGCCGGTCTTCGGGGACGTATTCCGTCGCCTCGACCAGTGTCAGGCCGGGGGCGATAGCGTTGACCGCAATTCCGTCGCTGCCAAGCTCCCGGGCGAGAGAACGCGTCATGGATATAACGGCCCCTTTCGATGCCACGTAGTGCAGAAGACGCGGCGCACCCCACATAGCCGTATCGGACGCGATATTGACGATCTTGCCGTTACCGGCTTTGCGCAACGCGGGCGAGAACGCCTTCACCGCAAGCCACGTGCCGCGCACGTTCACGGTCATAACACGGTCCCAGGTCTCGATATCGATCTCATCCGATGTTTTGCCGCCGATACCGGTGGCGATGGCCGCGCAGTTCACCAGACCATCGACACCTCCGAGCGTTTGCTCCGCGGACGCTGCGAGGGATTCGATCGAGGCCGGATCGGCAAGATCGACAAATTCGAATGACACCTCGCCGCGCGCTGACAATTCATCGGCGGTCTGACGTCCGCGGTCTTCGAGAATATCGGCGACGACAACCCGCGCACCGCCATCGAGCGCGGCTTCGGCAAACCCCCGGCCAAGACCACGCGCAGCACCGGTAATCACAATGCGTTTTTTATCGAGTGATACGACCGACATCGTGTTTCCGCCGTTTCCTATTCAGCCGCTGCGGCGTGGGAGCTTTCAGCGGCAGCAACGGCGTTGAGCTGTGTTTCCGCTTCCTTTGCCAATCCGCGCCGCACGCGGGCAAGCCCGGTATCATGCTGATACAGAAATTCATGATCACGTGCGTCCGTCTCCATCCCAGAAAGCACAACACGATCCTGTTCAAGGACGTCCCAGTGCAGGGTTTCAAGTTTGTGGCGGTACATGAACTTCCATGCGTCACGCTGCCAGCCTTTTACTTTGCGCGTGCGCCAGAAAAAGACGCGGCAGTTCTCTTCATCGATCGGCGTCACAAAACCGATAATCCCGAAATTCCCGCCCGGTCCCGCTTCCTGACGATACGGCAGCGGCGACACGCGCATCCAGAACGAACCGGTATCGGCCCACTCAATCCAGTCGAAGTTGACATCCCGCTGGCCGGACTTGCCGAAGATGAAACCCGTATCGGTTTTGTCGATCTGCATTTTCGCTTCGAGGTCGCCCTCGGCCATTGAGTGCGACACTGCGTGAAGGTAGGCGCCGTGCATCGGGTCCATCACGTTGTCGACCGCATAGGTCCAGTTGCAATTCCAGTGGGCTGTGCACAGCATCGCCCCCCATTCGTCGGACACGAATTCTTCCGGCATATCGAATTCGTCGGGCTCTTCGTGCAGCTCGTCGCCGAACCACGCAAAGATACCACCCATGTGCTCGAATACCGGATAGGACTTGATGCACTTTTCACCGACCAGTGGGCATTCCCCGATCGCCGGAACGTCCTTGACCACGCCGTCTCCGCCGACCTCGACACCATGATACCAGCACGCGATGCGGTCGCCGAGATTCCAGCCCATCGACAGGCGCGCACCGCGGTGGGGGCAACGGTCTTCAACACAATGAACCGAGCCGTCCTTATCGCGCCAAAGGGCAATTTTTTCGCCGAGACGGGTCAGGCCGAGCGGCGTGTCTGTCACCATCCAGCTTGCGGCTATCGGCCACCAGCGGTTCAGCGGCCCGAGGGCGACGCGTTTTTCAACTGCTTCTGTGGTTACTGTGGCGTCGGTCATGTCTCTCTCCCTATATCCGTGGAGCAACGTTGATACGAAACGAAATCATTAGAAGCCGCCATGCTCGCGGCTCGGCATATAATGCAACACGCGGTTCTCAAGCAGAATCACCAGCCAGTAGGCGATAATCCCGATCATGGTGAGTACGAAGATCGCCGCGAACACTTTCGACGTCTCGGCGGCACCTGCGGTGAGCACGATCAGATAGCCGACGCCGGAATTGCCGCCGGCGAATTCACCGACCGCAACGCCGATCACGGCGAGAGTCGCGCCAATGCGCAGACCGGCAAACATCGGCGGCATGGAACCGGGAACCTGAATTTTCCAGAACACCTGCATCTTGGTCGCCTTGAAGGAGCGTGCCAGATTGATCAGGTCGGGATCGATATTCCGCACCGCCGTCATCACGTTGATCAGGACCGGGAAGAACACGATCAGCACCGCGATCAGAATGCGCGGCTCCAGCCCAAAGCCGAACCACAGGACGAAAAGCGGCGCAAAAGCCACTTTGGGCGCGATCTGAAGTGCCAGAATATAGGGTGACAGCACCACTTCGGCGGTCACCGACATGCCGAGCGCGTAGCCCCCGACCATGCCGAGCAGCGAGCCGAGGATAAATCCGAGGATGACCTCGAAAGTCGTCACACCGATATGCATCCAGAGCCTGTCGGTCCGGAACATATCGAACAGACCTTCGACCACCGACGATAACGGCGGGATAATATAGGTTTCCACGCCAAGCAGATCAGGGCCCCACTCCCACCCGGCCAGAAAAACGACCAGAATGGCGAGGCTTGCAGCGATACGCGGCGGCGTAAAGGCGGAGTTCATCGGCGGTGCCTGCTAAGATTTTTAATTTTCAAACGAGCCCCGGAGCGCCGCAATAAACGGCGCTCCGGGATATCCTGTCTTTCGCGAAACGACCTATTTAACGAACTGGTTCGTGTACAGGTCTTTCACGTCGGATTTCTTCTTGATGAAGCCGGATTTCAGGTAGAAATCCTGTAGCTTCGCCAGACGCGCTTCGTCCATCTCGCCGAGGACTTTCTGTCCCGGGTAGGTGTACTGGTTGTAAAGCTTGAACGTGCCGGTCATCGGGCCGACCTTCCAGCGCGGCACCGCCTTCACATATTCGGCGGCGGCGGCTGCCGGATCGTCCATGATCATCTTCAGGCCCTTCAGCGTTGCTCGTACCAGCCCCTGGATAAGCTTGGGGTTGGTCTTGATCATCTCGTCGGAGGCGAGGATCGCCTGCGCCATCGACGGGAAATAATCCATCGCGTTGAAGATCTTCATCTTGACCTTCGCGCCCATGGCGATGCCGATCCAGTCAGGCACGCCCATCATGGCGTCGGCCTTGCCCTGGACAAACAGCTTCCAGACACCCTGCGGACCGGCAGCCTGAATGTTGGCGTCGTTCCGGGTAAGCCCGCGCGAGGCGAGAATGCCCTGGGCCGCAAAGAACGTCGTGTCCTGATAGGACATGACCGTGATGGTCTTTCCTTTCAGGTCTTCGACCTTGTTGATGTTACGGTCGGCACGGGCCACGAGCTGGACGAGCGAGCCGCCGCCCATGATCGCGACGGAACGGACCGGGATACCGTTCGGGCGCACCAGAAGCGATGTGTCGCCAATGCCGCCGCCGATCGGTGCGTTACCGACACCAACCTGCTTGGCGACGTCGACGCCGCCCTTGGCGCGCTGGAATGTGACGTCCAGACCTTCATCGGCATAGAAGCCCTTGTACTTGGCGAGCTGCCACGGCGCGAAAGCGGGCAGGAAGCCCGGTGCCGGAAGCAGGTAGTTGACCTTCTCGGCGGCGTTTGCCGGGACGGTTGCCATGCCGGCGATGGCGATAGCCGCCGCAGAGGCTGCGATAATTTTTTTGGTGAAGTGCATGATGGGTCTCCCTGTTAAGTCATGCGGTTGAGTGCAATTAAGTTCTGTTCGTCTCTTACGTTTCGTCTCGGGTTTCGCGTGGGCGTCATGTCAGGCGAGCTCTAACTCGGCCTCTCCGACATGAAGCAGTGACATAAGCTGGGCCACGTAGTTGCCTATCTTCGGGTCTTTCCGGCGCTCCATCGGATTGTCGCGGCCGGGGATATCGACGTCGATCTCCTCGATAATCTTGCCGGGGCGCTGGCTCATCACCAGCACACGGTCCGACAGCGCAACCGCCTCAACCAGGTCGTGGGTGATAAACAGCGCCGTCTTGCGGGCATCGGCCAGCGTGCGCGCAAGATCCTGCTGCAGGATCATCTTTGTCTGGGCGTCGAGCGCCGAGAACGGCTCATCGAGCAGCAACACGTGCGGGTCGGTTGCCAGCGTGCGGGCAAGAGCTGCGCGCTGGCGCATCCCGCCGGATAATTGATGGGGATAATGCTCAGAGAAGTCAGCGATCTTGCAGCGTGCCAGCCAGTCATCCGACCGGCGGCGGCGTTCGCCCTTCTCAACACCCTGGATTTCCAGTCCGAGCTCGACGTTCTCGCGGATCGAGCGCCATGCCAGCAGCAAATCCTTCTGCAGCATAAACGCGACATGTTCGTTGACCTCGACGACTTCCTCACCATCGACGAAAACCTCGCCGCCGCTGGTGCCGTTCAGGCCGGACGCCATGTTGAGCAGGGTCGACTTGCCGCAGCCCGACGGCCCGATCAGCGATACGACTTCGCCGTCACGGACCGAAAGCGTAACCCCTTCAACGGCGACGACCGTCTGGCCGGAACCCTGGCGGTCCTGAAATTTCTTGGTGACGTCGCGGAATTCCAGCCGCACATCTCCAAATGAACCATTCATGCGGATCAGGCCCCGAGCCGGGCGATCACCGCACGGTAGGCATCGACCGTCCAGGCGCGGTTCTCTTCGTCGCGCACACCGGCGGCGTTGAGATAGTCAACCAGCGCCTCAATCTCGGTCACGCCCGCGATGAAGGCGCGCTCCATCGCATCGGCCAGACGCCGCTCGAACGCGGTTTCTTCATGGGTGCGTG
>JBLIMV010000034.1:0-42225 GCA_047638395.1 Paracoccaceae bacterium | reverse complement strand
CCTGCTCGAGCTTGCCAAACAGCACAAGGTCTCGTCGCTGCACATCACCTTCCCGGAGGAAGAAGAATGGACCGAGCTGGGAGAGCTGGGGTTGCTCCAGCGCCAGGGCCAGCAGTTCCACTGGCAGAATGACGGCTACGAGACGTTCGACGATTTTCTCGACACGTTGAATTCCCGCAAGCGCAAGATGATCCGCAAGGAACGCGCCGCCGCAAATGCCGAGGTCGATATCGAGGTGCTGACCGGCGACGATATCCGCGCCGAACACATGGAAGCGTTCTATGGCTTCTATCTGAACACCGTCGACCGCAAATGGGCCCACGCATACCTGAACTACGAATTCTTCCAGCTCCTGCGTGAACGCATGGCCGACAACGTTGTGCTGGTCATTGCCAGCCATGACGGCGACTACGTCGCCGGTGCGCTGAACATGCGCGGGCCCGACATGTTGTGGGGCCGCAACTGGGGCTGTATCGACAATTTCAAAATGTTGTATTTCGAGGCCTGTTTCTATCGCGGGATCGAATTCGCGATCAAAAACGGCCTGTCCAAGGTCGAGGCCGGCGCGCAAGGGCCGCACAAGATCAGCCGCGGCTACCTGCCATCCGCGACCTACAGCGCGCACTGGATCCGCGATGAGGGCTTTCGCGACGCCGTTGCCGACTTTGTCGAGCGCGAACGCCGCGGTATCGAGCACGAGATGGAATCACTGAGCGAATTATCGCCGTTCAAGCGCGCGAACGGGTCGCCCTGACCCCTGCGGGGAATTGTTCGAGACATAGCGCCCGTGTGATAATCCGAACAAATACTGTCACCCCGGATTTATTCCGGGGTCCAGCCTTGAACGGCCGATGAAGCTGGATCCCGGCACAAGGCCGGGATGACAAGACTATTGCTACTCTGCCCGAACGACTAAAGGACCTGCCCCATGACCACCATCGACGATGTCGCCTACCGCACAATCGACGGGATCACCCTGCTCGCCCGCCTCTACCGGCCGGCCGCGAGCGGGCCCGTAAAATGGATGATTGATGTTCATGGCGGCGCCTGGGGTTCAGGCGACCGGCTGAATAATGCAGTCATTCACGAAGATCTCGCCGCCCATGGCGTCGGGGTTTGCGCCCTGGATTTTCGGCTGTCGGAGGAGGCGCAGTACCCCGCGATGGTCGATGATGTGAATTACGGCATCCGCTGGTTCAAGGCGAATGCCGAAACCCTCGATGTCGAGATGTCGATGCTGGGCGCGCTCGGCTCCTCCAGCGGCGCGCAGCAGATGGGGCTTGTCGCCCTCTGTCCGGCGAACGCGCGATGGACCACGCTCAACCCCGAACTGACATCGGTCGATGCCAGTGTAGATTTCTTTGTCGCCGCCTGGCCAATCCTCGACCCACTCGCGCGCTACCGCATGGTGCGAGATGCCGGCAATGAGCGACTCGTGGCCGCGCACGATGCATGTTTCGCCTCTGAGGCCGACATGACGGAAGGCAACCCTCACCTGCTGCTTGAACGCGGCGAGGCAACCCACACCCCGCCGATGACCATCATACAGGGCACGGCAGATGCCAATGTAGAGCATACCTGGCAGGACAAATTTGCCGATCTCTACCGCTCAAAAGGTGGCAGCGTGGAGGTCCATAAATTCGAAGGACAGCCGCACACGTTCGTGACCGCTGACCCGGAGGCGGATACGTCAAAGGAAGCGATTGTGAAGATCCGGGAGTTTGTTCTCGGCCTTTAAATCGGGGCACAGATATTGCTTATCGTCCCACGAACCGTGCGGACACAAAAAACCCGGCGCAAGGCCGGGTTTTTCGTTGAATAAAAACAAGCAACTCTACTCGACGAGTTCCTCGACCTTGTCTTCGCCATCGGGGCCATCCGGACCATCGGGATCCGTATCCGGGTCCTTCGCTTTGCCCTTGGGCGGCGCGGCGAGCGTGACAAACGACAACGTGTCGTCGTCTTTTTTGACATCGACCTGCACGATCCCACCCTTGGCGAGTTTGCCAAACAGGATCTCGTCGGCCAGCGGCTTCTTGATATGCTCCTGGATCACACGGGATAACGGCCGGGCGCCATAGGCTTCATCGTAGCCTTTGCGGCATAGCCACTTGCGTGCGGTATCCGACAGTTCGAACGTGACGTTACGATCTTCAAGCTGGACTTCGAGCTGCATGATGAACTTGTCGACCACCAGCATCACAACTTCCTTCGGCAGGCTGGCGAACGGAATGATCGAATCCAGCCGGTTACGGAATTCAGGCGTGAACATGCGTTTGATCGCGTCTTCATCCTCGCCGATGCGGGAGGTCCGCTCGAACCCGATTGCCGGCTTGGCCATATCGGCCGCCCCTGCATTCGTGGTCATGATCAGGATCACGTTGCGGAAATCGACAGCTTTGCCGTTGTGATCGGTCAGTTTGCCGTGATCCATGATCTGCAGCAGGATATTGAACACATCGGGATGCGCCTTTTCGATCTCGTCGAGCAGCAGCACCGAATGGGGGTGCTGGTCGACCGCGTCGGTCAGCAGACCGCCCTGATCGAAACCGACATAGCCGGGCGGTGCACCGATCAGCCTTGAGACCGAGTGACGCTCCATGTATTCCGACATATCGAAACGGGTCAGCTCGACGCCCAGCGTATTGGCGAGCTGGCGGGCTACCTCGGTTTTGCCGACACCGGTCGGGCCGGAGAACAGGTAGCTGCCGATGGGCTTGTCCGCTTCGCGCAGGCCGGCACGCGCCAGCTTGATGGCCGATGCCAGCGCATCGATAGCACTGTCCTGACCGAACACGACACGTTTGAGGTCATCACCAAGTGTCTTGAGTGATTCCTTGTCGGAGCGCGACACGCTTTTCGGCGGGATCCGGGCGATCTTGGCAACCACTGCCTCGACATCCTTCACCGTGATCAGTTTCTTGCGGCGGTTTTCGGGCACCAGCATCTGGGCCGCGCCAACCTCGTCGATCACATCAATCGCCTTATCGGGCAATTTGCGGTCGTTGATGTATTTGGCCGCCAGTTCCACCGCGGAGCGCAGTGCCGCCGCAGTATAGCGCACCCGGTGATGTTTTTCGTAATAGGGCTTCAGACCACGCAGGATTTTGACCGTGTCTTCCACGCTCGGTTCCGGCACATCGATCTTCTGGAACCGGCGCACCAGCGCGCGGTCCTTTTCGAAGTACGACCGGTATTCCTTATACGTGGTCGACCCGATGCATTTCAGCGTGCCACCCTGAAGTGCCGGTTTCAGCAGGTTCGATGCATCCATCGATCCACCGCTGGTCGCACCCGCACCGATGACGGTGTGGATTTCGTCAATAAACAGAATCGCGTCATCATGCTGTTCCAGTTCGGTGACAACGGCTTTGAGGCGCTCTTCGAAGTCGCCGCGATATCGCGTACCGGCCAGCAGCGCGCCCATGTCGAGCGAGAAGATCGTTGCCGTCTGGAGCACTTCCGGGACTTCGTGATCATGAATCCGCTTTGCCAGGCCTTCAGCGATCGCCGTTTTGCCGACACCTGATTCGCCGACATAGAGCGGGTTGTTCTTGGTCCGGCGGCACAGCACCTGGATGGTGCGTTCGATCTCGGCTTCGCGGCCGATCAACGGATCGATTTTACCCTCGGCCGCTTTCTGGTTGAGGTTGACGCAATAGGTATCCAGCGCTTCGCCGGCGCTCTTTGCATCCTCTTCTTCGCCGCCCTCTTCATCGGCGCCACGGACCGAACGGTTTTCCGACCGGCCAGGCACTTTGGCAATGCCGTGGCTGATATAGTTCACCGCGTCGAAACGCGACATATCCTGTTCCTGCAGATAATACACTGCATGGCTCTCACGCTCGGAGAACATGGCCACCAGCACATTTGCGCCGGTGACTTCCTGACGGCCGGACGACTGCACGTGGATCGCGGCGCGCTGAACCACCCGTTGGAAGCTCGCCGTCGGCTTGGGGTCTTCTTCGTCTTCGACCACCAGATTCGACAGATCGTCGTCGAGATATCCTTTGAGGTCATCGGACAATTTGTCGATGTCGACGCCGCAGGCCTTGAGAACCGCGATCGCGTCCTGATCCTCGGTCAATGCCATCAGCAGATGTTCGAGCGTGGCATATTCGTGTTTGCGGTCATTCGCCTGCGCCAGAGCGCGATGAAGACTTTTTTCGAGATTGCGTGAAAGCATTCGGTCAGGCCTTTTCCAGAGTGCATTGCAGCGGATGCTGGTGTTGCTGCGCCAGGTCCATGACTTGCTGGACCTTGGTTTCGGCAACTTCGTAAGTGAAGACGCCGCAGACGCCGACACCCTTTTGATGAACGTGAAGCATGATCTGCGTCGATTCTTCGTGGTTTTTGCTGAAAAAGCGCTCCAGCACCAGAATGACGAATTCCATCGGCGTGTAGTCGTCATTCAGCATGATGACTTTGTACATCGCCGGTTTTTTGGTCTTGGGCTTTGTGCGGGTGACGACACCGGTTTCGGAATCCCCGCCCCCGTCATTTTGCCCGCCGTTACCCGTATCGTCGTCTTCATCCTTATCGGCCATCCGAATGGCAGATAGGCGAACATCGAACAGGCAAAGCTTCCGTGCCGCCGCCATGGGGGCAACCGGGCCTTCGTTATGTCCATATTCGGTCATCATTTCGTCACTCGCATGGGACCATGCTGCGCCTCGCAACGCAACAGGTTCGGGGAAGAAAATATTGCGGCAAAACATGGTTAAAACAGCCCCTTGGCGCCAACGATACGGTTAGCGCCCAGCTGAATTTCGAACACCTCATCCGAGGGATTATTGTTCCCCTCGTGCCGCGTCGGATCGTCGTCCCGCTGGTTGACCGGGACGGCCGCACGCAGCGCAATACCGGTACGGTCATTGGCCATCAGCACTGCCGGGAAACGAAGCGCCTTGAAGCGGTCGGACGGGTACATCCAGGCATTGGCGTGGAAACGCCCGTCCAGGCAGCCGGTGACGACCCAGTAAAACTCGTTCGATGGCAGCCGAAGCCCCGAGGGCTTGAACGTCTGAAAACGGTCCGTCTCCAGCGCTCTGAGCAGGTTCGCCATGGTCTGGGGATCAAGAACGGATTCGACCCTTTTGCCCTGCCATGGCGACAGAATATTCGGAAACTGGACGCCCTTTGTCAGATCGCCGATTCCCCGCGCCCAGGCAGACATGCTCGCGCCCCGGCCGTCTGGAAGCGCGAACAGGTCGTAGCTGCGCACCTGCTTATCATAGATGCCGTTATAGACGAACCGCAGCCGTGTCGATGCGCCAGGCGCGCAAGCATCTCGCAGTCCTTCGGCGCCGACATAGTCGAACCAGGAAAGGTTTCGCGATACGGGATCACCCGCCGGACCAGTGTATTCACAGGCGCCCAGCGCCAAAAGCGCGGTCACGGATGCAATAATTCGAAGTCTCATGTCACAGTCTCGCCAACATCCAATACTGTCATTCCAAAGCCACCCCCTGATACCCGACCTGCCACTGATGATACGCGGTTTATATGCCCGGCGGATGAGCAGATATCGAATATAGGGGGTTACCTTCCTATATGGTGTTCAACTTTTGTTAACCAAACCTTTAAACGGACAGTTCATATTGGACAGGACTCGGCGGCTTCGATAGGTTCTCTAGATATTGTTTAACGAGGCACAACAAGATGTTGGGCCTCAAAAGCGTAACATTTCGGCTATCGGCACCGCAGACGGGTATTCATAGAAATATCTCGCGGTTCCGGTCGGGGCAGCCAGTCAGGTCACGTTTTACGTTCAGAATCGGGGGAACGTTTGTTTCGGCTGCTGGTCGTACTAATTGTCGGATTTGTTGTTGTTTTGGGCAGCACAGAGCGCGCAACTGCGCGTTATGCGGCCATCGTCGTCGAGGCCAAAACCGGACGCATCCTCCACTCCACCAATGCAGAGACTAAGAATTACCCGGCCTCGCTGACCAAGATCATGACGCTGTTCATGACCTTCGAGGCCCTTAAAACCGGAAAGTTCAAGCTCAATCAGAAGCTGCCGGTCTCGCGCGTTGCCGAGGGCCGCTCGCCGTCAAAGCTGGGCCTGCGCCGGGGCGAAACAATTACCGTCGACAGTGCCATCAAGGCGCTGGTGACCAAATCGGCCAATGACGTCGCCACGGTCCTGGCCGAAGGGATGGGCGGCACCGAACGGAAATTTGCCGTTCTGATGACCAAGCGCGCCCGCGCGTTGGGCATGAAGGACACAACGTTCAAGAATGCCTCGGGGCTGCCCAATCGCGGTCAACTCAGCACCGCCCGCGACATGGCCATTCTTGCGCGGGCCGTCCTGTACGGTCACCCCAAAATGTATCGTCATTTTTCGCGCAAAAGTTTCACCTATAAAGGCCGCACCTACAAAACCCATAACCGGCTAATGGCCCGCTACAAGGGCATGGACGGCATCAAGACAGGGTATATCCGGGCATCGGGGTTCAATCTCGTCGCATCCGCACGACGTGATGGTAAGCGGGTGATCGCCGTCGTTTTTGGCGGCAAGACGTCGAAGACCCGCGACCGGCAGGTCGCACGGCTTCTCGACCGGGGGTTTGCTTCGTTGCAGACGGTGGTCGCGAAATCCGGCAAACAGAAAAACCTGCCCGCCTCCAACGTCCGCCCGCAATACCGCTCGGTCGGCAAGGTCAAGAAGGTTGCCCGCGCAGCACCGCGTCCACCGGTCGTGAACCCAGCATCGGGCCAGATCCGAAGCTGGGCGATACAGGTCGGCGCCTATAACCGGTACGGGCCGGCGCACCTCGCGGTCACCCGCGCGGCGCGTGCCGTACCCAGCCTTCTCGGCAACAAATTCCGGATCGTCCGCCACCAAAGCAAGAAACGCCGCGGCCTTCAAATCTACAAGGCCCGCCTGCTGGTGCCGTCCGAATCCAAGGCGCGAAATTCCTGCCGTGCACTGAAACGGCGCAAGATCGACTGCATGGTAATCTGGATGGGGCCGGGCTCCTGAGGCATCCGATCTGAGCATCGTTCTTCCGAAATCAGATGAAACTCCCACGTAGGCCAACCCGACACCTGCCGTCATGACGGCAGGTGAAACGATCTCGTTATCTGTGAATTACCCAATCTGAGAATTGCCCGGGGACCGGTGCCCTAGAAAGCCGGCGGTTCGATCCCGCTGAGGCGGACCTGCGCAATCAGTGCATCCTTGAGCCGCTGCAGCCCGTCTTCGGTCTCCGCCTCGCAACGGGCGACCAGAACATCCTGGGTATTTGACGACCGCAGAAGCCACCAGCCGTCATCGGTCAGAACACGGACGCCGTCGATATCGGACACGTTCGCGCCTTCTTCGGCCAGCCGATCCCGCACTTCGTCTACGACTGCGAACTTGCGCTCTTCCGAGCAGGGGAACCTTAATTCAGGTGTATTCAGCGGTTGCGGCAGGCTTCGGCGGATATCCGCCAGGCTGTCTTCGCGCTGGGACAGACACGCCAGCAGACGGATCGCGGCATAGAGCGCGTCGTCATAGCCGAAATAGCGGTCTGCAAAGAAAATGTGCCCGCTCATCTCGCCGGACAGCAGCGCGCCGGTCTCGGCCATCTTGGCCTTGATCAGCGAATGGCCGGTTTTCCACATCAGCGGTTTGCCGCCCATCTCCGCGATCTGATCGAACAGTACCTGGCTCGCCTTCACGTCGGCGATGATCGTGGCACCCGGATGCGCCGCCAACACGTCGGCGGCCCAGACCACCATAAGCTGGTCGCCCCAGAGAATTTCACCATCTCCGTCGACCACGCCAATCCGGTCGCCGTCGCCATCGAAGGCAATCCCGAGATCGCACTGCTCCGCCAGAACGACATCACGCAACTGTTGCAGGTTCTCCACCACCGTGGGATCGGGGTGATGAGCCGGGAACATGCCATCGATGCGCTCGTTGAGCAGGATGTGCTGGCCCGGAAGCTCTGCACAGACCTTGACCATCGCCTCGCCCGCCGAGCCGTTGCCGGCATCCCAGGCGACCTTGAGCTCCCGCCCGCTTTGATAGTCCTGCAGAACACGGGCGACGTAGCGCTCGAGCATCGGTTCTTCGCGGTCGGTACCGGTACCGGATGCATAATCGGCGGCGGCAGCGATTGTGCCGAGCCCCTGGATATCATCACCGTAAAACGGCTTCGGCCCGCGCATCATCTTAAAACCGTTATAATCCGGGGGGTTATGCGAACCGGAAACCATGATACCCCCGGCAGCATCCAGCACATTAACGGCAAAATAGAGCATCGGCGTCGGGCCGAGCCCAACGCGCACAGCTTCAAGTCCGCAGTCTTTTAGCCCATCGACAACGGCCTGTTCCATATCGGGCGAACTGAGACGTCCGTCATAACCGACACAGACGGTGCCGCCGCCATTGCGCGCGATCCCGGTGCCGAACGCCCGGCCGATTGCGTAGGCATCCTCAGCCGACAGTGTGGTGTCGATAATGCCGCGAATATCGTATTCGCGCAGAATCGTCGGGTCGAACGTATGCGCGCCCCCGCGGCTCATGCGCTTGCCGCCGCCAGCACCGGCTCGCGCCCGACGCTGTAATAATCGAACTCGGCTTTCACGATTTCATCCGGCTTGTAGATATTGCGCAGATCGATCATCAGCGGAGCCGATAACAGGCCCTTCGCACGCTCAAGATCGAGAAGCCGGAATTCATTCCATTCGGTGACGATGGCGAGCGCATCAGCGCCTTCCATCGTCTCATAGGAATCGCCGCAGAACACAACACCGGGCAGCATTTCTTTTGCTTCCTTCATACCCTGCGGGTCGAACGCGCGGATTGTGGCACCGGCTGCCTGCAACGCAGGCACAATCGCAAGGCTTGGGCTGTCACGCATGTCATCCGTATTTGGCTTGAAGGTCAGCCCGAGAACCGCAATCGTCTTGCCCTCCACAGAGCCGCCGCAACCGGCAATGATTTTGTCCGCCATCTGGCGCTTGCGATCTTCATTGACCTTGACCACGGCTTCGATGATGTGAAGCGGCGCACCGTGATCGCGTGCCGTCTGCACCAGGGCCAGGGTATCCTTCGGGAAGCACGACCCACCATAACCGGGCCCGGCATGGAGGAATTTTCCGCCGATCCGACCGTCGAGACCGATGCCGCGGGCCACTTCCTGAACATTGGCGCCGACCTTCTCGCACAGATTAGCGACTTCGTTGATAAACGTGATCTTGGCCGCCAGGAACGTGTTAGCCGCATATTTGATCAGCTCCGCTGTCTCGATCTTGGTGTACAGGATCGGCGTTTCCATCAGGAAAAGCGGCCGGTAGAGCTGTTTCAGAACCTCGGATGCGCGGTCGGAATCGGTGCCGATTACGACGCGGTCGGGGCGCATGAAATCTTCGATTGCCGAGCCTTCGCGCAGGAATTCAGGGTTCGACGCCACATCGAAATCACCGGCATCGCAGATCTCGCTGATAATCCGGTGCACTTCGCGCCCGGTTCCGACGGGAACGGTCGACTTGGTGACAACCACCGTATAATCGTCGATCGCGTTGCCGATTTCCTCAGCCGCGGCATAAACGTAAGATAAATCGGCGTGACCGTCGCCTTCCTGGGTCGGTGTGCCAACGGCGATAAAAACAACGTCGGCGCCTTTAACCGCCTCAGCCAGATCGGTGGTAAAGGACAAACGTCCCGCCGTGACATTCTTTTCAACCAGGGTATCGAGGCCAGGCTCATAGATCGGCATGACGCCGTCGAGCAGTCGCTCTATCTTGCCTGCATCCTTGTCGACACAGACGACCTCAGTGCCGAATTCTGAAAAACAGGCACCCGAAACCAGGCCAACATAGCCTGTGCCGATCATCGCAATGCGCATCGTTTACTCCGATTTAAGGGCCGTCTTCGGCCGCGTAGGTCTTCACAATTTGTTTTATCTGATCGCGTAGTTCCGGCCGCGCCAGCGCGAACGCGACATTGGCTTCGAAAAAGCCGGCCTTGTCGCCACAGTCGAACCGCGTACCCTCGAACCGCAGCCCGTGAAACGGTGCATCACCGATCATCCGGGCCATGGAATCCGTCAGCTGGATCTCTCCGCCCGCGCCTTTTTTCCGCTCGCTCAGATACTCGAAAATTTCCGGCAGCAGGATATAGCGACCGATAATACTCAGGGTCGACGGCGCTACGGCGGGTTCCGGCTTTTCGACCAGCCCTTTGACCTCGGCCAGGCGCCCGTCATCCGACGCCACATCCAGGATGCCATAGCGATTGGTATGTTCAGGCGGCACGTCCTCGACGGCGACAACGTTACCGCCAGTTTCCTCAAAAACGTCAATCATCTGCTTCAGGCAGGGCGTATCCGCCATGACCAGATCGTCCGCGAGCAGAATGGCAAAGGGCTCATCACCGACCAGTTCGCGGGCACACCAGACCGCATGCCCCAGGCCCAACGGATCCTGTTGGCGCGTATAAACAATGCTGCCGGCTTCAAGCACGGGAAATTCAATCGTGTGAAGTTCGGCATCCTTGCCGCGCTCCCCGAGTACCTGGCGAAGCTCGAAACTATGGTCGAAAAAATCCTCGATCGCCGCTTTGCCGCGCCCGGTCACGAAAATGATCTCCTCGATCCCGGCTTCAAGCGCTTCTTCAACGGCATACTGAATAAGCGGCTTGTCGACGACAGGTAGCATTTCCTTCGGCATCGCCTTGGTCACCGGCAGAAAACGTGTACCAAGTCCCCCGACCGGGAAGACCGCTTTTCTTACTCTTTTCGTCACGGAGAACTCCTTATTCGGCGTCTGAACGCCGAGAGCGGATACAATAGCCCAACCTGCGGTCGAATCCGCCAGAAATCGCGCCGATATGTGCCATGAGCCCCTTGCGGATGCAAGGCGGTGTTCCGGGTTATATCAACCGCAACATGACAGATATGGGACACTTTCCGCGGCTTTAAAGACATCAAACCCGACCACGCGAATTGTGCGAATAGTGCCTGATACACCGTTAGCCCCTGTCGACTGCGCTCTTACACCCCGGGGAGCAGAACATCCTTTGCCTGGTTGATCTGCGCGGCAAGAAAGGTCGAGCCACCCTTGTCGGGGTGATTCGCCATGAGCAGTTTCCGGTGGGCATCGCGAATCTGTGCTTCCGACGCGCCAGGTTCCAGACCCAGCACTTCATATGCCTGGTCACGGGACATGGATCCGCCAGCGCCTGCGGTACCGCCCGCTTCACTACTCCCGCCCGCCTCTCCGCCGCCCGCGCCCCGCCAATCGGCGCCGTGAACCCGGTCGAGATAGGTTTCGAGCACAGTCGCGGATTGCGGATCATTGACCCGACATTCGCGCAGCAGGGCCAGCAGATCTTCGAAGGACAGCTCTTCCAGGTTCCGGCCTTCGAACTGTCCCTGCAGAACCGTCCCGCTCAGCACGCCGCTATCGTGTTCCAGTTTCATCCGCAGATAGGCGGTCTCAATGTCTGAATTTTTACCCGGCGTCGGCCCCCGCATGTTGCGCATCGCCTGGCTGATTGCGCGCCAACGGAATACCAAAGGCAGCAACAACATCGCCCAGCCGAAATACCCCATCCGCCCGCTCACGGCGAAGAACCCCAAAACCGTTACCGCCACAATGCCGACGACAATTGCCAGCACTTTCTGAAGATTGCGGGGATTGGTGCCACGCAGGCCGCGAAAGACGAAATACACGCCTATCAGAACTGCGAGACCGAGAATTAAATAAGGCATGTCCGGGTGCTACTTCATCTGATTACTGATCAGGCGTGCGGCACCGCCCTTTTTGCTGGAATAGTCTTCCAACGCCACGCGCCCACCGGCGGCAAAGACAGCAACCGCGCTGAGCAGATCTTTGAGCTGTTGCGCGGAGGCAAGATCGAAGCTGCAATGCGCGCCACCCGTCAGCTTTGCAATCTGGCGAAACGCCCCGGTCGCCATCGGATTGTTGCCTTCCTGAAAGACAAATGCCGGCACACCGCGCACGCCAAGCTCACCCGCCACATCACAGACATCGTCGATATCTTCCTCGAAGGCATCGCCGACAAAGACCAGCGCATTGACGCGCTTGTTATCGGTTTCGCGAATGGCGTGGCGCAGAATCTTCCGGATTTGCGTGCGCCCGCCGAGACACCGCACCTTGGTCATGCGGCGCACCAGCTCATCGGAAGAGGCAACCCAGGGGCTGGACTTGCATTCGCCGAATCCGCGGAAGAAAACCAATTGTACTTCGAGCCCGCCAAGGCCGTCCGTCGCGTGGAACATTTCTGCCTGAAGGTGGCAGGCCTGATCCCAGGACGATTCCCGGCTCGCGGTCGCATCCATGGCAAACAGCAACCGGCCGCGCCCGCTCGCAGACTTCACCGCGGGCGTCGCCGCCACCTGTGCCAGGAAGGCCGATACCTGATCGGCATTCTGCTGCGTCGGAAGTGTCTTTTTGCCTTTGTCGCCCGACATCTGTTCTGTCGCTCCGGTTGATACTGTTGAGATAATACGATTGGCGGGGTATTTCCAGTTTACCCTTTCTCTATTGCGGGATACCGAAATGCCCAAGACACCCGATTATTTCCAGGACAAGACCATTCTGATCACCGGCGGGGCAAGCGGAATCGGCCGGGCGACGGCCATGATATTTGCCCGCGAAGGCGCAAACGTCATCGTCGCCGACATAGACGCCCAAGGGGCACAAGCCGTCGCCGCGGAGGTTCGTAAGTCCAACGCAGGCGCAGAAGCGGTCTCGGTCGACGTGACCGACCGGCCTTCGGTGGATGCCATGATTGCCGGCGGGATCAACTCGTTCGGGCGGATCGACTTTCTGTTCAACAGCGCCGGCGCCGCCGGTCGCCGGGCGAAGTTTCTCGACATCGATGCGGAGCTCTGGCGACAGACCTATGCCCTGAACGTGGACGGCGTGTTCAACACCATGCAGTCGGTATTGCCACATATGATCGAAAACAATCACGGTGTGATCGTCAATATCGCAAGCATGGCGCATCGTCGCGGTGGTCCGGGTCATTCGACACATTACGCGTCTGCCAAGGGTGCTGTCGTCACGCTCACCATGGGCGTCGCCCGTGAATTCGTCGACCGCGGCATCCGCGCGCTGTCGATCTCCCCCGGCCCCATCGACACCCCCTTTCAGGCAATCTCGTCGCCGGAACTCAAGCAGCGCATGACCGAAGATGTGCCGATGAAGCGCATGGGCACGCCGGAAGAGATCGGCGAGATGGTCCTGTTTATGTGTTCCGACGCATGCGAATACATGACCGCGGACACGGTCTATATCAACGGCGGCGGCGGGTTCCGGTGACATCGTTTAAGGGAAACAGGCAGCCATCATGACCGACACGGAAAAACGCATCGCCGCGCTCGAAGAACGCATCGCGCATCAGGACCAGATCATCGAGGACCTGAGCGACATGTCGGTCAACCTGTGGAAAGAAATCACCGCGCTTTCGGACAAGCTCGACTACCTGAAGTCGAAGCTGGGAGACCTCGAAGACGGCGCCGAAGGGTCCGCCGGCACAGAGCCGCCGCCGCCGCATTACTGATTTTTTCGGCGCACCACGGCTCACGAAATAATCCAAAGTGTCACCCCGGGCTTGTCCCGGGGTCCAGTCTTCAAAGACCGCGTTGTGGCCGCTGGATCCCGGCACGAAGCCGGGATGACAAGCGCACATTCATGCGAACAGCCAACTCTGTCCGAACGATCACCCCATCAATCAATAAAAGACGAACGTCCGGGATTCGATGCTTTCGCGCGGTGGCGCATCTGCGCGTGTCGCGGGATCGGCAAACGCCGTATGTGCGGTCAGCTTGGCCTTCGTGCCGTCTGAATCGAAGCATTTGATCAGGATGGCCTCATCCGGCTCGATCTGCGGCAGGTAATACCAGTGCTGGTTCGGGTTATGGACCAGATGCTGAATTTCACCGATGCGGTCTTCAGATCTGCGTTCCACCGGGATCAGGTCGGCAGGGTCGATTGACCGGGCATCGGCAAAGGCGAGCGGCATGCTCTCGACTGTTTGGCGGTTACCGCGCCACACGTTCATAATCGCGAAGCGGCCTTTCATCAGTTCTTCGGCTTCTTCGTTGCCGACAAGATCGCGAAGGCGTTGCCGCGCTGAGCGGTCGGTATAGTCGTTATGGACCATCTGCACGGGTTCGCGCACGGCCCGTTCCGCCCGTGTGCCGTCATCGCCGGCACGAAGCGTGTGGTCGAACACGATGACCTTTCGGGCACCTGTCTGCTGACGGATCAACGCTTCGATTTCACGCTCATAGATCGTCGTCCGTTCGGCCTCGTCATAGAAATCGACATCGGTCCTGTGAGGAACAAGCTGGAAGCCTTCACGGTCGAGGCTCAACTCGTCCGCCAGCGGCCAGGCATTGGTGATAGAGACAGTGCGCGCTTCATGATCGCCTTCATACTGACCTTCGCCCTCGCCAGGGCGGGACGGCACGCTGACCGGCTGTGCGCCGTCGCGAACGGCGAAGGTGAGTGGCGCATCCACGGTGTAAAGGGTCTGGGCATCTTCAAGAATCTGGGTCATCGTTTTTCTCCGGTTGCTGTCCACCAGATTTGGGCTTTCTGTTTTTCAGATCAATAACGGTTATTTCATTTTATATATGCGAAATTCGCACAAACAGATGAAAGGGCTGTATCGCGACGTATTCTGCGTGAAACCATCGCCAAGCGCGCCGAATCCGCGTGAGATTCGCACCCGGCTGGGGTAAGCATCAGGGTATGAAGGCGCGTATACATATTACCCTCAAAAATGGCGTTCTGGACCCGCAGGGCAAAGCCATCGAACATGCTCTGGGCGGGCTTGGTTTTGGCGGCATCAATGATGTCCGTCAGGGCAAATATATTGAGCTGGACCTTGCCGAAAGCGATCCGGCAAAGGCGCGCGCCACGGTGGAAGCCATGTGCCAGAAATTGCTGGCGAACACCGTTATCGAAAACTACGAGATCGATCTGGACGAATGAAGGCTGCCGTCATCGTCTCGCCCGGCTCCAACTGCGACCGCGATGTGCAGGTGGCGTTGCGGCAGAGCGCCGGCAGCGATCCGATCATGCACTGGCACGGCGATGCGAACCTGCCGGATGTCGACCTGATTGTCGTCCCGGGCGGTTTTTCCTATGGCGATTATCTGCGTGCCGGCGCGCTGGCCGCGCAATCCCCGGTGATCCGCGAAGTCGTGGCACGGGCAAATCAGGGCGTGCCGGTTCTCGGCATCTGCAACGGCTTTCAGATCCTGACGGAATGCGGCCTGTTGCCCGGTGTATTGATGCGCAATGCCGGGCTCAAATTTATCTGCCGCGATGTCAATCTGCGCGTCGAGGCGGCGGATACCGTGTTTACCCGCGATTACGTGAACGGGCAGATCATCCGCATTCCGGTCGCCCATAACGAAGGCAATTATTTTGCCGATGACGACACGCTGAACCGGCTCGACGGCGAAGATCGCGTGGCTTTCCGGTATTGCTGCCCCGAGGGCGAAGTCACAGCCGCCGCCAATCCAAACGGCGCTGCGCGCAATATCGCCGGTATCCTGAACGAAGGCCGCAACGTGCTGGGCATGATGCCCCACCCTGAGCGGCTCGCCGATGCGATGCTCGGCGGCACCGATGGACGCCCGATGTTCGACGGGCTGGTCGAAGCGCTGGCCACCGCCGCATGACCGAAATCACCCCCGCAATTACCCCGGAAGTTGTCGCCGAACACGGCCTGACACCGGAAGAATACGAACGCGTGCTGCGCATCATGGGCCGTGAGCCGAAGATGACCGAGCTTGGCATCTTTTCGGTCATGTGGTCCGAACATTGCTCGTACAAATCTTCAAAATTCTGGCTGAAGAAACTGCCGACCGAAGCCCCCTGGGTGATCTGCGGGCCGGGCGAGAATGCCGGCGTGATCGATATTGGCGATGGCAAGGCCTGCATCTTCAAGATGGAAAGCCATAACCACCCGTCCTTTATCGAGCCCTATCAGGGTGCGGCAACCGGCGTCGGCGGCATTTTGCGCGACGTGTTCACGATGGGTGCCCGCCCCGTCGCCAATATGAACGCGCTGCGCTTCGGCGCGCCGGAACACCCTAAGACCCGCCACCTTGTCAGCGGCGTGGTCGCCGGCATCGGCGGCTACGGCAACTGCATGGGCATCCCGACCGTCGGCGGCGAGGTCAATTTCGATCCCAGCTATAACGGTAATATCCTCGTCAATGCGATGACGGTAGGCATCGCCGATACCGACAAGATTTTCTATTCCGCCGCCGCCGGTATCGGCAACGCGGTCGTCTATGTCGGCTCCAAGACCGGGCGCGACGGTATTCATGGCGCGACCATGGCGTCCGCCGAATTCGACGACGATTCCGAAGATAAACGCCCCACGGTCCAGGTCGGCGATCCGTTCACCGAGAAACTGCTGCTTGAAGCCTGCCTGGAGTTGATGGCAACCGACGCCATTATTGCCATTCAGGATATGGGGGCCGCCGGACTGACATCGTCATCGGTCGAGATGTCCGACAAGGGCGGCGTCGGTATCGAATTCGATCTGGACATGGTGCCGGTGCGAGAAGACGCCATGACGCCATACGAAATCATGCTCTCCGAAAGTCAGGAACGCATGCTGATGGTGCTCAAGCCGGGTCGCGAAGACATGGCCCGCGCCGTCTTCGAAAAATGGGAACTCGATTTTGCCATTATCGGCCGGGTGACAGACACCAACCGCCTCGTGCTCAAATCCGGTGGTGAGGTTGTCTGCGACATCCCTGTGCCGCCGCTGGTCGCCGAAGCGCCCGAATATGAACGCCCCTGGGTACCGACACCGCCCTCCCCCGTCCTGGCCGCCGATGACGCGCTGGCGGGTATTGAAGTTTCGCCGACAGACGCGCTGGCAAAACTGGTGGCCTCGCCCGACCTCTGCTCCCGGCGCTGGGTGTGGGAGCAATACGATCACATGGTGATGGCAGACACGGTGCGCCGCCCCGGTGGCGATGCCGCCATCGTGCGGGTACATGGTACCGACCGCGCGCTTGCCATCACAACGGACTGCACACCGCGCTACTGCTTTGCCGACCCGGTCCAGGGCGGCCGACAGGCCGTGGCGGAAGCATGGCGAAACCTCACGGCGTCCGGCGCCAAACCGCTGGCGATTACCGACAACATGAATTTCGGCAACCCCGAACGCCCGGAGATCATGGGCCAGTTCGCGGGGTGCATCGAAGGCATGATCGATGCCTGCCTCGCGCTCGACTTCCCGGTCGTATCGGGCAATGTTTCGCTCTACAATGAAACCAATGGCACCGGCATCCTGCCGACCCCCGCCATTGGCGGTGTCGGCCTGATCGAAGACGTTAATACCGACCTGACGTCGACGGGCTTTGCGGCCAAGGGCGACACGATCATCCTGATTGGCGATACAGCGGGCCATCTTGGCCGCTCGATGCTGCTACGCGTGTTCTCGGACAGTCACAGCGATGCCGGGGCGCCGCCGCCGGTCGATCTTGATGCCGAACGCCGGAATGGCGATTTCGTGCGCGATCTGAT
The DNA here is from genome assembly GCA_047638395.1 of Paracoccaceae bacterium. Taxonomy (GTDB): domain Bacteria; phylum Pseudomonadota; class Alphaproteobacteria; order MPNO01; family UBA830; genus CAXBCP01. The sequence goes on along the minus strand of JBLIMV010000034.1, from coordinate 24,699 downwards.
CGTCAATGGTCGGGTATCGGCATGCCACGATGTCTCAGATGGCGGCATTCTGGTCGCAGTGGCTGAAATGGCGCTTGCAGGCGGGGTCGGGGCAGAAATATCACTGCCCGAAACCGGCATCCCCGCCCTCGCCTGGCTGTTCGGCGAAGATCAGTCGCGGTACCTAATCACCTCCTCCGCGCCGAATGACCTGCTGGCGGCGGCAAAAACCGCCGATATTCCGGCAATCGTGATCGGGACCACGGGCGGCGCGCAGTTGACCGTGGGGGATGGCAACTCTATATCCCTTTCAGACCTGCGGAACGCCCACGAGAACTGGTTGCCGGACTATATGGCTGTCGTCTGAAAGACGGCACAGATCTGCCATCCGGACGGCCAACCGACCGACGACAAATACACTGGCGATAAATAGACGGCGAACCGCAAAACGACTGAACGGGAAAAAATACGATGCCAATGGACGCCGGCGCTATCGAAAGCCTTATCAAGGAGAGCCTTCCCGATGCAGAGGTAACTATTCAGGACCTCGCAGGCGACGGCGATCATTATGCGGCGATGGTTGTGTCCGGCGCCTTTGCCGGCAAGACTCGCGTTCAACAACATCAGATGGTCTATCAGGCTCTGCAGGGTCGGATGGGCGGCGAGCTTCATGCGCTGGCACTTCAGACCAGCGCCCCCAAAACCGACTGAACCGTCACACCAAGAAAAGGAATATCGCGATGAGCGAGCATCCCGTAAACGACCGTATCAAGACCGAAGTAGACGACAGCCCCGTCGTTCTGTTCATGAAGGGCACGCCCGTGTTCCCACAATGCGGTTTTTCCGCAACCTGCGTTCAGGTGCTGAGCAATCTCGGCATTCCGTTCAAGGGCATCAACGTGCTTGAAGATCCGGAATTGCGCGAAGGCATCAAGGCCTATTCGAGCTGGCCGACCATTCCGCAGCTTTACGTCAAAGGCGAATTTGTCGGTGGTTGCGACATCCTGCGCGAAATGTACGAAAGCGGCGAACTGATCGAGTATTTCAATACCAACGGCATTGAAGTCCAGCTCGCCAATCCGCAGTGACGCGGGGGCCAAAGGCCTGAAGACGAACAAACGCGCCGCAGCCGCCATGGCTGCGGCGTTTCTTATGGCAGCACTCTCCGCCTGCGCCCGCGCCGGCGACACCAATTTCTCCCAACGTCCCGGCTTTGCAGAATATTTCGCCGCAAACCCGCCCGCGGCGACCATCCCCGATGCAGCGGATCAGGCGCTTCTCCAGCGATACCGCCCGCGGCTGTTTATGGCGCCCGGGCTGGAGCCACCGATCCGGTTCTACGAGGACTATATCGCACAGGGCCGATTAATCGGCCGTGACGGCAAGCCTCTTTCGACGGCAGTCTCATCGGACATTCTCAACCGCCACCGCAAAAACCCGTATGTCGTGTTCGAGCACATACCGGCAAAAACACCCACGAGACCGGAGATGCTGGGCCGCGTTGACCGCGAGACCTTCGATCTCGGCGGTAAAAGCCGCAGCTTCACCTTCCTGACATGGAACGCAACATTCCGCACGTCGGGCATTGCAGAAGCTATTTCCAGTTGGAAGGGTCTGGTGCTCGGCACTGCAGGCGATCTGATCGACTGGCACCAGCTGGATCACTACACCGCCGTCACGCTTGCACTGGACGAACGCAACCGCCCTGCCGCCGTGATGTTCCAGCAACATAATTACCGACGCACATACATCGTCGGCGCCGACATGGAATGGCCGGCGGATGACCGGATCGGGGTCGATGTCGCCGCCCGGTCGAACGAGTTTTATCCGCACCGGCCCGCACGCACGGTGCGCCGTGCCGCGAGCTTCCTGTCACCCGACACTGTCGACTACCTTGTCACAGGCCGGAACGCACCGTTCCGCATAGCCAATGACATCACCGACCCGGCGGTGGAGGTCGATTACGCGTTGCGGTTCCTGCCCCAGACGGATGCGTTCTATACGTTCAAAGGGTTCCTGGGCGAAAAGCGGCTGTTACCCGGACGCTCGGGCCCCCCGGGCGCGGACTACAACACCCTGCCCGGCCACAAGCCGTGGCACCGCCAGTTAATCGCGTTTCACTGGCGCGAAAACGATGAAGACTATGTCAGATGGTTCAAGGAGCCGGGGCGCGGCCTGAAAAACCTCTCCGACCGTTTCGCCCGGATCATCGACGGTCTGGACTGACAGACGGTCAGGACCGGTCAGGACCGGTCAGGCGCCTCGATACGCCGGAGCAGGCAGGCAAGATCGCCGTCCAGCGGCATCCGCCGGCCGCGAAAATAGAGAAATCCGACGGCGATTTCGATCAGGTCGCAGACTTTGAACGCGAGGCGCTAGAGCAGCTTCGCACGCCGGCCCGAAATGGTGCGCGTGGCACTGCCGGTATCGACATAGCGGACATCCCTGTTTTCAGTCATATTGGCCAAACTCCTACTCAATCAGATGACGGCTCAGAACGCGAAGATGTCTTTCATAAGCAAAATTTACACGGTGCGCCATGCAGGCGTATTTCTGGCAGCGGCTCTCCTGGCATCCTGCGGCAGCAGCAGCGATACACCGAAAGCCCCTCCGCAACTGCATCTCGCCTGCCAGACGGTCGATTGCGAGTGCCGGGGCGAAAAGATCAGTCTTTTCACGGACCGCGAAATTACTGAGATCGTCTGGCGGAAAAACGGCGACGCGACCTGCCCGACAGGTTTCATCCTTGAACGCGTGCGCGTCGATTTCCTCGGACGTCGTAAATAGCATACCCCAGATAGCAAAACGCCCCGGACACTGCCGGGGCGTTTCGAATTCGGTATGACTTTACCGCATCAACGGGAATAAAATTCGATGACGAGGTTCGGTTCCATCTGGACCGGATACGGCACGTCGGCGAACTGCGGCACGCGAACGAAGGTGCCTTTCAGCGCGCTGAAATCGACTTCCATATATTCCGGCACATCACGCTCGGTCAGCTGACCGGCTTCAAGTACGAGCGGAATATTGCGCGACTTTTCGCGAACTTCGATGACGTCGCCTTCCTTGACCCGATAGGACGGGATGGTGACACGCACGCCGTTGACCTTGATGTGGCCGTGGTTGATGAACTGGCGCGACGCGAAAACCGTCGGCACAAATTTCATCCGGTACACCACGGCGTCGAGGCGCTGCTCCAGCAGGCCGATCAGGGCTTCGACGGTATCGCCGCGCCGCTTGACCGCTTCCTGATAGGTGCGGCGGAACTGTTTCTCGGTGATGTTGCCGTAATAGCCCTTGAGCTTCTGCTTCGCCATCAGCTGGATACCGAAATCGGTCGGCTTGCGACGGCGCTGGCCGTGCTGTCCGGGACCGTATTCGCGGGTATTCCAGGGGCTCTTGGGACGACCCCACAGGTTGCAGCCCAGACGTCGGTTAATCTTGTACTTCGAGCGCACACGTTTCGACATGCGGCTTTCTCCTTCATAATTGTCCCGGTAGTCCAATTCCGGACCTTGCCGGTGGCGGGATGGCGCGACCAAATGGACGACATCCACATTCCCGGGAATGGCGGCGGAGTATATGGATCGGTGGCCCGATGTCAAACATTTGCTGCGGCGCGAAAAAACGCGGTTTTTCAGCTGTATTCAGCCATTTTCAGGTCCGATTCCGGTCCCGCCGTTCGGACAGACCGGCAACAATCCCGCGCAGCGTTTTGACTTCCTGATCGCTCAGTCCCGTTCGGGTAAACATATTTCGGATATTGCGCACCATGCGGGGGCGTTTTTCCGGCGGATAGAGAAATCCGCACTCATCGAGCTCACTCTCGAGGTGCTCGAAGAACGCGATGAGCTCCTGGCGTGACGCCGGCTGGCCGCTTTTGCGGGTAACCTCTGAGATTGTTTCCGGGTCACCGGCCTGGAACCATTCATACCCGATCAGCAGAACCGCCTGCCCCAGATTGATCGATGTATGATCCGGATGGACGGGCACCATGACGATTGCGTCGGACATACCGACATCTTCGTTATCCAGTCCCTTGGATTCACGACCAAACAGGATACCGGATTTTTCGCCCGCCACGGCATTCTCGCGCACCGCGCCGGCAAGTCCGTGCGGTCCAAGAACGGGTTTTTCCATATCACGCACCCGGGCGGTGGTCGCGTAAAGCCGCTGCAGGTCGGCTACGGCCGCTTCGGTAGTATCGAAAATTTTGGCCTGTTCCAGAATGCGTTCAGCGCCGGATGCCGTGTTGATCGCTTTCTGGTTCGGCCAATTACCCTTCGGCGAGACCAGGCGCATTTCGGACAAACCAAAATTCATCATCGCCCGCGCCGCAGCGCCGATGTTTTCACCGAGGGTCGGCCCAACAAGTATGATAACAGGGGGAGTAGACACGTATTGTTCCGTTAAACTGCCTTCGCGCCGTCGCGAAACAGCTTGTAGGTGATTGAATCCTGTAACGCGTTGTATGACGCGTCGATGATATTGGTCGACAAACCGATACACGACCACCGCCGGTCCTCGCCATCCGCGCTTTCGATCATCACACGGGTGATCGCACCGGTGCCGTCCGTTGGCGTCAGAATGCGGACCTTGTAGTCGACCAGTTTCATGTCACTGAGCTCGGGATAGCTGTCGAGCAGCACCTTGCCGAGCGCATTGTCGAGCGCGTTGACGGGACCGTTGCCCTCGGCAACCGCCATATGATGCTCCTTGCCGACATCTACCTTCACAGTGGCTTCGGACACAGTCACCAGCTCCCCACGGGCGTTCCAGCGGCGCTCGTCGAGCACGCGGAACGAATGCAGATCGTAAAACTGCGGCACCGCGCCCAGCGTCCGCCGCGCGAGCAGCTCAAAACTGGCTTCCGCGCCATCATAGGCATAGCCCTCGAATTCGCGTTCCTTCACGATTTCGAGCAGGCGCGGCAGCTCGGGGTTTTTCGGGTCGATATCGAAACCGATTTCGCGGAACCGTGCCAGGATGTTCGACCGCCCCGACTGATCGGAGACGACAATATGGCGTTCGTTGCCGACCAGAGCCGGGTCTATGTGCTCATATGTCGCCGGATCTTTCTCGACGGCGGAAACATGCAGCCCGCCCTTATGCGCGAACGCGGATTCACCGACATAAGCGGCGTTGCGCGACGGTGGCCGGTTGAGGCGTTCATCCAACAGACGCGACACACGGGTCAACTGGCGCAGATCTTCATCGCTCAAACCGGTATCGAAACCCATCTTGAGCATCAAGGTCGGGATGATCGCCGTCAGGTTCGCATTGCCGCAGCGTTCGCCCAGGCCGTTCAACGTGCCCTGAATCTGGCGCGCACCGGCATTTACCGCCGCCAGCGAGTTCGCGACGGCATTTTCCGTGTCGTTGTGACAATGAATACCGAGATGCGAGCCCGGCACATATTTGCCGATCTCGCGCACGATGCGATCGATCTCATGCGGCAGCGTACCGCCATTGGTGTCGCACAGCACAACCCAGCGGGCACCGGCTTCATACGCGGCGGTGATGCATGACAACGCGTATTCAGGGTTCGCCTTGTAGCCATCGAAGAAATGCTCGGCATCGAACAGCGCCTCGCCGGCCTTCGCCTTTGCGTAGGCAATTGAATCCGCGATCATCACAACGTTTTCGTCGCGCGGAATTTCCAGCGCGACATCGACATGATAATCCCAGGTCTTGCCAACCATGCAGACGGCCGCAGGCTCGACATTGAGAAGTGCCGCGACACCGGGGTCGTTCTCAACCGACCGGCCCGGCCGCCGGGTCATCCCGAAGGCGGTAAACTTCGCCCGTGTGAGCTTGGGGGCATCGCGGAAAAACGCATCGTCGGTCGGATTGGCGCCAGGCCAGCCGCCCTCGACGTAATCGATACCGATAGAATCCAGCGCGCGCGCGATAGCCATCTTGTCGCCGACCGAGAAATCAACGCCTTGCGTCTGCGCGCCGTCGCGCAACGTTGAATCGAATAGATATACGCGGTTGGTATTGTCCGCCATGGCATTGATTTTCCGACTAAAAGCCGGGAAGGACTATCAGAAGCGGCCCGGCAGGTAAAACGTTTATGCCCGTCCCCGGAAGGCGTTGACGATGGGGTAACGACGGTCGCGGCCAAAGGAACGGCCCGTAATCTTGACGCCGGGCGGCGCCTGGCGACGTTTGTATTCTGCGCCCAGCAGCATCCGCCAGATCCGCAGCACCAGCGCACGGTCATGACCTTCGGCAACAACGTCATCAATACTCAGATCGCGCTCGTTGAGCCCGGTCAGGATCGCATCGAGCACTTCATAGGGCGGCAGCGTATCTTCGTCCTTCTGGTCGGGCTTCAGCTCGGCCGTCGGCGGCTTCGAGATAATATTTTCAGGCACGACCATTCCCGCAGGACCGAGCGCGCCTGCCGGCAGGTTTTCGTTGCGCCATCGCGAAAGCTCAAACACTTTCATCTTGTAGACGTCCTTCAGGACGGAATAACCACCGCACATGTCGCCATAGAGCGTTGCGTAGCCGACAGACATTTCGGATTTGTTGCCTGTCGACACGACCATCGCGCCGGTCTTGTTCGACAGCGCCATCAGCGTGAGACCACGGGACCGCGCCTGTATGTTTTCTTCGGTCGTGTCTGCCTTGGTGCCGACAAAGGCGTCTGCCAGCATTTCATCGAAGGCTTCCATTGCCGGACCGATCGATACCGAATCCAGCGGCGCACCCAGCAGGTCGCAGGCCTCGGCGGCATCGTCCAGGCTTTCCTGCGACGTATAGGGCGACGGCATCATCACGCAATGCACGGCTTCGGGGCCCAATGCGTCCGCAGCAACAGCCGCCGTCAGCGCGGAATCGATACCGCCGGACATGCCGATCAACACGCCCGGAAAACCGCTCTTGCGCACGTAATCCCGCAAGCCCAGAACCATCGCCGAATAGATCGCCGGATCGCCATCCGGTGGTGGATGGCGGTCGGTTTCGGCGCAGATCCATGTGTCGCCGTCGCGCGACCATTCGGTTATCTGCAGGCTCGATTCCCAGGCCGGTGACTGCGCCCGAAGCGACGCATCGGCGCCAAGCACAAACGAGGCGCCATCGAACACCAGTTCGTCCTGCCCACCGACCTGATTGACGTAGATCAGCGGCATCCGGCATTCGGTCGCACGTGCCACCGCCAGGTTCAGACGCGTATCCCATTTATCCTGTTCGAAAGGTGATCCGTTGAGCACCGTCAGAATTTCGGCCCCGGATTCTTCAAGACATTCCGCAACATCAACGGTCCACATATCCTCGCAGACCATCACGCCAAGCCGGACTCCGCGGAAATTGACTGGCCCGGGTAAAGGTCCCGCCTCGAATATGCGCTTTTCGTCGAAGACGCCGTAATTCGGCAAATCGTGCTTGAACCGCGTCGCGACAATCTCGCCGCCATCGAGCAGCAGGGCCGCATTGTAGAGCTTTCCGTCTTCGACCCAGGGTGTCCCGACAAGCAATGCCGGTCCGCCATCCGCGGTCTCGGACGCCAGCGTCGTAATTTCCCGCGCAATGGTTTCCTGAACGATCGGGCGAATAACCAGGTCTTCGGGCGGATAGCCACAGACAACCAGCTCGCTCGTGACGACAAGGTCCGCCCCGGCCGCCGCCGCTTGCGTGCGGGCATCCCGGATAAGACCGATATTGCCGGCAATATCGCCGACAGTGGGGTTCAGTTGCGCAAGTGCTATGGTGAGCGTGTCAGTCATTTGAAGAGCAGCAGTTCCTATCCCGCCGCCGCGCGGACGGACCCGTTCTGCCGTTCGCTATCGCGCTTGGACTTCAGGTGTTCGCCGACGAGAAACGCCAGTTCGAGCGATTGAGAAGCGTTCAGCCTCGGATCGCAATGGGTGTGATACCGGTCCGACAGCCCTTCATCGGTGATCGCCTGGGCGCCGCCGGTACACTCGGTCACGTTCTGGCCGGTCAGTTCGATATGAACGCCACCGGCATGCGTGCCTTCTGCTTCATGAACGGCGAAGAAACCGCGCACTTCCTGCAGAATTTGATCAAAGGGGCGGGTTTTGTAACCACTTTGCGCCTTGATCGTGTTGCCGTGCATCGGATCGCAGGTCCACACGACGTTTTTGCCTTCACGTTCCACCGCACGAACGAGTTCAGGCAGTTTGTCCTCTACTGCCTCGTGGCCCATCCGGCTGATCAGAACAAGTCTGCCGGGGTCATTCTGCGGGTTCAGCGCGTCTATGAGCTCGAGCAGACCATCGGGTGTCTGGCTCGGCCCGGTTTTCAGGCCGATCGGATTGGCAATACCGCGCATGAATTCAACATGCCCGCTATCGAGCTGGCGCGTGCGATCGCCAATCCAGAGCAGATGGGCCGATGTGTCATACCAGTCGCCCGACGTTGAATCGACGCGGGTCATGGCTTCTTCATAGCCCAGCAGCAGCGCTTCGTGACTGGTATAGAAATCGGTCTCCCGCAGTTGCGGCGCGACATCCGAGGTCAGCCCGCAAGCCGCCATAAAGGTCATGGCTTCGTCAATGCGGTCGGCAAGTTCGCTGTATTTTTCAGCCTGAGCACCGGACGACACGAATTCAAGATTCCAGCGATGGACTTCCTGCAGGTCGGCATACCCACCCTGGGCAAAGGCCCGCAGCAGGTTCAGCGTCGCCGCCGACTGGTTATAGACCTGGACCATCCGTTCGGGATCAGCAGCACGCCCCGCTTCCGTGAATGCCATGTCGTTGATCATGTCGCCGCGATAACTCGGCAGCGTCACGCCACCGATCTCTTCGACATCCGAAGAACGCGGCTTGGCAAATTGCCCGGCCAGCCTGCCGACTTTCACAACGGGCTTGCCTGAAGCGAAGGTCAGGACAACTGCCATCTGCAGCAGGACCCGGAACGTGTCACGAATATTATTAGGATGGAACTCGGCGAAGCTCTCGGCACAATCGCCGCCCTGGAGCAGGAAAGCCTTGCCCTCTGCCACGTCCGCCAGCTGCGCGCGCAACTTTCGCGCCTCGCCGGCAAAGACCAGCGGCGGGTAATTACGGAGCTTTTGTTCAGCAGCGTCGAGAGCATCCGTATCCGGATATTCCGGCACCTGCACTATCGGCTTTTTTCGCCAGGTATCGGGCGACCAGTTTCCCGACATGGTGATCCTCACTTTATCGAATTTCCTGAAGGCCCGCGTATACGCCGTTTGGCTATGTATTTCCAGCAAAACCGCAGAATAACGGCAATCGTCCAAATCCGTGCGTTAGGCGAAGCTTAACCGGTTTCCGGCAGTATTCTGCGCGTAATTCCATCGATCCGGAAACCCCCGCCCCATGGGCTCTACGCGTAACAATTCCCCGATACCTCTTGCAGGTAGACGGCAAACCGACAGGACGAACCGCTCGTTGTTTGCAACGGCGACAATTGTCGCGCTTGCCGCTCTGTTTGCCTGCTGGTTCGGTGCACGTGAAGTAACCAATGGAATTGTGAATTTTGAAGGGCGTCAATCCGCCCGTGACTGGGCGATCTCGTATTCACATTCGCTTTCTCACGCTCACGGCAATACAACGCTGCCTGCTTCGCCACTTCGACCCTATACAGACGCGACGGCACCGGAACGTTTCAGGGCGCTCGATAACGCTATGTTCGAGGGCGAAATCCTTTCTTACCGTCTCTATTCAGCGGCGGGCGTTATCGTGGCGTCTTCGGCATTCGAGGAAATCGGCACAACCCCAAACCACCCGGCACTTGCGCAGGTCGTAAACCACAGCAACTCCCGGGCCTATGTAGTGCGCGGCGACGCCAGCCGCTTATCGTCGGGGAGCGCCTGGACGGCAACGGCCCTGGCGCCCCTGTCCCGCGGCCCGGATACAATTGGGGTTTTCGAAGTCACCGTTGATGTCTCCGACCGGGCGAGACAGCTTAATCGGCTTCGGTATCTGGCCTTTAGCGGGCTCATGGCTCTTTTAATGGCGATATTCGGGATCCTGGGCTTCTCGATCTCCCGGACCCTTCTCAAGCAGCGGGAAGCACAACAGGCACTGGCGTTGAGCGAACGCCAGCACCGGCAACTCCTCGACGATGCGCCGGATTCGATGGTTATCCATAATCTCAGCCAAGTGCTGTACGTCAACGCGGCGGCAGTCGCCTTGCATGGTGCCGCGTCACGGGACGAGCTTATCGGGCTGGACCCGATCGAACTGGTGCCAGAAGACAAAAGGGCGGCCGTGGCAGAGCACCGGCGCATGGCCCTTTCGCAGGGCGAAATACGAACGACGGAACTAATGGGTCGCCGCCGGATCGACGGCACGGTTGTCGAAACCGACAGCATGGGAATACCGATCGATTGGGACGGACAACCTTCTATCCTCGTCCAATCCCGCGATGTGACCCAACAAAATGCGGCGCGGCGCGATATTGCAGAACGTGAAGCGCAACTGACTGCCTTTATGGAGAACACCCGGTCGCTCATGTTTATCAAGTCGCTCGACGGGCGGCTGCTGATGGTCAACAGGCAGTTCGAACAGTTCTACGACAAAACCGCGACCGAAGTGACCGGCGGCGAAGTTTTTGGTCGAGCCGAAGAAGACCTTGCCCGGAAATACAGGGCCGAGGAAGAACTGATCGCCACATCCGGCAAAGCTCAAGCCACCGAGACACTGATCGTCCGGGCCGACGGCGCGCAGCGGATGATGCGCTATGAAAAATTCCCCATCAAGGATGCCAAGGGGCGCGTCGTCAGCATCGGCTGCGTCAGTACAGATATAACCGACATCCAGGAGCGGGAGGAACAAGCCCTAAAAGCCAAGGCCGAAGCCGACAAAGCCCAGGCGCAACTTAGCGCTTTTCTCGACCATTCACCTTCCGGCATGTATCTCAAGGATCGGGACCGCAATATTACGATGGTCAACAGGGCTTTCGAGAAATTCTACGGCGTCGGTGCGGGTAGCGTCATCGGAAAGCCCGTCGTGGACTGGATGCCAAAGCATCTGACCGATGACATTGATACCCTCGACATGGAGCTCCTCCGTACGGGAGAGACCATGGACATGGAGGTCGATGTCCAGAATGCCGACGGCGAGCAACGGACCGTGATCTTCAACAAATTCCCGATTTTTTCAGCGAACGGTGATGTCGTCGGCATTGGGGGTGTCAATACCGACGTCACGGATGCGCGCAATCAGGACGCGGAAATGCGCCAGACGCAGGCGCGACTCGCTGCCTATATCGACCACATTCCTATGATGGTCTGCCTGCTGGATCGTGAATCCCATTTCCTGATGACCAATAGTCGTTACAAGGAATTCTTCGACATTTCGATGGCCGATCTGGTGGGAAAGATCGGGCATGACCGCCTCACACCCGAGCATCACGAGATGTTCCTTGCCGACAACCGAAACATCTGCGACCGGCAGGAAACGATCAACCGTGTCGTCGAGATGAGAAACGCTGCCGGCGAGGCACGCGTGCTGCAACAAACCAAATTTCCCATCGTCACGGGCGGCGGAATCCCGGTCGCAGTCGGCGTTATCCTGCAGGATATCACCGACCAAAAAAATCATGAGCACGACCTGGAAACGGCGCGCGACGACGCAGAATCCGCCAACCGGGCAAAGTCGGCATTTCTTGCGAATATGAGCCATGAAATCCGCACCCCCATGAATGGGGTTTTCGGTATGGCAGACCTTCTCGCACAATCGCCACTGTCGGCCGATCAGCAAAGATATCTCAACATCATCCGGCGCTCAGGCGAGGCGCTGCTCGGCGTCATCAATAACGTACTGGATTTTTCACGCGTCGAGGCGGGCGAGTTCCAGCTCGACGTCGATACATTCAATCTCCATAACGTGATCGCCGAAGCGACTGAACTGTTTACAGAATCCGCCTCCGTAAAAGATATTTTCATTGCCCATAATATCGCCGGGAATGTGCCGCTCTGGGTCAAGGGAGATTCCGTCCGGTTGCGGCAAGTGCTGATCAACCTCGTCGGCAATGCAATTAAATTTACGAATAACGGCAGCGTTGTCACTCGGGTAATCAGCATTGGCGGCGACACGACGACTGCCCTCATCAGGTTCGAAGTCACCGATACCGGGATCGGTATCGAACGCGGCAAGCTCGGGAACCTGTTCGAGCCTTTCAATCAGGCCGACACATCGATCACCCGGAAATTCGGCGGCTCAGGCCTGGGACTCTCAATTGCAGGACACATTGTCGGCCTGATGGGTGGCCGCATCGACGTCGACAGTGCGCCCGGCGAAGGATCGAGCTTCCTATTTTCGGTCCCGATGGAAATCGATACATCGAACGCCCTTTCCCGGCGGTCGAAACCGGAAATATTGACAGGCAAACGTCTCCTGATTGTGGACGACAACGCCGTCAATCTTGAGATCCTGACCGATTTCGCACGCGTCTGGGATACAGAATTCACCGCGGTTTCCACCGCGGAAGACGCGCAGGCTGCAATCCGTGATGCCACCCACGCGAAGACACCGTTCGACATCGCCCTGATAGATATCGTCATGCCCCGGATGGACGGGGTCGCGCTGGCAGAATGGATCAGCGAATACGATGACAATGGCGGGGTGAAACTGATCGGCCTGACATCATTCAACTGGCATCACGACGCTGAAACATCAAAAGCATCCGGTTTCTGCAAGTTTGCGACCAAACCGATACGGCGTGCGGAACTTGCTCTTATGATTTCCGACGCCTTGATCGATAACGTCGAAGTCGAAGTCGACAGGCCTGAACTGTCCGACACCGCCGCAATAGCGCCGCGCGCCTCCGCCAAAGTGCTTCTCGCGGAGGATAATGAGGTCAACCAGGAGATCGCACACGCATATCTGGTACGGCTGGGGTGTACGGTTAGCATCGTCGAAAACGGTCGCCAGGCGGTAGACCGCTTCACGGAGGGAACCTTCGACATCATCCTGATGGACGTGCAGATGCCGGACATGGACGGGATTGAAGCGACGCGCCGGATCCGGGATATCGAGGCCAGAAGCGGCGCGGCACGAACGCCGATAATCGCCGCGACGGCACACGCCTTTCAGGAAGACCGGGAGAAATGCATCCTCGCCGGCATGGATGATTTTCTGTCAAAGCCGTATACGAGCAAGGACATCGAACCGCTTCTGAATCGCTGGCTCGATCCGCGTGCTGACAACACGGTTGCACCGAACGACGCGGACATACTTGTGTCAGGTGATCCGGACGCAGCACCGGACAATACACTGGACAGCGAAACGATCGCGCAGCTCCGCTCCCTCGACAGTTCCGGCGAGGATAGAATTCTCCGGAAAGTCGTCGGCGTTTTTATTGAAACCACACCGCCCCAGCTTCAGCAACTGCAAAAACACGTCACCGCCCGGGACTGTAATGGCATTATGCTCATCGCCCACAGCCTGAAGACGAGCTGCGCCAATGTTGCGGCGCTGGCCCTTAGCGAACGGTTCCGCGCGCTGGAGCGCGCAGCGCTCGACCAGGATGCAGATACCTGTGCCCGGCTCATCGATGGCCTTTCCGATATGTATGAAGACGTATCGGTAGCCCTTCAGCACACCGCGGGAATCGATGCGCTGAACCGAAGGGCCGGCTGACATGGATGGCACTGGAATCATAAATCATGGCGCCCTCATCCTCGTCATCGACGACGAGCCGACGCAGCGTATCCTGTCACGCGAAGCGCTGGAACAACGCGGTTACCGTGTCGAGGAAGCCGAAAGCGGCGAAGATGGGCTGGCACTCGCACGACAGTTGAAACCCGCATTGATCCTGCTGGACGTCATGATGCCCGGTATGGACGGCTTCGAAGTCTGCCGGCAAATTCGGGTGGACCCGGATCTTCACCGCATCCCCGTTGTCATCGTGACAGCGCTCGAAGACCTTGAATCCATCGAGGTCGGATTCAAAGCCGGTGCGACGGATTTTATCGCCAAACCAATCGTCTGGCCGTTGCTTGGGTACAGGCTCCAATTCGCCCTTCGTGCGGCGGAGATGGAAACCGATCTCGTCCTTGCGCGCGACGAAGCCGAACGGGCAAGTACGACAAAATCCGTTATCCTTGCGAATATGGGGCATGAACTACGGACCCCGCTCAACGCAATTATCGGTTTTTCCGAATACCTTCGCGATCAGGCGCATGCCGAGGGCGGGGATGAGCAATCGATGGAGTTTCTGGACGACATCTGTTTCAGCGGCAAACGCCTTCTCTCGACGGTCAACGACATTCTTGAAATGGCGAACCTGGAAGCCGGGCGTATCGAACTGGACGAAAACACCATCGACCTTTCGAACCTGCTGGCGGGAGTGGTAGAGAAATATCAGTCCGATGCCGCCGACAAAGGAATCACACTGGATGCGCGAGCGGCTAGCCAGGAACTGCTCGTCCTCGGAGATTACGATGTCCTGAGACGCGCCATCGGCCGGATCGTGTCCAACGCCATAAAATTCACACCGGCCGGCGGCGTCTATATTTCAGCGCTGCACCGCCCATCCGGCGAGGTCGAGATTTCCATCACCGATAGCGGCGTCGGCATGACGCACGTTGAAGTGCAATCAATCGCGGAAACCTTCCGGCAGGCCGATAACAGCCTTTCAAGAAGGCAGGAGGGCAGCGGCCTGGGTGTGCCTTTGGCCAAGGCGCTGATCCAGCTTCATAATGGCGAATTGGAGATCAAATCGGAGCCCGACGTCGGCACCACGGTGTCGATCATCCTCCCCGCCGAGGCGTACCGGACCAAGCCCCCCGAAACTGACAGCACAGTTGCCAAGGCCGAAGACCCGACAGGCTGATTATTCCGCAGCTTCCGCGGCTTCAGGCTGTGGCACCGGTTCGCGCATTGTCACAAACTCTTCAGCGGCCGTCGGATGAATACCGACTGTCGCATCGAACTGCGCCTTGGTCGCCCCGCATTTCAGCGCAATTCCCAAGCCCTGCGTGATCTCACCAGCATCCGGACCGACCATGTGACATCCGACCACCCGGTCAGACGCCTTGTCGACAATCAACTTCATCAGGGTCTGTTCGCTGGACCCTGTAAGGGTGTCTTTCAGACCGCGGAAGGTCGACCTGAAAATTTCGACATCGCCAAATCTGGCGCGTGCATCTTCTTCAGTCAGCCCGACGGTGCCAATGGGCGGATCGGAGAACACGGCGGTCGGGATATCCGCATAGTCCATTTTCTCGCGGGTTCCCTTGAACAGGTTCGACGCCAGTTTCATTGCTTCGCCGATTGCGACCGGCGTCAGCTGGAAGCGGTCAATGATGTCGCCGAGCGCATAGATGTTATCGACGCTGGTCTGGAAGTATTCGTCGACGACGATCGCACCGCTGTCATTCAGTTCAACACCGGCTTCTTCGAGGCCCATATTCCCTGTGTTCGGCACACGACCGATCGCATACAGAACCTGATCGAACTGTTGCACCTCGCCGTTGCTCATCGTCACATCGAGCCCGCCATCGACCTTGTCGATACGATCGATGACGGTGTTCCAGATGATATTGATGCCCTTCTTTTCCATCTCGGATGCAAGATGGACACGGACATCGTCATCGAAACCGCGCAGGATTTTGTCGCCCCGGTACACCAGGCTCGTTTTTGCACCGTAGCCATTAAAAATACCGGCGAATTCGACCGCGATATAACCGCCGCCGACCACCAGCACCCGGTCAGGGCGATCTTCAAGATAGAACGCATTATCCGATACGATGGCATGTTCGAAACCGGGCGTGTCCCAGACCTGGGGCTTGCCCCCCGTGGCGACCAGGATTTTGTCCGCCGATACCTTTTGGCCGCCGACATCCAGTGTGTGGGCATCGATCAGCGTGGCGCGTGCCTCAAACAGGGTAACGTTGTTGCTCGCGAGGATATTCCGGTAGATCCCGTTGAGGCGCTCGATTTCGCGATCCTTGTTTTCGATAAGGCGCGACCACGTCAGTTTCGGCTCCGGAAAGTCCCAGCCATAGGCCGAAGCCTCCTTTGCCGCATGCGCATAGTGCGAGCCATAGGAAAACAGCTTCTTCGGGATACAGCCGACATTCACGCAGGTACCGCCAAGGAAACGTTCCTCGGCAACCGCAACCCGCGCGCCATGCGACGCGGACATCCGCGATGCCCGCACGCCGCCGGAACCCGCACCAATGACAAAGAGGTCGTAATCGTAATCAGCCATATCAATTGC
This sequence comes from Paracoccaceae bacterium, assembly GCA_047638395.1. Taxonomy (GTDB): domain Bacteria; phylum Pseudomonadota; class Alphaproteobacteria; order MPNO01; family UBA830; genus CAXBCP01. The sequence goes on along the minus strand of JBLIMV010000034.1, from coordinate 8,547 downwards.
CTTTCAGATGCAGGCCACGCTGTAGCCCGCACTGGTTATCCAATCGCCCAAAATACCCGATTGGTCGGGTCGGTTTAAGCCCCGATGCCGCCGATGAGGCAGTATTTGATTTCGAGATAATCCTCGATACCGTACTTGGAGCCTTCGCGCCCGGTGCCGGATTCCTTCATCCCACCGAACGGTGCGACCTCTGTAGAGATAATACCCTCATTGACGCCGACAATGCCGTATTCAAGACCTTCCATCACCCGCCACACGCGGCCGATATCACGGCTATAGAAATACGCGGCGAGACCGAATTCAGTATCGTTCGCCATCTGCAGGGCCTGTTCCTCGGTCTCGAACCGGTAAAGCGGCGCAACCGGGCCAAAGGTTTCTTCCTTGGTCACCTTCATGTCGGTGTTTACTTCAGCCAGAACCGTCGGCTGGAAGAACGTGCCGCCGAGATCATGGCGTGATCCGCCCGAAATAACCTTGGCGCCCTTCGAGACGGCGTCCTGGATATGCTCTTCGACCTTCTCGACGGCGGCCATGTCGATCATCGGGCCCTGTTCAGTCTCGCCCTTCAGCCCGTCGCCGACGCGCATTTCCTCGACGGCGGTGGCAAGTTTCTTCGAGAATTCTTCATATACACCATCCTGCACCAGCAGGCGGTTGGCGCAGACACAGGTCTGTCCCGTGTTACGGAACTTGGATGCCATTGCGCCCAAAACGGCCTCATCAATATCGGCATCGTTAAAGACGATGAACGGTGCATTGCCGCCAAGTTCCATCGACGTCTTTTTGACCGTCCCCGCACACTGTTCCATGAGCAGCTTGCCGATTTCGGTCGAGCCGGTGAAGGTGAGCTTGCGAATGATGGGGTTGGACGTCATCTCGCCGCCAATCGCGCCGGAAGAGCCGGTAACCACACTGAAGACGCCTGCCGGCACGCCGGCACGCTCGGCAAGTTCGGCCAATGCGAGTGCTGAATACGGTGTTGCGGTCGCCGGTTTGACGACCATCGTGCAGCCGGCGGCCAGCGCCGGGCCGCATTTCCGGGTAATCATCGCGGCCGGGAAATTCCACGGCGTGATCGCGGCACAGACCCCGATCGGCTCCTTGGTCACCACGATTCGTTTGCCCGGTGCATGCTGCGGGATGGTGTCGCCATATACGCGTTTGCCTTCTTCGGCGAACCATTCGATGAACGATGCCGCATAGACGATCTCACCCATGGATTCTTTGAGCGGCTTGCCCTGCTCCGCCGTCATCATCTTGGCGAGGTCTTCCTGGTTTTCCATCATCAGGTCGAACCATTTACGCAGGATGGTCGCGCGTTCCTTTGCGGTTTTCGCGCGCCAGGCCGGATAGGCTGCATTGGCCGCCTCAATCGCCACACGGGTCTCATCGGCGCCCATTTTGGGGATCGTGCCAAGCAGATCGCCGGATGCCGGATTGGTTACATCGATGGTCTCCTTGGAATCGGCGCCGACCCATTTTCCGTTGATGTAGCAGGCTTCCCGGAAAAGCGACGGGTCTTTGAGTTCAAGCGATGCAGCCATGTGTCGTACTCCCTCTTGCCGGCCGGCGGCCGGTTCTAGAATTGTTAATTAGGTCGTTGTTGAACGGAGTATACCGCCCCTGCCGAAGCGAGTCAGCGCCAGGACGGAAAGGCTCTACTCTACCGTGATGGTTTGATGTAGTTAGGGGGTAAGAAGATGCGAGTGGCACCGTAGTTTTACTTCTTTCTCCTACTTGGCAGTTTTTTTTTACATCTTCATCCCACCGTCCAGAGGTTCTGGCATCTTTGTGCATCTGTTGGGTCTGGGCATACGGCAATATCAACTCGGCATCTGTATCACCCTCAACAAGGGTGTATCCCTTACTCTTGATTTTGGGGTCAGCATACTCAATCCCATCACCCACAAGTCCCATCTTAAATGTGATTTTTAAGTGATGGTCGTTAGTTTCAGTATCTAACCGAACCACTATCTTATCCAAAATTCCTTCAAGATATTCCTGTCGGTCATTCTCTTTGAGGTCATCCAACCCAATTACCCTGTCGGCATACTTGGCAACCCAATCCAACCATTTTTTCTGGTTCCCAAGTTCCTTCGTCTTTAATCGGGTCTGTTCCAATTCATCTTTTTTGGATTTGAGTTCATCATCCAGATTTGAAGCAATCCTTGCATAGACCACCTCATCATATTTTTTGAGCAGATTGTTCGTTTCAACATCCCCGATGGATGACTGAACCTGTTTAATCTCCTTCATCAACCTATCGGTTTTGATTTTCTGGTTTCTCAACTGGGTGGCATTTTCTTCATCACCAGCAAATTTGGATTTGAGGATTTCATTTTTAAAACCCTCTTTCAGCATTGAAGAGTTTGACACCGTATCAACCACCAAATCCCACACGAACTTGTCGGTGATAGGTATGTTGAGAGAACGCACCATCGTGCATCCTCGTTCTCCAACCTTCCCTCTTTTCCATTTCTGGTCTTGGGGAATAGCACCCTTTTTCCAATCTCTCGTTTTGGACGGGCAGTAATAATGTCTCTCGTTCTTACTCTCTTTAATTCTACCCGACATTTGGGAACCACAGTCACCGCAATGCATTAGATTACGAAGCAGGTAGAACCTCTTTGTGCGGTTGTTTTGTCCTTTACGAGCAGATGTCTTTTTCCGTCTCTCCTGCACATCGTTCCAGACGGTTTCATCAACGATGGCAGGACACTGGCAGAACACCGTTTCAGCAGATTTTTTATCAGTCCAATTATAATTCCCGATGTAGTGCGTGTTCTTCATTAGGGCATTGATGGAACCCTCACTGAACAACCCCCCTCTACGGGCAAGCACACCTTTTGCATCCAGTTGAGATTTAATCCAGATGTTGGATTTACCGGCAAGGCACCATTTGAACATCTGTTTCACCCACTTACTTTCCACTGGGTGAATTGCGAGTTTCTTATCTACGAGTTTGTATCCGTATGGTGGTGGGGCACCATACCAGAACCCTTTTTTAACCTGTGCAAGTTTCCCCAATCTACTGCGTTCTGCACGAACAGCATTGTCATACTCGGCAATACCATCCAGCAGACCCTTGAAGAGTTTGTCTTGGGGGTTGTTAAGGTCAAACCGTCCATCCTTCGTGTAGAGGACAACATCGTGTCTCTGTAAGGCGATTTTGATGGTCTGTTGGGTAATGTCGTTTCTGGACAATCTGTCGTTGTTAAAGACAAACAGATGTTTGATTGAACCACTTTCAATCTCACCCAGCAGTTGGGACAGGACAGGTCTATTCAGCAAATCTTCGTGGTGTGATGAGGCAGCACCCTCGTTCCAAACCTTGTGGGTCATCCCAAGTTCTTTGGACTTGGCAATCCCAATGTCTTTTTGAGTATCAAGTGATGCACCGTCCTCTTGGGCAGCAGTAGATACTCTGGTGTAGATATGGAGAATTTCTTTCATATCTTCTATTACCACCTTACCAATCATTCTACAATTATAGAAAATCAACAGTCAGCAGAGGTCTAAGTACTGCATACATGTGAACGGAGGCACAGACGAAGGTAGGTTCCCGTAAAAATATGCGGGGATTTTTTTTACCCAGTTAAGTCAGCAAAACCCTTCCAGTTCTCGGGTAGGGTCGTATTTCACGCAGGGAACCTATTGCAGTTGTAGGTTAGGATTTGGTTGTGAGGTTTGACCCCGGGGTGATTTCTGTTGAACTGGACCACCAACCCAGATTCCATCCCCGTCATGGAAATTCCTGTATCCAAATTAAAACACCACCCTCGTAATGGAGAGATTTACACCCTCTCCAACATAGATGATTTGGTCCATTCCATTCGTGAGGTTGGACTATTGCAACCACTTATCGTGGATACATCCAACCAAGTCATCAGTGGCAACAGGCGTCTATCAGCGATTAGGCAACTTGGTTGGAAGAAGGTTGAGATAGAGGTGGTAGATGTGAGTGAGGATGAGGTTGTTTCTCTTCTCATTCACCACAACAAGCAGCGTGTGAAGAACACCAGAGAAGTCATCAACGAGTATCACGCATTGGCAAAAATCTATGGGAGGGGTCAAGGTAAACGGACTGACCTAACTTCTGTTAAATCTGACAGAGGTGAAACCACCAGAGGTATTATTGCGAAAAAACTTGGTCTGTCGTCATCACAGGTGCAGCGTCTTCTCTACATAGATAAGCAGGACAGTCAGTTCATCACACACATTGATGATGGCACCCTAACTATCAATCAAGCGTATGTGGCACTTACAAAAAGGGTGCATCACATTTCCTCCAAGACAAAACCCGATGCAGTACCCAAGTCAAACCAAGACAGCAATATTCAGTTTTATAACAAGTCATCAGCAGACATGTGTGAGTTGGACGATGGCAGCGTCCAAATGGTTTTCACATCTCCTCCGTATTGGCAGCAGAGGCAGTATACGGAAGGCAGAAAATCACCAGATGAGATAGGCGCAGAGGACACACCAGCAGAGTATGTCTTGAACCTTGTGTCTCACTTGCAAGATGTGTGGAGGGTCATTGACCCACAAGGGTCATTCTTTCTCAACCTTGGAGACAAGTTCCACGAAATGAACTTATTGAACCTACCGCATCGTGTGGTCATACAACTGCAAGATAGGGGTTGGATATTGAGAAATACGATTGTGTGGCATAAGAAAAATGGTCGCCCAACATCCTCAAAGAGCAATCTGCAAAGTTCTTATGAGTTCATTTTTCACCTGACCAAGAACAAGTCCTACTACTATGACCCTGTAAGGGTTCCCAGCGTCAGCAATACCGACAAATGGAAGACACCAGATTTAGGCGAGATGGTGGCACACACAAAAGTGCATAAGGGACAGAAACAGGAATTTACCGTTGAAAGGGAAATAAGACCCCCAAACTCCGTTCATGATGTCAACGGAAACACAGGCGATGGACCAAGCAAGGTTTCTTATCATCCGTATATTGGCGATGGTCTAAAATATATGAGCGACTTTTGGGACGATGGTGTGATTGAGACAGCAGCAAAATCTCACAACGGTAGGAATGGTCTAAAACTGCACCCAGCACCGTTCCAACATTCAATAGTAGTCCCCCCTCTCCTACAAACGACAAAAGAAGGCGACCTCATACTTGACCCATTCCACGGAGTAGGAACAACGGGTGATGTGGCAGCAGCATTTGGTCGGCGATATGTTGGGTATGATGTCTATGAATATGGGTAATTAATACAGATGTATTGAACCCCACCCTACGAGGTCTAACAGAACCCCCGTTTTCTCCCATTTTTAGGCATCAAAATATGAGGGGTAAAAACACCCCCGTAATCCCGACTTGGTTCATCCCATCGTCAGGGGCATAATCCTCGTATGAAACCCAGATCGAGATAGTGGCAGAAATGCTTGCCTCAATCCGCAGGAGATTATTTTGAGCGACGAAATTCGACAAAAGAAATGGCATCAATATTATTCGGAGAAAAGGATTGTCCATCAATGGATGCAAGTTCATTTGCTCGAAAATCTCAAAGTCTCGAGAGTGTTAGAAATCGGTCCATACCTTGGACTGGTGTCGGCGATGATTCGGAATGCGGGTTATGAAGTATCTAGTTTCGATATCGTAGAGGATGCGGATATTACCGGTGATGTCCGAAACCTCGATGTTAGCGAAATAAAAAATTATGATTTCGACCTAGTGATATGTTGCGAAACACTCGAGCACCTACCATTTAATGAAGTTGGTCCTGTCTTACATAAAATTTCGGAGACCGGTATCAAATACCTAATTTTATCTGTTCCGTTTTCTGGTAATCAGTTTGGGTTTTCGATTTACTGGAATAAATATTTTTTCAAAAAACAAACTCTTTTGAAAAATTTTATGGGATCAAAACATTTTCCCGCTCCTGCACCTGATAGTGCGGATCTCCAGGACCATCATTGGGAGATTGGATATCGTAATATGCCTTTGACGAGATGGCAGGGAAAGGTCGAGGAAAACTTTCGAGTTTTGCGAACAGAATTCACCTCTGGTTGCAGATCAGTTTTTTTTCTTTGTGAGAATAAAAATCGTGAAACTGATCTCGATGCATGATTCTGATTGTTTAATAATCAGAAATTGATTCAAAAGCGCTGCGCTGTTTCCTCTGTTGGGCAATCTGTTCCATCTTCTTATCCCTGACCATACGCAGACCTTCATTCACCATCGCATTGATGGATGTAGTCCCCGCATCCAAACTCTTCACCTTGGTCATATCGTTCCAGAGGTCATAATCAATCCGTGCAGCATATTCGTGTATCTGGTTCATCGTCTTTTGGTTCCCTTCTCAATTGTCTTTAAAATCTTGGTTTGTTTAGCACTGTCCATTCCTGTGGCAGCGGCAGTGAGAGCGACATACATTCCCATCTTCCGTTGTAGGTAAAACAGGTTCCCTATCGTCCCCAGTGCGTCAGCAAGGGTCTTGTTGGTGTCCTGTGGGGTCTTGGATGTCCTTAACCGTCCAGCATCCCCTTTGAGGTTCCTAACCTCTGTATCCACCTTGTTTGCGTATTGTTTCGTCTTGGCAAGTCCAGCACCTATCAGTCCTGTACGTAGAGATATGAACTCGTTGAGGACTTCCTGTTCTCCATCGTCTGGCATCTCATTGAGGTGTTGTCTGGTGCGTTCTATGAGGTCATCCATCCGTTTCGTCTTCCTGTGTGGAGAACCTTGTTAAATCACCAGCAGATACCCCTGTCTGTTCTTCCTCTAACTCACCTCCGTTCATGTGAACGGAGACACCTTTTCCCATCTTTTTTGGTCTTGGTGGTCTTGGGGGTGATGTTGAAGGTTCCAGTTTCATAATTGTATTTAGGTGTTTCCCCATAGTTATAAGATGCAGATACGAAGGCATCTGTTGGGGTCGGCACAAAACCGCACTTAACATCGGGACAGATAGTTAGGCAGCAACCCTTGTCGGGTTCATATTGGACGGTGTGGTGAAGAACCAATCTTCACCAGCATCAATCCTGTTCATCCACTTTGAGCAGTAGATTGAGGTGGCAATTACATTCTCCACCTTCTGGACATCCAGAGGTCGTTTCCCATCAGGGCAAAGGTTCCTCATCTTTCCAGAGTATGGGTTTTGTGATGGCATCATCATCCACCCCATCTGGATGTCTGCACTCACATTCTCAAATTGTATTTTTCTGTGCAGCATCGATGGAGTGTGGAGAAGGATGTGATAGTGAATTTGATGACCAAATCCATCACCTTCACGAAACCCCACCATCCAAAATCTATTATCAGCATCCCACTTCGAGAAACTAGATTTTAGATATTTCTTGTTCAATCGAAATTCCAACAACCTTAATCGTGCAACTACCTCATCTTGTTTAAAGGGCAGTGCAGGGGTGGGTTCAATGGTAATGAAATGCGACCAATCAATGGTCTTCATCCATTTCTGCATTTCATATTTTTGAGTGGCACCCATAAATTTTGAACCCATAACTAACAAACTAACAACACAGACGAACTATGTTCTTTCTCATATTCCAGACGATTTATTTATAATATCTATGATTTTCATATCACTTGCGGAGAGTGGGTGGTGGCAGCAGCAAACTCTGGCAACACCTTCCGCACCGTCTGGTGAGATACAGAAAACTCCTTGGCAAGTTTCTTAATACCCCACCCTTCATTGCGTCTTTCAAGGATTTGAGCAGCAACCTCATCTGTCAAATTGGTGCGTCTTCCCCAAGCACCATCGTTCTTGCGTCTGGAATTGGATATTCCTGATTTCACACGATGCGACAGGTTAAAAAGTTCCATCTTGGAGATTGCAGATAACATCGTGGCAACCAATTCACCCATCGCATTGTTGGTGGATATACCTTCCTTCACCGACACCAGATGGACATTCCAGAGTTTCAATTCTTCAAGCAGATTGAGGAGCAGATTAGGGGTTCCAGCAAATCTGGATAGTTCATCACTTATCACCAGATGGAATTTGCGTTGTCTGGCATCCTTGATGAGTTTGTCCAATGCAGGACGATTGCGAGTGGTCCGAGCAAAACCCTCATCCACATATTCTTCAACAATCTCATATCCTGCACGATTGCAGTACTGTCTCAACTCATACAGTTGTCTATCAACATCTTGTCCAAGGTTGTCCGTGGATATTCTTGCGTAGAGAGCGACTTTTTCCACTCCGTTCATGATGTCAACGGAGACACCTTTTTCCATCTGTTTGCGTTCCATATTATTACCCCCTTTCCAATTATTCTAATATAGCAAATAATTAGTATTTTGTCAAGGTTCCTCTGGGTCAGGGTCGTTGTTTATCAATGTCTTATCTAAAAATCGTAGAGCAAAATTAGATAGTTTAGGTTTATATTTTTTTAGAATATGGACATCTCTAACCATCTTCTTTTTGACGATTGAATGTCCGTGAGCATTACGGAACTTCTTACCCCTAACCGTGGTAATACCGTTCTCGTTGAACCAATCAGCAATCTCTTGGAAATTCCAACCCTTCTCCCGAAACTCCATAATCGTTTCGTAGAGGTATTGTT
>JBLIMV010000033.1:0-47695 GCA_047638395.1 Paracoccaceae bacterium | reverse complement strand
AAGCGCCCCCAGTTCCCGCGCCCAGAAATGCGAGGTAGCACACGCCTCAATGCCTATCCTGCACGGTTCAATCGATGCGAAGAACGGCACCACACGCGACCGCTTCAGACGACGCCGAACAACAACCTCGCCCTCGCCATCAACGCCGTGCACCTGGAAAACCGACTTCGCGATATCCAATCCAATTACCCTGATCTGTTCCATGGCTCTCCTCCTGGTTAAAAAGTTGCAGAATATCCTGCAACCTCAGTGGAGAGCCGTCCACAGCATCAGAAGCAGACATTCGGAGATTCACCGGGCTGGTGTCGGAATATTTTACAATTTGATTGGCTTGATCAGCCAAAGGTCCATTTAAGTCATTGATTTTAAGCGGTTCTCAGTCTTGGCATGTTTCTTGCTTTCACTCTTTTACGCTCTTTTCGTAAGTGCCAAAACATTAGTGAGGAATTTTCCAGCATGTCCCTAACGTCCAAAGTTCTAACGCCTGTATTTGTCGCAGCTACCTTGATCTTTTCGCTGCAGGCAGAGGCAAACCTGATCGTTATCGGTGACGTAGACGCGCCAAACACGTCTAACCGTTCGCAGAACTACGATCTCCTCGAGAACGTGCGCGGCGGGGGCACCGACATCCTCTGGCTGACGGGGGGATACGCTGTAAATTCCCGGTATACCGATTTACGTTCCAGATGGACCACTGAGGGCGCCGCTATCACCGACGATTTGACGGCGAGTATAAGTTCTTCGCTGGCGGGCAGAGACCTTGTTGTTATTAGCCAGCTTTGGTCCAATTCCTCGTTATTTGACGCAACCGCGCAGTCCGCCCTCGCCAACTACTTGATCGGTGGCGGCGAAGCTCTGTATATCGCGCAGGTTGCGAGTGGTACGCTTCAGACCCAATACAATAATTTCCTCTCTGGAATTGGCAGTTCAATGAGCTTCCTGCCCACCGGCGGGAATACCTCCGGCACCGAGGTGATTGACACCAACACGCCATACGGTACCGGAGTGAGCCTATTCGAACTCGGTGGATGGACTGCCATGGATGTGGCTGGTGGCACTGCTGTCGTGACGTTGAATGGGGCAGTGGGAGTTGCATATGAAACATTTGCACAGGTGCCGGAACCCGGTGCGCTTGCAATCCTCGGGATTGGTCTCACCGGTCTTGGCTTCGCGAGGCGCAAACGCGCTGCCTGATCCCAATTCAATGTAGTTAAGCAAAGCGGCGGTTCTTCGGAGCCGCCGTTTTCTTTTGTGGCATGTCTGTTATGGGTCAAAAGGAGAAATCCCGGGACAGTCGATGCCAGCACCGCTGTTAACGAATGGGTGTCGGAATATTTTACAGTTTTCGTCCGGCGGAAAATTTTGGAAAGCGCAACCACCTGTTATTTATCAATAAACCAAACTGGCACGATACTTGCATGTACCTCTTCGAAATCCGATGTACCGATTTAAATGAGGGCTCGAGGAATGTTTACAATCAGCAGCAAGACAAAGCACTTTTTCGCTTCCGCGGCGATGGCTGGAGCCCTTGCATTCAGCGGCTCTGCTGTCGCAGGACCCTTCATTCTCGCCGGTACGGACGCTGACGATCATGGATTCGCGAGCGGCGGCGTAAATCAGGATGGCTGGTTCTTCATGCAGCGTTCGCTTGAGAACCTTGCGGCGGCCGGATCTCTGACCAACACCAACATGCATGTTGTTAATCTCGGTTCTAGCGGCAGCACGGCTCAGGCCGCAGCGACATCGGCGTTCAACCTTTCATCGCTTTCCGGTTCCGGCTGGAGCTTTTCGAATGTCGATGGAGATACCGACGTTACGAACTTTTTCAATGGCACTGGTACGGTCAATATCAACAATACCAGCCTTATCATGATGGACTCCGGCAACCACGTCGGCGGCGGTTCGAGTTCCTCTGAACGGGGTATTTTCACAACGAACGCATCTGTGATCGATACTTTTCTCGGCAACGGTGGCGGTTTGTTCAGCCAGGCCAACGGCTACGGCTGGGTGAGCGCTCTCTTGCCGTCACTGACAGTGATAGGTTCATCTGGTTCCGGAATTTCGCTGACGCCAGGCGGGAACAGCGCCTTCCCGGGACTGACAAACCCGGATTTGAGCTCCGGCCCCTTCCACAATCGTTTTGACAACGTCGGAGCCCTTACGGTTCTTGGCACAGCCAATGACAACGGAGAGGCCGTGATCATCGGATCAAGCGGTGGCTCAGTGTCAGCTCCTACTCCGGTTGCGGAGCCCGGCATGATCGCGATCTTTGCCATCAGTCTCGCTGGTCTAGGCTACGTAAGACGCAAACGCACTGCCTGACGCCAACCCGGGCGGTTACCTCAAGCGGCGGTCTTTCGAGGCCGCCGTTCTCTTATGCGGGATGTCCGCTTTGGGTCAAAAGCGGTAGTCCGGCGGCGACGTTTGGATGTCTGGTGTTGGATTGTGAGCGGACGTCAGCGTCACGATCGGGCCCAATGTTACAGTATTGAGTATAGTGTAACATTTGTTCGCCGCTCGGTGACAAAACCCGCAATTTTCGGTTGTTGGCGAGCCCCTCAGAGGACGCATTCGTGTGACACTTCCCTAGGGCAATCTGTAACATCACGATTAACCTGTTGAAATTTAGGGCTGATTTTATGCGTCGGGGAAAATCGACGCGACGCAGTCCAAGCCGTTCTTTAAACAGCCCGTCTATACATATGGGCCATCAGAAGACGTAAATCAGGCGAACAGATTTCGGCTGCTCTTACCTGCTAAACAGACCTGACCCATAGGGGTAACGCTAGCGGCGCGGCGTATCTAATTTCTGAAAAGGGGTACGCCATTTGGGGGCTTGTAGCCCTCTTACCCCCAAAGCCTCCCGCTCGCGATCTTCGCACCGTCCGAAATCGCCTGGAACTTGGCCCACACGATGGTCGGGTGAACCTCCGGCGTTGCACTTGCCTGGGTGCCGAAGCCACAATCGGCGCCGGCGATCACGTTCTCGCGTCCGACGACACTTGCAAAGCGCTCGATCCGCTGGGCGACCAGTTCGGCGTGTTCGACCAGCACCGAGGAATTGGTGACCACCCCCGGGATGATCGATTTCCCGTCGGGCAGTTTGACGGTTTCCCAAAGCTTCCATTCATGTTCGTGGCGCGGGTTGGCGGCCTCGAACGAATAGGCGCCGGCGTTTATCTTGAGCACGATGTCGAGATAGTCCTTCATCTCCATATCGTGGACGCGGGGGCCCATGTTGATGCCGTAACACGTGTGATAGCGCACCCGGTCTTCGGGAATCCCGGCGAGGGAATGGTTGATCGCCTCGACCTGGTGTTCGGCCCAGGTCCGGCAGTCCTGCACGCTGAGCTGCGGGCTTTTGACGTAGTAATTGATCAGCCGCGGGTCGTCGATCTGCAGGTCGAACCCGGCATCGACGATGGCACGGTATTCCACGTTCAGCGCGTTCGCAACGGCATACAGGAACTCATCTTCGGTCGCGTAGAATTCATTCTTCTGGTTGCCGACCACGTCGCAGGGCGAGATCGCGGGCATAAAGCCGTCCGCGCCGTGGGCGTCACAGGCGGCGCGCAGGTTGGCGATATCGCGCGCAAGCTGGGTCTGGCCCTTATAGGAAATCGGCCCGGTGCAAGACATCTGCATGGTGCTTTGTGTAGGCTTGCGGTCTTTCGCGGCCTGTTCCGGTGCGTAGAATTCGGGAAAGGCCTCGGATTCGCGGGAGTCCGCCCAGGGAGAGGGGCGTGACCGCCCGGTTTCTTCAAGTCCGTCAAGCCGCTCATGGGCGTATACCGCGAAGCCGCGCTTGGAAAATTCGCCGTCGCTGACGGTATCGATCCCGCGGGTTTTCTGCTCCGCGACCACGTCGTCAACCGCCTGGGTCAGCGCGGTCTCGAACGCCGCCGCGTCGAACGCCTCGCCCTTGTCTTCGGCAATCATGAAATCGACCAGGCTGTCCGGGCGCGGAATACTGCCGACATGGGTGGTCTGTGTGCGGTCGGTACTGCGTTTCATGGCGGTGTTCGCTTTCTGATTTTTTTGTTGGATCGTGTTGTTGCGCGCAGATTAATGCCGCGCCGGCAGTCCCGCAAGCAACGTCCCGCAAGCGGTGTCCGGTTATGGTTAACGGATATTAACCTTAATGAAAATTAACCATGATTCAGCGCCTGTTCGAATGGCCGGTTTAACGCCCGGTTAAGGCTGTTTCGCGATAATGGAGCCTCAAGCTATTCGCCGACCGGGAAAGCCAGATGCTGAAACAGACTGCTCGAATTGCCCAGACTTTACGTATTGCGACCCTTGCCGCACTGGTGCTTGTTGCGGGGTGCGAACATACGATGCTCGAAGACACGATCTTCGACAAGGAATACGTCGCGCGCCATCTCCCGAATGAGGAAAACGTCCTGAGTGCGACGACGTTCAAGCCGCGCCCGACCGGCGTCGTCCAGACCTATTGTTACAGCAGCATCGGCGAGGTCACATGCTATGCCCAGCCGCAGGAAGGCGAGCGCTACCGGCTGAACGGCTATTACGGTCCTGCCCCCGAATAAGCAAACGCCTGACGACGCCCCCAATTAGGCGTCACGCCAGGATAGACAGGCGAGTTGCGATGCGAGTCCACTTGATGACGATTCGGTGACCGGACAGTAATTTTTTTACGTCTGAAATCGCCCTCTGGCGTACGCATGAACCGTCTCGTCGCCATAACCCTTCTGAGTATCCTGATCACGCTGCCTGCCGTTCCGGTATCCGCGCAGACCGGCGGCTATGGCGGTGCGATGCAATGGTACGACCGCGCCGCGCAGGAGGGGTCTGCCAAGGCGCAGTTCCTGCGCGGCCTGCTCTACGACCGCGGGGCCGGTCCGCGAAAGCGCGACCCTGCTCAGGCTTATCGATGGTTTCTCAAAGCAGCGGAGCAGGGCCATGCGCAGGCGCAGTTCAAAGTCGCCTCGGCGCTGCAGTCCGGGCGCGGGGTCGCGAAGAATCTGAAACTGGCCCTTGCCTGGTATCGCCGCGCGGCAGGCTTCGGCCTGGCGGAAGCCCAGTATAATCTCGGCTACATGCTGCTGAACGGAGAGGGTGCGGCGCGCGCGCCTGAAAAGGCGGCACGCTGGTACGGCGAAGCGGCGCAGGGCGGGTTCGGTCCGGCGCAGCTTGCCCTCGGCTATTTTTATCTGAACGGCACAGGCGTGGTGAAAGATGCGGCTGAGGCGTGGGCGTGGTTCCGGGCAGCGGAATCCCGGGGCATCGCCGGTGCGGCGAAGACACGGAAATCGACCGGCGACGGGCTGTCTCAAGCTGATCGGAAGCGCGCCCGGACCCTCGCGGCACCCCGTCTGAAAAAATAAGCGTCCGGGGCTGTGTAAGGGCTGAATTGTGGACATCCGTTGCCCTGCAGGTGCGCGTATATGTCATTGGACAAGAAATCTGTCCTCCCGCATGATCCGGGTTCAAACAGCCGCACACAGTGATAGAGAATCTTTCATGGATACCGTCGACCGCGCCGATTTATCGACCACCCCGGACGAGCTTGTCGCCCGCGCCGCCGCGCTTAAACCGGTGCTGCGCGAACGCCAGCGCGATACCGAGCGGAACCGCCGGGTATCGGTGGAGACCGTGGCTGATCTTAAGGCCGCCGGTCTGTACAAGGTGCAGCAGCCCGCCCGTTACGGCGGATATGAATTCGATGTCGGCACGTTTGTGCGCTGTGCGACCGAAATCGGCGCCGGCTGCGGCTCGACCGGCTGGGTTTATTCGACCGCGGCCCAGCACCAGTGGCAGATCGGGATGTATGACGTCGCCGCGCAGGACGATGTCTGGGGTAACGATCCGATGGCGATTTCCGCGTCGTCCTATTCGCCGGGCGGTACCGCGGTGGAGACCGATGGCGGTTACCGCATCACCGGCAAGTGGCTCTACTGCTCCGGCGTGCTCAATGCGGACTGGATGATTCTTGGAGCGCGGATCGCGAAGGATGCGGAGTCCGACCCCTATACTCAGGGCTATATCCTGGTGCCCAAGGCCGATTACGCGGTCGAGGATAACTGGGATGTCATGGGCCTGATCGGCACCGGCAGTAACGATGTGCTCATCGACGATCTGTTTATACCGGCCCACCGGATGCTGACGCTTGAACAGGCGCTGTCCGGCAAGCCGCCGGGTGCCGCGGTCAATGACAACGATCTGTGGAAAATACCGTTTTTTGCCGCCATCTCGCTCTGCCTGTGCGGGGCGGCGATGGGCATGGCGAAGGGCGCGCTCGAGACATATATCGACCAGATTGCCGTGCGCAAAACCCGTGGCGCGGCCCTCAGCCAGCCGCAGAGCATGGCCGATTTCCCGACCATTCAGGCACGTGTTGCCGAAGCGGCGGCGGCGATCGATGCGGCGCAGAACCTGGTCGGGCGCGATTGCAACGACATCATGCGCGTCATGGCGGACGGCCGTGCGCTGACCACCGAGGAACGTGCCCGCAACAAGGGTAATCTGAGCTTCGCGGTGAAAATGGCGCGGAAATCGACGGATTTGCTGTTTGAAAGTGTCGGTGGGGCCGGTCTGTCCAATGACAGCATCACCCAGCGCTTCTGGCGCGATCTGCATGGGGCGTCCAAGCATATCAGCCTGAACTGGGACATGTGCTCCACGCTGTATGGCCGGGTATCGCTCGGCCTGCCGTCGGGTACGGCACAGTTTTAACGGGCCGTTGCGCGGCTCTATAAATCTGTCACCCCGGCCTTGTGCCGGGGCCCAGATGGCTCATCCTGTAGAGGCAGACTCGCAGCGAAGACTGGATCCCGGCACACGCCTGTCCCGGATTTGATCCGGTGGCCGGGATGACAATCGGGGTTTGCGATCTTGCGTGTTCAGGCGCCGCCCAAAATACTTTACCGGCTGAATACCTCTTTAGACCGCTTGATCTCCCTCAATCCGGATTGACCGTCTTCCCGCCAGAATGACGGCATGTCAGCCAAACGCCATGATGATACGTCTGCCCTCAGCGCCGCGCTCGACGCCTATGCGCCTGCGCGGGTAGCAGAGCGCGCAGCGGTCGCGGGTGTTGCCAAGGCCACGCTGCCATTGGTACCGCTGTTTACCCTCGCCATCCTCGCCGGCGCGTTCATCGCCTTTGGCGCCGTATTTTATCTTGCCGTGGTTTTTCAGCTCGGGCCGGGTTCCGGGGCCGGGCGTCTGCTCGGCGGTGTGGCCTTTTCGCTTGGGCTGTTTCTGATTGTCGTCGGTGGCGCCGAACTATTTACCGGCAATAATCTGATAATCCTTGCCCGCTGCGACGGGCTGATCGGCACCACGGCGCTGCTGCGCAACTGGGGCATTGTGTATGTGGGGAATTTTGTCGGCGCCGCCGCCACCGCCTGGCTGGTGGCAGAATCCGGCATTATCGGCGCGGAGGACGGTGCCTTCGCGGTACTGGTCCGCGGGGTGGCATCGGCCAAGATCGCGCTATCGCCCGAACAGGCCTTTATCCGGGGCCTGCTGTGCAACACGCTGGTCTGCCTGTCGGTCTGGCTGTGTTTCGCCTGTCATACGGTGACCGACAAGGCCATTGCCGTTGTCTTTCCCATCACCGCCTTCGTCACGCTGGGGTTCGAGCACAGTGTTGCCAACATGTTTTTCCTACCGCTCGGTCTGTTCACCGGGCTGGCGCCGGATGCGGCGGGCATTGCCGGTAACCTTGCGGCGGTGACGGCGGGCAATATTGTCGGCGGCAGTCTGTTTGTCGGTATCGTCTATTGGATCATCTACCGGCGCGGCGCGCCGTAAGATCGCGACCAGCCGTCAGGCCGCTTCCCCCGCGGCAAACCCGCTCGACCACGCCCACTGAAAATTATATCCGCCGAGCCAGCCGGTCACATCGACCGCTTCGCCGATCGCAAACAGGCCGGGGACGGCTTTGGCTTCCATCGTCCGTGACGACAGACCGTCCGTGTCGATTCCGCCGAGGGTGACCTCGGCCTTGGCATAGCCTTCGCTGCCTGCGGGTGTGAGGCGCCAGCGATTTATCAGTGCACCCAGGGCGACAAGCGCCTTGTCGGGCATCTCGCCGACGGGGCGCGCGGGCAGGTGTCTTTCGGCCAGGGCCGCGGCGAGGCGCGATGGCACCAGGTCGGACAGAACGGTTTTCCCCTCGACCCGGGGGCGGTCGCGCTTGGCGGCTACCAGCAGGGCGGCGGCATCGGCATCGGGGAGCATATTCAGCGTAATTTCTGCGCCGTCCCGCCAGTAGGATGATATCTGCAGGATCGCCGGGCCGGACAGGCCGCGATGGGTGAACAGCATGGCTTCCGCGAATGACGGTCTCCCCGACACAGAGTTCGCGGTTGCGACACAGTCTAGCGAGACGCCGCTGATACCGCGCATCAGGTCGAGCGTGTCATCGGTGAAGGTCAGCGGCACGAGACCGGGGCGGATGTCGGACAGGGTGAGCCCGAACCGGCGCGCGATATCATGGGCAAACCCGGTCGCCCCCATTTTGGGGATCGACAGCCCGCCGCTGGCCAGCACAACCGTTTCCGCCGCGAAATCTCCTTTATCGGTGGTGACGCGAAACCGCTCCCGGCTGCTGATCTCAGGTCGGCTGATATCGGTGATCCGGTGGCCGAGCCGCAGGTCGACGCCGACACCGGCGCATTCGGCCAGCAGCATGGCAACGACCGACTTCGCCGAGCCGTCGCAGAACAGTTGGCCCAGGGTTTTTTCGTGCCAGGCAATGCCGTGCTTGTCGATCAGCGCGATAAAATCATGCTGGGTGTAGCGTGCCAGCGCCGATTTGCAGAAATGCGGATTGGCCGACAGGAAGTTATCTGGTTCCGCATACAGATTGGTGAAATTGCAGCGCCCACCGCCCGAAATCAGGATCTTCTTGCCCGGCGCGTCCGCATGGTCGAGCAACAGCACCCGGCGGCCGCGCGCACCGGCGGTCATCGCGCACATCAGGCCGGCGGCACCGGCGCCGATAACGATGACGTCGAAGGCAGTTTCGTTCTCTAACATCCGAGGGTAATAGCACGGGAATGGGCTTTGATCCTGCCCCAGGCCCATAAAATGTCATCCCGGACTTGTTCCGGGATCCAGACACTACCGCGGAAGGCGGTGGGTATTTCCGAAGAAAACTGGACCCCGGAACAAGTCCGGGGTGACATGGGGGATGGTTAACAGTGAGGCAATTCGTACCGCGCCCTTGATCGTGCGCCCAACCGAGCCTAAACACCCGCCGAGTTTCAACCACATTTCAGCAAAGTCCGCCCGCATGAATACGTCCTACATTCTGACCTCCGCCTGCCCCGACAAACAGGGTATCGTCGCCGCGATTTCGGGTTTTTTGGCGGATTCGGGCTGTTCCGTGGATGAGGCGGCATTTTTCTCCGACCCGGAATCGGGGCGGTTTTACGGCCGTTCCGTGTTCCGCATCGACCGCGAGGATGTGTCGGCGGAAATGGTGGGCGCGTGGTTCGGCCAGGTCGCCCATAAATTCGACATGGAGTGGGACATCTTCGACACATCGGCACCGCTCAAGGTGATGATCATGGTCTCGAAGTTCGATCACTGCCTGAACGATCTGCTCTACCGCTACCGTATCGGCGCGCTGCCGATGGAGGTCACGGCCATCGTGTCCAACCACCCGGACGCAATTCCGCTGGCGGACGCGGCCGGCATTCCCTATCACCACATCCCGGTGACCAAAGACACAAAGCCCGCGGCCGAGGCCGCGTTGTTCAAACTGGTCGAGGAAACCGGCACCGATCTCGTCGTACTGGCGCGCTACATGCAGGTGCTGTCGGACGATCTCTGCCGCAAGCTGGATAAGCGCGCGATCAATATCCACCATTCGTTCCTGCCGGGCTTCAAGGGCGCCAAGCCCTATCATCAGGCGTTTGCCCGCGGCGTGAAACTGATCGGCGCCACCGCCCATTTCGTGACCGCCGATCTCGACGAAGGCCCGATCATCGAACAGGCGGTCGAACGCGTCGATCACACGACCATGCCCGACGACATGGTCGCCATCGGTCGCGATCTTGAAAGCGTGGCGCTCGCGCGCGCCGTGCGCGACGTGCTGGAACGCCGGGTGCTGCTGAACGGCTCGAAGACGGTGGTGTTTCGCTAGGTCAGCGCATTACTGCGCCGTCCACCCGCCATCGACCACCAGGCTCGCACCGGTGATCAACGCCGAGGCCGGTGATGCCAGAAACACGATCGATCCCATGATGTCTTCAAGCTGGCCGACCCGGCCCAGCGGGATACGGCTGAGCGCATCTGCGCGGAATTCGGGGTTGTCGAAATTGGGCGCGGTCATTGCCGTGATGATGTAGGTCGGGCCGATGGCGTTGACGCGGATGTTGTGGGGGGCGAGCTCGACCGCCATTGCCTTGTTCAGGCCTTCGATCGCGTGCTTCGACGTGCAGTACACACTGCGTGTGGGCGACCCGACATGGCCCATCTGCGATGACATGTGAATGATCGAGCCGCCGGATCCTTGCGCGATCATCTTGCGGGAGACGACCTGGGCGACGAAGAACGCGGATTTGACGTTGAGGTCCATCACCTTGTCGTAATTGGCCTCCGAGACGTCAACAAACGGTTCCGGCGCATTGGTGCCCGCGTTGTTGATTAGAATATCGATCCGCTCCAGCCCGCCGATCTTGGCGCCTATTTCATCCAGGTCGCTGACATCGCAGACCAGTGTCCGGGCGGTGCCGCCGGCTGCTTCGATCTCGGCGGCGACAGCGTCCAGATCGCTGGCGGTCCGGCTGACCAGCACTGTCTCGGCACCGGCGCCTGCGACCGCACAGGCACAGGCCCGCCCAATGCCCCGCCCCGCCCCGGTGACGACGGCGACCAGTCCGTCAAGGCGCATGTCGGGTGTTTTGAGGGGGGCGTCGGTAAGCGTGGCGTCGGTCATCTTCTCGGTTCTCCTGCGTCTTGCGCATGGCTGGATGTGTGTCGGCACAGATTGACATAAGGGAGGGCCATCGGCCAAATTGCGGGTGTTACTTATCGGACGATAAATAGACCGCCAGCTTACGGACCGCACATGTTCCGGGCTAGGGTGGCACTACCGGAACACGCAAAACAGGGATGAAATTCGATGGTTCACAAGAATACTGACGGCAAGCTCGACATGGGTATCCTCCGCGAGACCGCGGAGAAGTGCAAAAACTGGGGCAAATGGGGCCCGGACGACGAAGCCGGCACACTGAATTACATCGGCGCGGAAGAAATCATCGCCGCTGCCGGTCTGATCAAAAAGGGCAAGACGTTTTCGCTCGGCCTGAACTTCGACAATAAGGGACCGCAATCCGGCCTGTGGGGCAACCGCTTCAACCCGATCCACACGATGCTGGCGACCGGCACGGACGCAATTTCGGGCAACCAGGACGAAGGCGGCATCCGCTACGCCGATGACATGGTCTCGCTGCCGCTGCAATGCGGCACCCAGTGGGATGCGCTCGGCCATATCTTCTATGACGACAAGATGTGGAACGGCTATGACGCAGCCCTCGTCGATTCCACCGGTGCCAAGAAGAACGGCATTGAGAAGGTCAAGGACAAGATGGTAGGCCGCGGCGTGCTGCTCGACATCGCCAAGCATATCGGCGTCGATGCCCTGTCCGAGGGTGACGCGATTTCCAAGACCGACCTGGATGCCTGCGCCGAAGCGCAGGGCGTTGAAATCCGCAAAGGCGATTTCCTGCTGGTCCGTACCGGCATGATGGAAGAGCGTCTGAAAGACGGCTGGGGCGGATATGCCGGTGGCGATGCGCCGGGCCTGTCCTTCGATACCGCCGAATGGCTGCATGAAAAGGAAGTCGCCGCGATCTGCTGCGATACCTGGGGCTGCGAAGTGCGCCCGAACGAGACCACCGACGCGCAGCAGCCGTGGCATTGGGTCGTCATTCCGATGATCGGCATCACCATGGGCGAAATTTTCGTCATGGGTGAGCTGTCGGACGATTGCGAAAAGGACGGCGTGTGGGAGTTCTTCTTCTGTGCCCCGCCGCTGCCGGTGACCGGCGGTGTCGGCTCGCCGATCAACCCGATCGCCATCAAGTAGACGCGTTCGCGATATTTCGCGGTATACTGAATGCCCCTCTTTCCCGTCGGAAAGAGGGGATTTTCGTTCCAGATTAAGCAGGAAAGATTATGGCCAAGCACCTGAAAGAACGCACCGGCGAAGCCGAGACGCGTGAATACGACGCCAATGTCCGCCACACGGTCGAAGGTATCCTTGCCGATATTGAAACCCGTGGGGATGCCGCCGTACGCGAGCTGTCGGAAAAATTCGACAAATGGTCGCCCGAAAGCTTCCGGCTGTCCGATGCCGAGATTTCAGATCTTGTCGCCAGCGTGCCGTCTGAGACCATAGACGACATCACGTTCGCCCAGGCGCAGGTACGCAATTTCGCGCAGATCCAGCGCGGCGCGATCAAGGATGTCGAGGTCGAAACCATCCCGGGCGTGATCCTGGGTCACAAGAATATCCCTGTGAATTCCGTCGGCTGCTATGTGCCGGGCGGGCGCTATCCGATGGTCGCCTCAGCGCATATGAGCGTGGTGACGGCGAAGGTTGCGGGCGTGAAGCGCATCATTGCCTGCACGCCGCCGACCGACGGCAAGCCCCATGCGGAAACCATTGCGGCCATGCATCTTGGCGGCGCGGACGAAATTTACGTAATGGGCGGTATCCAGGCGGTCGGCGCAATGGCGCTCGGCACCGAAACAATTGGGTCTGTCGATATGCTGGTCGGTCCCGGTAATGCATTCGTTGCCGAGGCAAAGCGCCAGCTCTATGGCCGTGTCGGTATCGATCTGTTTGCCGGTCCGACGGAAATTCTGGTGATCGCGGATGAGACATCCGATGTCGAAATTATCGCAACCGATCTGCTGGGTCAGGCTGAACACGGCCCGACCTCGCCGGCGATCCTGATCACGACCTCGCAGAAACTGGCCGATGACCTGCAGGCCGAAATCGACAACCAGCTCACGCGTTTGCCGACGGCGGATGTCGCCAGTGCCGCGTGGCGCGATTACGGCGAGATCATCCTGGTCGATAGCCTGGAAGAGGCGGTGGTCGAAGCGGACAAGCAGGCCGCCGAGCATGTCGAAATTCTGACCGAAAACCCGCGCTATTTCCTGGAACACATGACCAATTACGGCGCGCTGTTCCTCGGGCCGGAAACCAATGTGTCCTATGGCGACAAGGTCATCGGCACCAATCACACCCTGCCGACCAAGGGCGCGGCCCGCTATACCGGCGGGCTGTGGGTCGGCAAGTTCCTGAAAACCTGCACCTATCAGGAGTGCACCGAGGAGGCGAGCGTCGTCATCGGCGATTATTGTTCGCGTCTGTGTGCCATCGAGAAATTCTGGGGCCACAAGGAACAGGCCGACCTGCGCCTGCGCCGCTATGGCGGGCGCAATATCGGCCTTGGCGCCGACGCGGCGGAATAGGCAGGACAGGCCCTGGCAACGCAAATGTTCGGCGGGTTTGGCCGGGCTCTCTCAAGCCCCCATTACCGTCTCTATGCGTGCGGCCATATCGCGAATGTCTTCGGGTGGTGGGGCAATCGCCTCGGCATCGGCTGGCTGACCTGGGAACTTACAGACTCGGCCGGCTGGCTCGGCATCGTTGCCTTTGCCGGGATGATCCCGGTAACCCTCGTGTCGCCCTTCGCCGGCGTTCTTGCCGACCGGCATGGCCACCGCCAGATGGCGATGCTGGCGGGCGTTTTTGGCGGCACGGTTTCCCTCGCACTCGCTCTTCTGACGATCTATGGCGAGACGACGATTCCCATTCTGCTGGGGCTCAGCATTCTACAGGGTGTTGGCTTCGGTACGGAGTTTCCCGCACGTCAGGCCTTGATCCCACAGCTCTGCAAGCGTGAAAACCTGTCGGCGGCGCTCGCTTTCAATGCGACGACGTTTCAGGTCGGCACGTTTCTGGGCCCCGTGCTTGCGGGCTTTCTGATTACCCGCTGGGGCAGCGGGGCCTCCATCATGCTGTTTGCCGCCACCAATTTCTGGATGGCGTTGATGATCCTGTTTATCCGGTTCCGGCCCGAACCGCGCGATCCGCGCGACAACCGCAGTTTCCTGTCAGAGATTGCCGGCGGGTTCCGCTATATCGCGGCGACACCGTCGTTGCGGCTGTTGTTCATGATCGCCTTTACCAGCGGGTTATTGCTGCGCCCCTATACCGAATTGTTGCCGGGCTTTTCCGGCGGGGTGTTCGGCCGCGGTCCCGAGGGGCTGGCCGCGCTGACGGCCGCGGCCGGGTTCGGTGCGCTGGCCTGCGGGTTGTTGCTGGTGTTTCGCGGGCGCGCGCGGGGGCTTGTAAATATTATGCTTGGGGGTGCGATCTGCGGCTCCGTCATGCTTGCCGTGTTCGCGGCGACAAATACGCTCACCACCGGCGTCGCCGTCCTGGCCGTGGCGTCATTCCTGATGCTCGCCTGCCATGTCGGCGCGTATAGCCTGATCCAGAATGCGACGGATGCGGAGATGCGCGGGCGCGTGATCAGCGTCAATGTGTCGATCAGTATCGGTGGTCCGGCGCTGGGGGCGTTGATGATCGGCTGGCTGGCGGAAGCGATAGGTCTGCAATGGGCTGTGGCCGCCAGTGCGCTGCTGGCGCTCGTTATTATGCTGGTTCTGCTGCCATCGGTCCGCCGGGCCACGGCTGCGATGGAAGCAGAGTAGGACGTGATTAGCCGGGTTTCCGCGTGATTGCGGAGACTCACCTCCTCCCGTAGGCTCTGGCAAATGTTGAGTATAAGAAAATGACGGGCGAAATACGCCGGCTTGCCGCGATTGTCGCCGCCGATGTTGCGGGTTACAGCCGCCTTATGGGCGTGGACGAGGAAGGCACGATTGCAGCACTTCGCGGTCATCGACAGGCGGTTATAGAACCCAAACTCGAACAGTTTCATGGCCGCATCGCAAACACCGCGGGCGATAGTTTCCTGATCGAATTTCCCAGCGCCGTCGACGCGCTGCGCTGCGCTATCGATATTCAGGCCGGGATTGCCGCCCGTAACGTCGATATACCGGAAGACCGCCAGTTGATCCTGCGCATCGGCATCAATGTCGGCGATGTCGTCGCGAACGGGGACGACCTGCTCGGCGATGGCGTCAATGTGGCGGCGCGTCTCGAAGGACTGGCGGATTCCGGCGGGATTTGTCTGTCGCGCAGCGCGCGCGATCAGGTCCGGGACCGGCTGGATATCGCGCTGGAAGACCTCGGCGAAATAGAGGTCAAGAATATTGCCCGACCGGTGCGGGCATTCAAGGTTGCCGGTATAGGCCGGAAAGCGCCGCCGTCGCCAAAACGCTCCCGGGTCGGCTATGCGGCGATTGCTGCGGTTCTGGTCGCGGTTGCCGCCGGGGGAGCCTGGTGGTTCCAGCAGGGCCGTGATGCATCGGTGACCGCCGCGGGGCCGGGCGCGGCCTCTTCGCAGAAGCCCTCGATTGCCGTGTTGCCGTTCTCGAATTCTTCGGGCGACAAGGGGCAGGCCTATTTCGCCGACGGGATCACCCAGGACATCACCACCGATCTGTCGAAGGTCGCAGGGCTTTTCGTGACCTCGCGTTCGGCGACACTGAAATACCGCGACGGCGCGCAGGATCCGAAATCGGTCGCGACCGCGCTGGGCGTGCGCCATATCCTGACCGGCAGTGTCCGCCGGGCGGGCAGCAAGATCCGGATTACCGCGACGCTGATTGACGCGGAAACCGGTGGCCAGCTCTGGGCGGAACGCTTCGACCGGGACACGCGCGATGTCTTTGCGATTCAGGATGAGATATCGGGCCGCGTCGTCCGGCAATTATCAGAAACGTTGCGAGGCGTATCCCTCAAGCGGGTCGAGCGAACATATACGCCGAACGTCGAGGCCTATGATCTTTACATGAAGGGGCGGGCAGAACGCATTCCGCCAACCCCGCCAAACCTGAAATCGGCGCTCGCCAAATTTGAAAAGGCGATTGAGATCGATCCCGGGTTCGCCGGCGGTTACGCGGGGGCGTCCTTTGCCCGGGCCCTTATTCATGCTGCCTGGGGCGGCAATACCGGCGCTGGTGATATGCAGCTGGATCAGGCCCTGAAGCTCGGCAAGAAGGCAGTCGAAATCGACCCTGAATTCGGTCCTGCCTGGGGCAGCCTGGCAGAAGCGTATTTTCGCAAAGGCCGCCACGACGATGCGCTCGAGGCGATAAGGAAAGCGATTGCGGCGGCCCCGAGCGATTCACTGATGCGGGCGCGGTACGGACGTTTCCTGGGATATGTCCGCCGCTCTTCAGAAGGTATCGAACAGGTCAGGGAAGCAATGCGGATGAGTCCCGACAGTCTTCCCCTGCTTTATTTTCTGGCGCTGAACTACCGCGCGGCGGGCGAATTTGACAAGGCGATAGAAGCGCTGCGGGAACACCGGAAACGGCTCGGGGGGCGAATTTTGCCGGCACCGACCTGTCAGCTTATCGCGGCACTTATACAAGCCGGTCGCAAGGACGAAGCGCGTGCCGAGGCGCAGGGATTGCTCGCGAAATTGCCCAAATACACTGCCCGGCAGGCCGCACGTAGCCATGTCTACAAGGTTGCCGAGGATTCGAAACAGTTTGTCATGGCACTCCGCGAGGCCGGATTGCCGGAATAGGAGCCGATTATGATCGAGCTTTATCACCATTCAACATCCGTCTGTGCCGCGAAGGTCCGGATCGCGCTGGCCGAAAAGAACCTCGACTGGACGGGCCATTTCGTCGACCTGCTGAAGGGCGAGAATTTCAGCGAAGAATATAGGCGCATCAACCCGAAAGCCCAGGTGCCTACCCTGATTTATGACGGCCGGATCATCACCGATTCCAATATCATCATCGAGTTTCTGGAAGATACCTTCCCGGACAAGTCCCTGCGTCCGGACGACCCGGTCGACAGGGCATCGATGCGCCACTGGATGAAACTCCTCGATGAAGGGCTGCACGATGCAGCCAGTGTCATCACCTATACCGCGACGCACCGGTATTCGGTGCTTGAGCTGTCACCGGCAGACCTCGCACAATTCTTTGAACAGACCCCGGACCCGGTTTACCGGGCACGCAAGAAGGCATGGATTCTCGACGGTGTGGACGCACCCGATGTTCTCGGTGCACTGCAGTGCTATGACCGCACGCTGGGCCGGATGGAGGACGCCCTGTCATCGGGTCCGTGGCTTGCCGGCGACGCCTATTCGCTCGCCGATATCGGGCTCACCCCGTATATCAACCGCCTCAGGATGCTCAATTTTTCAGGGTTCTGGGACGGCAGGCCAAAGGTCGCGGACTGGCTTGGCCGTATTCAGGCGCGCCCCAGTTTTGCCAAGGCGGTCATGGAACACATTCCGGATGCGCTGATCACGCAGATCGGCGAGCGTGGCCGTGAAAGCTGGCCGGTCTTCCGCGATAAGTTAAAGGCAACCTGAAGGTTATCAGCGCGAACGCGCGGCCCCGCGACCGGATGCGGCGAAACTCTTCGTATTGGCTTTGGCGCCCGGCGTCTTGATCGATCCGGATCCCGGGTCGAACTGGCCGCGTTTGATTTCCTCGCCGGGATGGCTGGCACCGCTCTCGCGCTTTTTCGCCTTCTGTCCGGCTTTCGCCTTTGCCCGTTCCCGGGCGCGTGCTTTGGTCATGATCTGGTTGCCTCCTGGTTTCGTCGAAGGTCCGTACCCTGACAATCCGCCAGGCCGCCGACAATCCGGTAAGTGCATAGTATAGGCCAGTTGCCGGACTTCCCCTAACCGTCTTGACGGTGACCCGCAGACAGGGAACTCTGGCGCCATGAAAAGCCCGCAAATCAATGACATCGTTATCATCGGCGGCGGCATTGGCGGCCTGACCATGGCGCTGGCCCTGCATCAGCGTGGCATTCCGTGCCGGGTGTTCGAGGCCGCGTCCGAATTTCGCCCGCTGGGTGTTGGTATCAACATGATGCCCCATGCGATCCGCGTTCTCTCGGCCCTCGGGCTTGAGGAGGAGCTGAACAGGTTTGGCGTCGAGGCCAAGGAATTTGCCTATTTCAATCGCCACGGCCAGAAGATCTTTACCGAACCCTGCGGCCGGTTTGCGGGCTACGAATATCCGCATTTTTCGATCCACCGCGGCGATCTTCACAAAGTCCTGTATGACGCCGTCGTCGCGCGCATGGGCGCCGGCGCCGTGTCGCTGGGCCATCGCTGCGCCGGTGTCGCACAGGATGCAGACGGTGTGACGGTGCGGTTTGAAGATGCCCCCGAACAGCGCGGCGGTATTGCCCTTGCCTATGACGGGTTTCATTCCGCTATCCGCCATCAGTTCTATCCAGATGAAGGCCCGCCTCAGTTCGGCGGGATCAACATGTGGCGCGGTGTGACCCGGCGGAAGCCGTTTCTGACCGGCGCCAGCGTCACGCGTGTGGGCACCGTCCAGGTCGGCAAGATGGTGATCTATGCGATCCGCCAGTTCGATGACGGCACCCAGCTTATCAACTGGAACACCGAACAGCCGCGCGATGACCACAAATTGAACGACTGGGCGACACCGGGGCGGATCGAGGATTTTATCGAACCCTTCGCGGGCTGGAATTTCGACTGGCTCGACATCCCGCAACTGATCGCCGATGCCGAATTCATTCTGGAATATCCGATGGTCGACCGCGACCCGGTCAGCCGCTGGGTATTCGATCGTGTCGCCTTGATGGGCGATGCGGCGCACCCGATGTACCCGCGCGGCGGCAATGGCGGCGCGCAGGCGGTCCTCGATGCGGAATGCCTGGCACGCCTCCTGACGGAACAGGCAGACCCGGCAGCAGCGCTCCAGGCCTATGAGGCGGAGAGGCTTGAGGTCGTCAACCGGATTGTTCTGACCAACCGCGATCAGCCACCGGATTACATCATCGAGACGGTGGAAAGCCTCACGGGTGGGGCGCCGTTTGAGCGCATCGAGGACGTGATCAACCCGGCGGAACTGGCGGCGATCTCCGACCGCTACAAGGACATCGCGCGCTACAGCAAAGAGGCGGCGCGCGGCGGGTAGCGAGGTGTCATAAAACTGTCACCGGCTTTCCCCTTGTCCGCCGGACACAATGCTCTTATCTGCTTGATATCCCGCTGCATTGTGCAGCGCACCATCAACGGAATATCCGCATGCGTATCGAAGCCATTTCCATCGGCAACAACCCGCCGGAAGACGTTAACGTTCTCATCGAGGTCCCGGTGGGCGGCCAGCCCATCAAGTACGAGCTCGACAAGGATGCCGGGGTTCTGATGGTGGACCGGTTCCTGTATACGCCGATGTCCTATCCCGGGAATTACGGTTTCGTGCCGCATACTCTGTCGGAGGACGGCGACCCCATCGATGTGCTGGTCTGCAATACCCGCCAGCTCATCCCCGGCTGCGTGATCAACGTCCGGCCCATTGGCGCGCTGATGATGGAAGACGATTCCGGCATGGACGAGAAGATTATTGCCGTCCCGTCGGCGCATCTGACCCAGCGCTACGCCGATATCAACAATTATGACGACCTGCCCGAGATCACGGTGCAGCAGATCCAGCATTTCTTCGAGCATTACAAGGATCTGGAACCCGGGAAATGGGTCCGGATCGGCGACTGGATGGATGCAGATGCCGCCCGCGGGCTGATTACCGACGCGATTGAGCGCGCCGCGCCGGCGGAGAAGACGGCCTAAGCGACTGCGCGCGTGGTTTCTCAGTCCGCGATTCCCCTACCTGTCAGTCTTCGGCGTCGACCGCGGCGGCGGGGGCTTTGGCGCGTTTGATACGGGTTTTCTTAGTGGCTTCGATCAAGACGACCTCGACACCTGCGGCGATCAATGCGCGTTGTAAATCCTGCGAGAGGCGTACGGTAAGGTCTGACGCTAACGCGGCATCGCACCAGATCGCGGCCAGCAGTTTTAGTTCCTTGTCGGATACCGTCTCGACCCGCACCAGCGGGGGAAATTCAGGGTAAAGAGCCGTCTCGGCCCGGAGACAGCCATCGATCACGGCACTGTATTCTTCATATGGTTTGCCACGGGCGAGCGTAATGTCGAGTTCCAGGCGCCGTGGCCGTGGCCGGGAAAAGTTTTTGACCGACCGCGCCCACATGGCCCCGTTCGGCACGGCGATATAGACACCTTCGGGGCTTACCAGAACGGTGTGGAACACGCTGATCGCTTCGATCGCGCCTTCGACCCTCTCTCCCTCGATGTAATCTCCGATTTTATATGGCTTGAGGATCAGAATCATCACGCCGCTGAAGAAATTCGTCGACGTTGTCCGAAGCCCGATCGCGATTGCGAAACCGAATATTCCAAGCGCCGCGATGAGGCTCGCGATCTCGATTCCCAGTTCGTCAAGAACGACAATGGCGGCAAGAACGAGGATGGCGATGCGGATTGTCCGGGACAGAACGATTCCGACGGCAGCGTCCAGTTTCAGTCGCTTAACAAAAATGTAGCGTGAAGACCGGTCGATCCAGATAGCGACCAGCCACGCGACGCCAAGAAATACCGCGCCGCCGATTACCGACGGGCCGTAACTGGTCAAATAGGCTTCTATCATAAGGGTATCCGTCGCGGAAAATGAGGAAACAGAATGAGGTAGCCGTCAACATAGCATTCGAACGTCGTGTCGCAGTCCCCTGTTTTGTCGAAGAGTTTGGCAGGGTAGGGGGCGGAAGCGGGGCAGGATGCATGGTCGGAGGCGGAATTAGCGCCGGACAACGTATACCTCGCCGTTTTCCAGCCCGACAATAAACTGCGCTGCCGTACCGCTCCCACGGATGCCGATGGCTTTGTCGATTCTTGCGGGCAGGGGTGCCGCGCCGCGGTCGATCAGGCGGCCTTTATCGAAACCGACAATCCGCAGGTCCCGCCGGTCGGCGGATGGCAGGGCAAGCTCCGGTGCGCCGCCGCCATCACCATCAATATCGGCAATGGCGGACAGGCGCATCTCGGTCGATCCGATCTGATGGTTCGAAAAGCCGGCGCGCTCGCCGACTTTGACCAGCTTGCCGGCCTCATAAGCGTAGAAAAACAGCGTGCCGCCGATATGCGGCGTCTGGACATAGGCTATTTCCATGCCTTTGCCGCGACGGAACGGCGCGATGCCGGCGATATTCAGCCATCGGTTGGCGCGGCCGATGAACTCTGTCGCCGCGCGCATCACCAGCTTGCCGTCCTGCACGCCGTAGACCGTCACCGATGCCCCGTGCGTCACCGACGAGCGGATGGTAACGATTTCGGTGGTGCCGTCGCCGTCCAGATCGGCAAGGCGCGGGTAGCGGTCCTCGAAGACTTCGGTCTTGGGCAGGGTAAGTTTCAGGTACCGCCCGCCGCGTGTTGCGACCCGCAGGATGGACGCTTCGATGGCATCGCCAAGAATGCCGTGTGCATACCGCTCGGTCCGGCCTGCATACCAGGCGCCGCCGATGTCACCACGCTTTGGGTCGGTGGCAATCAGCGCATGCGGCATGCCGCCGGGGGCGGGGCGCCGGGTTTCGGGAATGATCGTCGCCGGCAGCGACGCGGCGTCAACCTGCACGGGATTCCATGCCGTGTCTGCCGATGCGGGCGTCACAAGGAAAAGGCCGGTGACCGCCAATACCGTTCCGCGCAGGAGGCGCATCGCGTCGTCGCCGGTTTCTATATCTTGTCCATTCTAGATTTTACCAAGCGCGGTCAGGACTTTTTTCGGCGTGAACGGCATCCCGGTCAGCTTGGCGTCGAACGGCGACAGCGCGTCGTTCAGCGCGTTCATCACGGCAGCCGGGGCACCGCAGGTGCCGGCTTCGCCCGCACCCTTGGCACCGAGATCGGAGTCCGACGTCGGCGACATTGCGTGGCCGCAGACGATGTCCGGCAGTTCGGCGGCCATCGGCACCAGGTAATCGGCCATGTTGGCGTTCAGCATCTGGCCCTGATCGTCATACAGGCATTCTTCCCATAGCGCGCCGCCGAGGCCCTGCACGACGCCGCCGCGGATCTGTTCGTCGACCAGCAGCGGGTTGATGACCGTGCCGCAATCCTCGACGCACCAATGGCGCAGCAGCTTGATAAACCCGGTATCGGTATCGACCTCCAGATAGGACGCCTGCGCGCCGTTGGTGAAGGCAAACGGGAACTTGCGCGGCACGTAATGCTTGGTGGCGACCAGTTCTGCCTGAAAGCCGTCGGGCAGGGTGTCCGGGCGGTAGTAGCAAATGCGCCCGATCTCATCGAGGCCGATACGCTCGTTACCGGTATCCATATCGACGACCACGCCTTCGCGGATATCGAGCGTGTCGGGATCTTCCTGCAGCATGGCGCCCGCCGCGATCAGGATCTGAATCCGAAGCTGCCGGCCGGCCTGGGCCACCGCTTCGCCGCCGATCCCGGCTGCGCGCGATCCCCATGTGCCGCCGCCATAGGGCGTGTGCTCGGTATCGCCGGTGATGATCTTGAGGCGTTCGGGTTTTACGCCGACGGCGGTGGCGGCAACCTGCGAGATCACGGCCTCCATGCCCTGACCCTGTTCGGTTGCGCCGGTGGACACGAACACATTGCCCTTGGCATCGAGCCGCAGGGTTGCGCCGTCCTGCGCCGAGATACGTGCGCCGCCGACGCCGTAGAACATGGCCGACGGGTTGGTGACCTCGATAAAACTGGCGAAACCGATGCCGCGATAGATTCCCTGTTCGCGCTTTTCGTCCCGGTCGGCTTTAAGCGCTTCGTAATCCATCGCCGCGAGCATTTTGGTCATGCATTCTTCGTGGCTCAGATTTTCGAACGGCATGCCTTGCGCCGATTTTTTCGGATAGGAATCGTCGGCGTGGAAATTGTGCTGACGGAAGGCGACAGGGTCCATGCCGACGGCACGTGCCGCCTGATCGACCAGTCCTTCGGTGACCGCACATTTGATCGGATGACCGACCGCACGGTACTGGCACATCATCGCCTTGTTCTGATAGACGACATTGGCCTCGGCCCGGTAATTTTCGAACATGTACGGCCCGCCGATCATGTTGACGACCTGATTGGCCTCGATCGCGCTGGTGCGGGGATACATCGAATAAGGGCCGACCCCGGTCAGATCGTCGATCTCGAACGCGGTGATGGTGCCGTCCGCTTTGAGGGCGATCTTGCCTTTTACCCGGTGGTCGCGGGCGTGGATGTCACTGACGAAACTCTCCAGCCTGTCGGCGATGTATTTTACCGGTCGTTTGAGCATGATCGACAGGCCCACCGCCGTGACTTCATCGGGGAAGGTGTGCACCTTGATGCCGAACGACCCGCCGACATCGCGGGTGATAACCCGGACCCGGTGTTCTTCCAGGCCGAAGTGTGTTGCCAGGATATTCTGGATCATGTGCGGGCACTGGTTGTTGTGCCACACCGTTAGCTGGTCTTCGGAAGATTCGTAATCCGCGACCAGGCCGCGGGTCTCCAGACAGACGCCGGTATGACGGCCGAAAATGAATGTATCCTCGATGATGTGATCGGCATCCGCATAGGCGGCATCGACATCGCCGAAATCGGCATTGCGGCGCCAGGCGAGATTGTCGCCGAGGCTTTCATGGATGACCTGTGTGTCGGCATCGAGCGCCTTTTCAGCGTCGACTGCAACCGGCAGAACCTCCCAGTCGATCTCGACCACGGCGGCAGCATCTTCGGCCTCGGCACGGCTATTGGCGACGACGGCGACGATAGCTTCGCCCTGCCAGCGCGCGGCATCGAGCGGCAGCGGGTATTGCGGGGCCGATTTCAGCCCCTCCAGATGGGTCAGGACGCCGACCCAGGGGGTGCATATCTCGGCCATTTCCTGCGGAGTGACGACGGCGACGACGCCCGGCATGGCCTTGGCCGCCGTGGTGTCGATGCCGTTGATTTTGGCATGGGCGTATGGAGACCGCACAAAGGCCGCATGCACCATACGTTTAAGCTCAATGTCGTCGACGAACGTGCCCTTGCCCTCGGCAAGACGCGGGGCGTTGGGGCGGGGAACCGAGCGGCCGATATAGGAATTCGGGCGGTCGAGAATCCAGCGATCAGTGATCATGTCGGTCATGCTGAAGCTCCTTTTTCGCCTGTGCTTTTGCCTGTGCTCTTTCGGGCCATCTCGACGGCGTCGACAATCGCCTCATAGCCGGTGCAGCGGCAGTAATTGCCCGAAATGTATTCACGGATCTCAACCCGGCTGGCATCCGGTTTGCGCTCCATCAACTCGGCGATGGTCAGCAGCATGCCGGGCGTGCAGAATCCGCATTGCAGCGCGTTGCGTTCGACGAATGCTTCCTGTAGGGGGCGAATTTCCCCGGTTTCGGTGACGCCTTCGATTGTCCACAC
This sequence comes from Paracoccaceae bacterium, assembly GCA_047638395.1. GTDB lineage: Bacteria > Pseudomonadota > Alphaproteobacteria > MPNO01 > UBA830 > CAXBCP01. The sequence goes on along the minus strand of JBLIMV010000033.1, from coordinate 23,354 downwards.
ATCGGCACCGTCGGCCTGGGCTGCTGCCATCAGACAGCCGCGGACGGTACGGCCATCGACGCGAATTGTGCAGGCACCACAGACCCCGTGTTCGCAGCCGACATGGCTGCCGGTCAGGCCGATCTCGTAGCGCAGGAAATCGACCAGGTTGGTACGGGCCTCAACCCGGCGGGTAATCTTCTCACCGTTGACGGTCAGCGAAATGTCTACGTTCTTGTCCATGTTCAGGCTCCCGCCAGCGGGGCGAGGGTGCGTTTGGCCAGCACGCCCGCCAGGTGTTTGCGCATCGGCCCGTCCGCGTTCAGATCGTCCGGCGGGTCGAGTTCTTTCTTCAGCGATGCCGACAATCTTTCGGACAATTCATCCGACCAGCTCTGGCCGTTGAGCAGGGCGGCGCTTTGCGGCGTGGATACGGGCCGGTCACCGGCGTTGAAAAACACCAGACGGGTTGCGCCGAATTTTCCGCCATCGACTTGCAAATGGGCGCACAGGCCGATGATGGCGTAATCGCCGTGACGCCGGGCCAGCTCCATAAACCCGGATTTCCAGCCGGCTACGATTTTTGGCACCGACACCGCGGTCAGAATTTCGCCCTCATTGAGGGCAGTCTCATACAGGCCTTTGAAGAAATCGGCGGCGGCGATGTCACGCGTGCCGTCCTTGCCGGCGACATGCATCGTGGCTTCCAGGGCGGCCGCGCAGGCCGGCAGTTCAGCCGCCGGGTCGGCAAACGCGATGGAGCCACCGAATGTGCCGCGGTTGCGTATCGCCGGGTGCGCAATGTGTTCCATCGCGGCGGCAATAAGCGGGGTATGGGTCGCGACAAGGTCCGATTCCTCGACATCGACATGGCGGGTCATGGCACCGATACGGATCGCGTTGCCCGTGTCTTCGATACCGGCCAGACCATCGATGCGGTTGATGTCGATCAGGATTTCGGGCTCGGAGAGCCGCATGTTGAGGGTTGCCATCAGGCTCTGGCCGCCCGCGAGTATCTTCGCGTCATCGCCATGTTCGGCGAGGAGGTTGAATACGTCATCAAGGGTTGCAGCCCGCGCATACCCGTAGGGTGCCGGTTTCATAGACTTCTCCCACCTTGTCGTTTTATGGTGCTGAGCACTTGCTTAATTAGGGGGCATTCTGACCCCCGCCGCGCAGACGTCAAGGAGTATGGATGGCAGACCCCGTTACTGATATTGCCGCGCCAGTACAAACTGCCGGTGACGGCTTGTCGCGGCGGCGTTTGCCGCCGGCCGAGCGGGAACGCCAGATCGTCGATGGCGCCATCCGGTATTTTGCCGAGGTCGGTTTTGAAGGCCAGACACGGGAGCTGGCCCGGCGCCTTGGCATTACCCAGCCATTGCTGTTTCGATATTTTCCCACCAAGGACGACCTGATCGACCGGGTCTATGAAGAAGTCTATCTGAGCCGCTGGAAGGATGAGTGGCCGGAGGGGCTGAAAGACCGTTCGCTGCCACTCGAAGAACGACTGGTGCGGTATTACGAGGATTATGGCGCGGCGATCTTCAATTACGAGTGGGTCCGTATCTTCATGTTTTCGGGCCTGAAGGGCGAGCCTATCAATCGGCGGTTTCTACAGATCGTGCGGGAAAAAATACTCTGCGTCATCTGCGCGGAAGTTCGCCATGATCTCGGTCTGCCATCATCGTCGGAACAGTCGATCAGCAGCGAAGAGATCGATCTCTACTGGTCGCTGCAGGGCTCGATTTTTTATGTCGGGGTCCGCGAATGGGCCTATCAGGAACCGGCGCCGGCAGATTTGTCTGTCTATATCCGCCGGACGGTCCGGACTTTTCTCGGTGGTATCGAACCTGTACTGCGCGAACTTCTGGCGGATGCGAAGCCGTCCTAAAACCGTTGACGGGTTTCCATGCCCATTATAATTTAGCGTTTGATAAATAGGGAGAACGATCATGAGCCTCAACTCGCTGGACCACTGTTCGATCCGCACCGTCAAGCTTGACGCGACGCGCGACTTTTACACCGACATCCTCGGCATGGATGACGGCGACCGACCCGATTTTCCGTTCCCCGGCGCCTGGCTGTATGTCGATGGCGCAGCTGTTCTGCATTTGGTTGGTGTCGATCCGAACGATCCGTCAGGGCTTGAAAAATATCTCGGCGGGGCGACTGACGCGGCGTCGCTTACCGGATCCGGTGCGTTCGATCATATTGCTTTCCGCGCCAAGGACCCGGACGTGCTGATCGGCCGGCTGAAAGACAAGGGCTATCCGTTCCGTGAACGGCAGGTGCCGGACATGGATCTGTTCCAGGTTTTTGTCGAAGATCCCAACGGCATCACGGTCGAACTCAATTACTGGGCTGAAGATCAGAAGGCAGCGTAAGACATGACGAAAGACAGGGCGGAAGCTTCTGCGATTATTCAGTCCGAAGACACGCCCGGCTATGCGGAAATGGTCGAGCGCGCGGCCGCGCTGACGCCGAAACTGGCAGCCCGGGCAGAGGAAGTCGAAAAAACCCGGATCATCCACCCGGATACGGTCCGCGATCTGTGGGAGACGCAGTTGTGGTCGGCGGTCAAGCCGAAGCGCTACGGTGGGCTGGAACTCGGTTACGGCGTCTTTATCGACCTGTCGGAACGCATTGGCCGTGGCTGTGCGTCCACCGCGTGGATTTACGGCAATCTGCTCAGCCACGACTGGATGCTGCCGATGTGGAATGCACAGGCGCAGGATGAAGTGTGGAAAGATAATCCGACAGCGCTGATTGCCTCGTCCCTGGTCGCAACTGCCGGTACGGCAAAGCCGGTCACGGGCGGGTACGAGATTTCTGGCCAATGGCCCTATTGCAGCGGCATCGATCCGAGCGACTGGATGATGATGGCAGCCATGATCGACGATGACGGTCCGCGCCGCCCGCTCTGGCTCGTGGTGCCGCGCGCTTCGTTCGAGGAAATCGATACCTGGCAGGTCAGCGGGCTGGTCGGCAGCGGCAGCCGCGACGTGAAATGCGAAGGCCTGTTCGTTGCCGAACACATGACGCTGGTGCCGGGCGAGACGCGCGGCGGACCAACGCCGGGCTCCGAGCACGTTCCGGGCCTGTTGTACCAGCTGCCGGTGCTCGGACTGTTCCCGCATATTCTGCTGGGGCCGATGATCGGCATCGCACAGGGGGCTTATGACGACTACGTCGCCGAGATCCGGGAACGGACGGCGACCTATAATTCATCGAAGCTTGCCGAGCATGTGCAGATTCAGATGAAAGTGGCCGAGGCGGCGACGCTGATCCAGGCGGCACGTCTGCTTGGTCATGACAATATCCGCGAAGCCGAGGCGATCGCCGAATCCGGGCGCGAGCCGACGGTGGCGGAGAAAATCCGCTGGCGGCGTGACGGTGCCTATGGTGCGCAGAACTGCGTGAAGGCGGTCCAGCTGCTGCAATCGGCCATCGGGGCCGCGGGGAACTATCTAAGCCATCCGTTCCAGCGCCGGTTCCGCGACATGCATGCTGCAGCCTCGCAGATCCAGGTGAATTTCGATATAAACGGCGCGGAGTTCGGTCGTGTCGAACTTGGGCTCGATCCCATCAACAAAGCCGTCTAGCAGGGGAATACACATGCCGCGACTGCCCGCTCTTTCAGCCGAGGAGGCCAAGGCCGTCCAGGAAGACCTCGGTATTTACACCGACAACATGGGCGGCACGCTGCCCAACAGCGTCCTCACGCTGGCCCGCCGCCCGAATATTCTGAAAGCGGTCACCGACCTTTGGTACCAGACGATCATTGAGCCCGGTGTTGTATCGAAAGACCTGAAATGGCTGGCCGCCCATGTCGTCAGCGTCTCGGCGGGGTGCCAGTACTGCGCTGCGCATACCGGCGAAAACACGGTGATTTCCGATATGCCGGCGGAAAAAATTCAGGCGGTCTGGGAATACGAGTCCAGCCCGCTTTTCTCGGACGCCGAACGGATCGTGCTGCGTATCGCGCAATCCGTCGCCCAGGTGCCGAACGCCGTCACCGACGAGGATTTCGAGGAACTGCGCCAGCACTGGGACGACGATCAGGTCGTGGAAATCATCGCCGCGATTTCGACCTTCGGGTTCTTCAACCGGTGGAACGATACCCTGGCGACCGAGCTTGAATCGTCGCCACTGAAATTCGCACAGGATAATCTTTCGGGCGCCGGCTGGGACGTCGGCAAGCACGCGGCGGAGTAAGCCAGGAACAGGTCGGGTGCGGGGCGGGTTCTCAAAGCCCGACGGGTGCCAGGGTGCGCACGCCGCCGCTGCCTGAATCGCCGGGCCGCGCTCCGTCGCCGGGGAGGTCCCGCTGGTCGCGCAGGCCGGGCATGGCATCCTGCAACGACAGCTCACCCTTGCGTTCATAGGGCACGGACTGATTTATCCCGAGCCGCCCCACATAGGCAATCCCATGCAGCCGGTAGGTAATCCGGTCGGTTTTGCCCAGAAACATCAACTGGCGGAAAACGCTCAGGATATTGGTGTTGCCGGTCACCGGTACGGTGGCGTAGCCGAGGCGGGGGACCGTCACGGTGGCGTCGCTCAGCCCGTCGGCGAAGGGCTGACCGTTGACCTCGAGCTCGAACGTAAGGCCGGTCAGCGGCAATTCGAAATTATTCGGGTTGCCGACACGGATTTCGATCAGCAGTTCCTGGTTCAGCAGCCCGCCATTGCCGAGCCGCAGGTTCGATAGCTGTATCGACGGCGGTTTGGCGTCGTCGACGCTCGCACAGCCGAACAGCACAAAGAAAAAGCCAAGAACGAGGAAACGCTTCACCGGGTGTTCTCCTTTATACGCGGATGCGGTCGATATTCCTGCAGGGTAGCGGAATTTCGGCCTTGCCAGCACCCCATATTGGCGTATGAGTCGATGCGAAGTGTGTGGTAGTAATAAAGCGTAAAAGGGTAGGTGCATCATGAAGAAATTACTCATCGTTATCGGCGGGCTCATCGTGCTTGTGATCGCAGCATTGCTGATCGCGCCGATGGTTATCCCGGTGGATACCTACAAAAAAGAAATTCTGGCCCAGGTCGAAAAAGCGACCGGGCGCGAAGCCCGTATCGACGGGGATTTCGGCATTTCACTGTTCCCGACGGTAAAATTCACCGCCGGCAAGTTTTCGCTCGCCAATGCAAAGGGCGGCAAAGCGGACAAAATGGTCAGCCTGGAGCAGTTGAACGTGCAGGTCGCAGTGCTGCCGTTGATCGGCGGCAATGTGGTGATCGATTCCTTCGTGCTCGACAAGCCCGTCATCAATCTGGAAGTCGACGCCCAGGGGCGTCCGAACTGGGTGTTCACACCGGCTGCTGGTGCGGCAGCAGGCAAGCCGATGCAGGACGGCAAAGAGGCCGCGCCCGCGAAAGCTGATGGGGATTCGGGCGGCGGTTCCGGCGGGCTCGGTATTTCGGGTTTGCAGCTCGGCGACGTCCGCCTGGTCGACGGCCGGATTGCTTATAACGATGCAAAAACCGGCGTCTCCCAGACTGTCGATGGCATCAATATGAGCGTGTCGCTCCCGTCGATGACCAGCCCGATGGCGGCCAATGGCTCGCTTGTCTGGAACAAGGAAAAGATCGATCTCGTCCTCGGGATCGATAATCTCAACGCCTTTCTTGCCGGGACACAGACCGGGCTGAATGCAACGGTGGCGGCGTCGACCGTTAAATTTGACTTCAAAGGCAAGGCGTCCAGCAAGCCGCAGATGAAAGCGTCGGGCACGATCGATCTCGATGTGCCGTCGGTCCGCAAACTCGCGGCCTGGGCAGGTCAGCCGATGGACGCGCCCGGAACCGGGTTCGGGCCACTTAAGATCAACGGCCAGATCGGTGTCGACGGACAGAAATACAGCTTCACCAAGGCTCAGCTCTCGCTCGATGCGATCCAGGCGACGGGTGATTTCCGCTTCGATGGCAGTGGCAAGGTTCCCTATATCAATGCCGGGCTCGGCACCGGGATGCTCGATCTCAACCCGTATTTGCCGCCCGAAAAGAAGGCAGACGCCGGGACTTCAACGCCGGCTGCCCCCACCGGCACCGGCGGCAATGCGCAAAAGCCCGCATCGCAGGGCTGGAGCACCGACCCCATCGATCTGTCCGGTCTGCGGGCGGTCAATGCGGATATCGCGCTGAACGTCGCCGGGCTGATGATGCGGAAGATCAAAATCGGCAAGTCCGCTATCAACGTCGCCCTCAAAGGGGGACGGCTGACCACGAAGCTGACTGAAATGGCGCTTTACGGCGGTAACGGGACGGCAACGATCACGGCCGATGGTGCCGCGGCTGTGCCGGCTGTGACCGCGAAATTCGACCTGACCGGTCTGCAGGCTAACCCGGCGCTGTCCGATGCCATGGCCATGGACAAGATTGAAGGGACGCTGAACACGAACATCGATGTCGCGATGCGCGGTGGCAGCCAGAAAGCGATGGTTTCCACGCTCGGCGGCAAGGGTAAGGTCGTTTTCGCCGACGGGGCAATTCGCGGCATCAATATCGCTGCCATGGCGCGCAATGCCGCCAGCGCGTTCCTTGATTCCTCCGCGCGCGCGGAGCAGAAGACGGACTTTGCCGAACTGTCGGGTACGTTCAATATCGTGCGTGGCGTTCTCAGTAACAGCGATCTGACACTGCTCTCGCCGCTGCTGCGTGTTGGCGGCCAGGGCACGGTTGATATGCCGAACCGCGCCGTCAACTACCGCATCGAGCCCAAGCTCGTCGCATCGACCAAGGGGCAGGGCGCAAGCGCCGATACATCGGGCATCAAGGTGCCGGTGGTCGTGTCGGGACCGTGGGACAATCTCAGCTACAAGCCCGATCTCGCCGGTGTGATTGACGGGATCGCCAAGGATCCGAAGAAGGCGCTCGAAGGGCTGAAAAACCTGATCCCCGGACAGGGTGGTTCGGGCGGCTCGGGCGGCGGCAGTGCGATCCCGAAACCGGAAGACGCCCTGAAAAAGCTGTTCGGCCGGTAGGTCGCTGCGCGCGGCGCTTGGCGCGGGGGAACGGAAGACGATGCTGCGCACCGTGAAGGTATTCATGGTGTTCCCCGTGACCAAGGAGACTTAGCGTGATTATCCGTTTTCTGCTGCCACTGTTGTTTCTTGTGGCTGCCGGGCCGGTTTGGGCTGCAGACACGCCCTATGCCGGGCTTCAGAACCGGCCCATCAAGGCGTTGTCGGCGCAGGAGATCGGCGATCTGCGCGCCGGGCGCGGGATGGGCCTGGCACTGGCCGCCGAACTCAACAACTACCCCGGTCCGCGGCACGCGCTCGACCTGTCCGACCCACTCGGTCTGTCGTCGGATCAGAAATCTCGTATCTCAATCCTGTTCGACGAAATGGCGGCACGGGCACAGTCTCTTGGTGCACAAATTCTGGATGCAGAAGCCCGACTCGACCGGTCATTCGCCGCTGGCGATGCGGTTGATGCGGCGCTCCGGTCGATGACCGCCGATATTGCCGGTCTCAAAGGCGAGCTTCGTTACGTTCATCTGCGGTACCATCTTGTGGTGCGCGATCTTCTGTCGAAGGAGCAGATCGCCCGCTATGGCGCGCTACGAGGCTATGGAAGCGCCGATGGCAAAAAGCGTCCGGCGCATGGCAGGAATGGCAGCAGACAGGAGCATGGCGGTGCGCATGGTGGGCATCGATGAAAAAACCGTCATTCGGCGTCGTTGTAGTTGGCCTGTCGGGGGCTGCTATTGCCGTCATGGTGGCGGGCTACATGGGGGCTTTCGGGTCGGAAACCGATATCGCGGCCATTGATATATCTTCGCCAGTCACCATCGCGCTGGGGAAAAAGATTTACGCGCAGCAATGCGCCGCCTGTCACGGCCCTAACCTCGAAGGTCAGCCCAATTGGAGATCGCGTCTGGCCGATGGCAGTCTGCCGGCACCGCCGCATGATGAGACCGGGCACACCTGGCACCACCCGGACGCATTGTTGTTTGGCGTCACCAAGTATGGCGGCGCAAAAAATGCGCCATCGGGTTTCGTCAGCGGTATGCCCGCTTTTGGCGAGAAACTCACCGATCGCGAAATCGGCACTGTGCTCGCCTATATCAAAAGCCGCTGGCCCGAACCCGTGCGCGAGCGCCAGGCTCGGATCAACGCGCAGGTCCTGCAGCAAAAATAGCCGCAGGCTCATCAGCCCCGGGAAGTAAGATCAGCCGGGCATCTCCATAATCTCGGCTACTTCAATCGACCCGATTAAAAGATGCGGGCAGCTCTGGGCGACGGCAACGGCCGCGTCCATGTCTGCCACCGTGACAACTGAATACCCACAGAGCGGATTGGGCCCGCCGTCATCGGCAACACTATCGGCGCTGACCGTCTTGGACATGCCGACAGGGTTGCCGGGGTTGGTCAGCGCGGCGGCGTTATCGGTAACCCAGGCCTGCCATTTGGCCATGAGCTCGGCGCCTTCCTCAGGCGTGGCAGGCGGTTGGCCGGTCATGTGATAGGCAAAGACGAATTCGGGCATGGGTGGTTTGCTCCAATTGAGTGTCGAAATAGTGAACTGATTGGTTTATTATAAGGGTGCCCCTTTACTGTCAACCAAAAGGTTTAGTTTTGAGCAGCCTGAGCACTGAAAACCTGGATGCGACATTTGCCGCCCTTGGCCACACCGCGCGTCGGGCAATATTGCACCAGTTAATGGCGGGGGAGTCCAAGCTTTCCGATCTGGCGGCGCCGTTCAACATGTCGCAGACAGCAGTGTCGAAGCATGTGCGGGTGCTGAGTGATGCCGGGCTCCTGATCGTCGAGAAGCGCGGCCGCACGCGGCATTGCCGCCTCAACGCCGAACCCATGAAACAGGCGACCGACTGGCTGAACGACTATCAGGCATTCTGGACTGGCCAGTTCGATGCCCTCGCACAGCATCTCGCCGCGGATAAGACCTAAGACATGGAATTCATGAAATCCCCGCCGGGAGACGATCCGATCGTCGTCGAAAGCTATTTCGCCGCCCCGCCCGATAAAGTGTTCGCGGCGTGGACCGACCCCGACATCGTCGTCCAATGGTTCGGCCAGGCGCCATATTCCCTGAAATCCGCATCGATTGATTTGCGCCCCGGCGGCGCGTGGCGATTTCTGATGTCGAGCGATGAAGCACAGTCGACATCGTTCGAAGGCGCATATCTTGAAATCCGGGCGGCCGAACGGCTGGTTTTCTCCTGGTCGCATGTGGTTGACCGGGGCGAGCACGGGCGCGACGCCACACCTGAATCACGGGTCGAGGTCGATTTCATCCCCAATGGCAACGGCACCGATGTCCGTCTCATCCATTCCGGAATCCGAAACGAAGATGGTCGCCGCGGGGTCGGCGGCGGCTGGGTGAAAGGCTTCGGGTATATGGTGGCGATGTTCGGCGTGGGCGAATAATCAGGTTCGCCCACCCGGATCGCTGATCACCCGTTGTCCTGCAGCAACGCATCCAGCTTACCGGCAGCATCGAGCGCCTGCAGGTCGTCGCAGCCACCTATATGTCTGCCGTCGATGAAAATCTGCGGCACGGTGTGGCTGCCGCCGGCACGTTCCATCATTTCGGCGCGCCGTTGGGGATTAAAGCCGACCTTGATCTCGTCGAACGACACGCCCTTGCGACGCAACAGGCGCTTGGCGGCAAAGCAATAGCCGCACAGGAAACCTGAATAGAGTTCGATCTTCGCCATGATGTTCCCGGTCCTGCGCGGTTGTTTTACCCTGTTTAGCGCAGATACCGCCCGTCGGAAGTCACGATCGATTTACTTTGTGGCCATTTTTGCATGTGAGAGCCGCAATTGCGGCAGTTACCGCCGCTTGCGGCCCCATTCTATCTATGGCAACGTATTACTGTTGGATACCAAACAATTCGATATCTAACTAATTAAGCGCCGCTTTGGGCACAGGGCGGGGAAAATCGGGTGAAGCGCCATGAAAACTCTTCTTTCACTTACCGTGAACGGTCGCAACCGCGATGACGGTGTCGCGGGCAATCTGCTGCTGGTCGACTACCTGCGCGAGGTCGTCGGGCTAACCGGGACCAAGATCGGGTGCGACGGCGGCGAATGCGGTCTTTGTACGGTGCTGGTCGACGGCAAGGCACAGCATTCCTGCCTGACCCTGGCGGCAAGCTGCGCGGGCAAATCGGTTGAGACTATCGAGGCCCTGTCCGATGATGGTCGCCTGACGGCGATCCAGCGCGGTTTTCATGAAAAGCTCGGCGCCCAATGCGGGTTCTGTACCCCGGGAATGGTGATGGCCGCCGAAGCGTTGCTGCGCGACAACCCGGACCCCGATGAAGACACCATCCGTACCGAAATGGCATCGAACATCTGCCGGTGCACCGGCTACGTGAAGATCATCGAGGCGGTTCAGTTCGCCGTCGATGAAATCAAAGCGAACAGGGAGGCCGCGTGATGGACGGGAACGGTCTGCCCCCCACACCGATAAAGTCCATTGGCGTGCGTATGCCGATGGTCGACGGCCCCGAAAAGATCTCGGGCCGCGCACAATACACCGCCGATTTTTACGATCATGACGCGCTGACGGGCTGCATCAAACGCGCCGATGTCGCCCATGCGCATATCCTGTCGGTTGATATCTCGGCGGCTGAGGCGCTGCCCGGCGTGCATGCGGTCATCACCGGGTCTGAAACCGATGAAGGCCACGGCGTGTTGCCGGTCTCGCGCACCGAACTGCCGATAGCGTTCGACCGGGTCCGTTACAAGGGCGAGCCGGTCGCCGCCGTTGCCGCCGACAGTATCGAGATCGCCAAGGCGGCCTGCGATCTGATCAAGGTCGAATACGATGAGCTGCCGGCCTATTTCACGGCAGCGGATTCCATGGCCGAGGGAACGGTCGATCTGCACGATCACCGGCCCGGCAATATTGAGCGCCATGTCGATTACGAAATCGGCGATGCCGATGCCGGGTTCGATCAGGCCGACCTGATCCATGAGACCGAATACCATTGCGCAGAGGTCTGCCAGGTGCAGACCGAACCCCATGCGGCGTTTGCCGAATGGGATGGTGAGCGCGATGAACTGACTGTCCGCGCCAGCACCCAGGTGCCGTATTACGTGCATCTGATGCTGTCGAAGATTCTGAAAATGCCGAAATCCAAGATCCGCGTGATCAAGCCGTTTCTCGGTGGCGGGTTCGGCGCGCGGACCGAGGCGCTCAATGTCGAACTGATCACTGCCATGCTGGCGCGCCGCGTGCGCGGCACGGTACGCACCGTGATCAGCCGCGAAGAGACGTTCATCACCCATCGCGGCCGACCGGAACAGACGGTCAAGATCCGCATGGGAATGACACAGGACGGCAAGGTCACCGCGGTCGACTGCCAGACCATCCAGCGCGGTGGCGGGCATTCGGGCTATGGCATTGTCACGATCCTGTATTCAGGCTCGATGCTGTTCGCAATCTACGATCTGCAGAACGTGCGGTATGACGGCAAGCGGGTGCTGACCAACACACCTCCCTGCGGCGCGTTCCGCGGTCACGGCACCGTCAATGTGCGCCACGCGTTCGAGAACGTGATGGATGAAATGGCGATCAAGCTTGGCCTCGATCCGTTCGCGGTGCGGCGCGCGAACCTGATCACCGAGATGGGCCATGTCGCCAACGATCTGTGGGTTAATTCCTACGGTCTGCCCGAATGCCTCGATATCGTCGAGAAAGCCTCGGGCTGGAAAGCCCGCAAGGGCAAGCTGGCACCGGGCAAGGGGCTCGGCATGGCGTGTTCGCATTATGTGTCGGGTGCCTCCAAACCGGTGAACTGGACCGGCGAGCCGCATGCGACCATCAACCTGAAGCTCGATTTCGACGGCACCATCGTCATTCTGACCGGCGCATCCGAAATCGGTCAGGGCTCGTCGACCATTCTCGTCCAATGCGTCGCCGAGGTGCTGGGTATCGATCCGACCCGGGTGAAAATCATCGCCGCCGACAGCCGGGTGACACCGAAGGACAATGGCTCCTATTCGTCGCGGGTGACCTACATGGTCGGCAATGCAGCGATTGAGGCAGCCAATAACCTGAAGGGCGTGCTCGTCGCCGCCGCCGCAAAGAAGTTCGATGTGAACCCCGAAGATGTCGAATGCCTGGGTGAGGTTTACCGCGCCGGATCGCAGGATGAAGGCATGACCTTCGACGAGGTCGTGATGGCCGCCCTCGAAGGCACCGGCACGATCACGGTAAAAGGCAATTTCGACACCCATCCCGACAGTTGGGGCGGTAAAAAATACCGCGGCGCGGCCATTGGCGGTTCCATGGCGTTCGCCTATGCCGCCCAGGTGGTCGAGGTCACGGTTGATCCCGACACGGCGGATATCAAGGTCGACCAGGTCTGGGTCGCCCATGATTGCGGCAAGGCACTGAACCCGCTGACGGTCGAAGGCCAGATACAGGGCTCGGTCTGGATGGGGATGGGGCAGGCGATGACGGAAGAAACCAGTTATCACGACGGGTTGCTGATCTCGGGCAATATGCTCGATTACCGGGTGCCGACCTTTGTCGAATCCCCGCCGATCGAAGCGCATATCGTCGAGTCGAACGACCCGCATGGCCCGTTCGGCGCGAAAGAGGCGGGTGAAGCATCGCTGGCCGGTTTCCTGCCGGCACTCACAAGTGCGGTCGCCGATGCGATGGGTGTGCGGGCGCATGAGCTGCCGGTCACACCGGACCGCCTGTTGCAGTTACTTGAAGACAAGGAGCGCGAGATGCGCATCCAGGCGGCAGAGTAGGGGACAACACATGGAAAATATGCCCGAATTCACGCTGCACCGTCCCGAAACAGCCGCCGAGGCCGTCAAGCTGAAGACATCGGATGCAACGTCGCGCTACCTCGCCGGCGGCACCGACATGATCGTCAATGTCCGGCGCGGGATCGAAGCGCCGGAAGTGATGATCGACCTGACGGCCATCGCGGCAATCACAAAGATTGCGTCCGAAGATGGCGGGCTGCGCATCGGCGCCGGGGTCAAATTGTCGGACCTGGCCGGACATGCCGAGCTACGGCGCGCCTATCCGGCGATAGCCCAGGCCGCGGCCTCGGTCGCCGGGCCGACCCATCGGCAATACGGCACCATTGGCGGCAATCTTTGCCTTGATACGCGGTGCCTGTTCTACAACCAGTCCCAGTGGTGGCGTGAAAGCAACAATTTCTGCCTGAAGCACAAGGGCGATGTGTGCCACGTCGCACCCGGCGGCAAGCGCTGCTTTGCAGCGTTTTCGGGTGATGTCGCGCCGGCCATGCTGGTCCACGGTGCCGAGGTCGATCTTGAAGGGCCGAACGGTGCGCGGACCATCCCGCTTGCCGATCTGTACCGCGATGACGGGATGGATCATCTGGCGCTCGAAGCCGATGAGCTTCTGGTCTCGATCCGCCTGCCCAAACCGGCGGCGGGGACTGTGTCAGCATACGAAAAATCGCGCATTCGCGGCTCCATCGACTTTCCACTGGCCGGCTGTGCCGTGCGGGTAACGATGGATGGTGACACGCTCGCAGACATCGCCATCGCGCTGACGGCGGTTAATCCCTATCCGCATATCGTGACCGGACTGGACGCCTTTACCGGCAGTGCGCTCGACGATGATGCGCTGGATAAGATCCGTGAAATGGTCCGAAGCCAGGCCAAACCGATGCGTACCACGACCGTGCGCCCCTGGTATCGCCGTCGCGTCGTCGGCGCGCTGGCACGGCGGCTGACGGCCAGGCTGGCCGGGATCTAGCCCCGCTGCTCGCGGGCCATGCGTTTCCATTTTTCGCCGACCAGGCAAATCACCTTCGCGATCGTCTGCTGGCTGCGCAGCCCGTCGCCATACTGATTGAACTGGCGCGGGTTAAGAGCCTGGCTGCTCGGCAGCGCGCCTGAATCTGACGCCGGCCGCACACCGCTGGTGCGGATCGCGGTCAGCAGGCTGCGCGGCGCCGTGGAATAGGACCGCCCGCGTCTTGGCGCACCGGCAACATGCACACCGATAACATTCCCTTGTGCGTTGACCCAGGGCCCGCCGCTGATCCCGCTGAGATCGGCGCCGATATCGGGGACCCGTTTTACCTGCGTCCAGGCGACCACGGGCTCGTCCGTCTGGTAACGGCCGCGCGCCAGCATCCGGCCACGACCGAGCACGCGGGCATGGACATCCCCCGGATTGCCTTTCGGGAAGCCGAACGAATAACCGTCTTCGCCGATGCGGATCTGCGGATTGACGATGGGCAGGGCCGGGGTGCCGCCGCCGGTCCACAGCACGCTTATATCGGAATTGCCTTCGTGTTTGATGCGGCGGACCCGGATCAGCCGCCCGCTGCCCTGCTGTAATCCGACGACGTCGCATCCGTCGGTGACGTGGCGCGCGGTGACCCACACGCCTGACCGGTTGACCGAAAACGCGGTGCCGGTCGACGGGCCCTGTTTGTCGCCAACCTCGACGATAAAGTGGGGGTCATTGAACGATTCGGACGGCAAAAGCCGCCCCGATCCGCGTGGTGTTTCGGGTTGCGGTGCCAGGGCCACCGGCGGTGCATACTGGCGCGGATCGGGACGGCGCTCGCCGTTCCCCGGCGTGCTGCTGTCACCACCGCTCATCATGCGCCCGCCAACGGCAAGCATCACGATGAATGCCAGCGCCATGATGTCGCGTAATTTCATCTGCTTGAGGCCTAGCCTGCCACAGCCGCAGCATTGATGAAGGAAATCGCCAGCTTGATGCTGACAATCAGGATAGCGGCACCCATTTCGCCGTTCTCGATCCGGGTTGGCGCATCTTTCAGCAGGACATCACCGATCCGGTAGGCCAATACCTGGATCAGCAGGGTGACAATCCCCCAGATCACGATGTCCCAGATATTGACGCTGGTTGCCATACAGATGGCCAGCGGGATCGCCATACCGACGATGGCGCCGGAAATGGACACCGCTGCGGCCGTGTTGCCGCTCCGGATCAGGCGCAACTCATGATAAGGCGTCACGAACAGGTAGATGGTCACGCCGATGCCGAGCATCGCAAGCGTAACGGCGAAGTGCAGCAGCAGCACCGGGAAACCGGCAAGAAAACTTTGGATAACGGGGTCCATGGCAAGATCCGGGTTGGGATTCGGGATGGCGCGATACTATCTCTATTCTGCACGTTCCCCAAGCGCTGTGGCGGTTCACGGCGATAATCCGGCGCTTCAATTCCAGCCCCGTTTGGCATAGCCTGCGACACCCCGAACCCGGCTACTCACGAGCCCGGTTACTTACAGGAGACTTTTATTTGGCGCGTTATCTTGTCACCGGCGGCTGCGGCTTTATCGGTTCTCACCTTGTGGACGCTCTCGTCGCGTCAGGCCATGACGTGCGCATCCTGGACGATCTGTCGACCGGCAAGCGCGCCAACGTGCCGGCGATCAACGATATCGTCGAAGGCGACGTGTCGGATGCCGGTGTCGTCGCATCAGCCATGGCGGGGATGGACGGCTGTTTTCATCTGGCGGCCATTGCGTCCGTCCAGCGCTCGAACGAGGAATGGGCATTGACCCATCGCGTAAACCTGACAGGCGCCGTCAATGTGTTCGACGCGGCGCGAACCGCGAACCCGGCGGGACCGATCCCGGTGGTCTACGCGTCGTCCGCCGCAGTCTATGGCGATAACCCGGCGGTCCCGCTGGGTGAGGACGCCGAAAAACGCCCGCTCACGGCGTATGGTGCCGACAAGCTCGGCTGCGAGCAGCATGCGCTCGTCGCCGGCAATGTCCATGACGTGCCGACGACAGGCTTCCGGTTTTTCAATATCTACGGGCCACGCCAGGATCCGGGCTCACCCTATTCGGGGGTGATCTCGATTTTTGCCGACCGGCTAGCCTCGGGCACAACCGCGACGATCTTTGGCGATGGCGGCCAGTTGCGCGATTTCGTTTATGTCGGCGACTGCGTGCGCTTCGTGATGGCCGGTATGGACCGGGCAACGACCGGTGCCGATGTGTTCAACGTGTGCACCGGTGCGCCGTCGTCTTTGCACGATCTGATTACAGCACTTTCGGCAGCCGGCGGGCGCGATCTCGGTGTCGAACACGGCCCGGCACGGATTGGCGATATCCGCGAATCCTACGGCGATGCATCGCGCACGACGACCGTCTTCGGTCTTCGCGCCGAAACAACCCTGCGTGACGGTCTGGCGAAAACCCTCGAGTCTCTTACTCCATGAGTAGTGTGGACCCGGTACAGGAAATCAGCGACTGGCTGATCGGCCAGGGGCTTGGCGAGGGCGGTTATGACGAGCTGCTGGCCGGGTTCTGCGAGCGGCTGAACGATGGCGGTATCTTCGTGCAACGCTCGATGATCGCGATGCGGACGCTGCATCCGTCGATCGACGCGCGCGGCTTCGTCTGGCATCGCGGCGGTGAGGTGGGGATCGATAATTTCGCGACCGACCGTGGGCCGACCGAAGGTTTTCTGACCAGTCCGATTGCCTATCTGCTGCAGAACCCGGATGAACGCGAACTGCGCCGGCCGTTGATCGGGCCGGACGTTGTGGTCGATTTTCCCGTGCTTGAAGATCTGAAGGAACAGGGCGTCACCGACTACCTGATGATCAAGGTGCCGTTCAAGGTCGCTTCGCTCGAAGGCTATGAAAGCGGCATGATCGTTTCCTGGGCGAGCGATGCGCCGGACGGTTTTTCCGAGACCTGCATCACGGCGCTTCGTCGCCTGGCCCCGCGTCTGGCGCTGGTGATCCACAACCGGCTGCTGAGCGAAATCACCATCAATGTGCTCGACACCTATGTCGGTCGTCAGGCGGGTGCGCGCATTCTCGGTGGCGAAATAAGCCGCGGCTCGCTCCAGCAGATCGATGCGGCGATCCTGCTGATGGATTTTCGCGGGTTTACCGCCCTGTCGGACCGGACCGACGGCGCGCATATGGCGGCCCTGCTGAATGACTATTTCGAGCTCATCGTCCCACCGGTTCTCGACCGCGGCGGTGAAATTCTGAAATTCATGGGCGACGGTGTGCTGGCGACGTTCAGTCTGAAAGATCTTCAGGACGATATGGTGTGTCTGACCGCGCTCAACGCGGCGATCGAGGCGCTCGAAAATGTGCGCGACTGGAACGCCGAGCGTGTGTCCAAGGGCGCGCCTGTCATGCAGCTCGATGTTGCCGTTCATCTCGGGCGGGTCCAGTTCGGCAATGTCGGCGCCGGCGACCGGCTGGATTTCACCGTCATCGGAGCGGCGGTTAACGAGGCAAGCCGGATCGAGGCGCTCAGTGACACGCTGGACCATCACCTGCTGGTGTCGGAGGAATTCGCCGCCGCGGCGACCCAATGTACCGCGCGGCTGGTTTCCGTCGGGCGGCACAGGCTCCGCGGCGTCAGCCGGAGCGAAGAACTGTTTACTGTCGAATTTTAGGGGTTACTGGATGCCGATCACAATCCGCCCACTCGCCGCCGCAGATCGCGCCGCCTGGGACCCGCTCTGGCAGGGGTATCTCGCGTTTTATAAGACCGAACTGGCGCCTGAGGTCACGGACGTGACCTGGTCGCGCCTGCTGGATGCGGCGGAGGATATGCATTGTCTCGTCGCCGAAAACGATGCCGGGGACATGATAGGTATCGTGCACTACCTGTATCACCGGGTGACCTGGGCGGTCGTTGACCGCTGCTATCTCGAAGACCTGTTCGTGGCCGAGGCCGCGCGCGGTACCGGGGCGGGGCGGGCGCTGATCGAAGCCGTCTATGCCGCCGCCGACGACCGCGGTGCCGACCAGGTGTACTGGCTGACGCAGGATACCAATGCCGACGGGCGGCGGCTCTATGACCGGGTCGGGCAAGTGACGCCGTTTATCAAGTATCGGCGCTGACGGCAGCTCAAAGTCGGTAGCTGAAAGTCGGGGCCTCAAAGCCCTTTCATTTCCCGCAATTCGCGCAGGACCGGCATGTCTTCCAGATCCTGATCGGACAACCTGTCCCATTCGATTGAATCGGGCGGCGGCGGCGGTTTTTTGATTCTGATTGTTTGCGTCGGCGTCGCGATCACGGTGAGCGGCAGATCATTGCTTTCAATCGGGAATGCGCCGACCACCTGCACATCGTGGACCGTCGTTGCCACTGGCACGGCGTCATGGCCGAGCTCGCGCAGGATGGCGAATTCGATGTCGCTATATCCCGCACCCTTGCCCGCCCGGCGTCCTGTATCGGTGACCGCGACACAGCCGGTGACGATGGCATCCATCTGCGGCAGGTCTTTGAGCGCGGTCGGCTCGGCCCATTCCGCACAGCGCGACATTTGTGAGGCTTTGTTGATCGCATCGTACGGAATTTTTGCCGGGTCGAGTTTCAGAAATCCGGCTTTCAGCTTCGGGGTCGGCACATAGACGGTAATCCCGCGGCGTAGCGCTTCGGCGCGCACGTATTTCTGTGGGGAATCCGGGTTCACTTTGATCCGCTTGGCATCGCGCCATTCGGGTTCTTCGAACAGGCGGAGCGCGGCGTCCTTTGCGCCTTTAAAATTGGGGATGCGTCCATGCGGCGGAAATGGAAACGCCGAGAGTTTTTCAGCCTTCAGCGTATCCCACACGGCCTGGCGCGCGGATTGTTTTGACGGGTAGTTGGTGCTCATCGCATCGGAACTCCGGTGATCATGCCGCAAACAGCTCCCTCAACGCCGGGCATTCGACCCGTCCGTCGTCGCATTCGGCGACCAGAGAGGCCAGCGACGTTTCCAGACGCTTCAGATCGGCGATGCGGTCCCGCACACCCTGGAGGTGATGTACCGCTATTGTCTGCACCTCGCCGCACTGCGCATCCGAGGCATGGCGGACGGCTTGCAACGCGCGGATATCAGCGATCGGAAAACCGAGGTCCCGGCACCGTTTTACGAAGATCAGCAGACCGATATCGGCGTCGGTATACACCCGCCGGCCGCCGGTTGTGCGGCCCGGCGCGGGCACGATGCCTTCGCGTTCGTAGTAGCGGATGGTCTCGATATGGATACCGCTGCGCCGCGCGGCTTCGCCGATTGCGATCATGAAAAATCCCGCATATTTCGCTTGTACCTGTAGTCACTACAGGAAATATGCTCTCCGGTATAAGAGATTATTGGTGCGGGTTTGCGGCATGAAAGACGGAACGCTTCTGAAAGTCGGCATTACCGGCACGGTCATTGCAGCGATCTGCTGTTTTACGCCGGCGCTTGTCATCCTTTTGGGCGTCATCGGTCTGTCGTCTCTTGTCGGCATGCTCGATATCGTCCTGCTACCGGCGCTCGCCATCTTCCTCGTCATCACGGGATACGCGTTATGGAAACGATCCAGAGCGGCTTAGATCAGACGGGCATAGAGCTAGAATCGGCGATCACGTGCCCCGATTGCGGGCATGTCGAGGCCGAGACCATGCCGACGGATGCCTGCCAGTGGTTCTATGACTGCCAGGGTTGCGCCACCGTGTTGAAGCCCAAGCCCGGCGATTGCTGTGTGTTCTGTTCCTACGGCACGGTCGCATGCCCGCCCATCCAGGCCGGGGATTCCTGCTGTGACTGAAGGGGACTATCTGTCATCCCCGCGTAGCGGGGATCTCCAAAAGAGTGGAGCTGCAGCGAATAGATTCCCGCCTGCGCGGGAATGACCGTGAGCTTAATGCGGGAATGACCTTGGGGTTAACGCGGGAATGACGGCTTGAGTAATGGCCGCCGCGGGAGCGGTCCTACCTCGCCATCTCCAGTAACTGCGCTTCCCAGTCGCCACGGCTGAAATTCAAAATCCGTAAGGGATCTGCCGGACCCCAGGTAAGTTCCAGTGCCACGTTCGGCGGCGCGACCGACAGGTGATAGGTCTCCTGCCAGTGTGGGTTATTCGGAATATCCGATGGCAGGATCATCTGGTCGGCGGCGGATGCCTGAAGCTCGGGGCCGGTAAAGCTGATGTGGAACGGCAGACCTTCGGGGGTTTCCGCCGTTGCGCGCCAGGTCGAATTGCCGCTTTTGTCTTCCGACTTGCGGCCGTCACGCGCTAATACGGTAAGGGCGGCGGTGGAAAGTCTGATCAGATCGGGTGACGTGTCGGTCGGATACACATCGGCATCGATGGCCCGGTGGCCGCGCTGTTCGGCGCGTTGGTCCGACGGGTGGGTGTCCGGGCCCTTTGGCGTCTTGTAGCCTTCTTCCTTCCGGATCTTCATGTAATCCTTGAACATGCTGCGTCGCTCGGCATCGCCGTTTTCTTTCCAGATATACGGGCAGACATCGATGCAGATGTGGCAATAGGATTCGCGGAAACGCGAGATCGGGTAGCATTTCTCGATATCGGTCAGCCAGCGCTTCACGCCATCGGTGACAATATGGTCATCGGGAATGGCGTCGCCCGGGCAGTTGTTACGGCAGAGGTTACAGGTCGAACAGTAATCCTGAATGCCGAAACTGCGCGGCGTATCGTAGGCAACCGGCAGGTCGGTGGTGATGAAGCCGGGGCGGAAATTAGCGCCGAGTTCCGGATGAATCAGGCTGCCATGGCGGCCCAGCTCGCCGAAACCGACTTCCTGAAACACCGGGATCGCCTGAATCTGGAATGACCCGTTGTGATGAGCGAGGGCGGTGTAGCCCAGCTCCTCGCGGATGTACTTGGCCAGATCTGTGGAAATATCGGCACATTTTGCATAGGCCGTCATCGCTTCGAGATCGACCTCGTCCGGGCCCTCGAGCGATTTTGCGTAATCTTCATAGACGATCACGGCGATGACGTTCTTGTGCGGCAGGTCGACTCCAAGTTCGATGAATTCGGGTTTCAGCGCCGTCATACCCGTATCGGAGGCACCAAGCTCTGCGGCCTTTTTCTTGATCAGGTCGCTCAGTTCCTGTGGGTCGGTGATTTTGGATTTGTCGGGCGTGACGGGACCGTCGCGCATTGGTGTCAAGCTGTCCCAATGGGCCATCATGGCGTCGCGGGCAGGGAACCTGCGTTGCCAGAGCGGCACATCCGTCATGTCGCGTTCCCGGAGAGAGGCGCAAAGCAGCGCGTCCTGCATGCCCTGTTCGCGAATCCAGCTTTTACCGATCATCCCGTATCTCCTGCCATGACTGCGTAGGCTCAAGGTTAGGACGTTTTAGGAGATAGACACAATAGGGCGTAACTGGCGGCGATGCTGGGGTGTGTTTTGATTCCCTTCGACTTGTCATCCCGGGCTTGTCCCGGGATCCAGGGCGGTCGTGACCCAAAGTACTGGACCCCGGGACAAGCCCGGGGTGACAGATAGCGAGGACGTTAAAGCGTGGGAGAGAGAAACGGGTGGAAAGGTTTGAGTCTAAATCTCGCCGCAGGCTATGAGGCCTAAATCCCTATAGCGCCCCCGGCGGCGCGAACTTTTCCCAAAATCCCGGCTGCTGGGGCAGGGTGCTGAACGGTGCCACCTGATCGGCGGCGCGCCCGATGATGTCGGTAGCGGTATCGCCCCGGTCCGACAAATAAGTATCGACCGTCTTTATTGCATCGGCCAATACGCCGAACCCGTTGGTCCAGACGGCACTGGAAATCTCTACTGCATGGGCGCCGGCCAGCATCAGGCGCAGCACGTCTTCGCCCGAACGCGCACCGTTCATACCGACCAGCGGTGCGTCGGGTCCAAGATGGGCGCGGGACTTCGATAGCCAGTAACACGTCATCGGCAATGCCCAGCCGCCGCCGGTGCCGAGATTGGTGCCGAGCAACGGCGCCTGTGTGTCGAGCTCGGGGATCATGCCGAGGAACCGGCCCATCAGGACGACGGCTTCGGCACCGCCGTCGCGCGCCGCCTGGGCAAGGGCGGCGACGTTTTCGCTCTGGCCGGTGATCTTCGCCCAGACCGGTATGCTCACCGCGGCGCAGACAGCCTTGATGATCTCGGTGACGCGCGCGGTCGCGCGTTCGGTGGAAACAACGCCGGCGGCCTCATCGCCGTATGGCGTGCCGATATTGAATTCGAGCACGCGGATGCCGGCGGCCTCGATCCGTTTCGCCATGTCCACGGCGGCGTCGAGATCGGCGAGGATGATGCTGCCGATCACGTATTGGTCTGTTTTGGCGGCCTCTAGATCGAGCCGGGCGGTGATCTCGACCCAGGCGTCGAAATCCATTGTCTGCAAACCTGACCGGCAGGCGAGCGTCGCGTTGCGGGGCGCGGTAAAATCCCATTTCAGGCGGTTCCAGTCGCCGTCCAGCAGCGCATAATCCGTGCGGTCGAGCTGGTCTTTGGCGGCCTGGGTCTCATTGACCGATTTTGCCACGACGGCGCCGACGCCTGTGGCCAGGGCCGATTTAAGCCCGGCTTCGGTCATCACATGCTCGCCCGAGCCGCAGATCACCGGGTTTTTCAGGGTGATACGGCCGATACGGGTTTCGGTAGCCGTCATGTCAGGCGCCTTTCGGAAGGGTTTCGTATGCGTCGGAGCCCAGCACCGCCGATATGCCGGCGGCCTCGCGTTGCAGCGTGGCAATCGCGTCGGGTGTCTCGGCGATGTCCTGTGCGGCGCCGACGACAGCGATGGTGCCGGCCAGCTCGTCGCCGTCGCCCAGCAGGGGAGCGGCGAGAATGTTGATGCCGCCGAGCATTTCGCCGGAGGAGAATTCGTAGAGCTGCGAGCGGATTGCATCCAGCCGGGCTTGTGTGTCGGCGCATTCCTCGGCGGACAATGATTCCAGAATACGCTCACGGATCGCCGCGGGGGCCCAGGCCAGGGCAATGCGACCCTGTGCCGATTGCGGCGCCGACAGGCGGACCCCGGGGCGGACGCTGATCTGGACGACGTTTTCGCTTTCGGTGACGGCGACGATCAATGCTTCGCCATTGATCGGAGTCGACAGCACAATGGTCTGGCCGAACGCATCGCGGAGATCGTGCATCGGGCGTTCGGCGATGCGGGTGATCTCGAACTGTTCGCGCGCCGCCTGTCCGAGATGGAACAGGCGCGATCCGAGCCAGTAGCGCTCGCCGTTCCGTTCCTGCGACACAAATCCCAGTTCGCGCAATGTTTTCAGGTGGCGGTGGATGCGCGCCCGCGGCATGTCGAGCTGGCGCGACAGGTCGGCGAGCCGCACCGGTCCGCCTGAATTGGCGAGTGCTTCGAGAATCTGTGCGGCAACGGCGACCGACTTGATCATGCCGTCGCCTGCGCTGTCGCCCGTTTTGGACGGGTCGTTTCGATCGTCGGGAGAATCCATGGATGAGAATATACGCCTATCGTCGATTGTCCCGCCAGAGCGCGGCATCTTCTCTCATCGACTATGTTTCGTCGGGGACGATGTTTCGTCGGGCAATAAAACCGGTTAGCGTGTCGCGATGAAACCCGCCCTTCTCGCATTGCTGGCGTTGTTATTGGCGGCCGGCCCCGTCCGTGCCGATATCGACACCGCCCGTGCCGCCTTGTC
>JBLIMV010000032.1:0-48807 GCA_047638395.1 Paracoccaceae bacterium | reverse complement strand
CACTTAACATGTTGTTTTGAATGGACTTTCTGTTCGACTATTTTCCTCCGAAGGCAGAGGTCACAAGTTCGAATCTTGTCGGGTGCACCACTTTTCTTCTTCGATATCAATAGTCAGATTAAGCTACGTCAGCTGGTGACCCGAGACATCATTGGCAATTCGTCGTACGGCAGATACGCTAAACTAATCGCCAGTTCTGAACATCGGGGACAGTCATGATTCCCCACATTAACGGGGACGTCGTCATTAACGGAAAAGACTTCGATCATATGCGACCGAACATGTTCCCCGGTTCGCTGTGGCTTCGAACTATCGGTGTTCTGGCAGCAATATTATGGGTTTTTTACTGGATCTTGATCGGTCAGGACTACGTCCTGGACGACGCGATGATTCACATGAAATTCGGCGAACTTCTTCTCGAACACGGATTCTTTACGGGAGACGGCAAAACACTCAGCTATCCCTCCAGCCCGGTATTCACAGTCATAGCAGCAATTTCCGGATGGGTGTTGGGCACTTTTTTCGCGACCAAGATAATTTCAATTCTCGCATATCTTGCGCTTCTCGGATATCTCGCTCGCAGCATCGCGAAAACCCAGTGGCCCATCAACGTCGGTTTCTATCTCATTCTGGCCGCGACGCTCAGCCCGTTCGGAATCAGGTGGCTTACCGATGGAATGGAGACGAGCCTTCACATTCTTTTGTCCGTTATGCTCGCTGATATCGTCGTTAGTTCGGATCGCCATCGCAAACGCTCGTTCCTGAAATATGTGGCGCTCATGTTAATGGGTGCGTTATTGACCGGCCTCCGCCTTGAAAGTGCTTTTCTTATCGCAATCTCTTCGCTTTACCTTGTCTTTCGCGACCTTTCCGGGGCCGGGGAAAGAATCAATCTCTCCCTCGTCTTTCGATCCGCGATTTCAAACGCCCATCTGAGCTTTGGTGTGTTGATAGCCCTGGGGCTTATGTGGGCCGGTTTCGGTCACCTTCTGCCGGATACCGCCGTTGCGAAAGAACTTGGTCTGGATCCGGCCAGGAGCATCTATATGGTCGTGCACGGAACCGGTGCCACATTTTCGTTCGGCATACTGCTGTGGCTGGCCATCACCGTTTCTATAGGAGTCTTGCTTTATGGCCTAAAGAGAAACGCTGACCCGGCATCGCTCATTCTGGTCCTGATCGTGCCGCTGGGAATTCTGTTGATCGTCATGACGGGAGTCGATGTGCAGTCGATACGGCACTTCTCGTGGCTTTTATATTTCGGCGCTGTGGCCGCCTCCTTGCGCAACGTTGAACATTTTCGCCAAGTCATGCCGGGGACCGGTCGGATTTCCCGTTCGAAAGCAATACGATCCATTGTTGCAGCATTGGTGATTATCACCAGCGCAAGCTGGATTGTGGAAAGTATTTTCGTAAACCGCATCATGGTGACGTCGGGCGAGACGCTTCGGTCGATTGCGGCGGTTCCAATGGACAAGCTGCGCGATAAGCGCGGAATAGCCGGCGATGTCGGATTCGCAATGTATTTCAGCGGAGCTTCGATCTGCGATTTTAACGGATTAATAAATGGTCGAACTTTTGCCGCAATGTCGTTCGATGAGAGAGTCCGGTCCTGCGTTTCAGGGCAACACGAATTTCTGTTCGTTTCGCCGCTTCAGTTGGAAATTCTGAACAAAGCCACGTCAGGACGATACGAAAGCTGGATCGTCTGCGGCACGTTCACTTTCGAGAATGTCCTAAATTCATCGACACATCGCCTCTTGCTGCACCCGGCTCTTGCCGGTGATCTCTGCAAGTAACCGCTGCCGCGTAACAACGGGCTCAGCTGCTAAGAGTGATGCCCTCCGAAGCCAGAGGTCACAAGTTCGAATCTTGTCGGGTGCATCATTCTTCTCAATCAATTTCGCGTAGGACTTAGGTTAGATTTTCGCTTGCGAAATTTTGAACAAATAGAAGCATCATTTCGACTTGTTTTCTGTCGTATTCGTCATACTCGCCATGCGCCGCTTTATTGCGAACATGCGCCCAGCTCGTGATTTGTTTCTGAATGAGCTTGGAATAGATTTCTGCTCCCGCCAATTGAATATTCAGTGGATCAATCGTAAGCGGTTTTCCAGAGCTGTTAGAAATCGGTAGGTCGTGTTGTTCGGATAAAGTCCGCAAAAATCTCTACCTGTGCAAGACTTTTGACATTCGTCATCAAACCATTCGTCACATCGTGTTTTATTGCCTTCGCAACCCCCAGTATCTGAGTGAAGTGTCCGTAAGAATTGCTATTCAGAGTAAAAAAATCGTTGATTGCGCGAGCTCTCGAGTAGGAATCGAAATGCTGGCCTTTCTCACCGTAGAGATTTCGTACGAGCTGCCCTAAACGCGTAACCCACGTCGCAACCTCGGTGAGATCGTCCCCGCCGAGACTCCTACCAGCAAGCGATGCAAGACTATTTAACCGCGTACCATCTTCCACGAGACTATCGATCTCAGCGGCGATTTGCGCATTCAATTTTGTCATAGCTCAATCCCCCAGATTTAAAATCGCCTTCTAAAAATCATACCTAACCCAGCTGCAGCATGACAAACAGCCCACCGGGGCCGGGCATTCGATTGCTGCAAAGTAGCCGCGGCGTCGGCCCAGCAAGCGCGCCTGACACCGCGGGAGGAGGACAGTGTTGTTCCCCTACCCCACCCAACCGATGATCATATCCGCCAGTTCATCCGAATTTTCCTCCATCATCAGCATGTGACCGTTGCCGTCGACACCATGATCGGGCAGCCACCAGTATTCGGCTTTCGCACCCGCGCCGATGAGCCAGTCAACCACCGCGCCGTCGATTTCTTTGGGATGATCGGTGTCGTCTGAGCCGGTAAACACCATCACGGGCAGGCCGTCGAACGCCGTCGGGTTTTCGATCTTCAGCTGGCTGCCGCCGATATTCTGTCGTTCGTAGAGCAGACGTGGCGGGACGGCAGCAACATGGCCGGCGTAAGCTTCCAATGAGCTGCCGGGGAAGCGCTTGGACGTACCGATCAGCTTGTGGCTGACGAATTCGAGACCACCGACATAGGCACGATCGCGGGACAATCGCCGCGTCATGCCGAAGGATTCGACCACGACTTCGTCCTCGGTCTCCTCTATCACGGTGGCCTCCGGCTGGATATTGCCGGGCGGGCCGGGCGCGACGGCGACGACCTTTTCGATCAGCGGCCGGTTCTGTTCGACCAGCTTCCAGCCCATGGCGCCAGACATCGAATGGGTCATCAGCACGATTTTGCCCGTCGGCGAGGCGGCCGCCGCTTCGGCCAGGACGGCTCCCAGCGCAGCGCAGACGCGCTCGCCCGTCAGATCGGCGAAGGCTACGTCGCCACTCCGCCCACAGCCCGGCCAGTCGGGCAGCCAGACCGGAGAACCCGCATCGGCAAACCGGTACGCCCAGCCAGGCCGGTTATCGGCCGTCAGCAGGTAGCAGGCACCGCTATGCCCGCCGCCATGGATCATGACGACAGGCGGTTTTTCGGTCGCCGGTTCCGGTGTTAATCGGTCGGCATAGACGGTCATTCCGTCGTGGTGGATGAAGCGCGCCGCGTGTTTCATTGACGATATCCTTTTCCCCGTGGCTTTTTGAAACTTAATCCTGCACCATCCGGCAACCATAAAGAAAGACTAGACCCGACAGATTACCAATAGTATCAATTGAGATATTGTTGACCGGTCACCAAATTCGCCAACAGAGCGGAATGGTAAAACAGGGGGAACGTTTGGAAACGGAACGCGACGTCGTTGAATTCGAAGGCGGAGAGAAAACGCTCGACCGCTCGGTAAAGGCCCTGGCGCTCCTCGCCGGAATATCGCTCATGTGGTTGATGTTTCTGGTGTGTTACGCCGTCTTTATGCGCCGGGTATTCAATGCCCCGCCGCTTGGCGGCGACGAACTCGCCGCGCTCAGCCTCGTCCCCATCGTTTTCCTGGGCTTTGCCTATTGCGGCTGGACCGGCGGACATATTGCCGTCGACCTCATATCCGGCCTGAACAAGCCGAACCTGACGCGCTGGACCGATGTAACCGTCCGCCTGCTCTCTGCCGGCCTGCTCGGCATTCTGACGTGGCGCAGCGTTATTCTGCTGCTGGATTCGATCGAAACGGGCGATGCCTCGGAACTGATCGAAATCCCACACGCGCCGTTCGTGGGGATAATGATCATCGGCACAGCCATATTCACCCTGACATTCCTGGTTATGGCTTTCCGCGCCTGGCGCGGCGAGCCCGATGCCTCTTCCCCTTAAGCCCTTTAGCGAGCTGAATTAATGGATCCTACCTGGACCGGTATCGTTGGGCTTCTCGCCCTTTTCATCCTTCTCGGCATGCGCATGCCTGTCGCCATCGTCATGATGCTGATCGGCTTTTTCGGGATCGCCTATCTGAACAGCTGGGATGCAGCGCTGTCTACCCTGGCAGATGAAGCCTGGGTCATCTCCTCAAATTACGAATTCATCGTCATTCCGCTCTTTATCCTTATGGGGAATTTCGCGTCGATCTCCGGCATGAGCCGGGATTTGTATGGCGCCGCCTATTCCTGGTTCGGCCACTGGCGTGGCGGGCTTGCCTCCGCCACCATTGCCGCCTGTGCAGGGTTTGCCGCTCTTTCGGGATCGTCCGTCGCATCGGCGGTCACCATGGGCCGCGTCGCCCTGCCGGAGATGAAGCGCTACAAGTATTCGGACAGACTGGCGACAGGCGCAATTGCCGCCGGCGGCACGCTGGGCATTCTGATCCCGCCGAGCACCGGCTTCATCATCTATGCCATTCTGGTTGAGGAATCGATCGGCCGGCTGTTCCTGGCAGGCGTATTGCCGGGGCTGATGCTGACGGTTCTATTCATGATCTCAATCGCTATCGTGACGCGGATCAACCCGAAACTGGGCCCGCCGGGTGCGAAATCGTCGATGGCCGAACGCGGCCAGTCGCTGATGCAAGCCGGACCGATGCTATTTATCGTCGTGATAACAATCGGCGGCATTTACAGCGGCATATTCACCCCGACCGAGGCGGCCGCCGTCGGCGCAATGCTTGCCTTCCTGCTCGCCCTGTTCAGGCGCAGGGTCAACAAATCGTCTACCTCGCGTGTACTGCTGCAGACGATCCGGACGACCTGCCTGGCATTCTTCATCCTGATCGGTGCACATATCTTTAACCCGTTCATGGCGCTGACCGACATTCCGTCAGACCTCGCAAAGCTGCTGCTCGATGCGGACCTGCCGCGCACGGCAATCATGCTGATCATCATGCTGGCCTATATCGTCCTTGGCACGTTCCTTGAGGGCTTTGCCATGCTGGTGCTGACGCTGCCGATTATCCACCCGCTGATCGTGGAGCTCGGGTACGATCCGATCTGGTTTGGCGTGGTCATCGTGATCGTGATCGAAATGGGGCTTATCAGTCCACCGGTCGGCGTGAATGTGTTCGTCGTCAAAGGCATCGCGGAGGACGTTCCGCTAAAAGAGATATTTGCAGGGATCATACCATTCTGGATAGCCATGGCGGTCTGCCTGGTCATCCTGCTGGCATTCCCGGAAATCGCCCTTTTCCTGCCTGAAACCATGATCGAATCGTTCGATTAGCACAGCTCGGGAGGAGTTTACGCACCCGTAATTTTGTTGACGGGTCAACATTCGGCACTCACACTGATTTCAACAACCGGGCCAATCGGCTCGGACACTCAACCGCAAAAATCGGCCAGCAAGGCCGATGGGAGGAACTTCGAATGAACAGACTTACATCATCTATCGCAGTCGCTGCAGCGATCGCCATCACGGCGCCTATTGCCGCCTCGGCGGCAGACCTCAAGATCGCGTCCTTTCCGGGACCGAAGCATCCAATTAATGCACACCTGTTCGAGCCATGGATAAACAGCGTCAACGGTATGAATAAGGGCCTAACCGCCAAGCTCTATGTGGCCGGCAAACTGGGCAAGGGCCCGGCAAAGCAGTTCAAGCGCGCCGTTGACGGCGTTGCCGACGTCTCCTTCGGCCTGCAGGGATATACATCCAAGCAGTTCCGCGCGACCACGCTGGTCGAACTTGCCAATGTTATGGGCAGCGCGGTCGATGGCACAAAACGCCTCCAGGCCGCTTACGCCCAGTCCGAAGCCGTTCGCAAGGAATACGACAAGGTACATGTGCTCGGCATCTGGACGATCGACGTGCCGATCATCATGACCAAAAGCAAACCGATTAAATCGATTGCCGATCTGAAGGGGCTGAAACTGCGCACCCCATCGCAGATGTCAGCGAAGTCTATCGAGGCGCTCGGCGCGGTACCGGTACCGATGCCCATCACCAAGCTGTACAACGCGCTCGCGCGCGGCACGGTCGACGGTGTCCTGGTGTCACCGACCGTTCTGCACTCGTTCAAGATCAAGGAAGTCACACGCTACTTCGCATCCGGCATTCCGTTCGGTTCGTCGCCGATGTTCATCGTGATGAACAAGAAGAGCTGGAACAAGCTGTCGCCTGCGCACAAGGATATCGTCAACAAGACGTCCGGCATCAAGATGGGCATGACCGGCGGTAAAATCTACGATTCCGAGCACGAAAAAGGCATGGCTTTCCTGGCCGGTTCGAAGGCACACAATCTGATCCGCCTCCCCGATGCCGAAGTCCGCAAGGCCGGTGGCATGCTGAGCAAGCTGGAAACACAGATTATTCAGCAGTGGGAAAAACAGGGTGTTCCCGCGACGGAAATCCTGAAAATCATGCGTGCTGCCGGCGCCTGACATTCGTCGCCTGACGGTCTAATCTACCAAAGCCCCGCAGCGTTGACCGCTGCGGGGCTTTGACATGAATAAGGATGATACAAATGCTGTACATGGTCTACGGGGTCGATGGGCCCGATGCCGATCGCATTCGCGCCGAACAGCGCGAAAGCCATTTCGCCTACCTGGCAGAAAATGAAAATATTCTCGTCCTCGGTGGCGCCACACTGGCCGATGAATCGGATGCCCGCACGGGCAGCCTGCTCGTGATCAACGTACCGTCCCGCGCGGAGGCTGATGCATTCGCCGCAGGGGAGCCGTTCAACATAGCGGGATTGTTCAGTGCCTACACGGTATCGCGCATGCGTCGCGGCCAATGGAATCCGGGTGCTGCGCCGACAAGTTCAGAAGGGAACTAGTCGCCGGCGGCTCTACGCCGAGAATTCGCTGTGTATGTAGCTGTTTCGGGGTCGCGGGTTACCGCCTAGAGCACACCGGTCTGGACGAATTTCGACTGGATGATATCGCTGTCGAAAGGCTTCATGATGTATTCATTGGCGCCGGCAGCGATGCCTTCCTGGATGTGCGACATATCGTTCTCTGTCGTACAGAACACGACGATCGGTTTTTTACCCTCGTCGGTAACACGCAGCGCACGCAGGTATTCGATGCCGCTCATGACCGGCATGTTCCAATCCAGCAGAACGACATCGGGCATGGATTTTATGCTCATATCGAGCGCCACCTGACCGTCTTCGGCCTCAGCAACCTCAAACCCGAGCTCTTCGAGTATCTTGCGGGCAACCATTCTGACGACCTTGGAATCGTCCACAACAAGGCATGTTTTCATGTTCTAGTTCCGGCATTCTGAAGGGTGCACCGAAACCCGGCACACCTAGGAAACACTCACAACGTAATGCAATTGTTCTAACTGTTTGTTAAAGCGCGGATGATCGTGGGCACCGGGTTCCGGCAGGACAACCCTCAGGGCTTGCGCAAAACTGTCAGGTAGCCTTTTACCGGGTCGCCATACTCCATCCGAAGCGTATCTGTGCGGCTAATAATCTCTTCGAATCCAGCGGTTTTCGACGCTTTTTGGACATAGGCCGGTTTATGGGCATAACGACCAGAACCCGTCAGCGAATATCCCCGTTTGGACTGCGCTTCGACTGAAAAGATCATCAGACCGCCCGTTTTCAGAGTCACAAGAGCGGCCTCAAGCGATTCTGCCAAGTCCCCGATATAACAGAACACATCGGCGGCAACGATAAGATCGAAACGCCCGGGATTGGCACGCATAAACGCGGCAAGCTCATCCTCATGCAGATTGTCATAAAGCCTGCGCGCCTTGGCCAGCTTGAGCATTTCGGACGAGAGATCGACGCCCGTCAGCGATCCCGCATGCGCTTTGAAATCAATGCCGGACAACCCGGTACCACAGCCGGCATCCAGGATATCAAGATCGGAGGCCGATCCTGGCGAAACCTCCCGGAAAAGCGCGTGGATCAGCTTGGGCGCGCGGTATTCCAGATCTTCCAACAGCTGCTTGTCAAAATCCTCGGCAAAATGATCAAACGTTTCCCGCACGTAACCGTCGCTTGCGCGCAGTGGTGTCGGGCCGTCGCCGAGCGCCGCCACCATGTGGCGCGCTTCATGATCATCCGGATATTTCTCGCTATAGTTCCGATACCATTTCAGGGCCTGTTTGAGGTCGCGGTTCCCGTAATGCGCCTCCGCGAGGCCCCAGATCGCATCCTCGTAGTCGGGGTCCATATCCAGAATTTTCGTGTAGCACCTTATCGCCACATCGAACCGGCCATGGATCTGCGCCGTCTTGCCAACGCTATAGGTGCTGGCGGTCTCGATATCGGTCACCGTTCTGCGCACGGCCTGGACATCGCCCGACGCACGACCGGCTTCGACAATATCGGCCAACGCCCTTGCTGCCGCCAGGTGTTTGGGCTGGTTTGTCAGAATATTGCGATACAGGGCGGCGGCGGCAGGCGCGTCTCCGCTATCGGCAAGAAACGCTGCCCGGTCGAACAGTTCGGTATTATCTGTCATAGGCAATCGTCAGCGAAATTCGTCCGGGAATACCGTCGGGGGGACATGACCGGGATAATCATCCGGTCGGCGCAGTCGGCGCCAATTTAACACAACAAGGATCGAACATGCATAAGCAGGTAGGATCAGACCTTACTTGCCCTTCTTGCCGCCTTTGCCGCCGGTATTGCACCAGGGGTTGCCCTTGCTGTTGCCGTTGCAGGACGGGTTAACCGCGTGGGCGCTGCGATCAAGATGTAAAATTGTGGGCGCCGTGTACGCAACCGCCACGCCAAGACCCAAGCGTGTCAGCGCCTTGCGGCGGTTCACCGGCGATTTCTCCGACTGCTTTTCCATTTCGCACGCCCCTCAATTACGCATATTCCTGAAAGTGGGGGCAAACGACACTAATTAAAAGCGTTAAGTTATGGCAACGGCCACCTTTTTTGTTTACGTTCTGTTCTCCATGACGCTATTCGACCAAAAATACGACGTTCCCGAAACAACCCGCCTGCTGACGCGCGGCGTGTGCAAACTGTTTCAGGACCTGGGTTTCGGGACCCTGACCGAATTCAAACTGGCGAATGGCCGGCGTGTCGATGTCATGGCGATCGACCGGAACGGCGAATTTGTCATCGTCGAGGTCAAAAGCACCGTTGCCGATTTTCGCGGTGACCGGAAATGGCACGAATACCTGGCATTCTGCGAACGGTTCTATTTTGCCGTCCCTTCCGGTTTTCCGGTCGACATGATGCCCGAGGATTGCGGCCTTATCGTCGCCGATCCCTACGCCGCCGCGGTGCGGCGCGAGAGCCTGACACACAAACTGAATACCAACCGCAAGCGCCGCCAGCTTATCCGCTTTGCCCTGGCTGCAAGCAACCGTTTGAGCCATCTCAACTGACACGCCGTAATTACAATTGTATGCATAGCGTATATCTGACATAGTCCAGCGATAACGTGTTGAAAAACAACACAAATGAAGAAACAAAACGAAACAAACGGGGCGACAGTTATGATGCGGGTTGGCGCAATCATATTCATGGGACTTCTTGCAGTTGGCTGCACGGGTCCGAAAATCACTAAAATTCCGCTTAACGTCAGTGCGAGCTCCATGTCGGATATGCGGGGAACACATTCGATTCTGCAAAAACGCAAAATCGCGTCGCTGAACTGCCGGAAGTCCGGTTACCGAAAACGCACCGCGCCCTATTACGAATGCATGCGCGCGCTGATCGCCCGCGATCTTCAGCGTACGCGGGAACGCGCCGACAGCTATTTTCAGCAGGCCGCGCAGAAGCACGGTGTCTGCATGGAACGGTCGACCTATCGCGTCGCACGCTGTCTGGAAATTTAGTCTGGCCGAAATTCAGTCTGCCCGGCCGCGCCAGGGGATAAACGCCGGGACACGCCGCCGGTATTCGACATAAGCAGCGCCGTATCGATCGGCCAATCGCCGCTCTTCATACATCGCGCCAATCAGCAGATAGATACTGCCCCATGCCGCGGTCGCCAGCGCAAACTCCGTCTGTGCATGGCCCCAGAGCACCAGAAAAAGCCCGCTATAGAGGGGATGGCGAACATACCGGAGCAACCCACCGGTCTTTAGGCCTTCATCTGGTTCTTCGGCCGGCGAACGGATCTGCGTGGTCCCGAGAAACCGCCCCCGGTCATACCCCGTCAGCGCGACGGCAATAACGATGAGACCCAGAATAGTTGCGCCGTCGCCGATCAGGGCTGCGGTGGGCGGCACGCCGAGCGGCGGCGCGGCGGACAGCCAGGCTCGGCCAAGCCACCAGACAATACCGAGATGCAGGACCGCAAACCCGTTATAGGCAAGCCGGTGATAACGCCCAAGCACCAGCCGGTCCTTGATGCTGTCTGCCGCCAGCACGGAATGCAGAAGACCAAACGACGCCCAGGCCAGACCATAAAAGATGTGCTCAGCGACGATGGGCTATCTCCCCGTCAGGAAGCGTTCATCCGGGCGATTGTCGCCGTGGTACTGAACCCTTCCACAATTTCCGCCAGGACAACTTTGCCCCCATAGGATTGCACCAGGTCCGCGCCGACAACGGTCTCGACCGTGTAGTCGGCGCCCTTTACCAGCACATCAGGGCGCACCTCGTGCAGCAGGACTTCCGGCGTATCCTCATCGAAGATCACGACCAGATCGACGGTCTCCAGCGATGACAGCACCGCGGCACGCGCCGCCTCGTTCTGCATGGGGCGGTTTTCGCCTTTGAGGCGCTTCACCGACGCATCGGAATTCAGACCGACGACCAGCCGGTCGCAGGTCGACCGCGCCGACGCCAGAAGTGAAACATGTCCGGGATGCAGAAGATCGAAACAGCCATTGGTGAAACCGATTTTCTCGCCGCGGTCTTTCCAGGTCCGTATCCGGTCAAGCGCCACGTCCAGACGCAAAGGCGGTTGCGGGCCGGTATGGCCGGCCATGTCGTTCAGTTCTTCCAGCAGGTCATCGGCATATACCACCGCCGTGCCGGTCTTTCCGACAACGACACCCGCCGCCACGTTGGCAAGCTGCGCCGCCTCGAGCGTTGGCACGCCCGCCGCGATACCTGCCGCCAGCAAGGCCAGAACCGTATCGCCCGCACCGGAAACATCGAAAACTTCGCGTGCCCGCGACGGGAAATGATCCGCGGTATCCGCCGTCACCAGCGACATGCCCTGCGCCCCGCGGGTCACCAGCATGGACCCGATCTGCGCACCCGCCAGCAAGCCACGGGCAGCGTCGACGATGTTTTCTTCGGAGGACAGTTCACCCTCTGCGGCTTCGCTGAGCTCTTTTAGGTTCGGCGTGATCAGGCTTGCCCCGGCATAGCGCGTAAAATCGCGCGATTTCGGATCGACGATCACCGGCTTTCCGGCTGTATTTGCTGCCGCAATCAGGCGCGCGACCAGAGCGTCGGTCACGACACCCTTGCCGTAATCGGAAACAATCAGCACACCGGCATCTTTCAGGGCCATCTCCGCTGCCCGAAAAACCGCATCGGCGACATCGTCGGTTATCGGCGTCGTGACCTCCCGATCGGCGCGGAGCAATTGCTGTCCGCCGGCGACATAGCGAATTTTGCTGGTCGTCGGGCGGTCTTTTTCTTGAATCAGTGTCGGCGTCACACCCGCAAGATCGCGCAGCAATAAATCGACATCACGGGCGATATCGTCATCGCCGGTCACGCTGATCAACGCGACGGACGCGCCGGCAGACACGAGATTGCGCACCACATTGCCGGCGCCACCGAGCATCGCGGTCTCATTCATCACCCGGCACACGGGGATCGGTGCTTCGGGAGAAACCCGGCTGACCTCGCCATACACAAAGCGGTCGAGCATCACATCACCGACGCAGACCACCTTCGCGGTCTGCAGATCGGCTATCCGCGCGGCCAGGGCGACGTGATCGGGCGACGTCATCAGGCGCATTTCCGCTCAAGGACATCGCACAGCATCTGACCGAGCATGATGTGCATTTCCTGGATGCGTGCCGTCGTTTCGGAGGGAACAATCAGCAAAGGATCGGCAAGCCCGACCAGTTTTCCACCGTCGTTCCCGCTCAGCGCAGCCGGAACAACTCCCATGTCACGCGCGGTTTCCAACGCCACCGTTACGTTCGGGCTTTGCCCCGACGTCGTGATACCGATCGCGACGTCGCCCGGTTTGCACAGTGCTTCGACCTGGCGGGCGAAGACCGATTCATAGCCGAAGTCATTCGCCGCTGCCGTCAGCAGAGATGTGTCGGTGGTAAAGGCGATCGCGGGCAGTGCACGCCGGTTTTCCTTGTAGCGGCAGACCAGTTCCGTCGCGAGATGCTGCGCATCGCCGGCACTGCCGCCATTGCCAAAAAACACCAGCTTGTTGCCGGCATTCACGGCAGCCTCGCAGATATCCGCAAGGCGTATAAAATTCGATTTCAGCGCACGGGTCGCCGCCACAACAGTGTCGTGCTCATCAAGCTCGGTATCGAAATAGGCATTAAGGTCCATGGGTCAGCCTCCGTGCTGACTGGATAGCGCATTTTGCGGCGGCGCGGAATCCTCTAACGCCGTCAGCATCGCTGCCTCAAGCGTCAGGAAGTGCGCCTCCCAGGTCCAGTGCCCGAGAATATAGTTACGGGCGGCTTCCGCAAGGGCGTCGCGCCGCGCAGGATCGGCAAGGAGCGCGAGCACCGCATCGGCAAAACTGCGTGCATCATCGGCGATCACCAGGTGGTCGCCGGGTGTCGCGCGGATACCCTCGTTCGCAACCGTCGTCGCAACGACTGCTTTGCGCATCGCCATAAATTCGATCAGCTTGTTCTGCATGCCGGCGCCGACCTGTACGGGATTGATACAGACCGCAGCCTGCGCGATGTAATCCGCCGGATCGGGCACTTCACCCGTTACCGTGACGCCCGCCAGTTCACCCAGGGCAATCACTTCGGGCCGGGGGTCGCGGCCGACAATCAGCAGCTTCGCGCGGTCTTCGCCGGCGCGGATCAGCGGCCAGACGTTTTCCGCGAACCAGGTGATCGCGTGAACGTTCGTATAGGTCCGCAGCACGCCGTTGAACACCAGTGTGAAAGGCTCTTCGGCGACATCGGTGCGTGGTGCAAACCTGTCGACATCGACCCCGTGCGGGCCGAACACCACATTGTCTATCTCGGGCAGGCCACGGTCCCGGCAGGCGGCAGCGATCTCGTCAACATCCTGCTGTCCGATCAGGACCGTGCGCGTAAAGTCAGACCACACGCGGGGCTCGTAATTGCGCACAAGCCGCGTTTCCACCGAATAGAGCAGCTTTTCCTTCAGGTTCCTGAAATGCTCCGCCATCCGCCGCGTGTTCAGTGCCTGTGAAAGCTGCATCGCCAGGAACGTCACAGGGCCGCCGGTTCGATTGCGGGACCGCCCTAACGGGCGCATGGTCTCGGCGCTGCGGATATAATAACTGTAGCCGATATCGACCTTGCCGAGCCCGGTGCGTACTGCGCGGGTCTGCGCGCTGTTCGAAAACAGCCCGACCTGCAGCGGCCAGCCGCGCAACAGCCCGCGCGCCACCCCCATTAATCGGCGGACGGGGCCATGATTGAAAATCTGTACACTGCGGCAGACGTCTTCCAGCCATTGACGATGCGCCGGACTTATCTCTTCGCCGTTATCCAGCGCGTAGAAATCGACAGCGTGTCCACGGGCAGCAAGAAACGAGATCAGATGGGCGACCGTCATCTGGTCTGCCCGCGTCATCGGCAGCGGCAATCGGCTATAAGCAATCGCAATCGCGAAGGGTCGCGGCGCAGGTTCGACCTGCATGACCTTGGGCAGACCGTCAGTCATCGTTCCTACAGACGGTCGATATCGACGACCGGCATCCGTTTGCCAAGACCATCGCGATCGATATCAACGCCCTTGCCGATAACCACCAGCGACACGTCTCCCGCCGCGTCGACATCCTCGACCAGCAGGCGGGACAGATGCGGCAGGCGCTGCTGGACATAGGCCAGGTTGGCACCCACGAGCTCGCGGTTCTTCAGATCGGGGTCGTAGATTTTCAGATCGTACCCTTTGCCGACCAGCGCCTCGGCCAGATCGATCAGGGGACTTTCACGCAGATCGTCGGTTTCGGCCTTGAACGTCAACCCGATCAGCAATACCGAGCCACCGGGTTCCAGATGCTCCATGACCCGGTCTGCGAGATACCGCTTATGTGCCTCGTTCGAGGTGATCACGTTCGACATGACGGGCAGTTCGACACCGCGAACACCGGCGAGGGCCGAGATCGCACGAACATCCTTCGGCAGACAGGATCCGCCAAAGGCACCGCCGGGACGCAGGTAATAGGGCGAGATATTGAGTTTGGTGTCGGCCAGGAATACGTCGATCAACGGCTCAGGGTCGACATCGAGCTCCAGCGCGAGGCGGCCAATTTCGTTGGCGAAAACAACCTTCAGCGCATGAAAACCGTTATCGGACAGCTTGACCATCTCGGCGGTGCGATAGGGCAATTCGAAAAATGGCGCATCGATATGGTCGTAGACGCCCAGCATACGTTTGGTGATACCGGGCGCGCGCTCTCCCACCACGACACGGGCCGGCGCGAAATAATCCTCAATGGCCGTCGATTCGCGCAGGAATTCAGGATTGAGAACCGCTTCGAAACGGGTGCCTGGATTTTCACCGGCGGCGTCAATCAGCACCGGCAGGATCGTCTCTTCCATAGCACCCGGATACATGGTCGACCGGTAGGCCACGACCAGCGCTTCGCGAGAAGCATCGCGCGTCTTGAGGGCTGCACCCAGTTCGGCAGACACCGCACAAACCTGCGTCAGGTCGAGCCCACCTCCCGCCAATGACGGCGTACCGACACAGACCATCGCGATATCGGCATCATCAAGGTGGTTTTGGACATCGGTATCGGCGAATAAGCGCCCGGCATCGCGCCCGGCTGCAAGAAGTTCATCGAGACCTGGTTCGGAGACCGGCGAAAGACCATTTTCGATTTTGGATGCCTTGTCCGGGCTGACATCAACGCCAACAACCGTGTGGCCATCCCTTAAAAGGCAGGCGGTCGCTGTCGCGCCGACATAGCCCAGTCCGAATACAACAATCTTCATACGCTCTACTCCTGTCGGACGGGTTGTAGACTAATTAACCCGTCGTTGGAATTGCCGCGGCAAGACCATCAAACACACGATTCAGAACTGCGACGTCCGGAACAGTTGCGTCAGCCGACCACGAGAAGAACACCGCAGCCCGTGCTTCGGCGTTCTCGACGACAGGGCGGAGATCCAGACGATTCGCTTTTCGTTCGACCCCGAACCGGTACCAGTGCGCAGCATCTGTCGGCAAAGACAGCGTTCCCGTCAGTGCCTGGATCGCCAGATGACTGTCTCCCTGGCGGAAGTTTCCACTGGAAGCGCGTTCCCACTCAGCCGGGACAAGGAACCGCGTCTCGGCATTTGATGTCACGCCGCGCCACAGATCCGCGACCAGCAACCCTTTGCCGGGCCACAGGCACACGGCACGACGCACGTCCGCGCCAAGATGGGCATAGCCGCTCTGCCAGCCTGCCGCGAAAAGCGCGCCGTCCGGGGGCGTGAAATCAAGCTCACCGGCATAACCGCGGCGGCCGACACGAAACGATTTCCAGAATTCTACGGGTTCGGCCCCAATCAGGCGCGGCCCGTTATGCGCGGCTGCCGACCGCGACGAATTTCGGTCATCGCCGGCGGTATAGGTCGGCACGCCTGTGTCGACGAGAAACCGCCTCCCGTTCGCCGTTGCCTCGACCGACAGGAAATCCGCGTGGGCATGACCGGGATTGTCGTCGGGCCCGCAGCGGCCACAGTCGAAGACAACCGAATCTCCCCCCTGCCCAAGACGGACATAGCCGGTTTCCGGAAGCCGGGTGACGGGCTGTGTCGCCACGGTATCGACAACACTATCGGCGCGCGGCGCCTCACCGATCCAGGAATCGTTCATCAGCGCGATTTCGCCATCGGCCAACGTCATGACCGGCAGAGCTGCGGACATCCGGGCCACGGTCTCGTCGAGCGCCGGCTGCCATGCGTTCGGGAACAGGCCGCTCGCCGCCAGCACCCGCACATCCAGCATCGACAGCACATGATACATCGGGCACCGCTCGGCCTGGCCGCCATCTCCCAGCACGTTCTGGCGAATGGATTTCGGCACGGCAGCTTCGAGCAGGCCAAGGGCGGAGGGCAGCGACGCACACATCCCGGCATAGGCCGACAGCGCCACATAATTCTTCATCAGGTGATTGAACTGAAGATCACGTTCCAGGTTGGCGCGGATGAAGGCGGCGCAGAACCGGGCATGTTCCAGAAGTACGGTTTCTGCGACGGGATCAGGAGGCCCCCCCGCTTTGCGATACAGGGCGAGCGCAGATAACAGATTTATCAGCCGGTGACTTGCCGTGTAGGCGTTCCAGACATCGCGAAACACGCCAGGCGCCGACCAGGCATTCTGGTGGTCGAGAGAGTCTACCAAGGCACGGATCGCGGCCAGGTCCTTTGCCCGGCCCCGCGCCAGCAACGGCACCGCGTAGCCCATATAGGCGAGGTTCATGCGCCGCAGGGGGTTATTGCCTTCGTGGAATTCGCCGCGCCACGAAACTTTTTCCACGCTGCCGAAATCGTAGTCGCGGTTGAGCAGTGTGAATTTGCCGTCGGGCGCACCTTCATAGCTGTCGCCATGCACCGCTGTCTGAAGCTGGAGGACAATCTCTGCGATCGCCACCGCAGCCGCCATAGACGGATCGGCCAGAGGAAGTTTCCGGGCGGCACGATCAATGCGCCGGCGGCTGAATTCGGGATGATGGCGCATCACCAGGCGTTGTCCCCGGCAGATAAACCGGAAAACCCATTGTTCCGCCGTCAGGTGGCGAACAGTGCGCCAGAGGCGACCTACTGACATATCAGAGAGCGCACATCACGGAGACGGAATGCACGGGACAATCATCACAGATCGACCTGTGCGCCCCGTTGCAGGGATTCGAGCACCGCAATGGTCGCAAAGCTCGATTGAACAAGCTCCGCTTCGTCAGCAGGCGCCGGGCCACCAGAAGCAACAGCCTCGGCAAAGGCCTGCAGTTCCGCCGTATGGCCTTTATCCTGTTCCATCGAGCGGCCGATCTTGGATTCCTTGCCCCCGGCGGTCACCGTCAGGCCGCGGAAATCGTTGATGTTGATGACCGTGCCGCCGGCAAACGCCTCGATCAGCTCTTTCGAATAGGCGGTATCGCCAAGCGCCGTATAGGCGATGGTCGCAAGGCTGCCATCGGCAAAATTAAGCGACACCGTGAGATCGTCGCACGCCCCCTGCGACACCGTTGCTGAAGCTGCCTGAACGGTTTTGATGTCGTCCCCGACCAGGAACCGGGCCAGATCGATAAAGTGGCAGACCTCGCCCAGGATGCGGCCATTGCCTTCTTCGGGCGCATTCTGCCAGCTATCGTCCGGCAGCTGACCCGCATTGACGCGCAACAGCACGTATTTGGTGCCACCCGCTGCTTTGAGGCGATCCCGCGCCTGCACCGCCAAAGGGGCGAAACGGCGGTTAAAGCCCACCTGCAGGAACGCGTCGGATTGCAGCCGCGCGCGGATGACGGTGTTGAGCTCTTCACGGTCGAGCGCCAGCGGTTTCTCGACCATCACGTTCTTGCCCGCCGCCAGCGCACGCGCCGTCAGCGCCGCATGGGTCGAATGCGGCGTTGTGATCAGGACCGCATTGATATCGGGATTGTCGAAAATCGCCGCATCGTCGGTATCCGAATGGGCGAAGCCGAAACTATCGGCCGAATGGTCGGCCGAAATACCACGCTGGGTGACCAGCGTGTGCAGTTCCACCGCCTTGATCTTCTTCAGGCGCGGCAGCAGAACTGTCCGCGCAAAGTTGCCCGCACCGATCACGCCGAGAACACATTTTCCCGCCCCGGATTTGCCGGTCGACACCGAGACCGGTATCCGCAGCTTCGGCGATTTTTCCTTTGGCGACGTATCGTATTCCAGGATCACGCCGAGATGCGGTTCGGTGTTGTTCGACACCATGTCGTATGCTTTTTCGGCATCCGCAAACGGGATCTTATGCGTGATCATCTGTTCGACCTGCAAACGATGATCGCGGCGGCGCGACATCAAGCGCACCGTTTCCTCCAGATTGCGGGTCTCGGTCCAGCGCACGAAACCGATCGGGTATTTAACGTGCCGGTTTTCGTAATCAGGGTCGTAGCGGCCCGGCCCGTAAGACCGCGACACCACGATCGACAGTTCCTTTTTCATAAACAACCGGTAATCGAACTCGGTGCCCGTGATGCCGACCAGGCTGATCTTCCCCTTGTCGCGGGCGATATTGGCTGCTGTGTCGAAGGGCTCGCTTGAATCGGTCGCCGCCGCGATCACCACACCGTCACAACCGCGCCCGCCCGACAGATCCATGATCGCCGCGGTGGGATCGCCCTGCGACAGATCGCAGACCAGTTCGGCCCCGGCATAGGTGGCAAGCTTCAACCGCTCCGCATTGTAGTCGAGCACGATCACCCGGCAGCCCGCGAGATCGAGAAACTGTGCGGCAAGCTGGCCGACGAGTCCCGCCCCGATAACGGCAACCACATCGCCAAGCTGAGGTTCCACCAGCCGCACACCGTTCATCGCAATAGCACCTAGGGTGCCGAAACAGGCTTCCTCGTCATTCACGTCGTCCGGCACGGGTGCGCACAGGTTTTCCGGTACCGCGTTCAGTTCCGAATGGTTGGCGAGCCCGGCACCGGCAATGGCCACGCGCTGGCCGACCCGGAATTTTCCTTCAAGCCCGGCACCCACTTCGACGATCTCACCGACCGCCGAATAGCCAAGAGGCAATGGCTCATCCAGCCGCGCCATGACTGCGCGCATGGTGGCGCCGATGCCGTCACGTTTCGCCTTGTCGAGCACCTTGCGCACAAGATCGGGCCGCGCCTTCGCCTTGGCCGCCAGGCTCTTTTTCGCAAAGTTCACGACCATGCGCTCGGTACCGGCCGAGATCAGCGAGGCACGCGTGCGCACCAGAAGATGCCCTGACCGGACCTTCGCATCGGGCACTTCTTTGAGCGCCAGTTTCCCTGAACGCGCGCTTTGGACGACCTGTTTCATCTACGCAACCACATCTTTCAAATTCCCCGCAATCTATGCTGCCGCATCAAGGCGATGCAACTATCGCCGCACATAGATCGAATCTTCCTGGCGGACCCGGCCGGTATGCTTTGAAGTCAGATGACCGAGCGCCCCTTCGTAAGCAAAACCGCGTGCTGTCAGGAACCGGTAGATCTCATCAAATCCGGCGGCCCCGTCATAAGATGCCTCGAACGGAGATTCGATGATGATCACCGACACATCGTCCAACCGCTCGCCGGCCCCCTGCAGCACTTCGAGCTCGGCGCCCTGCACGTCGATTTTGACCAACATGGGACCTTTTATACCATCCAGCAGCGCATCGAGGCGCTTGAGTGCCACCGGCTCGGTCCGAATGACCCCATCTTCTGTTCTGTCGTCATGAAAGGCCTCGGTTGGCGCGTGAATTGAGCTATTTTGGTCATTCGCGGTCACAAACAGGTCAATAGTGCCGTTTTCTGCACCGACAGCGCAGGATTCGACCCGAATTCGCGGATTTCCCAGATAGAGCGCGTTCGCTTTCTCGGCCAGGGACGCATTGGGTTCGATCCCAATAATGTCCGAACCGGGCCAAAGCCGGCTGGCCAGATGCAGGAACTGGCCGTGATTGACGCCGATATCGACCACCGTCGCCGGCGCAAGATCGGCGAGCCACGGCTTGATATATTCGTATTTCGGCCAGGCACCCTTCACACGCGGAAAGCGCCAGACAAAGCGCAGCATCAGAAGAATTTTCTCAATCTTCCGGACGCGTTCCGATGGATCGGATGTCAGCCTGAAACTCATACGCTCGCCCTCATGAACCGGCGGTCTCCGCATTATCCAGCGCCCGGCACCATAGCTCCATCGCCATCATCGGGAACAGGGTGAAAGCGGCGTCGACGCGCTGGGCGTAAAAGTCCGCTTTGAGCGCCGTCACGGCATCCGCATCGAACAGGCCGCGCGATGAAACGACCGCGGGTGAGGTCAGATCTTCCATCATGTCGCGCGCCGGGCCCTGCAGCCAGCTGCGGACCGGCACACCAAAGCCCTGCTTGGGCCGGGTCAGAATTTCTGCCGGCAGCCGATCTCGCTGGGACGCCCGCAGGATGCGCTTGGTTTCGCGCAGCGAGATCTTGGCCGAAAGCGGCAACTGCATGGCGTGGGAAACCAGCCGGTGATCGATCAGCGGCACGCGGACCTCGACACCCGCCTGCATCGCCATCTTGTCGGTATAGTTCAGATTGTGATCGGGCATGAAGCCGTTGAGTTCAAGATCGAGGAACCGCTCGACCGGATGATGCCCGCGTGTGCGGTCGAGCGATGTGCGCAGCCCTTCGGCAATCCCATCTGCCGGCATCGCATCGCGCACGCCCGCCGCCAGCAGCGCCCGGCGACGGTCGGTGCCGACAGCGGAATAGCTCATCCCGTCAGCCAGCATTTCATCCTCGGGCATCGCCAGCAACGCGCCGATCCGTTTCAGACGGCGGCCCAGAATACTGGAGGGCGGGAACATCCCCAGCACCGCAGCCCCAAGACCCCGCATGCCCGGCACCCGATTTGCCTTCGCCCAGATCAGCCCCGCCGTATGCCGCCCGTACCCGGTAAACAGATCATCGCCGCCAACGCCGGACAACAACACCTTGATACCGTTTTCCCGCGCGGCGCGGGCCAGCAGCAAGGTTTGTACCGCCGCAAAATCCGCTGTGGGCTCATCGAGCTGCCAGACCATATCGGGCAAGGCGGCGATCAGATCGGTGTCGGTCTCAACCTCGATCAGCTTCACGCCAAGATGTTTCGCAACGGTGCGCGCATGGGTCTGGTCGTCGCCGAAATTGTCCGTACCTGAATCGGGTTTGGTGACGGAGGCACAGAAGGTCGTGATTTTGGACGGGTCGGTCGCCCGGCACATGGCCGCGACAATCGCGCTGGAATCGACACCGCCCGACAGCAACGCACCAACGTCGACATCTGCGACCATCTGGTCGGCGACGACACCGTCAATCATATCGCGC
Source organism: Paracoccaceae bacterium (assembly GCA_047638395.1). GTDB lineage: Bacteria > Pseudomonadota > Alphaproteobacteria > MPNO01 > UBA830 > CAXBCP01. Next base: position 27,358 of record JBLIMV010000032.1, on the reverse strand, counting down.
AGGGCGGCGGCGTCGTTCGGGTTCGGTGGCATGGCCGCGTCGAACTGGGGCGTGGCGTAATAGCGTGACCGGGTAACCGATCCATCCGCCATGATGGTGAGCGCGCAGCCGGGCCGCAGTTTTTTGACAGCGCGGAGCATGGTGTTCTCGCCCGCCGTCCACAAAAAACCGAGATGGTCGCCGACGGTCGCCGCATCGATATCACGCGGAAGATCGGGACACAGGGTCAGTGATTTAAGCTCCGACGCGAACAGGAAACCCTGCGGCAGGGCGGCATAGTAAAGCGGTTTTACGCCCAGATGATCGCGGGCTATCGACAGAACCCGGTCGCGCCGGTCCCAGACGGCAAAGGCGAATATCCCGTTCAGACGATTGACGCAGTCCAGCCCATCGCGCGCAAACAGCGCCAGCAGGACCTCGGTATCCGACCCGGTACGGAAGATCGTACCAGCCTGTTCGAGCTCCAGACGGAGATCGCGGAAATTATAAATCTCACCGTTATAGGTCAGGACATAGCGGTCATCCGTGCTGTGCATCGGCTGGGCTGCCGCATCAGAAAGGTCGATGATCGACAGGCGCCGATGGCCAAGCGCGACGCCTGTATCAGACCACAGGCCATCGCCATCCGGGCCGCGATGGGCGATCGCCGCCGTCATCGCGCCTGCCAGTGCCGGAGACCATGAACCGACGAAACCTGCTATGCCGCACATTTCGGCGGGCCTATTTCTTTGCCGGCCCGCGGTCGCGAACCAGTTCGCGGTATTTCATTTGAATCTGCCAGAAATGAACCCCGCGCGAGACGGCGAAATCAAACCCCGCACGCCCATCGAGAAAACCCATCTTGAAGATGTAACAAAAGAAAAACGCGATCAACGGCTTAAAGGGCAGCCGGGCAAAAAGCGGTTTGAGATAGCGCCGCAGAAACGGCTGGGCATCTTCATTCCGGAAGTAGCTACCGTTGTACTGAACGACCGATTCCCAGTCGGAATATTTATTGTGACGATCGAAGAAGTGATAGAGCGATTCCCTGTCTTCATGGACCATCCGGTAATCCAGCACGGCCGTGGTGCCGTCGACGGGTGGCTGATAGTGCATTTCGTTATCGCCCAGCACCGTGACCTCCAGATCGTCATATTCCTGCCAGCGCGTCTTGGCATGCTGCATCAGGGCGAGCTTGTAGATCCGCTGACCATGGCGAAGCATCCGCCCGGCGAAAAAGTAATTGAAGCCGAGGAAGTACCCGGCGTGCTTGTCGCCGTCGCGCTCAAGCGTATCGGCGATTTCCTGTGCCAGATCGTCGGGGACCTGTTCATCCGCGTCGACCAGCATGACCCACTTGTTCGCAAAGGGCAGGTTTTCAAACGCCCATTGTTTCTTCTTCGGGTATTTCCGGTTCCAGTCGAACGTGACGACCTTGGCGCCCATTTCCTCGGCAATTTCCCGGGTCCGGTCCGTGCTGTTGGAATCGACCAGCCACACCTCATCGAACCGCTCCAATGATTCCAGGCACAGCGCAATATTGGCCTCTTCGTTCAAAGAGATGGTGATAATGGAGACGGGGATTTTATCGGTCATGGGACTCAATCATGGGACGGTTTCAACTCACTATGGCGCCCGGCCAGGACGTCTTCATAGGCCTTTTCGAGCGTTGGCGCGATGCCGTCCCACGAATACCTGTCGCGAACCAGCCGAATACCGGCGGCCCCCATTTCCGCGGCACGGCCGGGATTTTCCAGAACGTGCATCATATGCCGCGCCGTCGCCTCGATATCGCACGGCCCGACCAGGCCCGCCTCCGCCGATTTGACCTCCGGCCATATATTGACGGCATCCGAAATGACGACCGGCAGACCGCAGGCCATGGCCTCGGCTACGGCTATGCCGAAGTTTTCGCTGTAAGACGGCAGGACGAACATCGACGCATCGACCAGTGCCGACAGTTTCTCGTCGCCAGTGATCATGCCGGTGAAGGTGGTTCTGTCCAGCGCGTTGGCGTCCGCCAGCCAGACACGGGTTTTCTCCGCCATATCGTCATCCGGCCCGGCAATCACCAGGTGAGCATCATGCCCGGCTGCCAAAACCTGCCCGAAGGCAGGGGCCAGCAGATCAAGGCCTTTTTTGAAGTTCAGACGGCCCAGAAACAGGATAATCGCGCGATCGCCGATTTCCGGGTGTTTTGCCCGGAATGCCCCGTCTGCGGGCAAATGCGCGAATTCATCGGTATCGAGACCGTTTGGTACCACAAACCCATGAGGATTGCGCGCCACCGGCGCTGCCAGCCGCCATTCGTCCTCGGTCGTGTAATGCAGTGCCGCCGCCTGTTCGAGCACCCGGTTCTGGAACCACCATTCGAAAATCGCCTTGCGGGTCCGCCGGCGCTTGAAAATATAGGGGTCCAGCGTGCCGTGCGGCCGCACAATATACGGGATACCGGCACGGCGCGCCGCGGCGGCCCCGGCGCGGTCATGATACATGTACAGCGAATGCAGATGCATGAGGTCGAACGCGCCGGCATCCGCCCGCAAAGCACGACCAAGCGGCAGGCAGGTTTCCCAGAATCGCGGCGCATGGACAGGAAAGTACTTCACCGTGACGCCGCCGGATTCCACCGGCACACCCAGCGGAACGTCGAGATCGTCGGCGCCATTGAAATTCGTCGTATAGATCGTCACGTCATGACCGCGCCGCGCCATGGCACGGGACATGCCCATGCCGGCCTTTGGCGGCCCCCCCGCCTGAGGCGAAAGGTTTGAAATTGCATGTAGAATGCGCATGTTTATGCGGACGACGCTGGACCCATAAATTGTGTATGGTAGCGGTCTGACGCCGCGTCAACCTATTCTCGCGGCGGGTCACGGCACAGGCACGGGTATCTTGCGTAACATCTTCCCGGTTTCCGGAATACCGGAACCGCTCCACAGTCACCAATCGGATCGCAGTATATGTGCGGCATAGCCGGCCTTTTCGCCTATGACAGCGGCGCGTCACCGGTTGACCGGGACGTCCTGTCACGCATGAACAACGCGATGATTGCGCGTGGCCCGGACGGCGAAGGCAGCTGGGTGGCGGACGATTCGCGCATCGGGTTTGCGCACCGCCGTCTGTCGATTATCGACCTGACCGATAGCGGCGCCCAGCCCATGACGATGGATGGCGGCAGGCTGGTCATTACCTATAACGGTGAAATCTATAACTTCCGGGAACTCCGCGCCGAGCTGGAGCAGCAGGGCTGCCGCTTCCGATCGGAATCCGATACCGAGGTGCTGCTGCATCTATACGACCGGGACGGCGCCGGCATGGTCGAGCACCTGCGGGGGATGTTTGCCTTTGCGATCTACGATCGTGCGAAGCAGGGCGTGTTCCTGGCGCGCGACGGATTCGGGATCAAGCCGCTATATTACGCAAATGACGGCAAAACCCTCCGTTTCGCCTCGCAGGTCAAAGCCCTGCTTGCCGGCGGCGGCATAGACACCGCGCCGTCTGCGGCCGGTCTGGCGGGTATCTACGTCTGGGGGTCCGTGCCGGAACCATGGACACTGTTTGACAAAATCCGCAGCCTGCCCGCGGGCAGCACCATGTGGATCGACGCGAACGGTACCCGCGCGCCGCTACGGTATTTCGACGTTACGCAGGAGCTTGAGCGCGCGGCCCAAGCGCCCGAACAATGGTCCCCGGAAAGCCTGCGCGACGCGTTGCTCGACACGCTTCAGCATCATCTGGTCGCCGACGTGCCGGTCGGCGCGTTCCTGTCCGCTGGTCTGGATTCGGCGACCATCGTCGCCCTCACAGCCGAACTGCAGCCCGATGCCCTGCGATCGGTCACGCTGGCCTTTGAGGAGTTCGACAATACCGAGTTCGACGAAGCGGCACTGGCAGAGAAAATCGCCGCCCATTACGACACGTCGCACCGCACCCAGCGCGTCAAAGGCACCGATTTCCATGCGGAGTATCAACGGTTATGTGCCGCCATGGACCAGCCATCCATCGATGGCGTGAATACCTATTTCGTCAGCAAGGTCACGGCCGAAACCGGCCTCAAGGTTGCCATGTCCGGGCTGGGCGGCGACGAGCTGTTTGGCGGCTATCCCAGTTTTCAGGAGATCCCGCGTCTTGCCGGCACGCTGGGGAAAATCCCCGGGATGCGGTGCGCCGGTCGGGCATTCCGCAAAATCGCCGGGCCCGCCATCAGCGCTGTGAAATCTCCCAAATATGCCGGTGTGTTCGAATACGGCACGACCTACCCGGATGCGTATCTGTTGCGTCGCGCCTTGTATATGCCGTGGGAACTGCCGCAGCTGATGGACACTGCATCTGCCCGTGACGGCTGGAGTGAGCTGGAAGAAACGACGGGCCGCCGCGGACAGGTGGACGGGTTGCCGACGCCGCGCACCAAGGTCTCGGCCCTAGAGGCGACATGGTATATGCGCAATCAATTGCTGCGTGATTCGGATTGGGCAGGCATGGCGCATTCGCTCGAAATACGCGTACCGTTGGTCGACACGGTGTTTTTCCGCCGGATCGCACCAATGCTGGTTTCCGATAATCCACCGGGAAAACGCGACATGGCGGCAAGCCCGGCAAAACCGCTGCCCGATGAGGTGCTCAACCGCCCCAAAACCGGCTTTGCCGTACCGTTGCCCAACTGGTTGCTCAAAGACGACCCAGCTGCGCTAAAACAAGGTTACCGCGGCTGGCTGCGCAAAATCGTCGAAGACTGCTACGCCTGACCGATGCCGGTTGCCCCGAAAAAAGTATTGATCCATCACCTCGGCAGTCTGGGGGATACCGCGTTCCTGATGCCGATTTTTCATCATCTGAACGAGATCTGGCCGGACGCCGAAAAACGTGTGCTGACAAATTTTCCGGTTGCTGCAGCCGCACCGCCGCTGCAGGCCGTGCTGGTCAACGGGAATTTCGCCGACGGCTATTTCGCCTATCCCATCGGCAGCCGGAACCCCGCCGCACTCTGGAAACTGGCTGGCGATATCCGGGCCTGGGGACCGGACATCGCCGTCTATGCCAACGCCGTGAAGCCCACGCTGAGCGTCATCCGCGACGGCCTTTTTCTGCGCCTTTGCGGTGCGCGCGGCATCGTCGGTCTGCCCCTGGCACAACGCCGGCGACGCCACGTCTTCGATAGCGATACAGGGTTGTTCGAGCGCGAGACGTCACGAATTGCGCGTGCGCTGGAAGGGCTTGGACCCATCGATGTAGATCGCCCGGCAGGGAAAAACCTCTGTCTCACCGCAACGGAACAGAGCGCAGCCAAACAGGTTTTATCCGGCTGGGCAGGTGCCGGGAAATTCATCTGTTTCAGTCCCGGGACGAAACAGGCGATCAAGGACTGGACCGACCCGAACTGGACCTCCGTCCTTGAAAGACTATCGGCGTCAAACCCGCAACTCGGCATTGTCATCGTCGGGGCAGACGGGGACCGCGCACGGAGCGATGCCCTGCTGGGCTGTTGGCGCGGACCGCATCTGAACACCTGTGGGAATATTTCACCGCGTGTCAGCGCGGCCGTGATGTCGGATGCCGTTCTTTTTCTTGGCAATGACAGTGGGCCGATGCATCTGGCCGCCGCGGTGGACACACCTGCCGTCGCCGTCTTCAGCCGCCACGCGCGGCCTGGAATCTGGTTTCCGCTGGGCGACCAGCATCGTATCTTTTATCCGGGCCTCCGCTGGTCCGGGGGAAAGCCGCCGGTCGAACGCGAAACGGAGAACGAGACGGATATCAGATCTATCCCGGCTGATCAGGTGATTGGCGCCTGTATGAATTTTTTGCGTAAAAACTGAGAGATCCAATCTTGTCCGAGAAACCTGTGCGTCTTGCCTATTTCGTATCGCACCCGATCCAGTATCAGGCGCCTTTGCTGCGTCGGATTGCGGCAGATCCCTCAATCGATCTGACCGTCTTTTTCGCAAGCGATATATCTGTCCGCGCGTTTTTCGATCCTGGATTCAACCGCCAAATCACCTGGGATATCGATCTGCTCAGCGACTACCGCCACGAGTTTCTCCCGGCAATCGGCGATCGTTCCCGGCTGTCTTTGTTTCGGCCGTTCAACTATGGCGTCGTCCCGCGCCTGATCAGCGGCCGGTTCGATGCAGTCTGGTGTCATTCCTATCTCCGTTTGCCGCATCTCACCGCGCTGATTGCAGGGCGTCTGCTCGGCATGAAGGTGTTCCTGCGAGACGAGGCAAGCTTCGTTTCGTCAAACCCGACGGGTATGCGGCGCTTTATCAAAGCGTTTTTTCACAAAATTATGAAACTGGTGCTGAATGGTGTTCTCACAATCGGCACCAAGAATCGCGAATACTATGCCTCGATCGGGTTCCGGGAGGATCGTTTGTTCCGAATGCCCTATGCCGTGGACAACGAATGGTTTGCAACACGCATCGCCAGTGCCGCGCAACAGCGAGAGACATTCCGCGCCGAGCTGGGTCTCGAACCTGGACGTCCGATCGCTTTATTCGCGTCAAAACTGCAACCTCGAAAACGGGCACAGGACCTGATCCGAGCCTTCGGGAAGATCGCTGACGACCCCAAGGCGAGACGTCCGTACCTCCTGATTGCCGGCGACGGGGAACTTCGCGACGAGCTGCAGGCCCTCGCAGCAGATGCCCCAGCGGATTCGATTCACTTTCTGGGGTTCCGTACGCAGTCAGAACTGCCGCCCCTCTACGATATCTGCGACGTCTTCGTGCTGCCCTCCAATACCGAGCCGTGGGGCCTTGTGACGAACGAAGCGATGACCGCAGGTCGGGCCATTATAGCGACCACCGAAGTAGGTTCGGCGCAAGATCTTGTTCAGGATGGGGAAAACGGGTTTATCATCGAGCCGGGCGACATTGACTCCCTGGCGAGTCATCTGTTGTCCCTGTTCACTGACCAAGACCTGTGCGACCGGATGGGACAGAAAAGTCTCGAAATCATCGAAAACTGGGACTTCAACGCCGATATCGAAGGCCTCCGGGAGGCATTGCGCGTCTATTTCGGCGACAGGATAGCAGCACGCGAATGAAGCATATCTTCACGTCGTTTCTATCGTCCGGCGCGGTTCAGATCGCGAACGTTATCACTGGCATCCTCGCCGCTCGATTGCTCCTGCCCGAAGGCCGCGGCGAACTGGCCTTTCTCCTCCTTTGGCCGGCGTTAATCGCCGATGTAGGAGCGCTCAGCGTCAACACTGCTGTATCCTATTACACCGCACAGAAGAAGTTTTCGCCAAAACAGGTCTTTGCCAGCGCATTTTTCACGTTATCCGTCCTGAGCCTTCTGCTAATGGGCGCGTTCGCTCTGCTAATGCCCTTCCTGTTCGCGGGCCGCGGGCCGGAATTGTGGACTGTGGGTTGGGTGTTTCTCATCTTCATTCCGATCCACCTATACTCAAGCTGTCTTTTTTCACAGTTTCAAGGCGCGCACAACTTTACCATGTATAACATTCTTCGCATGGTGCTCGCCTATTCCTATTTCATATTTGTCGTTCCTTTTATCTGGCTTTTCGGTGAAACACCCGCAGCTTTTGCGTATGCTTTTTTGGTGGCAAATGCAGCGACACTGCTCGTCAGCACCACCCTCGCCGGACGGAACGGCTGGATATCCTGTCTCCCGGACAAAGACGCCGTAAAATCCCTGCTATCATATGGCAGCCGCTTTCACGTCAGCGTTCTGATGGCGATCGTCAGTCGAAGAATCGATATTGTCGTCGTTACCGTCCTTCTTTCGTCGGCAGAGCTCGGTCTCTATGTCGCCGCCGGTGCACTTGCAGGCCTTCCGATGATCGCAACTGTGACGATGAACATGCTGGTATTTCCAAAGATCGCGACGGCGGCGGAACAAGAAGCCAAACGGGCAATCCTGGGCCGTTATTTACGCGCGACATTGATCCTTTTACTGCCCGCGACGGTGGGGATGATCGCAATCGCTCCATATCTTGTCCGTTGGGCCTTCGGCGCGGCATTCGCCGATGCTACAGACGCCGTAAGGATAATTCTGCTCGCGGGAATTCCCTACACATTCAAGATATCGATCACAACCTACCTGCGCGCCAGCGATCGGATGGCATTGGTAAACAAAGCTGAACTCATCGGGATGATTGTATCGGCGATTGCGCTCGTCACCCTTGTTCCGTTATTCGGGATCGTCGGCGCAGCGTCCGCCCAATTGATTGCCGCCCTGGCCCCCCCCATCTATTTCTTCGCCCGGGCCCAGCTCAATCTCCGGGAGCTGCTGCGGTTCGGCGAAGAAGACATAGATTTCCTGCGTGAATTAGCGCTCCACATTTCCCGCCGGAAAAGCGAATGACGGGCCATGCTCAGGAAGATACAGCCAATGTTCAAATCCTCGTACGATACGATGGCACGCCGTTTTATGACCCGGTTTGTAATTGCGCAAAAGGAGCCGACTAGTGCCGCCTAGCCAAACTGAAGGATCTCCACCCTTCGTCATCGTCAGTCACCCGAGCCGGCAAGGCTACGTCTATCGCGTGCCGATGGCTGCACAACTCGCCAAACTTCAGGGCGTTTTCCTGACCGGAACATATTACAAGCCTGAGAAACCAGCGTATCGGCTCGCAACCTCTCTCCCTTTTGGACTCGGCGCGAAACTCGCGAACACCCTTGAAAAGCGGAGACTCCCGGAACTGGACCCTAAACGCGTCATCTCGGTTTCCGGTGCGTTACCGGAAATACTGCCGCGCCTGTCCGGGTCCTACCGACCGTCCAACACCCTGCACGACCGCCTCGCAGCACGCTGGCTCGAAAAACACGGAAATTTTGACGCGCCGGTGGTTGCGCATGGTTTCGCTGATAGCAGCAGTCATTTTCTTGGCAGTGCTCGGCGGCTCGGCGCGACAACGCTTCTGGAGATGACCCTGCCGCCTTGGGGTGAAGAAATTATCGCCCCGGAATATGATCGACTGGGCTATCATTTTCCGCGTAACCGCCAATTGCGCGAACATCAGGCCGAGATAGATCAGGCCGACTACATCGTCGCCCAGAACGCGTTCTCGGTTGACTGGCTCAACAAGCACAACATAGCACTGGAGCGGATCGCGCTGCTGCCGTTAGGCGTCGATACAGAACGTTTTCACCCCCTCCAAGACCGTGAACAGGACCCTGATCGTCCATTCCGTGTCATTTTCGTCGGCCACCAATCAATTCGGAAAGGCCTGCATATTCTGCTGGAAGCGTGGCGCGACCTTGCGCTCGATCATGCGGAATTGCTTCTGGTCGGGCCGATCACAAATGATATAGGCAAACGTCTGCACGAGGAGTACGCGGGAACATTCACCTTCGTCGGCATGACACAGCCAGATCGCCTGGCCGAACTTTACCGCTCGGCCGACCTGCTCGTCTGCCCGTCCCTGTTCGAGGGCGGGCCTATGGTTGTGCTCGAGGCGATGGCAAGCGGCATACCCTGTATCGTTAGCAACTCAGCGTGCTCTGTCGTCCGCGACGGCACCGACGGCATCATCGTGCCGGTCGCAGACAGTAGCGCCCTCGCCGATGCGATCGTCACACTCTACAATGACCGGCCAATGATCCGGCGCATGGGTATCGCCGCGCGTGAACGCGCACTCGCGTTTACCTGGAAACGATTCTACCATCGGCTCAGCCGGTTCTACCGCATGGCCGCGGCCGGCGAGCGCCCGGAAAACGGCTTTACGGATCTCACCACAATATGATGGCTGATCGTCACCATATCATTCGACACCTTGTACCTGTCCAACGGCGTGACAGAATTATTGGCATTATTCGATGATGCTTTTCGCCATCGTCATCGGCACGCCGGTCGCCTTTGCGCTCTGGCTATTGATTCTGTTTAATTGGCGGCGCGGTTACTGGATGCTGCTGCTCTACATACCGTTTGCCGGGCTCGTTACGCTCGCGCTGCGTCCGAGCCCGATCGGTACCTTGCTCAAGGACCTGCTGTTCGTACTACCGATCTATGCTGTCTTCTTCCTGCTAAACGCCAGAGAACTGCAACGTGTCCAGATACCCAAGCTGCTAACGCTGCTCCTTGTCCTTTTCGCGTCGCTGACGATGCTTCAGCTTTTCAACCCCAACATCAAGAATTTCGTCGCCGGCGTGATCGGTGTCAAAGTATGGCTGCTCTACTTGCCAATGCTATATATCAGCGCAGCCTTCTTCAGCTCGGCCGACGTGCTGCTGCGCGTGCTTCGGGTCAGCACCGTGCTAACTGTAATTTCGTGCTCGCTGGGGCTCATACAATTCGTGGTGGGTCAAATCATCGGGTATGAGGAGGTTATGATCCTGATGTACCGCTCGGCAGCCGCCGCCGCGACCCAGAACTTTGCGTCATTCAACATGGGTGCAGAGTTTTTCCGGATCCCGTCTACTTTCAGCTTTCCGGCCCAATACGCTGGTTTCTGCCTGGTCATGATGCCGGTCATTTACATGCTGCAGACCATCGAAACAGAACCGCGCTGGCGCCTGTTCGCGCGGGTAGCGATGATCCTGTTATTCGCCGCGTCGGTTCTATCCGGTTCGCGCGGCAATTGGCTATTTACACCGCTGCTCTTTCTGATGATCCTGCTCATCGACGCAAAGCTGAGCCGCTTGGCGGTGGGCATCGTATTCGGCCCGGTCATGATGCTGGCGACGCTTTATGCCGCAGGTTTCGATATCTTTCTCTTGTTCGAATCGACCGCCGGTCTCACGCAAGAGTATGGCCGGGATCTCGTGATCCCGGACCTGATCCGCGCCCTGACCAACAACCCCCTTGGGTCCGGCACCGGCGTTAACACCGGCGGCGCAACCAACGTTATGTCGGAAATCGAACGCGCGACGACCGTCATGACGGAGGGATATTACGCCAAGGCGATAATAGAGCTTGGTATCCCGGGTCTGGCACTGCTTCTCATGATTATCGCCAGTGTGATTCTATTCGGTCTAAATCTGCGGCACCAGTTGCGCGACCCAAAAGCCCGGTCCTGCGCAGCCGCAATCACTGCCTTTCTGATTATAATAGCGCTCCACAGCTTCAAGGGTTGGCTGGTCGACCTCGACCCGATTAACGTCTGGTACTGGATTCTTGTGGGAATCTTGTTTGCGCTCCCCGGGCTCCGGTTAGATGATCTCCGTCAGCACCAATACGGAGAAGCCAAGAAACGGAAAACCCGAGCTTACTCACGGCGTTAGCAGTGCATTGAAGCACTCTCTCCCCAATCGCGGTCAAGATTTTCAGCTGCCGGCCGGAGCTCCGATCCAGGCCATGGCCCGGCGCTATCAGGCGCACAGTCCCTAGACGGTTTTTGACAATAACTTCTCGAAATAGTCGACCGTCCGCCGCAGGCCTTCGTCGAGCTCTATTTTCGGCGCCCAGCCGAGTTTTTCCTGCGCCAGCGTAATATCGGGGCGGCGCCGGGTCGGATCATCCATCGGGAGCGGCTTGTTCACGATCTTACTTTTACTGCCGATAAATTCGATGACCTTCTCGGCCAGTTCCAGAATGGTGAATTCGCCGGGGTTGCCGATATTGACCGGGCCGACAAAATCATCGTCCGTCGCCATTATCCGCACAAACGCCTCGACCAGGTCGTCGACATAACAGAACGACCGGGTCTGGGAACCGTCGCCATACAACGTAATGTCATCGCCCTGTAGGGCCTGGACGATGAAGTTCGACACCACGCGCCCGTCATTCGGATGCATGCGGGGGCCGTAGGTGTTGAAAATACGCGCGACCTTGATCTGGAGCTGGTGCTGGCGCCAGTAATCGAAAAACAGCGTCTCGGCGCAACGCTTGCCCTCGTCGTAGCACGACCGTACGCCGATTGGATTTGTGTTGCCCCAATAGGATTCGTGCTGCGGGTGGATTTCCGGATCGCCGTAAACTTCACTGGTCGATGCCTGAAAAACCTTGGCGCGGAGCCTTTTGGCCAATCCCAGCATATTGATCGCACCGTGAACGCTGGTCTTGGTCGTCTGCACAGGATCGTACTGGTAATGCACCGGCGACGCGGGACAGGCAAGATTGTAGATCTCGTCGACTTCGACATAGAGCGGGAACGTGATGTCATGGCGCATGATCTCGAAACGTGGGTTGTCGAGCAGGTGCGCGATGTTGTCTTTAACGCCGGTGAAGTAATTATCGACGCACAGAACGTCGTTACCTTCGTTCAGCAACCTTTCGCAGAGATGAGAGCCGATAAACCCTGCACCCCCGGTGATCAGCACTTTTTTTGGAACCGACATTTACACTCCCTACTCACAAAATTTATCCGGTCGAAAGCCGCCGCGAGGCTATCACCGAAAGCTGTGCAAAAGAACCCTGACAGCCCGTGGCGTCAAGGGGCAGAATACCCGTCGGGCAAGCCGTTTTTGCGCCGGACCAGCCCTTTCAGGCGGAGTCCGGTGTTATGCAGGGCAACGCCAGGTTCGGTACAGAGCAACATTTCCCGCTCAAAGACGCGCACCGCCGTCGGCGCTGTCGCAAACATCAACGCGTAGTCCAACACCAGCCTTTCGAAGGGCCGGGCCGCCAGCCCTGATGGGGCCTGGCAAAGCGATCCCGGCACGGTGCCTTCAGGCATGCCCAGCCGGCGCAGCAGGGAAAACACCACGCGCGCAGGCTTCAGAAAGCTGCCTGACCCGGCGAGCCTTTCAACAACATCCCAGTCGATCGGCAGGCCCGATTTCAACAGCATCGCGATATCGACAAATTTCCGCACACTAAATATCCCGAACTTGTCTTTGGCCGCATTGGTCAGGCACAGAAGCATCGCGTGCTCCAGGCAGGGAATATTTACCTCCACACCAGCAATCGTCTGGATCGTGGATTTCGCGAAAACATCTTCGACGGTCATGGAACGATAGGCAGGGTAGCAGTCAGGCTGAACATGAATGTCGATACTGCAGTCGCCCTCCGCCGAGACCAGCGGCATGAAACTGGCGTCCGAGATGAACCCCCATGGCGCCATCGGCAACGGATCGAATTCAAAACCGTGATCCATCAAAAAAGCCAGGAGGGCCTCCAGATCGGCCTGCCGGACCAGAATGTCGATATCGCCGATCGTTCGGATATCGGGATCCGGATAGAGCGAATGCGCGAAGGCAAAACCTTTCAGGTAGACGACCGGAATACCGGTATCGGCGATTGCCTGCATCCAGCGGCGCTGAACGCCGCCGTTGAAACGGTTGATCAGAAGACTTTGTTTAACAATATCGGCATCCAGAAAGGTCTTTCCCAGGCGATTTTCCGCAGATGCCAGACAATGAGCCGCCAGCGCCGGCGTGACGAGGTCGGCCAACCGCTGAGCATCCTCTAATGGCAACCCGGCCTGCCATTGCTCGGGCAGGTCGCCGTCAGGGGAGAGGATCGCACGCCATAATGATGTATCGATGCGGGTATCCTCCGCCCGCATATTCTGGGCCCGCTTATCCTGTGTCTGCATATCGGAACCCTGTCGAGGCCCGGCGGAGGTCATCGATCAGGTCTGCAGAACCGCGCGGGATTCACCATCCAGCACGAGGCAGCTCAGCGTGCCGCTGTAATAAGCGCCGGTATCGATCCCGATGCGGTTCGGGCGCACTTCGATATCGTCGGTAATCGTATGGCCATGGACGATACATTTGCCGTGATCGGATTTGTCATCGAGAAACTCGCCGCGAATCCAAAGAAGATCGTCATCGACCTGTTCATCCAGGGTGACGCCCGGCCGGATACCGGCATGCACGAAGGCATAATCACCTTCCACGTGGTAGCGCTTGAGCGAGCGGAGAAATTCAAGATGCGTTTCCGGCAGTTTTTCGCGCAGATCGTCCCGCATCATCCGATGACGCAGACTACGATCAGAAACGTGTGGCGCGCCGACGCCGTAACTGTACACGGTAGAATCGCCGCCATTTTTGAGCCACGGCTCACCCACTGCCGGGTCATCCAGAAATGTCAGCATGAATGCTTCGTGATTGCCGATCAAATGAATGGCTTCAACGCCCTCAACGGGTTCGCCCAGCAGGAGCTCGATCACGTCGCGGGACGAGTCACCCCGGTCGATATAGTCGCCCACGTAGACAAGAACCGCCCGCACTGGCCGGGTGGCGCGAATATCCGCCGAAATCATATCGTGCAGCCGGTGCAACAGGTCCACCCGTCCATGGATATCGCCGATCGCGTACACACGGGTATCCGCAGGCGCGCTGTAAACGCGTTCTTCCTGGCGGCGCGATCCGAAGAGCTTTGAAAACATGGGCCGTTTATGCCCGTCTATGGCAGGATTATCCACTGCCCAGATTACCCGTCACGCCGATCGGGGCATACCGGAGCAGAGGGCTAGGTTACCGATGACCCTCTTAATGATTAGGCCGAATCTCCGACAGCTGCGCCCAGTCTGAGCGCCCGCCGTGGTTTTCGAGCCGGTTGATCAACGCCGCAACGACGGCGCGGTCGAATTCGCTACCCGACGCCGCAAGCATCGCGTCTATCGCCTGATCGAAATCGACCCCGGGCCGCCAGGCCCGCGGATTGAGAATGGCAACAAAAGAATTTGCCACCGCAACAATGCGCGCGGTGACGAGAATTTCATCGCCCGACATACCTCGGGGGCCGCCCGTGCCATCCCATCTTTCGGTCATCTGACGCAGTGTTTCCACGACGGGGCCGTTGAACGGCACATCTTCAAGCAGCGCCGCCCCGGCGGCGAGACATTCCCTGATATGACGGACCTCGTCATCGCCAAGATCACCGGCGCGCGTCAGCAGATCAGCGGACACCAGAAGCTTCCCGACATTCATCAGACTGCCTGCGGTCTCGGCAACGTCGACCAATTCATCATCCAGGCCCATTTCGTCGGCGACCGCGCGGGCGACAACTGCTACCTGCATCGAGTGGTTCGCCGCAAACGGATCCCGGCTGTCGACAACCGTCAACAGGGTTCGCACAAGCTGTTTCAGTGCCGCTTCACGATGTTCGCGTTCCCGCACGGCACCGGTAATATCCTGCTCGATCACAAGGACACCGCTGTCGAAATCAGGCCCCTCGGCGACCGGAATATGCTCGGCCTGCACGACGCGCAGATCGCCGTTGGAACCAGAACGGTGGATGCGGGAGACGATCTCACCGGTTTTGACCGCGTTGCTGTTCGGTTCTTCGTAACGCAGCGCCTCCGCTGCGCCGAGAACGCTTTTCAGCGACTTGCCCATAAGATCATCCCCCCCGGTCTCGGCCTGGCTTGCCGCAGCGCTATTGGCGAAACGGAAACGGCTTTGTTCATCAACGATGAACATTGGATGGGGCTGGCTATCCGCAACAAGGCGCAGAAAACGGCTTTGGGCTTCATAGCGATGAGCCATGTCGCGGTACCGGCCGGCGGCCTCGCTTGCCCGCAGTGAAGTGCCATGACGCCAGATGGCAACGAGGCCAACGACCACGAGCGCGATCAGCGCCAAAAAGGCAGCAATCAGCGTAAGACGACGGGAATCGCTACTGCCCATGGCCTCGGCGCGGGCAATTTTGACAATCACGGTCCATGGCGTATCGGCGACGGCGCGCGCCGCAAACAGAACCTGTTCGCCGGCATAGTCGTCGGCGATTGCAAAAGAAGCCTCAGCGCGCGCAGCTATCGTGCTGACCCTGCCTTGCACGTCCAGTGCCTGGGCACCGGTCAACGGCGCACGACCGCCGATGCGCGGTGACAGAAATTCGACCATGTTCTCGTTTTTGCGTGTGAGATAGATTTCGCCGGATTTCCACGCGAAACCCGGCTGTTTCAGCAGCGGATACATTCCGTCAGTGATGCGGCGAATGCCGACCACCCTGCCAATCGGACGGGCTGCTCCATCGGCCGACTGTATCGCATGAACCGGAAGCGAGAACCCGGCGATAAGATCGCCCGAAGGTGCTTTTCTGACATCGAGAAAACCACGATCGTTTGCCCCGACAAAGACCAATCTTTGCGCAATTTCGCCTTCAAAGCCGGGCATTCCCCGTGTTGCAACCAGGATTCTTCCCGACATATCGACGAGCGCAATCCCGGCAACCGCCACGCGGTCGACGTTGGCGTTCACGTCAGGGCCCTGTAGCTCAACGTTGTAGCCTGCCTGCGCCGCGACGACGGTCAGAAAATTCTGAAGATACTGCGCCTGCGCGGGCGGTTCCGCGGGCCCCTGGCCCGATTGACCGGCGACCCGTACCAGTTCGGACATATAGAGCTGCAGCGAGGCGTTCTCTGCCAGACCGCCCAGTTCGCGGTACTGCGATTCCACCCATTTTTCAATATCTGCACTGCGGGTGTCAGCGACAATTCCAAGCCGTTCTTCCCAGGCCCGCTGGTCCCGCGCGTGCTGCGCGTCGGCGAACAGAAACACAAAAATGACCCCGACCAGCGCTGCCACGGCAATCGCGGCACCGGTCAGCGACATGATCGACAGCGTCGTTGCTTCGCGCAGTTCGGACGCAACTTGTCTGGCGGATACCATTCGGGCCCCCAATAAATGCCTGTTTCACGTGCGCTATTCCACGCACGCTAAAAAAGCATTGTTAATCATCTCGGTTAGCATTCCCTTAATCGCGCCATGGCTACGCTATGGGATGGTTAAACCCCGCCACATCCCCCGCCGTCTCATCCCCCGGTTCGTCGTGTGCGCTACCGCGCTCCTGGTGTCCGTTTCAGTCGCCCTGCCAGTGGCGGCCAAGACAACAGCGGACGCTTTCCCGGGTATTTTCAACAGCCGGACGAAGCAATCGTCGAATATTTCGTTGTTTCCGAAATGGGGAGGCGCGTTGTCGCGATATTTCAGCGAACGCCAGCTCGCCGATGCACCCTGCACGTCATCCCTTTTCAACCAGTGCCACCTCAAGGAATGGAAAGAATTCCTGACCTCGCTCAAAGGCAAGAGCAAGCTGTCACAGGTGCGTGCGGTTAACGCTTATATGAACCGGCAACGCTATTTCACCGATCCGCGCAATTACGGGGTGAAAGATTACTGGGCGACACCAGGTCAGTTCTTCAAACGAAACGGCGATTGCGAAGATTACGCAATCGCCAAATTCATGTCGCTGCGCGCATTGGGCTTTACGAATAAGGATATGCGTATCGTCGTCCTGCAGGACCTGAACCTTAGGATCGGGCACGCGATCCTGGTCGTTCATCTGGATGGACAGGCGCTGGTGCTGGACAACCAGGTCCGAAGCGTTGTCCGGGCGGAATCCATTCGCCATTACCGGCCGATATACTCCATCAACGAACATAACTGGTGGCTTCATCGCCGCAGCTGACCTGAACAGAATTTTACCAACCTGCAGACAAACCCGATAACAGCCCAGATAGAGGGTGAAATTCAGCGATACGCGCTGTAATATCGTGGTCGCGTGGCCGCCATCCACGTATCGGCGTATTCGCGTAAACGGCATCTGGGCGACGAGGCTTCATGGTCGCGGCTATCACAACTTTCGCAGCGGACGCACGGCGGCTGATTGTCATCGGCCTGCGCTTTGCAGATGTACTGGCCGTGATCGGTGCAGGCCTGTTTGCCTATTGGGCACGGCATGGCACCTTCGCCGTTACCGATATCTATCTGACAGCACTGCTTGTCGCCGCGTTTTTGACAGCGACATACATGCACTTCACGAGCCTGTATTCGTTCTCCAATCTGGTGACGTTCTCGCTCCAGTTCGGAAAGGTAACGGCAATCTGGGGTGCGGTTTTCGTAACGCTGATCGCACTCGCCTATTTTACCCAGGTTTCCGACAGTTTTTCCCGATTCTGGGTCATCACCTGGTTCACAACCACACTGATCCTGTTCGGCATATTGCGCACCGGGTTCGCTTACCAGGTAGAGCGCTGGGCAAGTCGGGGTGAACTGGACATCAACGTTGCCATTATCGGCATTGGTGCCCCGGCCGAAAAACTGATCCGCCACCTCGAGGCGACCCACGGCGCCGGCACGGCTATCGTTGGTGTCTTTCGCGATTCGGCGGGGGAAGCCCCTGTCGCAATTGCCGGACACAGTGTCCTGGGCGATGTCGATGACCTGCTGGTGTTCATGCGGAACAACCGAGTGGACGAGATCATCGTGGCTGTCCCCTGGCGCACCGGCGGCGAGGTGCGCGAGATGACAGCTAAACTGCAAACTATCGCCGTGGACGTAAAACTCTGCCCGGAAGAAATATCGCTGGAGCTGCCAAGCCTGGGATATGGCGAGGTCGCGGGTATCCCAATGCTGAAGCTGTCCGAACGACCCCTCAGTGGATGGAGCGTGTTTGCCAAGGGGATTGAAGACCGGATCCTGGCGACGCTGCTGCTGATCGGCTTCAGTCCTATACTTCTGCTTATCACGGCTGCCATCAAGCTCAACAGCAAGGGGCCGATCCTGTTCCGTCAGAAACGATACGGCTTCAACAACAACGAATTTGCTGTGTTAAAATTCCGCACCATGCGCGACGAACCACCGCCGGACGCCGACGTCGCGCAGGCAACACGCACGGACCCGCGGATTACGATGATCGGAAAAATTCTGCGCCGGACAAGCCTCGATGAATTACCGCAGCTGATCAACGTGATCCGGGGTGAGATGTCGCTGGTGGGCCCGCGCCCACACGCCGTCGAACATAACGAGGAATATGCGACGGTGATCAATGAATACCTGTCCAGGCATCGGGTTAAACCCGGGATAACGGGGTGGGCGCAGGTCAACGGGTTTCGCGGTGAAACACAGACCGTCGACCTCATGCGTCAACGCGTTCAGCATGACCTTTACTATATCGACCATTGGTCGGTTCTGTTCGATCTGCGCATTCTGATCATGACGGCTTTCGTCGGTTTCGTTCACCGCAATGCGTATTGACGCGATGGCGGGATACAATACGACGCGCCTCGCCGTTGCAGGGTCATTCTGGTTTTTTCTCGCAATCGTCGTTCTGGCACCCCTGCCCTATGGCTCGGCGCATCTATGGTCGTACAGCCTTCTGTCAATTCTGACTGGGGTTGCCCTGCTGCTCTGGGCAGGCGCTGCTGCGCTGCGCGCAGACATCTACGCGGTTCACGCGTCCCGATACCGGGTGCCGGCAGTCATGCTTGGCATCGTACTGCTATGGCTTTTGGTGCAAAGCTCTCCACTGATGCCGGTCAGCCTGCATCATCCGCTCTGGGCGGATATCCGCGCCGCATTACCGGACCAGACCCTGCGCAGCACTATCAGTCTCAACCCGGACGGCACGCCGGACATCCTGAGCCGCATGGGTGCCTATGCTGTTATTTTCTGGCTCGCCATGCAGTTCGGCCGGTCATCGGAACGCGCGCATATGATTTACTGGGCGATTGCGATCACCGGGCTGCTTTACGCGATATATGGAATCTGGGCGTATGTTTCCGGCTCAAACATGATTTTGTTCAGTGAAAAATGGGCGTATCAGCAATCTCTCACGAGCACATTCGTTAACCGTAACCATTATGCCGTGTTTGCCGGAATGGGGCTGGTTACGTCGTTCGGTCTGGCTATCCGCTACCTCAAGAGAGATGCATCCGGCGCCTTTGACAGTTCGCGGCGATTCCTAAACTCAATGGAAAACCTGAGCCTGTCGGTGTTCGTGTTGACAGGAATCTGTGTGGTGACGGCCAGCGCCCTGCTCCTGACAAAATCGCGGGGCGGCGTGCTCTTTACCGCCGTCGGTCTGATCATGCTCATCATGCTGCTTCAGGCAGGCGGCACATTGCGCAAACGTACGTCGCTTGCCTTGGGTGGCGGATTGATGGCATTAGGAATCGTCACGTTTGTGGTCAGTGGGAGTGGTCTCGCAGACAGGCTTGCCGGGCAACCATTCCATTCGGATCGAGACCTCATTCACGGCGTAGCGCTCAAGGCGATCGCGGATGCGCCGCTTACGGGACACGGCGCAGGGTCATTTCCCGCACTTTTTCATATGTACCGTGGTGCCGATTTTCCCGCTATCTCGCCCGCCTTTGCGTCTGCACACAGCGTGTACCTGGAATTCGCGGCGGAGGCCGGGTTAATTGCGGCGGCTCTCTATTTCGGTATGCTGCTGCTGATCGTCATCCGGTGTTTTGTCGGAACACTCCAACGCCTCCGGCATCAGATGTATCCCGCCGTTGGCGCGGCAACAGCCGTGCTTGTGGCATTCCATTCCTATTTCGATTTTGGCCCACAAATACCCGGCGTCTCGGTGACGTTCGCCGCAATACTCGGTGTTGCCTTCGCACAATCCTGGCCAAGTGACGGACGGCTCGGAACAAATCAGTCGGGCGACAGATAGACCAGCTGAAACCGATCGAGATGGAGCGGCGATAACGCCAACATCTGCCGCGCCTGTCGCAAAGCATAATTCCGTCGGACGGCACGGGCCAACGCCACCGGCGCCGTATCGACGGCACGTTCGAACTGTCGTGGCAGTGTTGCCTTGTAGGATGAACCGAGGACCGGCCAAATGCCCAGCGCTATTTCCAGCCGGGGCATAACCAGCCGATGCTCCCACCTCGCCAGCCGTGTCGAAATACCAAGATATTTTTCAATCGCCGGGATAGCGCCACGGCGTGCACGAACCACCTGCCCCAGCTGCAGCCAGGCATAAGCATTCGCAGGCTCACGCATCAGACCATCGGACAATTCGGTTATCGCCTGATCAAGCGCCGCACGTTGGTCCGCCGCCGACACCGCTTCGCGCGCCGCGACAAGCCGTAAGCTGCCCAGGTTTGTGAAGTTCTCGCCCCGCTTGGACCACTTGCCGGCGACGCGCAGGGCCGTTTCAGTTTCGGCCAGAAGGCGAGGAGACAGTTTTTTACCCCGCGCGATATCACGCAAAGTATCTTCATAGGGCGCGACGATCGCGCCGCCGACAAAGCGTGGCCAGACCGGAATGATAAGAAGGCCGCTGACACAGATGGCTGCCGCCAGGACCGGTATCCGCTGTTTCATACCGTGAACTTTCGTTTCTGCAACGCAGGCCTCAGGGCAGGAACCGCTATTCGGTGTAGTACTTCATATGGTGGTCATAATAGTGCTGGTAGCCGTTATCCGACTGACCGTACCGAGCCTGCTTTTTGAGATCGACCTGCGTCATCACGATGCCTGCCATATCGGCGCCCGCCTCGATAATCTGGCGCAGACCGGTTAAGACAGTGTCGCGCCGGGTTTTTTCCCAGCGCACGACGAAGATGGCTTTCTCGACCTGACGCGCCAGCACCAGCGTATCGGAGACAGCGAGTAACGGCGGCGTGTCGAACACGACGATATCGTATTGTTGTGCCAGCAGGGCGATCAGAGCTTTCATCTGCTGAGAGTGGAGCAGATCCATCGGGTGGGGGTTGCGCCCGCCGGCCGTGATGTAGTGAACACCGGTGGCGAGGTCGATATCGATCACTTCGTCCAGGTTGTTCTGGCCCGTCAGATAGTTGCTCAGCCCAACTTCGTTCGGCACCTGGAGCGCGACGTGAACGCTGGGATGACGCATATCGCAATCGACGATGATTGCCCGCTGGCCCGTGCGCGCCGACAAAGTAGCGACCGACAGTGACGTCGATGTTTTGCCCTCGGACGAGACCGATGACGTGACCAGAACCGTCTTTGGCGCCTGGTCTATATTCGACAGCAGTAGCCCGGTCCGGATCGACCGGACGGCTTCGCCATACGGAGAGTTCGGGTGTTTCACGGCCACTTCGTGTGGCAACATACCCCTGTCCGATTTATCCAGCATCGGAATGACGCCAAGTCCTGGAATACCGGTGGCACTCTCGACATGGGTAATACTCCGGAAACCGGTATCCATCAGTTCCAGACCGATCGCGATGGCAATCCCAAACACGGCGGAAATAAACAGGGCGGCGACGATAATCAGTTTCTTCTGAGGATAGAATGCGCCGCCAGGCACCGTCGCCGGAGAGATGATGCGCGCATCGGCCTCCTGGACTTCATCGTCGACGACCTTGGTTTCCTTGAAGCGGGCGAGCACCGTCTGATAGAGCTGTTTGTTGGCATCGACCTCGGCCCGCAGCGTGCGCATGTTTGCAGATACCTGGCCCTGCTCGGAAATCTGACGTTCGAGCGACGCGACTTCACGGCGCAGATTGCGTTCCCGTACCTTGGAAATATCCAGCTCGTTCTCGAGGTTGCGAACAATCTTGCCGACTTCAACCCGGATCTTCTTTCGCAGGTCGATCAGTTCGTTCTGGGCCAACCCCATACGCGGGTGACCGGGGCGCAGTTGCGTCGACAGGGCGGACAGCGAACGCACAATCAGCGTTTCCTGCTCGCGCAGACGCTGGATCAACGGTGAATCGAGAACCGCGGCCGCAGAATCGACACTATCGGTGGTGGTTTTATCTTTCAACAATGCCTGGACCTGCCCGAAACGGGCATCCGCCTCCGCACGGCGGGTGCGGGATTCACCCAGTTCGGCTTCAAGCTTCACAAGTTGCGTTTTAAGCGTTGAGCCCTCACCAACGTCCAGCAGACCGGTTCTGGCACGAAACTGCTCCAGTTTGGTCTCGGACTGGATCACGCGGTCACGCAGCTCTACCACCCGCTCATTCAGCCAGCGTGACGCCCGGGCCGTTACGTCGCCCTTGGATTCAATCTGGTCGAACAGATAGGCCTCGGCTGCGGCATTCGCCGCCCGCGCTGCCATTTCGGGATCGGTGGAGACATAGTGGATCGATATCAGGCGCGAGGTTTGCGACGGGATGACGGACAAACCACTCAAAAAGGCGTCTGCCAGATATTCCCGCATGGCCTTGCGCTTCTCTGCCGGCGGCAGCCCTTCCCAGGGATCGTATACCTCGGTTGTTTTCGGTGTCGCGGTATCGAAGCCAACGAGGCTCTTGATCTTGGCGATAGCCGCCTCGGACAGAGACGGCTTATGGACCATCAGTGCAGGATTATAAAACGGGCTTTCATAAAGGTTCAGCCTGTCCACCACCTTGGCGGCAATAGCACGGGAGCCAATGACGGCGGCTTCGGTTTCCATCGTGAAATAGTCCGTCTGAATGCCCTGCGCCACCCGGTCAATATTGATGACGTTGTTACGTGCGCCCTCCAGGACGATGAGCGATTCAGACGAATAAAGCGGCTGGAGCTGGTTGGCATAGAGTGTCGCAAAGCCGGTGGACACAATCATCAACCCGGCGATCAGAACCTTCCGCCGCCGAATCGCGCCGAACAGGCGACGCAGATCGAAACCCTGATCTTCGCCCTGAATAAAGACAGTGCTATCTGAAGCAGCATTATCAAATGCCGTTTCGCGATCCCGCCTCGGAAAAGATGTTACGGTTGCCACTTGTCAGTCGTCCTACACTCTATACTCAGTAAAACACGTTTTTCTACAGTCTTTTAACAGGTATTCCTAATGTTAAATGACCGCTTTATCAGCTCTCTATGGGGCGTCATTCAGAACAAACGCCGGCGTACTTCGATGATGTCTCCCGGTAGCACAGGAATATCAAGCGCCGATGATATCTTCTCTACGCCTTTCTCGCGCTCGCGGATCAGCCTTACCGGTTCCCGGCGCGCGCGACGTGTGAAGCCACCCGCAATCGCAACCGCACGGCGGATCGTCAACCCGGAGACAAACGGATAGGACCCGGCCCGGTTTACCTCGCCATAAATATAGAACGGGCGGTAGTTCAGCACTTCGATCGATATCCGGGGATCGACGATAAAGCGCCTGTCGAGTTCGACCCGGATGAATTCCTGCAGATCCGGCAGTGTCCTGCCGCGCGCTGGTACCCGGCCAAGCAGCGGATAGGCGAGATTACCGGACCCATCGATCTCAAATTCACCGGATTCCTGAGGATGACCAAACACCGTCACCTTCAGCCGGTCGCCCGGGCCGAGGCGGTAATCTTCGAGCCCGGCCGTCTGCGCTGAGACGCTGCCCGCCAGTGCGAACACGAGACAACAGATAAACGTTAGAGCCGTAGCGATTGATCTAAACATGATTGGTTTTTTTCACAGAGTTAAAGGTCTGACAGTGATCCGGATCACATCGTCGCCGATACGTAATACATCCGGCGCGCCGAAAATGTCTTCGAAAAAGCCTGACTAAGCCCAATTTGGGGGGGTTCGAGTCCTGAAATCCGTAACATTTTGCGACTGATCCTGTTGTTTGCGCATATACTACGCCCATACAAGCAAAAATCGTGCCAACAATTGTGATACGCGCTGTAATTAGGAATTTAGCGGCCAAGCCGGGCGCAGATCAGAACTTCAGGACCAGACCAAAACTGGCAGAATAGTTATCGTAACTTTCGCCAGCCACGTTCGAATCACGCGCCGTGTAACCCAGATCCAGCTGGGCGGTCCAATTTTCGTTGACGAGGTAACGCACACCGACCGTCGGATTAACGTCAATATCCTGACGATTGGTCTGGCCCGTCTCCGAAATCGAATAGCCTATCCCACCGCTGATAATGACATTGTCGAGAAATTCATAATCCAACACAGTCGACAGACTGTACGCGGTCACGCCTGACACGCCTGGTGTCGCCGAGTCTTCAAAGCTTCTCTCTATGTCGGTTGTCAGGCTGATCACGTCGGTCACATTCCAGATGTGCTTGACCGAAAAATCAAAATTGAACTCGGAACCGAACAGCGGGTCGTCAAAACTGCGGTACTCAAACCCGACACCGAATTCAATAAAAGTGACCCCGGTCACGTCGACCGTCATCCCGATAAGCGAACCGACAGACCAGTTATCCTGAAGATTCCCAGCACCGTCCCGCGACTGGTCGAAAATACGGAAATCGGCATCGGGCTCGACAAAGACAGTGGTGCCCGGTGTGAATTCATAGCCGAGACGCAGAGAAGTTTCGATGACCGTTTCATCGCGAGCATCGTTGTTGACCCCGTCGCTATTCTTGAAATCCTGATGTTCGACATCGAATTTGAAACGGGTCAGAAAAACGTCTGCCAGATATTCAAATGTCAGATCGACGAATTTATTGAATGAGATCGTCGGCTTGAATCCGCGTCCCGGGTCGTCTTCTTCATCCCGTTCTTCATGGCGTTGGGCGACACCTGCCAGCAATTCGAGTTTCTTGTTGTCGTGAATGTCGAGCCGGCCGTTGGTCTGAACCTGGTAATCATCGAAATTTTCGCTAGAATTCTCGACATAGCGACCGAACAGACCAAAGCCAGTCACAGCAAAGGAATGCCGCCCCCAGTCGGACTGTATTGCAACCTCAGGGCGATACTCGATACGTTTGTCGCCAACCGCATTGTTTTCGGTGAGAAAAATATTGCTGTCATAGGCACCGGTAACGCCAAATGACGGTTTCACGACAAAGCTGGAAAGTGGCGAGCTCTTTTGCTCAATCGTCTTCGCACTGACAAGGCCAACTTTGCCGAGCAACTCGTCCAGCTCAATCCCGATAGGATCGAAGTCCGGCCTCGAACGATTTTGGACGGAATCCTTCTCTGCTGTCTGCGCAGACACCACAGCCGGAATCGCCGGGGCAACCATGGCCACAGCAAGTGCCGCACGGAGAACGGAGACTAGCAAGGCCTAAAAGCCCTGAATCAACTGGAAGATGGCGCGCCCAAAGACCATTCTGTTAAAAGCGCCCCCCAGCGCCGGTCGGATATTAGCTGGCGGTGCTGGCGAGTTCTTCGGGGTCGAGGATCGGTTCCGGCAGTTCGACCAATTCAGGATCTCCCTGCGCCGGGTCAATATCCGACAGGACATCGGCGGCAGCCGCCAGAATATCTTCTTCCAGTGCCAGCCGCAGTTCCGGCGGCGCAAAGGCCTCGACCGCTTCACGCGACAGCACGAGGTCGCTTGTTTCAGCCGCCGGTTCGACCATAAGCCCGGTCAGATACGATCGACCGTTCTTAAAGCCACTCAGCGCGATAATCAGTTTGCCACCACGGACGGTTGCCTGAATGACGATGGCGCCGCCCTGCTGGCGCTCGAACAGACCCGGATCAAATTTTCCGAGATCGCCGCTGATAAAGCCATCTGCACCAGGCCCCTGCGCTGTCTGGCCGGCCGTATTCTGCACCCCCCGGTTGCTGAACACGGCGTCGCGCACCCAATCGTCCGGCGACGGCTGGCTGACCGTCAGGGCCGAACCGTTCACAGAAATCTGGCTGCCGAACGGATTGCCCATAAGCTTGTCGTCTCCGAGATTCTGAGTCATCAGAATGATCCGGTATTCACCGTCAGGCATGTCCACTTCGATTCGCTCGACGCCGGCGATACCGTCATTGAGCAATTCGCTATCGGCTGGCCGGCGCAATCCATCGAGATCCGCTCCGCCAATCCGATCATCATTGGGCAGGATACGTTCGAAACCGGGGGCAATCGGCCCGTCGGGCGGCCCGAAATCCCAGGCAAGCAAGGCCCGGTTCGGCACAAAGTCGTTATCGACGCCCATACGCACAATCTGCGAGCCCGACACCAGGTTAATCGCGTTGCTGGCAATCTGGTCGATCACGCTCAGCAGCGACTCGGTGGACGCATCCTTTTTCTCACGACCAATCTGGGCGATCAACGCCGTCGCCCGGCGGGTGACGGCCTCGGGGCTTTTCGAACCGGTCCCACGGAGATAGGCCTGCAAAGCAGCAAGCGCGTTATTGTCTCCTGCGAGCGCTTTTTCAATCAGGTCATTTGGAACGACATCCGTCAGAACTGCTTTGGACGCCGGGCCATTATTCTGTGCCCCGCCGGTCTGTGCCTGCGCATACACGCCTGTCGTTCCGGCCGCCAAAAGCGCTCCGGAAACCATGAATGCGCCTAAGGCGCGTCGGTATTTCGGGTGAAAGGTCAAACGAACTTACTCCTACAATGTCCGCGCAGGCACTCCGGACAGGCCATCTATACCCGCAGCATATTTAGTAGACAATGCGCAATTTTCAATGAATTAATTAGGAACTCCAATATAAATCAATGCGTTGATGGCCGCTTCAAAGCTGTTCGGAGGCTCCCCACCAGTCCACTCAGAGGGTATCCGCAGCCCGCACGACGACCAGATCCCGGTCTGTCATATCCGTCAGAGCCGCCTGAATATCGGCGGTAATCCTGTCCATGCCAGCATCTGGAAATGCCTCGGTGAAGGCCTGAACGATCTCAGCCTCGCGGCGTGGTTCAGTCAGAAACCGCCATAGCGCGCTCGTCACTTCATCCAGATAAAATACCTCACCCGTTTCCGGCTCAACGAGGAATGTCTCGGCATCGATCTCGGTCGCAGCGACCGCCGGGTTACGAATATAGAGAACCTCCGCCATCATCTCCCTGCTCCTACTTCCACATTCCGGAATTCCGGAATTCCCGCGACAGCAGCGCAGCCGCATCCCGACTGCTTGAAAACCGGAGATGATAGGCCTCAGCGGCATCCGCAAGCCGGGTCAGTCCTGCCAACAGGCCGGGTGACGGAATATGGGGC
>JBLIMV010000031.1:0-51880 GCA_047638395.1 Paracoccaceae bacterium | reverse complement strand
GCTCGCGGTGCCGCCTGTGCCGCCGGTAGTTCCGGTGTTGCCATCAGTATCGCCAACCGGGGCGTCGCCGCTGGTCCCGGTTGTGTCGGGCTGCGTGGTCACGCCGCCGGTGTCACCACCGGTGTCGCCAGCCGTATCGCCAACAACAGGGTCGCTCGCGGTGCCGCCCGTGCCGCCGGTGGTTCCGGTGTTGCCACCAGTATCGCCAACCGGGGCATCGCCGCCGGTGCCGCCAGTGCCTGTTGTATCGGGCTGCGTGCTCACGCCGCCGGTATCACCACCGGTATCGCCACTCGTGTCACCAACCACAGGGTCGCTCGCGGTGCTGCCTGTTCCGCCGGTGGTTCCGGTGTCGCCATCGCCAGCCGGGGCATCGCCGCCAGTGCCGGTGGTATCGGGCTGAGTGCTCACGCCGCCGGTATCGCCCGTTGTGGGAGTCGTCGCGGGTGCGTCGCCGAACGTAAAGTCGTCCGCGGACAGGTCGTTCAGATCTACGTCGGACAGCCTGATCGTGCCTTGGTCCGTTGTGATAACGGTGTCGTTGCCATCCATTGTCGCGTTGTCGAGCAGGGTCGGCATATCGGGAACGCCGACGCTGGAGAGATCTATCTGGTCGTTACCAGGCTTGAAATCCGTGATGGTGTCGTTGCCGAAACCCTGGTCGAATTCGAAGGTGTCGTTGCCGTTGCCGCCCGTCAGGGTGTCGTCACCGGCGCCGCCGTTGAGGACATCCTTACCATTGCCGCCGTTCAGCGCGTCGTTACCTGCACCGCCTTCAAGTTCGTCCTTGCCGTTGCCACCGTCAATATCCACGCCGTCAACGACAGGTTCGACAACAGGGTCGGTGCCCGTATCGGCACCGGTATTGGTGCCTGTATCGCCGCCTGTTCCGCCGGTGGTTCCGGTGTCGCCATCGCCGGCCGGTGCATCGCCGCCGGTGCCGGTTGTATCGGGCTGCGTGCTCACGCCGCCGGTGTCACCACCGGTGTCGCCGCCTGTATCGCCAGCCGTATCGCCAACAACAGGGTCGCTCGCGGTGCCGCCTGTGCCGCCATCGCCGGCCGGCGCATCGCCGCCGGTACCCGTTGTGTCGGGCTGCGTGGTCACGCCGCCAGTGTCACCACCCGTATCACCACCCGTATCACCACCGGTATCGCCTACAACAGGGTCGCTTGCGGTGCCGCCTGTTCCGCCGGTGGTTCCGGTGTCGCCATCGCCAACCGGGGCATCGCCGCCGGTGCCGGTTGTATCGGGCTGCGTGCTCACGCCGCCGGTGTCTCCACCCGTGTCACCGCCGGTTTCGCCATCGCCTGCCGGGGCATCGCTGCCGGTGCCGGTTGTGTCGGGCTGCGCGGTCACGCCGCCGGTGTCGCCGCCGGTGTCACCTGTCGTGGGAGTCGTCGCGGGCGCGTCGCCGAACGTAAAGTCGTCCGCGGACAGGTCGTTCAGATCTACGTCGGACAGTCTGATCGTGCCTTGGTCCGTCGTGATAACGGTGTCGTTGCCATCCATTGTCGCGTTGTCGAGCAGGGTCGGCATATCGGGAACGCCGACGCTGGAGAGATCTATTTGGTCGTTACCAGGCTTGAAATCCGTGATGGTATCGTTGCCGAAATTCTGGTCGAATTGAAAGGTGTCGTTGCCGTTGCCGCCGGTTAGCGTGTCGTCACCGGCGCCGCCGTTGAGGACATCCATACCGTTTCCGCCGTCCAGCGTATCATTACCTGCACCGCCTTGGAGATCGTCCTTGCCGTTGCCGCCGTCAATATCGACGCCGTCGACGACGGGTTCGACAACAGGGTCGGTGCCCGTATCGCCGCCTGTTCCGCCTGTGGTTCCGGTTCCGCCATCGCCTGCCGGAGCATCGCCACCGGTGCCGCCAGTGTTGGTCGTATCGGGCTGCGTGGTTACGCCGCCGGTGTCTCCGGCCGTCTCGCCACCTGTATCGCCAACCACGGGATCGCTCGCGGTACCGCCGGTCGTTCCGGTGCCGGTATCGCCTCCGGTTTCGTCGGTCGTGTCCACAGGGGGCTCTTCCACTGGAGGATCAACTACGGGAGGGTCATCCACTGGCGGCGGCTCAGAGATCGGGTCTGTCGCGGTGTCCACGGTGTCATCCACGACCGGCTCGGGATTGAGCACAAAACTATCTGCCGACAGGTCGCTCAGGGACACACCGTTAAGCGTGATGGAACCATGCTCAGTCTTGATGACGGTGTTGTCGCCATCTGTGTGGGCATTGAGCATCAGGGCATCAAAGTCGCCGATGTCGAGGGCGGAGAGGTCTATTGTGTCCTTGCCGGGCTCAAAATCGGTAATGACGTCATCGCCGAAGTTTTCTTCGAATTTGAATGTATCGGCGCCGTTGCCGCCCGTCAGCGTATCGTTGCCGGTGCCGCCATTGAGGACATCCTTGCCGTTACCGCCGTTCAGGGTGTCGTTGCCCGCGCCACCGTCCAGGATGTCCATGCCGTTGCCGCCATTCAGCGTATCGTCGCCGTCGCCGCCGATCAGGGTGTCCTTTCCGTTGCCGCCATTGAGCAGGTCGTCCCCGTCGCTGCCGACCAGGACATCTTTCCCGCCGTTGCCAGAGATGTCGTCATCCCCGTCATCGCCTGAGATGAAATCTTTTCCTGGCCCGCCGCTGAGGGTGTCATTGCCACCGCCGCCGCTGATAAAATCACCGCGGTTGCCACCGGTAAACGTGTCGTCACCGTCGCCGCCCTTGAAGACTTCCCCGGTTTGAACAAATTGTTCAACCGCGACGTCCTCGACAGACTTTTCATTGGGAGCGGCAACCGTTTCGGGCTCGGTTTCGCCAGCAACCGTTTCTGCAGGCTGTGCGGCCTGGATGACGGCGTCCGGTGCGATTATGCCAGCGTTCTGGCCTTCAGGGACTGTCCGGGCAACCGGCTCGGCCGGCACTTCATCGTGTTGAGCGGGGCCGTCTTCGGTGCCTGATCCCGCGCGGTCGGTAATATTCTGTTCAGGCCCGGATGAGCCCTGCGCTACCGGCCTGCTTTCAACGGTGTCGTCAATGCGGGATTCCTGGAGCGGGTCGGTAACGGGCCCGTTATCCGCGTCGTTAGGGGCTTGTTGCGGATTCCTGTCAGCTTCGTCCCGGGTCAGATCGACAGGGGAGTCCGAGCGCAGACCGACGTCGCGCGTCGCGCCTTCGGCATCGCCCTGGATGACGGCTTCCGCGACGTCATCGGCGTCGCCTTTTTCGCGCAGATCCGAATTGGTGTTTGTCCCACCGGCGGTACCGCCGTCGCCAGGGCGCAGACGGTCGTCCTGTGCTGAGTCACCGCGATTAAATTCTTCGACCTGGATATCGTCAGCCATTTTGTCGTCCTTCCACACTACTGATCTGGCGAGCTCAGTAAAAGAAGCCAGCCAATAAGTACCGGATACAATGCGTAAACTTGTTTCTGGGGCGATCTTGAAACTAATTAGTGACCCGGAAGTGAAATAACATGATTAATAAAATCGTTTTCGTTTTGAATTAGTTTGAAAATTGCATAAAATTTTAGAGAAATGGGCGTGTAAATCTGTATTAATTATTATGTATACTTAATGTTCGTAATAAATTTTTCACCAAGTCCGTTAACCGAATTTTCAGCTAAAGGGGTAACTATAAGAACTGCGGAAAACCGCTCAGTTCGTTTGGTGCGGGCTATCTTCGAGAGGGTATTTGCCCAACGAGGTTAATTCGCAGCTGCTTCGGGCAACCGGAAGCGCTGGGCCGAGTATTTATTTGTGATCGGGGTAAAATGAACGGGAACGTGCCGAAATTCGACGCGATGCGAGGTTACCGCGCCGAACTTCTTACAGCTTCCTGCGCGCAGAATATTCTGTCGCTCGCAATGCCGATTATGATTCTCCAGGTCTATGACCGGATAATCCCTAATCAGGCCATGCACACGCTCGGCGTGTTCATTGTCGCGCTCGGCATCGTTCTGTTGATCGATTGCCTGTTAAGTCTTGGACGTTTTTATATTACAGGCTGGACCGGCGCGCGTATCCAGCACCGGCTGTCCTGCCGGACGGTGGATCACATTTTTCGTTCCGATCTGAGGGCGTTTGAGCAGCTTCCACCCGGTGTTCATCTGCAACGCCTGCGCGGCGCAGAGACGATCAAGAATTTCTTCACGGGGCAGGGGCTTCTGCTGTTCGTTGATTTGCCGTTCGCGATGCTGTTTTTTGGCCTGATTGCCCTCATTGCGGGGCCGTTGGCTATTGTGCCAATCGTGATCCTCTTTTTTCTTGCGATCACCGGCGTGATTGCCGGCCGTAAATTGAGCCATGCGCTTGAAGCGCGGCGGGCAACGGATGACCGGCGCTACAATTTCATGATCGAGGTGCTCAGCGCCATCCGGACCGTCAAGGGTCTGGGGATGGAAACGATGATGGCGCGCCGCTACGAGCGCCTTCAGGGCAGTTCGGCAGAGGCAAGTTACAGCGTTGCCGACGGCGGTACCTGGGCGCGTGCGACGGGGCAGATGTTTTCGCAGCTCACGGCGATTTCGGTCGCGGCCTATGGCAGTACACTGGTGATCGACGGAAGCCTGACGATTGGCGGGCTGGCCGCCTGTACTTTGCTGGCAAGCCGCTCGGCGCAGCCGATGATGCGTGCCCTCGGCACTTGGACCCAGTATCAGAATGCGCGGGTTTCGCGGGATCAGGTGATGGGGGTTCTCGATTTGCCGCTGGAATCCAGTCCCGATGCCCCGGAAATACACGCTGTTCGCGGAAATGTGCAGCTGGAGGAGGTCTCGTTCTCGTATGCCGGTTTTGATCGGAATTTGTTCGAAGGTATCAACCTTCAGCTAAAAGAAGGTGAGACCATTGCCATTTCCGGGACCAATGGTTCTGGCAAATCGACCATGCTCGGCCTGATGATGGGGCTGCTTGTCCCGTCCAGTGGGCGGGTCCTGATTGACGGCGAAAATATCTGGAAATTCGATGCGGTCAGCCTGCGGTCGCAGGTGGTTTATCTGCCGCAAAAGCCGGCGCTGTTTCAGGGCACTATCCTCGACAACATGACCATGTTCCGGGGGGATGCCTACGTCGATTCCGTGCTGCAGATGGCTGAACGACTAGGACTGCATGATGCTATAGGCCGGATGCCACGTGGGTACGATACCCAGGTCGAGCATGCGGCCAATGACGGTCTGCCCGGCGGTGTACGCCAGCGGATCGCTCTGGTCCGCGCGTTGACGCTTGTCGAAGACCCGCGCCTGATCCTGTTCGACGAGGCCAACACCTTTCTTGATCAGAAGAGCGATGCGCAGCTTCTTGACCTGCTGAAGGAACGCAGTGGCCACTGTGCGATGGCGATTGTCAGTCACCGCCCGTCCTTCCTGGCGCTTGCAGACCGGTCTTATCAGATCCGCGGCCGTGGATTGGAAGAGATAACGAATAGTCCGCGGGAATCTCTGGCGCGTCTTGAGAAGGAATATGCATGAGCCCGGCGGATAGCATGTCCAGCACCGCCACTGCTGATATGGCTCAGCCCGGTATGCAGTCAGAGGCACCGTCTGCGCCGCAGGCGATTGAGGATGGCCTGCGGGTCATGCGCAATTTCCGCGTTTTCGGAAGGCAGGCATTGTCCGAGCATGCAGCGTGCATCGTGCCGTTGCTGGAGGCACTTGGCTGGACCGGGCGTCCCCGGCATTTGTCAGAGGCGGTACCTCATTTTGTCGACACCATCGATACCGACGCATTTCGGGAAACGTTGGCCAACCTGAATCTCACCACCGTGCCGATCCGGACCCGGCAGGACAGACTGAACCCGGCGCTGCTTCCATGTCTCTTTGTTCCCGACAAGGGGCCCGTGCGCGTCGTACTTGAATGCGCGGAGACTGATCCTGAAGAAGGAGAGGCGCCGAAAAACGCTTTTCGGATCTATGACGGGTTCACGCGCTCCATCCGCACAACCCAATGTAAGGGCATCCGTGGAACCGCTTATGTGATCCGGGCGGTTAACAGTTCGCACGTTCAACGCGACAACAGTACGTGGATCGCCGAACTGTCGGTGCGGTTCCGCAAGCTGGTCGTGCATGTCCTGATCGCAACGCTGATGATCAATCTGCTGAGCCTTGCGATGCCGTTGTTTATGATGTCCGTCTATGACACCGTTATCCCGTCTGCGTCTGTCCAGCAGCTCATATATCTGGTGTCCGGCGTGGGCCTCGCAATCGGGGTCGAATGGCTTTTCAGACGCCTGAGATCGCAAATTATGGCGCATGCCGCGGGGCGTATCGATTACATGATCGGCACGGCAGGTTTTCAGCAGGTGCTGATGCTGCCGATTCCGATGAGCGAGAACGAGCCGTTGGGTGCGCAGATTTCGCATCTGCAGGAATTTGAATCGATACGGGAATTCTTCGCCGGGCCTCTCGGCGAGACGATTATCGATTTGCCGTTCGTTCTTCTGTCTCTTGCCGTCATCGCGTTGTTGTCGGGCTGGCTCGTCATGGTGCCGATCGCCGCGGCGGCGTTACTGATGCTGATGGCGATGTCGGTAACGCCTTTTATCAAGCGGACATTTGCAAATTCGGGCGGCACCAAAACGCGCCAGCAGCGCTTTCTGATCGAGGCTGTGTCCGGGATGCGTGCGATCAAGTTTGCCGGGGCCGAGAAAGTATGGGTTGATCGTTTCCGCTCCCTGTCCGCTGCATCCGCTATCAGTGATTTTCGCATCGCGCTGCTCAATAACCTCGTCCAGACGCTTGGCCGTATCATTATGTTGGCTGCCGGTGTTGCCGTCGTTGGCTTCGGCGCCGACATGGTTATGAACAATACCCTGACCATCGGGGCGCTGGTCGCCAGTATGGCGCTCGGCTGGCGCGTGCTGGGGCCGTTCCAGTCGGTGATCATGCTGCTGAACCGGGCGACCCAGATCCGCTCGTCACTTCGCCAGATCAATCACCTGATGCGAATCCCGCCCGAACGCGTCGCCGGCCGCATTCCGCCGAAGCGTACCTTCAAGGGGCGGATTACGTTTATGGGGGTCGGTTACCGCCATGCCCCTGATGCCGACCCGGCGTTGAACGGGCTCACATTCGAATGCGCGCCCGGGGAAGTGGTTGCGATTACCGGTCCCAACGGTGCGGGTAAGACGACTGTCGCGAACCTGGCAAGCGGGCTCTACAAGCCGCAGATGGGGTCGGTGCTTTTCGATGGCGTCGATATTCGCCAGATTGACCCGGTCGATATCCGCCAGAACATTGGGCTTGTGCCCCAGAACAGCGAGATGCTTTACGGCACCGTGTCGCAGAACCTGCGTCTGTCGGTGCCGTTCGCCACCGATGAAGACCTGGTCGATGCGGCGAAGATGGCGGACATAGATTACGCCATCGAAAACCTGCCGGACGGGTATGAGACACGATTGACCGAGCGGGTGGTCAGCGAATTACCTGAAGGATTCAAGCAGAAGCTCGCGATCGCGCGCGCCCTGTTGCGGAAACCGCCGATACTGATTTTTGATGAACCCGGTCAGATGCTTGACGAGCGGGGCGATAATGCCTTCCTGGAGGCGGTCAAGAAGCTGCGCGGTACGTGTACGATTGTCGTCATCACGCACCGGCCGAGCCATATGAGGGTCGCCGACAGGCTGATTGTCCTCAATGCCGGACGTCTGCAGTTCAACGGAGATCCCGAGGAAGCGCTTAAGCAGATGCAGGGGGAGAGCGAATGAGTTCGCCCGGCGGAACGTCCGCACCTGCCGCGGCACAGGATTGGCGCGGTCCTGGCGAGACCCGCCAGATGCGCCATCTATCGCAATCCGCCATTCTGGAAGAGGTTGGCCCGCCGCATCTGGTCCGCGTGATTCTCTTTCTGCTGTCTCTGTCGGTCTTCGGGTTTATCGGTTGGGCTGCCGTCACGGAGCTGGAGGAAACAACCAAGGCTTCGGGCGAGGTCGTTCCTGCCGGCTCGGTTCTGTCGGTCCAGCATCTGGAAGGCGGGATTATCGAGAAAATTTTCGTGCGCGACGGCGACATTGTGAATGCCGGTGACACGCTGGTACGGCTCAATCCCACTTCCGCAAAGGCGCAGCTCGAGGAAACCGAGGCGCGGTCGATATCGCTCGAGCTCAGGCTAGAGCGATTACTCGCGTTTGCGGATGGTCGTGCGCCTGATTTCTCGAAGGCGCCGCCACGGTTTTCAGGTCTGGTTGCCGGCGAGCGGGGAATTCTGCGACAGCAGATTGATGCGCTTAAGCAGGAGGCCAGCGTTCTCGAAGCACAGGGAAGACAGCGCGAGTCAGAACTTGGGGTGCTGGACATTCAGGTCCGCAAGCTGACCGACAGGGTCCGCATTCTGGGTACACAGCGCGCGATGCGCGAACGGCTGGCAGATAAAGGCCTGGTGTCAAAACTGGTGTATCTGCAAACGCTGGAACAATATCAGACGGCTGTCGGAGAGCTGGCTGAAATTCGCGGCAAAATCCGCAGCGCTGGGAATGCGATTGAGGAAGCGGGCAGCAAGATGGCGCAGCTTCACTCGCAGCGGCGCAATGAAGCGCTTGAAGAATCCGGGCGCGTTGCTGCGGACCTGGCGAGTGTGCGCGAAACCTCCCGGCGTCTCAGCGACCGGGTGACGCGGCTGGATATCGTGGCCCCGGTACACGGTATCGTCAAAGGACTGGCGACCAATACGGTCGGCGGTGTTATTCCGCCGGGTGGACTGGTGAGCGAGATTGTCCCGATGGACAAGGAGCTGGTTGTTGAAGCCCGTATTTCGCCTGTCGATATCGGACATATCACGCTTGGTCACAAGGCGAGCGTCAAGGTGACAACATTCGACTTTGCCCGTTTCGGCGCGATCGAAGGAATCGTGACCAAAATCTCCGCCTCGACCTTTAAGGATCGCGAGAACGAGGTTTATTACAAAGCGGAAATCAAATTGAAGGATGCGTATGTGGGGGACGAATCAACTAAGAACAGGATTTTGCCCGGCATGGTGACTGAAATCGATATTAATACCGGCCAGCGGACCGTGCTTCGCTATCTTCTCCGTCCGGTCTTCCAGTCTCTCGACGTGGCGCTCAGCGAGCGATAGACCGCAACAAGCAGGGCTGCTTTAGATTAGCTGCCCGTGTGCGTACTGTCGTCCGTGGATTCAGCTGTAGATTCCGTTGCTTCGGGCGTTTCGCCATCTACTGTCACAGAGGGGTCGTCGTCGTCCTTGCGGTCGTCCGATTTTTCCTGCTTCGCGCGCTGGCGTTCAGCTTTCTTGGCAGCGCGGGCTTTTTCGCGTTCGCGTCTTTCAAAGCCGTAATTTGTTTTTCGGGCCATTGGCTTCCAATCGGTCGGCGATAGGGTAGGGATAAAGAAGGCCTGCATCGCTGCAGGCCCTCTTCAGAATTGTCGTACGTCTTAGTCTGCCGCGGTGAGATCTTCGGCGGATTTCTTGCCGTCTCTACCAGGCTGTACTTCGTAGTTGATCTTCTGGCCTTCGTTCAGGGACGACATGCCTGCACGTTCGACGGCGGAGATATGAACAAAAACGTCGGGACCTCCGTCTTCCGGCTCGATGAATCCGAAACCCTTGGTAGGGTTGAACCATTTCACGGTTCCTGTAGCCATATCTAATTCCTTTAAAAGAGAACAGGGTGCTCGCGCGACGCGTGAGCGGATTTCAATTTCCCGAATAGCTTGGTGTATTGATGCCTATTGTCTTTTTGACACGAGAGGCTACGCCAGATCTTCGAAAATCTGATCCGGCAATGTGACCAGATGCGCCGGCAAAGACAAGGACATTGTTTGCTATCGGTGAGGTGAGCAAAGGCAATCGGCGATTTGCCGGCTATTCGACGCGCTCTGTCACAAAAAAACGCTCCGGAAACCGGAGCGTTTTTTCTGTATTTCGCGGGGCGAAACGGCGGATTGATTAGAGCCGGGCCGCCTGGTTCATACGCTGCGCATAGCCAAACAACTCTGTTGTTGACCGGTATGCGGCACTGATCCGCTGGCCGAGCTGCTTGAATGCGTCGGCGAGATACGCAGAACGCGCGATTTCCGCCGAGCGACGAATTTCCTGTGCGTTTTCGTTACTGAGATTGAAGCCCGAAAAATCGAAGCTCGCGTTAGATGTATTGGTCGTCATTTTTTCTACTCCAGAATGCTGCGAGCGGCACAATGCGCTGCGGGACCCTACTAAGTAGTTAAAGATATCTCGGATTTTAGGTAATATATTGCACTGCACAAATGCGCTCAGTGCATGGCTGGAGAATTTACGTTTATGGTCCGCCATTTGCGGCCGAAACAGGCGATAAGTTGCGTCAGACCTTCATTTCACGGGGGCCAACCAGGCGGAATTCCTTGATTCCGAGCGAGTCATGGAAATAACGCAGGTAAGCGGGGCGAGCGGTGTCTTTGGGGGTGTCCGCCATTTTGCGCCGCAACAATTTTGTCGCCTCGGCGTCAATTGAGGGGGGGGCACCCGCGATTACGACGCCATAAACGTCTTTTGCATATTCAGCCGTGAAGCGCTCTTCGCGAATATCCTCGAGGATCGCTTCGGGGGCCCGATCCATCGGATCTCCGTGTCCGCCGCCGCCGCCCGAAACATGGAGGAAGGTCTCTCCCTGCTTAAAAATGACGGCTTCCATAGGCATGACGGGAATTGCCGCCTGTGTGGCCGTTCCGGTGTTCCGGAGGTTCCAGGACGGTGTG
This sequence comes from Paracoccaceae bacterium, assembly GCA_047638395.1. Taxonomy (GTDB): domain Bacteria; phylum Pseudomonadota; class Alphaproteobacteria; order MPNO01; family UBA830; genus CAXBCP01. The sequence continues at coordinate 41,198 of JBLIMV010000031.1, read as the reverse complement.
CCCGGGCTGCCGTTATCCAGTCCATAGGGCAGAAACCGCCGCCGATCGGAGCGCATAACCATCTGCGTTTCTTCCGACAGGAAGCGATATTCCCGCTGATAGGCCGGGGCGCCGCGGTATTTGCCCGGACCGCCCGAATTCTCGACCATGCCGTAGCGGGTGATTTCGAGCGGAAACAGCGCTTCGACCATCTCAACCGGCTGGTTGGTCAGATTGCCGCCGGGGTTCGGTATACCGAATGCACCATCGCCATCGTGCATTGCGCCCCAACTTCCCGCCCAGGCTTCGGTGCAGACGAAGCGGTCGTCGCCGTCATAACCACTGAAAGACGGGAAGGTGACGCCGCCTTCACCGGCGGCCGGTACCCGGTCCGGTACAATCTGGGCGAAACAACCCAGCAGGACGTCGAGCGCCCGCCAGCCGACGATCGCGCGGGCTGCACAGGCGGCCGGCAATGTCGGGTTCACGATGGTGCCTTCCGGGACAATGATATTCAGCGGGCGGATAAATCCCTCAAAATTAGGTATTTCCTCTTCCGCGATGCATTTCACGATCAGATGGCAGGCGGATTTGACGAACGGCGCCGGGCAGTTGATTGCCGCATTTACCTGCGGCGCGGAGCCGGTCCAGTCCAGCGTCATGTCGCCACCGTCGATGGTAACGGTAACCGTCATTGGCAGCGGTTCCGGATCCTCGCCTAGGCCGTCGATATAGTCGGTAAACGACCAGGTGCCGTCGGGCAGGCTCGATATTTCGGCGCGCATAATCCGCTCGGCGTGATCGTGCAATTCCTCAACGATACCGCGATATTCCTCAGCTCCGTAGCGACCGATCAGTTCGCACAAAGCCGCATCGGCGGTACGGCACGCGGCGACCTGGGCACGCATATCGCCGGCCAGCTTGTCGGGGATACGGGTGTTCACTTCCATAAGCCTGAAGAACGTATCGTTCGGCACGCCCCGGTCGTACAGCCGGATCGGTGGAATACGCAGCCCTTCCTGGAAGATTTCGGTCGCATAGACCGCCGCCGACCCGGGGGCGATGCCGCCCATGTCGATCTGATGGACCAGCGAGGCGGCAAAGCCCTCGAGCGCATCGTCGATAAACACCGGTTTGACGATATACACATCCGGGAGGTGCTGGCCGCCGCCCTCATACGGGTCGTTCCAGACGAACATATCGCCGGGATGCATATCGTCCCCGTAATCGCGGATCAGCACCTGCATCGCGTCCGGGAACGAGCCCAGATGCAGCGCCATGGTCATGCCATGGGCAACGATGCGGCCTTCGCGGTCGCAGATGCCGGTCGAATAGTCCATGGAATCCCGGACAATCGTCGAATAAGCGGTGCGCATGATGACAAGTGCCATTTCATCGGCGATGGCGCCAAGCGCGTTCTGCACGACTTCCATGGTGATCGGGTCGATGTTTGCGGTCGGTTTGGACGTTGCGGCGGTCATTTGCCGTTCCTTTTGGTCAGGACGATATTGCCCTTCGAATCCAGTTCGGCCTGCCAGCCAGGTGGGACGATGCAGGTTGAATCGTACTCTTCGACGATGATCGGGCCGACACGCGGGGTCGACAGGGCAGGGCGGTCGATCACCGGCGTCTCGACCTGTCCGTGGTCGGGCCCGAAATAGACCTGGCGCGGGGACGGTTCTTTATCGGCCACCCGCGACGACGCGATCTGGCGTTCCGGGCGGTCTTCGGTCACACGGGCAATCAGTCTCAGTGTGACGCATTCAACCGCCTCAGCCTCCGCCTGATGGCCATAGGTACGTTCGTGTTCGTCGCCGAACGCAGCGATAAGCTGTTTGAAATCGGGCACGCCGTCATGCGCGGCGCAGTCGACCGTCAGTTCGTGTGCCTGTCCCGTGTAACGGAGATCGGCTAGACGCGTGACGGTGTATTCCCCGGTCTCGTAGCCTTCCGACAACATGAGCTCGGTTATGTCGGTTTCGAGTTTGCCATAGGCCTCTTCCATATCTGCTGGCGATACGGCGGTAAGCCGGTTCAGCCAGGCGCGGCTGATCTCGTGCTCGACGTCTGATAAAAGCAGGCCGTATGCGCTGAAGACTCCGGGGGTCGGTGGGACAATCACCCGGGTCATATCGAGCAGATTGGCGATTTCTGCGGCGACCACGGGTCCGTTCCCGCCGAAGGCAAATAATGTGAAGTCGCGCGGGTCGCGTCCGCGATAGGTCGATACGGCTTTGACGGCACGCACCATCGTTCCGCAGGCAACCTGAAAGACGCCCCAGGCAGCATCCAGCAGGTCGCGGTCCAGTGGGTCGGCAATGTGTTTTTGTAGCGCGGCGCGGGCGGCATCTGCATCCAGTTTAAGATCGCCGCCGATCAGGTGCCCGGGATTTATATAACCGAGGGTAAGGGCGGAATCCGTGAAGGTCGGGTCTTCGCCGCCCCGTCCGTAGCAGACCGGCCCGGGCAGGGCGCCTGCGCTTTCAGGGCCGACTTTCAACATACCGCCCCGGTCCAGTGACACGATACTGCCGCCACCGGCGCCGATTTCGGAAATGTCGATCACCGGCAGTTTCAGTGCATAGCCGCCGCCCATGACCAGTTTGCTCGACAGGTTGATCCCGGCGCCGACTTCGTAATCGCCGGTCCGTGAAATCCGCCCGCCTTCGACCATTGACGCCTTGGCCGTGGTACCGCCCATGTCGAGCGTAATGTTATTGCCTTCGGCGGCGAGGCGTGCGGCCCCGATTACGCCTGCAGCCGGACCGGATTCAACGAGGTAAGCGGGCTTGTCCGCCGCAGCCCCGATCGACATCACACCGCCATCCGATTTCATGACCTGAACCGGCGCCGACACATCGATGGAATCGAGATGACGGCGCAGCGAGTCGAAATACGCGGTGAGGATCGGGCCGAGATAAGCATTGATGACCGTGGTCGACGTGCGCTCGTATTCGCGGATTTCCGGGAGGATGTCGCTCGAACAGGTGATGAAGACGTCCGGCCCCATAACGTCCCGCACGATTTCGGCACTACGCAATTCATGATCCGGATTGGCATAGGAATGCAGATAGGCGATCGCGACGGCCGCGACGTCCTCGCGCATGAGGCGTTCGCATGCTGCTATGACGGTTGCCTCATCCAGCGCGATACGCACCTCGCCGCGCGGACCTGTTTTCTCGATCACCTCGCGGCGCAGTCGGCGTGGCACAAGCGGCGGTGGCTTGGTCCAGTTGAGCGTATACATTTCCGGAATACGCAGTCGCCGCAATTCCAGAACATCCCTGAAACCCTCGGTCGTTATCAGGCCTGTGAGCGCACCCTTGGCTTCGAGAATGGCGTTTGTTGCCACCGTGGTGCCGTGCACGATGACATCGACATCGTCCGGTGCGGCGCCGATGGTGGCGAGTGCCGCGGCCAGACCATCGGCAATGCCACGACCGAAATCGTCCGGCGTTGTGAGCAGCTTTTCTGCATGAAGAGAGCCGTCCTCGCCCATAAGAACGAGGTCTGTAAAGGTGCCGCCGATATCAATTCCGGCTCGGTATTTCATGCAGTATCGGCTTTCCTGATGGTTTCCCACACCCGCAGCGGTGTGAGGGGCATTTCGATATCGGTGACGCCCAGCGGGCCCAATGCATCGAGAACGGCGCTGACCAGGGCAGCGGGGGCTCCGATACAGCCAGATTCGCCACAGCCTTTGGCGCCGAGTGGGTTATGTGCGCAGGGCTGGGATTCATCGAGTTCGCCCTCGAAATCGATGAGGTCGTCGGCGCGGGGAATGCCGTAATCGAGAAAAGATCCAGCGAGTATCTGGCCGCTTTCAGGGTCGTAGGCGGCACTTTCAGTCAGGGCCTGTCCGATCCCCTGGGCGATCCCGCCGTGAATTTGTGCGTGAACGATCATCGGATTGATGACGGTCCCGATATCGTCGACCACGTAGTAGCGCTGGAAATCGATCTCACCGGTATCGCGGTCGATCTCGATCTCGACGACATGGCCGCCATTCGAATAGGCGAAGTTCGACGGATCGTAAAATGCGCTCTCATTCAGCCCGGCTTCCATCCCGGGCGGCATGACGTGGCCAAGATTCGCGGCATTTGCGATTTCGCCGATTGTCATGCTGCGGTCCGTGCCCGCAATGGCGTAAACCCCGTCGGCAAAACTGACATCTTCGTCCGCCGCCTCCATCAGGTGTGCGGCCAGTTTTCGGCCTTTTTCGACGATCTTGTCGGCAGCAACGGCAATCGCCGATCCGCCGACCGCAATGGACCGGGATCCGAACGTGCCCGTTCCCATTGGCACGGCTTCGGTATCGCCTTCGATCACCGTTACCTTTTCGAACGGCAATCCGAGCTTGCTGGCGATGATCTGGGCATAGGTTGTGTCGTGGCCCTGACCATGATTATGCGTGCCTGCCAGCAGGCGGACGCTGCCGCCGCCATCGACACGGATTTCCGCGCTTTCGAAAAACCCGATCCGCGCACCCAGCATACCCGCGAGTTTTGACGGCGCGACGCCGGACGTCTCGACATACATGGCAAGGCCGATCCCGCGCAGCTTTCCACGCGCTTCGCTTTCCGCGCGGCGGGCAGCAAACCCGTCCCAGTCGGCTGCGGCCAGAAGTTTTTCCATGATGTTGGGAAAATCGCCACTGTCATAGGTGGGGCCGATAGGCGTGGTGTATGGCATCGCGTCGACAGGGATGAGGTTCCGCCGCCGGATCTCTGCCCGGTCGAGGCCGAGTTTCAGCGCTGCCTCGTCGGCAAGCCGTTCCAGCACATAACAGGCTTCCGGCCGACCGGCGCCACGATAGGCATCGGTCGGAACCGTGTTGGTCAGAACCGTTGTGACCTCGGCGTAGACGGCGGGTGTTTTGTACACGCCGGCCAGCAGGGCGGAATAAATCGCGCCGGGAATACTCGCACCGAAAGTGGAGATATAAGCGCCGACATTAGCCAGCGTCTTCACCCGAAGGCCGACGAAACGGCCGTCTTCGTCCAGGCCCAGCGTGGCCGTGGTCAGATGGTCGCGGGCCTGTGTGTCGGAGATGAAGGCTTCCGAGCGGGTCGATATCCAACGGACCGGTCGGCCGATCCGCCGGGCCGCCCAGGTGATGACGGTCTCTTCCGGATAGTGTTTCCCCTTGGTGCCGAAGCCGCCGCCGACATCGGGCGCAATCACGCGGAGTGCTGATTGATCGATCCCCAGGGCCTCGGTAACCGACCGCCGTATGAGGTGGGGCGCCTGGGTCGCATCGTAAAGTGTGGTGGTGCCCGTCGGTGTGTCCGGCGGGATAGCAATGCAGGTACGGGTCTCAATCGCGGCGCAGGCGATCCGGTTGTTGACGAGCTCGAGGTCGATCACATGGGCAGCACCTGCAATGGCGGCATCTGCTCCCGCCGCATCGCCCCGGCCCCAGGTGTAAACCTCGTTGCCTGGTGCCTCGTCGTGGAGCTGCGGTGCCGATGGTTCGAGCGCAGTACGCGAATTTGTGATCGCGGCAAGCGGCGCGTAGTCGATGAGGACCGCTTCGGCGGCATCTGCAGCAGAGTCCGCGGTGTCTGCGATGACGACAGCAACCGGCTCGCCGACGTGGCGTACGCGGTCGCGGGCAAGTCCCCAGCGCTTCGGCTGGTTCATCGGTGATCCGTCCGCCTTATTCATGATCCACATAAAGGGGATGGCGCCTATGCCGTCTTCCATCATGTCGTCGCCGGTCAGGATATCGACAATGCCGGGTAGGGCGCTGGCATCGGTTGTGTCGACCGACAGTATCTCGGCATGGGCATGGGGGGAGCGGACGAAGATGGCGTGCAGTTCCCCGGGAATGCGGATGTCGTCGACGAAGCGGCCTTTTCCCAGCAGGAGCTGCCGGTCTTCTTTACGCAGAACTGCGTCGCCGATATAGCCGCTTTCCAAAGTGCCGTCCATTCCCGGTTTACTCCCCGATATTAAGAATTATGCGTCCGCGGCTGTTTTCGCCGCGTTCCAGAATACGATGGGCCTCCGCTGCGTCCGACATCGGAAGTATGCGAGAGACCTGCGGCTTCAATGTACCGAGTCTCACGGCTTCAGCAACGCACTCAAGCGTTGCGTGCCGGTCGTGGACCATCACCTGCTTGCAGGTGACCCCGTACTCGGCACTCACGTCGTCAAACGGTGACGCGATCAGCCAGGCAAGCGTGCCGCCAGCTTTCAGCACGCGGCAGGATTTTTCATGAACATCGCCGCCCACAAGGTCCAGCACCACGTCCATGCCGGAGAGCGTATCGACGAAATCCGTCTTATCATAGGCAATGACTTCGTCTGCGCCGAGCTCGCTGACATAGCCGCAATTGGCGGCACTGCAGGTGGTGTAAACCCGGCAGCCGACATGCTTGGCAAGCTGAACAGCCATGCCGCCGATGGCACCGGCCCCGGCATGGATCAGCACATTCTGGCCGGCTTTGATTCTGGCCGTTTCAATTAGCGCGATCCAGGCACAGACACCGGCATGTACCATCGCTGCCGCCTCTGCAAAGGTCGATCCGGGCGGTTTGGGCACGGTCATGCGGCGGGAGCGGGCGACCATTTCGGCATAGCTGCCAGGTTCCACATGTTCGGTGACGAAACACACCTCGTCACCGATCTCGGCCCAGTCACAGTCCGGGCCTGTGGCGGTCACGATACCTGCGCCGTCGCGTCCCGGGATTGTCGGCAGATCCAGCGGGAACATCTCCTGCAGATGTCCGGCCCGGACTTTCCAGTCGCCTGGTATGACACTGGCGCAGTGCACCGTGATCACCGCCTCGTCCGGGGCCGGAACCGGGGCGGGCAATTCGACAATGTTCAGAACGTCGGGGCCGCCATAGCGGCTGTATTGGATCGCTTTCATGGAGGTCAGGTAAGACGCTGTTTGCCGTCCGAGAAGGTAACCCGAAGGTTGAAGCCGCCTTCGTTCATCAGCCAGGGACGAAGGCGAAACTTTCGCGCGCCGGATGAGTGCATCGGGTCCGCCTCGGCAATCGCGGTTGCCGCTTCGATCGATTCCGCGCGGATGATGATCATGCCTTCACCGCCCCAGCTATCGCCGCTTTCATTCGAAAACGGGCCGGCGGCGAACATAATGCCTTTCTGTTCGATTTCGACCTGGTATTTCAGGTGTTCCACCCGGGCCTCCTGGACCGCGGCGAGATCACCTGTCGGTTCGGTAAAGACGACAAAAAGTTCTTTCGCCAGCATCCCTTTGGCGGTGGCCGCTTCGATCATATCTTTCCATGACGGTGCCGACATTGAAATCTCTCCCGGTTGATTTGCCGTCTATCTTACCGCCTGCAGGTCAAAAGAAAACGGCCACCCCGTCGGGATGGCCGTTTCCGTAATCGAATGTAGCAAAGGTTATTTGCCGAAGAGATTCTTCAGACCTTCACCTGCGCCCTTGGCCGCGTCTTCAACGCCCTTGGTGGCGCCGCCGGCACCGCCGGTCACGTTTTTCATAGCGTCTTTCGCAGCATCTTCGACGCCTTTGGTCAGGTCTTTGACCATGCCGTCGATGTTGAGTCCGCCAACGGAGGCACCGACCTGCTTTTCGATCGCGTCCATGACTTTGTCGACAACCTCGGCGGGCGAAGCGCCACCCTTTTTATCCTTGCCGATATCCTTCAGACGGATCGTCGGCAGGGGGGATCCCACTTTCTTGCCCTGGAGCAGCGGATGGCTGACCGAGACGTTGCCGTTGCTGACGATCAGGCTTTCGATAATCATCTTCTTGCCCGGGCCGTCGCTTTTCTTCTCTTCATTGGCACCGGAACCGCCGGCGGCCTTTTCGACGTTCTTGCCGATCACATCGACATTGCTGCCGCCATCGCCGAATTCATAGGTGATTTCGGGTTTGTCGATGACGATCGACTTGATGACGATGGTATCGCTGGTCAGGCTGGAGATATCGATGTTCATCGAGATACTGCCGAGCCTGAAGGCAGAGTCCGTCTTGTACCCGGTGGGGTTGCCGACGATCAGGCCGGTCAGTTTGCCTTGGCCGTTTTCGGGGGACAGTTCGACCTTTGCCAGCTTGACGCTGACGCCGGTGAATTGCGGCCCGTAATCCTCAACCGCATCTTTCACGATGGAATCGAGATTTGAATAAATAAAGACGACCACGCCCACGATGGCGATGACGACAACGGCGAGAATGCCGCCGACGATCTTAAAACCACGGCTCATTGTTCTGACCTTTCGAATTTTTCTGTTATTGGGGTGTCGCCGGACCGGAACAGTATACAGCCGGGGGTGAGTCCCGAGAACCGTTTTAGGACGCGAGCTTTACCGCCATATCCAGCAGTGCCTCATCGCCGCCATGTGCGGTCAGCAGGGAAATGCCGATGGGCGCACCGGCATCGGCGAGGGGCAGGCTGACCTGCGGACACCCCGACAGACCGGCGACGCAGGTCAGGCCCATCGCGCGGGCACGGAAATCCTCAACCTCGGCGTTGGTGGCGTCCCGCTTCGGGCTCACCGGCGACGTCGGCATCACGATCACGGTCTCGCCGCCGCCCAGCAACTCATCGACCCGCGCACGCGCGATATCCCGGATGGGCTGGTGTTCGGTGCGATCCGCGTCCGTCAGGGTTGCGGCATAGGCAAAGCGTTCTTTGACGCCCGGCCCGAAGGACGGGTTATGTTCGCCAATCCAGGCCGCGTGGTTGCCCCAGATTTCCAGTGCCTGCAAATGGCGGAAAGCAGTAAACCAGCGGTCGAGCCCTTCGGGGGCAACATCAATCTGTTTGCTGTCCAGGCCCAGTTTGTCGACCGCCTTACGGGCGGCTTCTTCGGCGGCTTCGCGCTCGCCGTCGGGCATCCGCGAGAATGCGTCGCGGGCAATCAGGGCGCGTTGCGGTTTTATCGTCCGGGCGCTCCCGTTAAGCAGGACGCCACCGATATCGGCAAACAGCCGGGCATCGCGGGCGAACCAGCCGACGACATCGAATGAGCCGGCAAGCGGTGCGACGCCGGTTGGGTCCACCCGGTCATGGGTTGGGCGCAGGCCATAGATGCCAGTGAAACTTGCCGGGCAGCGGACCGATCCGCCGCAATCCGTTCCCAGGGCGAAATCGACAAGCGCGCCGGCAACGGCAGCGGCAGAACCGGAAGAGGAGCCGCCGACCGCCCGGTCGGGTGATGCCGGGTTGATCGGTGCGCCGTAATGGACGTTGTCGCCGGCGAGGCTGTAACACATTTCGTCACAGACTGTTTTGCCGGTGAGGGTCGCGCCCGCATCCAGAAGCTGTTGGACCGCGCCGGCATGTTGTGTCGGCAATGGGTGGGTTTCTGGCCAGGTTGGCTGGCCGTTGCTGGTCGGATGCCCGGCAATGTCGAAAACGTCCTTGGCAGCAAAGCGGAGACCCGAGAGAGGACCGTTGGAAGCGCCGTCCAACGTTACCGGGGGGGCGTCCATAAACGCGCCAAATGTATCCTGCATCGCCATCTTCCTGTTCTTTTGTCTGTGGCGAGAACATACCGGTTCAACACCGCGAGTGCTATGCGCCAGTCGGTAAAACAGGAAGGCGTTGGACAAAGAAAAGCCCCCGCCGATAAGGCGGGGGCCGATCCTTGACGTTACCTCCCAGGTAGCGTCGCGTCAGAAGCGCTCTTATTTCTTTTTGAGCTTCTGCCGGTAAACCTTGTGGCACGATCCGCAGCTTTTGCCGAGTGCACCCATTGCCATACCGATTTGATTTTTGCCGGCATTCGGTGCAGAAGCGACCTTTGCTAGGTTAGTGGCCGCCGCGGCCATCGTCATCGCGGCTTTCTTGAAACCTTCACTGTCCGTGAAGATTACCGGCTTCGCGCCGGTCACGCCCGGATAACGCGCCATGCCCGTACCGGCCGGGAAAAGACCGGGGACGACTTTGGCGATATTCGAAATCGTCATGGCGCTTTTTGCCACGTCCTTCGGGGTACCCTCGTTTGCCTTCAGATAGCCGGCAATTTTCTTCATGTTGCCGCCGACAGCTCGCATCGCGGAACGGCGCTTTGCAATCACGCCGGCATGCTTCTTGTCTTTGACCTTCATTTCGATGCTTTTCATCAGCTTGTTACCGTGGCCGTCGGCCAGTGCCGGTGTGGTTGCTGATGCGGCAGTCAACGCAAACGCGCCAATTACCAATCCTGTAAGTGCTTTCATCTTGTATTCGTCCTCCTGAGACGTGGTTCGCATTAACGGACCGGGCAGGTTGCGCAGACGATAACCTATGTGTTGGTGCTTTGAAAATCACAAAATTTAGGACATGATTGTCTTCAATTCGTTGACAATAGGAAATGCGATATGGACCGGCTGACCGCGATGGAAATATTCACCAATGTTGTGGAGTTTGAAGGGTTTAGCGCTGCCGCGGGGCGGCTTGGTATCTCCCGGGCATCTGTCAGCAAACAGGTCATTCAGCTCGAAGAAAGCCTTGGTGCACGTCTTCTTAACCGCACCACCCGGCGGGTCAGTGTCACGGAAGTCGGTGAGGCGTATTACGAAAGGTGCAAACGCGTGCTTGCCGAAGTCGAGGAAGCAGACCTGTTGGTCGAGCAGCTTCATTCGGAACCGCGGGGAATATTAAAGGTCAGTGCGCCCATGTCCTTCGGCGTTACGCATGTGGGCCCTGCGGTTTCCGATTTCCTCGGCGAGTATCGCGATCTCAGTATATCGCTATCGCTGAACGACCGGTTCACCGATCTGATCGAAGAGGGCTTCGACGTGGCGATCCGGATTTCGCAATCCGCCGATACCAGCCTGATCGCCCGGCGGCTGGCCGGGGTCAGATGCGTGATGACCGCAACACCCGAATATCTGGAACGGATGGGGACACCGACAAAGCCGCAGGATCTGGGCGATCACCAATGTCTGAGCTATATCTATCTGGCGTCCGGGCTCGAATGGCCGATCTTCGGTCCCGATGGCGCGACGTCGGTGAAGGTCTCCGGGCCGTTAAAGGCCAATAACGGAGAGGTACTGGTGCAGGCCGCACGGCAGGGGCTCGGCATTGCCTCGCTGCCGAATTTCCTTGTTCAGGCCGAAATCGACAGTGGCGATCTGGTTACTGTTCTGGACAGCTACCGTTTGCCGGAACTGTCGGTCTACGCGGTGTCGCCGCCGAACAGGTTCCCGGCGAGGAAGGTCCAGGCGTTTATTTCCTTCCTCGCCGAGCGGTTTGAAGCCGCAGATTTCTGATGGATTTCCGGCCGATTTATGTCGGCGGATTCGGATCCGGTCAGACGCCAATCATCTTTTTGGTGTTGGATTCAAACATCATGATCCGGTCTTCTTCGCTGCAGCGAAGATTCGCGATCACATCGATGGTTGAGCGGATCAGGCGGGCGCCACCTTCTTCGTCATAAGGGCAATCAGTGGCGAAGAACGAATGATCGGCACCAAAGAAATCGAGACCGGCCTGGCTCGCAGCCTGGGCCCCGAACATGGCCGTGTCGCCATAGAAGTCCTTGAAATAGTCGATCATCGGCCTCTTCAGCGTGTCGCGAAACGATTTGCCGTCGCCCATTTCCGCGTTGCGGCTTTCCCAGCTCGGCGTGAACCGGCCTTCGGCGTGTGGCGTATAGGCGCCCCAGTGATGGGCGATAATCCGCAGGTTCGGTATTTCGTCGAACATGCCTGAGCACACGATGCGCGCCATGGCGGCGCTTGTTTCGTACGCCCAGCCAAAGCCCCAGAAGATTTCGTAGAACGAGCGGTCTTCGGTCAGATAGTCAGGGTGTGTGGCCGGCCGCGTCGGGTGGAGCCAGATGGTTTTGCCGCGCTGTGCGATCTTGCCGAAGATGTCGCGAAATTCAGGGTGGTCCAGCGCCTTGTTATTGACGTTGGTGAACAGCTGGAACCCGACCGCGCCATGCTCGTCGATCACACGGTCGACCTCGGCAATTGCGGCTTCGGTGTTGTTCATTGGCAGCGACGCGATAAACCACGGCATCCGGTCAGGATGTTCGCGACAGATGCGCGCCATGCCGTCATTGGCCACACGGGTCAGGGCAGGGCTGTCATTCGGCCCCGCGATGGAATCAATCGGCGGCTGCGACATGGAGATGATCTGCTGGTAATCGTCGAACTCGTCCAGCATACGGAGCCGTGCATCCATGTTGTGAATCGTGTCCATGGACTTCCAGCGCTTGACCGCGGCATCGGGCATCAGCCCGTCGACCTTCTCGAAAAATTCAGTCGGAAATACGTGGTTGAAGACGTCGATTTTCATAGCGGGTCCCTCAGCTGAACTGTTGTTGCAGGATAAGACTGTACTGCGCCACGTGACTCGTCAAATCAGATGGAAGCGGGGTCTTCAAACGATTTGTTTTCGGGTACGTTGGCGGCGCTACGATTGTAACGGAACGGACGGAAATGGGAGATATTCAGGCAGCGTTCTCGCTCGCCGCAGGTCTGATTTTTTCAGGCGACGCCGACCTGTTCGAAATTGTCGGGCTGTCGCTGTCTGTCAGCGTGACCGCGGTGGCGATCGCCTGCGCGATCGGGATGACACTGGGCGCGACAATTGCGGTGACGCGGTTTCCCGGGCGTTCAGCGGTCATTGTTTTGCTGAACGCGCTGATGGGACTGCCGCCTGTCGTCGTTGGGCTGGGCGTCTATCTGATGTTGTCGCGGGCGGGACCACTGGGTGTGCTCGGTTTGCTGTATACGCCGACGGCGATGATTATCGCCCAGACGATTCTGGTGACGCCGGTTGTCGCGGCGCTGACCCGTCAGGTGGTGGAAGATCTGCATCATGAATATGACGAGGCGCTCAAATCGCTCGGTGTCAAAGGAATTGGGCTGGTCCGTACCCTGCTTTGGGATGCGCGCTACAGTCTGATCACCGTCGCCCTTGCCGGGTTCGGGCGGGCGGTCGCAGAGGTCGGCGCGGTGATCATCGTTGGCGGCAATATCGATCATCTGACCCGCATGATGACCACGGCAATCGCGCTGGAGACATCCAAGGGGAACCTCGCGCTGGCGCTTGCACTGGGGATCGTGCTGGTCGGTATTTCGCTGGCTGTAAACGGCGCGGTGTCCGGGCTTGGCGGCGCGTCGGGGCGGCGGCGGAATGTCTGACTCCATTTTACCATTGCGCGCCCTGAACCTGCGCTATGAGGTCGACGGCACAGGTCTGATCGATGATATTTCGATGACGGTCGCCCCGGGGGCGTTCACTGTGGTGCTCGGGCCCAACGGTGCCGGGAAAAGCCTGTTGCTCCGATTACTGCACGGGTTGATCACGCCGACATCGGGAACGATCGACTGGACGGGGGCGGCGGATATGCGCGGCCGTACCCTGCGTCAGCGTCAGGCGATGGTTTTTCAGCGTCCGGTTCTGCTGCGCCGGTCGGTCGAGGCGAATGTCAGATACGCGTTAAAATGGCAGGGCGCCCAACCGGGCGATCTTCAGGCGGCCAGCGAATCCGCACTGCAACGGGCAGGACTGGCAGACCGGCGACGGGTGCCGGCGCGGCTTTTATCTGTCGGCGAGCAGCAACGTCTCGTCGTTGCGCGGGCGCTGGCTGGAAAACCGGACATTCTTTTTCTAGACGAACCGACGGCGAGCCTCGATCCGGCATCTGTTCAGCAGATCGAATCCGTCTTGATCGAGGCTAATGCGGCAGGGACGGCGATGGTGTTGGTTACCCATGATATCGGTCAGGCACGGCGGCTGGGACAGGAAATTGTGTTTCTCCATCGCGGTCGGCTTGTCGAAAGCGGCGCGGCAGAAGCGTTCTTCAGCGACCCGCAATCAGCGGCGGCGCAAGCCTATCTGAAGGGAGAGATCGTTGTTTAGGACGTGGGTACTTCTGGGCGGTATTTGCATGCTTTTTGTGCCGGGGCTGATTTTGTCACCAGCCCCAACTGTGGCCGCTGACCGGAACTTCATTATCGTACAATCGACGACATCGACACAGAATTCAGGTCTGTTCGACGCCATTCTGCCAAAATTCCGGGCAAAATCGGGAATCGAGGTCCGGGTCGTTGCCGTCGGGACCGGACAGGCCCTGAAAAATGGCCGCAACGGCGACGGCGACGTGTTGCTCGTGCACGCTCGGGCCGCCGAAGACCGTTTTATCGCCGACGGCTTCGGTGTTGAGCGCCGTGACGTGATGTACAACGATTTTGTGGTTGTCGGGCCACCCGGAGACCCGGGCGGGGTCAGGGGCATGCGCGACGCGCCGGCTGCGTTGGCGAAAATTTCTGAGGCAAAGACGTTATTCGTGTCGCGCGGCGATAATAGCGGCACGCACATAAAGGAACGTTCCCTGTGGAAAGCGAGCGGCATTGAACCGGCTGGCGCCAGCGGCACCTGGTACCGCGAGGCCGGCAGCGGGATGGGGGCGACCCTGAACACCGCCGTCGGTATGGGGGCCTATACGCTGACCGACCGGGCCACCTGGATCAGTTTTCGCAACCGCCGGGACTTCAAAATTCTCGTCGAAGGCGATAAGCGGCTCTTCAATCCCTATGGTGTGATGCTGGTAAATCCAACGCGCCACCCTCATGTGAACGCTGCGGGCGGGCGAGCCTTTATCGCCTGGCTTACCGGGGCCGAGGGACAGGCGGAAATCGCCGCCTACACGGTATCGGGTATTCAGCTTTTCTACCCATCGGCCAAATAGAACCAGCCCTTAGTTCATTGATATAAAAGAAAAAACGCCCGCCATAATGGCGGGCGTTTCGTTTGACGGGAGACGTGTTCCGTCAGGCGGCAAGGCGTTCCTCTGCCGCCGATGCGTCGACAGTCTTCGGTGTGTGTGCTGCAACCGAATTCGCAGCGGGAGCCGGTTTCTTGCCGCCGAACAGGCGGAATACCCGGGACGCGAAGCTTTTCACGATACGGGCGCTTTCTTCCGCCCGCGCGATTTCAGCTTCACGCATGACCTGAATCAGCGATTTTTCACCGGAATTCGACTGAACCTGTTTGGGGTCGAATAAATACAGATTGCTGGACATTTTCATTCTCCTTGATGTCTGGGCGGCAGGTGCGCCGCTGTTGAAGAGAATGTGGTTTGTGTTGACTAAGAAGATAATAGGCGTATATCGACTATGATTTGTGCAATTTATGCATAATCCGAATAGAGATCGGGTGGGAAGGAATGTTATGGATACGCTGACCGGAATGAGGCTTTTTAACAAAGTGGCGGAAACCGGGAGTTTTTCTGCCGCCGGCCGGGCGATCGGCCTCGCGCCGTCGTCGGTTTCACGCCAGATCAGCGCGCTGGAAGACCAGCTCGGCACACGTCTGTTCAACCGGACGACCCGTAAACTCCATCTGACCGAAGCCGGGGAAATTTATCGCGGGCATACCGAACGGATCATTTCCGATATCGAAGAGGCGAATGCAGCTGTTACCGAGTTGCAGGATGAACCCCGCGGCACGCTGCGGATCAACATCCCGGTCGTTTTTGGCCGTCGCTATATCGCCACAACGCTGCCCGAATTCCTGGACCGGTATCCCGAACTGTCGGTCGAGCTGCAGGTGACGGATCACTATGTCGATCTGATCGAGGAGGGCGCAGACCTCGCCATTCGCGTCGGCGGCCTGACGAATACGAGCTTTATTGCCCGCAAGCTTAGCGGCATACAGCGGCTACTCGTGGCCAGCCCTGCCTATATCGCGAAGCACGGTGCGCCCGAAACGCCGGAAGACCTGATGGATCATAACTGTTTCCAGTTTCGGGTTAATCCGGGAGAAAGCCACTGGGATCTCGAAAACAAGAAAACGGGCAAGGTGACCGATATCAGCGTTCAGGGGAATCTGCGCTCCAACAATGTTGAAGCCATCAATGCCGCGATGCTCAATGGTGGCGGCATCGCGTTGCTGCCGTCCTGGGTTGTCGGCAAGGATATCCAGCGCGGCGACGCGACGGTGCTGCTGCCCGACTACCACGCCAAGGCCCGGCATACGGATTCAGCGGTCTACGCAGTGTATCCCTATACCAGAAACGTGTCTGCCAAGGTCCGCGCCTATATCGATTTTATCGCCGATAAGTTCAAGACCGAGCCCGATTTCCGCATGGATGATGGCGACTAGGATGCCGCAGCCCTCTTGAAGCTGTGAGACGTTGACCTAAAGTGCCCGTTCAAACACGCAACGGGTGGCAAAATGATTTTGGCGAAATGGATTTCCGGCATTGCAATGGTGACGTTGCTGTTGGGCGTGATGGGGCCTGCAGAAGCGGCGACGTTCACGGATGCGGAATTGGCGGCCCGTGCCGATGATGGATATCGCAGCAAGGAAACCTGGTCGAAAAAACTTTACCGCAAGCTGGCGAGTGAAGAAGGCAATCGGAGCGACGTCGAAGCGGTGGCGCTCGAACGGCTGTCGGATAATCAAATACTGATCATCTATGCCGGGACAAACCCCAAAGACATCAAGGACGTGCTGGCCGATCTCGGTATCGGCGCGAAAGAAGGCGAGTATCTTCTGAAGAATTCTATCGAGACCATCGTGCGCGAGTTGGCGGCCGCCAAGATTGTCGAATCGAAAGCTGTCGACAAAACCATTGCCGCCATGGAAGGCAAGATGGGCGGTCTGAAGGTCGGCACAAAGAAGGCGACCAGAAAGGGATCACCGAAATTCTCTTGCCCGAAAGGCTCGTTCTTCGATCTCCGCGGCGGTGGCGAATGCTGGTCTTGTTCAAGCGGTACCAATCGCACGGTTTTTCCTGTCAGCAAGTCTAAGGCTTGCGTCCGGCACGCGTCGACCAGGCATGCCAGGGCCAGGGATCACGGCAAGGGTTCCGGCATTCTGAAGACCGACTGCAAAAAGGGCCGGTTTTACGATATCGGCAAAAGGAAATGTTTTTCCTGCCCGTCGGCCTATAAGCGCTCACTGTCTTCCGTGACGGGGAGCAAGGCGTGTTTCAAGGTCAACAAACCGGCCTGGTACAAGGCGAAATACGTGAGCAAGGCGCTCTGCGCACGTGGCACTTTCTTCGATCTGGCCGACAAGGGCAGTTGCTGGCAATGCCCGGCTGGCTACAAGCGTCATATCACTTCCGTAAAATCCAAGGATGCCTGCATCAGCGTCGCCTGGAAGAAGAAGGCTCGTGGACTGGTCGATCTTGGCTTCAAGGTGAACGCGACGACCGAGAAACAGCTCGCGGTGTCGCGCGGCTTTATGAAGCGGGTCATGGCGATGAAGGACAGCAAGGGCCAAAAGATTTCGAAGCAGCAGGTCACGCTGGTCGGTCACTCGCTCGGCGGGTTTATCGCCCAGGTGCTGGCGGCGGAACAGGCTGTGCCCGCGGTCACGTTCAATGCGCCCGGGGCGGCTAATTATAATGGGAAACTGCGCAGCAACATGATCCGCAATGTGTCGCGCAAAAGCGACGTTGTCGGCACGCTGGGCAGGCATATCGGCAAATCGGTATGGGTTGGCAATCTCAAATTCAATCCAAAGAAAGATATCGTCAATCCGGCGGGTTATCTGGTCAAGAACCACAATATCGTCGATCTGATCAAAGACTTGCGGCGCTGGAAACGCTGAGCCCTGACTGCAGTGCAGGTAGCCGGGATTGTTTCGCCGTCCGCCGCCTGATAGCGTTTTGTTTGGAACAAACGGTCCGCGATGTCCGCGGACAACCTGTCGGGGGATATGACCATGCCGGATACGATTGAAAGTGCGACGTCGGACGTTGTATCGCCCGAAGAACTGGTGCGCCGGGCGCAGGCGCTTGTGCCGATGATCCGGGACCGCCAGGAAGAGACCGAGGCGAACGGTCGTGTGTCCGCAGAAATTTTCAGCGCAATCCGCGAACAGGAGATTTTCAAGATACTCCTGCCCAAACGCTATGGCGGGTTTGAGCACGGGCTTGATACATTTACCGAGGTCGGCTTTGAGATCGCGCGCGGCTGCGGCTCGGTCGGCTGGGTAAATTCGGTGACCGCGATGTATCACGTGTTTCTCGGCATGTACCCCGAACAGGCGCAGGACGACGTCTGGGGAGAAGACCCCGGCGCCGTGGTCGCGGCATCGTTTACGCCCACTGGTACCGTCACCGCCGTCGAGGGCGGCTACAGTCTGACCGGTAAGTGGATGTTCTGTTCGGGTGTCGATAACTGCGCCTGGACGATTGTCGGCGTCACCATCCCGGCCGTGAGCGAAGGGGAGGCGGAAGGGAAGGCCTATGCGCTGGTGCGCACGTCCGATTTCGAGATGGAGAATAACTGGAACGTTGTGGGGCTCGCCGGTACCGGTTCCAAGAACGTTATGTGCGACGACTTGTTTGTCCCGGAACACAGATTTCTGCCGATTGAGGATACCATGAGCGGCAAACCGCCGGGGGCGGCGGTCAATGACGGGCCGCTATACCGCATTCCGCTATTTGCGGCGATGTCGTGCAGTCTGGTGGCGCCGATCATGGGGATGGCGCAGGGCGCCATCGATGAATTTATTGAACTGACCAAAGGCCGCACCACGCGGGGTGCCGCACTGTCGAAACCAGCACCAATGGCGGCACTGCCCGGCATTCAGCTCAAACTGGGGGAGGCGATGGCCGCGGTCGATGCCGCACGTATGCTGGTCGACCGTGATCTGAAAGACATCATGGCGACGGTATCGGCAGGGCGCGAGCTCACGATCGATCAACGCGCCCGCAACAAGGGCGACTGGGGCTATGCGGCCCGGCTTTCGGTGCAGGCGGTGGACGCGATCTTTGCCGCAGGCGGCGGCGGTGCGCTGTTTAAAACGGGCCGTGTCCAGCGCTATTGGCGCGATACCCACGCCGGTTCAGCCCATATCAGCATGAACTGGGATGCGGTCGGCGCGCTTTACGGGCGGGTAACGCTCGGGCTGCCGTCAGGACCTGCGCAGTTCTGACGGCACCCGGCTAATTTGCGGCGCATTACTCCGCCGCGATTGGTTCCGCTTTTCGTTCCAGATCCGGACCCGCGACAGCGCTCGGGTCCTCCCGCAGGGATTTCAAGAGCCCATACGCCATCACGATCATGATGATACTGACGGGGAGGGCGGCTGCTATTGCGGCGGTTTGTAGTGCTTTCAGCCCGCCTGCCAGAAGCAGGACAGCGGCCACGAAGCCTTCGCCCAGCCCCCAGATGATGCGGAACCTGACTGGCGGATTGTCGTCACCCATCGACAGCATCGTGGTGATCACCAGCGTTCCCGAATCCGAAGACGTGATGAACCATGTTGCCAGCAGGAGGGTTGCGAGGGCAGACATTGCCCAGTTCAGCCAGGAAATATCGGTGACCCGCTCGATCGTGCCGAACAGCGCATTCGGCAGGTTCCAGGCTCTGACGATGTCCAGCACACCCGCCGTGCCGACGCCGCCGGCAGCATTGAGTTCCATATGGAGCGCGCTACCACCGAATATGCAGAGCCAGAAAAAGGCGATCGTGGTGGGAACGAACATCGCCCCGACCATGAATTCGCGGATGGTCCGGCCGCGCGAAATCCGCGCGATGAACATACCGACGAAGGGCGCCCAGGAAATCCACCAGCCCCAGTAGAAGATGGTCCAGCCACCCTGCCACGCGGCATTGCCGGGCGTTGAGGCGGTCCAGAAGCCCATCGGGATAACGTTCCACAGGTAATCGCCGATGCTGGTGATGAAAAAGCCCATCAGCCACTGGGTCGGCCCGCCAAACAGGAAGAACGCGACCAGCACGATGCTGAGATAAATATTCCATTCCGAGATGATGCGGATGCCGTTGCCGACGCCGGAGACAGCAGATGCCGTTGCGACGACGGAGATACAGCCGATCAGGATGACCTGGGTGGTTACCCCGGGGTCAATCCCGAACAGAACGTTCAGTCCCGCGGCCATCTGGCTGACGCCAAGACCGAGCGACGTCGCGACACCGAAGACCGTACCGAACACTGCCAGCAGATCGACCGCGTGCCCGATCGGGCCGTAGATCCGGTCGCCGATCACGGGATAAAGGGCGGAGCGGAGCGTGAAGGGGAGTTTCTTGCGGAACCCGAAATAGGCGAGACAGAGCCCGACGATCACGTAGATCGACCAACCGTGAAATCCCCAGTGGAAGTATGTTACCCGCATCGCATGGGCGGCACGCTGCTGCGTCAGTTCGGTGACACCGGCGATGTCCGCCATTGGATTGTTCGGGTATTTCCACGGCATCGAGTTGTCGAAGTAGAACATCGGCTCGGCGATGGAGAAAAACAGCAGGCCAATGCCGACGCCGGCGGAAAACAGCATCGCGAACCAGGAGAAGTTCGAAAATTCGGGGCGTGAATCATCATCACCCAGCCGGAGGTTGCCGAAGCGGCTGAACATCAGGTACAGGCAGGTGAACAACATGAACGTGACGGCACCGATGTAGTACCAGGCGAGGGTCGTCTCGATCCAGCTGCGGACGGCGGAATAGATGTCATTCGCAAGCTCGACGTTAAGAGCGGTGAAGACGACGAATGCCAGAACCATCCCCTTGGACGCGAGCCCCATTCCGCTATGCACGCCGGTGAAAAACCCGCTTTTAGAAACGGACGCCGGTTCTCTATCGCCGTTGGATGGTGAACTCATAGCCTGTACCCCGGTCAATTTTGCTCAAAGCCACGGCCTGACGCCACCTCGAGAGATTGTATTTGCGCCTTGAAGAGCCTGGATGAACCGATATGAAGTACCAGCCCGGTTTGCGATGTGGTCGCAGAGTTGTCCGTGCGCGGACAGATCAGGAAACGGGGTAGGTGAGGTTATTTTTATATACCCACCAGTATTGCCCCGGTGCGAATGTCGTTTGTGACGTCCGCTCAAAGCCTCTGTTTTGATAGGACAACCATACGGGGGTGAACGGTCAGGTCAACCGTCTGGCCAGAAGTGGTCTTGGGTGTCGGGTTAGTGGGCGACGCTGCCGCGGGGCGCTGCCCGCGCTGACTGGCACATGAAGGTCTGGACCCCGACAGCACCGGCACCGTTCTGAAAATCACATCCCAAGTGTCGGAATTATTTACAATTCTGGCAAAGAGAAATCCGAACTCTCTTCTAAGTGATTGTAAAACATAGGTTCTGCAAAGTGGCATGTTTTTTGCATAATTTCCGTTTTAGTTAACCACGCTTAGTTGGAGTTTGATTCATGTTCTCTCGTTCCCCCAAAATCACCCAGAAGGCTCTTTCCGGTCTCGCAATTTCTGCCCTTGCCATGACGCTGAGCGTATCGGCACAGGCTGGTCCGGTGGATCTGAATACCTGGGTGGATGAACCCGCTGGCGCCGGGATCTGGACAGTGGCTGCCGACGGGACCTTTGTTGACCAGAGCAGAAACGGTGCGCCCACTTTTTTTCGGGGGAACCTGTCAGCGCTGAACCAGACGCTCACCTCAAAAATCCAGGTGAGGACAAGTAGCGACGACGATTTTATCGGGTTTGCCATCGGTTTTGACGCCGGCGAAGCAACCAGCGCAAGCGCCGATTATTTGTTGCTTGACTGGAAACAGGGCGATCAGTCGGGAGCCACGGACGGGCTCGCCGTCTCGCGGGTCCGGGGTCTCAGAACCAGCGATAACGATTTCTGGGCGCATGTGAATTCGGTCGAAGAACTGGCGCGCGCCACGAACCTTGGCAGCACCGGCTGGGCCGACAATATCGAGTACGAATTCACAATCAATTTTACCGCCAGCAGCTTGCAGGTGCTGGTCGATGGCGTTGAAGAATTCAACTTCCTTGCGGCCGATGTCGGCGATGGCACGGCGTTTAACGGCGGTAATTTCGCGTTTTACAATTATTCGCAGGGAAGCGTCCGTTACAGCGCGGTAACGCAAGACACCTTTGCCGTTCCCGAGCCCGGCACGCTTGCTGTTATCGGCCTTGGTCTGATTGGGTTTGGCATCGCGCGCCGCCGCACGCGACGTCTTTAGGAAATACCGCGAGGCGCCTATTCCACCAGCGCTCGTAGTTCCGTCTTCAGTACCTTGCCGTAATTGTTTTTCGGCAGGGCGTCGATCATCCGATACGCTTTTGGGCGCTTGAACCGCGCGATATGCTCAAGACACAACGCGTCCAGATCGGCCTCACGCACCTCCGCGCCGGGTTTCGGCACGACGAAGGCAACGATTTCTTCGCCCCAGTCGGCGTGAGGGCGGCCGATGACGGAGCATTCCAGCACACCTTTGTGGCGAAGAAGGATTTCTTCGACCTCGCGCGGGTATACGTTCGAGCCGCCGGAGATGATCACGTCTTTCGAGCGGTCCTTCAGGGTTAGAAAGCCGTCTGCATCCAGCGCGCCCATATCGCCGGTATGCAGCCAGCCGCCGCGCAGCGAGACGGCGGTGGCTTCCGGGTTCTGCCAGTAACCCTTCATGACGACATCGCCGCGGACAAGTATTTCACCGATTTCGCCGAGCGGCAGGTCGTTGTCGTCTTCGTCGGTGATGCGAATGTCCACGCCCTTTTGGGCGGGACCGACCGAGGCCAGCCGGTCGTGGTAATCCGGGTGATTGCGATCGATGTGGACCGCCCGCGACAGGGCGGTGATCGTCATCGGGGATTCTCCCTGACCGTATATCTGCACTAGTTTCGGGCCCAGCAGATCGAGCGCTTTCAGGCAGTCTTCGGCATACATCGGTGCGCCGCCATAGACGATGGTCTTCAGGTTTGAGGTGTCCGCCGCGGCCAGCCCCGGAGCATTGATCAGACGGGTGACCATGGTGGGCGCAAAAAAGAACGTCGCCCCTTTCCAGGCGCGGAGCAGCGCAAAGACCTCGTCCGGATCGAACCCGCCCGACGCGGGGATCACCTGACAGGCGCCCCGTTCGACATGGGGGAGCATGTAAAGCCCCGACCCGTGGCTGTAGGGAGCTGCGTGAATAACGCAGTCGGTGGCTGCGACATCGTCGACATTGGCGAAATAGGCGTCGTTCATCGCCCGCAGGTTTTTGTGGGTCAGCATCGCGCCCTTGGGGCGCCCGGTCGTGCCAGACGTGTAGAAAAGCCAGGCGAGATCGTCTTCCGCGACATCGGCGATCGGGGCGGGGGCCGCCGACAACATCTCGCGGTACCTGGGCGAGCCGGCAATGATAATATGTTCAAGTGTCGGCACGTCTTTGGCCGCCTCGGCAATTCCGTCGGCCATGTCTTCGCTGACGAAGCAGATCTTCGCACCCGAATTTTCAAGGATATAGGCGAATTCACGCGGGTGGAGACGCGCGTTCATCGGTACGGTTGCGAGCCCGGCATGCCAGGCGCCGAACATGATTTCCGAATATTCGGGCGCATTCTTCATGGCGATGGCGACGCGGTCACCGGGATTAAGACCGAGGCCACCCGTGAGCGTACCGGCCAGGCGGGCCGACCGGTCTGCGTGTTCGGCATAGGTCGCGATGACGGTTTCCCCCAGGGCGAGGGCAGGGGTGTCGGGGGCGTCTTGGGCCACGCGGGCCATGAGATAAGCAAGGTTCATAAACGATTTTGTAGCATCACTGCCGCAAACTTGGGAGACATTGAGCGCAATATTGGTATTGTATTCTCCGGGTAGGTGTCCGGACCCTTAACGTGCGTTTGTTTCCGGGAACTAGATGACTGTTTTTCGATGATACGTATCGCTTCTTTTATCCTCGCCGCGGGGGTGCTCGCACTTGTGCTGCCTGCTGGTGCGCAGGCGCCCATCGCCGGCTCTGGTGCGCTGCCCGGGCTGGACCCGCTCGCGCAATCGCCAAAGATGGTATCGGATGCGATCGCCAAGGTCCTCTCCAACCGGGCTGACAGGCAGCCATTCGTTGCCATCAAAGCGTGTTTTCGCGAATCCAGAATGCAGACGGCATTGCGCCTGGCCTGTCGCTCCCGGCTGGAGAAGTATCAGCGCGACATGGTGCGGAAGTACCCCGGCATGTTCGACGGTTTGTTGCCGCTCGAAGTCCATATCAGGCTGGTTCAGGTGTCCGGCGATCCCGATCAGCTCGTGATCAGTAAAGATCTCTTTGCTCTGCGCGGAATTGTATCCCGAATTCCTGAGGCCCGCAGGTTCCGCGCAATCAAGGAATGTTTCATAAATGCGGGGCCTCAGCCGGCAATTCAGCAGATATGTAGGCAACAGCTCGATGTGTTTCAGGCAGAACTGCTTCGGACGCGCGGGATAGAACTTCGTGATATTCGGCCGGCGGCGATCAAGCAGCGACTGCTTTCCGTTGCGATGTCGGGTGACGTCGGGTTTGTGGCCGGTGGCAGAACAGCTTTCGATTCATTGCGCCAGATCCGCAAGGAGCAGCAGCAACGGAAAACGGCGGCGGTGACGGCGTTGGTCAAGGCGAAGCCGTATTACTGCCCGGCATCGACCAGTCGGCGCGCGCCGCAGCTGAGCCGCCAGCTTGCAGACCCCGGTGTTTGTATCTGTACCTATGGGCGCCGCTACGCGGGCTCCAGCGCATCCCTCAGTCGCCGCCCGGTCCGGACGACCTACAAACGGTGCGGCGCCGCCGGGCGGTTCCGTGTCGGCGACCTGAATGGCGGGCGCCTGCGGCATAGAGACTGGGTCACGTTTCGGGCCGTCCATAACGGATATCTGTCGATGAACCGCGACGGCATCGTCTATGCAAACCGTGAACGCGCCGGAAAGTCGGAGAAGTTCCGCTTGATCCGTGCGGTCAATAGACCGGGGCTGATCGGCGCGGGCGAGATGTTTGTTCTGGTGTCGGCCAGCGGGGTCTTCGTCGTCCCCGACCTGAAAACCGGCCGCCTGAAGGCAACCAAGCAAACGCCCGGCGCGCATGAATATTTCGTGCTGACGCCGAACTAGCGGAGCGCGCTACCGCACCGCTTCGAGGATCGACGCGTAATTGGCGACGGCAGAGCCGCCCATATTGAATACACCGGCAATCTCCGCGCCGTCGATCTGCAGGGGTCCCGCATCGCCACGGGCCTGCATGGCGGCCATCACGTGCATTGAGACGCCGGTGGCGCCGATGGGATGACCCTTGGATTTAAGCCCGCCCGACGGATTGACAGGCAGTTTGCCTTCCTTGGTGCTCCAGCCCTCGGCGATGACGCGCGCGCCGTCACCTTTTTCTGCCAGACCCATGGCCTCATAAATCAGCAGCTCGGCAGTGGTGAAGCAGTCATGGACCTCGACCACGTCGAGATCGTCGACATTGATCTTGGCGCGCTCATAGACCTGCTGCCAGGCGAGGGCCGCGCCTTCAAACTGCGTGACGTCGCGCTTCGACATCGGCAGGAAATCGTTCACATGCGCGGTCGCGCGGAACAACACGGCTTTCTTCATGCCCATGGCGGTCTCGGTATCGGCGAGCACGACCGCGGCGGCGCCGTCGGTAACCGGTGAACAGTCGGAGCGTTTGAGATGGCCGGAGACAATCGGGTTCCGGTCGGATTCCGTGCGGCAGAAATCGTATCCGAGGTCCTTCTGGAAGTGGGCCAGCGGATTGATAGCGCCGTTTGCATGGTTCTTCGCGGCGATCTGGGCCAGTGCATCGGACTGGTCGCCGTATTTCTGGAAATAACTGTCAGTGATGCGCGCGAAAATATCGACGAAGGAGCCGTTCTCGCCGCCTTCTTCCTTGAAATAGCTCGCCTTGGTCAGCACCTCGCCGATAGCGGCGCCCGAAATCTCGGTCATCTTCTCGACGCCGACACAGAGCACGATGCGCGCCTTTTTGGCGGCGATGCTGTTCAGTCCCTGATGGATGGCAGCCGAGCCGGTTGCACAGGCGTTCTCGACGCGGGTTGCCGGTTTGAAGCGCAGGTCTTTGTGGGCCTGCAAAACCAGCGACGCCGGGAAGTCCTGCATCACGAACCCGCCGTTGAAATGACCAATATAAATCTCATCCACATCTGCGGGGGCCACGTTCGCATCGACCAGCGCGTCAGTGACGGCATCGACAATCAGCGTTTCAAGCTCGACACCTTCGTGCTTGCCGAATTTGGTATGGGCCCAGCCCACGATGCAACCGGTCATGACGAATTCCTCATTGATAAACCTAGGCGTCAATTTGGCAGGAACCGGGCAGGGGTCAAGCGCCGGAGAGGGGGCAAGCACTGGGGATGGAAGATTCGCGATGCCGCAATCATGGTGCGCAACATCTCCGGTGGGTCAGAAGGAATATGAGAATGGATTTTTCGCTCAGTGACGATCAAAGGGCTCTGCAGGAAAGCGTGCGCAAGTTCGCTGTGAGCGAGCTGCCGGATATCGCGAAAGAGATCGAAAAATCGGGTGAATCCCCCGGGCCCGAGGTGATGAAGAAATTCGCCGATATGGGGTATCTGGGGGTGAACCTGCCGACCGAACTTGGCGGACAGGGGCTGGGGCATCTCGAGGCGGTCATCGTGATGGAGGAAATTGCCAAAATCTCTTCGCCGCTGGCATTCCCGGTGTTTGAATCCAGCTTTGGCCCGTTGCTGGCCGTCGTCCATTTCGCACCGGACGAACTGAAACACCGTATTGTCCCGCAGGTCTGCGCCGGCGAGATGATCGTCGCGGTCGCGATGTCGGAACCGAATGCGGGCACCGCCCTGACCGATTTGACCACAAAAGCCGAACTCGATGGCGATGAGATTGTCATCAACGGGAACAAGCGCTGGTGTTCGGGCGCCGGCCATTCAGGTGCCTATGTCGTGTATTGCCGCATGTCGGATGCCCCCGGAGCGGGCGGGATCGGGGCGGTTCTGGTCGAAAAGGAACGATCGGGCGTCAGTTTCGGCAAGCCGGAATTTCACATGGGACTACGCGGTGTTCAAAGTGCCGACATATTCTTCGACAATGTACGCGTCCCCGCAGGCAATCAGATTGTCCCCGCCGGAGGGTTCAAAAATCTGATGGAGGCGTTCGATCTGGAGCGGTGTGGCAATACGACGATGAGCCTGGCGATTGCCCAATCCGCCCTCGATTACGTGTTGGAGTACGTGCAGGAGCGCCACCAGTTCGGAAAACCCATCGTCGACTTTCAGGCGGTGCAGTTGCACCTGGCTGAAATGAAGATGAAATGCGATGCGGCGCGCCTGCTCCTCTACCGGGCGATCACAAATGCTTCGACCGGTTTGCCGACGGTCGGCGAAAGCTCAATCGCCAAATGCTATGCCAATGAAATCGCGCGCGATGTGACCGGCAAAGCCGTCCAGTTGATGGGCGGGTACGGGTTTTCGACTGAATACCCGATCGAGCAGAAAATGCGGGATGCGTGGGCCTGGGGCATCGCCGGCGGGACCATCGATATCCAGAAGGTGAATATCGCGGCATCGATGGTCGGCCGCCGGTTTTCACAGCGCGGCTAGCGCGTATTTATAGTGCGCGGCTAGCGCGCACTTAGCCCAGCGTTAAAACAACGCTATACCGGGTCGGCGTTCACCAGGATGGCGGCGAGCAGGCAGGACTCGTCCGTGCGGACACTCCAGGAATGGTTGGTGCCGCGCTGGACCATCATATCCCCCTGTTTGAGGCACACCTCGCTGTCATCCAGGATGGCCCATATTTCGCCTTTGACGACGATCAGGTAATCGACGGTCGACGTCTTGTGCATCATCGGATCGTCGCTGCCCTCGACCGGCGCATGACCGGCGCCGATTGAATCGAAGGCATCTCCCGCATCGGCCCGGTCGCGCCAGGCGCTGTCTGGTGGGAATTCGACCAGCCGGAAGATCGTGCCGCTTGCCGGCGGTTCCAGCACTACGGGGCGGTCGGCGGCATCTGCATTGCCGGTGTTGTCGGCGGGCGCGGTGCCCGTCTGCCACAGATCGGTGAGGGCGAGGCCGGGCATGGAATCCATTTCCTTCACCGCCGGCGCATCACCGTCGATGATGAAGACCGATTTGCCGCTTTCGTCATGGCCCGTCACGACCCGTCTGATCTTTTCGACCATGGCTATTTTTCCCTGATAATGCGGTTTGTCAGCGTTCCGATGCCTTCGACTTCAAGCTCGATCAGATCGCCGTCATTGAGATAGCGTTCAAGTTCCAGCCCGCAGCCGCCCCCGACCGTACCGGAACCGAAGAATTCACCGGGGTACAGCGTCTCCGAGCGGGATACATGGGCAATCAGGTCCTCGAACGTCCAGTGAATGGTGCCCGAATGACCGCGCGACCACTCCTCGCCGTTGATGCGCGCGACCATGGTACAGTCATACGGGTCCAGCTCGTCCGCGGTGACGATGCAGGGGCCGATCACGTTACCGGCGTCGAAATCCTTGCCCTTGCCCGGGCCGAGCCCGCCGGGCATTTCAATCGCCTGGGCGTCACGCGCCGAGATGTCGTTGAAAATCGAATAGCCGAAGATATGCGCGCGGGCATTTTCCTTTGTGATGTTCTTGCCGCCCTTGCCGATAAAAAACCCGAATTCGAGCTCGTAATCGAGCACCTCCGCGTAGTCGGGCCACAGGACGTCTTCGCCGGTGCCGATGACGGCCAGCCGGTTCGCCTTGTAGTAAATCGGCTGCTGGTACCAGATCTCGGGAATCCCAAACAGGCCTTTTTCCTCGAACTCCTTGAGGGCGGCGATCGGGTCCGCCTCTGCCGCCGCGCGGTTTTTACGCAGGATGGTGAAGGCCTGTATCAGATGTTCTTCGAAACACAGGCAGTCGCGGATTTGCGGCGGTCGGGGTAGGGGTGTCTGCAGGGTAATCTCAGTTGCATCGATGACGGCCCCGGCAGGCGGGGCGGCGACGATGGCCCGTGCACCGTCCAGCGCGCCGTCCCTGACATCTTCTCCGGCTTCGATCAGGTCGAGCATGGAGGCGAAGGCGGGGTCGCTGCGTGCAGCGTGCAGATCGACGATGGCTGTATCGTTCTCGATCAGCGCGCCGAGGCGGTCGGTGCCGCCTGCTTTCCGGAATGTGACAAGTCTCATGACCGCTATTGTCGGCATGGTGCGCGGCGGGTCAAGAATCGTCGTCTTTATGACTTCATGTCAGGGCGCCGTACCGGCCTCGCCAAGCCAATCACGCTTCGCCATACTTGCGGCATAAAAATACAGGAGGACGTATGCCGCGCCGCTTTATCGATATCTCGGTGGCTCTCGAAACCGGGATCAAGTCCGACCCCGAATTCATGCTGCCCAAAATCACCTATCACGGACATAAGGAAACGGCGGCAGATCTGTGTGCGCTGTTTCCCGGCATGACCCCGGATCAACTGCCCGACAGCATGGGCTGGGCGATCGAGGATATCGAACTGACCACCCATAACGGCACCCATGTGGATGCGCCGTGGCATTATCATCCCACCATGGATGGTGGCGCGCGCGCGATCACCATCGACGAGGTGCCACTGGAATGGTGCTACCAGGCAGGCGTGAAATTCGATTTTCGGCATTTTGAAGACGGATATCTGGTCACCCCCGACGATATGCAGGCGGAGCTCGACCGGATCGAACATGAGCTGCAGCCGTTGGATATCATCGTCGTGAATACATCGGCGGGCGAACGCTACGGTCAGGATGATTATTTGAACAAAGGCTGCGGCTTCGGGCGCGAATCCACGCTGTGGCTGACGGATCGCGGTGTGCGCGTCGTCGGCACCGATGCGTGGACGTGGGATGCGCCGTTTCCCCAGACACTGCAACGCTGGCTGGAAACGAAAGATCCGTCGATTATCTGGGAAGGCCACAAGGCGGGCGCTGAAAAAGGCTACTGCCAGATCGAGAAGATGGGGAATCTCGATCAGTTGCCGTCCACCGGCTTTGACGTAATATGCTTCCCGACCAAGATCAAAGGTGCGTCCGGCGGCTGGACGCGTGCGGTCGGGGTCATCAACGACTAGAACGATTTCAGTAATTCAACGAACAGAACAACCAGGCAGAACAGGAACGAACATGGCGAAAGACAACAAAGTTATCATCACATGCGCGGTCACCGGATCGATCCACACACCGACCATGTCGCCGCATCTGCCGATCACACCGGATCAGATCGCGGAAGAAGCGGTCGCTGCCGCAGAGGCGGGCGCATCGATCCTGCATCTGCATGCGCGTAACCCCGATGGCAGCCCGTCGGGCGACCCGGACGTGTTCATGGAATTTCTGCCACGCATCAAACAGCAGACCGATGCAGTGGTGAACATCACCACCGGCGGCGGTCACGGCATGACGCTGGAACAGCGCTGTGCGGCCGCGCTCCATGCGAGCCCGGAAATGACGTCGCTGAATATGGGGTCGATGAATTTCGGTCTCTTTCCCATTCTCGATAAAGACTATGACTGGAAGCACCAGTGGGAGCCCGAATACCTTGAAATGACGCGGGACTTTATTTTCCGCAACACGTTCAAGGACATCGAATGGGTCCTCAAAAACCTCGGGGAGGAACACGGCGTCCGGTTCGAGTTCGAATGCTACGACATGGGGCATCTTTATAACCTCGCCCATTTTGTCGACCGCGGGCTGGTGAAGCCGCCGTTCTTTGTGCAGACGATCTTCGGCATCCTCGGCGGCATCGGCGCCGATCTCGAAAATCTCGCCCATATGCGCCGCACCGCAAACAAACTGTTTGGTGAAGAAAACTACGAATGGTCGATCCTCGCGGCGGGCCGTCACCAGATGAATTTCGTCACCAGTGGCGCCATCATGGGCGGCAATGTCCGTGTCGGGCTGGAAGACTCGCTCTATATCGGCAAGGGCAAGCTCGCCGAATCCAACGCCGATCAGGTCGCCAAGATCAGACGGATCATCGAAGATCTGTCACTCGAAGTTGCCACCCCGGCCGAAGCGCGCGAGCGCCTGCAGCTCAAGGGCGGCGACAGGGTGAATTTCTAGGGCGCGCCAACGTTCGGCCCACTAACGCAGGAATCCCCACGTTTTCTCAAGCTGTCATCCTGGCCTTGTGCCGGGGTCCAGTCTGTCTGTTGTTCCGCGACCTAAGGCGTCTGGATCCCGGCACAGGGCCGGGATGACAAGCGTGTGTTCAAAAATGGGGTGCTCAACAAAGTCGTGGTGAATACGGCCATTCAAGCGTCAAGGCGATGGAAATAGAGATATCCCGAGGACGCGGCATTGCCAGAGGCACCAGGCCATGGTCAAACCGAAGATAAAATAGGTTGGGTCCAGCGTTCCGTTTTTCAGCCAAAGCAAACCTGAGATCGCAGAACCAGTCGTTGTGAAGACCACGAACGAGCGCCAATGTTTCGGTGCTTTGCCAAGCATTTTGATCAGTTGGTGAGGGTTGTTAGTATTTTCAACTATCAACTTATCCCTATTTTGGTCCAAAACCAGAAGGCATACGAAATCACAAATCCAGCAATGAAATAGCGGTAATCGAAAGTCTGGTCGAACAGGGATAGAACAATCCCTATTGCGCCTCCTCCGAGGTTTGCGAATACGAACTCCCAAATATGTGTCCGAAAGATAGTTTTCATAATGTATCGACTAAAGCCGTCCGTGCAGTTCCAGCAGCGGCAGAACCTCGTCCGCGCTCATCCGTCCCCAGCCGCATTCGGTCGACAGGCCGAACTGGTCCATGTGTTGGCTCGCGGCGGCAATACGCCGGGCCGCGCCCCCGGTCCCGTCGGCGCCGTGGATCAGGCCGAGATAGATCAGCGTTTCGTCCGGCACCGTGAGGCCGTCCAGCGGTGTGAAATAGGCGTCGTCGTCGCGGTCGATGGGGACGGGCACGTGGAAGAAATCGATCTTGCGAGCCACGCCTTTTGAGACCGCGTTGGCGGTCGACACGCAGATGCCGAGGTCTTCCGGTTCTTTCCAGTGTTTGTTGCCCATGGAGCCGTAACACAGGTGATAGCCGAGCGTGATGTCCGCGGGCACGGCATTGCCAAGCCGGGCGAGGGTGGCGATCAGCCAGGGGGCGGGATCCTCGCCGAGGAATGGCACCGGGTGCAGTTTCTCGAAGATCGACATTTCGGTCGCGACATCCCATTGGATGGCGAGGTCTTTATCCGGGATCGCGAGGCGTATTGCATCGATCTCCATCAGCATTGCGCGTTCGTAGAGCGGATAGATATCGCCCTGGATATCGTAGGCGCAGAATGAATATACCGGCGCGAAGGGTGTCGGCAGACATACCTGGAAGCGGGCATCCGGCGCAAAGCGCCCGGCGGCGCGGCGGGCAGCGAACGCCGCGTATGATTTGATGGCCTCGCGCGCAAAGCCAAGCTCACCAAAATTGATATCCGCTGCGGACTTACCCTGCTTGAAGCGATAGGGCGGATTCAGCTGATAGGCGCGTTCTTTTCCGGTGCCCTGTTCCAGCGCGTCCTGCAGGGCGAACACCGCATGCTGCCAGCCGATCCAGTTAGAGCGCACGCCGGTCTCGCCGTCGGGCACACTGGTGAGGCGCGCGCCAACGGTGTCGGCGACGGCATCGAGTACGGCGTCGGTATCGCCCAGCGGGATCGATCCGACGAGGAGGAGGGGTGCTGGGTTGTTGATCATCGTTGCTCCATCGAATATGCGTGTTCCAGCATATCAGCAGGGAGAAATAAGAACATGCTCAGCATCAAACGACTGTCACGGGACGAAGCCTTTATCATGATTGCCGCCGCCGAAAAGAAGGCGACTGCCATCGGTGTGCCGCAGGTCATTGCGGTGGCCGATGAAAGCGGCAACCTGATCGCGTTTTCGCGGATGGATGGCGGGAAATCGAGTTCGATCCAGATTGCCATGGCGAAGGCCTTTACCTCCGGCGCGGCGCGCAACCCGACCATGTTTTATAACGAGCATTGTGTGCCGGGATCGCCGTCCTTCGGCATTCACGTCTCCAACGAGGGCAAGTTCTCGATCATTGGCGGCGGCGTGCCTGTCTATGCGGGTAAGGACTGCGTCGGCGGGATCGGCGTCAGCTCCGGCACGCCGGCACAGGATGTCGAGGTTGCCGAAGCGGGCGTGAAGGCGCTCGAGGCGCACTGGAAGCGTAAAAAGAAGAAGTAGGGCAGGGCTTCTGTCATTCACCGATCAACTTGTCACCCCGGGCTTGTCCCGGGGCCCAGAGGCGATGAGGAGCGGCGGTTGCCGCGATGGCCGTAACGTTCAGCGATCGTTGTTGGAAAGAGACTGGATCCCGGCACAAGGCCGGGATGACATTTAAAGTGTGCGGCAGAGAGTACGGGGCAACAAATCCTACCCCCGCTGCATTTCCCGCATCATGTGCACCATCGCGGAAAAATCGACCTCGCCGTCGCGCTCGTCGCAGAATGCCTCGTAAAGCGCGCGTGCATGTTCGCCAAGCGGTGTCACAGCGCCGGTTTTGGCGGCGGCCGCCTGTGACAGGGTGAGATCCTTGAGCATCAGTTTAGCGGTGAACCCCGGCGTGTAGCCGCGATTGGCGGGGGCGGTCTCGACCATGTCGGGCATCGGGCAGTTCACGTTCATCGCCCAGCAATTGCCGGTCGAGGTGGAGATCACGTCGAACAATACCTGGTGATCGACGCCCGCGGCCTCACCCAGCGCAATCGCTTCGCAGGCCCCGACCATCGAGATGCCGAGCAGCATGTTGTTGCACACTTTGACGGCCTGCCCGGCGGAAGGCCCGCCCGCGCGGACCATTTTTTTGCCCATGGCGAGAAAAACCGGTTCGGCGGTATCAATCGCATCCGGGGCGCCGCCCGCCATAAAGGTGAGCGTGCCCGCTTCGGCACCGGCCATCCCGCCGGAGACCGGGGAATCTATCAGCGCCAGGCCGCGCTTTGCCGCTGCTGTGTGGATGTAATCGGTTGCATCGAGATCGGTGGTGGATGAATCCACAATAATCGTATCGGGGCCGACGACGTCCATGACCTCGTCATCATCGACCAGCACTTCGCGCACTTCCTTACCGGTCGGCAGCATGGTGAAAACGAAATCGGCATCCTTTGCCGCATTCGGGTTGGACGTGGCAACCTCGACCCCACCGGCGGCAGCCCGGGCAATTTTGTCGGGCACGATGTCGTAGCCCCGGACCTGATGCCCGGCCTTGACGAGATTGACGGACATCGGCCCACCCATGTTGCCGAGCCCGATAAATGCGATACGTGCCATGATGGTTTCTCCCGTTTTGCGCTGCGCTTGGCGCGCAGATCCGTTGAATTCATAATGCCCGTCAACCGCGACCTGTAGCAATGGGAGGCAGATATGTTCCTGCGTAATTACTGGTATGTCGTCGCGATGCCGTCTTGGTCAACTGATCACGCCGGAGACCGACACGATATATCGGGGATCGAAGGCGGTATTCGAGGAAGACATCGATGTGCTCAACCGCCAGCAGGAAGTGCTGAGCCGTGTCGGCACGCAAGGCACCTGGCAGAACATCCATTCGGACGCCGGGGCTGTCTATGCCCGGCGCGTGGTGGATGAACTGCTGGCGGCGGAGGCAGGGTAGGAGCACTTGTTCCACAGGAGATTCCCGCCTTCGCGGGAATGACACCGATTTATACAAATATTCACGTCATCCCCGCGTAGTATTCACGTCATCCCCGCGTAGGCGGGGATCTTTTTCCGGAAGCGCTATAACCCGTCCTTCACCATGTAGGCGATCTTCTTACCGATCATGGTGGTGGTGAGGTTTGTGTTCGCGCGCACGATCGACGACATGACCGATGCGTCGACCACTCTCAATCCATCGACGCCGTGCACCCACCCGGCGCGATCAGGGTGGAGGTGCCGCATATGTCTGATCGCGGGGGGTAACCGGACGGGCTTCAGCAGTGGGTGTTAGGATCGCTTGTGACCCAGAACGGACATGCGCAAAAGAAAACGGCGGCTCCTTAGAGCCGCCGTCGCTGTCTGTTGTCTGTGTAGATGCTTCAGGCGGTCCGTCTGCGCCTTACATAGCCGAGGCCGGCAAGGCCAAGGCCCAGAATGGCAAGAGACGCGGGCTCAGGGACCGATGATGCCGATGATAAGATCTCATAGGAACCAACGACTACGGCTGATCCGGCAACCCCCCACTGAACATCGCCTGCGGTGCCGACAGTGCCCCACGTGGTGCCATTCAAGAGTGTTACTGCCATTGAACCTGTAATCGCGTCACCAATCGAAATGCTGCCGCTGTTGGTACCGAAGTAAATGCCTGCATCGCCATTGAACAAGCCATGCGACACAGACGATTGATAAGCAAAGTCGGCGTTCTGACCACCGATGGTCATCGATGAGCTGTTAAAGACAAATTGGAATGGGTTAGATGGGTCAACCGCAAACGGACTGGAGAAGCCGAGTATGTGGAGATTGCCGCCAGGTGTGCCCGACGCTACGAACCCGGAAGCATGTATGACGGCCTGGGTGTCATTCAGTCTCTCAACCTGCAGGATGACTGTTGCCTGCGCGGCAGATATCGCACCAAAGCCGAGAATAAACACCGTCGCCATTACTGTCGCCAAGCGTGAACGCATTATGAGATATTTCCTTCATACAAACTACTATGGGCACCAACTCCTCCTGAGGAGGCTGTTAGTTCCGATGCAAAAATCATGCCAGAAAAGCTGATTTATCGGGTTCTGGGATGCCGGAAATGACAGTGCCAGTCGCTTCGCATTGTCGCAAAACGCTGCCTGCCGACCGTAATGGTGGAGGACGCGGCGGAAATCTTCGCCGACAGCAGAGCGGCCCATGGACACACTCTTGGAATGATATGAGCAAGAACCGTGCCAACATGGTGTTTTGAGCGATAACAGTGGCTTGCAGACAGGCCGCGACGGCCCCGCGAGATAAGCGTAAAAAATCCCGACGGTTTTAGGGTGTTTCGGGCAGGCGGTGGAGCGTCCGTTCATGGCTCTGGCGCGGTCTATGCCCGGCGCGTGGTGGATGAACTGCTGGCGGTGGAGGCGGCATTAATTAGATTCCCGCCTTCGCGGGAATGACAGGTTAAATTCCTACCGATACCCAAAGTCTCACGTCATCCCCGCGAAGGCGGGGATCTTTCTGCCGACGCGCTAACCGCCGTCCTTCACCATGTCGGCGATCTTCTCGGCGATCATGATCACCGTCAGGTTGGTGTTGGCACGGGTGATGGCGGGCATAAGGGACGCGTCAACAACACGCAGGCCGTGGATGCCGTGCACGCGGCCGGCAGGATCGACCACGCCCATCGGGTCGGTTGCCTCGCCGAACCGGCAGGTGCCGACGGGGTGGAAAAAGCCGCGGCAGTTTTCGCGTATCCAGGCCTCCAGCGTCTCATCGGTCGCAAATATTTCGTCCAGGGTCGGGCCCGGCGCGATCAGGGTGCGGAGTGCCGCGCGGCGGAACGGGCCGGGCAGGTCCATCAGCAGGGATCCCGCGAAGGATTTCCACCAGTTGGCGCGGGTCTCGCGGTTGAGCTCGCGCACCCGGGCGGAGAACGCAGCGGGGAACGTTTCGGTCGTCATCTCGCGGACGGCATCGCTGCGGAATATTTCATAAAACATGCGCAGACCCATCTTCATCCGCGTCATGTCACGCTCGTCTTCCAGCACATGGAAGGCGACACGTGGATTGACCGATGGATCGGCGCTTTTGAGAGTGACGGCGCCGCGCGAATATGGTTTGACGACGGCGACAATGGCGCCGCCGATACGCGTGCCGAGCGGGTGCCAGCTCACCTTGTTGGCGATGGCTGTATAGAAATCGTGGGGCGGGCATCCCTCCAACCGGGATGAATGACGGAGTGCCGCGTTCCCGGCGGCGCGCAGGCCGGCATTCTGCATGCCGTTATAGCGAAGGTGGGCCGCCAGAATGCAGGTCGGATGCTCATGCAGGTTCTGGCCGACGCCCGCGCGGTCGGCGACAACCTCTATCCCGTGCTCTTTCAGTTGTCCCGCCGGGCCGATGCCCGATCGCATCAGCAGCGCCGGGGATTGTAGGGAGCCGCCGGACACGATGACCTCGTTGGCGTATAGCGTTTCTGGTGACGTTTCGGGGGCGCCGTTCGCGCGGACCGTGACGCCGGTGCAGCGCGTGCCGTCGAAGACAAGGCGCTCGGCAAAGCAATCGCTTCGGATATCGAGATTGGGCCGCGCGCGTACTTCTGCCGTCAGATAGGAAATCGCCGTCGATTGGCGCAGGCCCTGCGTGCTGCTGAGGGCGACCGAGCAGACGCCGTCCCGTGGCTCGACATTCATGTCTTTTACATAACCGTAACCGCGCCGGTGCAGCTCGGACGCGATGGCGTCGCAAAACCCCGGCCAGTCCGAGCGCTTGTGGCGGCGGATCGACACCGGCCCGTCATCGCCGTGGCGCGGATCGTCGCCGTAATCGGTATCGGTCTCCAGCTTCTTGTAATACTTGATGACGCCGTTCCAGCCCCAGCCCTTGGCGCCGGCGGCCTCCCATTCCTCGAAGTCGCCCGGCATGCCGCGAATGGACACCATCGAATTAACGGATGATCCGCCGCCCATGACGCGGCCCTGATCGTAGGGAAAGGCGGGCACGGAATCGGGGTCATTGTGGGGCAAAGGTTGCCATTGCGCCATGATGCCGGGCCACGTGTTCCGGCGGTTATAGACGGCGCGGTAAAACGTATCGCGGACTTCGTCGCCCTCATTTCCGGGCGGCGTATCGCGACCGGCTTCGAGCAACAGCACGCGGTTGGAAGATACTTCGCTCAGTCGTGATGCCATGACCGCACCGGCCGAGCCGCCGCCGATTACGATATAGTCCCAACTGTTGTTCCGCTCCGTCATGCAGCCCTCGTTTTTATTCTCTGCCAACAACGGTATCATTGCCGCAATCGAACACCAACGGAGCAAAAAGTGTATTTGCGAAACTGCTGGTATATCGCGGCATCGCCCGACGAGATCGGCGACGAGCCGTTAGCGCGAACCTTTCTAGGCGAGGCCGTTGTGATGTTCCGCGCCGCCGATGGTGCGGTCGCGGCGCTCGAAGATCGGTGCTGTCATCGCGCGCTGCCGCTGTCGATGGGGCGGGTGACAGACGGTGTTCTCCAATGTGGATATCACGGACTCGAATTTGATTCTGCTGGCGCCTGCGTGAGTGTGCCGGGGCAATCGCGCGTGCCGCCGGGGGCAGGGGTGCGGTGTTATCCTGTCGTCGAGCGCCATAACTGGTTGTGGATCTGGATGGGTGATGCCGATGCGGCCGATCCTGATCTTGTCCCCGATATTTTTTGGCGCGACGATCCGGGCTGGGTAGCGTGGGGCGCGCACTGGCCGGTCCAATGTGCCTACAATCTGCTGATCGACATTCAGCTCGACAACACGCACGCACCCTATGTTCATCCCGATACGCTGGGCTCGGGTGCGATCACCGATACGCCGCCCCAGATCGAGCGCACGGCGACCAGCGTCAGCGCTGCCCGCTGGATGATGGATGTGGTGCCGTCGCCGACCTTTGCGCGCGCGCTCGGCACGGAAGAGAATGTCGATCGTTGGCTGTTGTGGGAATTCCTGCCGCCGTCACTCTGTGCGTTCGATATCGGCTGCGCCCATGCCGGGACGGGGGCCGAGACAGGCGACCGGTCGCAGGGTATCACGCTGCAGACGGCCCATTTCATGACGCCGGAAACCGATACCAGTTGTCACTATTTCTGGTCGGTGGGGCGTAACTACAAGATCGACAACACACAGGTTACCGATGCAATGAACGCGGAATTTTCCCGCATCTTCCACGAGGACGTGGAAATCGTTGAAGCCCAGCAGCGCTCGCTCGACCGCGCACCGGGCTGGCAGCCGATTGACGTTGCCGCAGATGCACCGGTGCTGCAGGCCCGTAATGTTCTGAACACCCTGATTGCCGAGGAGTCCCACCCGTGAAACTGTATATCTGGCTGACTGCCCCGAACCCCCGACGCGCGCAGATTTTCGTTGCCGAAAAAGGCATCGATATTGAGGTCGTCGAGGCCAGCGATCCGGATAATCCCGGCCGGTTGAGCGCCGCGTATTGCGAGAAATATCCGCATCGCCGCGTGCCGTTGCTGGAACTGGATGATGGTGACTGGATAGGTGAGGCGGCAGCCATCTGCCGGTATCTCGAAACGCTGTTTCCCGATAATCCGCTGATGGGGCGCACGCCAAAGGAGATCGCGATTGTGGAGATGTGGGACCGGCTTGCCGAATGGGAAGGTCTGATGGCGGTGTCAGAGGTGTTCCGCAATACGCACAAGCTGTTTGTCGGGCGGGGACTTGCGGGTTACGACCGGGAAATTCCCCAGATTCCGGCACTGGCGGAGCGGGGAAATTTCAGGCTCGGCCTGTTTTTTGAGAAGATCGACGAACAGCTCGGCCGTCATGAATTCCTGGCTGGCGATACGTTCAGTTTTGCCGATATCACCGCGCTCTGCGCGATCGATTTCAGCATTTCGCGACGTTTACCCATTCCCGAGAATTGCGGAAACGTGCTCAACTGGCATGCTCGGGTATCGGCGCGGCCCGCAATAGCGGGATAGAGCGGGTTTATTCGATCTGCAGCGACGGGTCGCCGTCGAGGAGTGCGTCGATTTCTTTCAGCCGGTCGAGGCCGGGAAGCAGCGAAGACATCAGGGCATCGGCGCGTGCCGTGGGGCCGCCGACATCTCCTGTGGCGAAACGTTGCCGCCAGTTCTGTATTTTTACGCCCAGCCCGCAGAGTACGCTGGCGACCGACACCTGATAGGCCTTTACCAATTCGGATATTTCATAAAAGCGGCTGGCAGTGAGGTCTACCCACATGGATTCGGTTTCCCGGTGGAACCGTTCGATTTTGCTGAGCGTGGACATGATCAGACTCGTCATATCCTCGCTGACGAGGTCGCATGTTGCCCTGATCGTGGGCTCGGACTGCATGCTGTGGCTACCTTTCAGGGTCTCGAGTTCATCGTTGACCTTCAGAATCTCCGGGTAGATTGCGTGCAGGTAGCGTTCGAAATAGGAAATGGACAGAAAGCATTCGGAAAATTTTTCGAGAAAAGCTGGGATGACATCGATCCCGATTTCGAGTTTCTGCGCCAGTTGTTCGAGGTTTCGTATAGCTGTTTCCCGGTCCGGATTTCGGAAAATCTCAACCGGGTCGTTCGCATCCTTCAGAATGCTCACATCCCCGTAAACACTGAGGATCAACGGTGGGGTAAAGCGGAGCAGATGCGAGGAGAGTGATGCCTTTGTCTGGTCGGATAGTTCAAGCGCGCCGGGCTCCGTCGGGCTGATGCCGTTCGCGCGAAAGAGAATGCGGAGACTGTAGACGTCAAAGCTGGTGAGCTTTTTCAGTTTCTGGAGGAGGGCGAGATCCGGGTGTTCCGGTCCGCCTTTCTGCCAGCCATAGTTCTGCACCCCGAATTTCTGGGTAATTGCATCGACCGGGAGGTAACCGGAACGGCCGCTGCCGTCATTAAAAACGTCGACGACATGCTCCAGACCGCACGCCATTCTAAGCCTGCCGCGCGCCAGGGCAGTGGTCTCGAACGGGACCAGTGATAGAGGCATGACGTAGAGTGAATCGTTGTCGGATTCGAAGTCGAGAGTAATGTTGTCCATCTGTATTCGGCCTGTAGCAATAGTATTTCTGCCAGAATCGCTAATATTATTTGAGAATAATAATAAAAGGCAGATCTAATATTTGAGTTGCTAATATACTATCGTTGGTGTGCCGAATTGTAATCAGAATTAATTTATATACCGTTGATGGTAAAAAAATACATAAGTAATACGCGTGATGCTGTTTGGGGTAATTCGGAAAAGTGCTGCTTACAGGCTTGTGCCACGCGATCCGTGAATACTATTCTGTCTCTCGGAGCTGGAGGGTTTCCAGTTCAACTGATGGCAAAACAGGTTTGATGGCGGTCTATGGCGTTGCGACAGGTTCTCTATGGCAGTTCTGCTGTCTCTCCGATGTATCAGGCGGATATCGACGTTATTTTGAGCCAGGCGCGGCGTCGGAATGCAGAGACCGGTATTACCGGTGTCCTGTTTTATCTGGACGGCAATTTTCTTCAACTGCTCGAAGGTGAAGATCCGGCGCTCGCTGAGACCTATCAGCGTATCAAGAGCGATTCCCGGCATCAGGGGCTGGTTCAACTGCTCAGTGGTACAATCACAGAACGCGCCTTTGTCGGTCAGAATATGGCCTATCGGGGGATTACGGCGACCGAATTGGCGGAAAACAAAGAGCTCTTCGTGTTTTTAAACGGGCGCTGGACGCTGCGCGATGACGCAGGCGTCGACCTGACGCTAAAGATCCTGATTGAAACCTTTTTGCGCGTGAATGACGGTCGGGGTTACTGACAGGAACGGACGTGCGGAACCGAGCTGTCGCCTGACGTTCCGGGTTTTGTTCTCCCCTTAGAGGCTGATCCGAAAGTAGTTGAGTGATTTCAGTCGGTTGTGATTCTCTCGTTTGTGATGAAGCAAATGAGGAGGCACAACATGTGGACTGAAATCACCCGCCCCAAATATGAACGCAGTGGA
>JBLIMV010000030.1:0-54372 GCA_047638395.1 Paracoccaceae bacterium | reverse complement strand
AAAACCCTATAAAAACCGCGACTTACAACACCGTCGGGGCGTAGCGCAGCCTGGTAGCGCATCTGCTTTGGGAGCAGAGGGTCGGAGGTTCAAATCCTCTCGCCCCGACCATTAAACCGAACGGCTTAGCGGAGTTTTCTGCGAGCCGGAAAATGGCGAATTTCCGTTTTGAGCCATTTTCGTCTCACGTCTTGGCCGGATTTTTGCGCCGCTCAAACCGAAACGCGTTCCGATTTCTGTTGTGAGTGGGTTCTATCCCTTCGGCCTGT
The DNA here is from genome assembly GCA_047638395.1 of Paracoccaceae bacterium. Taxonomy (GTDB): domain Bacteria; phylum Pseudomonadota; class Alphaproteobacteria; order MPNO01; family UBA830; genus CAXBCP01. The sequence goes on along the minus strand of JBLIMV010000030.1, from coordinate 54,103 downwards.
CACTTGTAGAGGTAGGACCAGTATGAAGAACGTATCCCGCTATTTCTTGGCGATTTGGGTATTTCCGTTCGCGCTTGGAATTGTTCCTTTTGTATTTTCCCCGTCCCCCGCAAATGCGCACATGCTTTCCTGTGCCGATGAAGGCGGTGCCTGCAAAAATACAACTTCGCATAATCTAATTCGATATGGCCTTGGAACTCACCTGTATCTGGAGTCAGAAGGGCTTCACGTATCTTGTAATAACCAGTTGATGGGCGACCCTGCCTACGGCGCCGGGAAATGGTGCCAGCAGCATCGGTTTGTCAAAAAGCGGAAAAGTAGCTGGAAGCGCTGTGGGTTTGACGATGATGTTTGCGAGCTCGGCCTGAAGCGGGGAGACAGGAATTCCTTCCGTCAAATTCGGTACGGCAGCGACAACAAGTGGGTCTACCGATATATGTCCAACGACTTCAAGTGTGGTGCCTCGGGTCTCGGGATTTCTATCGACCCTCAGCCTGGTCAGCCGAAAGAATGCTGGTATTCGACAAAGGTCGAAAAAACCACATGGAAATCCCGTTGCAAGGAAGGTCAGAGCTGCTCGCTAAAATTCGATAAATGGCAACCTGCCCCCATTTTCCTCGTACGCTACGGGAACAAGGACAAGAGCAAGTCAGTCTTTGCTTTGGTTTCGGGACCGGATTTCAAATGCGACAATAATACTTTCAAGGATCCAGCCCATGGGCAGGCAAAGACCTGTGAAGTAGCCGGCTACAAATATCCAGGGGCGGATGCGAATAAGTTTCTGTTTAAAAAAGACTATTTCAAGGCTGATAAAAAAATCTGCATCGTACGTCCGAGCCAAACAGATTTTCGCACCAACCGGGCAGAAATGAGTCTAATCGGTGAAACAGTTGACGAAAATTCAAGAAACTACTGTTGGGATGTTGGCCCTCGGGGGCAGGGACAAGACCGGTGTTACCAGCGCCTATCCTCGTATGGCAGTGGGTATTTCTGTCAATAGAGTGGGGCGGGAGATTTGGCCTGGCAGGGTGAGGCGACGTACCGAACCGATGTGCCGGGATTTGTTGAATTACAGTGGCGTGTGGAAAAGAGTAGTGACGGAAAATGCAAAATTTTAAAGACATCTGCGAAAAGTTGACGGTTGTTGGGCTGCTGGCGTGTGTCCTGACATTCTCTTTCCCGCTCAGTCCTGTCCAAGCGCATTACCTGGATTGTCATTCCGGGGGCGTGTGCATCTTACCTGCCACGAATGACCGGTTGATTTTCAGATATTTTGCCCCGGACAAACAGAGAGCGCACTTTCTCGAAATCGACGGCATGAAACAGATCCAGTGCAATGACGCACAAGTCGGCGATCCCGCATATGGCCAGCGCAAGCAGTGCGGTTTTCACAAAGTGGATTCTGTCCCAAAGGAAAGCTGGAAGAATTGCGCCAAAGAGGGACAGCGCTGCGATGTGCAATTGGCGGCGCAGAACAAAAAATTAAACACCGGTAAAAGACGTTTCGACGTTAGTTGGGAAGGGTATGTGCGGCGTGTCCGTTATGGAACCGGCAAAACCTGGGTCTACCGCTACGTAGACGGGAACTTCGACTGTAAGAATGCGACATTGGGAACGAACGTAGACCCCGCACCCGGTAAAGCAAAAACCTGCCAGATATCTTCGAAGCAGATTAAAAGCAGATGGAAGAATTGCGGCAAAGAAGGGACGAGCTCCTGCCGGACAAAAAATGGGGTTTACCTGGTTCGATATTCCAATGGTGACCGAAGCCGGTCATTTGTGAGGGTTGTGTCCGGTAGCACGATTGATTGCTCCAATCGTACTTTTAATGACCCGGCCCCCGGGCAGGCCAAATATTGTGACTTTGCCGAGCACCAATTGTTTGCCGAATATAATAATACGCGCCCGCAATTGATCAGCGACAATACGTCCGGTGCGAACCCGATGAACGGTACCGGAACGGTAGACGCGTGGTGCCAGGTCCAGGGCCTTCAGTGGATAAATCACGCCAAAAGACGGGCGCCACGGCCGGATGACTGGAAATCGTGCTACGACAGGGTTTCAACCTGTAAAGCGAGTCTGAAGAAGCGGCGGGATAAGGTCCCGAATATGACCTGCGGAAAGTACACCCTCAATTACCAGGATTTCAGACGCATCATTTGCCTGACCAATCTGAAAAACGGCAAGAAAAGAAGAGATTGTCTTGCCATCTCGAACAGAGCGAATGCTGAGTATAACTGTGACAGTTTGACTGAAATTCAGCTCGAGAGGGCAGGTGGGCCAGATAAATGCGTCAGTTTTTTTATGAGTAACTAGATTGATGCGACAACGATTTTACCAATGACGGGAACCGGGACGATAAACTGGGTTCCAGATAGGCTCTCGTGCGAAGAGAGGGATGTACCAGATATCGGCCACGTTCCCGGCTAGGTAAACGGTTGATCGAGGTGTGACCGCTTCGTTGGCCAGTCCGGCGGTTTCGACAAGCTGTCCTTCGCCCCTAAAATGGACCGTTATTTCTGGAGACCGAAGGGGGGGACGGTGGCTTTGCAGGTGCGCATCCTCTCGCCTCGACCACCTTCTTTTATATGTCCGAAATGCCAATGTCTTTGCGCCCAGGATCGGCATGGCACAGGGATGCCGGAACGCGGATCCGGTGCATGTCCGACGGGGCGCCTAATTCTGGTTGGCGTAGCCGAGTTTTGAGACAGTCGGTGCGTAATCCGGGTTGCTCTCAAACGCCTGCATGATCTCGTCGGTCACCGTCACCGGGGCTTCATCCTCGGGTTTCTTCCGGGCCGGTTCGCCCATTACGAACCTGTAGTCTTTCCAGCCGGATTCCCAATCTGCATTGAACGGTGCGTCGAGATAGCCGCAGAGGGTCTGCAGAACAGCGCCCGGGTCAGCGAGAAAATCTTCAAAGCGGATGGTCTCTTTGCCGTCGAGGCATTCCGAGAAACGCCGGTATCCCCGGAGGAATATCTCTATACTCGGGGCATCGGCGCCGAGCTGGTTCTGAAGGTGAATCCACTGGTCTACCGGATGCCGTACCAACGCGACGGACGTGGGTTCCATCCGGGCTTCGAGCGCCGTCGGATGCAGAAAGATGCCGGACAGTTCGTTCACGGGTTTGTCCGCGATAAAATCCAGATCCGACCAGTCTGCGATGATCAACGTCTGGTTCTTCGCTTCTACCCGTTCCGCAATCATCTGCATGATTTCATGAAACGGCCAGTCGGTCTGTGATTTCATGCGTTCGATGTCGGCGTCTGTTACGAGGCCAAACCACTTATAGGCCTGCTCGAGCGGGTTGATGTGCTTCAGCCCAAGCGGGTGTATGCGGCTCAGCACAACGATATCCGACATTGCCCCGAGGCATTGCGTGACGAGAGGCGCGCCGGCACCGTCAAGCGCCAGTAGAAATCTGATCCGGTCTGTCATGTTCTGAATACGTTTCGTGCTTATTCCGCAGCCTGCGTGGACGCTTTTTTCTCGGCCCGGCGTTCCAGCTTTTCACGCTCGGCTTCGTCTGCCGGGATGACGTCTTTGACCGATCCGCCCCAGCCAAGATGGGTGCAGTCGACGATGACGCCATGGGGGTCGCGGAACTTCATTTCGTAGAACGTTGACGGTGCTTTTTCCGTCGGGCGTCCCTGGAAATATTTTCCACCGGCAGCCTCGATCTTTTTCTCGGTCTCTTCGAGGTCGTCTACCCAGAAGCCGATATGGTGAATGCCTTCCCAGTCCTTGCCGCGCTCGTCTTCGCCTTCGACGTAGCCTGCCCATTCATCCGTCTTGTAGTCGAGGAGGGCGACGGTAATGACACCGTCCGTGACGTAGCAGCCACGTGCCAGCGGGGAATCGGTCTTGCCGCAGCGTTCCATGTCGAAGGCTTCACAGTAAAAATCTGCGGCTTTTTCAGGGTCGGCGACGGAAAGGGCGATATGACGGAGTTTGGCCATTGGAGGTCTCCTTTGAGTGCGGTTCAGGACGCGATGTACCGGATTTGGTTCAGACCGCGATCTGAGACGGATCAGGTCCCTTAAGATGGAACATTTCGAGGCAGCGATCAAATACAACCCGGCGGCGGACCGCGGGATCGACACCGGCAAATGTCTTCTCCATCACTTCGTCGGCGTTGGGCCAGACACCCTGGCCATGGGGGTAATCGGCGCCCCACATCAGGATATCGGCCATACCGGATTCGGGATGCTGGAGCAGCATGCCGGCCACGTAGTCTTCTTCATACGTGATTGTGACCTGGCGTTTTACGTATTCGCTCGGCATTTCCTTCAGGCCGGTATCGGCGAAAAGTCCGGGACGCTCGACTGCCTGACGGTCCATCCACTGAAGCAGCATCGGGCCCCAGCCGGCGCGGCATTCGCCGTAATTGTAGCGGAGTTTCGGGTGGCGCATCAGCGTGCCGGAATACGCGAGCTGTGAGATCGGTTTGGCGGCGCTGAACGGCACGCAGGAAAAATAGGCCATCCGCACGCCGCGTTCGACAAGCGGGTAGGGCGCGCCGGCACTGTCGCCGATATGGCTGCAGACGGTAACGTCGCCATCTTCGCAGGCCGACCAGAAGGGATCCCAGCATTCTTCCCAGATTTCCTTCGCCATGTCGGCGACGGGGAATTCAACGGCTTTGCAGCCGAGCTTTTTGACGCGTTCCAGCTCCACGAGCGCGGCTTCAGGATCAAACACGGGCATGATCGGCAGCATCAGCAGCCGGTCCGGCTGAACCGTGTTCAGTTCTGTCATCCAGTCGTTGTAGACCCGGTGCACTTCGTGGCGCAGCGCGATGTCGTGGATTTCCCATTTGCGGACGGAGGCGTAGCCGACATAGGCCCAGATACCCGCCATATCCATATGTTTGAGGATGATTTCAGGATCCGCCGGGGGCAGGGCGCCATCGGGGATTTCCTTGGCATAATCGCCATAATACATTTCGAGCGATTTCCGGTTGTCCGGGCTGTCCGCAGCGCCGCCATCGCGGCCGCTGAAAATGCGGCCTTCCCATTCCCAGACCCACATGCCGTCATCCTCGACAACCTTCGGGGCGGCCTGCTTGAATTTCGCCGCGACACGGTCCTGCCACAGATTGGCCGGGACCCAGCGCTGGTCGATATGGTTGTCGGCGGAGTTGTATTTGTAAATCGTCATGGGATCGAATTCTCCATTGAGGGCGCTTTGAGTATAGCAAAACGGCCCCTCCGCGAAAGGAGGGGCCGTCCTGTTCGTAGGTTAGGTTCGACGGCTCTTAGAGCTTCGCCGCGCCTTCGTAAGCCAGCTTGGAGGCTTCTTTAACCACCTCGGGGCTGCTATTCGCGATTGCGTCGTTGACCACGGCCTGAATGGTCGCGGCATCCGTCGGGATCACGCGTAGCTTACGATTGGTCGCATCCGCGATGAACTTCGGATCCTTGACCATCTTTTCCCACGCGGTCTGCATGACCGTGATCGCGCCCTTCGGCGTGCCGGGAGGGGCGGCAAGGCCACGACCGATAAGACCCAGCGAGCCGATGAATTTCAGAACCGGCTTGTACTTCGGATCGACAATGTCGCTCATCATCGGCACGTTCGGCAACTCGGGGTCCTTGAAGTGTCCGAGCTGAAGCAACGCGTTTGCGTAGGGCTTGTCGCCCTGGAACCAGCGTTCGTACTTGGATTTCCAGAACAGCCAGTTAAACGCGGAGCCGCGGGTTTCGCCCTGTTCGACGGACAGGCCGGTCTTGGACGATCCCTTATAGCCGGTCACGATCTTCATCTTGGTGCCGAGCATGTTGTTCACAAGTCCCGGCATGATCGAGGACGTGGAGGCGAGGCCGGTGGAACCCATGGGGACCGAAATGTTGCGCAGGTCTTCCCATTTCTTGACGCCCGTGTCCGACCGGACGACGAGAATGACGTTCGTCTGGTTGGCGGAACCGATCCAGGTGAACTTGCTCATGTCGAATTTCGCCTTTTTCGGACGCATCAACTGAACGACAACAGCGCTGTCCGGCGGGACCAGATAGTTCAACCCGTCTGCCGGCATTGCTTTGGCAGCGTAATTCGTCGCCAGCAGGCCACCGGCGCCGGGACGCGAATTGACGATGATGTTCGGGTTTCCGGGAATGTGCTTTTTCAGATGTTCCGCGAACAGCCGAGAGTACTGGCCGTAGGTACCGCCAAAGCCGAAGCCGATCGTCAGTTTGATCTGCTTGCCTTTGAAATCGAAATCCTGCGCCTGGGCCGGAGCGGCGAGCACTGCCGTTGCGCCAAGAACTGCACCGAAAAGTGCTATTTTACTTTTACGAATCATGAGAGCCTCTCTGCATAAAGTTTATTCGTGGAGAACCTGATCCACACGTTTGAAGGACATAAAAGCTATCGCACGACATTGCTTTTAGTTCTAAGTAATTTTTAGCATTTTGGCGCTAATTTTGCAACTTGACGCATTGGCCATTCCACGGCTAATTCGCTGTCGTACAATAAACGGGAACGCCCAATATGCCTGCTGTTCGAATTTATCAGCCCCGCAAGAACGCCATGCAATCAGGCCGCGGCAAGACCAAGTACTGGCTTGTAGAGTTTGAGCCGGGTGCGCAGGCGCAGAACGACTCTCTCATGGGATGGGCTGGTCAGGGCGACACGCAGAACCAGGTGAAGATGCGTTTCGAGAGCAGTGAAGACGCGGTTGCGTTCTGTGCGAAGCGCGGTTTGTCCTATCAGGTGATCGAGCCGAAGGCCCGCCGGGTAATTCGCAAGACTTATTCCGATAACTTCAGCTACACCCGCGATAAGAACTGGACCCATTAAGGTCGGAAATTTCTGTCTGTCTCGTCAGGCCTGATCCGTGTAACCGCCGATCAGTTTGTTACAATCCGAAACATCAAAATTGCGTGTGGCGTCGAATCCGCGTGACGGCTGGCATCAAGGCCGCTAGAATTTTCGCCTAAACAAAAGAGCGACATGCGTTTTGTCGCGAAAAAAAATCCCAAATTTTATAGGTGAGGAGAAATTCTGCCATGGTTGCTTTTACCGTTAACGGAAAAGCGCAGAACGTCAGTGCCGGCGATGATACGCCGCTGCTCTGGGCGTTGCGCGAACATCTTAAGATGACGGGAACGAAATTCGGTTGTGGCGCGGGCCTGTGCGGGGCCTGCACCGTACATGTCGATGGCGAGGCTGTTTTCTCCTGTCAGACGGCTCTGTCAGACGTTGCCGGTAAAAAGGTCACCACGATCGAAGGCCTGGCGCCTAACGGTGATCATGCGCTTCAAAAGGCCTGGGTTGCCGAGCAGGTACCGCAATGCGGTTACTGTCAGTCGGGCCAGATCATGAAGGCGGCGGAACTGCTGGCAAGTAACAAGCAGCCATCGCGCGACGAGATCGTGACACATATGAATTCCAATATCTGCCGTTGCGGAACTTATCCGCGCATCGTGCGCGCCGTTCAGCGCGCCGCGAAGGAGGGCTAGGTCATGAACGAAGTCAGCAAGATCGAACTCCCCGAACTCCCTGGACTCACCGTTAGCCGCCGCGCATTCGTCGGCGGTGCCGCGGGGCTCACCTTCTCCATGACCGTCACAGGTCTGGTAAGCGAAGCTGTGGCCGCAACCGGTCGCGACGGCGACAACACCGTCAACGCTTACGTAACCATCCGCCCCGACAACACGATTACGATCATGTCGCCGGCCGCGGAAATGGGGCAGGGCATCATGACGTGCCTGCCGCTGATTGTTGCGGAATACATGGACGCCGACTGGGACAAGGTCTCGGTCGAAATGGCGCCTGCGAACCACAAGCTCTACGGCAATCCTAAATTCGGCGGACTTCAGTACACCGTCGCGTCACTGTCGGTGATGGGCTATTGGGGACCGCTGACCATGGTCGGTGCGCAGACCCGTCAGGTTCTGATAGAAGCGGCTGCGAAGAAATGGGGTGTTGCGGCATCCGAATGTTCGACGGAACCGAGCAAGGTGGTTCACAAGTCCGGCAAAAGCTTCACCTATGGCCAGATCGCGGCATTCGCGACACCGCCGAAGGTGATGCCCAAGGTCGATCCTGCCTCGGTCAAGAACGAGAGCAACTATCGTCTGCTGGGCAAAGACACGGGCCGCGTCGATGTGCCGTCCAAGACCGATGGTTCCGCGCAGTACGGCATGGACGTCCAGATCGACGGCATGGTGTATGCCTCGATCCAGCGCTCGCCGGTCTCCAAGGCGAAGCCGGTCTCCGTGAACGATGCCGAGATCATGAAGATCAAAGGCGTCAAAAAGGTGATCAAGCTGCCCTACGGCGTTGCGATCATCGGCGATACGGTCGAAGCGACCAAAAGCGGTCGTGACGTCCTGGACGTGAAGTGGTCCAAGGCGCGAGGCGATACGTTCACGTCGGAGACGGCGATGGGGGATTACCTCAAGATTGCCGCCGATCCGGCACGCAAGGCCGTGACCTGGAAAAGTAAGGGTGATGTTGCCGCCGGCATGAAGGGTGCGGCGACGGTCAAAACCTTCGAATACACCAGCGAGCATAACTACCATGCCCAGATGGAGCCGATGAACGCGACAGCGCGTGTCAGCCCTGATGGAAAGTCGGCGGAAATCTGGGCATCGACCCAGGGACCGACGATTGCCCAGCTCGTGTCAGCGAAGGTTCTGAAAACCAGCCCGGCCAACGTAAAGGTGCATCCGATGCTTATCGGCGGTGGCTTCGGTCGCCGTGCACAGCCGGACTTTGTGGTCGATGCGGTGTTGCTGTCCAAGATCGTGGGCGGCGGCACCCCGGTAAAGGTGATCTACAGCCGTGAAGACGATCTGGCAGCGGGCCGCATGCGGCCGATGACGGCGCACAAGATCGATGTCGGCATGGACAAAGACGGTAAAGTTGTTGGCTGGAAACATCGCGTCGTCGGTGAATCCGCCATCGGTTACACCAACCCGGGCCGGCTGAAGAAATCCGGCGGCAAGGACATCCTTGTGATGGCCGGGGCGGAGATACCGTATTACGGCATTCCGAACTGGATGGCCGATCATGTTCACGAGAAGCGCGGTGCGCGGCTTGCGGCGTGGCGGGGCATCGGGGCGGGCTATACCAAGTTCGCCAGTGAAGCGACCGTCGATAAGCTGGCGCTTGAGGCAAAGGCCGATCCGGTCGAGTACCGTATGGGCCTGTTGAGTGACGAGAAGGCCAAGAAGGTCCTTGCGGCGGTTGCCGAAATGGCGGACTGGAAACGCAAGCGCACCGGCACCGCCCTTGGTGTCGCGATCTCGCAACTGCACGGTGCGAATGTTGCCGGTATCGCCGAGGTGTCGGTCGACAAGGACGGCAAGATCAAGGTCCATAACTTCTGGATGGCGCTTGATCCGGGCATCGCCCTGCAGCCTGACAACATCGTTGCGCAGACCGAGTCCAACATCATCTACGGCCTCAGCCAGTCGATCAAAGAAAAGGTCACGCTGGATAACGGTGTCGTTCAGCAGAGCAACTTCCACGACTACGAAGTGTTCCGCCAGGAAGACGTGCCGAATATCGAGGTCAAGGTGATGCCGCAGGGCGGGATCCCGCGCGGTATCGGAGAGCTCGGCCTGCCGCCGACAGCGGGTGCGGTGGCGAATGCCGTGCGTGCGCTGACGGGTGCAGACCTGACGCAAATGCCCTTTACGCCGGATCGCGTGAAGGCTGCTATGAAGGGCTAAAAACAGCCCCTACGCTTCTGGGAGGAGGCGTCCGAAGGAAACCCGCGACGGAGAAATTCGTCGCGGGTTCTTTGTTTCCGGCCTCCTAAATCAGATTTCGCCAAGACCGTTCATGCCGCGGCGCAGGATTTGGCGGCCCCGTACCCAGACAAGTTCTTTCCAGTCGTCTTCGTCCGGATAGAGCGCCTTTCGCACCTGCGCTTTGATCGCGCGGCCAATATCGCTGTCCACTTCGCCCCGGGCATGCAGCCAGTTATCGGCAATCAGCGCCATCAGGACTTCGCGCACCGAATAGGTCCCGAATTCAACGGTGAGACTGGTGACGTCGGTCTCGGTATCGGCCAGCCGTCGCCGCAGGCCGGAACCGATCGTCCCGCTGAGCGGCGCGGACAGGGATTGTCCCTCTGCCGGTGTGGCAAGCCCGTTGATGAACCATTTGCTGACCCGGTCCCCATGCGCGCTGCCGGGGCGTGTGATGCCGAGAAGCTCACCCGCGCCATAGGGCCCGAGCCCGGTATGCCAATCGAGGAACAGGACGTGTCCGGCGCCGACGACATGTTCTTCGATAATCTGGCGGAACCGGAGCTGCGCGCCGGTCGGCTCGGTACCGCCGAAAAAGATACCATCCGGATGATCGTACTGACCGCCCGTCAGCACCGATTGCAGCTTATAGAGCGAGTGTTTCGTCGCGTAGCGTTCCAGCTTTTCCTTGGACGCGGCGACGGTTTTATCCTGCCAGTCTTCGGGCAGGACGACGGGATGTAGCTTTGTGTACTCCGCATTCTTCGGATGCGGCTGATCGTGATCGACAAAGTTCCGGTTCAGATCGACGTTCTCTTCGGTCACGCGTCTTACCCAGGCGAAACCGTGACAGTTCAGCGCGTGAATAAAAACCAGGCGCACGTTGTCGGACAGCTCGGCTGCTTCGCCGCTATCGAGGAACCCGGTGAGAATGCCGGAACCGCAAAACCCTTCGACGCCGTGGGTGGCCGTATTGCACAGAAACACGTTGGGCGCGTCATCGCGGCCGAGCAACGCAACGTCTGTGTAAACCGGATCTCCGTCCGGCCCGGTAGACCCCGCGTCATAGGTGGCAATACGCGCGCCCGCTTTTTCGGCGCCGGCGAGGAATGCCGTTCTGCCGGACCGGTAATCCTGTGGGAAATAATCTAAATGAGACATGACGCGCGAGGATGGAGAAAGGCCTCTTCTGTGTCCAGACGTACCGGGCCGATTCCGCTAAACTAAATTCATGAGAATCTGGATTAAATCGCCGCTCGCGATCCTGGCCGACGACGCCATCGGCGGGCTGGTCATTGAAGACGGTATTATCGCCGAGTGCCTGCCGTTGGGCGGGACGCCCGATGCGCCCTGTGATGAGATTATGGATGCGTCGGAACATGTTGTTCTGCCGGGGTTGATCAACACCCACCATCATTTCTATCAGACCCTGACCCGGGCCTACGGTCCGGCGCTCGACAAAGAGTTGTTCGACTGGCTGAAGACGCTTTACCCGGTCTGGGCCAGACTGACGCCGGAATATCTCGAAGTGGCAACCCGGCTGGCGCTCGCGGAATTGCTGCTCTCCGGCTGTACGACGGCGGCCGATCATCATTACGTGTTTCCCGACGGGCTCGAACATGCCGTGGATATTCAGGCGGCGGCCGCGCGTGATATGGGCGTACGCGTGACGCTGACGCGGGGATCGATGAACCTGTCGGTCGAGGATGGCGGCCTGCCGCCGGTGTCGGTTGTACAGGACGGTGATGCGATCCTGGCCGACAGTGCCCGCGTGATCGACGCTTTTCATGATGCTGCTCCGGGCTCGATGGTCCAGATCGCGCTGGCGCCATGTTCACCGTTTTCAGTCACGCGCGAGATTATGGCCGATACCGCGGCGCTCGCCGCCGACCGAAATGTTCGGCTGCACACGCATCTTGCCGAGACCGAAGACGAAAATGCGTTCTGCACCGAAATGTTCGGGTGCCGGCCGCTGGACTACCTGGAACAGGTCGGCTGGCTGAACGACAGTGTGTGGCTGGCGCACGGAATTCATTTCACGCCTGATGAGATTTTCCGGCTGGGCAAAGCCGGGGTCGGCATTGCCCATTGTCCGGGATCGAACATGGTGCTGGCCTCTGGCCTGTGTCCGGCGATGATCTGGAACAGGCAGGGTCGCCCATCGGGATCGGCGTCGATGGCTCGGCATCGGAGGACGCATCCAACCTGATGCAGGAAGCCCGCCAGGCATTGCAGATTCAGCGTCTGCGCTACGGCGCGGCATCGGTCAGCCACAAGGACGTTCTGCGCTGGGCGACGGCGGGGTCGGCCCGCTGCCTCGGGCGCGATGATATCGGGACAATTGCCGTCGGCAAGCAGGCGGACCTTGCGATGTTCAAACTGGACGAGCCCCGTTTCTCGGGCGCGGGCGATCCGTTGGCTGCACTGATCCTGTGCGGCGCGCATAGGGCCGACCGGGTTATGGTGGGCGGCGCGTGGCGTGTGATCGACGGCGAGATCGCCGGAGAGGATATCGGGGCGTTGATGGCCCGCCACCGCGATGCGGCGCGGGCCCTTATCAACTAGGCAGTATCGCTTAGGCCGCGAACTTCACGCCTTTCAGGATCTTTTTGCCGGAGCGCGCCAGCTGGTCCATCTTCTGCTGCAGACCGCGGTATTTAAGCTTCTTGTTCTGCTTGAGGATTTTACCGGCGACCATCACGGTATCGACATTGCCGGCATGCGCCTGGAAGACGACGGTTTCGATCGGATTGTTGACCGGGAACAGGTTCAGATCGTTGCCGTTGAGCATCGTGATATCGGCCTGCTTGCCTGGTTTGAGCGAGCCGACTTTTTTGTCCAGACCCATCGCCCGGGCTGAATCAATCGTTGCCCATTGCAGCGCCTCACGCGGCTTGATGGACAGAACCTGCGCGGGGGCCTTGGTTGCCTTTGCTGTTGCCTGATTGTCGAGCATGCGCTGTGGCTGCAACGCCATCCGCATCACCGTGAACATGTCACCGGAGATATTGGATTCAACATCGACGCCAAGCGACGGTTTGCCGCCAAGGGCACGGACACGTCCGATCAGGGGCGCGCCGTGTCCCATCTGGGTTTCGACTTCCGGGGTGATGGTGACGGACGCGCCTGAATCGACGATGATTTTGAGCTCATCATCTGACAGGTAATTTCCGTGGACCATGTTGTGGCGCTTGTCGAGCAGCCCGAGCTTGTCGAGCTTTGCATATCCATCGGGATTGAGCCGCGTCGGTGCGCCCCATACATGGGTGCTGATAATGAGGTTCAATTCCTTGGCGAGGCGGAAATCGTGTTCGGTGACTTCCCAGGTTGAGAAATCGACGCCGAGGGCGGCCATCGCCAGGGTAACCATGCCGTTGTCATCCGACAGCGTTCCTTTGCGCAGGCGTTCAAGCTCGCTGCGCGGATGCGGGATATGGGTGAAGGGCAGGGCGCCTTCCTTCGCGTCGGGCTTCGGCGATCCGTGGCCGAACAATGCGCGAATGCCGGATTCCTGAAGGCCCCGGATGGCACCGTCGGTGTGGCCCGGCGTCGCGTTGTTGTGGCACCAGTCGAAAATCGTCGTCGCGCCGACATTGATCTGGTTCAGGGCGCCGACAAGGTTGGCAAGATAGGTATCGTTGGCGGTGTAGCGCGGCGCGATCCGGGCATGCATTTCATGCAGATATTCGGGGATCGACCAGTTGCCGGCGACACCGCGAATGCCGGTCTGCCAGGTATGGATATGGGCATTCACGAAACCGGGCATCACGATCATGCCGGCCGCGTCGATCACCTTTGCGCCGGGCGCGCGGATCGATTTGCCGATTTTCTCGATCTTGTCGCCGTCGACAAGAATGTCGCCCTTGGCGAAATCGCCCACCTTGCGGTCCATTGAGATAATCGTTCCGCCCTTGATCAGCGTTTTGGTCATTTTTTCTTCTCCCTGTAGTGGGGCGGTATGTCGACCGCGCGTTTATTCCGGATCGCCGGTTGGCATTGTGGCGATATTCCGCGATAATACGGTCAATTACAACGGAATGTGCAAACGTTTGCACATCTATAATAGTGATATCAGGAGGTAACGTTATGAGAGCACTTACGAGGACACTTATGCTGTCCGCCGCTGCTGGCGCTGTCGCACTTTCACTCGGCGCAACAGGTGCATCCGCAAAAATTTACAAGCTGACGGCTGGTTCCAGCCATCCGCCGATCGTGCCCTGGGTGGCGGCGATCAAGAACCATGTGGTCCCGCAATCCGTCGCGCGCCTGAAAGCCATGGGCAAGGGTGACAGCATTCAGTGGACCGAGGCCTATGCCGGTGCGCTCTATAACTTCAAGAACACGCTTGAAGGTGTCGAGAACGGCCTTGCCGATATCGGCTGGGTCGGCACGCTTTGGGAGCCGGTCAAAATGCCGCTAATGAACGTGACGTTCTATGCGCCGTTCGCCACCGGCAACGTGAAACACCTGATCGATATCGGCCGGGACCTTCACAAGAATATTCCGGCAATGCACAAAGCCTGGGACAAGCACAATCAGGTGCTGCTCGGCGTTCAGGTTGTCGATACCTACAACCTCATCACCAAGTTCCCCGTCAAATCGGTCGCCGACCTGAAGGGCAAGAAGCTCTACACGCCAGGCGCGGTATCGAACTGGCTGAAGAATACCGGTGCGGTCGGAATCAATGGCGGTCTGCCGGTCTATTATAACGGCATCAAAACCGGCCTTGCCGATGGCGGCATCGTCATCAACACCGGCATGTTCCCGTTCAAAATTCATGAAGTCGCCCCTTACATCACGAAGGTCGATCTCGGCGGTCCGATTTCGGGCGCGCTGACCATGAACAAGGATACCTGGAACTCGCTGCCGGCACACATGCAGGACATGTTCAAAAAACTCGGCGATGAGTATTCGAATATTCATTCCGATGCGGTGCAGCAGAAAGCCGAATTGTTTCTCAAGCTAATGGCGAAACAGGGCGCCACGGTTTCCGAGTTTCCGGCCGCCGAACGTCGTAAATGGGCAGGCATGCTTCCGAACATCGCCAAGGATTGGGTCGATGCCAACGAAGCCAAGGGCATTCCCGCCAAGGCTGTCATGAAGGCATTCATGGACGGTGTCCGCAAACGTGGCGGAACGCCGGTTCGCGATTGGGACAAAGGTCTCTGATCAGGTCTGACTGAAAGAAAAGACTGTGAGCGCAGATAGCGATCCACAGGTAAAACGGGAAGGGGCGTTCTGGATAGAACGCCCCGTTTCCCTGTTTACCGGATTCTGTGGATTGATGAACAGTGCCGGCACCCTGTGGGTGTTTGGGCTGATGTTCCTGATCTGCGCCGATATCGCTGCCAGAAACTTCTTTGCAGCGCCTATCCGGGGTGTACCTGAAATTGTCGGCTATTCGATCGTCGGCACGGTCTACCTTCAACTTGCAAACACGCTTCATTCGGGCCGGTTTACCCGCGCGGAGCTGTTGATCGACTGGCTCGAAGCCAGGCGCCCGTTCGCGGGCCTGAGTTTCAAATCGCTTTTTAACCTCACCGGGTTTGTCGTTTTTGCGATGATTACGCACGGCGTCTGGCCGTCATTCATCGAAGCCTGGGTTGAGCAGGAAGTCGCCGGTGTGCCGGGCGATTTCACGTTTATTATCTGGCCGTTCAAACTGCTGGTTATTCTCGGCGCGGCGACAACAGGCATCGAATTTTTCATTCAGTTCTGCCGATCTGCTGCCGGTGCCACGAAATCCTTTAACGCGAAAACCGAAGACGGTACGCCGGCCAAACGCGGTTGGGGCTGGCTGGTGGCGCTCGGCGCCGTATTGCTGGTGGTGTATCTTGCGACGACGGTCGAACTGACCAATGGCCAGATCGGCGCCTTGTCGATCCTGAGCATGCTGGTGTTGATTTATGCCGGTATGCCCATCGGTGTTGCCCTGATCGTCCTGGGCTTCGTCGGTATCTGGTTTATGAAGGGCAATACGCTTGTCGCCGAACGCATGCTGGCACTTGCGGCCGTGGAATACATGCGGAATTATTTCTTCGGCGTTGTCCCGCTATTCGTGCTGATGGGGCTACTGGTGGCGGCGTCCGACGTCGGCAAGGAGACTTTCCAGGTAGCGCGCTGGGCGCTGCGCAACGTGCGCGGCGGGCTCGGTATTGCGACCGTCGCGGCCAATGCGGTCTTTGCGGCGATCACCGGATCTTCCATCGCGTCTGCCGCCGTCTTCACCCGCGTTGCGACGCCTGAAATGATGGCGCAGGGCTACACGGCGCGTTTTGCCGTAGGCGTGGTCGCCGGATCGTCCGTCCTGGGCATGCTGATCCCGCCGAGCCTTTTGCTCATCGTTTACGGATTCCTCGCGGAACAGTCTGTCGGCATTCTGTTCATTGCAGCCGTGGTGCCGGGCATTATCCTGGCACTCGCGTTCGCTTTGCTGATCCTCGGGATGGCGACATGGAAGCCGGAGATGATCGGAGATCTTAACAGTTCGACCGTCAGCGCCGATGATGAATCAATTACATCTGCCTTCGTAAAACTGTTTCCAATCCTCGCTCTTGTCTTTCTGGTCATCGGCGGCATTTACGGCGGTATCTTTACGCCGACCGAAGCAGGCGCTGCAGGCGCGCTGGGCGCCCTGATCATCGGCCTTTTACGGCGCAAGCTGAGCTGGAAAATCATCTGGAGCGTCCTGATGGAGACCGGCCACATCACGGTCTCTATCCTGTTCCTGATCCTGGCGGCCAATATCTATTCGCGGATGCTGGCGCTGTCCGGTCTGCCGCAGCAGATGGGTGATTTTATCGGCGGGACGGGGCTCGGCTTTACCGGGTTCATCATCCTTTACGTGCTGGTGCTGATCCTGCTCGGCATGATCCTTGATTCAATCTCGATCATGCTCATCATTCTGCCGCTGGCCCTGCCAGTGCTGGCGCAGTTTGGGGGCGACCCGATCTGGTTCGGTATTGTGACGGTGATTGCCGTCGAGATCGGCCTGTTAACACCCCCACTTGGGATAACGTGTTACGTCGTGAAATCGACGTTGAACGATGACCGCATAACGCTGAACCAGATTTTCCTCGGCGCGGCGCCATTTGCTTTCATCATGCTGCTGGTGACGATCCTGTTGATCGCGGTGCCGGAGATAAGCCTGATCTTCGTCTGACGAAGCTGGACTTAGTCGAACCAGGTTACCAGGGAATCCCCGCGCCGAACCTGTCGAGAAAACATCCCGACTGTGACGCATCCAGCGCATCGATAACCGCTTTCAAATCGTGCGCAACCTCATCTGCGGGCGTGCCTTTCCCGCCGGTCATGCCAGTCGCGACAATTCCTGGATGCAGGGCGGCAACGATGACGTCCTCTTTCGCGAGATCGATGGCGAGGCTGGATGTCAGCATGTTCTGTGCCGCCTTGGACATCCGGTAGCCGTAATCTTCGCCGGACTCGTTGTCGCCGATGGATCCGAGGCGGCTGGAAATATTGACCACGCGTGAGCCCCGCCGGAAACGCTTGCGAAAGGCGAGGGCGACACTGAGCGGTCCCAACGCATTGACCTCAAACTGGGAACGGACGGCGGCAATATCGATCCGGTCGATATCGTCTTCGATCATGATCCCCGCGTTATTGATCAGAACGTCGATGGTCCTGTCGCCGATTTCAGCGGCCGCGCGATAAACTGCGGCTGCATTGGTGACATCAACACCTGCGTGAATGTCAGGGGCCAGCGCATCCAGTTCGGGCGTGGATTCGCGGCAAAGGGCCGCGACATTGCTGCCCGCATCGATAAAGGCCCGCGTCAACGCAAGGCCCAGGCCGGATTCCGCTCCGGTAATGAGTGTATGTGCCATCGTTCAGACCGCCGTGTATCCGCCGTCGACGATCAGATCGGTGCCGGTCATGAAAGCAGCATCGTCACTCGCCGCGAACAGGACGGCGCCGGCAATATCTTCGGGCAGCCCGAGGCGCCCGATGGGATGCGCCGGTGTCAGCAGGTCGCGGACGGTCTGCATATCGTCATAGCGGGCGAGGAGGCGGTTGGTTTCGATCGCCCCGGGAGAAACCGTGACGGCGCGGATGTTATCGGCCGCGTTTTCAATAGCGATTGCCTTTGTCAGGTGGATCACGGCGGCCTTGGTCGCGTGATAGGCGGGTCGGCCCGATGTCACGGCGGTGCCGAGCTGGGACGCGATGTTGACGATCACCCCGCCGCCTGACGCGCGCAGGTGCGGGATCGCATGTTTGCAGAGCAGGAAAATGCCCGTGAGGTTGACGCGCAGCGCTTCATCCCAGTGTGCGAGATCGGTGTCCTCGACGGTTGCTGTCGGCTCGCGCGTGGCGGCAGAATGTACGGTGATATCAAGCCCGCCGAGTTTTGCGACGGCTTCGGCGACGGCATCTATCGTTGCCGCCTCGTCGCCAATATCTGCCGCGAGCGGGAAGGGCGTGCCGCCGCCGTCTTCATCGCCCAGCATGTCGACCGTTCTTTGAGCCGCGGTGCCGTCGGTATCTATGACGCAGACGCTGGCGCCTTCCTGATGAAAGCGCTTAACAATCGCGCCACCAATGCCACCGCCGCCGCCGACCACGATGGCCTTTTTTCCGTCCAGTTTGCCGCTCATGCGTTCGTTCCCCGCGAAGTTGTCTTACGCTGACGATACACAGGGTGGGGCCTTGCGTTAAGGCGCAAACCCATCTCGCGCGATAATCGGAAGTGTGATAGGAAAACCCGCATAGCGCCCGTAGCTCAGCTGGATAGAGCAACGGACTTCTAATCCGTAGGTCACAGGTTCGAATCCTGTCGGGCGCACCATTTTCTCTTCTTGAGAGATGATCGGCCCCTTATCGGACAACAAGAGGTTCGAACAAGGTTCGAACCGGCGCCCCAATTCTCAGTCTTTTGTGCGCCGTAAATCCGGATGCAGGCTTTTGCCCAGAATATGATCGCTGCGGCCGATCACCTGGCCGCTGGAGCCGACGATCAACGGATCGGGGCCCTGGACGACGTGCAGGTCTTTATCCGGATAGGGCAATGAAGACAGGAAATGCTGCATGCAGTTCAGCCGGGCGCGCTTCTTGTCGTTCGATTTGACGATCACCCAGGGGGCGTCTGCCGTATCGGTGTTGAAGAACATGGCCTCCTTGGCTTCGGTGTAATCGTCCCACTTGTCGATCGAGGCCTGATCGACCGGCGACAGCTTCCATTGCTTCAGCGGATCGGCTTTGCGGGCTTCAAAGCGCCGGTGCTGCTCCTCGCGGGTGACCGAGAACCAGTATTTGAACAGCCGTATGCCGCTGCGCACCAGCATGCGCTCGAGATCGGGCGCTTGCCGCATGAATTCCAGGTATTCGTTCGGCTTGCAGAAATCCATTACCCGCTCGACGCCGGCGCGATTGTACCAGGAGCGATCGAAGAAAACCATTTCGCCATCTGCCGGCAGGTGCTCGATATACCGCTGGAAAAACCATTGCGTACGCTGGCGCTCTCCCGGCTTGGGCAGGGCCACGACCCGTGCTGCCCGCGGGTTCAGATGTTCCATGAAACGCTTGATGGTGCCGCCCTTACCGGCGGCATCGCGGCCCTCAAACAGGACGACGATCTTCTGGCCGGAATCCTCGACCCATTTCTGAACTTTGAGCAACTCGACCTGTAGCTCGGCCTTGTGTTTCTCGTAGGCCGCTCGTTTGATCTTTGTCTTGTAGGGATAGGCACCGGTCTCGAAAGCCCGGCGGATTGCCTCTGGATCGTGCCGCATTTTGGCGAGCTCTGTGCGTGTATGGCGGTCGGTCGATTGCGGCTCTGCGTTTTCTGCGTCATTCGCCGCTGATTTTTTTGGTTTTGTCGCGATAGCCAATGCCCCGTCTCCTCCCGGATTGCTCCGGGCCCCTGTTCTGAGGGGGGAACGCACCGGTTGTGGTGATAATCTGATAACTCACCAACGTACCCTGAATTGGATCTGGCGCGCCTTGCGGTAGATCAATCTGATATGTTTTGTTCCGGTTACACTCCGGCGCCAACTATTCCTCGTCGCTGAATTTAAACCGCCATGCATCACCCGCCTCAATAATCCGCCCGGCATCCGGGGTCGGAAAATGTGCCGGCATGACCAGCGTCGGCGTTTCCGCGTGCGTGGCGAGGAATTTCCGCCGTGTTGCAGCGGATGCGGCGGGGTCGACGCAGAAACAGCTGCTCCAGTCCGGCTCGGCGCATTGCAGCGGGTGGTGCATGAGATCGCCGCTCATCACGGCGTGTGACGATCCGGAATCGATATGGACGCAAACATGACCGGGTGTATGGCCCGGCGTGGGCTCGAGCCGCACCCAGTCGTCGATTGTATGGTCGCCATTCACCATCACGGCAGCACCGGCTTCGATCACCGGCAGGATGCTGTCTTCGTAATAAGGATCGTCCGTGTAACGCTCGGTCTTGTATTCCTCTTCCCAGAACGCCCATTCATCCCTGGCGAACAGGTATTTCGCGTTGGGGAAGGTCGGCACCCAGCGGCCGTCGACAAGCCGCGTGTTCCAGCCGACATGATCGACATGGAGATGCGTGCACAGTACGAAATCGACGTCTTCGAGCTGAACACCGGCGGCGGCAAGGTTTTCGAGGTACGGCCAGCTGTTCATATGATAGCGCGGTTTCTGCGGGCGCTGCTTGTCGTTGCCGCCGCAGGTATCGACCAGGATCACGTGGCGCGGGGTGCGGATCACGAAGGTATGAAACGCGAGGATAAGCAGCCCGGTTTCGGGATCCTGCAGACGCGGCTCCAACCATGATTTATGCCGTTTCAGCGTTTCAGCGTTTCCGCGTCGGCGTCGGGATAGATTGCAAAAGGATCGAGCAGAGGCGCCTCGAACTCGACGACCCGCTGTATTTCGACGTCCCCGACCTGCCAGTTATGCATGATCACCTCATTCCGTTGAGTATGTAGAATAGGATAAATCGGCGGTGCTTGGCGACGGGCGAAACGGGAAAATCGAGGCAGGGGCGAAGATATCGAGTGCGTCGTAGGTCTTCTTGTCCGCAGCAACCACTTCGTATTCGGCAGCCTGCACCATGACCTCTATGTGACTTCGCTATACATCCCGTTATTTATTAGATTTCACATGTATTAATGAGCTTGGTACATCGGATAATTCTTGAACAACTTGAAACCCTTTTGAAATAAGTAAGCTTTTCAAATTTATCTTGTGCCAACTTTCAAGAAACGGCTCATTAATGTTGTGTGCTAATAGTTTAAAATATAAGCCTTTGAGTCCAAAGTGTCTGAATAATTTTCTATAAGTGGTAAAATAATGGATTGGAGATGGCTCAACAATCACAAAAGACCCTCCAGGCTTTAAAATTCGTTTTACCTCTAGAATTATTTCTTCGACATGTTTAGGTGGAATTTCATGCAGCACATAACATAGTGAAACACCATCGAAGCGAGAATCTTGAAATGGTATGTTTTCTCCCGCGCCTTGTATAAAATTAATTTTTGGGTGGCGAGTTGCTGCTTTCTTTAAAAGATAGGGGCAGGGGTCTAATGCCCATACATCATCTATACCTTTCTGCTGGATGATATCCGCTGTTGTGCCACCGCCACAGCCTATATCTAAAACGCTATTACAATTATTTAGCGAACTAGCGATCATCTTTCTGTATTTAGTCATGCAGCCCAACATGACTATTTCAAATCCCTTAATGTAGCCATTACTTAATTTTTGAGAGTAATTCCCGTTTGGGAGGTTGTGAAATTCCTGCAGGGCATATTTAGGAATCAGGTTGCGTCCAGGCAAATTGTGGGGGATTTGTATTTTCTGTCTACTACCCAAAACTGCGCGTAGCATTCTATAAAGGTGCAAAGGATTATATAGGCTACAGTGATCAGGCCATGTATCAGGTAATTCCACACTAGCCCAATCAATAACCTCTGGGCGGTAGTTTGCACTGTTAGTATTCTTTATGGGCATTTAAAATCCGTACTCCATAGATCACATATATTGTCGGTATTTCAGCAGCGTGTACAGGGAGATGCGGTTTCAGCACCTTCGCCGGGGCCGATTTCAGCGTCGAAGAAACCGTCTGGGCGAAATTACAGGCGCTTGTCGACGGCGCAGCCATTGCGAGCAACCGCTTGTGGTGAGTATTATCAGCCAGATTTTCTGCCAAACATCTGCCGGAGCATGAGATGAATTTCGTTCGATGGATTCTGGGACGACTGGTTCTGGGATATGACCTGCTGACACGGCCCAAACCTTTGACCCGCGAGGCCACGGCGCAGCGGGAAATTGATGGCAAAACGGCAGCTTTCGCGCTGTATCAGTTCAACGCGTGCCCGTTCTGCGTAAAGGTCCGCCGCGAGATACGCCGCCATGCGTTGAATATCGAGCTGCGCGATGCGCGGCACGACGAGGTGCATAAACAGGCGCTGATCGACGGCGGCGGACGGCACAAGGTTCCGTGCCTGCGGGTAAAGAATGCGGCCGGGGATGATACCTGGCTGTATGAATCCACCGATATCATCTCCTACCTCAATACCGAGCTCAAACTCGCCTGATTTCCGTGATCGGCCCCGTGCCGTTGTCGCCTCTGCATTCGACTGCTAACGTTTGAAAAAGTGCAGGGAATAGCCGGATGACGGATTTCGAAAAAACAGTCGATTACATCGTCGTGGGCGCGGGCTCCGCCGGGTGTGTGCTGACCAACCGGCTCAGCGACGGGGGCGCGAATAGCGTCCTCACGCTCGAAGCGGGCGACCGCGACAAGGATTTCATGCTCCATATGCCGCTTGGGGTTGGCAAGGTCTGGCAGGACCCGAAATACAACTGGTCCTACGAATCCGAGCCCGAACCGCATGTCGACAACCGGCGCCTGTTTCATCCGCGCGGTAAGGTGCTGGGCGGCTCGTCCTCGATCAACATGATGGCGTATGTGCGCTGCAACGCAGGCGATTTCGACCGCTGGCGCCAAAAGGGCCTCGGCGGCTGGTCTTATGACGATGTGCTGCCGTATTTCAAACGCGCTGAGTCCTTCCAGGACCGCAAGGACGACTATCACGGCGCAGATGGGCCGTGGAAAATTCGCACCACTGATGTCGAGGATCCTATTTTCGATGCTTTTTTCGGTGCGGTCGAAAGTGCAGGCTATGAAAAGGCAGAAGATTACAACGGCGCCGCACAGGACGGGTTTGCCCGTCTGCAGGTGAACGCTGTCAATGGCCGCCGCCAGAGTGCGGCTGTCGCCTATCTGCGCCCGGCGATGAAGCGCGCGAATGTCGACGTGCAGGTTCGGGCCCATGTCACGCGCGTCCGCTTTGACGGCAAGCGGGCGACGGGCATCGAATACGTGCAGGACGGCAAGACCCACCGCGTCGGCGCGGGCAAGGAAGTCATTCTGGCTGGCGGTGCGATCAATTCTCCGCAGGTTCTCATGGTGTCGGGTGTCGGTCCGGCGGATCACCTGCGCGAGATGGGGATCGAGGTGACCCACGATCTCGCCGGCGTCGGCAGCGACCTGCAGGATCATCCTGCCGTCGGGCTTGAGTATCACTATTCAAAGGGCTCACAGTTTCACAAGGAGCTGCGCCTCGACCGCCTTGCGTTTCATGTGGCGCGGGTCAAATTGTTCGGCACCGGGATGGCGGCCTCACCGCCATCCTCGCTGACCGGGTTTGTAAAAAGCCGCCCCGATCTTGAGATCCCGGACATCCAGATGTTCTTCCGGCCGATGTCGATGACCGCGCGCCAGTGGTTTCCGGGCATTATGGCGCCTTCGGAACAGACATTCGCCTTCCGGTCCTGTCATCTGCGTCCCGAAAGCCGGGGCAGGGTGAGCCTGCGCTCAGGCAATCCGATGGACCCGGTACGCATCGTCAATAATTTCCTGTCGACCGACGAGGACCGCCGGGTGCTGCGCGAGAGTTTCCGCATCATGCGTAAATTGGCGCTGCAGCCGGCGTTCGATGAGCTCCGGGGTGAGGAATTCGCTCCCGGCACGCATATCCGGGAAGACGACGACGAAGCCATAGACGCCTATGTGCGCGAGACGCTCGGCACGGTGTATCACCCGGTCAGCACCTGCCGGATGGGCATCGACGAGCGCGCCGTGGTCGATGGCGAGATGAAAGTGCGCGGGCTTGACGGTCTGCGGGTTGTCGATGCGTCCGTGTTTCCCGACCTGACCGGCGGCAATATCAACGCCGTTGTCATCATGACGGCGGAGAAAGCATCCGATATCATCCTCGGTAAAGGGGCACTTGCCCGCGAAGCTGCCTGAATACGCGCGAAAACGGAGAACGTCCCATGCTGCCCATGCCCATAGCCGATCACGATGCCATCACCCGCGAACTCGCCGAGACCGGGAAATACGTCAAAGTGCTGTGGCAGAGCGAAGATACGCTGATGTTTATTGCGCGCGGCCGCGAATACCGCTCGGAGTTCCACATCAATCCGTCCGACGAACATATGACGATGCTCAAAGGCACGATGAACCTGCATTACCGCAAGCCCGACGGCAGCGAGGAGATTGCGGTCCTGAAAGCGGGAGAGACCATCTACACCGCCGCTGGCATTCCCCATTCGCCACGGTTTCCGGCAGACGCGTTCCTGCTGGTCGGCGAGCGCATGCGCCGCGCAGGCGAGACCGACACGTTCCAGTGGTTCTGCCCCGACTGCGACAAGCTGATCCACGAGGAATTCTTCGTCGTCGACGATTACACCAAGGACCCGGTATCAAAAGCCTACGACGCGTTTTTCGAGTCAGAAGACGCGCGGACCTGCGACGATTGCGGTGCGGTGCATCCTGGACGGGACTGAAAATATCGTCATTCCCGCGCAGGCGGGAATCTCTGTCATCTGCACCGTGAGAGACCCCCGCCTTCGCGGGGGTGACGCTAGACCAAAGCAATAACTGAAAAGGACGACAGACCATGCCCAAGGAAATAATCACCTCCGCCACCGCGCCGACAACAGGTTTCAGCGACAAGGCAACGCCGTCGCCGCTGGCCCAGGGCATCAAATGGGGGAACATGATGTTCGTCTCGGGGCAGGGGCCGCTTGATCCCGAAACCAAGGAAGTCGTTTCCACCGATATTCAGGAACAGACCCGCCAGACCCTGACCAATCTGCAGGGCGTGCTCGCCGCCGCGGGTGGGGATTTCACCAATGTGGTCAACATGCGTGTCTGCCTGCGCGATGCCGGTGATTTTCAGAGCTTCAACGCGGCCTTCACCGAGTTCATGCAGGGCGAAAAAGTGACCCGCACCTGCATCGGCGGCACGCCGCACCGTGCGGGCGTGAACGTGGAGATTGACTGCGTCGCGATGTTCGACTGACGCCGAAAAATCCTAGTAGAAAATCAGAGTCCGTACTTCGATGCTTTCGCGGGCGGGCAGGGACGGATCGGGACCGTTCGGGTCTTCGAATGCAGCATGTGCCGTCCATCTTGCGCGGCCGTCCCGTTCTGAATCGAAACATTTCAACAGGATGACCTCGTCGCGTTCCATGTCCGGGAAATAGGTCCATTTCTGGTCCGGGTTGTAGGACAGGTTCAGGATGCCGCCGATGCGGTTGCCGTAGTTCCGTTCGGCCGGAATCATGTCGTTCTCGCCGATGCTGTCCCACGCGCAGATAGCAATGGGGTCGATTTTGACCGGGCCGGTGAGCGGACGCCAGACGTTTACCGAGGTAAACCGCCGTTTCAGAAGTTCCTCTGCCTCTTCGGCGGGCAGGAGGTCACGCACGCGGGCGGGGGCTGAGTTGTCGGTGAAATCGTTATGGGCGCTGCGCACGGGATCACGCACACCGAGGGCGTCGCGTTTTTCGGGGTCGCCGATGCGAATGGTGTGGTCGAAGATCAGCACACGCTTGGCGCCGGTCGCGTCGAGCAGCAGCTTTTCAAGTTCGGGATAATAGATTTCCGTCACCTGTTTATCATCGGTGAAATCTGTGACCGCGGTGTCGGATTTCAGGAACTCGTAGCCCTGGACTTCCATGTCGAGCTGATCGGCGGTCGGCCGTCCGTCACGGATGGTGATTTCCTTCATTTCGTAATTGCCGGTCTTCGGGTCGGTGCGCCCGCCACCGCCCTCACTGACCTGGGTGACCGGTGTTTCGCCGGTCGGGATCGTGAACTGAAGAAGACCTCTAACGGTACGGTCCTGAAGCTGTGTTTCGGTCATGAATTCGTGCCTCTGCATGGAAGTAATCCGACCCTAATATAGCACCGTTGGCGATTTGAGGGAGGGCGGATTCTTTGCGTTTACCGCACAATTGCTGGACTTCGGTAACATGATAATCACTGCTATTTGCGTTTTGTGCTGCTTCAGGCATAGTTCCTTGCAATAAGCGGCCCCAAAGATGGTCGTGCGAAAAAAATGGGGAACGGATCATGCGACCTGATCACAGGTCGATACAGATACCGACCAATATACTTTCCTGGATCGCAGGTGCGGCGATCCTGGCGATCATGATTCAGGTGGTCGCCGATGTCGCGATGCGCGAAATTTTTTCAAGGCCGATCGACGGCACCATCGAGATTGTGTCGTTCTATTACATGGTCGCGGTCACCTTCCTGCCGCTCGCCCATGTTTCGCATCATGAAGGCCAGATTTTCGTCGAACTGTTCACGCGCGGGTTGCGGCCCAGGAGCCTGGCCTTCCTCGAAGGCGTTGTCGGGATTGTCTGTTTCGTCTTCGTGATCTGGTTCGTGCGCGAAACCTGGTTTGCCGCGCTGATCAGCTTCGAAGAGGGCGAGATGTGGGAAACGTCGGACGATCTGATCGTGATCTGGCCGAACCGGTTTCTGCTGCCGATCGGCATGGGACTGATGGCGATCTATCTGCTGTTCCGCCTGATTGACGATTTCATGGTCGCGTTCGGCAAACGAAAACCGGTCTATTGGGAATGACCATATGACAGAGCTTCAAATCGGGTTTTCCGGACTGGGGGCGCTGCTGGTGCTGATTGCGTTGCGTGTGCCGGTCGGGTTCTCGCTGATGATCGTGTCCATGTTCGGTGTCGCCGCCCTCAAAGGGTGGAGCGTTGCCGGCGGGATGCTGCGCACCGAACCGTTCGATTTCGCCGCCCACTGGTCATTTTCCGCGATCCCGATGTTTCTGCTGATGGGCTCGGTCGCGCATAATTCCGGTATATCGTCAGCCTTGTTCAAGGCCGCGCGATTATGGCTCGGCGGATTGCCGGGCGGGCTTGCGGTCGCCGCCAATTTCGCCTGCGCCGGCTTTGCTGCCGCGTCCGGATCGAGCACCGCAACGGCCGCGGCAATGGGGCGTATCAGCGTACCGGAGATGACCAAGGCGGGATACGATCCCGGCCTGTCGACTGGCACGGTTGCAAGTGCTGGCACGCTGGGCGCGATGATCCCGCCGTCGATTGCCTTTGTGCTCTATGGCATATTTGCCGAGGTATCGATCAGCAAGCTGTTTATTGCCGGCGTTTTACCGGGAATTATGACGGCATTGATCTACGCCACGATGATCATGGTCCGCTGCAAGATCAATCCGTCGCTTGGACCGCCGCAGGCGCAGGATGCGACCCGCGCCGAGAAGTGGGAGGCGCTGGGCGACGTCTGGCCGCTTCTGGCGCTTATTCTGGTGATCATCGGCGGGCTTTACGGCGGCATCTTTACGCCGACCGAGGCTGGCGCATTTGGTGCCTTTGCCTCCTTCCTGATCGCGTTTCTGCAGCGGCGGCTCACGATCAAAGTGTTCCGCGACAGCCTGTTTGAAGCATTGTCGGGGACGGCACGTATCTTCTGGGTGGCCATCGGCGCTGTATTGCTGACGCGCTTCCTCGCCATGACTGGTGCCGAAATCTTCCTGAAAGAAATGGTGGGCAGCTGGGCGGCGGATCCGATCCTGCTCGTGCTTGCAGCATCGATTATCTACATCATCCTCGGCATGTTTCTCGATCCGCTCGGGCTGCTGCTGATCACACTGCCGCTGCTGCTGCCGATGTTCGAGGCGCTGAATCTCGATCTCATCTGGTTCGGTGTGCTTGTGGTGAAATATATCGAGATCGGCCTGCTGACACCGCCGGTCG
The DNA here is from genome assembly GCA_047638395.1 of Paracoccaceae bacterium. Classification (GTDB taxonomy): domain Bacteria; phylum Pseudomonadota; class Alphaproteobacteria; order MPNO01; family UBA830; genus CAXBCP01. The sequence continues at coordinate 26,357 of JBLIMV010000030.1, read as the reverse complement.
GGCTGAATGTCTACGTCATAAAAAGCGTGGTGGGGCCGGATATATCGCTGGAGACTATTTTTAAGGGTGTAGCCTGGTTTCTTGTCTGCGAGGTCATCGTGGTGCTTCTGCTGGTCGCGTTCCCGCAGATATCGCTCTTTTTACCGGGGCTCATGAGCTAGGAAATTTGCAACGAAACGGACGTCGGATTCTTTAACGCCAAAAGCAAGGGAGAGAGACATGAAGTTGAGATATGCACTTGCGGGGGCCGCGATCGCAGGCTTCCTGACCGCCGGGGCGGGCTCCGCCATGGCGCAGAACACATACACATACGGCCAGTGGCTGCCGCCCAAACACAACGTAAACCGCCATGGCATCGGCCCGATGCTCGAAGAACTGACCAAGGCAGGTATGCCCTGGAAGCTGGTCGCGGGCGGTCAGCTGTTCAGCGCCAAGGCAACACTGAAATCCGTCGGCAACGGGACGGCCGAGGCAGGCCTGATCGTGCCCAGCTATTCACGGACCAGCCTGAAGCATGCGTTCATCATCGCCGATATGCTGATGTTGGGTGAAAACGAGCTGATCATGAACGGTGCCGCACTGGCGACGTATTTCTTCGATTGCCCGGAATGTCTCGCCGATTATGGGAAGAACAAGACCATCTATCTCGCGGGGTATGGCGTCGGCGGCTATTCGTTGCTGTGCCGCCAGCCCAACATCAAAACCGTAGCGGATGCAAAGGGGCTGAAGCTTCGCACGACCGGCGCACTGGGACGTTGGGCCCGCGCACTGGGCGGGACGCCGGTCTCAATGACCATGTCGGACGTGCCGGAAGCCATAAAGCGGGGCCAGATCGACTGTATTATCGGGCCGATGGCGTGGATCAAGTCCTATCCGATCGAGGATTCGATCAAATCGGTGCTGAACTACCAGTTCGGCTCCTATTCAGGGCTGGGGCTGGTTGTGATGAACCGGGCTGCATGGGATGCTTATTCACCCGATCAGAAACGCACCATGTGGAAGGCGCTGCCCGGTGCGATCGCCCGTACCGTCGTCAAAGGCTATATCGGTGACGATATCGCGGCCAAGAAACTGGCGGCCAAGGTCGGCATCCAGGTTTTTCCGGCAGATGCAAAGATCAAGGAAGTCTGGGCCGAGCATAAAAAGAATGAGCTCGCCACCGCGATCAAGAACGCCAAGAAGCTGAAGGCGAAGAACGCCGAACGGATCGCCGGTGACTTTGGGAAGCGTATCGACGAATGGACGAAGATCATCGCCGATGCGGGCCTGAGCAATATCCTTGCGGCGGCCGGTCCCGATCCGTCGAAGCTGGATGAGGCAACGGCGATCTATCAGAAACTGATGTATGACCACATCTATTCCAAGATCGATCCGACAAAACTCTGAGCGTCGATACCTTTTCGGAAAGGGCGGTCTTCGGGCCGCCTTTTCTATTTTTGCTTCTATTTACGCCGGTCGATGAGGCGCCGGCTCTTGAGTGTGTCGCCGGCGGCATAAATGGCCTCCGCACTGTCGAGATCGATCACCGGCGTTATGCCAATAGCCGATTTGATGGTGTCAGCAATGCCGGGCAGGGCACCCGGCGCGGGGCCCGCGATGCGCAGGCGCAGGCGATCCGGCGACAGGTCATCGGAAGCGTTTTCGCGCTCGACAACGATCTGGTATTCGCTGATTGATCTGTCGGCGATCAGGATGTCTTCGATCAGCGCCGGGTTCACCAGGGTGCCCTTGATCTTGAGGAGCGAATCCGCGCGTGCCGGCGTGACCGCGAGCCGGTCGGTCTCGGACCCGCAATGCGGGCAGGGACCGGTCGCAAGCGCCGAAATATCGCCGAGTGCATAGCGTAACAACACCGTGCCGCGCCGGTCCATATGGCTGAGCAGGACAAGGCCCGGTTGACCTGCGGGTACTCGTCGATGCGTGTCCGGGTCGACAATCTCGATCAGGAACTGATCCGGGGCCGGGTTGTGAAACCCCGAGCCCGGCGCGCATTCGACCATGCCGCCCTGCATCTCCGTGGCGCCATAGGAGATCGAGACGAACACATCGGGCGCGCCAAGGGCGGCAAGACGTGTCTCGAAATCTGTCCGCATTGCTTCGGGCGTGTTTTCCCCCGTGACAAACACGTATCGCACCGATGAAAAGTCCGCGCCCAGTTCGCCAGCGCGGATCAGCACCCGCCGCACATAGCTCGGCACGCCCCACAGGATGGTCGCACCCGACCGGGCGACAATGGTCACGACCTCATCGAGGTTGCTGCCATGAGCGAAATTTTGAGACGGGTTGCCGGGCAGGGCGCTGATCACGGGAATCTTCATTGCTGCCGCGGCATGGGGCACCCGGGCATAGGCACCGTGCGGCCAGACCGTCAGCGGGAAAAGATTGGCGATACTGTCGTCCAGCCCGATACCGCGCAGGCGCATCATGCCTTCCTGAACCGAGAGTATCCGGTAGAAGTCGTAGGAGGTGTTGTAGAACGGTGTCGGGACCCCCGTGGTCGTGCCGGTGGTGTGCATGACATCCCACAGCGCGCGCTCATCATCGCCAAGACCGGTTGTATCGAGGCGGTAGGCCTCAGGCGTCGCCATATAGTCCGCCTTGGTGGTCACGGGAAATCGGTCGAGATCGTCGGTCGAGGTGATACCTGGCCGGCCAAGGCCTGCATCCGCCGCTATCTGGCGATAAACCGGGTGCCGGTCGAATACCAGATCGATGGTCTCGGCAAACCGGATTTCCCGCAACACGCGTTGTTGCGCACGGGGTGCAAAGACGATGTGATCGGCATGGTCCATAAGGGCTATAAAGAGGTTCCCGGTTGACGCTGGCTATTGAGCGTAGCAGAGCTATCGGGTCGCGAACCAGCATAGATCCAATTCAGCACCGTCCCGGAACCGACCATGGCAAATATCGCATCGATGCTCGACCACCAGGCCCGGCGTAAGCCCGGCCATCCGGCCATAATTGAAGGTGAGGTTATGCTCACCCATGAAGCGCTCGCGCGCCGTGTGCGGTTATGGGCAGCGCATCTGACGACGCTGGGCATGAAGCAGGGGGATGTTATCGGTGTGGCGCTCCGGGACAGTGCCGATCATATCGTCGCCAACCTTGCCGTGGCACGGATGGGCGGAATCATCCTGCCGATCGATCACCGCTGGACCGCGTTGGAAAAGGGAAACGTGATTGGTGGCTTCCGTGCCGGGTATGTCCTTGCGGAGGCAGGTGATGCGCTGGACGGCGCGATTGCGCTGGATGATGCGTTCAAGGCGGCCGCCGAACAGGAAGACCCGGATGGCGATTTTCCCGAAGACGAGAAGCTGCCGATGGTCCTGTCGCTTTCATCGGGCACGACGGGTACGCCAAAGGGGCCCGCGTTGAACCACCGGCAGATGCGGTCGCGCTGGGTTACGCAGTTTGTGTCGCTCGGTTTTACCGAACACGACCGCTATCTGTCGGCAACACCGCTGTATTTCGGTGGCGGGCGGTCATTCACGATGAGTGCCACCTGGGCCGGCGGTACCGTGATTATGTGTCCGCCGCCTTACGGCCCACAGGAACTGATAGAGGCCGCCCGGGCAAGCCGCGCCACCACAACCCTGCTCGTGCCGACCATCCTGCGGCGTCTGCTGGCCGAGGGGCAGGGAGACGGGCTGTTATTCCCCGATCTTCGCCTGTTGCTGTGCACGGGCGCGATCCTGCACGAAGACGAGCGGACGGAGGTCATGCAGCGTCTGTGTCCGTCCTTTATCAATTACTATGGCTCCACCGAGGGCGGTGGCGTGTCGATCCTGAGCCCGCAACACGGTGGGCAAGCAGCAGGGTCGGTCGGCCAGGCAGTGTTCAACACGCGTGTTCAGATCGTTGATGACGCGCATGAGCCGGTGGGTGCGGGCGAAATAGGCCGCATTCGCTACCGTGGTCCCGGTGTTGCATCCGGTTTTTTCAATGACCCGGAAGCGAATAAAGAGACCTATCACGAAGGCTGGTTCTATCCCGGTGATCTCGGACGTCTTGATGAGAACGGCTATCTGTACCTGTCGGGGCGTTCCAAGGAGGTCATTATCCGCGGCGGCGCCAATATCTACCCGGCGGAGATTGAAGAGGTCCTGCTATCCCACCCCGGCGTCAATGACGCAGCGGTGATCGGCTGGCCATCGCCCGAAATGGGGGAAGAGATCGCCGCCTTTGTGACAGGAGACGGCTCGATCGATGAGCTGATGGCCCATTGCCGTGAGAAACTCGCCTCTTACAAATGTCCGAAGCAGATTTTCCCGCTGGATAGCCTGCCCAAAAGCGATTTGGGGAAGGTCCGGAAGCTGGACCTGAAGATTCTGTTGCCTGAAGATTTTTAGGTCGGAAGTCCGTATAATTTCAACGCGTTGTCCCGCATAACTTTACGTTTTGCATCAGGTTTCCATTCCATCTCGGCGACGTCGCTCATGGCGCGTTCCGGATCGACCACGGGCCAGTCGGTCCCGAACATGACTTTGTCCTGTCCGAATGAATTCATGTAGTGGCGGGTGGCCTCCGGCCAGTGCTTTGGGGCATAGGCGTCGAGCCCGATATGGACGTTCGGGTGCTTCCAGGCGACGGAGATCATCTCTTCGTACCAGGGATAACCGATGTGAATGCCGATCAGCTTGAGATCGGGGAAATCCATGGCGATCCGGTCGAGGCAGATCGGGTGGCCCACGCTCGGCAGGCGGCGATGCGGGTTGTAGACGAGGCAGTGGCCAACCTGCATTTGCACGGGAATATCCAATTCGCAGCATTTGGCATAGAACGGATAATATTTGGCGGCATCCGGGGCTTCGTCGAACCAGTGTGGATAGAGATGGGCGCCGACGAAGCCGAGGTCACGCACCGCATGTTCCACTTCCGCCAGGCTTTCCATGATCTTCGACGGATCGATGCCGATCAGGCCGGAATACCGGTCCGGGTACTTTTCGACCAGCCCGGCTATGTAATCTGTCGGCATATGGGCGGAACCCTGAATGCGGAGGTCGCCCGACCGGGACGCGATGAGGAATGAGCGTTCGATCCCGCACCGGTCCATCATGGCGATATAATCTTCGGCCGAGACGCCGTCGCGGTATTCCGGCTTTACCCGGACTTTTTCGCGGAAGCTCTTGTCAGTCGACATCCAGCCATTATTCAGGGTTTCGGGTGTATAGGCGTTGCACACGATATCGATCGCGCCATAGTTCTCTCCGACAGCATTGGTCATCTCGTTTCCTCCGTGTTCCTGTGAAGGAATAAAGAGAATTTGACCTTACTGCAAAGGGGTGGGGATAGGATCCGCCTCCGACACCGCTTCCTGCCCGGGACCGGTATCGAAGGCGGAACGTGAGGGCCGGTGGGGTGACCGCTCGCGTTGTTCGTGAATTGTTATTCAGTGAACACGCGTGAAGCTAGAATCATCCGTCGGGGGGGTATTTTTTCGTCGGGAGAACGTTTTGGTGTCAGGCGCCAGTCTGTGTCCGCATGGCGTCGATATACCGGTCCATGACATCGCGGGGTGTCTTGCCGACATAAACGTACGCAATCCCTTTGGCCCGCCAGGACGCGACGTTGAGGCCGTGGGCGGTCGAGAATTTGGGGCCGTGATCGGGTTTGTCGGTCTTCATCAGGCAGAGCGAAAACGGCACGCCGGATTTCGGCAGGTAGGCAATCTGTGCCAGCGGTTGCCCGCCGATTGCGAATATCTTCGCGTACTTGTAATCGGCATCCAGTTTGGCAAGGTCGGGGGCGATAATCGGTGCGCCGAGAAATTTGCTGACCCGAAGCATTTGTCCGGATTTCCGGGCGGCGGGTGGATTACCCATGGGAAGTGTGTCGCGGGTATATAGCGCCTGATAGCTGGCGATCCGGTCGACCCAGACCGCCCATTGTGTCGGCTTTGGTGTGGCCGGCGGGAAAACGTGCTGCCCAGCAAGCAGCCCGACGACGAAAAATACCGCGATGGAGGCCGCCAGCGGCGTGAAGCGCCTTAGCACTGACGGGCGCGGCGCCGGCTGGTACGACTGGATTTGGGCGGTGATATGGGAAAGGTTGGGAACATCGATCAGGGTCTCCGCGGCTTCGCGGTACGGCAGATCCGATTGTTTCAGGGATGCAAGGATCTCCCGCGCATCGCCATCGTCGACGAGCAGTTTGTCGATATCCGCAATTTCCGCAGGGGACAGGAGGCCGTCGGCATAGGCCAGGAGTTTGTCATCAGAGATTGTCATATCTACTCGCTACTCCTCTCCTGCTCTGACGGATCGTTTATCATCTCCGCAATCTTCGTGCGGCCCCGGACCAGCCTGCTGGTGAGCGTTCCAGCAGGGATGTCGAGCGCCGACGCGGCTTCCTCGTAGCTCAGCCCCTGGACATAGACGAGGTAAACCGCGTCTTTCTGGGCCTCGGGTAACTTGTCTACTGCCTGTAACACCTCAGAGAGGAAAATCTTCCCTTCGGCAGATTCACGCATATCGATAAGGCCGGCATCTTCAACGTCGACAAAACCCTCGCCCCGGCGGATAGATTCCCGGCGAAGATCGTTCTTCCAGATCGATTGCATAATCGTGATTGTCCAGGCGTCGAGCCTGGTTCCGGCCTGGAACTGGTGGCTGCGTGACAACGCGCGTTCGCAGGTTGCCTGAACCAGATCGTTCGCCCGGTCAGGATTGCGGCACTTGACCATCGCATAGCGCCACAAACGGGGCAGCAGGGCGGTCAGGTCATCACGGAATTGGTCGGTCGTCATATCAGGCAAAGCATATCACGCTTCACGTGATCTGTTAGCCCGACCTGCAATCTCAATTGAATGGCCCGGCTCAGTCGATCGGCGGAAAAACATGAACGCCGTCATTCCCGAGCGGCAAATCGACGATCCATTCGGCTGTTTCGGGCTTCAGAGGTTCATAAAGGTGCGGGAAGAGCGCATCATTACGCGATTTTTCCCACTTCAGGGCATCACCGAGCCCTTTGCTGTCGATTTTTATGAGAACCAGCCCATTAATGCCCGAAAAATGCTTCGATGCTGTCTCTACGGCCTGTTTTGCTGTTGAAAAATGAATAAAGCCGTCTTTGAGGTCGATCTCGCTGCCGAGGTAGAGCCCTGCCTGGACGGCATCTTCCCATTCCTTCTTCGCGCAAATCTTATAAATGAAATTTCCTGTCATGCCGTAACCATAGGCAAGTCATCCCCTGATCTCCAGAGCATATCTACCATGGCGGCCACCCATGATCTTTAGGATTCGTTTACGTAGAGATAGTAAAAATTGTGCATGGATCCTGAGAAAATAGATATAATTTTCAATGCGAAAGATATCTTTTGAGCAAGATAGTCAAAATAGTTTTGCCAGTACTGGTTGTTTGCGGTCTGGGAGCGGGCGGCTATCTCTATCTGGAGAGCACCGGCAATAGCGGCCAGGCCAGTCGTGCCGCTAACGCCGTGATCGGCGCCGCGGACAGGGCGATTGATTCTGCGCGCTCGGAAGAGCGATATCGTGAAAACGAAGAAGAGAATTTTGTAAATCTGGGCGCTATCTTCACGGCGAACGGGAATGTTGTCGCGACGCTGATCGTCCGTGGGACAAAAGGCGCCGGGGCAGTTTGCAACAATATGGCTTTCGTGCGTGATTATCTCGTGGGGTTGCTTTCTGACTATCCTCCGGACAGCCGTAATTTGTCCGCCGGGCCTGTCGGATATAACGGCTCGATCGAGGCGGGGATCAATAAGCTGGTCGAATATGATGCGGTACAGCGGATCAGATACGATTCGTACCATCTTGGACAGACGGGTGGTTCGGCAAACTGCTGACAGGAAAGCCTTGCCGCTAAAGGCTTAGTCGTCCTAAAACCGGTGGATAGTTCATAACCGGTTTGTTCTCATGAAATTTCCGCCACCGCCGCTTCCCAGCCCCTCCAAACCCAATTTCACGCCGCCACCGGGTGCCTGTGATGCGCATGTCCATGTTTTTGGACCCTCCGATATTTTCCCGTATCACCCGAAGACCACCTATAAGCCGGTCGATGCGCCGAAGGAAAAACTGCGGGCACTTCACGGGCTGCTCGGGTTCGATCGATCCGTCATCGTGCAGGCGACGTGTCACGGGACCGACAATGCGGCGACCCTGGATGCGATTGCGACCTCCAACGGGCGCTGGCGCGGTGTGGCGATCGTTGATGAGGACTATACCGATAAGGATTTCGAAGCCCTGCACGAAGGCGGTATTCGCGGTATCCGGTTCAGCTTTGCACGCCACCTCAGCGGACCCCCCAATTTTGACCGTGTTCATCGGATCGCCGAGAAGATCGAGGGGCTCGGCTGGCATCTCGTGATCTATATCGAGGCCGAAGACATCGTCGAATTCAATGCGGACCTTCGCAAATTCAAGCTGCCGGTCGTGTTCGATCACATGGTCCGGGTCAAAGTCGCCGACGGGCTGGACTCGGAGCCTTTCAAGCTGCTGCTCGATTTCATGCGGAACGAGGATGTGTGGGTGAAGATCTCCTGCGCGGAACGTCTGTCGCAGATGGGCGCGCCCTATGACGACGTGGTGGAGTTCGCGCAGGCGGTCATAGAGACCAATCCTGACCGGGCCCTGTGGGGCACTGACTGGCCGCATCCGAATCTGTGGGAAGGCATGCCGGATGAAGGCACGCTCGTCGATCTGATTCCGCGCTATGCGCCCGATGCGGCAACGCAACAGAAACTGCTGGTCGATAATCCGGCGGCGCTTTACGGGTTCGGCGATTGATCACAGCGCTTACCGCGCTGCTTGCTTTTCAGCTCGCGGGAGAGCTGATCGTCCGGCTGACGGGGGTTCCCGTGCCGGGGCCTGTTCTGGGAATGGTTATGCTGGTCGCGTTCTTTGCGCTGCGTGGCGGCGTTCCCGACGAACTTAAAAAAGTCGCGTCGGTCATTCTCCAGCATCTCTCATTGCTGTTCGTGCCGGCCGGTGTGGGGCTCATGCTGCACGCTGCCCGCATCGAGGCCGAATGGCTGGCAATCGGTGCGGCGCTGGTTGGCAGCACCGTGCTGTCGCTGGTTGTGACGGTACTTGTCTTCCGGGCGATTGCGGGACCGGAAGACCGCGAAGAGCAGGGTGACGCCTGATGCCGTCGGCCGTCACCGAAGTATGGGTCTATCTGTCCGCCAATCCGCTTCTTTGGCTTACGGCGACGATGGTCGCCTATATCTCGGGGCATTGGCTCTATCTGAAGAGCGGTAAAAACCCCTTGGTCAATTCCGTGGCTATTGCGGTCATCGTGTTGATAGCGTTGTTGTGGGCAACCGGTACGGACTATCAAAGCTATTTCGATGGTGCCCAGTTTGTGCATTTTATGCTGGGGCCGGCCGTGGTGGCTTTGGCCGTCCCGCTTTACGAGCACAGGCGGGAAGTGCGGCGGACAATTCTGCCGATTGTCCTGGCCTTGCTGGCAGGCGCCTCGACGGCGGTGGTTTCAGCCGTGGGCATCGCCGTCGCACTCGGGGCGAGTGTCGAGACGATCACGTCGCTTGCGCCAAAATCCGTTACCTCGCCCATCGCGATGGGCATTGCGGAGCGGATTGGCGGCCTGCCGTCGCTCACGGCGGGGCTAGTCATCATTACCGGTATCCTGGGGGCGATTATCGGCACGCCGCTGTTCAATGCGATGGGGATGAAGGATTGGCGGGCCCGCGGCTTTGCGATGGGGGTGACCGCGCACGGGATTGGCACGGCGCGCGCATTTCAGGTCAACGAGGTCGCCGGTACGTTCGCAGCAATTGCGCTGGGCCTTAACGGTGTGGTCACCGCGATACTGGTGCCACTGCTGATTGTTCTGTTTCGGTAGACGCTACGCTTCCGTGGTCGGAATGCCGTTATCGAACTCCATATAGCGCCAGCGCCAGGCATCGCCATCGCTTTCGACATATCCGGCTGTCTGACCCGGGAAATGCGCGGGCACGACAATCGTGTTGCTGTCGGCGACTTCTCCCAGAATACGTTTGCGGCTGGCGGATGCTTCTTCCGGGTTCGGACAGAAACATGTGCTCCAGTCCGGTTCCACGCATTGAAGCGCATGGTGCATCATGTCGCCGGTAAAGATGGCGTGGTCGTCTTTCGAGCGGAAATTGACGCAGACCTGACCCGGTGAATGGCCGAAGGCAGGGCTGAGCCAGATACCGTCTTCCAGTTCGAAATCCGCATCGACCAGACGTGCCCGTCCGGCTTCGACAATTGGCAGGCAGCTGTCTTCCCAGACGGCGGCGCGGCGCTCGTCGCGCTCGGCTGCTGCTGCATCTGCTTCCCAGGCGTCGTATTCCTTTTTTCCGAAGATATAGGTCGCGTTGGGAAATGTCGGAACCCATTTGCCGTTGATCAGCCGGGTGTTCCAGCCGCAATGGTCGACGTGAAGGTGTGTGCAGAAGACATAATCGATATCTTCGAAGCGCAGACCATGTGCGGCAAACCCGTCGAGCCAGGGCTGCTTGGGGTAATCAAGCGCGGGCCCGCGCAGCGGCTTGTGCTCGCCGACGCAGGTATCGATCAGGATATTGTGCTTCGCGGTGCGGACCACGAAGGTCTGATAGGTAATGACCAGCAGGTCCCGAGCCGCGTCGTAAACTTCCGGCGCCATGGTTTTGAGGTGGGCGAGGGCGGTTTCTTTGTCCGACGTCGGGAACATGACCGTCGGTGCCCGCCACGGGCCATCGCGTTCAATAAAGCTCGAAACCAGAATATCGCCGACAGTGAATGGCCGCATGATTGCTCTCCCGCAGTCCGGTTGGCCCGGCCAGCAACGCGCTAGCGGGCAACACCGAATACCGGACCATAGGGCATGACGCAATGACAGCGGCTGCCGCTGGGGATGCGGACCATCATGGGGCAGGTGCCGAGAGCCGTCGTACAGAACCTGGCAATCTGTACCTGAGGCACGGCTTTGGGGCGGGGCACCACGAGCCCCCGTGTCGTGGCCGGGGGCCTAGCCGAACTTTTGCAACGCCGGGCGATCTGGCGTTCGCTCAGACCGTCATTCGCGTATCGCATAACCTTGGTAAGGCTGCACCCCCTGGCATCGTTGACGATGCTATTGCATTCATGCCTGATACTGGTCCGGGTTTCACCGTCTTTGACAAGTTCGATGACATCGACGATGTCGCATCGCGCCATGGCTTCGCCGCCGAGCCCGGTGAGTAAAACCACCAGGAATGCGGCTGATATATTTTTAAGTCTCAACGTCACTGGACAAGACCTCCCGTCATTTTTCATTTCGCACCGCATCAATCCGAACACCGGTCGTAGATAAACGCCGCATCCCGCCCTCGGAGCGCCATGCGCGCGACGCGGCGGAACGTGCAATTGGGCACGTCACTGGTCCACGCACAGGCCTGGCCGACCTCCCGCAACAGGTCGCGCTGACCCGGCTGGATTTCCGGTGTGAAGATAAACACAGGTGTTTCGCCCTCAGGATTTTCAGCGGAAGGTGCAAGGGGTGCGATGCCCTCGACGGGCGCAAACTCCAGTGCTTCGGTACTCGTTGCCATCTGCTCAATGACTTCGCTGACCGTGCATTGCGCGATGGCCGGGGAGGCGGGGATCAGGAGACACAGGATTACCAGCCCACCCGGGAACCCGGCGACAGGTCGGGTCAACATGTTGTAAGCGGGCCCGACCGCTTTGTTGTCTTCCAGTTCTTTGCGGCCCTGAGCTGATCGCAGGTCAGGTCTTTCACATCCGTCAGATTGGCACCTTTGAGATCCGCGCCGGCAAAGCCGGTATCGCGTAAAGTGGCTCCGGACAGGTCGGCACCTGACAGGTCCGCGTCTTTGAAATCGCTCGACGTCAGATCGGATTTTCTAAGGCGTGCGCCGGCAAGGTTGGCTTCGACAAGGAAGGCTTTTACGACGCTGGTGTTGTCCATGATTGCCGCGCGCAGAATGGTTCGTGACATCTGGGCACCGTCCAGGTTTGCCCCGGTGAGGTCTGCGTCGTTCATGACGGTGCTGAGCAGGATTGCGCCGGTCAGCCTCGCGTCCCGAAGATCGGCATTTGCCAGCGTGGCATTGATGATCAATGCCCGGGAAAGGTCTGCGTGATCCAGCGACGCCCCACGAAGGCTCGCTTTGGTGAGCTGGCTTTCGATAAAAGTAGAGTGAGAAAGAGACGCGTTGTCGAGCCTCGCACCTATCAGGATGGCGCCCGTCAGGTTGCTGTTTTCCATGACGATATTGGTCATGTCGGCCTTGATCAGATAGGCGCCTTCCAGATTGCTCCGCGATATCACGGTTCCCGGCGACATACGTGCATGCATCAGGTTCGCGCCGGTCAGGACGGAATCGATGAATTCGGCCTCTGCGAGCTCAACCCACTGCATCTGTGCGTTTGTCAGGTTTGCATTGCGGATTTTCGCATAACGCAGATCGGCAGGTGTCGATACACCATTTACCTTTTGCGGCTGCAGTAAGGCATTTTGAAGGCTGGCACCGGTCAGCGTTGTATTGCGTAAATTGGCGGCGCGAAGGTTTGCATCGTCGAGATCGGCTGTCGTGAGATTGGCCAGGCTGAGATCAGCGCGCTGCAGATTGGCCCGCTTCAGAATGGCGCCTTCGAGATGCGAATTGATCAGCCGGACATCGCGCAGGTCACTGGCGGCCAGATCGACGCGCATCAGATCGATTTTGCGTTCGTGCAGCAGATAGTTGCTGATCATCAGCCCTTTGACGGTGACGAGCCAGATCGCGCCAATGGTCACCGCGAGCCAGACACCGGTGAAGTAGTTTTTTCGCCTCCGACCGGTCGCCCTCCACATCTGCATCAGAACCGCGCCCGCCATGCCTGAAATCGACAATATGGCGAGGTAGCCGTATTCGGGGCGCGGCATCGCTTTCCACGCGAAAAGAATAAAAATGCAGGGCGTCGCGTAGTAATAGAGAAAAGATCGGGCAACGATCATCACCGGACTTTTCATCGTAAGCCAGAGGAACTGCTCGGTATTCCGTCGGTCGTCCGGCAACTCGTCGAAGCGCTCTATCAGGACATGGAGATAGATCACCATTGCGATCATTGCGATGGGGCCCAACAGCAAAAAACTGGAGACGCGTATCTCTGAATCCAGATACGGAACTTTCAATGCGGCATTGGCGGCGAGCAGGGTCGATTCCGGACTGTCGACCGTTGTCGCACAGAACACGAGCACAGCCAGAAACAGAAGGCTGAGCCGATTAATCGACGTGGGAAGGGCGGAGAGCGGCTTCGCCGCATTCTCAACCATATAATGCTTCCCCCAAATGCGTATTACGCATGAGAACCTAACCCGGGAAATTTCAAAGAGCCTACCGCTGACCAGCCTATCTCAAGTTGGAACAAATTTGAAAGTGCTCATTCTGGCCATCATCCCGGGGGCGTTATATGGTTGAGGGATAGAAACAGATGGCGAGGAGCTTTCCCATGGACACAGGCGTCGAATCCCTCCGCGAAATCCCGATCAAGGAAATCACGACCCAGACCGATACGCGGGACATCCTCGCGCATTGCAAGTTCCAGGGGGAGCTCAACAATTTCGACGAGATTGTCATCGTCGATACCGATGCCCATCACATGGAAATCGAATCCTGGGCGGCGATCTGCGAATACATCGAGGACGACGTGCAGCGCACGATGGCGCTGGATCATCTGCAGAACCGCACCGGTAGTCCGCCCTATGGCCTGAACGGCGATCTCGGCCTCCGGTATCAGGATATCGGTGGCCGCGTGCCGCATCAGGCGAAGCTGGGCGAAGTCGTGGAAGATTCTTCGGTTCACCGCGATGTAACGCTGATCCGCCGTGCCATTGAATCCTTCCATCTCGATTACATGGTCGTCTTTCCGACACCGATGCTGAACCTCGGCATGCATCCGCAGTTCGATATGGAAGCGTTGCTGGGCCGCGCCTACGACAAGTGGTTTTGTGAAAACATTCTGCCCATGGATCCGAAGATGAAGACGATGCTCTTCGTCCCGTTCAACGACCCGCATGCGGCGCTGAAGACGGTCGAGGAACTTGGCGACCATCCCGACGTCGTCGGGTTCATGGTAACGTCGGTGCGCAACAAGCCCGTACATCACAACGACTACATGAAGGTCTATCGTGCGATGGAGGAAACCGGCAAGCCGCTTGGTTTCCACGCCGGGTATAACTGGTCGGACCCGTCGATGCTGCAGATCAACCGGTTCGGCACGATGCACGCGCTGTCATTCGTCTGGTGCAATGTCGTTCACATGAGCAACTGGGTAATGAACGGGATGCCGGAGCGCTTCCCCGGTCTCGACGTCATCTGGATTGAGTCCGGTCTGGCCTGGGTAACGTGGCTGATGCAGCGCCTCGATCACACCTACCTGATGCGCTCGTCCGAGGCACCGATGCTCAAGAAACTGCCGAGCGAGTACATGGCGGAGATGTTCTACACCTGTCAGCCCATGGAAACCGATCACCGCGAAGCGCTTGAAGTGACGCTCAAGATGATCAACGCCAAGGACCAGCTTCTCTATGCGTCAGACTGGCCGCATTGGGATTTCGATGCACCCAGCGTCATCTGGGACCTGCCGATGCTCGATGATCAGGCAAAGAAAAACATCCTGGGCGAGAATGCCATGAAACTGTTCGGTCTGGAGCGCCCGGCGGGTAAGTAAAATTGGAATCAATGCTGGAATTAGGCGGATTTAACAATACTTTAGGTGGACGAGAATAGAAATTCTGATACTACAAATGCATAGATAAATTTACTTTTGTATCGTACGGAATTTTACTGCATGGCACTTCATCGTCTTATTTACATTAGTTCCGGGACGCGAAAATTCGACGCCGACGAGTTACGTCAGATTCTCGACACTGCCGTCAAAAACAATGTCACGATCGATGTGACGGGCATGCTTTTGTATCTGGATGGTAATTTCCTTCAGCTTCTTGAAGGCAGCCGCGAAGATGTCGAAGGGCTTTACGAACGGATTGCGCTGGACCAGCGCCACAGCGGCGCCATGGTTCTGTCGCGTTCGGAGGTATCAGAGCGCCTTTTCCCCGAATGGGCCATGGGCTTCAAATCGGTGGACCCTGAAAAGGATAGCGATATGGCGGGCGCCTTTAAGCTCGGTCATGAAACGATTGCAGAGAAAATGACGGGCGTGGACGACGCCCTGGCCAAAAAGATGGTCGAGACGTTTATGGAGGTGAACACCTGAACCGTGTTCAATGCCCCCCCGGTAGGTGGTCACGACTCTTTCCGGAGCCGGTTTTCGCCATGCGCGATCCAGAGGCCTGAGGCAAAAATCATCGCACCGCCCGTCCAGACGAATATGTCGGGGACCTCCGCGAACAGAAAATAGCCGAATATAGCCACCCAGATCAGGCGGGCGAAATCTATCGGCATCACGACATTAGTCGGCGCCTGTTTGAGCGCATAGTTGAGCAACAGATGGCCGATTGAGCCGCAGGTGCCGACCACCAGCAACCAGCCCAGCTGTCCCCATGTCGGCCATTCCCACACGAACAATGCCGGTACCAGCGAAATGGGTATCAGCAGCAGCACCATGTAGGTGGTGATCGTCAGGGGTGAATCCGTGCGGCCGAGATCCTTGATGATCATGATCGCGGTGCCCCAGAGAAGGGCGGCCCCCACGGCCATGAGGGCGCCGATATTGATGGCCTCGAAGCCGGGGCGCAGGATGACCACCGTGCCGGCAAACCCGATAAAAATGGGCCCCCAGCGGCTGAGCCCGACCGTTTCCTTGAAGATGAAGATCGCAAGAACCGTGGCGAAAATCGGCGCGGTAAATGTCAGTGCCGCGACCTCGGCCAGAGGCGTGATCGACAGGGCGTAGAAAAACATCGCCATGGACACGAAATTGATCGTCACGCGCATGGCGTGGGTGCCGAGGCGGGTGGTTTTAAGCGGGCTGAGCCCATGGCGCATGAACAGCGGCAAAAGGGCGACGAGACCGAACAGGTTCCGGAAGAACACGATCATGAACGTGTCGACGTCGCCGCTGATATGCTTGATCGATGTATGCATCCCGGAAAAAGCGAGGGTGGAGACAAGCATCAGGGCGATACCCCGCAGGCGCCCGTAGCGGGGCTCGTTCAGAAAGGCGTTCATAGAAAGGTGGGCAGGGGCAAATGCGTCAGCCGTAT
This sequence comes from Paracoccaceae bacterium, assembly GCA_047638395.1. Classification (GTDB taxonomy): domain Bacteria; phylum Pseudomonadota; class Alphaproteobacteria; order MPNO01; family UBA830; genus CAXBCP01. The sequence goes on along the minus strand of JBLIMV010000030.1, from coordinate 10,223 downwards.
TGATTGAGCACGTGCCGTTGCAGGGCGTGTTTGAGGATTTCTTCCGGTCCTTCGGTGATCATGAAGGACCGCGCATCGCGCCACAGTTTTTCGATGGGCAAATCCGTCGTCAGCCCCATGCCGCCATAGATCTGCATGCAGCGGTCGGTCGCCTCAAACGCCTTGCGATCCCCTATATATTTACACATGTAGGATTCCCAGCGGATATCCTCACCGGCATCGTACTTCGCCGCGGCGGAATAGATCATCAGGCGCATCATGTGCAGGTCCGCATAGGTGTCGACCAGCATCCACTGAATGGACTGGCGGTCGGCAAGCGGCTTGCCGAATGTGACACGGTCCTTTGCATAGGATGCGCCAAGTTCGAGGCAGCGTTCCATGGTGCCCAGCGCGATGGCGCCATGACGGATGCGGCCCATGGTGATCCAGGTCTGTGCCATCCGGAACCCGTCGCCTTCCTTGCCGATCAGGTTCGAGACCGGCACGCGGACATCGTCGAACGCCATCTCACACGGCTGATCGTCCATCATCGTCTGCTGCTTGCGCAGAACCTGAACACCGGGCGTGCCGGCATCGACCAGGATGCAGGAAATACCGCCGCGCGTGCCTTTTTCCGGATCGGTCACGCAAACGACCTGAAAGAAATCGGCCGTATCGGCGCCGGTGATAAACCGTTTATTCCCGTTGATGATGAATTCATCGCCATCGCGAACGGCAGTGGTTTTCATGCCTGCAGGATCGCCGCCGGCATCGGGCTCGGTCTGGGCGAATGCCGGTTTGAGTTTGCCCTCGATACAGGGCTTCAGATAATTTTCGATCTGTTTTTCGTTTGCATATCCGGCGAGCAGGGGGCTGACATCGGGCCCGAAGATCCATTTCTTGCGGCGCGGAAAGGCGATGGTTCTGCCGGTTTCCTCCCAGATGACGGCGCGCGCGAGCAGCCCCATACCGAGCCCGCCAAGGTTTTCCGGCACGTCGACACCCCAGATACCGAGCTCCTGCGCACGGGCTTCAAGTTTTTCGCGAATGGCGGGGACCATATCGGGGCCGTCATAGGCGTCCCGTTCAATCGGGATGACTTCGTTATCGATAAAACGCCGAAGGGTTTCCTTCAGCATGCGCATTTCTTCGGGAAGTTCGAAATCCATTGGTCCCTCCATCCTGTTTTTATATCCGCGATGATGGCCGAAGGCTCCAGCCCTGTCTATGCGCCGTCAACACAGGTCTTGGTCGTCTGGCACCGAAGGCTGCGCTTTGACCCTGTTCCCCAAAGCTCTATTATCACCCCACATTCATACAGCGCGAAGGAGCCGGTACATGGGCATGGTGATTGACGGAAAATGGATTGACGACGACGAGAAATTTCGCAATCCGACCGGGGGCGCATTCGTACGGCCGGAATCCGTCTGGCGCGACACGATCACCGCGGACGGTTCTTCCGGTTTCAAGGCAGAACCCGGCCGTTACCACCTGTTCCTCGCACCGTCCTGTCCGTGGGCGCATCGCACCCAGATTATCCGCCGCCTGAAAGGGCTGGAAGACGTGATCTCGGTGACGTTGTCTGACCTGCCGCGCATCACCAGCTGGGCCTATACGCAGGGGATCGATGAGCTGCAGCCCGGCGAGAACGGCAAACTGGAGCTTCATGACGTGTATGTCGCCGCCGACCCGAATTACACGGGCCGTGTCACGGTGCCGACATTGTGGGATCGCCAGAAGAAGACCATCGTGAACAACGAGTCGGCCGAGATTATCCGGATGCTCAATACCGAGTTTGACGAATGGGCGACGAACGATCTGCCCGACCTGTATCCGCAAGCGCATCGCGCCGACATCGATATGCTCAACGATCGAATTTACGAGACGATCAACAATGGTGTGTATCGCTGCGGCTTTGCGAAAACCCAGGAAGCGTATGAGGAATTCATCTTTCCGATGTTCGAGACCCTCGATTTCCTCGAAGACCGGCTGTCGAAGCAGCGCTATCTGGCCGCCGACCATCCGACGGAGGCCGACTGGCGCCTGTTCGTCACCATGATCCGGTTCGACTTTGTCTATTTCAGCCATTTCAAATGCAACATCCGCCGGGTCCAGGACTATCCGAACCTCTGGAACTGGACGCTGGAGCTTTACCAGATACCGGGTGTGTCCGACGTGGTCGATATCCCCGGGATCAAGAAGGGCTATTACGGCGGGCAGGCGAATGTGAACCCGACCGGGATCGTGCCCGCGGGGCCGCATATCGACCTGATGGTGCCGCATAATCGCGGGCAGGTTGCCAAAGCGGCCTGATGGCCTCCTGACGGTCGGGTGGGCGGACCGGCGACTGGCCCGACGGCCGGCAAATTCTGAAAAGTCGAAAAACAACCCCATACACCCAAACGGGTGTGTGGGGTTTTCGCGAACTCGCAATTCAACCCCATGCACCCAAAGGGGCGGGGCGGAGGTGTGCGGGCGGGGCCTGTCAATAATTTCGTGTTGGCTGAACGTCATGCGGCCTCGAATATCGGGACCTGCCGCACCGGTTCACGCGCGACGGTGTCATGCGTGTTGGGCAGGTAGGTCCGGAATTTGGTTGCCTGATCACGCTATCATGCAAAATTGCGAAAACCGAACTGCGGTGGTGAAAAATGTCGAATTTTTCCGTCGCGGTCGGGGTCGTATGACCATTCAACAGTTCGTGCCTCTTATTCCCCCGACTTTGTGCCCCACAAGGGGTCAAACGAGTGTCCGTTTTGGGAGCTATAAGGGGCTTTAATGAAGGGACAGCTACTCGATCACCCCTTCGTACCACTCCGAATGGTCTCTCACATTGTGCGCCATGCAGGGTTTCGTCAGACAGCCGTGCGGATTGATATTACTGCCACCCCGGCGCGCGAAACCGTTCCGCTTGTTACTCCGCGGCTTCCGTGCCCGCCGCATAGCGGCTTTCGGGCACCCGCAGGCCGAGCCGGTCGCGGAGCGTGCCGTCCTCATATGCCGTGCGGTAGACCCCGCGGCGCTGTAGTTCGGGCACGACCATGTCGACGAAGGCATCGAACTCGCCGGGGAAGGTTGGCGGGATCAGGTTGAAGCCGTCGCAGGCGCCGTTTTCGAACCATTCCTGCATGCCGTCGGCAACCTCCGTCGGCGTGCCGACCAGGTCCATGTGGCCGCGCGTTGCCGCGAAATGCTGGTAAAGCTGACGCAGCGTCCAGCCTTCGCGCCTTGCCATGTTGAGCATCTGGCCGGAGCGGGTGCCGACTTCGTCGACCGCCGCCAGGTCCGGCATCGGCAGGTCGGGGTCCATGCCCGTCACGTCGTGGCCGAGCCTTCGCGAAAGATAGGCGAGCCCGTGATCGGGGTGGATCAGCTCCTGTAGTTCGTCGGCCTTGGCCTGGGCTTCTTCACGGGTCTCCGCGACCGTGACCGACAGGCCCGGCATGATCGCGACGTCGCTGTTCTGGCGGCCGTAGCGGGCGAGGCGGCTTTTGACATCGGTGTAAAACGCCTGCGCCATCTCAATGTTTTGGTGGGCGGCGAAGATCACGTCGGCTGATTTCGCGGCGAGTTCGCGCCCTTCCTCGGAGGCGCCGGCCTGGACGATCACCGGTCGGCCCTGGGGGGAGCGCGCGGTATTGAGCGGGCCCTCGACCTGGAAGTATTTTCCCTTGTGGTTCAGCACGTGCATCCGATCCCACTCGAAGAACGTGCCGGATTCGCGGTCGCGCACGAAGGCATCTTCGTCCCAGCTGTCCCACAGGCCTTTCAGCACCTCGACGAATTCGTCGGCGATCGCGTAGCGTTCCGATTTCGGCAGGTGGGATTCCTGATTGTAGTTGAGCGCCGCGCGCGGGTTGCCCGTGGTGACGATATTCACCCCGGCGCGCCCGCCGCTGATGAGGTCGAGCGTCGCGAACATCCGGGCGACCGTATAGGGCTGGTCGAAGCTGGTGCTGCGCGTGCAGACGAGACCGATATGCTTGGTGTGGGTGGCGAGGGCGGTCAGCAGGGTGAACGGCTCCAGCCAGGCCGAGTAATGCTGGCGGTTCAGCGCGGAATCGGCTGTCGTCCAGGCGGTGTTTGTGTCGGCGGAAAACAGCATGTCCAGCAGCCCGCGCTCCGCCGTTTTCGCCATCTCGACGAACCGGTCGAAATTCACATTGGCGTCGTCATGGGCATCCGGGTGCCGCCAGGAAGCAATGTGATGACCGGTGGGACGAATAAACAGGCCAAGCTTCATTTCTGCCATCGGAAGATCTCCCGCTAATTCCTGATCCAGACCCTCAGGCTAGGATGCATCGCGTGATGATGGCAATGCGACATTTAGGTCGTTGCTTCTGATTGTTGCGCTTCAGGTTATTGGGCCGGATCTTCGCCGATAGTCTCCCGGTACCAATCCGAATGATCCCCCGCATGGTTCGCCATGCCGGGCTTCGTCAGACAGCCGCGCGGGGCGATAAAACTGTCGATGCGTTTGCGCGGGCGTTCATGCCACTGGATGTTGAACGCGCAGAGTTTCGGAAAAACTGCAGGTGGGCGTAAGGAAAGTGGTCGTGGATCCACCAGGCCAGCGCGCGCCAGTCCGCGCCGCCGGCGTATCTGTCGGCGAATGACGGGATGACGATGCAGGCTGTGGCCCCGATGCAGCCGTCTGCATCCGGACTGTCCCAGATGTGAGCGGCGTAAACCATCGAGACCAACGACCGGACACACGTCCACGCGTTATTTCCCGTCATTCCAGATAGGCAAAAGCCCGTTGAGATGATCGAACGCGCCCAATTGTCGGTATTTTTTACACATTGGCTTCGGTCGGTGATGTGAAGGCTTTCCAAGCCATTGAAAATACAACCCGTTTTTAGTTGGCACGGTTCTTGCGTTCCTTTCAACCAAGTCGATTTGTATACATGGTGAGGGGCGATCAATTGTCGAAATTAAAATATATCTCAGCGGGCCTCTGCGCCTCGCTTCTCTGCGTTTCCTTGCCGGTCGGCGCCACGGTTATCGACTTTAATTCGGCGCCCAGCACTTCCTCGGGTGGTTTTTCAATTGGCCCTACCTACACCGAGGATGGCTATCAGCTGTCTGTGGCCCCTGGGGATGGTCTCTTCAGCATGCAGGACGGGGCTCAAAATAACCGGTTTAGCCGGAACGGGACGACGACAGCCTTTACCACGAGCGGCGGGGCGGGATTTCAATTGAGCAGGGTCGGCGGCGCCGCATTCAACCTCCAGTCAATTGATGTTGCGGAGTTGTTCAACAACGGGGATTTCGCTTTTTCATTGGCGGGGAGAACAGTCTCTTTCGTCGGTAATCTCAGCGGTGGCGGCAGTGTTTTCAGCTCGTTTGATCTTGATCTGATTTCAGACGGCATCGGCGGGGCAGCGGATTTCGAAACCGTCAGTTTTTCCGCCGTCTGGAGCAACCTTGTTTCCGTGGATGTATCGGCTGTTAATGGAAGCTACCTGGACGTCGACAATATCACCGTATCTGAGGCTGCATCTGTCACGGTAACCGAACCGGGCATGCTGGCACTCTTTGGTCTTGGCCTTGCCGGAATAGGCTATGCGCGACGCAAACGCGCTGCCTGAAAGCTATTCCAGACAATTGCTTCAAACGGCGGCCTTATCCAGGTCGCCGTTTGCTTTTGTGGCTGGTTTGTTTTGGGGCAGGAGCGGACACAGTGAAGGCTGCGACAGCTACTTGATCACATCCCGATAAAACGCTGAATGATCCCCCGCATGGTTCGCCATGCCGGGCTTCGTCAGACAGCCGCGCGGGACGATAAAACTGTCGATGCGGCGGCGCGGTCGTTCATGCCACTGGATGTTGAACGCGCACAGCTTTGGGAAAAACTGCAGATGGGCGTAAGGAAGGTGGTCGTGAATCCACCAAGCCATCGCGCGCCAGTCGGCGCCGTCGGCATATTTATCGGCGAATGATGGAATGACCACGCAGGCGGTCGCGCCGATGCAGCCGTCTGCATCCGGGCGGTCCCAGATGTGGCCGGCGTAGTCCTTGTCGTTAGAGGCGCAGTTCAGTTTGTTGCGGTTGCCGAAATCGTTCAGCGCGGCGGACCGGAAGCCGCTGCGGATATTGATACCGCCAAATTTGGCGTTCAGGGGTTCCAGCAGTTGCGTGCAAAGATTACGCCCAGCGGCAATGGCGATGTCCGGGGTGTCCGGGATGTTCGCAATGCCGTGGATCGCGGCGATTTCGCTGAACAGGAAATCGCGCAGAAAGAACGATGGTGACAGACGCGTCCGCCCGAGATTTTCCAGCCCTTTGACCGATCCCGGTGATTTCATGGCGATTTCATAGCGCGCTTGCTGCGGGCCGGTCGATGGCCACGGCTTTGACCATGGTGAAGACCCTGGCGCCCGGCTGAAGGGCCAGATCATCGAGCGATTTGCGCGTGATCTGCGACCAGATCACGGCGCCGCCGACATCCACCGAGACATCGACCTGCGGTCCGTGTGTCGTTGAGATAGTGCTGACGGTGCCTTCGAAGACGTTGAGCACGCTGACATTTTGCGGGCGCTCGGTTGCCAGGGTGACATCGCGGGCGCGCACCCGGATGCGCAGGCTTTCGCCAATTGTCAGGTCGGGGGCCGTCACCCGGAATTCGCCACCGGCAAAGGCCAGTGTTGCAATGCCGTAAGACAGGTCAATGTCGGCGACCCGCACGGTGATGACGCTCCCGGCATTGCCGTCACCCGCGGCGCGCAGCAGGTCCGGCCGGTTGAGCACGTCTTCGACCGGGCCGGCCGCAGACACGCCGCCATTGGCGATGAGGACCATCGTGTCGGCAATCTGGAGGATCTCTTCGATTGAATGGCTGACATAGACGACAGGGGTGCCGAAATCGCGCTGGATGCGGTCGATAAAGGGCAGGACCTCCCATTTGCGTTCCGCGTCGAGTGCTGCCAGCGGCTCATCCATCAGTAGCAGGCGCGGGGCCGATAACAACGCGCGCCCCAGTGCCACGCGTTGTTTTTCACCGCCGGAAAGAAGATGCGGCTGGCGGTCGAGCAAAGGGGCGATGGCGAGTACATCGACAACATCGTCGAATTTGGCTCCGGTGCCATTCCGTTTCCGGTTCCGGCGCCTGCCGTATTCCAGGTTCCGCCGCACGTTCATATGTGGAAACAGCCTTGCGTCCTGAAAGACATATCCGACCTGTCGGTGCTCGGGCGCCATGTTCAGCCCGGTTGCACTGTCAAAGACGGGTGTTCCGTCGATGGCGATCTGGCCGTTATCCGGCGTCATCAGGCCCGCCAGCATCTGCACGATGCTGGTCTTCCCGGCACCGGATTTACCGAACAGCGCCGTGACGCCGCCCGCACTTTCGAACCACGCATCGATGGTCAGCGCGCCGAGCGTTTTGCGTATGTTGACCGAAACCGTCATGCGCCTGAAATCCGGCGGCGGACGCGGCGCGCGATGACTTCAGAGACAAACATGGCCGCAAAGGCGATCACGATGGACAGGATCACGAGGCGGATCGCACTGCCTTCCTGACCGGGCACCTGTGCGAGGCCATACAGGGCGACCGGCAACGTCGTGGTCTCGCCGGGGATCGCCGACACGAAGGTGATGGTTGCCCCGAATTCGCCCAGTGCGCGGGCAAAGGCGAGGATAACGCCGACGACGATGCCGCTGCCGGTCAGCGGCAGGGTGACGCTGAAAAACACATCTATGGGACCGGCGCCGAGGGTGCGGGCGGCCTGTTCGAGCCGTGTATCGATGGCTTCTATCGACAGGCGGATGGCGCGGACCATCAGCGGGAAGGCCATAACGGCTGCCGCAACCGCCGCACCCTGCCACGAGAAGGCGACGGTGAGCCCGAAGGTGTCATACAGCCAGCCGCCAACAGCGCCGTTGCGCCCGAACAGGATCAGCAGCAGGTAGCCGATCACCACCGGCGGGACGACCAGAGGCACATGAACGAGGGCGTCGAACAGGGATTTGCCCGGGAACTCACACCGGGCGAGCACCCATGCGACGGCGATGCCGAAGGGCAGGCTGATGGCGACGGCCCAGAGGGACACCTTGAGGCTGAGCTGGACGGCTTCGATTTCGAGCGGAGAGAGTGAAAACATCCGGGTGTCAGCGCGTCAGAAAGCCGAATTTTCGGTATATCTTGCGACTGGATTGCGACGAGAGATATGCCAGTAGCCTGGCCGCCGACTTGCCCGATGATTTAGTGGCGATTGCCTGATATTCGATGGGGGCATGAAGCGAGCCGTTGATGGTGGCCACGATGCGGACCTGACCGGTCTGGATGGCGTCGGTGTAATAGACGATACCAAGGGGAGATTCACCGCGCTGGACAAGCGCGAGGGCGAGCCGGACGTTCCGGGTCTGCACGGTCCGGTGCGCGAAGAGCGACCACAGCCCAAGACTGCCGAGGGCCTGCCTGCCGTATATGCCGGCGGGGACATGCTGCGGGTCCCCGATGGCGAGGCGGCCATTCGGGCCCAGCGCGGGCCCCATATCGGTTGTCAGGTTAAACGGGGTAGGGAGTTGGGCCGAAGCCGGGGCGATCAGGACCAATCTGTTCCGAAAGATGGTTGTCCGGGTTCCGTTGCGGGCAAGTTTCTGTTCGACGAGATAATCGACCCAGGTGCTGTTGGCCGACAGATACACATCCGCGGGCGCGCCGCTCTCGATCTGGCGGGCGAGCGCGCCGCTTGAGCCGTAGACGATGCGAAGCTGGGGGGAATTATTTGTGTTCCAGACATTCCGGATTTCGTCCATGACCTGAACGGTACTGGCAGCTGCAAAGACTGTGAGATTTTTTGCATGTGCAGGCAGTGCCAGAATACCGGCGAGTAATAACACCAGAAGGGAAAAGCTGCGCATAGGCGTTATATACCAATGTATATAACGCGTGTACATGATGACCTACCGGTACATGACGAGCTATCGGGCGTCGAGGGTCGCGGCCTGCTCGCTGAGGCTGTCCAGTTTCTCTTCGATCACGCTGCGGTCGAGATCATGGGTGATAAAGACGATGCGCGAACGCCGGTCGTCATCGGGCCATTCCGCCAGTTCGGCGGGGTCGTGAAACATATGCTGCACGCCATGAACGGCAATCGGCCGTTCGCGCCCCGCGATGTTCAGAATGCCCTTTATCCGCAGGAGTTTCTCGCCGTGTTGGCCGATCAGGATACGGACCCACGCAACAAACGCTTCCCAGTCAATCGGTTCTTCGCGGGTGACGCAGAACGCGGCAATGGAGGCATCGTGGCGGTTTACGTCATGCGCATGATCGTGGGCATGCTCGTGTCCGTGGTCATGCCCATGGTCATGTTCGTGATGCCCGTGATCGTCCTTTATGTAAGCCTCATCGCGCAGCCAGCGCTGAACGTCGACGGTCTTGGATTTCGGATCGTACAGGCCGGTATCGAACAGCTGATCGGGCTCTATTTCGCCCATGACGGCGAAGACCTTCGGCGCCGCCGGGTTCAGCGCATCCAGGCGCGCGTTTAGCGCGTCGAGTTCGGCAGGTGTTGCAAGGTCGGACTTGGTGATGACAATCCGGTCCGCGACCGCCGCCTGTTTGACGGATTCCGCGTATTTGTTGAACTGGTTATCTGCGTTGATCGCATCGACCGTGGTGATGATCCCGTCCAGCGCGTATCGGTTGGAAATCACCGGTGCGGTCATCATCATATGAATGATCGGCGCCGGGTCGGCGAGGCCGGTGGTTTCAATTAGCACGCGGCGGAAATACGGCACCTGCTTTTTGACCCGCTTGATAAACATCTCGGACAGGGCGTTCACCAGGTCGCCCTGAACCGTGCAGCACAGGCAGCCGGCGTTGAGCAGGACCGTATTGTCGTCGATCCGTTCCACAAGCTGATGGTCGAGCCCGATTTCGCCGAACTCGTTGATCAGCACGGCGGTCTCGACCATGTCCGGGTGCTTGACCAGCTTGTTCAGCAGCGTGGTTTTGCCGCTGCCGAGGAACCCCGTCAGCAGCGATACCTGAATCGGGGAATCGTCGATCGGTGGGGCGTCCGCCGGGGTGGCGGCGTCTTCAGTCATTTCCGTTCAGGCGGTTAAAGCCCTGCTGCAGGTCTTCGATCAGATCGTCCGGATCTTCGAGCCCGGCATGGATACGGATCAGTTGACCCTTGTCCTTCCATTCGACGGCGGTCCGGTTGCCGGCGGGGTTTGCCGGCATGATCAGGCTTTCGAACCCGCCCCAGCTTGCGCCCATCGCATAAAGTTCCATG
>JBLIMV010000029.1:0-56734 GCA_047638395.1 Paracoccaceae bacterium | reverse complement strand
AACCGCAATATCGGGCCGATAAGACCCCACCAGCGGCATAAACCCGCAAAACCGGAGAAGCCATCACCAAAATCCCGCGCCGTGTCGTGACAACAAACTCCAAAACGTTTTTACACAGCCTGGGTCAACAGCGGCCATCACGCCGATCACGCTAGCACGTCCGGTCACCGCCCATAAGCGGACATTCGCTGTGGACCCATACAATTTTGCACCGTGCCTTCGCGACAACTCGCGTATAGTAACTCCCGACCCATGACGTCCATTTTGCGGGAGTCATTCGCGTGATAATTTAGGAGCCACCAATGTTGGATAAAGACGCCGAGATCCTGAAGCTGGGTGCCCTGGAAGAGCGTCGATATGCGGCAATGCTGGCGGGCGACGCCGAGGTTCTGGAGGAATTGCTGCACCCTGATCTGGCCTATATGCATTCGACGGGCGAGCTGGAATCGAAACAGAGCTATCTCGACACCCTGCGTGCCGGCACGTCGTCCTACAAGGCGATCAGATACGACCAGCAAACGATCAGAATTCACGACAATACCGGGCTGGTGTTTCATCACCTTGAGGCGGATGTCGTCTTCGAAGGGATCGAACGTCATCTGGATAACCGGCTGCTCGCCGTCTGGGTATGCGATGAGGGCCACTGGCGGATGCTGGCGCTCCAATCCGGTCCGGTGCCGCGTTAAGTTTTTCTCTGCGCCGGCATTTGAGGGAGGGACAAGATCATGACAACACATACGGGCGGATGTCTGTGCGGGGCGATCCGCTACGAAATTAGCGGTGATCCGGTGCGGGCGGCGAATTGCCATTGCGACGAATGCCGCAAAGCGACCGGCGCCAGCTTCGCCACCGTCGTCTTTTTCAACGAAGACGACGTGAAGGTGGTTGAGGGAACACCGAAGCAGTTCTTTCACGCCGCCGATAGCGGCAGCACGATGACCAAGGAATTCTGCGGGAATTGCGGCTCTCAGGTTCTGGGCGCCGGGTCAGGCAGTCCGGGCATCCGGAGCGTCCGCGTGGGCTCGCTCGACGATGCAAGTTTCGTGGTGCCGCAAATGGATCTCTATACCGGCAAGGCATTGCCGTTTTCACGCCTGTCGGACGCGACCGAGCATTTCGAAGCGGGCCGGCGGCGCTAGGGCCTTCCCCTCGCCGATGCGCCGTTTACGAGGTTGGCACCGGCACGCGGTGAAGCTTCATCGCCATCGCGACCGCCGAATAATACCCGAGGAGCGCCAGTACCTCGGCGAGCCCGTCACGGCCGAGAAGCTCTGCTGCCCGGTCGTATACCTCGTCCGATCCGCCGCCCGGCGCCATCGCGATCCGGCACAGATCATAGACCGCCTTCTCGCGTGCATCGGGCAGGTCGGGCACGTCGCCGGCCTTGATCGCGGCCATCGCTTCGGGCGGATAACCGAGATTTAAACAGGTTTTGACGTGGGCGGCCTGCACATAGGCGCCGTCCCAATGAGTGGCGATGACCACAATCGTGAGCTCGACCTCGCGCTCGGTGAGCGCGCCCTTTTTGTTAAGGAAGGTGCCGATGGTCTCCATCCCCGCCGCAAGCGCGGGCGAATGGATCCAGATCTTGTAGGGCGTGAGCAGCCGCCCCCGCCCGGCCACCAGGTCGTCGAAAACCTTCTTCTGTTCAGCGGTCAGCGCGTCCTCGGGAATCTCGAGGATGCGGACGGGTTCATCGGTCATAATGTTCTCTTTCTGTTTTGGCTGGCTGGCCTAATCGGGATTGGCGTCACCGGAAGGTGCTGGGACCCTCCCGCTTCCGTAACCGTCCAAAAGCGAACATGGAGCAGTCGATCCGGCTATACCGATTACCAGCGGTTTCGGTTTTGGTGATAAAGTTTTGCATCAGTCGTCTTGAAATTCAGGTCTGTCCTCGCCCTGCGTTACCAACACCATGGAATCTTCTATTGCCGTTTCCGAATGGGTATCTCCGGCTTCGACGAAATAACACCCTCCGGCCTCGATCCGAACCGCGCCATCGTCTTCGGATTCAACTTCCATAACACCTTCCAGGACCATTACCTGAACCCATTTTGGGTGGGTGTGCGGTGGAACGCTCATGCCTTCAGGCATTCGAAAAAAGGCAGACCGCGTATCGTATTTTCCTTCCCAAACAATACTCTTGCTCATGACGGTGCCACCCCGAACAGGAGCTTCCGCCCAGGACAATTCATCTTTATGGAAGTATCTCGTCAATTCAGATCTCCCGGGGCCAACCGCCTCCCGCCGCGCCTAGCTCTTCAAACTCTGCAGGATGGCATCGACGCTATCCTTGGCGTCACCAAACAGCATGCGGTTGTTTTCCTTATAGAACAGCGGATTGTCGACACCGGCATAGCCGCTCGCCATCGACCGCTTGAACACGACGGATGTTTTGGCTTTCCAGACTTCGAGCACCGGCATACCGGCAATCGGGCTGTTCGGATCGTCCTGCGCGCCCGGATTGACGATATCGTTCGCGCCAATGACCAGCACCACATCGGTGGTCGGGAAATCGTCGTTCAGCTCATCCATTTCGAGCACGATGTCATACGGTACCTTGGCCTCGGCCAGCAGCACGTTCATGTGGCCCGGCAACCGCCCGGCGACGGGATGAATGCCAAAGCGGACATTCACGCCCTTGTCGCGCAGCAAACGCGTGATCTCGCTCACCGATGCCTGTGCCTGGGCAACCGCCATGCCATAGCCCGGCACGATGATGACCTCGTTGGCATCCAACAGCATCGATGCGGTTTCGTCAGCGGAGGTCGGGACAACTTCGCCCTGCTCCGCGTCGCCCGACGCCGCAGCACTGCCGCTGGTCGTCCCGAAGCCGCCAAGAATGACACTCACGAAGCTCCGGTTCATTGCCTTGCACATGATGTAACTGAGGATCGCGCCGGATGAGCCGACAAGCGCGCCGACCACGATCAGCAGATCGTTCGACAGCATGAAGCCCGTCGCCGCCGCCGCCCAGCCGGAATAGCTGTTCAGCATGGACACGACGACCGGCATATCGGCACCACCGATGGCCATCACCAGATGGATACCGATCAGGCAGGCAATTCCGGTCATGATCAGCAGGGGCGTGAGCCCTGCATCCTGGCCGACCGCGCCGAGGAACTCGACGCCCAGCCAGAGCGAGCCGACGATCCCCGCCAGGTTCAGCCAGTGGCGCGCGGGCAGCAGCAGCGGCTTGCCCGACAGGCTGCCCTGCAACTTGCCGAACGCAATGACCGAGCCGGTAAACGTGATCGCACCGATAAACACACCGAGGAAGATTTCGACCTCGTGAATGGTTTTCTCGACGCCAACATAATTCGCCGTCGGGTCGAGATATGTCCCGACACCGACAAGAACAGCCGCCATGCCGACGAAACTGTGCAGAATGGCGACAAGTTGCGGCATCTGGGTCATCTCGACCTTCGATGCGGCAAACAGACCGATCGCACCGCCGATGACGACGGCGCCGATCAGCACCGTGTAATCGTCGATCTGGGTCGCCAGGATGGTCGCCAGGACGGCGATCACCATGCCGATGATGCCGTAGATGTTGCCGCGGCGCGCGGTTTCCTGATTGCTCAGACCGCCGAGGCTCATGATGAATAGGATGCTCGCCCCGATATAGGCGACCGTTGTGATTCCTTCGCTCATAATCTGCTCCCGTTCCTAGCTTTTGCGGAACATGCGGAGCATGCGCTGGGTAACCAGAAACCCGCCCGCGATATTGATTGTGGCAATGAGGACGGCTATCCCCGCCAGGATTGTGACGAGATTTGACGGGCTTGAAACCTGCAGCAACGCCCCGATCACGATGATCCCGCTGATCGCGTTGGTGACGCTCATCAACGGTGTGTGCAGCGCCGGGGAGACGTTCCAGATAACCTGATAGCCGACAAAACAGGCCAGCACGAACACGGTCAGGTGCTGCATGAAGGCCGGCGGTGCGACGGTGCCGAGACCGGCGAGCACAGCTGCGCCGATAACCAGCGTGATCGCCGATTTCATACCAACGTTCTTGGGCGCCGCCTTTACGACGGGTGCTTTGGTCTCGCTCGGTTTCGCCGGCGCGATGGCCGGTGTTTTGGGTTCGGGCGGCGGCCAGGTTATCTCGCCGCCATGGACGACCGTGGAGCCGCGGATAACATCGTCTTCCATATTGACGTTGATGTTGCCGTCTTTTTCGGGCGTCAGGTCCGACAGCATATGCGCCAGATTCGTGCCATAAAGCTGGCTCGACTGGGCGGCCATGCGGCTCGGCAGATCGGTAAAACCGATAATGCTGACGTCATGCTTCACCGCAATCACGCCAGGTTCGGTCAGTTCGCAATTCCCGCCCTGTTCAGCGGCCAGATCAACGATAACCGACCCCGGCTTCATGGATTCGACCATTTCGGCGGTGATCAGTTTGGGCGCCGGCCTGCCGGGAATAAGCGCCGTGGTGATGATAATGTCGACGTCTTTGGCCTGTTCGGCGAACAGTTCCATTTCAGCCTTGATGAACTCTTCGCTCATCACTTTGGCATATCCGCCACCGCCGGAGCCGTCTTCCTCGAATTCCATTTCCAGGAACTCGGCGCCCATGCTCTCGACCTGCTGCTTGACCTCCAACCGGGTGTCGAACGCGCGCACAATGGCGCCCATGCTGCGGGCAGCACCAATCGCGGCAAGACCGGCCACACCGGCGCCGATCACCATGACCTTCGCCGGCGGCACCTTGCCCGCCGCGGTGATCTGGCCGGTAAAGAACCGCCCGAAATAATTCGCGGCTTCGACCACGGCACGATAACCGCTGATATTCGCCATCGATGAGCGCGCATCGAGTTTCTGCGCCCGGCTGATCCGCGGCACGGCATCCATGGCTATTGCGGTCGCCTTCCGCGCATTCAGTTTTTCCAGCAAATCCGGGTTCTGGGCCGGCCAGATGAAACTGATCAGCGTCGCGCCGTCGCGCAGCAATTCGGTCTCGTCGACACCGAGATCCGGATGGGCTTCGGGCTCGAGGACCTTCAGGACGATATCCGAGTCCGCCCACAGTTTCCGTGTGTCCTCGACGACCTCGACACCTGCATCGCGGTAGGACGCATCACTAAACTGGGCGGTGGCACCGGCCCCCGCCTCCACACAAACATCATACCCAAGTTTCTGAAGACGACCCGCCGTCTCCGGAGTCAGGGCCACGCGCTTTTCTTCCGCGTTGACTTCCTTTGGAACGCCAATTTTCATCTTTTGTTTTCCCCCATCGGAAGTGCCGTGACGATGACAGCATCCGTTTGGATCATGAAAGCACAGACCGGACGGTCCGGCGCCTTGAAATCAAAGCTACCCTATATGTTCGCGCGCGGTTGTGACAAGACGGCAGCGCGTCCTGCCGCGGGTTCATCACCGCTTCGTGACGGTCCGGGCGGAGAACAATAAGCTGATACGGGTCTCTCATTTTGTGCGCTCGCCCCCGCCGCTCATTCTTTTTGTGCCTGCGCCAGGGCGAAATACAGACGGTCCAGATCTTCGCGCTGTCGGAGCGCGTCAGCGGCGGCCGACAATTCGACCCGGCCCTTGATCAGGACATATGCCCGTTCGGCCAGCGTCAACGCGATATCCAGTTTTTGTTCGACCAGCAGAATGGTCAGCCCCTCGGCTTTCAACGCGTTGAGCGCGGCACGGATTTCCTGGACGACCATCGGCGCCAATCCGAGAAACGGCTCATCCAGCAACAGCACCCGGGGGGCAGACATCAGCGCCCGACCAATCGCCAGCATCTGTTGTTCGCCACCGGAAAGCGTCCCTGCTGCCTGGCCCGAGCGTTCGCGCAACCGCGGGAACAGGCCGAAGACGTAATCGAACCGGGCGGCGAGAGAGCCACCGGTCTGAGCGTTAAGCTGCGTCGCCCCGAGATGCAGGTTGTCGCGCACCGACATGGGCGGAAACATCAGCCTGCCTTCCGGTACCAGCGCCATACCGCGCCCGACGATCCGGTGGCTGTCGGTGGAAATCGTCTCTGCGCCGTCGAGCAGGATCCGGCCGCTGCGCTTCGGCACGGTGCCGGTCAATGCGGCCATCAGCGTCGACTTGCCGGCACCGTTCGGCCCCAGCAGGGCGACGGTCTCACCGCGCTCGACGTTCAGGGTGACACCGCGCACCACATCAACGGCCCCGTAGCCGGCGACAAGATCGTGCAGCTCAAGCATCGCTCACCCCGGCGGCAGGTTCGCCCAGATAGGCGGCAATCACCGCCGGGTCGCCCTGGATCTCCTCGGACGTTCCATCGGCAATCTTCTCGCCGAAATTCAGCACGACGATGCGCTCCGCCAGCGGCAGCAGGAACCGCATGTCATGTTCGATCAGCAGTACCGAGATGCCGCGCCCGGCGATCCCCAGAATGATTTCCGACAACCGGTCGCATTCCGATGGCGTCAGTCCCGCCGCGGGTTCGTCAAACAGCATAATCCGCGGCTCGCCGGCAAGCGCACGGGCGGTTTCGAGCAAACGCCCCTGTCCGAATGACAACGTGCCGACATCCGCATCGGCCCATTCGCCGAGCCCGACAAAATCGATCAGCTCAGCGGCGCGCGCGACGGCGTCACTTTCAGCCCGGCGCGCCGTCGCCGATCCGGCGAGGATTGCGCCGAGCCCGTGGCACATCCGCGTATGCGCGCCGATAAGGATGTTCTCCGACGCGGTCATGCCTTCGAACGGCATATTGTGCTGGAATGTCCGCATGATGCCACGTGCGGCGATCTGGTGTGGCCGAAGCCCGACGAGGTCCTCGCCGTCCAGGCGGATACTGCCTGTATTGGGCGGCAACGCCCCTGCCACAAGGTTGAAGGTCGTGCTTTTCCCGGCACCGTTCGGCCCGATAAGCCCAAGGATTTCGCCGGCGTTGAGATCGAAGGACAGATCGTTCACTGCGACCAGGCCGCCGAAACGGCGGGTCAGCCCTTCAACCCGGAACAGGGGTTCAGCCGCCGTCATGGCAGGTGTGCGCCGCCGGCGCGGTTGGCGCGATTACGGCGATTGTTACGGCGGGCAACAATATCGTCCCACACCCCGATCAGCCCCTTCGGCAGGAACAGGATCACCAGCACAACGACGAAACCGTAAATCAGCGGATGAAATTTACCGACAAGCGGCTCGACAAGAAACTGGATCGAATAGAGCAGTGCGGCACCGAGCAGCGCGCCGGCGTGTCGCCCTGTGCCGCCGATGATGATCATGAACAGAAGCTCGAATATCCGGTCGAGTTCGAAAATCGGCGGCGAGATGAAATTATTGACGAAGGCGTATGCCATCCCCGCCATTGCCGCGAGCGTGCTGGTCACCACGAAGACGATCACCTTGGTGCGCGCGACATCAATCCCCATCGCCGAGGCGGCAACGGGGTTGTCCCGCACAGCGCGGCAGGCGCGGCCGAAATAGGAATTGTCGAGCCGCAGGATCACCCAGAGCGTCAGCAGCAGCACGAAGACGATAATGGGCGTGTAGGCCGCCCCTGTGAGCGGGATATCAAAGAAGGCCGGCAGACCGTAGCCCGATATACCCTCCTCCTCGCCTGTCAGCTCGCCACCCGCGCCGAGCGCGACAAGAAAGATCTGGGCAAAGGCCAGTGTCACCAGCGCCAGATAAAACCCTTCAAGCCGGGTGGTCGGGATCGCAACAAGGGCCGCGAGTAACGCACTGATCACGAGGCCACCGGCGATCCCGGCGGCGAGCGGCAGCCCCAGTTTGACGGTCAGAATGACGACGGCATAAGCGCCGATGCCGTAAAACGCGATATGCGAGAACGCAATCTGGCCCGAAACACCGAACAGAAAGTTGAACCCGACGGCCAGCGTCGCAACCAGAAGCAGCTTCTGATACAGCTCCAGATGATAGCTGGACATCGCGAAACCAGCGGCGCTGAGCGCGATCAGCGCAATCGCCCATCCGACAGCGTTTTTCATACGCCGTCCTCCTTCGCACGCAGCAGCCCGGTCGGGCGCACCAGCAGGAACGCGATCAGCAGGACAAGCGGCACGCCAAGGACAAGCGATGAAGGGATCGGCAAATAACGAGC
Source organism: Paracoccaceae bacterium (assembly GCA_047638395.1). Classification (GTDB taxonomy): domain Bacteria; phylum Pseudomonadota; class Alphaproteobacteria; order MPNO01; family UBA830; genus CAXBCP01. Next base: position 48,681 of record JBLIMV010000029.1, on the reverse strand, counting down.
GGCAAAAGCTTCAACCAGTCCGAGGATCAAACCACCCAGTAGCGCGCCCTCGACCCGCCCGACGCCACCTATTACCAGTGCGGTAAACCCCTGGATCGCGAGCGGCAGGCCCATCTGATAGAACGCCCCGCTGCCGCCGGATGTCAGAATACCGACGACGCCGCAGACCATCCCGGCCCCGACAAAGGCCAGCAGGCCGACAGCGCGCAGGTTGATGCCCATCAGGGCCGCCGCACGCCGGTTGATGGCGACGGCCTCGAAACGCTTGCCCCAGATCGTGCGTTCGAAAAAGTACCACGCGGCCAGGAACACGACCGCTGTTGCCGCGATGATATAGAAGGCCTGCGGCGTGCCCGCGAACGGGCCGATTTCAAGCCGCCGGAAGCCGAAGGGTGGCGGTGCGGGCAACGCTTCGGTCCCGCCAACCAGCGTGCCGACCTGGAGCGTTATGACAAGAACGCCGAGCAGGGCGAGCACCGGGCTCAGCTCCGGCGCACCTTTTTCGATCAACGGGCGGACGGTCAGAATTTCCGTCAGCGCCCCCAGCAATCCGATAGCGGCTATCACCAGAATCAGGCTGACGAAATGCGGCAGTTCCAGGACGGGCACTAACAGGTCGCTGCCGAGGGCTACCGCAGCAAACGCCCCCAGCATCGCCCATTCGCCGAGCGCGAAGTTGATCACGCCGGTCGGGCGGATGATCAGCAGATAGGACAGCGCCATCAGGCCATAAATACAGCCCGACGCAAATGCGCTGACCAGAAGCTCCCCGATTTCCGCCATTCAGGTTCGTGCCGCGGCCTGACCCTGCCTTCTACTTGGTGCCGCTATGCACCGCCGGGCCGTGGTTGTTGTCCGTGATCAGACGAACAACCGCACCTTCGGGATCGAAACCACGGCGGTCGGCCGCCGTCAGATTGACCGATGAGCCGGGCGCGCCCATGACACCGGACCACCCCTTGGTCGTCTCCATGGCGGCACGCAGCTTTTCCTTGTCCGCCGAGCCTGCGCGCTTCAGCGCGTCGACGACGAAGTACAGACCGTCATACCCATAGCCCGGCAGGGAGAACGGCACCGAGCCGTATTCTTTCTGATAGGCGGCGATAAACGCCTTGGTCCGGTCCTTTGCGGGATCATAGGCATCGATAAAGGCGACACCTTCCATCAGGCCCTTGGCGACCTTGAGATAGGCCGGGATCGACAGGTTAAACGATGCCAGAACCGGCTGCTTCATGCCGAGCTGGTGATAGGCCTGGAAGAACTGCGCCATTTGCGGGCCAACGATGCCGGCCTGGAAAATAGCTTCGGGCTTCGCGGCCCGGACCTTTTGCATCTGCGGCACACCGGTGCGCGAGCCGATCGGAATGATCTGCGACGCGACAACCTCGATCCCGTTGGCTTTGAGACTGCGCTCGAACACGCCGGCGATGATCTTGCTCAGGCCGGAATTATCACCAACCACGGCAACACGTTTCAGGTTCTTTTTCCGCGTGTAGGACATCAGCGTCTTGATCTGCGTCGATGCCAGCGGGCCGAGCTGAAAGAAGTAAGGATTGTTCAGTTTCGTCGCCAGGGTCTCGCCCGAATTCGCCGGCGTGATATGCGGCGTCTTGGTCGCCAGCGATACCGTCTGCGCCTGCTGCGTCGCGGGGGAGCTGGAATTGCTGATAATCGCAACGACGCCGGCATCGACCAGCTTGCGTGCCTTTGTCGCCGAGACGTCCGGCTTGGCGCCGTCGTCTTCGATCACCAGTTCGATTTTCTTGCCGAGCACACCGCCCGCTGCGTTGATTTCCTTGACGGCCAGCAGAACACCCTGGGTCACCGGCTTCGCGTAAAACGCCGCGCGCCCGGTCTCATCCGTGATGACACCGATTTTGATGGTGTCGGCGGCATTCGCCTGGCCGAGGCCAAGACCGGCGGTGGTAGCCAGAAGCGCGGCGGCCAGAAGCCCCCGCCGTGTGACGGATTTTTTCATCTGTTTCCCCTCCCTGTTCGGGTTATGGATATTGTCTTGGCAGAAGTAGAGCGCTCCACCAAAACGCTGTCAACGGAGAGGTTTTAACCGCGCGCCAGATCGGGGCCAGATCGGGGATCAGATCGGTTCGGGTTTGATCTTCTTCAACACGTCGAGCGTGTCGCCACCGACACCGACGGTCTGTTGCACCTGCAGCTGCAGCCGGCTCTCGTCACGGCGGCGCACATCGTCAATCGTCTCCGCCGCATCCTCTTCGGTCACGCCGGTGGCCCGAAGAGCTGCCATGCCCATGCGCAGACCGGATTCAAACGTCTCGCGCACGGGCGCGTCGATGCCCATGTGAATAAGATCGATCGCCGCCGTCCGGTCATAGGCACGCACCAGCAGTTCCGCCTGTGAGAACTTGCTCTGCACCATGTTGACGATGTCCTTGGCGACAGCCGCCCTATCGACACAGACCACAATAACATCAGCCTCTTCGGCCCCGGCGGCGCGCAGAACTTCGCGGCGCATGCCGTCGCCAAAATGAATGCGGGAGCCGAATTGCCCGGCTTCGCGAACACGTTCTGCATCAGCATCCAGAATGGTCACACTGATGTCGCGCAGACGCAGCGCCTGCGTGACGACCTGACCGAACCGCCCGAAGCCGATCACCAGCGCGCGGCCGCCGGCATCAGAGAAATCCTCGTCGATCTCGTCGCCGGCCTTGCCAGCGATCAGTAACGGGGCAATCCGTTCGACCAGCGGAGACGCCACCATCGTCAACGTAATGACGGCCACCAGGATGGACGATGTTTCGGCGTCCAGCACACCGGCGGACACCGCCGACGCAAACAGCACAAAACCGAATTCCCCCGCCTGCGGCAACGCAAGCGCCGTCCGGACAGCGACATCGTGCGATGAGCCGAAGCCGCGCAGGATTCCGTAAACCGCCCCGGCCTTAAGGATGATCACCACCGGTACGGCGATCAGAATAACAACCCAGTTCGCCACCACAGCGTCAATCGACAGGGACACGCCGACCGCCATGAAAAACAGACCGAGAAACAGGCCACGGAACGGCTCCACATTCGCCTCCAGCTCGTGACGAAAAGAGGAATCAGCGAGCATCACCCCGGCAATAAAGGCGCCCATGGCATAGGACATGCCCGCCATATCCATCAGCAGCGCCGCGAAGATGACGATGCCCAGCGCGAAGGCCGTCATGATTTCGGGGACGCCGGAATTGGCGAGAAAGCGGAAAACCGGGTTCAGCAGATAATGACCTGTCAGAATCAGGGCCGCGATTGCCGCAATCGCGAGACCAACATTTATGAGGCTTTGCGTCAGGCCAAGCTCCTCGCCCGAGGGCGCCAATAGCGCGACCATCAACAAGAGCGGCACGATGGCGAGATCCTGGAACAGCAAAATCGCAAACGCCTTGCGCCCGTGCCCGGCCCCCCGCTCGCCGCGCTCGTTCAGCGCCTGCATGACCAGGGCGGTCGATGACAGTGCAAGACCAAACCCGATCACAACCGACACCTGCCATGTCATGCCCAGCAAAAGGGGCGGTACGCTCAGCACCCCGCCGCTGACAACGACCTGCGCCAGTCCGGTGCCAAAAATGTCGCCGCGCATTTCCCACAGCTTTGCAGGCTTCATTTCCAGCCCGATGACAAACAGGAACAACACCACGCCGAACTCGGCGAAGTGCAGCAGCTTGTCGGGGTCCTTGGTGAACCCGAGGGTCAGAGACGCGCCGACGATCACCCCGGCGGCCAGATAGCCCAGGATCGCGCCCAGCCCGATGCGCTTGAAGATCGGCACGGTCACACACGCAATCAGGATCAGCGCCAGCGCTTCGAGAAACTGGATTTCGAGAGCGGAAAAGTCGATGGATGGCAAAGCGCGTTCAGCCTTTCAGAGGGTGCGGATCGCCTTCCGGCGCTTCGACCTGGAACACGTTCAGGACGACGGAAACGGTATGATAGAAGCCCACCAGGGCGGCGAGTTCGACCATGGCTTCCTTGCCGAAATGATCGAACGCGCGCTGGTAATTGGCATCCGACAATTGCCGCGTTTCGGCCAATTCCTTTGCGACCTCATAGATCAGGGTTTCGTCGGCGTTGGGAAAGGTCGGCGTCCGGTTGTGGCGCATTTCCTCAACCGCACCGGCATCAACACCAAATTCGACCGCACGCTTGGCATGGATAAACCATTCGTAATCCGAGCCGTAGACCCGCCCGACCGTAATGATGGCGAGTTCCTTCAGCCGCAGCGGAATGCGCGATTGTTCCTCGTCCAGCGACAGGTCGACAAAATTGGCAAACATCTCGCAGATTTCCGGCGCATGGAGCAGCACCCCGAACGGCCCCCGCACCGGCGCCTTGCGCTGGCCCGAGATCATGTCGGCGATACGTTTCTGTTCGGGGGTGTAGTCTTCGGCGGCAACGGGGTTCAGGCGGGGCATGTGGTCTCTCTCCTGTTTTTGTTGGAAAAAGAGTGCCCGCAGAGCGGCGCGACGGCAAGTCCGGCGATCCCCTCACCTCAATCACATAAACATATTGTCTCAATCACATACACATATCGTCATCCCGGCCTCCGAGCCGGGATCCATATCGGCGCCGGCGCAGCGGACAGATGGACCCCGGCTCGGGGGCCGGGGTGACAATCGGGGGATACGGGAAACAACTGTTGGCCAGCCCGAAACGGCGGATTCCAGGGCCGGTCCTTAAAATAACCCCAAAAGAAAAGGCCGAAGCAATTGCTCCGGCCCTTCCCGTTCATCCCATCTTTTGACGATGGTTCGTTTACTCGGCCGCGGTGCCATGTGCGGCTGCGTCTTCGATCATCTGATCCTTCAGCGCCTTGAGCACCTTCGGCGGTGTCATCGGATGGTCCCGCATGCGGATGCCGATGGCGTCGTGGATCGCGTTCGCAATGGCCGGCAGCGGCGGGATAATCGGCACTTCGCCGATACCGCGGATGCCATAGGGGTGATCCGGGTTCGGCACCTCGACGATTTCCGTGTTGATGAACGGCACGTCCGAGGCGACCGGGATGCGGTAATCGAGGAAGCCTGCGTTTTCGAGCACACCCTTGTCGTTATAGATGTATTCCTCGTTCAGCGCCGTGCCGATGCCCTGCACCGCACCGCCCTGGAACTGGCCTTCGATGAATTCAGGATACACAGCCTTGCCGGCATCCTGTATCAGCGTGTAGCGCAGCACCTTGACCGCACCGGTGCGACGGTCGACCTCGACATCGACGATATGCGTACCGAATCCGGGGCCGCCCTGGGCGACGTTGATTTCGGCATGGCCCGCAATCGTGCCACCGAACCAGGCCGCTTCCTTGGCAAGCTCCGCGACTGACATAGGTGCAAAGTCGCCGACATTGGCACCGGCAGGACGGGCCTTGCCGTCTTCCCAGACAACCTGGTCAGTCTCAACCTCCCACTTGCGGGCGGCAATTTCGCACATCCGTGCGACCGCCTTCCGCGTCGCGGTGACGGCGGCCATGCTGCCCGCTGCCGTGCCACGGCTGCCGGCGGTCATGAAGTTAAAGCCAAGCGCGCTGGTATCGCCCGACATGGTGCGGACTTTTTCATACGGAATGCCCAGTTCCTCGGCCACGATCATGGCAAAGGCGCTGCGCGAGCCGCCGGTTACGTCCACCGTGCCAAAGATCAGCGTCGCGGTGCCGTCTTCGCCGATATTCACGGTCGCGGAGGTTTCCGCCCCCAGCGTGAACCAGAAACCGGTGGCGACGCCACGGCCCTGATTGGGGCCGAGCTTTTCCTTCATATGGGCGTGCAACTTGGCGCGCTCCAATGTCTGGATATAGCCGATCGGGCCGAGTTTGGGTCCGAAATGGGTCTGGGTGCCTTCCTTGGCGGCATTGAGTAGCCGGAAGTCGATGCAATCGATGCCGCATTCGCGCGCCATTTCATCAATCACGGTCTCAACGCCGAACGCCACCATGGGCGCGCCGGGCGCACGATAGGCCGCGACCTTGGGCCGGTTGGTGGTCACGTCATGACCGATCACCGAGACGTTTTCCAGATCGTAACGCGTGAACACGGTGATGGTCGCCAGCGGCAGGGATGAGCCCGCATACGCGCCGGACTGATAGTTGAGCTCCGCCTGGGCGGCCGTGATACGGCCATCCCTGGTGCAGCCCATCTTGACCTTCACGTTGGTGCCGGATGTCGGGCCGGTGGCGCGGAACACTTCGTCACGGTCCATCACCATCTTGACCGGACGCTTGCCCTTCTTGGACAGCATGACGGCCAGCGGTTCGAGATAGACGTTGTTCTTGCCGCCAAAGCCGCCACCGAGTTCGGTCGGGATGACTTTGACCTTCGACAGGTCCATTTTCAGCAGTTTTGCGATCTGCGCGCGGAACACGAAATGCCCCTGCGTGCCGGTCCACACTTCGGCGAGCCCGCCTTCGGTGTAGTTGGCGATGCTCGCCTGCGGTTCGATATATCCCTGATGAACGGGCTTGGTATTGAATTCCCGCTCAATGATGATTTCGGCTTCGGCGAAGCCTTTTTCGATATCGCCGAGCTTGCTTTCCAGACGCGCCGCGACATTCGACGGCTTGGTCGGCTTCGGCTCGACGCCCTTGGTGAACTGGTCTTCGTGCAGGATCGGCGCATCTGGTTTCATGGCATCGCGCACATCGATCACGTGCGGCAGAACTTCGTATTCCACCTTGATCAGCTTTATTGCCTGTTTGGCAATGGCATCGCTGGTCGCGGCAACCGCAGCAACCGGGTGGCCGTCATACAGAACGTTTTCGCGTGCCATCATGTTCCGCGTCACATCGCGGAAATTGACCATCAGCTCGCCGGACGCCGCATGTTCGACCGCCATATCGGGGAAATCGTCACGCGTGACAACCGCCTTTACGCCTGGCAGTGCCTCGGCCGCAGACGTGTCGATCGACAGGATATTGGCGCGGGCATGCGGGCTGCGCAGCACGCGGCCGATCAGCTGACCCGGCAGGCTTATATCCGACGCATAGCGGGCGCGGCCGGTGACCTTGTCGACGGCATCGCCGCGCGCGGTCGGGTTCGTACCGACGATTTTGAGATCTTTTTTCTCATACGGAATTTTGGTCGCGAAGGGTGAAGGTGCTCTACCCATGGATCAGTTCCCTCTCATTTCGGCGGCGGCATCCTGTACCGCCTCGATGATTTTGTGATAGCCCGTGCAGCGACAGAGATTGCCCGCCAGCCAGTAGCGGATTTCCTCTTCGGTCGGGTCCGGGTTTTCTTCCAGCAGCGCTTTCGACGCAATCAGGAGGCCCGGTGTGCAGATGCCGCATTGCAGCGCGACGTGGTCGATAAACTTCCGCTGCAGCGGATGCAGTTCCTCGCCCTCGGCCATGCCTTCGATGGTCTCTACCTTCTTGCCATTGGCCTCGATGCCGAGAACCAGGCAGGAACAGACGAGGACGTCGTCCAGAATCACGCTGCAGGCGCCGCAATCGCCGGTGCCGCAGCCTTCCTTGGTGCCGGTCATGTCCATTTCGTCGCGCAGGATATCAAGCAGGGTCTGCGTCGGATCACAGAGAACCTCGACCTGGTCGCCGTTAACGGTGGTGCTCACATATTGTTTAGCCATCAGGATTTCGCCCTTTCCAGCGCGATTGCGGCAGCGCGCTGTGCCAGCACGCCCGCGACTTCGGTTCTGAATTCAACGGTGCCCCGTTTGTCGTCAATCGGGGTGGCTGCCGCACTCGCTGCAGCAGCCAGTGCGTCCATCGCGGCGTCGTCGACCGGTGTGCCGATCAACGCTTTGGCTGCCTCTTCAACGATCAGTGCCCGCGCGGCAACCGCGCCAAGTGACACGATCGCGTCGGTGCAGATACCGGCATCATCGAGGGTCAGATTGACAGCGCAGCCAACGACGGCGATGTCCATTTCGGTTCGCGGCGTGAACCGCAGATAGGCATCGCCCGAACGCGCCGGGCGTTTGGGCAGCAGAAACGAGACGACAAATTCGCCGGCTTCGAGCGATGTTTTGCCGGGACCGACAGCGATGTCCTGAACCGGCACTTCGCGGGTGCCGTTCGGGCCAATGACAGTCGCCACAGCACCGGCGGTAATCATCGGCGGGACACTATCGGCCGCAGGAGAAGCGTTACACAGATTGCCGCCCACGGTCGCGCGTCCGCGCACCTGCACGGAGCCGATCAGGCGAACGCCGTCCATTATACCGGGCCAGGCCGCATTGAAGCCGGCATGGTCCATGAGTTCCTTGCCGGTAACGGCGGCACCGAAACGCCAGGCGCCGTTTTCTTCGGCGATCTCGCGCATCTCGGCGATTTTCTTGATATCGACGAGAACGTCGGGTTCGATCATATCGGCGTGGATCTGGACAAGTACGTCCGTTCCGCCCGCCAGCACCTTTACCTGCCCGCTCTCGCCCGCCAGCAGTCCGACTGCGGCGTCGAGCGTCTCAGGCGCTTCATATCTCATATCGGTCAATTTGCCTCACCGTTCGTTTGTTCTGTCTGATCCGGAACGTTTATATCACGTCACCCGGGCACAGGTCATCAGTCGGCGCACATGTGCGTGCCGAACGGTGCAGTGATCGCAGTCGTCGTTTTACGTGGTTTTGCGTTTCCGCGGGCTGAACCCGTCAGAAGCGCCACCGCGCGGCTTGCCGCCCTTTTTCTTGAAGTTAGATTTGCCGGGCTTGTAGGCTTTCTTGCTCTTCAAGGTCGGACGCTCTGCTGCGCTGCCGGCTGACCGGTCCGGGCCACCCTCGCCAGCCCCTTCGGCACGGGCTTTGCGGGCGTATTTTCCGGGGTTCTTGGCCTTTGGTTTCGCGTGCGCCGGCTTGCTCTCATAGCCGTCGCTGTCCTTGCGGTCCGGCTTGCCGGGCCGGCCTCTATAGCCTTCCGCCCGGTTTTCGCCCCCGGAGTCGGCCCGGGAGCCACCGTGGGAATCGCTGCTTTTTCCACCCGGTTTCTCCCAGTCACGTTTTCCCGGCCGGGCGCGGACGCCTGCGCCACTGTCGTCGTCACGCTTCGCCTTTGGTTTATCCCAGGGCTTGTCGTCACCGGAATAGGGTGTCGCATCGACCGGCGATCGGCTTGGCCTGTCGCCCCGGTCGCCACGGTCAGAACGACCGCGCGGGCCCGAACTGCTGTCGCCAAAGCGCTTCTTCTTGGCGAAGGATTCACGTTTCTCCTTGATCTCCGGCGGCGGTCCGTCCAGTCGTTTAACAACGATGCCTTTTTCGATGACTCCGTCGGGTCCGAGCGATGCAACGAATTTATCGACGCTGTCGGGAGCGATTTCGACGTGGGATTCACTGTTATAGACCTTGATCGCGCCGATCCCGCCCTTGGCGACATTGCCGACGCGGTACAGCATGGGCAGCAACCAGCGGGGCTCCGCCGTTTCCTTGTGGCCGACCGACAGGGAAAACCAGATGCCGCCTTCGAAATCGTCGCGCCGCGGACGTTCCCGTTGGTTATCTCGGCCCCGATCGCTATCGCGGCCCCGTTCGCCGCCGCGTCCTTCGCCACGCCTTGCACCACCTCGATCGTCGCGCTCGCTGGGGGGCGCATTGTCATGCAGATCTTCCGGTGCCGATTGTCCCGCACGGTACTGACGGACGAACGCCGCCGCGACCTGTTCGGCAGAATGACGCGCCAGTATCTCGGTCACAAAAGCCTTTTCGTCGTCCTTGATCGCATCAACCAGAACAGGATCTTCGAGCAACCGGGCATCGTCCCGCTCCGTGACTTCCTCGACCGATGGCGGATTCGCCCATTCGGCGTCGATATGGGCATCGTAGAACAGCCGTTCGGTGCGTTTGCGCCGATTATGCGGCACGATCAGAACACTGGTTCCCTTGCGCCCGGCCCTGCCCGTCCGCCCGCTGCGGTGCAGCAGACCCTGGCTGTTTTCGGGCAGATCGGCATGGATCACCAGTTCGAGATTGGGCAGATCAAGCCCGCGCGCCGCAACATCGGTCGCGATACAAACCCGCGCCCGGCCGTCCCGCATGGCCTGGAGGGCGTGGGTCCGCTGGGCCTGGCTCAACTCGCCCGACAGCGCCACCACCGAGAAACCGCGATTGGTGAAGCGGCTGGTCATCCGGTTGACGCCCATCCGGGTTGCACAGAATACGATGGCGCTTTTCGCCTCGTAATAGCGCAACACATTGATGATCGCGTTTTCCCGCTCATGATTGGCGACGTTCAGCGCGCGATATTCGATATCGACATGCTGCTGCTGTTCGGCCGATGTTTTTACCCGGACGGCATTGTTCTGATATTTCTTGGCGAGGTTCGCGATCATGCGCGGCACGGTTGCCGAGAACATCATTGTCCGGCGCTCGGGCGGGGCAGCATCCAGAATGAATTCGAGATCTTCGCGGAAACCGAGATCGAGCATCTCGTCGGCCTCGTCGAGCACAACCGCCTGCAGCGTGCGCATATCGAGCGACCGGCGTTCGATATGATCGCGCAGCCGGCCCGGCGTACCGACGACGATATGAACGCCACGGCCGAGAATCTGACGTTCGGTGCGCATATCCATGCCACCGACACAGGATGCAAACGCAGCGCCCGTCTCGGCATACAGCCATTCGAGCTCCCGCATGACCTGAAGTGCGAGCTCGCGCGTCGGCGCGACAATGAGCGCGCGCGGTGCCTTGGTATGATGGAACCGTTCGGCCTCGCCCAACAGGGTCGGTGCCAATGCCAGACCGAACGCAACGGTCTTGCCGGAGCCTGTCTGCGCAGATACCAGCATGTCGGCATCCTTCAGCTCAGGCGCCAGAACTTCCTGTTGTACGGGGGTCAGAGTCTCGTAATTGCGGTTGGTCAACGCTGCGCCAAGCGCCGGTACGACACCTTCGAAGTCGGTCATCACTTTATCTTTCGGAATACGGGTCTCGTGGGTCCGGTTTCGGGTCGGTCATGGGGCGGGACTCACGTAACCACCCTGCAGAACAGGGCGGACTGTCGTATTTGGCGGGTTTGTACCCTCTACTGGCGGGAATGCAAGGATAATACGTCTTTACTATAAACCTTAAACAAGCCGGTCAGTATCAACCAAAACATAAGGGCCACCGGTCGTTTGACCGGTGGCCCACCCTTTGGAGGGGAAGTCTAGAGTAGTAGCCGGTTAGTTGGTGGCCCGTGCCGGCTTTGCCGGGGTTGCCGGGATCATCAGCTTCTTCAGGGGTGCGACCGGAGTGGTCGCGCGCGCCGGCCGGGTCTTGGCACGGGCCGGCTTGCCGGCAGCCGGGGCTGCTTTGCCGAGGACCGGGGCCTGCGTGGTCGGCTTGAAGCCAAGGGTTGCAGGGGCTTTGGAGTTACCCTGCTGGCCCTGGGTCTGGATCGTGCCGTTTCCGCCAAGACCCACACCGACGCTGATCGGCTTGATGCAGGTATGACTCCAGTCAAACGTCGTACCAATGGACTGGTAGGCCGCCGGGAAAAAATTGTCGTTCAGCGTCTTCTTCGAATAGTAAATCCGGTACTGATGGTCATCGCCCTTACCCGCCATCTGAGACAGAAGGTGCTGACTAAAGGCGAATTCCGCCTTGCCGTTGACCAACTCGATCGACTGGCTAGTTGCAACTGTCGAACCCCCATCGGCAACCTGGATTTTGACGTGGCCATTACCCTGTCCCGTCACGCGGACTTTGAATGCCGCATTGGCAGGACACTTGGTCTTCAGGTTCTTGATACCTTCGATGAACGAACCACCGGTGATGTTGATGAAGTTCTGCGGAGCGGCCTGAACTCCTCCGCCCTGCCCCAGGTTCCCAATCTGGGCGTTAAGACCGTATTGCAGGTCGGGATCTCCCTGGTATTTGATCTTCAGCGTAATATCCTTGGTGATGAAGGATTTGGGCTGACCGCCTTCGATTGTGGTCTGTTTGAAAACCTTGTTGCGGAGATATTCTGCACAAGTCGCCTCCCACCGGATCGGCACAGTGACATTGATGGTGTGATTTTGCTGGAGATAAGCGACCTTATTCGGGGCCGAATTTGCCGCGGCCATGATGAGCGCCGTCGGGTTTACACCGATCTGGGCACCGGCCAGCTTCGCGAAGGAAAGGTTGAAAGTGTGCGCATCCATATCGCTAACGTGATTGATGTCGGATGAATTGGGCAATGCTTTCGACATAACCAGACTGGTCCGGCCGACCCCGAATGCACCACCACTCAGAAAAGCACCTTCGCGTATTTTCCAGTTTTCGCTGGTCGTGCCCTTGCAGTCGACGTGGCCACCCATGCCGATGCTGACGTGGGGTTCCTGCACGGCGAGCTGCAGATCGGCGATTTTGTTGGTGTTCCCGACATTTCGGACAGTGATCTGCGGCGCACCGCCTGTGAGGTTAATCCCGATGCTCTGCGTGCCGGATGTCATGCTGGTCTGATCTGCCTGGGCAGACGTCGCTGCAACCAGCGCCGAAGCGGAGAGAAGGGCGGCTGCGAAGGAAATAACTGACTTGTTCATTTTGTAGCTCCTTTTGATATTACGGTACGGCCCTGTGCCGCTCCGTTCAAGCAGTAGGTCGGCGCCGGTTCAGCATCGGTTCAAAGTATTTCTAAAAAAAATTCGACATGCATATTTATCCATCTTATTCAGATGGTTAGAGGCGACATTTTTAAGCCGGAGTGTTATAGTGGCCCGGTTAAATAACGACCTGACGCTAAAAAATGCGCGGGTTGTTTGGTATGAGGGACCTGGGGGTTTTGTTAGTGGACAGGCTTTCCGGACCGGTAAAGGTCCGCAATCGTGTTATTTGCACGCCGTTTTCCTGTTGGCTTCGTGGAATAGTCGGCTCGGCTCTCCTTGCTGCCGTCCTCGCGGTGGGAACAGCGGCACCGGCGCGCAGCGCCGATCTTCCAACCCTGTTGCCGGTCGAAGGCAGTATTTACACATCACAATCGCCAATATCGATATCCATGCCGGCGGCGATCAGTGGAATCGATATGGCGTCGGTTCGCGTCGAACTCGACAGGATCGATGTCACGGACCTTCTAAAGGCAAGCACCGGTCGCCTAGACTATCGCCCGACCCAGCCCCTTTCAGCAGGAGCGCATGCGCTTATCGTTGTCGGCCGGACGACAAAAGGGCAACTTGTCGAACTTGGCTCCTGGACCATTAACGTTTCAGGAGGCGGCACGCCAGGCAGCGCCGCGACCGACATCGCGCTGCAATCGAATAATTCGATAGATGCCCTGTTGCTTCTCAGCGACCAGAACATAGAACAGGGCCGGGACCGTTTTGGCGTCAATGGCGCGGGCGATGCACGGCTCGGTGTTACGTCAGGGCGCTGGGCATTGTCGTCGGCGGCAAATTACTTCCTGGACAGCAAACGCCGCTTCACCTCCACCGATGAGGTGTTCGATATCGGCGAACACGCGACCTCGCTCGACTACCGGGGCGACGGCTGGAACGCCGGTATGGTCGCGGGCCAGCACGACCCCGGTTACGACAATTTTCTGATGTCCGGTTTTTCGCGGCGCGGATTTTCCCTGCATGGCGGCAGCGAAAATAGTCGGGTGCAGGCAAAAGCGTTTTCAACCGCGAGCGAAACGCTGATCGGCACTGACGACACTTTCGGCACCAATAACTCTTCAGGCCACGTGACCGGTGCCGGCGTTACCGTACGTCCGTTCGATCTTGGCAAGAACGATCTGTCCGTCACTGCACTGGTCTATGATGGCGAACAGGGCAACAATACATCGTCAACGAGCGGCGTGACCAACGCGACCGGCGGCCGTGGCGAAGGCGATGGCTGGGGAACATCGATCAACAGCGCCTGGCTCGACCGGCGCCTTCAGATTGGCGGCGAACTGGCCAAGACCGACTTCGATACCGATGGCGTCGGCGGTGCCGCATCAGAGACCGGAAACGCGTTTGCGGTGCGATCCTCGTACGATTTTATCGACACTGCGCCTGTAACACTGCGCCTGTAACACTGCGGATCGGCGGTTCGTGGGAACGGGTTGATACGTTCTTTAACAGCGTCGCCAATCCGGGATTGGCAAAAGACCGGGACGCCCTGCTCGGCTATTCCGACATAACGTGGAGGCACCTGAGCGCCGCACTGAAAGTCAGCCGCGAAGACAACAATATCGACGAGCTTGCGAATGTACCGACCGACCGCTCCTATACCGGTGCCGCGGATGCCCGCTACGAAATCGAGATAGATCGCAAGACAACATCAGACTACGCGTGGGCCGGCCAGCCATTCCTCCTCTTTGGCGGATCGACACGAATCGCCGAACGGCTACGCACGCCGATTGGCTATACAGGGCAGAATACCGACCAGCTTCACAACACCTATTACCTGGGTGGCGGCAGCAATCTCGGCAAAATGAGCTGGCAGGTTGTCTACCAGGTGAGCACGATGGACGACCGGGCGAACAACGAAAACGATAGCGACTCGTCACTTGGTCAGTTCTCGGTGAACTGGACACCGAGCGAACGGTTCAGCCTGAACACCAGTTTGCAGGCGACCCAGAATATCCGGGGCGCAAATGATAACGAATCCTATACATATAACGGTCTGATCGGGCTGCGGGCCGCGTTGGTGCCGAAAGAAATCGATCTGACGTTCGATTATAATTTGAACCTTGCGACGGGTTCCGGCGACACACCTGACAAGCACCTGTTCACCAGTGAGGTGAGCTGGACGTTGCGCGAGGTCAAGGTGAACCAGCCCGGTATCGCAATCGCCCTGCGCGGATCGTTGGAGACGAACAATGGCAATACGAACAGCAATCAAGACATCACGAAGTACGAGGGTTTCCTTGTGCTGCGCATCAGTGCGCCGGTTTCAACCCGTTAGGCACGCCGCGGCAGCTATCGTTTTTGCAGCTATTAGCGGCTTATCAGGCGGTGCATTTGCAACGGTTAACAGCGTCAGCGTATCTCCGTCCGCCGCCTCGATCGGCACGAATGGTGGCAGCATCGCGCTGACCTGGTCGGTCAATCGAACCCAACCGGTCGGCGCCGCGAGCACCACAACTTCCCCGTCCGCCACCGTGGTTCTGAACGGTCAAATCCTCCTCACGACGGGCTCTTTGTCTAGCAGACTGTCGCCGGTCGGCGCCGGCGTCACGGAAACATTTACGTTTTCGGAAACGATATCTATTCCTGCGTCGGTTGCGCGTCGTATCGCCCGCGCGTCCGGCGGCGGCGCCACGATTTCAAGAACATTCACGGATTCCACGGGCGGCGCTGCCACGCAGATTGTCAGACTGGCCCTGAACACCGGTGCCGCCGGCGCAATCTCGGTGCGACGCATAGATCTGGCTTTCGATGACGGTAACCGCACGCGGGTCATTCCGCGTGGCAATGCGCTTCGCGCGATTGCGAACCTGCGGTTTCAGGGGGGCGGCATTTTTGCCGGCGAATGGCGGGTTTCCGTGCAGGATGGCGTGCGCGGCTCCGGCTTTGAGCGTCGACTGGCAATTATCCGCCAGCCGCTAAGCGGTGCAGGCAACGGTGCGACACGGCTTGTCAGCCCGCCTCTGCCGGTTGATCGACCCGGCCTGTATCAGGTCAGGCTGGTCCCCGACAATCCGACCACCGGTCTCGCCGTCCCCGCCATCCGCTACTATGTCACGCCCAGCGACCTGACCAGAGCGCCAGAACTCAAGGTTTCAGCGCCGCCGGCAGGTAGTCTGCTGACCGCAGACACAAGGTTCGCCTGGACCCCGGTGCCAAGGGCGGCGGCCTATCAGATCGAAATCTTCGAAACCAACGGCGGGCCTGCCAGTTCAGACCCCAATGCCCGGCTGCTTGTCGGATCCGATGGGCTGACACCGCTTACCGGCCGGGTCGTTCCGGGGACCGCATCCCAGGCGTCGATTGCCGACCTTACAATGCGGCATATCCCGCCGGGCAACGCCTATCGCTGGCGTATCCGCGCCCTTGGCCCCGCAGGCGAGGTTCTGGCCATATCGACATTCAGGCAACTGCGTCGGTGACCCAAACCGACGACAAAGCACTCATCGCCCGCATTTCTGTGGGCGATGAGGCTGCTTTTGCGGAGCTATACCGCTCCTACGAAAAAAGAATTTACTGGTTTATCAATAAAAAATTGAACGATCCGTTCGAAGCCGCCGACATACTCCATATCGTCTTTATGGATGTCTGGCAGAAGGCCGAACAGTTCGAAGGACGATCGAAAGTGTCGACATGGCTTTTCGGCATTGCCTTCAACAAGACGGTGGATCGCATGAGACGGAAAATACCAACCCCGATGGACGAGCAGGATAGCGGCGCATACGAAATCGCCGACGAAGCGCCTCCGGCAACCGAGCTTATCCAGACGAGCGAAGAAAACGAGCACCTGCGCCATTGCCTCGACCGGCTGAATGACGTGCAGCGTGCGGTGATCGACCTCGCCTTTTTCGAAGATATGGCATATGGCGAAATATCCAAGGTCGTCGGAATTCCCGAAGGCACCGTCAAAACCCGTGCCTTTCACGCTCGGAAAGCCCTGAAATCCTGTCTCAACCGCCGTCTGGGAGCAGTGTCATGAACAGCACCACGCCCCCGACCGACCGCGAAGAAATCGAGCGCCTGCTGCCGTTCTACATCAACGGCACACTCGATGCCGCCGAACGCCAGCTCGTGGACGACGCGCGGGCATCGGATGATGCAATCGAACGTGAGATTACCTTTCTCGAAACGGTGCGCGATGGCATTCGCGCCGATAACCGAGACGAGACAAACAGCCCCGGCGAATTCGGACTGAAGCGACTTGAACGCGAGATACGCGCAGCCGGTGCCGCTGCGGAAGGATCCCCCGCCCTCCAGCCCGCCAATGACAGCCAGGCACGCAATGAGAACGTGCGACCGATCTTCTCGCAACGGAGCGGCTGGCGACCGATGGCACTGGCCGCAAGCCTTGCACTGGTTATTGGCTTCGGCGCCGCGAACCTCGTACCGCTCAGCGGGACAAGCGACGATTACCAGGCCGCAGGCGGGGGCACGATCAGCGTTGCCGGACCGGTCATCCAGATTTCGTTCGTACCAACCACGACCGAACGCGCCATCCGCGCCGTGCTTCAGCAAAACAAGCTGTCCATTGTCAGTGGGCCGTCCGCCCTCGGCATATACAGGGTCGTCATACGAGGTGGCAGCGCGGCGGACGTCAAGAAAACGATTGCCAGCCTCACCGCCCGCCGGGACGTAATCGCGGAGGCCGTCGGTGAATGATATTCCTGCGCGCGTCACTCAAAACCGTTGTGATCGGCTGCTTGCTGATTTCAGCAGAAAATTGGGCATTGCCGGAGCCCGCCGGAGCGCAATCGCGCCCACCCTTGCCGATTCCAGGAACGCCCGGAACACCCGGCCTGCGTGATTCTACGCCACCGCGGCCTGTCCCCGGCACAGGGTTCCAACGTGGAGCGCATCCGGATAGAGCGGCGCCTGGGCGGACGGCACCCGGAATTTCGCCCCCGGGTTTCAACACTCTGCCCGGGTCGCGAGCATCCAGAAACCCGGCCATCGACCGCATCGTCGGCACCTGTTTCCGACCCGGCGATATCGTTTCCGCAAGCGGCCGCTATCTTGCTGGCGGTGGGTTCTTTTCCCAGAGCAATGCATATCTTGTGTCTGCCGGACGGCAGGTCGCGCTGCACATTATCAACCGTACAAACACCGCCCTTGTGTTCAAACTGCCGCAACAACAGCCGACGGGTCCCGGGCCATGGCGGATCGCGCTGCCCGTAACACAGGCCTCTCTGACGCCGACCCCGCTTGGCCCCGAAATCCGTTTCTGCAAAACCGTCACCAACCCGGGTGGCGTAGAAGCGAGCACAACGGATCGTTTGCCGGAAATTCTGATGGCGCTCAGAACAGACGGCGCGCCTGGTTCCGCCCCCGACTTTACAGGTGACATCGATGCCCTCATTGCAGACCTGACCACGCGCGGGTTCCAAATCCTTGAACGCCAGGCACTGGACGGTATCGGGATGACGCTTTTGCGTATTATTCCCCCGGCGCAGACCGATCTCGATATCGCCGTTGACACGCTGCGTCAGGCGTTCCCCGCTACGACCATCGACGTCAACCACATCTATGGTGCAGCGGCCGGCCCGCGCAGATACGCCGCCACTGCCCTCCGTCTGGAACCGGCCCGGCAGCACTGCACCATGCTCACGTCGCCCCTACGCATCGGCATGCTGGATTCGGGTGTCGACGTCACACACCCGGCGCTAATGTCAGCGGCAGACCGGCTGTCCATTCGTGACTTCACAAACGGTGGCGCAGTCAAACCGGGAGATCACGGAACCGCGGTTGCAGCGCTGCTGGCGGGAGATGTCTCCGACCCGTCTTTCAGCGGGCTACTGCCGCAAAATTCGCTTTTTGCAGGCGCTGTGCTCCAGGAGACACCCTCGGGAACGACGGGTTCCGCGAAATCGCTGATCGCAGGAATTGATTGGCTGGCCAGCGAAAAAGCCGACCTCACGGTGCTCGCACTGAGCGGCCCCAGAAACCGCGTCGTCCACCTTGCCCTGAGCAGTGCTGGCCGTCGCGGGATGTTGCTGCTTGCCGCGGCCGGCAATCAGGGCCCTGGAAAACCCGTCGCTTATCCGGCAAGCAGCGAATGGGTCTTTGCGATCTCCGCAATCGACGCCGCCGGAGATATTTACGACCGGGCAAACCGGGGCATCCATTTGAATTTTGTCGCCCCCGGCGTGGATATCTGGGTGGCCCGCAAAGGCGGTGGCGGGCTGTACCGGTCGGGAACCTCCTTCGCGGTACCCCACGCGGCAGCCGTTATTGCGACATACCTGACCCCAGGCATTCGGCGCTCCCTCCGCGGCACCGGGGCTGTTCAGGCCCGAATTTCACTCAACGCCCGAATGGCGTCCATGGCCCGTGAGCTCGGCTCCAGCGGTCATGACCAAACCTTCGGCTGGGGTTTGCTGCAGCCCGCAGACTGTTCCTGACCGCGGCACGGTCGCCTGCCCCCCTACATTGCACCACCCCGGCGGTTGTGCCCGGCAGGGTGCGTTGTTACAAATCGGGAAATTTGAAGGAAACGGACGATGAACAAGGTATACGGCTCCGCCGCAGAAGCGCTGGACGGCGTTTTGCAGGACGGCATGACAATCGCGGCCGGCGGCTTCGGGCTGTGCGGCATCCCCGAGCTGCTGATCGCGGCCATCCGCGATGCGGGCACGAAAAACCTGACGGTCGCGTCGAACAATGCCGGGGTCGACGATTTTGGTCTCGGTCTGTTGCTCCAGACCAAGCAGGTCAAAAAAATGATCTCGTCCTATGTCGGCGAGAATGCCGAGTTCATGCGCCAGTATCTGGCCGGCGAGCTTGAGCTCGAATTCAACCCGCAGGGCACGCTTGCCGAGCGGATGCGCGCAGGCGGCGCGGGTATTCCCGGTTTTTACACCAAGACCGGTGTCGGAACGGTTATCGCCGACGGCAAGGAAGAGAAAGAATTCGACGGCGAGTTGTACATCCTGGAGCGCGGCCTCATCGCCGACCTGTCGATCGTCAAAGCCTGGAAGGGTGACGAACAGGGCAACCTGATGTACCGCAAGACCGCCCGGAACTTTAACCCGCCGGCGGCGACCTGCGGCAAGATCTGCATCGCCGAAGTCGAAGAGATTGTCCCGACAGGGTCACTCGATCCCGACCTGATCCACACACCGGGTATCTACATTACCCGCCTGATCAAGGGCGAACATGAAAAGCGCATCGAACAGCGCACCGTCAGAGCGGCTTAAGGGAAGGATCAGAGTTATGTGGGATCGCAATCAGATGGCCGAACGCGCAGCGCAGGAACTGCGGGACGGCTGGTACGTGAACCTCGGCATCGGTATTCCGACGCTGGTGAGCAACTACATTCCCGACGGCGTGGACGTCACGCTGCAATCGGAAAACGGCATGCTGGGCATCGGCCCCTTCCCGACCGAGGGCGAGATTGACGCAGATCTCATCAATGCGGGCAAACAGACGGTCACGGCGATGGACCGTACGTCCTATTTCGCCAGCGACCAGTCCTTTGCGATGATCCGTGGCGGCAAGATCGACATGGCCATCCTCGGCGCGATGGAAGTCGCGGAGAATGGCGACCTTGCCAACTGGATGATCCCGGGCAAACTGGTCAAGGGCATGGGCGGTGCGATGGATCTCGTCGCCGGCGTCCGCCGCGTTATCGTTGTCATGGATCATGCCAGCAAGGCGGGTGAATCCAAGCTGCTCAAAGAATGTACGCTGCCGCTGACGGGGCGCGCCGTAGTCGACCGCATCATCACCAATCTCGGGGTGTTCGATGTCGTCGAAGGCGGCCTGAAGCTCGTCGAACTCGCCGACGGCGTCACCGACGAAGAAATGAAGGCCGCGACGGAAGCAACGCTGGTCTGATTATGCTGGCCTGATAACTTGAGGCATCGCGCATGACTGCGCGGTGCCTCCTACAGCCTGTTGCCCGAAACCTGTCGAATAAGCGCGTCTGCATCCGCCGGAAGCGTATCGCCGCGCCAGGCAACATGGTGATCGGGGCGGATAAGAGCGAAGCCACACTGATATAGATCACGCGCTGCCTGTTCAGGGATATCGACGACATCAAACGGCACGTTCTGGGCCAAAGCCGCGGCTTCAAAGGGCGCCGTATCGGTGTCCGGCGATCCGAACTTCAACAGCGTGAACCATTTCCCGAACCGGTCGTGAATCGACGCGCCGTCTTCCAGCCACATATGCGGCGCCCGTCCGCCGGGGCACGCACTCGGCACATAATCGACCGGTGAATCCGGCGGCGGATTCGTGCCGTCGGAGACGATCAGGGGTGAGCCGTCATAGCGCGCGCCGAGCTGAATACCGAGCGAGGCGAATTCTTCCGTAAAGCCCGATAGATGCAGGCCCAGTTCAGCGCGGGCGCGTTCACCCTCCGCCGTGTCATGCTCAAGCACTTCCGGCACCTGTATTGTCGCAACATCGCTCGCCAGCTTGCGCGACGACTGCGTATTCCGGATACCGATTGGCCGGCGCTCAGCCTCATAGGTCTGCAGGAGAGCCTCGGGCGCCCAGCCATGATGCACCGCCGCCAGCTTCCAGCCGAGATTGACGGCATCCTCCACGCCCGTGTTCATCCCGAATCCGCCGGTCGGCGTGAACAGATGCACCGCGTCTCCCGCGAGGAGCACCCGGCCATCGCCATACCGGTCAGCGACCAGCGCATTGCCTGCCGTCCATTCCCGGACGGAAATTATCTCGATGTCGATTTCCGCCCCGATTGCATCCTGAATGTCCCGGATGATCTCGGCTTCATCGGGCTCGCCTGATTCTGGATATTTGGTCAGGACGACAAACTTGCCCTTGGCGTCGAGCGTCACGATGCATGTTCTGGCGTCACCGTTGACAGTCCAGTACTGCCAGGCCGTTTCCACTTTCATCACGTCATAAATCGCCGGCGCGTCGATATAGACAGACAGCATGCGCCCGATAAAGAACGCGACTTCGTCGCCGCCCTCGCCCCGGTAAGGAATTTCCAGCGCCTTGCGCGTATAGCCTTGGGCGCCATCACACCCCGCAAGCCATTTGCTGCTGATCGCCTCGGTCTCGCCGGTTTCTGCATTCCTGATCGTTGCATCGACATGATCGGCGTGCTGCGAAAAATCAACCAGTTCCCAGCCGAACCTCAAATCGATCTTATCCATCGTTTTCGCATGGGCAAAAAGTTCAGGCTCGACGTAAAACTGCGACGAGCGGTGAATGGGTTCCGGCGTCAGGAATGACAAATCGCGCTCGGCGATGCGGCGCTTTTTCTCGGTCGAGGACGGCATCTGGATACGCGCAAACTCGTGACCGGTGAACCGCGTCAGGTAGCTCACATCGGTCGTTAAATCCTGCGGTAATCCGACCGCGCGCACCCGGTCGGCAATGCCGAGGCGGCGGTAATGCTCCATCGTCCGCGCGTTATGGGTATTGCCCTGCGGATGTACGGCGGTCGTCGGCTCCGTATTGACCAGAACACTGCGCACGCCCCGCCAGGCAAGCTCCATCGACAGCGCAAGACCGACCGGTCCGCCGCCGGAAATGAGAACCGGTGTCGTAAGCTGTGTCATTCATTTTCCCTGTTGTGCTGACGTTATAGCCGTTCGCGATTTGATCGAACACGGTTTCCCGACGCCGAGCGCCCGAACCGTTTGCTAGCCGATCTGCATCCGGCGTTCGAGACGCCGCACGAAATGCGAGACGATAAGGATCAGCACAAGGTATTCGACGACCAGCACCGTGTAGATTTCAAGCGGCCGGTATTCGGTCACGGTGAGCTCATTGGCGCGCCGCGTCAGTTCCATCAGCCCGATGACCGACACCAGCGACGACATCTTCAGCATGTAGACGAACTGGTTGCCGAGCGGCGGCAGCACGCGCCGGATAGCCTGGGGCAGAATGACGTAGCGCATCGTGTCGATGTACCCGAGACCAAGGGCGTCTGCGGCCTCGATCTGGCCTTTTTCGATCGACTGGATGCCGCCGCGGAAAATCTCTGCCTCAAAGGCTGAATCGCAGAGCGCCAGCGCGATGACACCGGCGGCAAATACGCCGAACTCGAGCCCCGTGACAACCGGCAGGCCGTAATAGACCCACAGAACCATGACCAGCATGGGCACCGAGCGGAAAACTTCGACATAGACGCGGTTAAAGATGCGCCCGGCGCGGTTCTTGGACAGTCCCGGCAGCGCGACCAGCAAACCGATGGTGATGGAAAGAACCATCGCCAGCGCCGACAGCGCCAGGGTCATCCAGACGCCACCGAGCATGAATTTCAGGTTGACCCAGCCGGTATTCGTCGACGGCCAAACCACATACCAGCCCCAGGTATAATTGGAGCCACAACCGGCAAGGATGACGGCGCAAAGGCCAAGGATTATGTATTTAGTGGAAGGATGCACGGGTCACGCAGGCGTTCTGAGGAGGCTCGACCCTACACGACGCCTGCATGCCCCGCCAGCGTTTTACCTTGCCTGGCCTGACAGTGCGCGGTACGACTCGGAGACAAAAACACGCCCAACAAACCCGCCAAATAGTCCCGCCCGATAGATCTATCGGGAAGGTTCACAGGAGAGCATCATGAAAAAGATTTTTATTACCGCCATCGCCGCGATTGCCGCGATTTCGACCACGGCCGTACCGGCCTCGGCGCAAAAATCGCATCTCGACCGCGTTCTGGCTGACGGCGTGCTGCGCGTCGGCACCACCGGCGACTTCAACCCGATGACCGTGCGCGACCCCGCGACCCGGTCTTACAAAGGTTTCGAGATCGATTCCGCGAACCAGCTCGCCAAGGACCTCGGCGTCAAGGTGAAGTTCGTGCCGACCGACTGGAAGACCATGATCGCCGGCGTCGTTTCCGACAAGTATGACATCGTCATGAGCGGCACCTCGATGAATGTCGGCCGCGCCAAGGCTGTCGGCTTCACCGCGCCCTACATCAATGTCGGCACCGTGCCGATGACGACCAAGGACAATGCTTCCAAGTTCAAATCATGGGCCGATGCCAACAAAAAGGGCATCAAGGTTGCCGTCATCCTTGGCACCGTGTTCGAGGAACAGGCCAAGATTTCGTTCCCCAATGCCCAGATCATCAAGGTCGAAGCACCGGCGACCGGCTTTCAGGCCGTCCTGTCGGGCCGTGCAGACGTGACCATCACGTCCAATCTCGACGCGTCCAAGCTGGTGCAGAAATACACCAATCTGGTCACCTTCGGTGCCGGCGAGATGCGTGCAGAACGCCCGCTCGCCTACATCACTGCTCAGGATGATTTCAAATGGATCAACTTCCTGAACAACTGGGTAACGATGAAATCCGTCGGCGGCTTCTTCGAGGCGAATGCGAAGAAGTGGCGCCTGAACTGATCCGCTGAGGACGGGCGGGAACTCCGGTTTCCGCCCTCTTCGACCGAAATCAGCTTCACACCGCCGCCGACATGCAGCTCCACCTGTCGACCTTTGCCGAGATAGAATCCTATCTCGGCCGCTCGACCGGTATCGTCATCCCCACCGGATCGACCGAACAGCATGGCCCTACGGGGCTGATCGGCACAGACACCATCTGTCCTGAATTTATTGCCGGCGCCGCCGGTGAAGACAACGATGTCCTCATCGGGCCTGTCATTCCGTTTGGCGCAGCCCAGTTCAACCTCGGCTTTCCCGGCACGATATCGGCGCGCCCGACGACCCTGATCGCGTTGACCATCGATTACGTCCAGTCCCTCGCGCGCTCCGGGTTCACGCGCTTTTATTTTCTGAACGGGCATGGCGGCAACGTCGCCCCGATCAAATCAGCCTTTCAGGAGCTCTATGCGGCGCGCAGCCTGAACCCCGATGCAACCGGTCCCGACATTCGCTGCCGGCTGCGGAACTGGTGGGATTTGCCGACAGTCGATGCGATGCGGCGCGAATTGTTTGGCGATGCTGAGGGCATGCATGCAACACCCAGTGAAATATCGGTCACGCAATTCGCCCGCCCCGGTCTCGCGACCGGCGACAGCGGACCGTTCGAGCCGGAAACACCGGCCTTCTTTCGCGATCATGCGCAGGACGACCACCCCGATGCACATACACACCGGCAACGTTTTCCGAGCGGAAAGGTCGGCTCCGATCCGTCACTCGCCAGTGCCGACCTGGGTGAAAAGCTTGTGACGGCGGCAACCGCCGATCTGATCGACGATTACCAAGGGTTTCTCACGGAGACCTGAGAAGACGAGACGTGCGCAGAAACGGTTGCCCGTTAGTGCGACAGAATCTGGCTCAGAAACAGCTTCGTCCGGTCGCTTTCGGGATTGGAGAAGAATTTCTCGGGCGGCGCAGTCTCGACGATCTCGCCACCATCCATAAAGACCATGTTATCGGCCACTTTGCGGGCAAAACCCATCTCGTGCGTGACCACGATCATGGTCATCCCGTCTTCGGCCAGCCCGACCATGGCATCCAGCACCTCGGAAATCATTTCAGGATCAAGCGCCGAGGTCGGCTCGTCGAACAGCATGACCCTGGGGCGCATGCAGAGCGACCGTGCCAGGGCAACGCGCTGTTGCTGGCCGCCCGAAAGCTGGGACGGATATTTGTCCGCCTGTTCCGGAATACGCACGCGCTCCAGGTAGTGCATCGCCAGGTCTTCGGCCTCCTTGCGGGGCATCTTGCGCACCCGGAGGGGGGCGAGCGTCAGGTTTTCCATCACCGTCAGGTGCGGAAACAGGTTGAACTGCTGGAACACCATGCCGACTTCGGCGCGGATCGCGGCGATGTTACGCATGTCATCGGTCAGTTCCATCCCGTCGACGACGATATCGCCGCTCTCATGAACTTCCAGCCGGTTGATACAGCGGATCATTGTTGATTTGCCCGATCCCGAAGGGCCGCACACCACAACCTTTTCGCCCGCGCGGACCGTCAGGTCGATATTCTTCAAAGCCTGAAAGTCGCCGTAGAACTTGTTGACGCCGCGCAGTTCGATCATTGCGGCGGCCTCCGCGCTATTCTCACCAGCCGGATTATCTGTCACTCGGCGGCCTCGGATTTTCCGAACGCATCACAGGCAGACCGGAGCCGCGCGGCGCGCTCAGTGGACGGCAACTCTGCAGTGGCAATCAGCGTTTCGTACATCAGGTGGCCGAATTCGCGCCGGGCTTCCCGGTCGTTCGGACGTTCCGACACACGGTGGATGGTATCGTGGCAATAGGTGCCGACGGCTATGTCCTGACAAGCGGCCTGTGGTAACGCCTCGCCCGAATCCGCCAGACGGCGAACCCCGTCCCGCAGCAGCCGACGGAGCATCACGACCCCCTGATCGCTGGTACCCAGGTTTTCAAGATCATGGCGGGCAATGTCACGCTGTGAGACCTGCGCCTCGTAGTCGCCCGGTTGGCGTTGCGCCTCTTCATAGGGGCGGTCGTCGATCTGTCCGATAAAATCGATCTTTTCTTTGCCGACCTGTGTCCGGTCACCCGTATCATCCGGGTCGAGCACGGTGTTAAACAGCCGCCAGCCGATGGTCATCGTTGTCGTGTCGTCTACCGGCACCATCCAGCGCGTGATCGCGACCCGGCGGAAATACTTCTCGCCCTCGACCTGCTCCCAGATCGCACCGGTCTGGTTGCCGTTCGGCAGGATCGTCTCCGTCGTGCGGTTCCACAGCAGGTCGCCCCAGCGCCGCGTCTGGACATTGACCATCCCGAGCGGCGTTTTACGGTAATCGACAACCTGCATTTCGCCCCATGCCTCGCCGAACTGCGCGCCGGACATGCGGGTGTGCAAAAACACCGTATGCACCGGATCCTGCGTGTTCTCATAGACCTGAAGCCAGTTGCACGGCGTTGTCAGCGAAAACGGCACCGCCTCGGTCTCCGGCGGGTCGTAGTCATAGGTATCGAAGTACGGGAACGCCGGCATGGTGTCGGCCGGTCCCATATAGGCGAACACAAGCCCGCGGAATTCCACTGTCGGATAGGCGCCGTGAACGATCTCGTTCTTCAGCGGGCTGCCCTCGGGCTCGCCCGGGGTGTCGAGCACCGTGCCGTCGACGTCGTAGGTCCAGCCGTGATAACAGCAGGAAAGCCCCTGCTCCATGACGATCCCGTATTCGAGCGATGCGCCGCGGTGACTGCAATGGCGGTTGAGCAGGCCATACCGGCCCGATCCGTCCCGAAACAGCACGAGATCTTCGCCAAAAACCCGGACCGCAAGCGGCAGATCCGTCACTTCCGACGTCATGGCGACCGGCTGCCAGTAACGGCGCATATATTCGCCGCAGGGCGTCGCGGGCCCGACATGGGTCAGTTCGGTATCTTCCGGCGGCACGTCGCGGCGTTCGTGGCCACGGTACTTTCCGCTGGGCAGGTCAATTTTTTCGATCATGGTTCAATGTCCCGGCAGCCCGGCGACCTGTCAAGCGGACACGGTGGATAAAGCGCAGACTGCCGCCGTTTGAGCGAATTTATTCGGGAACCCCGATATCATTCGATGGATTGGCCAGAAGCGCCGCCAATACCGGCCATTTTTCTGCCTGTTCCTTGAGCGGCTCGAAGTCTTGCAGGCTTAACCGGCCGCCCTGCCACAATTCCTTGCCGTCGACCGACACCGTCGGATCCAGCACCATCCAGCAGATTTCGCCGGGCGCGTAGGCACCACAGGTGTGAATGTGCAGAAACCGCGGATTGGTAAAGACGCTGTTCGACCAGCGGTCGGGATTGTCGGCGGCGGCCTTCTTGAACGTCGCACCGGCGTGGATGCCGGCATGCCAGGAATGCACGAAATCCGGGTCGATCCCGAAGATATCCGACACTGTCTTATAGTGATTTTTAACCTCCGCGACCGTCTCGGCATCGCCTTCAAAGCCTTTGATCCGGCCCGCCTCGACGTTGACGAACACTGTCTTGTCGAATGCCAGACTGGCGGGCTCGTAACTTCTGTTGCCCGTCGGCGTCAGATAGCGGGCAAGGGCGACACGGCCCGTAAATTGTTCGGCAAGGACCGGTTGCGGTACGCCCATCGGAAAACGTCGCACGGCGACATCGCCGGATTCCCGCGACCGGTCAGTGACCTCACACGAAAACGCGGTACCGAGCGAACAGGACACGTCGATCCGGTCTGCTCCCAGAAGGATGTCGTTCACAGCTTCCTTCAGCCCCAGCATGGCCTCGTGATGGGTCCGGCCATAGGCGGAAGCAAGCTCATCGGCAGTCCGCGCATAACACATCACGCGGATTTTATCGTCGGCACCGGGGGCAAAACGATCCAGATCGCCGATCCGCGCCATGTAAATCACGCAGTCGTGGTCTGCCGCAGCCCGATCCGCGTTGAGCGAGGAGTCTTCATCTTCCGGTCCACCGACATCCAGGAACGTCGCCGTCATGCCCAGCGCCTCGGCCTCTTTGCCGAGGGCCAATGGCGCCGCCTGATCGTACCAGCCCAGCGCCGGGTCTTCCTGCACAATCAGAACCCGGTTGCCGGCCTTCAGTCCTGCGCAGTTCAGAAGCAGATTGCGGGCACCCTCCGCGAGGTTTTCATCTGTCGTCATTGTGGTCTTTCCGTTTGAAGGGCTTATGCCGTTGCCGGTTCGGCTTTGCGATATGAAAATGCCCGGTCGAACCGCCAGACGAGATAATCGCCACAGGTGATCGGCTCTTCACTGGCGGCGTAGTCGGCGCCGAAAATTTCGCGGGCATCGATCATCGTTTCCGGGTTCGGATCGTATGCAAGCACCAGCGACAGGCGTTCCTGCCCCGACGCATTCACAACCCGATGGGGTGTCGATTTGTAGGCACCGTCGGTCCACCGGGCGAGGAGATCGGCAACGTTAACGATCAGCGTCCCCTCGATCGGCGGCGCATGGATCCATTCACCCCTGGCGTCCTGTATATGCAGGCCACCCACCGAATCCTGGCACAGGACGGTCAGCACACCGAAATCCGTGTGCGGGCTGACGCCGAACTGGTCATCAGCCGCATCGGCAGGCTGCGCCGGGTAATAGACGAATGACGCCCGGCTCAACGGCCTGTCGGCGGTGCGCAGAAAGAAATCTTCCTCACGATCCAGACCGAGCGCAAATCCCCGCATTAAATGATGGGCAACGTCGTGCGCCTGATGGAAATAGCGCATCGCATGGGCTTCAAGGTCGGGATCGAAGGCCGGCCACTGGTTCGGCCCGCGCAGCGGATGGTCGTCCGGGGTATGACCGTTGGCGTCCTGATAGCCCCAGAGAAAGCTCTCTTTGAGATCGGCGACGGCATCGTCGTCCATCTTCGCCCCGCCAACACCAATCCAGCCCCGATGCCGTGACGAAACCCGCACACTCTCTCTGTCGGCAACCGGTGCCCGGAAAAATGCGAAAGCCGAGGCCCGGGCCGTCTCGATGACCTCGTCCGAAATCCCGTGGCCTTTAATGTAGATGAACCCGAGCCCCTTGCTGGCTGCATGAAGCGCCTGTGCAACCCCTCTGGGGTCGCTGCCATCACGCAACGGGCCGATATCGACGATCGGGATCGCATCGGGATCGATTGTCTTGACCGTCGCCATCGTCATCTGGGTTCTCCGGATACGCGGATCACCGCGTAGGAAACAATTGTGAGCGCTTTATGCCGTATTTTCGTCTTCGGCGTAATAGCCCACAATGTCGCCCTCTGTCGTGACACCCAAACCATTCAGGCTCCGGTTCACGTAGCAGAAGTAGCAGACGATCTGGTTCGCCTCCAGGATCTGGCCGTCATCGATGCCGCCCTCGCGAAGCGGCGCCATATCGCTTTCCTGCATTTCTGCCGGCGACAGCGTCAGTTTCTCGGCATATTGCAGCAGCGCAAGCTCTCCGCCCGTGAAGGCATCCTGCGGGCGACGGGCATGCAACGCTTTTTCAATCTCGTCGGCGCGGGCGGCATCGCCGATCAGGTGACGCGCATTCGCCCAGTGATTTGCCAGCGAATATTCGCAGTCATTGAGAATCGACACGTAGGATCCGATGGTTTCCTGCAGCCACACCGGCAACGTGTTGGCGTCATCGTGCAGTATCGAGCGATACAGCGTTATGTGGCCGCGCATGGTGTTTGGCCGCAGGGAATGCACACGCAGCACGTTATCGACAGTGCCGTGCGGGGTCCGCGCAAGATCCAGCGCCTCGCGAAGATCGTCATCCGCCGCCGCGTCGGAAACCATTTCGATCCATGCCGACATCCAGTACTTCCTTTAAACTTTTACAGACCTACTGTGCCGCGCCGGTCTTCCGCTATCGGGTCTTCCGCTATTCAGCGGCACCCGGTTTGGGCGGCAGGTCAGGGATCTCAGCCTCGTAGAACTGATCCATGTCATGCGCAATTTCCTGCTCGGACAGCGCATCGGTAAACTTCGACCGCACGGCTTCGCTTTCATCCGCATAATCGATCTGATCGCCACCGATACGTGACGAAATCCACGATTTCGGCACACCCTGCGCGTTTCGCACGGCCACACCTTCATATTTGAACGCCAGATAGCGCGACGGCGTCGGACCGGTGTTGAAATGCTGATGCCACCACATGTTCGGTGGCACGATCATGGTGCCGACTTCCCACGGGTAGTAACGCGGCTCTTCACCATCCGGCCACATCAGCGAATACCCTTCGCCCGACAGGATAATGACATGCGCACCCGGACCATGCCGGTGCCCCTTTTTGTAGGTCCCGATCGGGAATTGAGAGATATGCGCGTTCATCGAACTTTTGGCGAAATTGAAGCGGATATGCCCGCCGCCGGCACCGCGTTCCTTCGCGGTAATCAGCGGCAGGTTGACCGCATCCGGCACAAAGTTCGTGACCAGCTTGAAGCCGTCGGTTTCCGACTTGGCGGCGAAATAATCGGGCTCTCCGTTGAAACGGCCCGGGAAATCATACGGCGTGTTGAAGACGAAATCCGGCTCCTCGTACACGTTGATCATCGGCGGCGCATTGGTGACGGCAACGAAGCGGGCCGGCTCCTTGCCCGACGCATTGAAATGCTGGTGCCAGCAATTGAGCGGGATCGCGAACAGCGCTCCCGGGCCCCATTCAAAGGTGATGCGCTCTCCCTTGTCGTTCCAGACGCTGGTCGAGCCGCGACCCGACAGGATCATGATCATTTCCTCGAACAGCATGCGCTGAGGCGCCAGTTTCTTGCCGGGATCGATCTCGCAGACATAACAGTCATTGGTCGTGCGCGAAGCATCGTGGTTGAGATAGACGCCCTTGCCTTCACGACGGGCCCAGGGTTTCAGATCCACCGTGTAAAGATTCTTCACATAGACGGAATCGATGATATCGAGACCCTCGTTCTGCACCCAGCGGGTATAGGGCGTCTCTTTTTCGGAGGCGAATTTCTTCGCCATTGTCTCCGATACGATTGCGCCTTTTTCATTACCGTTGGTTGGCATGGATTACACTCCCTGACTGTCTGATTGGGGGCGTGGCGCCCCACCGTTAAAGCTTCGAAATCTAACCTTTTTATACTCTTTTGGCGGCCACGATCAATCGTGGCTGTGGCCGTGGTCATGATCGCCGTGATGGTGATGATGACCGTCCCCGTGCCCGTCCCCGTGATCGTGCCCGTGGGAATGACCCTGGGCGTGATTGGGGGCCTGATTATGGGCTTGACCGGGCGTATCGCCATGATCGTGATCCAGCCGCTGACCGGATCGAGGATCGTCGGAAAACACCAGCGACTTGATCGTCACCGGCACCGTCCGCGACGGCAACCGGATCTTGCCGAGGTCGATGTAATCGAAATCCCAGAGCACAACGCCGTCGATCACCAGGACACCGACCGGCAAATCCAGCTCGTCTTTGAGGATATGTCCCAGTGACTGGGCGATATCGCCGTCGAGCACGATAAACAGCGGTTTCCCGGCGGCAATCATATCATCAAGACCAAGCACAAGGCCCTGCGCGAACGCATGCATGCGCTCATAAGCCGGCATGCCTTTCCAGTGGAACGACAACGCGATCTCACGGTCGTCATTATCGACCTCAAAGGCGCGGCGATGGGCTTTTACGGCCTTTGCGACATCCTCGGCCACGATCTCCTCAGGACAGTCATAGGGGGGCTGGATGACCTGCAGATTCCGGCGCGGCAACAACGCTGCGGGATCGGAGATAAAACAGGTATTGCCCGATAACTGGACTGAGTATTCCGACGCCCCAAGGGCTGTCGCGCGGATGCATTCACCGGCGGGCAATATCGGCCACGGCAGGGCGTCGGCATCGAGCCGGCGCGCAATGGCATGCCCGAGGCGCCGCCCCAGATCGCCAAAATCTCGTTCCTCGCGTCGATACACGTATTCGGCAACGCCGCCGGAGAACATCACACCGTCAATGCGTCCCCAGTCGAGGATCGGATCGGTGAGATAGAAGTTTTCAAGGTCCTGCGGGATCGGACGCTTCACCAGCGCATCGATCAGCGTCGCGGCCATGCCGTCCGCAACCGCATCGAGATCGTCGGAGGTCACGCTATCGCCAAGCGCCCAGTCGAAACCGGCGCGGGCCGCGTGGGTTCGGCCAGCGGGATCGAGCCTCACAATCACACCGTTATCGTCAACGACCTGCAGACGCCCACCGATGTGAACCGCGGCGGTAACCTTGACCTGTCCTTCTTCCAGAATGGCGAGCTTTGCCGTCCCGCCGCCAATATCGACATTCAAAATTCGCTTCTCGCCATCCTGCGACGCGGCGGCAGCGCCTGAGCCGAAGGCCGCCAGCATGCTTTCCATATGGTGACCAGCAGTGGCGCAGACAAAATCCCCGCCCTTTTGCGAGACGGTTGCGGCAATTGCCTGCGAATTCTCGCGGCGCAATGCTTCCCCCGTCAGGATGACGGCGCCTGCATCGATGTCATCCGGGCTGAGGCCTGCCGCTTCATAGGCGTCATCCAGAATGCGGCCCAATTCAACGTCGGAGATCCGGGTTTCGCTTTCATAGGGCGTCAGGGCAACGGGAGATTGGAACAACGTCTCGCGCTTGACCACGAAATAGCGGCTCGACATGTCCTCGGCCATGCGGCGCAGGTGCAACCGCGAAAAGATCACCTGGGTGCCCGACGATCCGACATCGATGCCGACACTGGTCAGACGAACATTATCGGCGATCCACAGAGGGTTCTCTTCAACCGGCCCATCAAAATCGGAATCGTGATCATGATCGGCATCCGGTCCGTGTTCGTGGAAAAACACGTCTCCGTATTCATGATCTTCCAGCGTGTGACCGGATGGCGGTCCTGTTGGTGTCGGGGATGCATCCCCGACGTCTGTTAAAGCCTCGACGTTCTTGTTGTTCTTATCGTCGCTCTGGCCCATAGGCCCTCCGCCGGTCGTGAGTGTTGTCCTGGTAATCTCGACAGGCATCTCCCGTTTTCACGGCGTCCGCCCTTGATTTCCCAGCTATTTATCCTTGTTACCCTATTTATCGCGGAAAGCGAACGAGACAAGAAAAAATCGGCGGTTTTGGCCCCCAGGGGGCGAATTGTGGAGCTAGATTCAGGCAGCGACCTGCATCTGAGCGATCGTGACCGGATGCATCTCATACACAGCACGATATTCGATCTCGAAAGCCTCGCTGATCGAAATACCGTCCGCCTCGGCCCGGTCGGCTGCCAGGTCTTCCGCCACGTCGCGGGCATGGGAATCGCGTTCGGCTTCCGTCCAGCAGCGATAGAGCGGCCATTGCTCGGAATATTCGTTCACCCATTCACAGCCTGTCATTTCCGCCAGCAGCGAATGAACCAGGTGGTCACGGGTGTCTGCAAACAGCGTCGCACCGCGAATGAACCCGTGATCGTCGGTCGAGGCCAGAAACGCCGTCCCGGTAACGGTATCGCGAATAATGCAGCCACGATGATTGAGGCTGATTTCCAGCGGAAACGCACGACGGCTGTTCCAGCCATAAAGCTGGCTGACGGGAATTTTCCGGGTCGGCAGAAAGTCGGTATGCATGGTTTCGTCCTTTGACTTGGTGACATCTAATCGGGGTTTCAGGATGACATCGCTACGTTTGTTCGATGAGTAGAGAATACCTTCCTTATCCGTCAGTTTTCGGGGTATAAAAATGCAGGTATAAAATTCAGGGAGAATTCTGATGGCATATACCAAGCTCCGCGACATGCTAGACTTGGCCTTGGAACTGCAGGCCAGTTCGCTCGGCCTGACGATCGACCAGCTCATGGCGCGAACCGGGCGCAGCCGAAAGACCGTGGAGCGCATGCTGCAGGGGTTGTCAGAAATCGGGCTGGAGATGGAACCCAGCCGCCTCGAAAGCGATCACCACCTGACCAAGCGCTGGCGCCTACGCGCTGACATGCCCGGCACGCTGCTGGCGCTGCAGTCGCATGAGCGCGGCGCCCTGGAGCGGCATCTCCAGACCCTGCCGGAAGGCGCGTCCACCCGCGCTCTCGCCAAACTACTGGGCGCGCAGAAGCCGCTTTCCAACCACCTGGCCATCGACGCCGAAGAACTCATCAACCGGACCGCCCATATCGGCCGCACCGGCCCGCGCACCCAGGCGGACGAGGCGCAGATGTCAATTTTTGAGCGTGCCATTCAGGGATTCGAGACGCTGGAACTTCTCTACCGGGCGCAGGGACGCCGACGTGCAAGCTGGCGCCCGGTCGACCCGCTCGGGCTTCTCTTCGGGCGGTTTGGCTACCTGGTCGCCGCCCGCGGCGACATTACGGTGACCTACCGGCTCGACCTGATCGAGGCTGTCAAACCCACCGGCATCATCTTCGAGGTGCCGACGGACTGGAACATGAAGGACTGGGCCGCTGACAGTTTCGGTATTTATCACGGCGACGACATCCTCGATATCCGGCTGAAATTTACCGGGGAGGCCGCGAAACGGGCGGAGAAGGTCCGGTTTCATCCAAGTCAGAAAATGCGCAGAATCCGCGGCGCCCTGCTCGTCGACCTGCGCTGCCAGGGGCACCGCGAACTGATCCACGAGCTATGCCATCCCGACTGGCTGGGTCAGGTACAGATAGAAACGCCGGAGTCATTCCGCGCCGAGTTCGCCGAGTACCTGGAGCAGCTACGCAGCGTCACGACCTGAAGCGGCAGAGGAGAATCAGGGACGCAAACGCCCTAATCGACCGGATGAAAGTGCACGACCTCCGGCGGTTTGGCGAGGTAATCCCGGAAGAGCCCACCGAATGTTTTGTAATCATCGGTTTCGCGAAAACCGAAATGATCCTCAATCTTTTCCCATTCAACCTCAAGGACAAATGCCAGTTCGGGCTCGACCCGTTTTCCCCAGCGCAGCCCGCGGCATCCGGGCTGCCGTGTGAGAATGCCGGCCGCGTCGCCAAAACTCGCGGTAAAATCACCCTCGGCTTCGTCTTTGACAAACAGCGTTGCGATCTCGATTACCATTCTGACTCTCCTGATTTTCGTATAATGACAGTATCGACCGTGGTTTATAGTCGACTATAGACCAGAAGTTGGCCCTGTTTTCATCAGCTGCATCACATGCCTGGTTTTCCGCCCCGATTGTCGCGGTACCGGTTCCATTTCTCACCTACAGATGGCACGGAACTTGGGGGCTGGACCGGCACATGTCATAACGAGGGCAACGTTCTCAACATCGGATCGTGTGATGTCTTCTTCTCTCACCACTCTCGACGCCCTGCCGTCGATCGTGGATTTCTACGCGCATTACTGGAACAAACGGCCGTTCCTTGTGCGGAACGCCATCGATCAGGCCGTGATGGCCGGGCTGATCACGCCGGATGAGCTTGCGGGACTGTCCATGGAAGAGACCGCACGCGCGCGCATGGTCTCGCGCAAGGACTGGACCTGCCGGTTTGGGCCCTTCACCGAAGAAGATTTCGACACCGCCGGAAAGCCACCCTGGAGCCTGCTCGTCCAGAACGTCGAACAATTTCACCCGGACACCGCCGATTTGTTGCGCGCGTTCAATTTTGCGCCCCGTTGGTTGATGGACGACATCATGGTCAGCTTCTCCACCAAGGGGGGCACCATCGGCGGTCACATCGATAGCTATCACGTCTTTCTGGTCCAGGGCCAAGGCTCACGCAGCTGGACCATTGGTCATGAACCCATCCTCGATGAAGAATATATCGACGGGCTCGACCTCAAGATCCTGAAAGACCCCGTTGACGGCAATACTATTGAGGTTACCTCGGGCGACATCCTGTACGTCCCCCCCCATTTCGCGCATGAAGGCACCACGCTTGACGACGCGTTGACCTTTTCCGTTGGTTTTCTCGGCCCGAAATTATCCGAACTTTATGATGCTTATGGTCTGCACCTCGCCCGGCACGACGCACTTGATCACCGCTACACAGGCGAGGGGCTGAGTGACGACAGCGCCGGCTTTGTCGTCTCAACCGATGCGGTTGAGACGCTGCGCGACCATCTCAGCCACGCACTGAGTACGCCCGCATTTTCAGAGTGGCTGGCCTCGTTTTTCACGGGCTCAACCAGTGAAGACCCCGCACAGTACAGCGAACGCGACGCCCCTCTTGGCGTGCCGGCCTTCACAGAAGCTCTGCAGGCAGGCGCGGGTCTGATCAAACCGGCCTACGTAAAATTCGCGCTTGTCCCGTCGCCCGCCCCATCTTCCGCCCATTCTTCCGGGAGCAGCTACAGCCTTGGCTTCAACTGCGAAACTTTTGACATCGATGATGACGCTCTCGCCGTCATCTTAAGCCTGATGAAAGAAGATGCCGTCACCGTGCATGACACACCAGCATTGCTCGATCATCTCGATCTTTTGTGCACGCTCTATAACCATCAGGCGTTGGAATTTATCGACGGGGCGACGTAAGCCGGTTTGCTCTGACACCGCCCTCTGGCACCGACCTCCGACAGTGCCCGCCCCGCAACGGTTTTTAGGCGCTTTCCACACCTCACTGCTGCCGCAGCATCTCGCCCGCGGGCCGTGACAGAGCCCACCAGGCAGCGACAAGACCGGTGGCCGCGGGAAGCACCACCGCCGCGGCCAGCCAGGGGAGCACCCCCGCGAACGCGGGACGAAATTCGATGAAGCTCGCGATCGAGGCCCACGCCGCCAGATTGCCGAGGACGAGGGCGGCCAGCGCCGCCATGACGCCAATGAGCGCGAACTCGATCGCCGTGGCCGCCAGCACCTGCCCGCGCGTGGCACCCACGACCTTGAGCAGGATCGCCTCGCGCAGCCGCCGTCGGCGACTGGCCGCGACCGCGCCCGTCAGCACGAGGAAAGCAGCGATGCCGGTCGCCGCCGACATGCCGCCGAGCACCCGCCCGGCCCCGCCGACCACTGCCTCAAGGAAGGCCATCACCTCTGCGACCAGAACACTCGGTGCCTCGGGAAAAGCCCGCGACAACTCGGCGCGCAGGTCGCGCGCAGCCTCCGGTCGGCTGGAAGGGGTGGTCCAGACTGCCGCGATCTCGCGGTGCGCCGGCAGCTCGGCGAACGGCGAGAGCAGGATGGGGAAATCGAGACCGAGCCCGGCGCGGTCGACCCGCCGGAGACTGGCAATCCTGCCCCGCAGCGGTGTCCCCAGAACGTCCAGTGTCAAAGTATCACCGATGCCGATGCCGAGCCGGCGTGCCGCCCGCTCATCGAGTGAGATCAGCGGCGGGCCGGCATAATCCTCGGGCCACCATTCCCCGGCGACGAGCCCGTCGGCCGGCGGACGGGTTCGCCACGAGACCCCGCGATCGCCGCGAACAACGAACGCCACATCCGCCGGTATGCGCAGATCTGCCACCGCGCGCCCCCCGATGCCGGTAACGCGGGCATGCAGGAACGGCGCGCGCTCCCACCGCGCGACCTGCGACGATGCCGCCATGAAGGCATCAAATTTGCCGCCCTCCCCGGGGACGATGTTCAGCACCATCAGTCCCGGCGCCGACGCGGGCAACGTAGCGACGAGGTGGCGGTCCGCGTTCTCGCGCACGGCTTCAACGGCAACGACGAGGGTCAGGCAAAGGCCCGCGGCCATAACCAGCGGTACCGTGGGCGCCCCCGGCCGGTGCATGTTCGCCAGCGCCAGGCGGAGCAGTGGGCGTCCCTGTAACGCCGACAGGCGTCCGGTCACCCTGGCAGCAACCGCCACAAGGCGGCCAAGCGCCAGGAATGCCGCCACGACAAGGGCGGCCGCTGCGGCGAACACAGCTGCCACGACCGGAAGCGGCGCAGACCAGACGAGAAGCACCGCGAGCGCCGCGGCGAGCCCGGCCAGCGCGACCAAACGGCGCGTCCGCAGCCGCACTGTCCCCGACGTCAGATCGTGACGGAACAGCACTTGTGGCCGCTGCACTTCGGCGTGCGCCAGCGGCCAGAGCGAGAACAGGAGTGTCGCGAGGAAACCGAACCCGCCCGCCGTCAGCAGCGGTCCGGCGCGAAGGCTGCCCGCGACGGGAAGCCATTCACCCAGAAGCGGCGCGACAACGGCGAATGCAGCACTCCCCCCGGCCAGGCCGAGTGTAACGCCCGCAGTCGCGGCAGCCGCGACCTGGGTAAGGTAGATGCGCAGGATCAACGGCGAGGGCGCGCCAAGGCTTTTCAGGATGGCGATGTTGTTTCGCTTGCGGTCGAGCCAGGCGGAAACGCCGTTCGCCACCCCGACACAGCCGACCAGCAGGATACCCATGGCAACGAAAGTCAGCAGCGAGGAGACCAGGGCCAGGGTCCGCTCTGCACCCGGGACGCCCTTGCCGGCATCGACGATGCGGAAGCCGGCATGGGGCATCGCGCGCTCGAAGGCGGCAATCCAGGCACCCGCATCAACGCCGTCGTGCAGGCGGATCCGGCTGTACCAGTAAACCTGGGCGCCCGGCGCGACGAGTTCGCTGCCGGCAAGCGCAGGCAAAGCCACGATCATTCGGGGACCCAGGGTGAAGGCCCGCAACGCGCGGTCCGGCTCGTCGGCGATCAGCGCGCGCAGTTCGAACCGGTGGTCGTCAACGGTGACGGTGTCGCCGATCTCGACACCCAGCGCCGCCAGCAATCCCTCTGCGACGACCGCGCCCCAGACACCGTCCCGCCGTCCGAGCGCGTCGGCCGACGCCAGGGGCGGGTCGAGTCGCAGGGTTCCAAAGAGCGGGTAGGCGTCATCGACCGCCTTCAGCTCCACCAGCGCCGAACGGCTGCTCCGACGTGCGAGCGTGCGCATCTCTGCCGTCAGACCGACGGTTCCCGCAGTCTCGAAGGCCGCCAGATGCGCCGGGGTAGGAGGACGATGGAAGAGCCGAAGCGAGACGTCGCCGCCGATGCTGGCACGGGCGCCGTCGCGCATCCCGTCGAAGACCGCTGCAGACAGCAGCCCGATCGCCGCGATCGCCGCCGTCCCGAAGGCGATGCCGACCACGAGAAGGACGAAGCCGCCGGCTGAACCGCGCAGCTCACGGACGGCGAGGCGCAGGGCCAGCAAGGCACATTCCTTCAAAAGACTCCATGCCGCGAAATACCATTCCGGAGGTCCCATGGCCAGCCGTTCGCGGTGCGGCGGCCGGAAAACGGCGCTGCGCCAGGCGCCGAAGGCAAGCCGGTCACGGATATCGCGGGTAGTGCAGCAGGACTCGCGGCTTAT
The DNA here is from genome assembly GCA_047638395.1 of Paracoccaceae bacterium. Taxonomy (GTDB): domain Bacteria; phylum Pseudomonadota; class Alphaproteobacteria; order MPNO01; family UBA830; genus CAXBCP01. The sequence continues at coordinate 9,661 of JBLIMV010000029.1, read as the reverse complement.
CTGGTCCACAGGGGTATGCTCCCATCCGATTTTTCAGACCGGGCCGCCTTCGTCACGCATGTGTTTGAGAACAGGCTGAACAGAAACCTGGCCTATGTGCCAGTCACGCTCGCACCCTTCGCTATATGGTATTTTCTGGTCGGCCGTATATCGGTAGCCAGACCTCTCGTCTTCTTAACTTGGATCGTCGCCTGTTTTACGATTGCCAATCTGACGGTCGACCTCACCCGTGTCTTCACGATCATCACGCTGCCGACCATTTTAATCCTGATCAGAAAGGCGTTAGAGAGAGGAGGCCGTTCCGCCCCGGCAGTTGGCTCTTGCCGTCCTGATGATCTTCTTCATCGCCCCAGCTTCTTGGTCGGGCCTTGATTATTTCTTATGGGAAAACCTGATCTCTGATTTTTGTAAATGGCAAGTTTACTGCATCGGCACACGGTAAACGATCAGCAGGGCGTCAGATCTTCGTCTTCATGAAAATCGCTTCTGGCAGAGATCTTAGTACAAGCATGACCAGCCGCCATATCGGTGGGCATACGACATATTTCTTTCGAGCTAAACCGCGATAGACCAGGGTGGCTATTTCATCCGGTTGCCCCGTCAAGCTTGCCGGCATGTCCATCCCGGCAGTCATCCGGGTTGCCACAAAACCGGGTTTGACGGTCATCACATGCAGACGGCTCCGAACATACCTCTGACGGAGGCCGGAAAGCCCAGCCGTAAACCCTGCTTTCGCAGCTCCATACCAGTAGTTCTTTGCCCGCCCACGATCGCCTGCCACCGAGCTGATCGCGATGATCGCGGTGTCATGATCGAGCGCTGCCAGGCGCACAGCCACCGCCTCCAGAACAACCATCGGCCCGGTAAAATTGCTGTCGACGATCAACTGCGCCATTTCGGGGTTTTGCTCAGCCTCCTGCTGATCGCCAAGCAACCCGACAGCACAGACGACAATGCCCGGTGTTTCGGGCAGATCGTCAAAGAAAACCTCGATATCGACCGAATTAAGCACATCCAGCTGATGTAGTGTTACCGATACATCGCAACGCAGCGCCAAATCGGCGCGAACCGGTTCATGCGTATCCGGCCGCCGGACGGCAAGCTGGATCGGATACCCCTCGGCCGCAAAGCGCTTGGCGATGCTGAGCCCGATATCAGAGCCGCCGCCAAGGACCAACACCGGTTTTCTAATCATAAGGAAAGCCTCTCCGATTGCTCCGACACAAATTTTTGCCGAACGCCGTAAGTGTCCCGAAATTGACGAAAATCAGACACTCTTTTGTCGGCTCTCTCCAGTATTTCCGGGCGAATCCGCCCATCCTTGGCAAGGTAGAAGCGGCCGCCATGCTCAACAACGATTTCGTCGAGTGTCTCAAGCAATCTGAGCGTTCGGTCATTGACCGGAAAATCGAGAGCAAGGGTATAGCCCTCCATTGGGAAGGAAAAGAGGCTTTCCTGTGCACCGAAGCGCTTGAGCACCGCGAGAAATGACCCTTCCCGAGATCGGAAAATTGCGCGAAGCAAGGCAGACAAGCCATCGAAAGCACTCGCTAGGGGAATGACACACTGGAACTGAAGCAGCCCACGCCGACCGTAAAGCCGATTCCAGTTATGCACTCCATCCAGCGGATAGAAGAACCCGTCCCATCCCGTCAGTCTCTCGTCGCGATGGCGGGCTCCCATTCGATAATAGAGCTCGTTAAAAATGCGCATGGTATATCGTCCAAGCACCCAGGACGGCATATCGAATGGGATAGAGATTCTTGGTTTCGCGCCTAGTTCATAGGCCTTTCTGGCCTTGGCATCGCCCAATTCATCGGCCCGGGCATGCTCGCCGAGTATGAGGATCGAGCGACCAAGCGCCTCGCCGCCTGCAAGGCAGTCAATCCACGCGGCGGAATAGGTCCACTGGTCTGCATCTTCGAACGCCATCATCGCCTCTGCGAGGTTCGGCAGTCGCCGACGTTGCTCGCGGATCCAGCCCGATTCCACCGCGATCATGCGAAACGCCGCCCGCACGATCACACCGGTCAGCCCCATTCCACCGATTGTGTATTCAAAAAGCTCGCGGTTTTCGTTCGCTGAGCATCGGCAAACTTCACCACTGGATCCGAGGAGATCGATCCATTCGACAAACCGACCGAAAGAACCGTTCCGGTGATGGTTTTTGCCATGTACGTCAGCGGCGATCATGCCGCCGATCGTGACAAACTTCGTGCCAGGTGTAACCGGCGGAAACCAACCTCGCGGCAGGAAAACCTCAATGATGTCAGCGAGGCTCACGCCCGCCTCGACGGTCAGTATCCCGGTCGCGGCATCGAATGCCAACATCCGGGAAAATCCCGTCATATCGATAGTCGCCAATCTGTTGAGTGCGCTGTCACCATAGGCTCGCCCGAGCCCACGCGCGATCAACGACCGTTCCTGAAGGGTTGCCTCGAGATCGTCAAGATTATGCGGTCGCCGTATAGTGCACTCAACCGTCGGATAGCGTCCCCAGCCAGTCAGGTTTTTCTTCAAGTCGCCGTCCCTCTTATCGGCTGGAATACATAACGCCGGTCGAGCAGATATTTGATGACATAGCCGATGGTCAGACCCAGAACCGCACCGACCTCGCGCATTAAATCTGTTTTCCAGAAGACCCAAAACGCCGTCTCCGTACCCCAGAAGATCAATGTGGTAAAAATACCCATCGTGGCATAGAGGGTGAACTTGCGACCGTGCGCGGACAGGCCAGTAGACATGTCATGGAAAATCCAGCGCTTATCAAGCTGGTACTTGATCAGTAGCCCGACAACCGTACCCGCACCAACCGCCAGTATGAAGCCTTCAGCGGGCTGCATGATCAGCAGAACGGCGCGTTGTGTCGCCAGATTGGCCAGAATAGAAAGAACCGCGAATGACGCATAGCGCACAACTAGTTGCGCAACGGTCATAGAATACTCCCGGCCAGAAGAACGCCGCATAAGGCCGCCCCGCAAAGAAGACTGATCCAGTCGCGCAGGGCATAGAGTATCGGATCATCCTTGATGTTGCCGCGATGCGCCATCATCGCCATGCGACTGACCCAGTAAAGTAGTATCGGACAAACACCCCATAGCAGGCTTGGCGCGCCATAAAGCCGTTGCACTGTCTCGGAATCGATATATAGCGAGATAACCAAAACTGAAATATACCCGGATGACAGCGCCATCATCGAGACAATAGGCAGATCGTCAGCAAGGTAGGCACGTCCGCTACCAGCTTGCCGATTATTGATCACACCATCGCGAAGTTCCGACACGCGCTTCAGTGAGGCAAGCGAAAGAAAGAAGAAGATCGAGAAGATCAGCAACCAGACCGAAATCGGCAATCCGGTTGCCATCCCACCGGCCAGAATCCGGAGAGTATACAGCCCCGCCAGGGTACATACATCGATCACAAGCTTGCGTTTGAGCAGAAACGAATAGGCAATCGTTAGCCCACAATATCCAATGAGCACGCCCAAAAACTCTGGTCGTCCGATCACGATGGCAATCGCCAACCCGGCCAGCAGCAACGCCGGCGCCATCAGTGTCCCCAGCAACAACGTTGTCGCACCCGAGGCGAATGGACGTCGGCATTTGCTAGGATGTGCACGGTCAGCGGCCAGATCAAGCAGGTCGTTTAGAACATAGGCGCTGGAAGCAACAAGGCTGAAGGCGACGAATGCGAGAACTGCTTCCAGCCAGATCTCCGCCTCTGCTGCGTGAGCCGCAATAGCCGGCACGAAGATCAGAACATTCTTCAACCACTGATACGGCCGGATGGCGCGGAGCCATGAAAAACGGTCCCGCGACCCGCTTTCAATATGACGGACGTCGGATGAAATTTGCCCAACCGCCTTTCTCAACGACCGCGGGGCATCAACCGTAATCGCCTGTCGGGATGCCGACCAGACGGGGAGATCGGCCCGCGCATCGCCGATATAGTCGAACTTTCCTGCGCCATAGTGTTCGACCAGAAACCGGGCCTTGGCAGCGCCTTTGTTATTCTGTTTGCCGTCCGAGGCATGGACTTCGTCGAACAAGCCGAGATGGTCGGCAATCGATCGGGCAATTTTTTCATCTGCCGCAGTGGCGAGCGCAACACGAACGCCCTCTTCCCGTCGGGCCCGGATTAGATTGAGAACCGGTGTGTTATAGGGGAGAAGGGCGGGATCGATCTCCGTGCGCGCGGCAAGTCGCGCTTTTAGCTGCGCGCGGCCGGAAAAAAGCCCCCCGATAATGAAAAAGATTGTCGCAAAATTTTGGGTCAGAACCACCCACACCGACTCCATCAACATGTCGGTCTTTACCAGCGTGAAGTCGAGATCGACGATGAGAATCGGTTTTTCGTTCATTTTGCAGCCGGCCTGCGCCGATTCTCCGCCCCTATTGTTAGCTGAAACGAAGAAAAAGACCTCCCCCGTTCCCAAAGCGTCCGACCTCGAACGACCGTCAGATCAATAAAGCCTAAGTCTCACTGAAATGACGAGCAGAGGCAAGCAAGGACCGAAGACGATGCCGACCACGAGAAGGACGAAGGCCGCGCAGCTCACGGACGGCGAGGCGCAGGGCCAGCAAGGCGCGTTCCTTCAAAAGACTCCATGCCGCGAAACACCATTCCGGGGGTCCCATGGCCAGCCGTTCGCGGTGCGGCGGCCGGATAACGGCGCTGCCCCAGGCGACGAACCACCCTTCTTCGTATCAACGTCCTTTGCTTTGACAGTGCCCGATACAATACACACGGGCTGGTAGGTGCAATGACACCTAGATAGATGGGCACAATCATGGACAGGCGTCTAAATTACCCATAACCCATAGAAACAGAAAGATAATTGGCGGAGGGAGAGGAACTGGGGTCAAACCTTCTCTGATTTTCCAAGTGCCGCCCACATGGCAGATACCGGAGGTACCTCGTACTCTGCACGGATTTATCACATCACTCTGAGATGCCCCAAATAGGCAGGGACTGGTGCTCGCAAAACACGGGTTGATTGCGTGAAATGCGATTTCGCGTAATACTTGACTGGTCTGGAGGATCCCGAATGGGAAATTCCGGATAGAACCTCGAAGAGGCTCCCCAATTTATGACCGCTGTGGTCGCACCCGTTGCTGCTCTTTTGTTGAGCGTAGCCTTGCTGCTCATGGGCAGTGGGCTGCAGGGTACATTGCTACCCATTCGCGCAGGCATCGAGGGATACAGTGCCCTCGACATCGGCATTCTCGGGTCATCCTATTACCTTGGTTTCGCCCTCGGCTGTCTCGGCGGGCCGCATGTCGTGCGCCGTGTGGGCCATATCAGAGCCTTTGCCGCACTGGCCGCTGCCGCCGCCTGCGTTGTGCTGATCCACGCATTAATCGTAAATCCGGCGATTTGGTGGTTTCTACGCGCCGGCACCGGCTTCTGCTTAGCTGTCCTCTACATGGTCATTGAGAGCTGGCTCAACGAGAAATCGACCAACGAGAACCGTGGACTGGTGTTCTCGACCTACACGATTATCAACCTGACCGTTACCACGGCCGGTCAGCTTATGCTCATGTTCGACGATCCGAAAAATTTCCCCCTTTACGCGCTGGCCTCGATCCTGATTGCCCTCGCGGTAGTGCCGGTCGCATTGACGACGTCGGCGGCGCCCGCACCGATTGCCGCCGTCAAGATCCGGATACGTCATCTTTACCGGCTCTCTCCGGTCGGTGTCGTGGGATGCGCGGCCGTCGGCCTGGTGAACGGATCGTTCTGGACGCTCGCCCCCGTCTTCGCACATGCCGACGGGGGGAGTGTCGCCAATGTCGCTCTCTTCATGAGCATTGCCGTGATCGCCGGCGCGATTGGCCAATGGCCGCTTGGTCTATTGTCGGACAGGATCGATAGACGGAAGGTCATCGTTCTGGCCTCCATCGGGGCGGCTCTGGCCGGGGCCGGTATGGTGGCCCTGGCGCATACCTTCGCAGCGGGAACACTCGTTTTTGCTTTCTTATTCGGTATATTCGCGCTTCCGCTTTACACGCTCTGCGTCGCGCATTTAAACGACTTCGTCGAACCGGCAGGCTATATCGAAGCGGCGAGTGGCCTGCTGTTGGTCTATGCCCTGGGCGCGGTGGCGGGACCCATGGTCGCTTCGCTCGCCATCCGGTTTATCGGCATCGAAAGCCTGTTCGGTTACACGGCCTGTGTCCATCTCGCGATGGCCGCGTTCGCTTATTATCGCCTGCGCGAAAGGGCACCTGCGCCAAAAGAAGAACACATCAACTTTGCGGACGCGATCCGGTTCGCAACCACCGTTTCCGCGGTCGACCCGTTATCGGTAGCGCCTCAGGCGGAATTGGAACAAATTGACACAGTGGTCGGTGGAGGTCGTAACTCATCCTGAACGAATTTTTACCCGCGCCGTATTCACCGAGTAATTTTGCCCCCTAAATCGACTGGTATAAGGCGAACCTCACCGTGGCGAACGAATTATATGCCGTGCTGGGCGTGGCTAAAGATGCAACCAGTGGTGAAATCAAGAGTGCCTACCGCGCGCTGGCAAAAAAACACCATCCCGACCTGAACCCCGGCGACAAGCTCGCTGAGGAAACGTTTAAGAACATCCAGTCCACACACGCCATACTTGAAATCGACGAAGAGGTCCTGGACGTTATCTTTCCCTTGCTGGACCAGGTCCACGGCATGCGCCATGAGTTACGCCGTCTGGCCAATGCAATTGATGCGCAGCCCGATCACATCCGAAAAAGTATTGTCGCTACACTTTCTGAAACCGATTGAAATTGCCGCTTGAGTGGTCCGTTAACATCAAGAATTGTGCCGACGGTGGTCATGATGGTCATCAATATAGCGATGCCGGGGCTGATGGCGAGCATACAACCCATCATCAGCGATCTCGATGAACTGGAAGAACACGTTCTGCCGACTTCAAACACCTCATAGCGAGGCTGAAGGCGGGCAGATCACCTTACCCAGATATATATTTTATCCTGGCCCTTCGGCGTCTATTGCAATGCGCCTCCGCTCATACCATCTGCTCATTACCGGTTAGCACTCTCCAACCCGGAGCGCCAGTCAGGCATATATATCTCTACATTTTTCAATACTTTCAGAACAAGGACACAGGGCCATGAAGTTTCGCCCTAAGCCGAATCCCTATCCGGGGGCCCAGCCCACCGAGAAGCCGGATCGGTCCGCGCCTGCGAAAAAATCATAGGAGTCGACCAGAGGAGCACGAACCTGCTCTGCATTCCCGGCCGCTGATCGGAGGCATCTAATGACCGTACGCACGACAAGATCGACCGTGTCCTTTGCAGAACCTTTCACTCTTGGCGATTCCAGTGTGATTCTGCCGCCGGGCTCCTACGATGTAGAAATTGACGAGGAACTTATCGAAGGACTGTCATTTCTCGCTTATCGAAAGATTATGGCGCTGATCCACCTGCCCATGAGACCGGGGCAAGCAGGAATCTTGCAAACGCTGAGCATTAATCCCCAAGTTTTGGACGCCGCCCTTAAGCGCGACGAGGCCGCAATTGCTGCCTCACTCGAGCGGTTAGCCTTGAAACAGCCCTTATGAAAAACCGAAACAGGCATCCAGTCCCGCGGGCAATCCTGCGGGCGATCCAACCAAAAATGAAAGTCCACAAATGACCGTTGAAAAGATATTAAACCAAAAGGGCACTCACGCTTCAGTTGTCGCTCCTGACGCCAAAGTCGCCGATGTGATTGCGACACTCGAATCCGAGGATGTCGGTGCATTGGTCGTGAGCGCGAATGGACTGACAATCGATGGCATCATATCCGAACGCGACATCGTCAGAGGCCTGCTACAACACGGGCCGAGCGTGCTGGATCACACGGTGAGTGACCTCATGACCAAAGATGTCATTACCTGCACCGCTGACGATCGCGTGGCCGGTGTGATGGCTATCATGGACCAACACAACATCCGGCACGTTCCTGTCACTGATGAAGGCGTATTGGCCGGTATTGTCAGCATCCGCGACATCAACAAACTGCGCCTCAATGAAGTGCAAGCCGAGGCGAACGCAATGCGCGATTACATCTCAACTGGGCACTAGCGCTCCACATCGCGCCACACGTAAGACACACTCGCCGCTTGCCGCAAGGACGTGGCTGGTGCGGGTGGACTGAAGCCGCTTCGAATGGAACGTGATCGCCACGGTCCGGTTTGCGCGAACACGGCACAGGGCACGCCACCCAAATTATATTTGAGCCTGGCAGCTCGGCGTCTATTGCAATGCGCCTCGCCTCTTACCATCTACCCATCATCGGTTAGCACTCTCCAACCGAGAGTGCTAACCGGGCGTATGTTTCTCTACATTTTTCAATACTTTCAAAACAAGGACACAGGGCCATGAAGTTTCGCCCGCTGCACGATCGTGTACTGCTTCGACGCGTCGAAGAAGAAAATCTGACCTCCGGCGGCATCATCATTCCGGACTCGGCACAGGAAAAGCCGATGGAAGGCGAAATTCTGGCCATCGGGCCGGGCGCCGTCGATGAAAAGGGCGCGCGAATCCCCCTCGACGTCAAAGTCGGCGATCGCGTTCTATTCGGAAAATGGTCGGGCACCGAGACCAAGATCGACGGCGAAGAGCTGTTGATCATGAAGGAAGCCGACATCATGGGAATCATTGAGGCCACGGGCACGAAAAGCGCCCGCAAGGCCGCCTGATACAGTAAGGATCAGACAAAATGTCTAAAGAATTGAAATTCGGCACCGAGGCCCGGAACAAGATGCTCGACGGCATCGATATCCTGGCGAATGCCGTCAAAGTCACGCTCGGCCCCAAGGGCCGCAACGTTATCCTCGACAAGTCGTATGGCGCACCCCGGATCACCAAGGACGGTGTGACGGTCGCCAAGGAAATCGAGCTTAAAGACAAGTTCGAAAACATGGGCGCCCAGATGGTCCGTGAAGTCGCGTCGAAAACCAACGACGAAGCCGGTGACGGCACGACGACAGCGACCGTTCTGGCCCAGGCCATCGTGCACGAGGGCTGCAAGGCTGTCGCCGCCGGCATGAACCCGATGGACCTCAAGCGCGGCGTCGATATGGCGGTCGAGGCGGTTGTCGCCGATCTCGTGGCCCGCGCCAAAAAGGTCAAGTCGGAGGACGAAATCGGCCAGATCGGCACGATCTCGGCCAATGGCGATGTGGAAGTCGGTACGATGATTTCCGAAGCCATGCAGAAAGTCGGCAAAGAAGGCGTCATCACGGTCGAGGAAGCCAAGTCGCTCACCTCGGAACTGGAAGTCGTCGAAGGCATGCAGTTCGATCGCGGTTACATCTCCCCGTACTTCGTGACCAATGCCGAAAAGATGTTTGTGGAACTCGAAGAGCCGTACATCCTTCTGCACGAAAAGAAGGTCTCGGGCCTGCAGTCCATGCTGCCGCTGCTCGAAGCCGTCGCGCAGTCCGGCCGTCCACTGCTGATCCTGGCGGAAGACGTTGAAGGCGACGTGCTGGCGACCCTCGTGGTCAACAAGCTTCGTGGCGGCCTGAAGATCGCCGCCGTAAAGGCGCCGGGCTTCGGTGATCGTCGCAAGGCAATGCTGGAAGACATCGCAATCCTGACCGGTGGCCAGGTTGTTTCGGAAGATCTCGGCATCAAGCTCGAAAACGTCACGCTCGACATGCTCGGCA
>JBLIMV010000028.1:0-58561 GCA_047638395.1 Paracoccaceae bacterium | reverse complement strand
GCGGCATAAACCCGCAAAACCGGAGAAGCCATCACCAAAATCCCGCGCCGTGTCGTGACAACAAACTCCAAAACGTTTTTACACAGCCTGGGTCAGGAACAGACATTCAGAAGGCAGCCCTGCTATGTCCGCTGTTCACCCAGGAGCGGACATTTCTCCGCAGGGCTAAATTCTTTCGCTAATAGCCACAGGCGACGAGAGTTTGATCAACCGAGAATGGCAAGGTGGCTTGCCGAGCGGACCCTATGGTGTTTCATCAACCTCGATAAATAATAAGACTTGGCGTCGGCTAGGTCGGTTCTGGTTCGGTTCGAACCAAGATAACTCGTTGAAAAATATTATAAAAATTTTAAAACAGGTGCGTTTTCCCAGTCGAAGTTCGGCATAGGTTCTAATACTAAAATTGCGCCTATGGCCAATCGAAAAGTACCTTTAATTTCTTAACCTTACGGACTAATAGTTCGACACCCATTTGTAATCATAATCCGCGTGTCGGGGGTTCAAGTCCCTCTCCCGCTACCAAATTTCAACCCTTGCCGGGCTGGCGCCGGGCAAGGGTTTATTTTTTCAGTCTGGCTGCGAAGAGCGGCAGGGAGATATCATGGCAGGTCGGAACAAGAAGGCGGCGAAAGCCGCTTTTCAGTCCTTCAACGTCGTCTATGCGGATGACAGCCTGAGCTCGAACCGCCGGGTCGCCGCGGAGCTTCTGGAAAACCCGTATGGCGAAGAGGTAATCGAACTGGCCCGTCTGGCGGTCGAAAAGCAGGATGATGAGATTGCCCAGCGGTCGGGAATCCGCAAACCGCGTATCAAGTCGATCAAACCGGTCTAGCAAACCTGACGGCGCACCTTAACGCGCGAGCCGGCCTTTCAGGTGATCGGCGAGCCGAAGTCCGAGGGCGATGATGGTCAGCGTCGGGTTCGCGGACCCGATTGTTGGAAAGACTGAACTGCCCGCGACCGACAGGTTAGATACACCGAATACCTGACAATCTGCATCAACTACGCCCTGTGCCGGGTCGTGGGCCATTCTGGTCGTGCCGGAATGATGGCGCCCGGGTTCCAGAATGCGCGAAAAATCTCCCCGATACAGATATAGCGCGTCGTCATCCAGCCAGGGCGCCTTGTGGACCCGGCCAATGCCCTGGCGCCCGAATTCGCCCGCGAGAAGATCCGGCATCTGCGCAAAGGTCCTGCGATCCAGTTCCGACAGCCGCCAGTCTATCTGGGCGCGCGGCATGCCGAGCGCGTCTGTTTGATCGGCCAGCGTGATGCGGCTTGTGCGGTTGGGAACCTGTTCGGCGATGGCGAACAGGACCGGCAGGTGCTGCGGGCTTTTGCCCTGGACGAGGTTTTTGACCGCCGGCGCCGCGGTGTCGAGATTGCGCAGGATGTCGAGCAGGTAGCTGCCGTAGCTTTCGCCCGCGGGGCTGTTGTCGCGCTCGACCGCTTCGTAGACGGCGCGCACACCCTCATCGACGCGCGACCAGTCACCCCGGAGAAACAGAGCGACCGCGCCGGTGCCATTTCGCTTCTTGGCGGCAGCCGATGGGCTGAGCGCTGCCTGAAACATCACCGGGTCTGCATCTGGCCCGGCTTTGGCGAGCGGATGACCCGCCTGGCCGGGCGTGATCTCGGCATATTGTGCCATCAGGCGTTTCGGGTTCTCCGACACCAGCAGGGAGCCGACGGAATCGTACAGGTGGTCCATAAAATAGCGACCGACGAGATCACGTGCGTTTCCAACGCCGCGTTGCGCGATGTCGTTGGATGCGAGCAGCAGCCGCGCGTTCTCGATGCCGCCACTGGCCAGCACGTAATGTCGTGCCGCCACGCGGCCGGTCTTCCCGGCCAGCGATGTCACCTTGATGTGGTCGACGGAGGCCGTGTTCGCCGCGAGGCCGATATTCGTGACATTCGCGTTGAACAATATGGTGATGTTCGGTGCTGATTTCAGCGCATTCGCATACCGGTCGCCGAAGCGTGTCGGCGGGCTGAACTGGTAGAACCGGTTGACCAGATTTTGTGGATCGAACGTGTAGGGCTCTGTTTTTGTGCGCTGCCACAGGCTGTTGTCATAGACATACGGGCCTATCTCGCACACCGCCTGCGCCCGCGGATAATACCGGGAGAGCTCCCGCCAGGCGATCGGCCACCCGCTATCGGGAATCCAGTCGTGTTTCTCGAGGTCTTCGGGATCGAGCGGCACGCAGTATCCGCCCCAGTGATTGGTGCTGCCGCCAAAATGGCGCAGGCGGCTGTGAATCGCCGGCACGCCGTAATGGACGCCCTCTTCGATACTCCGGGCACGCTTGCGTGCCGGTTGGGCCGCCTCTGCATAGAGCTGTTGTGTCGCCTCTTCGTATTCGCGCGCACTTTCGATGATACAGACCCGGGTCTGTGTTCCGATAAATTCGCGCGCCATCGAGATGCCTGCCGCACCGCCGCCAATAATGCAGAGATCGCAATCGACGACGTGCCCGTCCGGCAGTTCGCGAAGGTCGGCGAACATCTCAGGTCACCCGGTGCAGGGCGACAAGGGCGATCGCCTCGGCTTCGCTCCGTGCGAGGATCCAGCCATCGACGGTCACCGTGTCCCCGGCAGCGAAATCAGCGTCGCGCAGGGATTGGAGATGGGTCCGCAGTCGGTCGGCCGTCGGTGTCGTGGCCTGATTTAGAGTCCCGAACAGTCTGTCGGCGAGCGCCGGGTATACGTCCGCACCGCCGGATTGGCGGAGCGCGGTGTGGCCCAGATCATGAATCGCCGGGTTGTCAGGGACCAATTCTGCCAAAATCCGAATCAACCGGTCGTTTTTCCGATCACTCTGACGTGGCGCAGCGGTGACCCGAACCGGCAGGAACGGCAACAGGACGCCTGTCGTCAGGTAGCCCAGAAATCTGCGTCTTTTATTCATTACCTACCGAATTCCAAGGGGTGTGGAGGACGCTGCCCTCGTGTGGAACAATATCTTTGTCGGCTAAATGACGGTCTGGTGCAAGCGTGTCGCGATGGATTGGCAGGGCGGGTTCCTCTGTTGCATCGTGACGGTTTCCAGCGATAATCCGCGCGCATGATACTCCGCTCAAATATACCCAAGCTGCGCGACCTGTGCCGCGACGCGCCCCGCGTGCTCGATGTCGGCGGGTGGCACAATCCCTTCAATCTGGCGACCCATGTGCTTGACATCATGCCGCATGAAACGCGGCGCCGGGAAGATGCGCTTGATCCGGAAGATTCAGAACGGTTTACGACGGATACCTGGCAAATTCATGATGCCTGCGAAGGCGACTGGCCATGGCCGGATGACTATTTCGATTTCTCCATCTGTTCGCATACGCTTGAAGACATTCGCGATCCGATTGTCGTTGCCCGCGAACTCGCGCGGGTTTCGAAGGCGGGATACGTCGAAGTCCCGTCCCGCGCGCGCGAAATTTTCGTCAAGGACCGGTTTACGCGTCTGAAGATGATGTTTGGCAGACTGCCGGAAATCGGCTTTCCACATCATCGCTGGTTTTGCGAACTGAATGACGGCGAATTGCACTTCTTTCACAAGGGTCAGGAAGTGGGGATCGACCGTGCCTGCTATATTACGCGCAGCGAACTGGGGCGAAAGATGACCGAGGCGGAATCCGGTATCGGCATTTTCTGGTCGGATACATTCGTGGCCAAAGAGATAATCATCGGCGCGCATGAATCTCTTGCCGAGAAAAAGACCAAGCTTCTCAGCCAGCTCAGGGCGAGCTAGACGTGCGCGGTGTTCTCAACAGACTGGTGCGCCCGTTCGGCTATGAGGTCGTGCGTCCGCGCAAAAAAATCGATCCGGATATTCTGTCGGATGAAGATTTCATGCGGATACTCGAGGTCTGTCAGCCCTTCACCATGACGTCGGTTGAGCGGATGTACGGGCTGTATCAATCCGTCAAATATGCCGTGTCGCGCGACGTGCCGGGCGATATCGTCGAATGCGGCGTTTGGATGGGCGGCAGTGCGATGGTTGCCGCCATGACGCTCGATCTCGCCGGCGACACGTCCCGGAACCTGCATCTGTACGATACGTTTGAGGGCATGACGCCGCCGACCGAACAGGATGTGAACTATCAGGGCGTTCATGCCAACGATTTCCTCGACCCGGGAGACCGCGTGGACGGCGAATCGAACGTCTGGGCGTATGCGTCACTGGAAATGGTGCGCAAAAATCTCGACCTGACCGGCCTGCCGCGCGACCGCTTTCACCTGGTTAAAGGGCGTGTCGAGGATACCATTCCCGACAGCATGCCCGCGGCGATTTCGGTGCTGCGGCTCGATACCGACTGGTACGAATCCACCGCCCACGAACTGAAGCACATGTATCCGGTGCTGTCCGCTGGCGGGGCGCTGATCATCGACGATTACGGTCATTGGCGCGGATCGCGCGAGGCGACCGATGAATATTTCGCCGCTGAGGGGAATATCCTGCTCAACCGGCTCGATTATTCCGGGCGGATCGGCATCAAGGCCTGATCAGGGCCTGGTTTCGGTTGGCGCTCAGCGTTGAACGCCGCGTATCGTTCTTTCGAGATAATCGAGAAATTTGGAGCGATCTTTTTTATCGAACGGCCGCGGCCCGCCGGTAACCGTGCCGGCCGAGCGCAAATCCGTCATCAGGTTCCGCGTCGCAAGGACGCTGCCAATTGAATTTGCATCCAGCGGCTCGCCATTGGGGCGAACAACAAGCGCTCCGACCTCGATACAGCGTGCCGCCAGTGGAATATCGTTGGTGACGCAGATGTCTTTCGCTGCAATGCGTTCGGCGATCCAGTCATCGGCCGCGTCCGAGCCCTGAGTGACGATTGTCGTTGTGACCAGCGGATGCGGATTTGGCCGGATGCCGCCGTCGCTGACCATTTGGACGGCGAGGTTATGACGTTCCGCGACGCGGACGATCTCGTCCTTTACGGGGCAGGCGTCTGCATCGACGAATATCTCGGTCATATCTTTAAATCTGTCATAGAGCGGAATCTGTTATTGGGCGGCCTGGGGACCGTCAGCGATGAAACTTGGATAGCGTACTATTCTATCGCGTCCCGGCCCCTTAGAATACGGACTTCAACGAGCGGCGATTAAACGCCGCAGAAGTGCAAGGAGTGGCTGACGGTATGTCCGGGACAAAAGAATACGATTACGTGATTGTGGGTGCGGGTAGCGCAGGGTGCCTGCTTGCCTATCGGCTGGGTGCCGACCCCAGCAACCGGATACTGGTCCTTGAGGCCGGTGGTCCCGATACCGACCCGCTGATCCATATTCCGCTTGGCCTTGGCAAGATGCACGAAAAGCGTGCCCATGACTGGGGCTACGATACCGAGCCTGAAGAGGGACTGAACGGCCGCGAGATCGAGGCCATGCGGGGCAAAGTGGTTGGCGGTTCATCGTCGATTAACGTCATGGCCTATGTGCGTGGCCACAGGGGCGATTACGACCGCTGGGCGGCCAATGGCGCCGCCGGCTGGTCCTATGCCGATGTGCTGCCCTATTTCCGGCGGATGGAGAACTGGGAGCACGGCGAAGACGACTGGCGCGGAGGCAAAGGTCCGCTGCATACCCAGAGCGCCAAGTCCGACGACCCGCTCTGGGCGGCCTGGGTCGAGGCCGGAAACGCGATGGGGTTCGGCTATACCGACGATTATAACGGCGAGAAGCAGGAAGGGCTGGGCCGCAGCCAGTCGACCATCCATGAAGGTCGTCGCCACAGTGCGGCAACCGCGTTTCTGCGCCCGGCGTTGCGCCGGGGAAACGTGACCCTGCAAGACAGCACGTATGTGACCCGCGTCGTGATGGAGGGAACCCGGGCGACGGGCGTTGCCTATTCGCGCCTCGGCAAGTCGGAAATTGTCCATGCGGCCAAGGAAGTCATCCTGTCGGGCGGTGTGTTCAATTCACCGCAGCTGCTGATGCTGTCCGGAATCGGGCCTGCTGCGCATCTGCGCAGTGTCGGTATCGACCCGGTGATCGATTCACCCTATGTCGGCCGGAACCTGCAGGATCATCTTGCCGTGCAGCCGACAGCGACGCGGCCCGAAGCAGGACCGTTCCGCAAGACCATGCGGTTTGACCGGATGGCGACTTCGATCATTCGCGCACATCTGTTCGGAACGGGGCCGGCGACGATCCTGCCCGGCGGTCTGCATGGTTTTATCAAGACCCGGTCAGATCTCACCGCGACCGATATTCAGTTCCTGTTCCGCG
Organism: Paracoccaceae bacterium; assembly: GCA_047638395.1. Lineage (GTDB taxonomy): Bacteria > Pseudomonadota > Alphaproteobacteria > MPNO01 > UBA830 > CAXBCP01. The sequence continues at coordinate 52,338 of JBLIMV010000028.1, read as the reverse complement.
GGGCACCCGGAAACGCCCATATGTGGTTCCCAGGCATCAAGCGTCCCTATACGGACGGTTTCGGCGTGCGCCCGGTTCTGCTGCATCCCGAAAGCCGGGGTGAGGTATTGCTGCGGTCGGCAGATCCGTTCGACAAGGTGCGTATCCGCCAGAACTTCCTGGCTGTGCCGCAGGATCTCGACACATTGCGGACCGGCGTCAAACTCGCGCGCGAGATGATGCACCAGCCGGCGATGGATAAATTCCGCGGTGTCGAGACGGCGCCGGGGCCCAATGTGAAATCGGATGCGGAACTGGATGAGTGGATCCGCCGCATGGCGATCACCGCCCACCATCCGTCCTGCACAACGCCGATGGGAACGAATTCGGAAGCCGTGCTTGATACCGAATGCCGGGTCAAAGGTGCGGAAAATCTCCGCGTCATCGATGCATGTGCGATGCCCGATCTTGTTTCAGGCAACATCCATGCCGCGGTTCTGGTGATTGCCGAAAAGGTCAGTGACCACATGCTCGGCAAGCCGTATCTGCCGCGAGCCTCCGTCGCGGAGCACTAGGTTTTATGACATCACACCCCGCGCACGCCGCGCCGGGAGGCAGTGCCTTCCCGGGCGGTGCACGTGGTGTGAAATAGGGCGATGACAGCCGACCGCCAGCGTTTGCTGATCGGCGGTGCCGCGCTGATCTTTGTGCTGTTATGGAGCACCGGGCATATCGCCACCAAGCTAGGCGACCCCCATATCGAACCTTTCAGGTTTCTTGCCATCCGCTTCAGCCTCTCGACGCTGCTGATGGTGCCGATTGTGCTTGCCGTCGGTGGCACCTGGCCGCGCAGCCTGCGCGATATCCGCCATATCGGGATCGCGGGTCTGCTGATTCATGCAGGTTATCTCGGCGGCGTATTTGTTGCGATCGACCTCGGGCTATCCGCGGGCGCGCTGGCCGTTATCACCGGCCTTCAGCCGATCCTGACCGGCGTCGTCGTTGCCGCCGGGTTTGGCGAAAAGGTCACACGACTGCAATGGTACGGGCTGTTGCTGGGGTTTGCGGGTGTGTTGCTGGTGGTGTGGGAAAAAGCGGCAATCGATGTGACACCGGCAGCGGCCTTTGTGGCCGCGTTCCTGTGTCTGATTTCGATCACCGTGGGCACGATCTATCAGAAGCGCTATTGCGCGGACGGCGAGATTGCCGCGACCAACGCCATCCAGCTCGGTCTGTCCGCCATCGTCTGTGGTATCGCGTCACTTTCCATCGAGCAGGGCGGGGTAGAGTGGGCCGACGAACTGGTCATCGCCATTGCGTGGCAGGTGGTGCTGTTATCCGGTGTCGCCTGGATGCTGCTCTACTGGCTGTTGCGGCAGGGGGAAACCACCCGGGTCACCAGCATGTTCTATCTCATGGCGCCCGCGACGGCCGTGATGGGCTGGTTTCTGTTCGGCGAGACGTTCGGCTGGCTTGGTACCGCAGGGCTGCTGGTGGCTGTGTCGGGTTTCTGGCTGGTGTTCCGCCCGGCGAAAGCTGAACGAGTGGTCTGACGCCCGGCCCTTGTTCCCATGAAGCATATCGGAAACAATTGCCCGGCAAGGGGAGAATGAGAATGGCAACGCAATTGCAGGACAGCTTCGACGTCGGCGGAGTAAAGCTCGACCGGCCCTTCAAGATCAGGCGGCTCGGACATTTCGGATTCTATGCCAATGAAATGGAGGCGTCGCTTCGGTTCTATCGCGACCTCCTGGGTTTCCAGATCACCGATATTCTCGATTTTAGCGGGCGGGCGAAAGATCCCAAAGACCTCGAAGGCAAGGGCGATACGCGCGGCTATTTCATGCGGTACGGCACGGACCATCACGCGTTCGTGCTGTTTCCCTACCGGGTGCGCAAGGCAATCGATTACACCAACATGATGGCCGAGGGTGCCACCATGAACCAGATCACCTGGCAGGTCGGCAGCCTGCAGGAAGTGCGCCACGCAACTGACTGGTTCCGGGAGATCGGCGTGCATTACGGCCGGACCGGGCGCGACCTTCCCGGTTCCAACTGGCACGTCTATCCCGTCGACCCCGACGGCCGGGTGAACGAGCTGTTTTACGGTATTGAGCAGATCGGCTGGAACGGTCTGTCGAAACCGCAGAACATGTACGACCAGAAATTCATGAACCCGCCGGAAATCCCCTATATCCGCGAAGCAGAAGAAGTAAGGCGCGCGGTGGACGCGGGCGTGGATATGTCCGCCGGGACCAATTCGCTCGAACAGGGTGACGCCACCTATGACGTCGGCGGAGTACTTCTGTCACGACCGTTCAAGATTACGGGGATCGGCCCGGTACGGCTGTTTACCGACAACATGGATGATGCGCTCGCGTTTTACACAGAGCGGCTGGGATTTGTGTTGACCGAGAGCATCGACTGGAAAGGTGAAGCCAGCCATTTCCTGCGGTGCGGCAACGATCACCATTCACTGGCACTGTATCCCATCGGACTTCGCGCGGAGCTTGGTCTGACCGATTGGTCGACGAGTTTTTCGTTCGGCGTAAGGGTGAACGACTACAGCCAGCTTAATGCGGCGATTGCGTGGCTTGCCGAGCAGGGTGCGGAAATTCGCTATTTCCCGGCGGAGCTGTTTCCGGGAATGGATTACACGGCTTTTGCCATCGACCCGGATGGCCATGCCATCCAGCTATATTGTTACATGGAACAGGTTGGCTGGGACGGCCGGCCCCGTCCCGCAGATCAGCGCCCGAAGATCGACAACGAGAACTGGCCGGACACGCTTGACGCCCGCTCCGACAGCTATGCCGGGGAGCAGTTCATGGGGCCGTGGGGCTAGGAAATGCCGCCAACGCGGTAACAGGGACACAAAGATGAAATTCTCTTTCTTTATGATGCCGACGCACCATCCGTCGGAAAATCCGACGCTGGCCTTTCACCGGGATATCGATCTGATCCCCTATGTGGAAAGCCTGGGCTACGACGCCTTTCACATCGGTGAGCATCATTCAGGCGGTTGGGAGACCATGCCGTCGCCCGAAATGGCGCTGTCGATGGCGGCGGCCAAGACATCCCGGATCGGGTTGGGCACGTCGGTCGTCAATCTGCCGTTCCATCATCCGTATCAGGTCGCGGAACGCATCGCATTTCTGGATCATCTGTCTTATGGGCGCGCGAGCCTGGGCATCGGTCCGTCGAGCCTTGTGACCGACAAGAAGCTCTTCAATATCGATAGCGATGCCGCCCGCCGGATGATGGGGGAATCCGCCGATATTATTGTCCGCCTTTTGGAAGCCGACGACCCGATCAGCCATGACGGGGAATTCTGGCAATTCAACGATCTCCGCCTGCAGCTCAAATCCTACCAGCAGCCGCGTCTGCCGCTGGCGCTGCCGACAACCGGTGGTGCTGAAGGTCTCGATATGGCGGCGCGGCACGATATGGACCTGTGGACGCCCTGCGGCCTGAACCGGCCCGGTGACGGTGTGTTCACGGAATTCTGGAATAATTTCGAAGGCGCCTGCGAGCGTCACGGCAAGACGGCCGACCGCGATAAATGGCATTTGGTCAGCAATTTTTATCTGGCGGAGACACGCGAAGAGGCCTGGGCCGATGTCAGCGAAGGCATTATGCGGGAAACCGGCTATTTCACGTCCATCGGTTTCACGCCGCTCTATGAATCCTACAAGGGGCAGCCAATATCCGAGTTCACGCCGCAATCCGTTGTCGAGCGCCGCGACTGGGTGGTCGGTACGCCGGATGATGCGATTGCGTGGATCGAAAAGAAGATCGCCGATAACGGCATGTTCGGCGGCGTCATGCTGACGACCCATGAATGGGCGGGGAGCGAAAAACTCCGCCGGTCGCTGGAAATGTTCGCCCGCTACGTGATCCCTCATTTCAACGCGGGCCGCTATAACTACAGGGCCGAAGCGCAGTTGCTTGCCGATCAGGTGGAAGCGCACGGTGCCGTGCCGTTGGATGTTGGCGATAAGCCGTCCAACCTGGCATCGAAGTAGAGCGATCTAAAAACAATCGGGCGCAAATGTCCGAATATACAGAACCGGGGATGACACGATGAAGAACAGCATGACCGCCGCCGAGGCCGTCGTCGATGCACTGATCGAAGAAGGCATCGAATACGTCTTTGGGATTACCGGCGATACGGTCCTGCCATTGCTGGACGCCATGTATCATCGTCAGGATGAAATCCGGTACGTGACTGCGCGGTTTGAGACCGGTGCGACGTCGATGGCAGATACCTATTCCCGCGTTACGGGAAAGATCGGCTGCTGCCTGTTTCATGTCGGCCCCAGTATTTCGAACACCGTGCTGGGCGCGTGGTCGGCGAACAAGGACGCAGTACCTTTGCTGATGCTGTCGGCCAACATGGATACCTTCCGGCTGGAACGGAATATCTGGCATGAATTCGATGTCATGAGCGTGTTCAGCAACTTTACCAAGTGGCAGGGCCAGCTGACCGAGGCAAAGGATGCCAACCGGATCATGCGGAGCGCCTTTCAGGCCGCGAAATCGGGAATGCCCGGCGTGGTGCATGTCGATTTTCCGAAAAACATCCTGCCCAATCCGATTGATGTTGAATCGACCGACCTGTCGCTCAAAGGCGGCGCGCATTCCGGTGCACTGGCCAACCGGCCACGGCCCGAAACCTGGGCGGTCGAGCAGGCGGCTGATCTCCTTATGCAGGCGGAACGCCCGGTCATCATCGCGGGGCGGGGCGTACGCTGGGCCAATGCTTCCGATCAGTTGATTGCGCTTGCCGAGCGGCTGACCGTACCGGTTATCACAACGGAGATGGGACGCGGATCGATCCCGGAAGACCACGAGCTGGCCGGCGGCATTGTCGGCCATTTCGGTCATTCCACCGCAAATGGGCTGGTGCGTGAGGCCGACCTGGTGCTGGGTCTTGGGTCGCGTTTCCTGAACGTGAACACGATCAACTGGTCGCTGATTTCGGAGGATGCAAAAATCGTCCAGGTCGAAAGCGACCCCCTCGAAATCGGCAAGCAATACGCGGTGACATTGGGCGTGCACGCCGATTCAGGCGCTTTTCTGGACGACCTGCTGGCGCATCTGGAGACAGGCGGACTGCAAATCGTGGGCGGGGTGGATCATCCCCGCGTCAAGCGGGTGGCGGAACTTGCCGCCGATCAGGAGCGCCGCTACTACGATACGGACCTGGACGCCGTGCCCATCAAGCCGCAACGGATCACGAAAGCCATCGAACAGGTATGCGATGCGGAAGCGATCTACGTGCTCGGGTCGGGTCTGCACACGCAATGGGCCCACGGCATCAAGATTCGCAAACCTGATCAGTATCATCTGCCGGTTGGCTCCGGGACGATGGCGTGGGCGCTGCCGGGCGCCATCGGCGCGAAACTGGCACAGCCAGACCGCCAGGTGGTGGTCTGCATCGGCGACGGCGATTTCGGCATGAACGCGCAGGAAATCGAGACATCCGTGCGGGAAGACACGCCGATCATTATCGTGATCTACAACGATTGCAGTTACGGCGCGTTGCGGGTGTTTCAGAAAGCACATTATGGGGGCCGTTTTATCGGCTCACATTTCGGCCAGACGGATCACGTCAAACTGGCGGAAGCCTATGGCGCCCGAGGGGAGCGGGTCGAGCAGCCGGGAGATCTGGTCGGTGCGCTGGAACGCGCGGCAGACGCGGATGTGACGACGGTTATCGACGTCATTATCGACGGCTGGGAGCCCCATTACCGCGAGGACGAATTTGCCGCGTTCCACAAGTTCTGAAACCGGCTATCCGTCCGTCAGATAGGCGCGCAGAACCGTCGCGCTGTTGCGTGTCTCGTCCTTGGCAGCGTAGATAAATGTGATGATGCCGTGTGCACAGATCGCGCGCAGTTCGGCAACAGCATCCGCATTGCCGGTGAGCTCGTCGCTGTATCGTTTCTGGAATTCAGGCCATTTTTCCGGCACGTGCCCGTACCATTTGCGCAGGCCGGGGCTTGGGGCGATATCTTTGGTCCAGTGATCGAGCGCCGCTTTTTCGCGGCTGACACCGCGTGGCCATAGCCGTTCCACGAGTATGCGCACGCCGTCATCCGGGTGAGGCGGATCGTATGCACGTTTGAGTCGGATTTCATACATTCGTGCTATTATGTCGCCCGCGGGCATTTCCGCGAAGCGTATTCGATAGGGAGCGTAAGATCATGGGTAAGGCAAAATTTCTGGCGATAGCAACGGCATTTGTCCTCGCTGCGGGACCGGCGAGCGGGCAGGGCTTTCTCAAACAACTACAGGATTCTACCGGGGGTCTCGGGAGTAAACTCGGGATCGGCGGCGGCAATGCGACCAGTGCGTTGTCGAACGACGAGATCGGCAAGGGCATCAAGGAAGCGCTCCGGGTGGGTACCGAACGTCTGGTCGGCCAGCTTGGGTCCGCCAACGGGTTCAGCGGCGACCCTCAGGTTCGTATTCCACTGCCCGATACCCTGAAAAGGGTTCAGTCGGCATTGGGCCGTGTTGGCATGTCCGGCATGGCGGACGATCTGGAAGTACGGCTGAACCGGGCGGCCGAAGCAGCAACGCCGAAGGCGAAAAAACTGTTTGGCGATGCCATTACCGCAATGACGCTTGAAGATGTTCAGAAGATCCTGAACGGGCCGTCCGATTCGGCGACCCAGTTCTTCAAGGGCAAGATGACATCGCCGTTGTCGGCAGAGTTCAAGCCGATTGTGGATGCGTCGCTTGCCGATGTCGGGGCGATCAACAGCTATGACAAGATGATGGGCCAGTACAAATCGCTGCCCTTCGTGCCGGACGTCAAAGCAGACCTCACAAATCACGTCCTCGAAAAGGCGATTGCCGGGATTTTCCTGTATCTCGGCAAGGAAGAGGCCGCCATCCGTGAAAATCCCGCTAAACGGACGACGGAACTCCTCAAGAAAGTCTTCGCAAAGTAACGGGGCGGCGATGGTTCGGTTTACACAGCTTCATCCGACTTTCGCCGCCGAGACGGCCGATGTCGATCTTTCGGCGGAGATGAGCGATGGGCTTCGCGACGAACTGATCGCGGGCATGGATCGCTACGCCGTCTGTATCCTGCGCAACGCCGCGCCGGTTGAAGACGCGCATCACCTGAGCTTCGGTCGTGCGTTCGGGCCGTTGATGCGCCAGAAGATGCAGCAGACCGTGTCGGGGCGGGGAATACGTCTGTCGACCGATGAGCTGGTGGATGTCGGTAATCTGGATGAGAACGGCAATATTCATGCAGCCGACGATCCGCGCCGCGCTTTTCACAAGGGGAACCTGCTGTGGCATTCGGATGTCACGTTCGATGCGGTCCGGGCGACCTATTCGATCCTGGCCGCACATCAGGTGCCGCCGGACCGGGCCGATACCGAATTTGCCGATATGCGCGCCGCTTACGATACGCTCGATGATGCCATGAAAGAGCGAATTGAGGGGCTCAGCGCGGAGCACTCGATCTGGTATTCGCGAACGCTGGGCGGAATGGACGATCCGGGTGCCGAGGTCAGGGCCACGCGCCCCCCGGCGGTGCATCGTCTGGTTCAGGTGAACCCGAGGACCGGGCGGAAATCGCTCTGCCTTGCCAGCCACGCGTCCCATATCGTCGGGTGGCCGACCGATGACGGCCGTAAATTACTCGACGATCTGACCGCGCATGCGACACAGCCGGCATTCGTCTTTCGCCATCAATGGCGTCTCGGCGATGTGGTGATGTGGGATAACCAGCAGACGATGCATCGCGGCACGCCGTTCGATGATACGCAGTATGCCCGCGATATGCGGCGGGTCACGGTGCTGGAAAGCGGCGAAGCCGCTTAGGCTGCCACCCGCGTTTCGGTTGCGGGTGAGCTCGAGCGCCCACTTTTCGCCCACTGGGTCACGCGACGCAGGCGGGTAGCTTCGGCTGTCTCGCCAAGGCCTTTGGCTTCGAGCTTGGTAAGTTTCTCCTCAAAGATCGGGAGATAGATCGTAATGATTCCGCCGTTCATTGTGCGAAACTCCGTAATTGTCTTAGACCATATACTTGGGTGGAATCGGGTGGGTTTGCAATTGATTTGTTGCGCCGCAGCATTGCAAGAAATGCAGGGCTGAATGCCCGGCTATTCGGTAATTTTTGGCCGGTTTTCAGCCATTTTGGCGATTTCTCCACGGAGTCTGGCGCGCCGCGGAAGGGCCCACAGAAAGGCGATCAGAATTGCCCCGGCGCCGATCGCCACCGGTATCCGGAAGCCGATGAAATCGGCGGCGGTGCCCATGGCAAATGCGCCCACGGCCGGCACACCGAGCCACAGCATGCCGTACAGGCTGACCACCCGGCCCCGGATCTCATTCGGCACATTCGCCTGGATCAGCGACTGAATAATGATCCCGCTGCCGTTCAGCATGAAGCCCCAGCCCGTAAAAACGATGACCGAGACCCAGAAGATATCGGTGGCAACGAACGCCAGCTGAAACGCGGCAATAAACAGGACAATCACGATCAGGATATCCGACAGGCCTGTCAGCCTGCCACGTCGTGACAGCCATATTCCCGAAAACAGCGACCCGAACCCGGCGGCACCCGTGAGGATGGCCAGCCCGTCGGCGCCCCGGTCGAAGACCGCGCCGGTAAAACCGGGTAGCAGTTCCGCCGTCGCCCGGCCGAAAAACGAAAAAGCAAACAGCAGGACCAAAAGGGGGCCGATAAAAGTATGGCGGGACGCGTAGCGGATACCTTCGAGAATCTCGCCCGGGACATCGGCGAGCGATTTCTGCGCTTTGATCTCCTGCTTCACATTGATCAGGTAAAGGCCGATCAGCATCGGCACGTAGCTGAAGGCGTTGACCAGGAACGTGATACCGACACCGAAATGGATAATGATTACCGCCGATATCGCAGGCCCGATCAGGCGCGAGGTGTTCCAGATCGTCGAATTGATGCCGATCGCCGAGGTGATCTCCTCGCGGGTCACGATGGTGCCGATCAGCGATTGGCGGAACGGCTGGTGAATGCCCTGGGTGGCACCCTGAACAAGGGCAAGGCAGAACAGCAATTCGATGGTCATCAGCCCGGAGAGGGAGAAATAGGCGAGCGCGGAGGCCTGAAGAATGTTGGCGTACTGGACCAGCCGGACCACCCGGAGCCGGTCGACCCGGTCGGCAAATGCGCCGGCGATCGGTGCCGTCAGTACCGTTGGTGCCAGGTCGGCAAAGGCGACGAGGCCGAGCCACGTGCCGGATTTGGTTAGCTCCCACGCGAGCCAGCCCATGGCCATGCGTTGGATCCACGTGCCGAGCAGCGATGGAATCGCCCCATAGGTGTAAACACGGTAATTGCGGTTCGCGAGCGCGACGGAGATGCCGCCCAGCCGGGAAGAAGTAGCCATACCTCTCATTACTCCCGGTCGGCGCGCTTGTCTCGCGGCGATTGCCGCCGTACAACCCCGTCATGGAAAATGAGACAGAAAAACCGCTAGACCCGGTTGCCGACTTCATCCTGGAAACGCTTGCCGAATCCGGTTCGGCGGCGCCTGTGGATATTGCCCGTGCACTGGGCGAGGCACGCAAAAAGACCAGCGAAAAGCCCGATGCCTGGCGCCGGTTCATGAACCCGGTCAAACAGCAGATGATTCATCTGGCGCGGGCCGGACGTATAGAGATTACCCGCAAGGGCGTTGTCGTCGATCCGGAGGACTTTCGTGGCGTTGTGCGGATGCGCCTTGCGGGCGCGAAACCGCCGCAAGAGGACTAACTTACCCGTCGCGGGAATTGCGCGTCGCCCTCAGAGAAGCAGATTCCCGATCCACGTGTGGGTCAGCCAGCCTGCGGCAAAGCCCGACATAAACTGGATGTCGACGATAAAGTTGAACAGCCAGCCGCCCGCGAAGACGACCGGGTATTTGACGAACGCCATATCTGGGCCCCCCGACGCTATGCACCAAAACGCGGGATCCTAGTCAGGATTGCGGCGAAAATGCGGCGGGATCAGAAAATTTCAAAATATTCGCGGTGTTCCCAGTCGGTGACAGTCGACAGGAATCGGGCAATCTCTGCACGTTTAATGTGTAGCAGGTAATCGACGAACTGGTCGCCAAAGGCAGCGCGCAGCGTCACACTTTTGTCGAGCTCGGTGACCGCATCCATCAGGTTCGTCGGCAACGGGGGCGCGTCATTGGCGTAGGGATCATCGGTCGGCGGCGGTGGTGTCAGGCCGTTTTTTAGGCCGTCGAGGCCGCTGTAAATCTGGGATGCAAGGTACAGATACGGGTTTGCCGATGGCTCACCGATGCGGTTTTCAAGCCGTGTGGCCCCGTCGCCCGGCCCGGCACTGACGACACGCAGCATCGCGCCCTTGTTGTCGCGGCCCCATGCGGCGCGGTCGGGCGCCAGCGAATTGGGCTTGTAGCGCTTGTAACCGTTGATGGTCGGGGTCGTAAAAACAGCTGCGCCCGCGGCGTTCTTCAGAATGCCCGCGGCAAAGGCGGTGCCTGTCGGCGAAATCAGCTGATCTTCGGTTTCCGGGATAAAAGCGTTGGCGCCATCGGACCGGCGTTCCAGCGACTGGTGCAGGTGCCAGCCGCTGGCAAATGCGTTTGCGAGCCCGGGGCGGCACATGAACGTCGCGTGATAGCCATGGCGGCGGCATATCTGTTTCACCGCACTGCGGAACAGCATCATGTTGTCGGCCGCTTCCAGCCCACCGGCGGGGGCCATGGTGAATTCGAACTGGCTCGGCCCGAACTCGGATTCCAGGGTCCGGAGCGGCAGCCCGAGCGCGATCAGGTCGGCGCGAAGAATCTCGAAGACGGGATCGATCTCGTCCATCCGCTGTTCGGTCAGATAGTGGAATCCATGGGCCAGCAGACTGACTTCCGGGGGAGAGGCCGGTTGACCGGCATGCTCCGGCTTCAGCATCGGGTCTTCAAGCTTGTAGATATGACACTCGACCTCGATTCCGGCGATATAGTCGAAGCCTTCGTCTGCCAGCGCGCTGAGCGCGCCTTTCAGGATATGGCGGGTTGAGAACGGCACCGGTTCACCGTTGCCCAGGTATCCGTCGCACAGTATCCAGCCGGTCTTGGGCGCCCAGGGCAGAACCTGAAACGTCGACGGGACAGGCACGGCGACAAAATCGCCCGCATTTTCCATCTCGGGGATGCCAAACCCGCCACCGGGACTGAAAACCGGGAAGACGGTCGTGTGCGAGGTGTCCTTGGCGAGCAGGGTTGTGGTGATAGAGCAACCGTTGCGCATTGCCTGCGCGGTTTCCCCTGCCATCAGGGTCTTGCCGCGCAGAATGCCGTGCTGGTCCGCATAGGACAGTCTTACGACTTCAAGGTCGCTGTTTTCGATCTGCGTGATGACGCGGTCGGCGGCTTCCGCGTCTTTGTCTGTCCACAGATTGTGCTGGTCGACGAAGCCGGTCCGCCCGATCGTGTTTTCGTGGGATGCCATTCTAGTTTTCCAGCGATCCAGCGGTTTGGGCGTCGGGAGAAGTTTTCCCCGGCGAGGCATCCTTTGCCCATGGAGATCGGCTGCGGCGCTCAGCGGCCGTCTTCTTCCAGGCGTCCCGCCAGGTGGCGGCAGGAGAAATGGTATCGATTGCGACCGGGCCGCGGCACAGCGCCGGGTCGGCGGGGCGTAGTGAAATGTCGGGCTCGCCGCCGTCTGTGATGGCCTCAATCGCTTTGACCATCAGTTTCCGGTTGGCAATGATGGCCTTGTCCGTGGTGCCGAGGTGCTCCTGGGTGCGGTCCTGTATTTTGCCGAGCGATTCCACGGCCCACTGGTCATGGACGTTTATATCCATGCCCATACCGGTATAGGTCTTGGTCTTTTGCTCTTCGGGGTCGAACCCGTAATCGTTGCCGCTGTGCTTGCGCGGGCGGTAATCGGGCAGGGTATAGAGTTCCAGCCGGTCTTTGCGCATGCGCTCCTTGTCGACCGTTTCGGTGAAGCTGGAAAAAATCGCGTACCACCAGCTTGTCGTATCGTCGATCGGCACATGCCACTGGGTCAGCATGATCTCGTTGCTGATCGGGATGATGATGGCGTTCGGGAATATCTGGTTGGTTACGCGGACATGCATTTCATCGTCATTGAGCTGGCGCAGCGCGAACAGGCGCAATCCGGTTTCGCTGGTCTCGAATTCGATGTCGGGGCAGTCATATTCGCGCAGCACCCTGGTGATCGCGACGTCGTTTTCCTCCGTCGAAAACCGGAATTGCTGGCCATAGCCTTCGTCATCGGTCTCGTCCTCGAAGAACCGGTGCAGAAACGATGCATGGGCGGGGTCGATACCAACTTCGTTCAGCTGCAGCCAGTTACAATCGACGAACCCCTTGAAGGCGAACGTGAATTCGTTCGGCGCTTCGAAGCAGTCGAAGGCGGGCAGGGGCGGCGGATTGCCCGGCCCCATATAGGTAAAGACAATGCCGTTGCGCTCGATGCAGGGATAGGCCGTGTGGTTGATCTTGGTGTGAAAATTGCTGCCTTTTGGCTCTGCCGGTTGTTCCAGGCATTTGCCCGCCTCGTCGAACAGCCAGCCATGGAACGGGCAGCGCAGGCCGCCATCTTCCAAGCGCCCGAAACACAGATCGGCGCCACGATGGGGGCAACTGCGCCCGATCAGGCCGTATGTGCCGTCATCGCCACGGTACAGAACCAGATCTTCGCCCATCAACGTGACCGGTACCACCGGGCGCTCGTCCTTCAGCTCCTCGGTCAATGCGGCCGGCTGCCAGTAATGGCGCATAAGGTTGCCACACCCGGTGCCGGGGCCGGTTTCGGTGACCAGCCGGTTTTGCTCTGCATTCAGCATCTGATCAGTATCCAAGTCATTGTTCAGGGACGCAATCGTCTTCGGGCGAAACATATATGTTGAATTAGTTGGTCCGTCAAACTAATTTGGGTGTGAAGGCTTTTTGTGAAAGGGCGCATGACCGATGGATAACAATCGTGAGGACGATATCGACCTCACCCAGCTCACGGATTATCTCGGTTATCAGCTGCGTCAGGCCCAGACCGCGTCGTTCCGCGATCTATCGACGCCGTTCCGGGGTCTGGATGTGACGCCGGGCGAATTCAGTCTGATGACCATCGTTAAACTGAACCCGGACATCCGCCAGACGGACCTGCTGCGCATCTACAAGCTCGATAAATCAACCATGTCCGTGGCGGTAAAGCGCCTGGTTGAGCGTGGTTTTGTGACCCAGGACCAGATACCCGATGACCGCCGTTTTCACGGCCTTTCATTGACTGCTGCGGGCCGAGAGGTGCTCGATGCCGCAACCACGCTTGTCGAGGCGCAGGAGCGCCGGATGGAAGACGCTCTGGGCGATGTCGACAGGGATGTCTTCATGGAGGCACTTCGCCGCATTGTCGGGGTGCTCCGCCGCGATTAGCATGGCGGACGCTATCCATTCCGGAAGGTGATCTTATGAAAGTTAAGTCAAGCCTGCCGCTTGCCGCGGCTGAAAAAATTGTTGATGCGGCGCTTGCCGCAGGGACGACACACCGGATGATGCCTTTGACGGTCGTTGTGCTCGACAGTGGCGGACACACCGTCACGATGAAACGCCAGGATGGCTGTGGGAACATGCGTGCCGGTGTCGCAACCGGAAAGGCCTGGGGCGCCCTCGGCATGGGACTACCGAGCAGGTTGATCCGTGACCGGCTTGCCGACCGCCCCGCGTTCCAGGGCGCGCTATCGGCGGTGTCCGACGGCAGGTTCGTGCCGGTTCCCGGCGGTGTGCTGATCAGCGATGCCGAAGGTTTTGGGATTGGCGCCGTCGGCATTTCCGGCGATACGTCCGACAAGGATGAATTCTGTGCCATAGAAGGGATCAGGGCCGCCGGTCTTACGCCGGACCCGCTTGACCCTGCTGCCGATTGGGCTAATTCGAAATTATAGAGGTTGTCATGACAGATATCTCACCGCTCCGCGATTTCGTCACCGGCATGACCGGTCTCGCTGATACATCCGATGGCGACGAAACGGCCATGATTGCCGGCACCCGCGACTTGCTGGCGACGCTCGTTGCCCGCGACGACTGGCTGCCCGAAGAATACACGCAGGAAGGCGACACGTATCGCCAGTACCTGCTGCATTGCGACCCGAAACAACGGTTTTCGGTCGTCAGTTTCGTCTGGGGGCCTGGACAGACCACGCCGGTGCACGATCACACCGTTTGGGGGCTGATCGGGATGCTCCGCGGCAGCGAGATCGGGCAACGTTTTGCGGCGGATGGCGACGGTCCGATGATCGCCGGCGCGCAGGATGTGCTCGCGCAGGGCGATATCGACGTCGTCTCGCCGACCCTGGGCGACGTCCACAAGGTATCCAACGCCCATGCCGACAAGGCGTCGATCAGCATCCATGTCTATGGCGCCAATATCGGCGCGGTGAGCCGTCACGTGTTCGATCCGGCGACGGGCGCGCCGAAGGAGTTTATCTCCGGCTATTCGAATGAAACCGTACCTAACCTGTGGGACCTGTCCGGATCATGAAAACATTTGCACTTGCGGCGTCGCTGTTCGGCATGCTGGCGATGGCTATCTGGGGGGCCGTTTATGTTTGGGGCGAGATCGGCGATATCGAGATGTCCACGACCGGCATTCTTGCGATGATCGCGGGAATCGTCCTTAGCCTCGGCCTCGGCATGGGGTTGATGTTTCTGGTGTTCAAAAGCGAACGGGATGGAGCGGGCAGCGAATGAAGCAGTATTTTGTGACGGCAATCCTGGCCGCGGGGCTGCTGTTTTCCACCGTCGCCTCTGCCGCTTCGGCCGAAGACCGGCATGCGGGATACTACTATCCCGAGCCCAAAACCGAGGAGACGTACAAGGCGCGGGCCAGAACCCTGCCTGAAAGCGACCGCGACCGGCGGCTCGGCTTTGTCGTAGCTTTTACGGGAGAGCTGGCGCGCGATCCGGCGCAGCAGCGCTTTGCGATTTTTGCGAAAGGCGGTGAGGCGGAAAAACTGATTATCGTTGCGCTGGACGACCAGGCATTCGCGACCCTGTTCCGTGCCCGCGCGGTTCTTGCCATTCTGACATCACGTGTCCGGGCATCCCCGCTCTTTGGCGAACTCGGCGTCCAGAACCTGTTCACGTTTTATGACCTCGCTAAGCTGATCGGGTTCAAACAGATCACGATTTCAGACGGGCGCGAGTGGTCGCACCGCGTCTGGATCAAATAAAAAGGGCGGCATAAAGCCGCCCTTTTAAACAATAGAAGAATCCCGATCAGAACGTGATGACGCTCCGGATCGATTCACCTTTGTGCATTAGATCGAACGCGTCGTTGATCTGATCCAACGGCATGGTATGCGTGATCATCGGATCGATCTCGATCTTGCCGTCCATATACCAGTCGACGATCTTCGGCACGTCGCGACGGCTTTTTGCGCCACCGAAAGCCGTGCCTTTCCAGACGCGGCCGGTAACCAGCTGGAAGGGCCGGGTGGAGATTTCCTGACCCGCGCCGGCAACACCGACGATGATGCTTTCTCCCCAGCCGCGATGGGCACATTCCAGGGCCTGGCGCATCGTGTTGACGTTGCCGATGCATTCGAATGAATAATCGGCACCGCCATCGGTCAGATCGACGATATAAGGCACGAGGTCGCCCTCGACTTCGTTCGGATTGACGAAGTGGGTCATGCCGAACCGTTCCGCCATTTCCTTGCGCGCCGGGTTCAGGTCGACGCCGATAATCTTGTTTGCACCGGCAAGCCGCGCACCCTGGACGACGTTCAGCCCGATGCCGCCGAGGCCGAACACCACGACATTTGCGCCGGGTTCGACCTGGGCGGTGGTGATGACGGCACCGATGCCGGTCGTCACGCCACAGCCGATGTAGCAGATCTTGTCGAACGGTGCGTCTTCGCGGACTTTTGCAAGGGCGATTTCCGGCACCACGGTGTGATTGGCGAAAGTCGACGTGCCCATGTAATGGAAAATCTTGTCGCCGCCGATGGAGAACCGGCTGGATCCGTCGGGCATCACGCCCTGGCCCTGGGTTTCGCGGATTGACGTGCACAGGTTGGTCTTGCCCGACAGGCAGGATTTGCACTGGCGGCATTCCGGAACGTAAAGCGGAATGACGTGGTCGCCCTTTTTCAGCGTCGTTACGCCGGGGCCGCAATCGACCACAACACCGGCACCTTCATGGCCGAGAATGGCCGGAAAAATCCCTTCAGGATCGTCGCCGGACAGGGTGAACGCATCGGTATGGCAGACACCCGTCGCCTTGATTTCAACGAGGACCTCGCCCTCTCTCGGGCCGTCCAGCGTAACCGTCTCGATCGACAGCGGCTCGCCTGCTTTGGTGGCAATGGCAGCGCGGGTTTCCATGATGATTTATCCCTGTTTTGTGGTCTGAATTTCGAGGCGCATGTTTTCAGCCGATGGCCCTGAATGCAAGGGGCTTCCGGGTGATTTTGCGTCGCACAGCGAAGATTATTTCAGCGCATAGCGCCCGTCTTCCAGACGTTCCAGCCGCCCGGCGGCATAGAAGGGTTCCAGCGCTCGAACGATTTCGCGGCCATCGTCCGATCCGGTTGCTTCCATCAGTTCTCGGAAGAATTTGGGTCCTTCTGTCAGGGCTTCTTCGACCGTGATGGACCGGGGCTTGCCAAACACGGGCGGGTCGGGGACCTGCCATTCCTGGGCGTCTGCCTGACCGAACGGGCGGGTCAGGTCGAATCCCGCCTTGGCGCCGGCGCGGTTGCCCTGAAGCGAGGGATCGAGCGGTACGGCGCGAAATCCGCTTGAGGTCACAATGTCCCGGTCGCCCTGAAAGCGCGTCGCAAGTGCCCATTCCATCTGATCGTCATTGAACACGTCGATATCCGGATCAACGACAAAGACATGCTTGGTATCGGCGGTGGAGCCGAAGGTAGCGGCGATGGCGTTCCGTGATTCACCCGGCACGCGCTGGTTCAGCGATATCCGAACATTGTACATGCCCCCCGTCGATGCAGGACAATAGACGGCGACGGGCTCGCGCACCGCAGATTCAAGCGCCGTCCAGACCGCCTGTTCGGTGCGGAGCGCGCAGAGCTGGGATGTGTCCGTGGTCGCCATGTTGCGCCCGCCGATCGTCGCTGTCTGGAAAACGGCGTCGGCGCGGTGGGTGATGGCGGTCAGGTGAAAGACCGGGTTCTGCTTCAGCCGGCCGTAATAGCCGACATATTCGCCGTAGGGCCCTTCCGGTTCGGTCCAGCCATCGGCATCAAGATAGCCTTCGATAATGTATTCGGCGTCGGCCGGGACGAGAAGATCATTGCTGACGCATTTGACGACCGGCACCGGCGCGCCGCGAACAGCGCCCATCAGGGCCAGCTCGTCGGTCGGGGGTGTCATCGCCAGAGCGGCAATGGCATCGGCGGGGTGAGAGCCGACGGCAAAGGCCACGGGCAGCCTGTTGTTGTCACCGTGCGCGCCACCGTAGATGGCCCGCAGATCGCTTGGTGCGTTCAGATCTATCCCGGCTTCGCGCCGCCCGCGCAGCATCAGGCGCCGCATCCCGACATTGGTGTTGCCGGTGGCGGGGTCCCGTGAAAAATCGAGCGTGGCCGAGATATAGGGTGCGCCGTCCAGGCCATGCTGCAGGTGGACCGGCAGGGCGGTGAGGTCGGCCTCGTTTTCACGCAGGATGACCTGGTGGGCGGGGGCATCCGCGCTGTCGATTTCGACCGGGGCAATTGGCGTGCGCAGGCGTCGCGTCGTCTCGGCCAGCAGGCCGCGTTCATCGACACCGAGGGCCAGTGCCAGCCGCCGCCGGGCGCCGAAGACGTTGCCGGCAAGCTCCTGCGCCTCGGGTCCGGCATTGCGGAACCACACACCGTGCGGATTTCCTTCCAGCCGTTCGGCAATGGTCGAAAGGGGCGTTGGTGCATCGACAATATCGACCTCGCCCTGGTTGGCCATGTCTTCGAGAAACCGGCGGAACCGGAATTTTTCGGTATCGAGAGTCATTTGGCTACCCCCGTGGCATCGGCAATCAGCCCCCAGAATGCATGCGGGTCCTCGACATGGGCATTGTGGCCCACGCGCGCGAGAACGCGTGCTGCTGGATCAAGCGATTGCTGTTCTTCGACGTTCACCATCCGGTCCTGTTCGCCTGCCGCAAAGATCACCGGCGCGTGCGCCGCCCGGTAGATATCGCGGGTGTTGGCATAGGCTACCATGGCGGCGCGATTGTCGGCGGCAAGACGCCATTTTCCGTCCTCTTCGACGACACCGCTCCGGGCGAGGTCGGAGTCCGGCAAGGCGATGCCTTTCAGTCCGGTGACCAGCACGAACCGTTCGCGGGCCTCTGTGTCGCTGTCGAACCAGCGGACCGGCATGTCAATCAGTTTTGCCATCCCGGCATGTTCTTCGTCGGTCCAGTCGACTTTTACGCCCGCGGTGACGACCGCGCTGGGGGTGATACCGAACAGACCCGATGCGAGCATGATGCCGACAAGCCCGCCCATGGAATGACCGGCGAGGACCGGGTTGTCGGCGCCGTCGAGCAGGGCCGCCATGTCGGCGGCGTGGCTGCCGATACCGTATGCCGCACTATGGGCGGAGCGGCCATGACCACGCATGTCGGGGATAATCCATCGTCCCGGCCATTTATCAGCGAGGATGTCGCGCACACCACGCCATATTTCGCCGGTACCGGACAGGCCGTGCATCAGCAGCAGGGTGGGGCCATTTTCGCGGCCGCCTTCTTCTACCCAGAGATCGATGCCGCCGACAGAGCGACGGCTCACCGGCCTTTCCAGTTCGGCTTGCGTTTTTCACGAAAGGCCGCATTTCCTTCACGCGAATCCTCCGACTGAATCAATACCGATTGGCCCAGCCGTTCGATCAGCCGGCCGGTTTCTGTGTCGGTGTTCTGACAGGTGTTGATGACGTGTTTCGCCATGCCCAGCGCCAGCGGTGCGCGGTCGACCAGAACGCGGGCAAATGACAACGTGCCTTCCATCAGGTCGTCGGCGGCGAAGACGCGGTTCACCAGGCCCCATTTCTCCCCCGTCGCGGCGTCGACCGGCAGGGTGGTCATCATCATCTCTTTCAGACGCCCGATTCCGATCATCTGGATCATGCGTGAGGCTGCGCCCGAGGCCGGGATGACGCCGATATTATTCTCGGTCAGAACGAATTCGGCGCTTTCGGCCGCCGTGCGGAAATCGCTGGCGATGGCAATTTCCACCCCGCCCCCCGCGCAGATGCCGTTGACCATGGAAATGACCGGTTTTTCCATGCTCTCCATATCGTCGAGCATTTCATGATTGGCCCGGACATAGGCGCGGTATTGCGCCGAGGGCAGGTTGTTCTCGTAATCGAGGCCGAGGATATCGCGCCCTGAGCAAAACCCGCGCCCGGCGCCGGTGATGATCAGCACACGGATCGCTTCGTCGAAATTCACATTCCAGATTACCGAGCGGATCTCCCGGATCATGCGCTCGTCAAAAGCATTCAGTTTGTCCGGCCGGTTCAGGGTGAGCATCCCGATATTGCCTTCGACCACCTCGAAGGTGATTGTCTCGAAGCTTTCCGGGTGGTCGATAAAGCCGAGCGGTTTGCCGTCCGCATCAAGGCGTACTGTCGGTGTGTCCGACATAATGTTTGATCCCTTTTTGTTCAGGGAGACATCATGTAGGCCACGGCGTTCCGGATCAACACCCGGCCGTGACGTTCGGGTTTCGCGGTCTACCGGCAGTCTTTCCGGTCCGTGATGAAATCGAAAATGCGTTTGTTAACCGGGGCCGTATCGTCGAACGGTGTCGCCATCGCCAGGATGATGCGGTAGTGACCGATATCGGGCAGGAATTCAGTGCGTACGCGTGTGCCCGCGGAGCGAAGGGCCGCGGCAAACGCTGCCGTGTTGGAGGGGCGAACGGTGCCGTCCGCGTCGCCATGCAATAGCAGGAAAGGCGGGGTCGGGCCCGTTATGCGCTTCACCGGGCGCGCAATATCGCTGTCCGCCAGCCCGGCGAAGACCGGGCGTGTGGATCGGTATTCCAACGGATCGAATGCGTACGGGCCTGAAATCCCGATGACACCGCATATCTGTGACGACGACACACCTGCCTGATCGAAATATTGAGAATCCACCGTCATCAGGGCGGCGATATGAGCGCCCGCGGAATGTCCGGCAAGGAATACAGGGCGACCAGTCCTGGCTGGTCCACCCGGAACGGAACCAGCCAGGTTATCCAGCGTCCAGCGGACAGCCTTCGCGGCGTCATTCATAAAGGCGGGGAACGCGACGTCGGGATAGAGCCGGTAGTCAGGAATAACGACGGTCAGGCCTTTGCGGGTCAGGGCTTCGCCGATAAACCGGTATTTTTCGCGCGCACCGCTTTTCCAGCTGCCGCCATAGAAAAAAACTACGACCGGGCCGCTCTGGATGTCCTTTACGGGACGATAGATGTCGAGTTTCTGGCGTGGCAGCTCGCCGTAAGCGATACCCTGTTGTCGGTCGTATTCACCGGCAGGGACAAGCGTGTCGAGAACGTTGAGCGGCGAACAGGCCGATAGCATGCCTGCAAGAAAGGGGGCAGCCGCCCAGGGTCCCCGGGCGTGCATAAGGCTTCGTTTCAGGGCATGTAACATCGTTGAACCGAACCCGGCATCAGATTTACGCTCCTGATGTATGCGTGACATTGTCGGTAGCGGGTTTTCACGGTGGCGTGTTTTTGCGCCGATGACGCGACCCTTTATAAGAGATTCAGGCTATCTGCCGGCGCTGCGGAATGATCTGACAACGCTGGAATTACGTAGAAAGTGGCAATGTTGCGATACGCCGAAATTTCCGCCCCATCCCCATACCTGTTCCCGGAGTCCCGCCGTTCATGTTCCGATCCAGTTTTTCCAGACTCGCAGGTATGACCATCCTCACCGGCTTTCTCTCCGCCTGCTCGGTTCTGGCGCCGTTGCCGGGTGAAACCACCAGCGATGACCGTCTGAGCGCCATTCCGGTCGCCGGGCTGACGCTTGAAGGCAAGGTAACCATTCACTGGGATGACCATCAGGTGCCGTTCATCGAGGCCGAACGGGACGCGGACCTACCGGTTGCCATGGGGTTGGTGCACGCGCATTTGCGGCTCGGTCAGATGGAATTGTTGCGGCGGATTTCGCAGGGCCGTATTGCCGAGATGGGTGGGCCGCTGGCGACCGATATCGACGAAGGCCTCCGTATCCTGAATTTCGGGGCAGCGGCGGAAAAGATGGAGGCCGCATTGCCGCCGGAAACCCGCGCCTGGCTCGAAGGTTATGTGCGCGGTGTCAATCACTACCAGCAGAACGTCAAGCGGCTGCCCCAAGAATACCGGGTGCTGGGCCTGGAGCGTGAGCCCTGGACCGTCCGCGATGTGCTGACCTTCGGGCGTCTGTCCGGCACGGACGTAAACTGGCTGGTCTATGGCGGGTTGTTGAAATTGCGCGACCGCAAAGATTGGCCCGCGCTTTGGGCACGTCTGGTGAAGGAGGGAACATCGTCGGTTCCGAGCTTCGATGGCGATGCAGGCCAGTCAGCTTTCAACGCGCTGCTGGCCGGCGTTTCCAAATCCGGCAGCAACAGCCTTGCCGTTGCGCCGTCCCGCACATCGACCGGTGCGGCGATCATGGCGAACGACCCGCATCTCGGTATTACGGTGCCGAATATCTGGTTGATCATGGGCGTCCATTCGCCGTCCTATCATGTCGTCGGGCTGTCGGTGCCGGGTCTGCCGATCTTTGCGATCGGCCGAAACCCTCGCATCGCCTGGGGTGGCACCAACATGCGCGCGGCGTCGTCCGATCTGGTCGATATCTCGGCAGTGCCACCGGCTGAAATCACGACCCGGCAGGAAAAGATCAAGGTGCGCTGGTGGCTCGACAGGGATGTGTCGGTGCGCGAGACCCGGTGGGGTCCCGTTCTGTCGGATGCGCCCCTGTTGAAGCGCGCTGGTGGTCCGCAATTCGCACTCCGCTGGGCCGGCCACCAGGTATCCGACGAGGTCGGCGCCATGATGAATGTTTCCAAGGCAACGAACTTTCAGGAATTCCGCCAGGCATTCAAGACTTTCGCAGTATCCGGGCAGAACATGCTCTATGCGGATGTTGATGGAAATATCGGACAGGTCGCCGCGGCGAAGTTGCCGTCGCGGGAGAACGGTTTGCCCGCCGATGTGCTGGTGACGCCTGCTCAGTCCGATGCCGCCTGGGCGAAAATGGTGGACGTGTCGTCGCTGCCGGTCACCGTCAATCCGGCAGACGGGTTTCTGCTGTCGGCCAATAATCGGCCCGCGGCGGCCGACGTGCCGCTCGGGTATTTCTTCTCGCCCGACGACCGCATGATCCGCATGCGCGAAATTCTGACCGAAAAAGACCGTGTCGATATTGCCGATATCAAGGCGCTGCAGCGCGACGTCTATATGAGCTCGTCGGTTGACCTGCGTGACGCACTGATTCCGCTGCTCCGCAGGCTCAACCCGACCGAGCCTGCCCAGCAGGAGGTCATCACGCTGATGACCGGCTGGGATGGGCATTATCGTGCTGATTCACGCGGTGCGCTGACGTTTGAGCTGTTCTATGCCGCGTTCAAAAACCGGTTTGCGGTCAGCGTGATGGGTGAGCGCGATGCGGATACCTATGCGGGGGTCGGGCGCATCAAGACCCTGCTGATTGCCGACCTGAAACGGGTCGATGCGGCGGCCGTTGCTGCGGCGGCCGGTCCTGCCCTTGCCAGCGCTGCGGAGCATCTCAGCACGTTCGCCAATTGGGGCGACATGCACCGGCTTGCGATTGCCCATCCTATGGGGTTTCTGCCGGTCATCGGCGGCCGCTACCGTTTCGCCGACTATCCGGTCGGCGGCAGTTCGCACAGCATTATGAAGACTGCGCATGCGACGACGGATGAGCAGCACAACACGCGTTTCGGATCCAATGCCCGGCATATTTCCGACCTGTCGGATATGGACAGGAACTATTTTGTTCTGCTTGGCGGCCAGGACGGCTGGTTCAAAAGTGCGAATTTTCTCGACCAGGTGCCGTACTGGCTGTCGGGAAACTACATCCAGGTGCCGATGCGCCTCGACGTGGTGAGAAAATCTTTCACGCGGAAAACGGTTCTCGGCGGCGCGAAATCACCTTCAGGGAATTAAAACGCTCATACCGGTCGTCGCCCGCGATTCCATATCTCGGTGTGCTTGCGCCGCATCAGCTAAGGGATATCGCTGGTTGACCGCGATGTGGACTTCGCCCCGCAGGACAACATCGATCAGGTCGGCCGCCCGTGCCAGCACCTCTTCGCGGTTTCTTAAATTCCAGTGGAACGCCGCGCTCGTCACATAGAGCGACCCCATTTCATTCAGGCGAAAAATATCGAATGGCGGGATCGGCCCCGATGCCGTACCGAACGAGACCAGGGTTCCTTTCGGACGCAGTGAATGGAGCGATGCTTCGAATGTGTCCTGTCCAACAGAATCAAATACGACCGGAACACCCTGGCCACCGGTCAGCGCGCGAACCCGGGACGGGAGGCTGTCAATGTCTCCGACCAGCGCATGGTGACACCCATGGGCTAGAGCGATTTCGGCCTTTGCATCCGAACTGACGACACCGATCACGCGCGCACCAAGATATCTTGCCCATTGGCACATGATGGTGCCGACACCGCCGGCCGCTGCATGCACAAGAATTGTCTGCCCAGGCCCGACCCTGAAAACGTCGTGAAGCAGATAATGCGCCGTAAGTCCTTTGGTGATCATCGCGGCGGCGGTCTCATCGCCGATTTCGTCGGGCATGAGGATCAAACGGTCCGCCGATAACACGCGTTCTTGTGCGTATGAACCACGGGGGAGCGCGTGCCCGCCGCTGGAATAGGCGACCCGATCGCCGATTTTGAGGTGATCGACGCCGGGTCCGAGTTTTTCAACGATACCCACGCCCTCGCCCCCGATAACATGGGGCAGGACCGGCAGCGGGTATCGCCCGTTTCGGGTGTGAATATCGGCATAGTTTACGCCGATGGCCTTGTGACGGATCAGCACCTCGCCGTGCCCCGGTTCCTGAAGGGCTATTTCATCGAACTGGAGAACCTCGGGCCCTCCATAGGCGTGAACACGGATTGCTTTTGTCGTTGCGGTTCCATCCATGGCGTAGGTTGTTCCTGAACAGTAAAACTCCGAAATCAGCGTATAGCACATTCCGACAAGCATGCGTCCCGCGCCGGGCTATTTCTTCCGTTGAAAACTTCGCATATCCCTGTGTTAGACTGTCGTTCAGACAATGGGAGATCGATCATGAATGCCACTGCCGTCCGCGATATCACAGGCCCGTCGCTGCGCGACCAGGTCAGTGAAGAGGAATGGAAAGTCCGTGTGGATCTGGCCGCCGCGTATCGGCTGGCACATCTCCATGGTTGGACCAGTACTCTAATTTATAATCATATTTCGGCCCGTGTGCCGGGTCCCGATCATCACTTCCTGCTCAATCCGTTCGGGTTGCGCTGGGATGAGGTGACCGCGTCCAACCTGGTGAAGATCGATCTTGAGGGAAATATCCTCGATGACACGCCCTACAAGATCAACAATGCCGGCTACACGATCCACAGCGCGATCCACGCTGCGCGCGATGACGCCATGTGCGTCATTCACACCCATACCGAAGCAGGTATGACGCTGTCGGCGCTGGATGAGGGCCTGATCTATACCAATCAGGATGCAATGATGTTTTACGGCCATACGGCCTATCATGACTTCGAAGGGATCGCGCTCGATCTCGGAGAACGCGAACGCCTGGTTCAAGACCTCGGCGACAACAAAGTCATGATCCTGCGCAACCACGGCCTGTTGACCACGGGCATGAGCGTCGCGGACGCCTGGGTGCAGATGTATTTCCTGGAAAAAGTCTGCTCGGCGCAGTTGAAGCTTTTATCTGCGGCTGCTGCTTCCGGTCAATCCATCCGGTATCCGTCGAAAGAGGTGTGCGAACACACGGCGGCGCAGTATGACGATGCCGGATGCGGTGAGCGCGAATGGCCGTCCCTTATCCGTCAGCTTGACGATGTCACAACTGAATATAAGTACTGAAACATGACCGCAACAATTGACGAAATCGCCCCGGATATCTTCCGGATCACGACCTTTAACGCGCAGGCGAACTTCCAGTTCTCGTCGTTCCTGATACGGGATGACGAACCCATGCTCTACCACACCAATCTGCGGGGATGTTTTGACGATATCCGCACCGGCGTGGCCACCGTGCTGGATCCAGCGACGCTGCGCTGGGTCGGGTTCAGCCATTTTGAAGCCGATGAATGCGGCGCGCTGAACGACTGGCTTGGTCTTGCCCCGCATGCGGAACCCGTCTGCAGTTTTGTCGGCGCCCGCACCAGCATCGGCGATTTCTCTGACCGGCCGCCACGCGTGCTCGAAGAGGATGAGAAAATTGAAACCGGGAACCATACGTTCCAGGTGCTGGAAACCAAGCATGTGCCGCATGGCTGGGACGCAAGTCTGTTATGGGAAGAGACCGGATCGACCTTGTTCTGTTCCGACCTTCTGGGCCAGAGCGGTAATGTCGAGGCGCTATACGATGGCGATATTGTCGGCCGGTCGGCGGATTATAATTCCCGCCAGGCCGAGGGGCCGATGTCCGGTGCCGTGCCGTTCACGAAAGATACCCGGCCCATTCTGAACAGCCTCGCCGACCTCAACCCGAAAACGCTGGCCTGTATGCACGGGTCGAGTTTTTCCGGGGATGGGGGACAGGCCCTGCGCGATTTTGGTGAAGTACTGGAACGCCTCAATGGCGGACCGATTGAATAGGGTGGAATGATGGCCGAGAAAATTACGAAAACCGACGAAGAGTGGCGCGCGCAGCTGACGGAAGAACAGTTCTACGTCACGCGTGAGCATGGAACGGAACGTGCGTTTTCCGGCGAATATGACGGCTGCAAGGACGATGGCATATACAAGTGCATCTGCTGCGGCCTCCCGTTGTTCGATGCCGAACACAAATTCGATTCCGGCACCGGCTGGCCGAGTTTTTTTCAGCCGATGGATGGCGATGCGGTCGAGACCCAGACCGACCGCTCGATGGCAATGAGCCGCACCGAGGCACATTGTGCGCGGTGCGATGCCCATCTCGGGCATGTATTTCCGGACGGTCCGCGGCCGACGGGGCAACGTTATTGCATGAATTCGGCGTCATTGAAGCTTGAGCCCAAAGAGGACTGAACGCGTGGGCGACGTCGTTGCGGATCAGTAATCGGTATAGGATTTTTCTTCAATAATTCGCGCGCCGAGCAGCATGTTGATTGACCGTTTTATATCGGCCCGGACGTCATTCAGGCGGTAAACCGACCGTGCCAGGTCGATGAACACCGGACCGAAATCCTGTCGGGTTTCGCATGCCCGGATAGCGTCTTCTGTTTCCCATAGCCGCTCGTTCACGGCTTTCAGCTGGGCCGACAGGTCGGATATCTGTTCGGACGTCTCGACGGCGAGGTTCAGGGCATTCGTTAACGTCGCCAGCTCATAGGTGACGTTCGCCCGTTTCATCGCATCGTCGATGCGTTCCGCCTTGATCTCGAGAATTGTGATCTTGTCGATCAGTTCTCCGGGGGCGGCGTCGATTTTTATGGAAGGAATATGCCCCACTACGCATCCTCCGCAATAGCAGCCGAAATCCGGCGGAACACGCCGGACCAGTCACCCGCCTGTTCCTGGCGGACAAGACGCATGCTGTCATACCAGGGGGAGGATTCGCCTTTCAGTCCCCAGCGCCAGTCCGGAAGATGACAAAGGGCGACGCAGACCGGGATACCGGCTGCACCGGCAAGATGGGCGATGGCGGTGTCCGACGTTACGACCAGGTCGAGCGACGCCATGACGGCAAGTGTGTCGACAAAAGCGTGGTCGGTATCCATCTCCGCTGTCATATCCACGATACGGTCACGCCATGGCATTTCCGCGATCTGCTCAGCGCCGTCACCCTGTTGCAGACTGACCAGTTGCAGGTTTTCCTGTTTCGCGAGCTGTTCAAAATTCAAAAGCGGGATCGATCGCCGTCCGTCATGCTGATAGCCCGTGCTTCCCTGCCAGGCGATGCCGATGCGCCGCCCGGTCGGTGGGCCGAGTTTTTCGCGCCACCCGGCGACGCGCGTCTCGTCCCGGGGGAGATAGGTTCTCTCCGACGGTTCGAACGGCAATGCCTCGTGAAAAAGACGCGGCAAAGAGATCAGAGGGCTCTGAATGTCGTGGGTGGGACGTTTGCTCAACGGCACGATTTTAATGTTTTGGGCGACCGGCTGGAGGAGTTTTATCAACCGGTCGGGGCAGGCGAAGATCACTTCACCGTCAAGATTCTGCATCAGCGTCA
The DNA here is from genome assembly GCA_047638395.1 of Paracoccaceae bacterium. GTDB lineage: Bacteria > Pseudomonadota > Alphaproteobacteria > MPNO01 > UBA830 > CAXBCP01. The sequence goes on along the minus strand of JBLIMV010000028.1, from coordinate 24,985 downwards.
GGTAGCGGACGAATTGCAGTGTGTCGCCCAGGCCCTGCTCGGCATGAACCAGCAGCGTGCGGCCATCCAGTTCCTCGCCCTGCCAAAGCGGGCGGTCCATTTTCTCCATGGCGAAGCCGGGCAACAGGGATCGCCATTCATATTCGTCCCAGCCATCGGCGTAGTTTCCGGTCGCCAGCAGGGTCAGGGCATGATTCCAGTGTGCTTCTGCGCTGTCCGGTACGGCGATGATCGCCTTCTGGTACCGGCGGATCGCGGAGTCATAGCGCCCCTGTTCCTTGAGGGCTGCGCAAAGATTGATCTGGGCCCGGATATGGTCCGGTTTCTCATAGACGACCTGTCGAAGCACCTCTTCGGCTTCTTCATAGCGCTCCGACGCAACCAGGCCGTTGCCAAGATTGAATTTCAGTTCCACGTCCTTCGGGCGCATCTTCAAGGCGCTTTCGAAGCAGATAACCGCTTTTCCGGCTTTTCCGGCAGCGTTATACGCGGCGCCCAGGTTTGAATGGGCTTCCGGCGAATTTGGCAACATGGTCAACACCATGCGATGTGCCTTGATCGCGTCCTTGTGCCGGCCCAATGCCTTGAAGGCATTGCCGAGGTCGCACAGGATTTCGGGGCGCCGCGCATCCAGCTTGGCGGCTTTGATCAATAGCTGGACTGCCCGTTCGGCACGCCCGTTTTTCTGGGCGATCAGGCCCAGCATATGCAATGCGCCAGAGTTTTGAGGTTCTTTCTTCAGAACCTTCTTGTAGATGGCTTCCGCCTTATCGAACCGCCCACCGCGAAAATAGGCTAGCGCCGACGCAAGCTGGTCGTCGGCGTATAGCCCGCGGCTTTCTTCGCGGTTAAGGGCAGGCGCAAGGGACATCACGTCCTCGGATCAACGTTATTTCGGTGATCCGAGGATAGGTCGCAAACCTTTACAAAGCCTTGCGTCAGGCGGCGGCGATTACCGTCATTTCGACACGGATTTCCGGCGCCGCCAGGGGGGCGCCAAGAGTGGTGCGGGCCGGGGCATTCGGACCATCCGCCCAGCCATCCCAGACTTCGTTCATGCCCGCGAACTCGGCCATATCCGCCATATAGATGGTGACCGAGAGGATTTTGGACTTGTCCGTGCCCATTTCGGCCAGTGTGGCGTCCAGGCGTTCGAGCACATCGGCGGTTTGCGCTTTGATGTCACCGTCGCGGTTCCGGGCGACATGGCCCATTGTGTAAATCGTGTCGCCGTGGCGGACGGCCTTGCTCATGCGCGGGCCGGGGTCGAGTCTCTGGATGTCGGACATAGATATCTCCGTGTGTGGGTAAAGGAACGTTTTGGCGTTGTGCGCGATGGCCGTCAACGCCGTGGTTGGGTATTGTCGCTCTATATTGACCTGGGACAGAGAGAAACCATGATTTTACTGACAAGCGCCGGCGGCAAGACAGGCCGCGCGATGATTTCAACCTTCGCGGCGGCCGGTGAACAGGTGCGGGCCGTCATGCGGCGCGACGATGTGGATGCTGAATTGATAGCACTTGGTGCGGCGGAGGTCGTACACGCAGACCTGATGGATGCCGCGGCGATGGCCGACGCGGCCAAAGGCTGCCGCGCGATTTATTACATTTGCCCCAATATGACCGAGCAGGAACAGGCGCTGGGCGAGAATATCATTGCCGCCGCGAAGGCGGCAGGCGTGGAAAGGCTGGTGTTTCACTCGGTCCTCCATACCCAGGTGCAGGCGCTGCAGCATCACTGGAACCGGTTATTCGTTGAAGAAGCGATTGTTGAATCCGGTGTGCCCTACAGCATTCTGCAAGTCGGCTCCTACTACCAGAACATGGTGCCGGGCTGGGCGAAAATGAAAAAGACCGGCATTCACGCCATGGCATATGAGGTTGATGCCCCGATGAGCCTGGTCGACCTCGGGGACGTGGCCGATGCCGCCCTGAACGTGATAAACGATCCCGGTTGCGCGAACGGGATTTATGAGATCTGCGGCCCGGTTATCACATTGACGGAAAAGGCGAAAATCCTGTCCGATATTCTTGGGCAGCCGATCCAGGCTAAAAAACTGCCGGCGGATGATGCCGTGGCCCATGCGGCGCATATGGGCGTCGGTGAATTCGGTCAGGACTGCATGCGCAAAATGTTTGCCCATTACGACATACACGGCCTGGTGGGCAGCGCCCGGGTTCTCGAATGGATCATCGGCCGCCCGCCGGCAGATTTCGAGACATTTGCCAAACGGGTGGCGGCGCAGGGATGACGCTTGAGCTTTATCATTCGAACTGGTCGATCTGTGCACAGAAAGTACGTCTGGTTGTCGCCGAAAAGGGATTGGACGTGGTCGAGCACCATATCGACCTGCGTGCCCGGGAGCAGCAGACGCCGGAATATCTGAAACTGAACCCGAAGGGCTATGTGCCGACCCTGGTCCATGATGGGCGACCGGTGATCGAATCCGCGCTGATCTGCGAATATCTAGATGAGGTTTTTCCGGACCCGGCGCTCAGCCCGTCGGATCCCGTCGAAAAAGCGTATATGCGGACGTGGACGCGGCGGCCCGATGATGGCCTGCACCGGGCCTGCGCGACGGTCACAAACGCCATCGCGTTCCGGCTGCAATGGCTCGAAAAACCTGCCGATGAAATCGCTGAAATGCTCGCGGCAACCCCCGACCCGGCGCGCCGGACATGGCGCCGCGAGATGATCGAGAAAGGCACGGAATCCCAGCTTTTCGTCAATGCGGTCTGGGCCTATGACGCTTTGTTGGACGATATGGAGGCCGCGTTGCAGGGTCGTGACTGGTTGGCGGGGGACGCCTACACCCTCGCCGATGTTTCGATGACGGCCTATCTGAACCGGGTGGCTGAATTGCAGTTCCAGCCGATGTGGGAAGAACCCCGACCGCGTGTAACCGATTGGTTTGCGCGGGTTCGCGACCGCGAGAATTTCAAGACAGCGTTCGGAAACTGTCCCTACGATGCATATGCCGCCCAGATGGCGGAACAGGGGCGCATCAGATGGCCGGAGGTTGAGAAAATTCTCAACGCTGCCTGAACTAACAGTCTTTGGGCTTTTCTGGGTGTGCCGGTTGAATTCGACCACGGGTAGGCATAACTCAGTCTTAAGAAACAGACAGAAAGAAAATTCATGAGCGATGGCAGATATCTCACCGCGATCTCCCCCGGCATGCCGGCCACAGATGGCGCCGGCGTTCAGCTGACGCGCATGGTCGGCACCCCGCATCTCGACACGGTGGATCCGTTCCTGATGCTGGACCGCATAGATAGCGATGATCCCGATAGCTATATTGCCGGGTTCCCGAACCATCCGCATCGCGGGTTCGAGACCGTTACCATCATGCTTGAAGGCCTGATGCGGCATCAGGATTCCGTCGGCAATGACGGTTTGCTTCGGCCCGGTGATGTTCAGTGGATGACGGCCGGGCGCGGCATCATCCATTCCGAACTGCCAGAAATGATCGATGGCCGGCTGAAAGGCTTCCAGCTCTGGGTCAATTTACCGGCCGCGAAGAAAATGATGCCTCCGGGTTATCAGGATATTCCGGCCGACCGGATTTCGACGGCTTCTTTCGATGGCGGTGCCGCACGGGTTATCGCAGGCGCGTTCGAGGGGGTGGACGGACCGGCGAGGCCGCAGATACCGATACGCCTGATGGATGTCCGGCTTGATGCCGGCACCGAATGGACGGTCACGCCGGCTGACGGGAACGATCTGTTCATGTGTGTCTATGAAGGAGGCATTCAGTCGCCGGACTCCGAAGGCCAGCTGCATGACGTGCCGGCGCCCGGGGTTGGCGTATTTGGCGGCGAAGGCACCGTGACGGTGACCGCGGGGCCGGAAGGCGCGGAAATTCTCTATTGCGAGGGCCAGCCGATCCGCGAGCCGGTCGAAAAGCATGGTCCTTTCGTGATGAACACCCGGGACGAGCTGCAGCAGGCGGTTGACGATTTCAATGCCGGGACGCTGGCAGTCGGCTAAGCCGGGAAGCCGACAGTCGGATAAATACACTGTGTGTGGTCAACCCGTCATGATTGCCGGGCGCCGCGGTTATGCTGGTTCTCAGTATCCTGTATTCCGGTTTCCGGAATGCCACCGCTCTCGACACCGGGTTTTGGCGTCAAAGCGGGGGTGATCCCGACGCTCGCGGTCTCCCCCGCGCTCGGCGTTATCTGTTCCTACGCAGGGAAACAGGCGGTCAGACCAGTTCGACTGTCAGCGGATTATAGGAATACAGCCAGCCATTGCGGTCGGCGCCCTCGTCTCGCGATGCAAACGACTTCCTGATTTCGTCGACACTGTCGAGATGGAACAGCTTGCGGTTGGCATCCGAGGTTTCGACCACGCGCGATGTCCGCTCCACCCGGTTGCGGTGATATAGGTTCAGGGCTTCGGCGGTGTCGTCTTCCTGTCCGAGTGCGCGGGCGAGAACCGCGCCGTCCTCGATCGCCATTGCGGCACCCTGCGCCAGGTAGGGCAGGGTGGCATGGGCGGCATCGCCGAGGATCGTGGCGCGTGCCGTGCTCCAGGTGTCGACGACCGGTCGCTTGTATAGGGCCCAGCGGAAACACTGGTCGTGATCGGCAAGATCAATAACGGTTTGGATGTCTTCGTGCCAGCCGACGAAATCGGCCTTCAGATCTTCCCACGGGAACTTGGCGGTCCAGGATTCTTCGGATCCTTCCGGCGTTTCCACAGCGCCGACAAAATTGAGCAACTCGCCGTTGCGCAGCCAGTATGAAACGGCGTGTTTCCCAGGTCCCATCCAGACCGACATGACTTCTTCCATGAAGTTCGGCGGAAGCTCGTCTTTCGGCACGGTGATCCGCCACGCGGAATCGCCGGTATAGACCGCGGGCACCGCGCCGGCGATCTGGTCGCGGATGACGGATTTGACCCCGTCCGCGCCGACAAGAATATCGCCCTTGGCGCTGGTGCCGTCATCGAAGAACAGCTCGACGCTCTCGGCCGTTTCTTCGAAATGGGTCGCACGTTTGTTCAGGTGCACAATGCCGGGTTTCATCGCCTGCACCGCGTTGGCTAGAATTTCGTGCAGATCGGCCCGGTGCGCCTGATTATAGGGCGCTTTATGCATTTTGAGGTGTTCTTCGGACAGGGCAAACCGGTCGATCAGCTCGCCGGTGTCGTGCAGGCGGAAAACATAGGCGGCGGGACGGACCGATTTTTCGGAGATTTCATCGCCGACACCAAGATAATTGAGCACGTGCATGGCATTGGCACTCATCTGAATGCCAGCACCGACTTCGCCGAGAACCGGCGCTTGCTCATAAATCTCCACATCGTGGCCGGCTTTCAGGAGGCAGCCGGCGGCGGCAAGTCCGCCAAGGCCAGCGCCGGCGATAAGAATTTTCCGATCTGTCACTACGTATTAATCCCTGTAAGTACCAAGCTCTTCGCTGTCTGAATTCTTAATAGTCAATCTCGGGGGTCCTGTATACGACCGTAAGGTTGTTTGAGGTCTATCGTCATTCGGATATGTGGAATCCCGGCTTCGACGAATGTTCCGCCTTCTTGGGCAAATCCCAGTTTGAGATAGAAGGCCGCCGCGGCCGACTGGGCATGCAGAACGCCGGCATGTGCGCCTGATCCGAGGGCATCTGCGAGCGCCCGGTCCATCAAGGCCCGGCCGACCTGTTGACCCCGGAATAGTGCGCATACGGCGACGCGTTCGAATTTGACAGCCCCGTCGCCCAGAGGGCGCACCCGCGCCGTGCCGACGGCATCGTCACCTATTCGTGCGAGATAGTGACGGCATTCCGCGTCTAGACCGTCGAATTCAAGCTCCCGGCTGACCTGCTGTTCGCCGCAGAACACCTCGATCCGGATGGCGTAGCAGGGCTCCAGGTCCGATGAATTCAGGGCTTCGGTTATCCGTGCTTCGGTCATTATCCAAACTGGTCTCAATACAGGACGGGAATCTCAGAATAGGCAGAAACCCGCGCCGTACAAGATCGCCGCATTTTCGTGCTGTGGAGATTGGACCGCCGCATGTATGGGCGCTATTGTCCGCGCACCCAAAACACCTTCAGAGGAAACTGAGGAATGAAGATTTTCGTATATTCGGCATCGCTTCGCGAAGAGTCGGTGAACCTTAAGCTGTCCAAACTGATCGCAAAGGTCGCGGAAGCGAATGGCGCGGAAGTGGATTTCGCGCGCATGAATGATTTCGATATGCCGATGTATAATTTTGATGACCAGCAGTCTGCCGGCGTCCCCGCCGGTGCCCAGGCGCTGGCCGACCGGATCGCCGCCGCGGACGGCATGATCCTGACCTCGCCGGAATATAACTGGCTGCCGCCGGCAACGATCAAGAACGCGGTTGACTGGCTGTCGCGTATGCAGCCGATGCCGCTCGACAAGAAATCGATCCTGCTGTCGTCTGCGACGCCGTCGCTGGTCGGTGGTGTACGTGGCCTTATGAGCCTCCGCGTTGCTTACGAGGCACTCGGCACGTGGGTGTATCCGAAGATGTTCACGCTGGCCCAGGCGCCGGGCGCGTTCAATGACGACGGAACGCTCAAGAACGAAGATCTGTCCAATATGCTGACTGCCATGGTCGCCGATTATTGCTCGGCCGCGGTGGCGCTCAACAACCGCTAGGGGTTTCTGCCATTTCCGAGGTGGACACACCCGATAGCTGGATAGGCGCGCGGTATCCCCGTAAGGAGGATGCCGCGCTGCTGACCGGCAACGCCCGGTTCATTGATGACCTGGAACCGGTCGCAGGTATTCGTCATGTCGCGATCCTGCGGTCGAGCCATGCGCATGCACGCATTGTATCGATCGATACATCAAAAGCCGAAGCGCTGCCCGGCGTCCACGGTGTCGTCACGGGTGCGGACATCGCAGGCGCGATCAACCCGATCCCAAGCGCTGTACGCGTGCCGATCAAGTTTTATCCCATCGCGGTCGACAAGGTCCGCTACGTGGGCGAGCCGGTCGCGGTTATCGCCGCCATCGACCGGTACGTTGCCGAAGACGCGATGGAACTGATCGAGGTCGAATACGACTCCCTGCCGCCTGTCGCCGATCCGGTTGTTGCACTCGAAGAAGGTGCCAGCCTTCTGCACGATGATGTCGGCTCCAACCAGGTGCATCATCGCACCTTCAGTTATGGCGATCCCGATGCTGCGTTCGCCGCGGCGGATAAGATCGTAAAGCTCGACTGGCGCTATCCGCGCTATTCGTCGACGCCGATGGAAACCTACGGTGTCGTTGCCAATTTTGAACGTCAGCCGGACCGCTACACGATCTGGTCCAATTTCCAGGGGCCGTTCATCCTGCATGCCCTGATGACGGGAGCGCTCGGCGTACCGGGAAACCGGTTGCGCCTGATCACGGCACCGCATTCCGGCGGCAGCTTCGGGATCAAGCAGGCGATGTTCCCTTATATGGTCCTGCTGGGAGCGTGCTCGAAACTGCTCGGCTGTCCGCTCAAATGGATCGAAGACCGGCTCGAGCATCTCGTTGGCGCCTCCAGCGCTGCCGACCGCGCGGACAAGGTTGAGGCCGCGTTCGCCAAGGACGGGGAATTGCTGGGTCTGCGGTTCAACAACATCGTCAATGTCGGCGCTTTTGTGCGCGCACCCGAACCGGCATCGGTCTACCGCATGCATTCGGCGTCGAACGGCTGTTACCGGGTAAAGAACATCTTCGTCGAAAACCGCCTCGTCGTGACCAATACGACACCGATCGGCCTTAACCGCGGGTATGGAGGCCCCCAATTCTACTTCGCGCTGGAACGCGTGATGGAGGCGGGCGCGAAAGAGCTGGGGATCGATCCGGCCGAAATCCGCCGCCGTAATTTCATCCAGCCCGAAGACTTCCCGTATGACGCGCCGGCGGGAGCTATCTACGATTCCGGCGATTATGAGGCGGGCCTGAACCAGGCGCTCGATCTGGCTGCCTATGACGATCTCAAGGCTGCGCGGGAAAAAGCGCGCGCCGACGGCAAGCTGTTCGGTATCGGCATGGCGGCGGGGATTGAGCCGTCGGGCTCAAACATGGCCTATGTGACCCTGGCGCAGACGCCGGAGGAACGGGCCAAAGCGGGCGGTCGGTCCGGCGGACTCGGAACCGCGACCGTGTCCATTGATCCGTCCGGTTCGGTGACCGTCAAGACCGTGTCTACGCCTGCAGGGCAGGGTCATCAGACGGTGGCCGCCCAGGTAGTCGCCGATGCGCTCGGGATGCGCCCGGACCAGATAGATGTCGTCACCGAAGTCGATACCCTGACCAGCGCGTGGTCACTGGCATCCGGCAATTATGCCAACCGGTTTTCATCCGTCGTGATTGGGGCCATTGCCGAAACCGCGGACAAGGTCGCAAAAAAGATCAAGCTGATCGCCGCAGAAAACCTTGAAGTGGCGCCCGAAGATATCGAGCTGGTCGGTGGCGAAGCCCGTGTCGTCGGCGTGCCCGAAAAAGGATTGCCGATCCGGCGCGTTGCGTCCCAGACCCATTGGCATCCGGCAGGCCTTCCCGAAGGGATGGAGCCCGGCCTGTTCGAGACGACCATCATGAACCCGCCGATGCTCGATGCGCCGGACGACCAGGACCGCGTCGCGAGCGCTGTGACATTCGGCTACGTCTTCGACCTGGCCGCGGTCGAAATCGACCGGACGACCGGCGAGATCGAGATTGTTAAATACGTTTCGGTCCACGATGTCGGCAACGTGCTGAACGAGCTGGTCGTTGAAGGCCAGATCTATGGCGGCTTCGCGCATGGTATTGGCGGGGCCCTTCTTGAAGAATTCGTCTATGACGCCGGGGCCAATCCCCAGGCGGGCACATTTGCGGACTATCTCTGCATCACCGCGCCGGAGGTGCCTGAAGTCACGATCGGGCATTTCAATACGCCGTCACCGCATAATACGCTTGGCGCCAAGGGGATGGGGGACGGCTCGTCCATGCTGGCACCTACCGCGATTGCCAATGCGGCGGCCGATGCGCTTGGCACTTTCGATGTCGAGCTGCCGCTGACCCTGAATAAGACCTGGGCGAAAGCGAACGGACAGGAATATCACCGTGCCGGCGCGACCCGTGCCAAGGTTGGCGAAGGCCCGCGTGAAGCCGGTGCCGTGCAAGGCGGGCTTACCGGCGAAGGCTCGGTAGAGCTTTCGGCGCCGCCCGCGACCGTGTGGGAAATGCTGCTCGACCCGGACGCCCTGGCCGCGGTTGTGCCGGGATGTGAGAAGCTGGAGCAGGTCGGCGAAGACAGCTTTACCGCCGAGGTCGTGATCGGCGTCGCCGGGATCAAAGGCGCGTACAGTGCGGCCATCGACCTGAAGGACAAGGTCGAACCGCAAAGCGTGCGCATGGTCGGTAAGGCATCCGGTGCGCTGGGCTTTGGCGAAGGCGAAGGCCGGATAACGCTCGAAGATCTCGGCAACGGTAAAACAAGGCTTTCCTACAGCTATCGCGCGAATGTCGGCGGCAAGGTTGCCGCGGTCGGCCAGCGGATGCTGGGAACGGTTACCAAGCTGCTGATCGGGCAGTTTTTCCGCGGGTTCGACCGGCGGCTGAAATCCGGTGGCGATGGCGGGGGAAGCGCCGGCGGTCCCGGTTTCTTCCGGCGGATGTTCGGAGGCGGGTCATGAAGCCGGTTGCCTTCGAATATTGCCGCCCCGACACCGTCGAAGAAGCGCTGGACCTGTTGAAGGAATTCGGCAGTGATGCCAGCATCGTGTCCGGCGGTCTGTCGCTCGGAGCGATGCTCAATATGCGTCTTGTGCGCCCAAAAGCGCTGATCGACATAAATGGACTTGGTGAGCTTGCCGATATCAAGGCCGGCGATGCAACCATTCGCACCGGCACGTTGGTTCGCCAGGCGGGCGCGATGAAAATGCCGGTACTGATGTCGGGCGTGCCGCTGCTGGCAAAGGCGCTGCCCAATGTCGGGCATTATCAGACGCGATCCCGCGGGACACTTGGCGGCTCGGTTGCCCATGCGGACCCAAGCGCCGAAATTCCGCTGACGCTGGTTACACTGTCCGGGGCGGTCACGCTGCAATCGCCTGGTGGCAGTCGTGACGTACCCGCGCGGGAATTTTTCCACGGATTGCTGACGACCGACCGTCGTGCCGATGAACTGGTGACGGGCCTGACCTGGCCGATCCGCCGGGACCGGACGGGATATGCCTTTGAAGAACTTGCCCAGCGGCATGGGGACTTTGCGATCACGGCAGTGGCTGCCGAGGCGACTGTTGCGGGCAATGGCACGATTGCCGATGTCTCTTTCGGGCTTGGCGGGGTCGAAGACCGGCCGTTCGTGGCGGCGACCGCAGGGTTCATTGGTAAGCCGGCGACGGAGGCGACAGCGTCAGAAATCGCCAACACCGTTGCCGAGGCGGTCGATCCGATGGTCGATCTGCAGGCCAATGCCGATTACCGGCGCCAGCTTGTGCGGGTGCTCGGTGCACGCGTACTGGCGGCGGCTTTTAATGATGCGACCGGACAGCAGGAGGCCGCCTGATGCTGCGGATCAAACCCGATCAGAAACAGCGCGTGAACCTGACGGTGAACGGCAAGCCGGTTTCCGGTTGTGCCGAACCGCGGATGCTGCTGACGGACTTCCTGCGCCACGAGCTCGGGATGTACGGCACGCATGTCGGCTGTGAACATGGCGTGTGTGGTGCGTGCACGGCAATCATTGACGGCGATGCGACACGAAGCTGCCTGCGTTATGCGGTGCAGTGTGACGGGCTGGAAATTCAGACAGTCGAAGGTCTGGCGGATCCCGATGGCACGCTGAATACGCTGCAGAAAGCGTTTAACGAGAATGGAGCCTTGCAATGCGGGTTCTGTACGGCGGGCATCTTGATGTCGTCGACGAAGTTTCTGCAGGAAAACCCAAAGCCGAGCGATGCTGAAATCCGTGACATGTTGTCGGGCCATATCTGCCGTTGCACGGGCTACACACAGATCGTACGCGCAATCCGGCAGGCCAGCGGGCAATGAACCTCGGCGAGATCTTCTATCGCCACGTGCTGCGCGATCCCGATGCGCCTGCGGTTGTCGACGGCGATACGCGGCGGGATTTCGGCGGATGGTATGGAGATATCCGCGCCGTTGCCGGCGGGCTCCGGGCAAGCGGCCTGAAACCCGGCGATCATTTCGTCGCCGTGCTGTCGAACCGCTATGAGACGGCGACGCTGTACTGGGCGTGCCAGATGCTCGGGCTGATATTTACGCCGTTCAACTGGCGCGCCAACGGCGAGGAAATCGCTTATGTGCTGAAAGATGCCGATACCGTCGCCGTTGCCTTCGAAGCAGCGACGCGGGAGACGGTCGGTGAAGCGACCGACATTCATGGTGATGCCGCACTGATTTCTTTCGATATCGATGCCGGTGGTTTCGACGGGCTACTCGGATCGGCGCCGGTCGATGGGCCGTCGACCGTCGATGAGGGCGAAATCTGTCTGATGCTCTACACGTCTGGGACAACGGGCCGCCCCAAGGGTGTGCCACGGTCGCACCGCGCCGAACGACTGGCGGCAAGCCATTGCATTGCACAGCTCTATTATCAGCGGGGTGAATCCGCCCTTGGCGTCATGCCGATGTTCCATACCATGGGCATCCGGTCGATCCTGATGTCGATGATGCTGAACGGAGCCCTTGTGTGTCTGCCATCCTGGGATGCGGAGACGGCGATGTGGCTGATCCAGGATGAGAAGATCGATACGCTGTTTCTCGTGCCGACGATGTTTCACGACATGCTGCACCACCCCAGGCGCGCCGGATACGATTTGTCGGCCGTCCAGAATATCGGCTATGCCGGAATGGCGATGACGTCGGCGCTCACGGCGCTTTGTCAGGCAGAATTCAAGCCGCGGCATTTTCATAATTTCTATGGCTCCAGCGAGATATTCTGCTTCGCCGTTTGCGATCATGTGGCTGAAAAGCCCGGATGTGCCGGGCGGGCGGGGATCGGACAGATCATCCGTGTGGTTGTCGCTGACCCTGATGGCGGCAGCGGGCCGGATGATCTGGTCGCCGCAGGCGAGTCGGGCGAGATCATCGCACCGATGGACGGGATGGAAGCGTTCGCCGGATACTGGAAGCGCCCCGACTCCGATGCAAAATCGATCCGGGGTGGCTGGTATTTCACCGGCGATCTCGGCTATTTCGACGCGGATGGCGAGCTGTATGTCGTCGGCCGTGTCGATGACATGGTGATTTCGGGGGGCGAGAACATCTATCCCGAAGAGGTCGAAGACGTGCTCGCGAAGTCACCTTTGGTCGAGCAGGTCGCCGTCATCGGCATGCCGGACGATCGCATGGGCTCGAAGATTATCGCCTTTGTCGAACCCGCCTCGGCGGATTGTTCCGCGGATGCGCTGGACGCCTGGTGCCTCGACAGCACAATGGCCCGGTTCAAACGTCCCCGCGCCTATGTATTCGTGAAACGCATACCGCGCTCCGCCGCCGGCAAGCTGCTGCGACGGTTTCTGCGCGACGGTGATTATGAAACACTTACCGATTTTCAATCAACGCTCTAACCAGGGAAAGACACATGGCAGAGAAAAATTATGCCCAACAACGGGCTTCCGTCCTCGAAAACCTCGACGGGGTGCGGGTTGATGTCGATGCGGAAAAACGCATCGGTTACCTGATCCTCGACCGCGCGCCGCTTAACATCGTCTCATACACGGGCCGCGCGCAGATCCGCGCACTGATCGAGGCAATGGACGAGGACGACGATATCGGCGTGATCGTCATCAAAGGGGCGAACGGATGCTACACGTCCGGCGGCGATGTTAAGGCGTTCCCCGATATCCCGAAGAACAAGATGTCCGATCTGCACTGGAATATCGGTGCACCGGAACGCGCCGAGAAACCGGTCATTGTCGCGATGGAAAAATACGCCTTTGGCGTCGGATTCGAGCTCGCCATGGCGTGCGATTTCCGCTTTGCGACCAAGGATACGCTGGTTGGTCTGCCGGAAAGCTCGCTCGGCCAGATGCCGGGTTCGGGCGGCAGCGTGCGCGTTGCGCGTATTGCCGGGCTGACCCGCGCCAAGGACATGGTGATGCTCGGTACCCGTATACCTGCGCCGAAAGCGCATGACTGGGGCCTTTTGACCGACGTTGCCGACGATGCCGATGGCCTGGTGACGATGGTCGAGGAATATGCCGCCAAGCTGAACGCGCTGTCGCCGATTGCGCTGGCATCCCTGAAGAAGGTGCTGAATTCAGCCTACGATTCACCGCTGAAGACGTCGCTGGAAATCGAAGGCCATTCCTACGAGAAACTGCGCTGGACCCACGATTACAACGAAGGCATCGACGCCTTTGCCGAACGCCGCAAGGCCAAGTTCACCGGCCAGTAAATCGCGGCCATGTTATGGCGATAGTATCGCGCGGGTCAGGTCTTTTACCTGGCCCGTTCGCGTTTCTGCCTCCGCCGCAGGGTAGCTCGCCCGAATTCGGATCAGCACATTTCCCCGCTGAAACGCGTGGAGCGACGTCCGCCGCACGCGGCCATCCGCGGCGGGAGGCAGATCGAGCACGGCGCCGAATCCCTGTGAGGACGCAATTTTTGCGGGGCCTGAATCGAGCACCTTCGCGTCAGGGTACTGGCGAATAATTTCCGCCCGGGTCGCGGCGAATTCACCCGGTAGCGGCACATCGCGGTCGACGGTGATATAGACCGATACCAGCGTTGCCGCCCAGCCGCTCGGACCGATCCGGTAATGGACGACCACATTATGTCCGGTGTCGTCGAGCATGGTTCGCCGAATGCGCTGAAAGGCGCCCTGTGCCGCTGCAAAGTTCTGGCCAGACGGAATATGACGCCATGTCGTGCCGTCCTCCGCGGTTGACCAGACGGCGGCGTTCCCTTCCAGGATGCCCTTGGCCTCGCGGAAGGCAGCGCGGGCGCGTTCTATCCGGTTGGTCCGGTACAGGATCACTGTCTTGGCGCGCAACACGTCGGCAAGCAACACGCCGCCGGGACGGGCCCTTGCAATCTTTTCCGCCTCCGCAACCAGTGGCTCCGCCTCGATGAACCGGTTCTGATGGGCGAGGGCGATGCCCAGTTTATGCAAAACATCGGCGCGGGCTTCGCCGGCGGGGGCTTGCTGCAGGGCGGCCCGGTACTGTCTTTCGGCAGCCGCGTTGTCACCTGCCGCGAGTAGGATATCGCCACGTGATATCGTGGCCTCGAGGATTGGATTCGCAGGGGCTGCGTTGTTTTCCGACGGCGCGGCAAAGGCACTGCCCGGCTGGGCAAGCACTAAGAAGATGATGACGGTTCGCAATAATTTCATGATGGCCATATCATAGCGCAAACCCGAACAGGAGAAGATCACATGTCTGCGAAAAGAGAAAACTTCGTCCCCGATACCGTCTATGCCCGGATCATGAACGGAAAAGCCATGTTCCCCACGGCGGTTGCGGTCGAAGGCCAGCGGATGATCTTCACATCGGGTCAACTTGCCTGGGACAAGGATGGCAATACCGTCGGCAAGGGCGATATGCGCGCCCAGTTCGAACAGGTCGGCCAGAACCTGAAGAATGCCCTCGAAGCCGCGGGTGCCACGCTTGAAGATGTTGTGAAGGCGGTCACGTATGTCACCGACATGGATGCGTTTTTTGAATGTGTCGATATTCGCGAAAAATACTTAGGCCCCGGCTGGCCGACCTCAACGACGTTCGAAGTCAGTCGTCTTGCCCATCCCGACATGATGATCGAGATCGATATGATCGCGGTGGTCAGCGATTAACGCGCTGCCCGCTGGCGGTCGGGCGCAATATCCGAAATCTCCAGAATCAGTTTCTTGACGATGGCGTCGGCGAAGCTGCGCCGGCTTTCGGCCTTGATCACGAACGATCGTGGCCCGCCCGTGATGCTGCTGCGGTAATAATCGCCAAGCTCCGGCATTGACGGCCGGTGGATCACAAGCCCGTTGATCGTGAAGCCGTTTGCCAGGGCAACGGCGCGGGCATCCTCGACCGCGATCGCGCCTGTGGTGTCCGGCCCGTCGCCGGAAACGTCGATAACTTTACGCGTGCCGTCGAAGCTGTTCTCCAGTGTTGATTTTGTCGCAAATGCGACCGCATCGCCGATCGCATTGCCGCCCGAGCAGAACTCGCGGGGCGCGGCCAGAATCTTTGCCCCGGCTGCGCGGGCGGTGGCAAGGTTGGAGACTTTGGTCCAGTTGAGCCACTGCCAGACGCATTGATCGGCGGCGAACTCTATATAGGTGACGGCGATGGACCGTAGGAACCCGCTGGAAATGGCGCGTTGCACCTGCGGGTTCGCCAGCGCATCGGCATAGCCCTGGCGCTGAAGCTGGATTTCTTCCTGGTCGATGGAGCCCGACGCATCGACGACGAATGACAGTTCGAGATCGACCGGGGTTTTTCTTTGTGCCGCTGCGGGGGCCGTCGCCAGTACTATCGCAAGACCGGCGCAGACCAGGTGCCGGATCATTCCGGCCCCGCCGCAAAGACCTCGACCTCGACCAGCATTTCCGGCTGCGCAAGGGAGGAGATAAAGAGCAGCGTCGATGTGATGTCATGATCGCCGAGATAACGATCGCGGATCGCGAAATGGGCATCGCGGTGGCCCGGTTCGATCAGGTACTGGACCACTTTGTAGATATTCTCGATTCCCATGTCGTGCGCTTCGAGGCATTTGAGGCAGTTGGCCCATGCCGCTTCGGACTGCGCATCAATGCCGTCCGGGATGCTGCCATCCGGCAGGGTGCCGACCTGGCCGGATACGCTCAACAGCTTGTAGCCGGACGGCACGGTCATCGTGTGTACGTATTTGCGGACGGGTGGGGCGACACCGTCGGGATTGAGCGGATTGAACATATGGATGGCTCCTAGAGGGATTCAAAAAAGCTGAGCAACGCGTCGTCATACGCGGCCGGGTTGGCGATATTGCAGATATGACCGGCATCGGGCAGAGAAATATGCTGCCCGTCCTGCGCAATTTGCGCCATTTCCTGCATCACGTCCGGCGGGCCGCCGATGGCATCGAGCGCGCCTGAGACGAACAGGGCAGGCATATGTATGGAGGAGAGCTCTGCACCGAAATCGACCGACAGCAGGGCCTGGATGCAGCCGTGATAGCCGTCCAGCGACGTGCGGCGGATCATTGCGCGAACGGCGTCCATTTTGTCCGGGTTGGCGTCCCGGAAGGCTTCCGGAAACCAGCGGCTTGCCGTGATGTCGACGATGCCGTCGATACCCTCGGCCGCTGATTTTTCAATCATGGGGGGCCAGATCGCTTCATATCCCGGCACCAGCTGAACACGGCATGCGGTGGGCACAATCGCCGAGACCCGTCTGGGAAAGCGCAGGGCAAGTGCGACGGTCGTCATGCCGCCGAGCCCGATCCCGACGACGTGGGTCCGCTCAATGCCGAGTTCGTCCCAGACAGCGGCAACATCGTCTGTCAGTTGTTCAAACGAATAGGGGGGCGGTGTTGCATCCGTGCCGCCGTGACCGCGGGAATCGATCCGCAGCAGGCGAAAGTTTTCGCCGAGCGCCGGGATATGGTCATCCCACATCGTGGTGTCGTTGGTGATGCCGGTAACAAACGTCACCCACGGCGCGCCTTCCGGCCCGTCTATGACGTAGTTTATGTTTATGCCGTTTGCCTCGACGTTCGCCATATCTGTACCGTTCTTTGCTGCGTTCGAGATTGTACTGTCGCGGCGAAGCGGATAATAGATGGGGAGCGCAGTTTCGCGTCACACTTATCCACAGCGACGGACCTTCCATGGCGGCAACGAAGAAGAAACGGCCGGCGGCGCCAACCTGGCCGGCAGAGATATTCAAAACCCTCAAAGATGCCGATATCGCGCAGGTCAGCTACGTGCCCGATGCGGGGCATGCGGATCTGATCAAGTCCTGCCTTGCCGACAATCACATCAAGACGACCCGTCTTACGACGGAAGAAGAGGGTGTGGCCCTGTCGCTCGGTGCCTGGCTCGGCGGTGACCGCAGCGCGCTTCTGATGCAGTCGTCCGGTGTCGGCAACTGCATCAATATGCTGTCGATCATGGAGGAGACGCGTTCACCACTGCTGATGCTGGTGACCATGCGGGGCGAATGGGGTGAATTTAACCCGTGGCAGATACCGATGGGGCAGGGCACGCAGAAGTCGCTCGAGGATGCCGGGGTGATCGTCTATCACGTCGACGACCCGGATGACGTGGCAGACACGGTATATGCCGCCTCTCAGATCGCTTACAATTCCTATCGCGCCGTTGCGGTTCTGATCGGTCAGCGCATTATCGGCTTCAAGGACTGGCGTAAATAATGGCTGCAAAGAAAAAAATTACACTGAACCGCCGGGACGTTGTCTCGCGGATCGTGCGGGACCGCGGCGATATGCTTTTGGTCACCGGGCTGGGCTCGGCCACCTGGGATGCCGCAGCAGCGGGGGATCATCCGAATAATTTCTATCTCTGGGGCGGTATGGGCGGTGCGGCAGCGACGGGGCTCGGGCTTGCCCGTGCGCAACCGGATCGGCGTGTCATCGTGCTGACAGGCGATGGCGAGATGTTGATGGCGATTGGCTCTCTGGCGACTGCAGCCGTCGCGGCACCGTCGAATTTCTCGATCTGCGTCATCGACAACCAGCATTACGGCGAAACCGGTATGCAGGAGACCCATACGGGGCACGGTGTCGATTTGCCCGGCATGGCCGCCGCCGCAGGGTTTGCGGAGACGACGACCGTCTGGAACAAAAAAGAACTCGAGGCCGTGATCCCGCTTTTGTACGAGACCAAGGGCCCCGTGTTCGTTGCGATCAAGGTGAACACGGACGCCGTGCCGATGACGTTGCCCATGCGCGACGGGACGGCAATCCGCGCCCGGTTCCGCGAATCCGTCCTCGGCGACCGGGCGTACGACTGATCTTCCCAAAACTCTACCCAGTCATCTTTCCGATTTATTCGAAATGATAGATCGCCAGGCGCTGCTGGGCATGACGCTTGTCTGCTCGGCGGCGAGTATCGGCGGCTTTACCGTTGTCATGACCAGGTTTGTCGTGCCGGAAACCGATCCGTTTACGCTTGCCAGCGTCCGCTATCTGATCGCGTCGGTCTGTCTTCTGACGCTGGTCACCTATCAGGGGCGCAGATTTCGCGTCGACCCACGCGACCGGCTCGGGCTGATTGTGCTGGCGCTGATTTTCTTTGCGGCTTTCCCCTATTGTTTCGCCCGCGCGCTTGAAGACACCACGTCGGCACGGGGGGCACTCATTTATGCCTGCATGCCGCTGGTGACGATGTTCCTGGCGGCGGTCTTTCGGATAGAGCGGATAACGTCGTGGAAATTTCTCGGCGTGTTGTTTGCCATCGCCGGCGTCTGGTCGGCGATCGGTTTTGATGTCGACGCGCCGCCGAACGCTATTCGGGGCGATATTATCATGGCGATAGGCACCGCCTTCTCGGCCGCGTATACGGCTTTCGCCAAACGATATGTGATGAAATATGACGGCGTCGCGATGACGGCCTGGTCGATGCTGTTGGGATCGTTCGCACTTTTTATCGTCGCGATGATTTTCGGCTCCCCATTCTCCGGTTCGCTCGATCTCAGCCTCAAGGGGTGGGGCGCGCTTCTGTTTTTGGCATTGCCGGGTGGGGCATTGATGATGTGGTGTTTCATCAGCGGTTACCGGCTGGTTACACCGACGCAGGCCGCGATTGCCGTGGGTTGTAACCCGCTGACGGCTATTCTTTTCGCCGCCTGGATTTTGTCTGAGCCGATTGGCTGGGGCAGTGCTGTCGGGTTCGCGCTGGTAACGGCTGCCGTCTTTTGCGCCAACAAAAAGAGCCGCCCGCAGCCCTGATCCGGCACAACCTGGGCAACCAAAATTCAGACTTTCTTAACCTTCAACGGGTATCTCGCAGTTGGTAAACAACAAACCGACATAGTTGAGCGTTACTCCCGATCATCGATAAATTAGGAAGGAGCCAGGATCATGGCTACCAAAACTGCAGTAAAGAAAAAGCCGGCCGCAAAGAAAGCTCCGGCTCGTAAACCCGCCGCAAAGAAAACCGTAGCGAAGAAGGCTCCCGCGAAAAAGACGGTAGCCAAGAAAACCACTGCGAAGAAGGCACCTGCCCGTAAGCCCGCCGCGAAGAAAACCGCCGCGAAGAAATCCGTAGCGAAAAAGGCTCCGGCGAAAAAGGCAGTCGCTAAGAAAACCACCGCGAAGAAGGCTCCTGCTCGCAAGACGGTTGCGAAGAAGAAGCCTGCTGCGCGTAAGACTGCCGCGAAGAAGGCTCCTGCCCGCAAGACCGTTGCGAAGAAGAAGCCTGCTGCGCGTAAGACTGCCGCGAAGAAGGCTCCTGCTCGCAAGACCGTTGCGAAGAAGAAGCCTGCTGCGCGTAAGACTGCCGCGAAGAAAGCTCCTGCTCGCAAGACCGTCGCGAAGAAGAAGCCCGCTCGCAAAGCCGTCGCCCGCAAGGCACCGGCGCGCAAGCCGGCAGCCCGCAAGACCGCTTCGGCCAATCCGGTTCACCGCCAGATTGAAATGCTCCGCAAGCAGCTCAGCCGCGAAATTCAGAAGCTCCACAATGAGCTGAAGAAAGGCACCCCGGCGAAGAAAAAACCGGCTGCCCGTAAGGCGCCTGCCAAAAAGGCCGTTGCCCGCAAGGCAGTTGCCCGTCGCCCGGCGCGCCGGACGATGCGCCGCGCAGCGTAAGAAATTTCGATCCGGTTTACGCCGGATTGCAGACCAGCGGCGGCCCCTGACCGGGGCCGCCGTTTTTTGTTTCGGTCATTTTATCTTTTGGCCATTTTATCTTTCCGTCATGGGCAGCTTGCCCCGGGCCGGGCCGGTCGGATACGCTTCCCGTATATTGAAAACGGGAGAGAACGAGATGGATTCGGGTGTTGGCGGGCTGACAAAATATAAAATGTTTATCGGGGGCGAATGGGTCGATTCTGCCTCTGGCGATTCCTTCGAATCATTCAATCCCTATACAGCCCAACCCTGGGCGCTGATGCCCAAAGGCAATGCCGAGGATGTCGACCGTGCCGTCGAGGCGGCGGACAAGGCATTCAAATCGGGGGACTGGCCGGCGCTGACCGCTACGGCGCGCGGGCACATGATCCGCAAATTCGCCGATCTGATCGTCGATAAAGCCGACGAACTTGCCGAAATCGAAGTGCGCGACAATGGCAAGCTGATCGCCGAGATGAGTGCGCAGTGCAAGTACCTGGCCCAATGGTATTACTACTATGCCGGGCTCTGCGATAAGGTCGAAGGCTCCGTTATCCCCATCGATAAACCCGGCCATTTTAACTACACCGTCTGGGAACCGCTCGGCGTTGTTGCCTGCATCGTGCCCTGGAATTCACCCCTTTTGCTGCTTGCCTGGAAGCTGGCACCCTTGCTGGCCGCAGGGAACACGGCAGTCATCAAGCCGTCTGAATACACCTCTGCGTCGACGCTGGAATTCATGAAGATTGTCGAACAGGTCTTTCCGCCTGGCGTTATCAACGTGGTTACCGGCTTTGGAGCGGAGGCCGGCAGTCCGCTGGTCGATCATCCGAAAGTTGCGAAGGTCGCCTTTACCGGGTCGGATGCGACGGGCTCGGCGATCTATGCCCAGGCCGCAAAACACATGAAAAAAGTGACGATGGAGCTCGGTGGAAAATCACCGAATATCGTGTTTGCAGACGCCCATATCGACAACGCCGTCAAAGGCGTGATCTCCGGTATATTTGCGGCAACAGGGCAGACCTGCATCGCCGGATCGCGTTTGCTGGTTCAGGAATCGATCCACGACGAATTCGTCGAAAAGCTCGTCGCCCTGGGTGCCACCGCGAAGATCGGCGATCCGACCAGTTTCGACACGCAGGTCGGTCCGGTGACCAACATTCCCCAATACGAGAAGGTGCTGGACTATATCGAAATTGCCAAGGCCGAGGGTGCCGAGGTTGCCCTCGGTGGCGGCACGCCGTCCGGGCCGGAAATCGGTGAGGGCTGGTTTGTCGAGCCGACGATCTTCACCGGGGTGAAGAATGATATGCGTATCGCCCAGGAAGAGGTCTTCGGGCCGGTGCTCTCGGTCATCCCGTTCAAGGACGATGAAGAGGCGATCTCCATCGGCAATGATGTGATCTATGGCCTTGCCGCGGGGGTCTGGACCCAGAACATCGGGCGCGCGATCACCATGGCCGGCAAGCTGCAGGCGGGCACCGTGTGGGTGAACACGTACCGCGCGGTCAGTTATCTCTCGCCGTTCGGCGGATATAAAAAATCCGGCATCGGGCGCGAAAGCGGGCAGGAGATGATCAAGGAATACCTCCAGCACAAATCGGTGTGGATCGAGACATCAAACGCCGAAGCGCCGAATCCGTTCGTTCTGCGGTAAAATGCGCGCGTGAGACGGCATCGGCGGGCGGCGCATTTGAGGCGGTATTGGCTCAAATGCGCTGAAAACCGGCCGTAAAATTCACTGCCCGTTAGGGTGCCCGTCCTAATCTTGAGATAATAAAAAACTGCCTGGTGCGCTTCGAACCTGTCTGGATGAAGGACGAAGTAATGGCGGAAATAGAGAAGACGGCGTTGCCGACTGTGACGGCGATGCAACAAAGAACAACCGAAGCCGACAGGATCGTTGCGCTTGCGCAGCAGACTGGCGGTAACCCGGCAAGGTCTATCGACTTTGGCGGGGTCAGTATCCAATCCGACAGGATTGCGGTGGCGGCAGGCGCGCAGTTCGCTACCCAGTTGTCGGAGTTGCGGCAACTGGCGGCCAATGCGTCTGCCGGCGCATCGTTGCTCGATGTCGCGGATTCAGGTCTTTCGCAAATCGAATCGAAACTGGCGCGCATGGATACGCTGGCGCAGACGGCTGCGTTGACACCTGTCACGCGACCGGATGGGTCGTCATCTGCGGCGGCTGAGCTTTCGGCGAAAGACAGAGCCCTCCTCAATTCTGAATTTTCGGGCCTCCGCGATGAGATCGATAGCGTGGCCGCGGCGACGACGTTTGACGGTGTTGCTCTGCTATCGGGCGATTCAGCGTCTCCCGGTGCGCCGAAGGTATTCGATTTTGGCGCCAGCGGTGCCGGTAGCGAGGCGGTTACGGTCAGTCTCGATGCGGCCGATTCTGCATCCCTGTCGCCCAATCTGGCCACTGCGGATCTCGGCAGTGAGGCCGGTGGCGCCGCCGCAGTTGTCGCGGTCACCGCGGCGCAGGCCTCCGTCGATGACACCCGCGCGGCTGTGCGCGGTGCGCGGGCGCAATTGAGCTCGATCGAGACTGCGGCAGGAGAAACCAGCGCCGTGGTTGAGCGTGTTCAGGCAATGAAAACCTCACCCGAGGCTGTGATCGATCTTTCCCGCGTGGTTGCAAGCCAGGTCACCGAGGAGAGCGGCCTGCGTATACAGGATGGCGCGCAGAAGCTTCTGCAGGACGTGTTGCTCAGAATGTCCGCGGCAACGGCGAATGGCGGGCCGGCGGCCGGCAGCGATGCGGTCGAGGAGTTCGGCGGCAAAACCTCCGGCGCACCCGCCGCCGCTGCACAGACGGTCGAGGCGGCCGATAACAGCGGCGATAGCGCCGATTAGATCTGATAGGCGCTGGGCGGCGTTAATTTTCGTCCAGCGCTTTGTCGATGTCGAGGCCCGGTTCCCATACCGGCGCGGACAGGCGGCGCTTGCCGTCAGTGGTCTTCAGGATATCGGGCTCGTCCATGTTGACGCGGTCCCATAATTTGCAGGTGACCGGCACGTGCTTCTGGTCGAGCGCTTCGCAGTAATTGGTGTATTCGCAGACGACGTTCTCGCCACCTTTGCCAAGCCGCACTTTCAGAAACCAGTCGGGATCGGCAAGTGCCTGGCGGGCGAAGCCGACAATATCGCCCTTGCCTTGGGTCAGCACACCTTCTGCCTGCTGAAATCCGTGAATCCCGCCCGTCATGACGACCGGTGTTTCAAACCCGGCGCTCCGGACCGCCGAGCGTATGGCGGCAACCGGCTCGATATTGCGGCCGAACGGCCCCTGTTCGTCCGATACGTATTGCGGCATGCATTCGTATCCGCTCGGCCCGGTATACGGATAGGCGGCGGCACCGACGGAGGGCTGCTGCGCATCCTCGAAGCGTCCGCCACGTGACAGTGACAGGAAATCCATGCCGGCCCTGGCGAAGGTTACCCCGATCTGCGTGGTGTCCTCCAGCGTGTTGCCGCCATCGACAATATCTTCGGACAGGTATCGGCAGCCGACCGGGTAGTCTGCCCCAACCGTTTCGCGGACTTTCGCAAAAACTTCCAGCGGCAGGCGCAGGCGGTTTTCCAGCGATCCGCCATACCCGTCTTCCCGCGTGTTGAGACGCGAGAGCAGGGACGACATCGTATAGGCGTGGGCGTAATGCAGCTCGACCCCGTCGAAGCCGGCTTCCTTGGCGCGGCCCGCCGCATCGGCAAAAAGGCCGGGCAGGACGTTCGGTAATTCGACGATGTGCGGCAGATGCATATCCGTTACCCGCTCGCGATAGCCCATATGCAGGCCCTCGAGCTCGCGTTCGTCGAGAATCGCGTCCAGATCGGACAGCTCCAGCCCGGCGAGATGTTCGCGAATACGGTCGTCATCCCAGCCGCCGTCGCCGACAGCGGCGCGATGACGATCGGTGATCCGGATGTATTCCCGAAGATAACGCTGTGGATCGGGGCGCCGTCTGATGTTGAGAAAATCGATGCACTGGATGAACAGCCTGGTGTGTCCGCCGCTTTCCCTGCGCACTGTCTCGACCAGGTCTTTCAGCCCCGGGATGAATTCGTCGGTCCCGATCCGCATCAGCGGACCGGAAGGTATGTCGCGGATACCGGTAGCCTCCACCACGATGGCGCCGGGCCGGCCGCGGGCGAAGCGCCCATACCAGTCGAGCACTTCGGGGGTGACCTTGCCGTCGCCGGTTGCGCGCCAGGGCACCATCGCCGGGATCCATGTGCGTTGCTCAAGAGAGAGGGGGCCGATATCGACCGGGCTGAACAGCTGCGATGCGGCGGCTTCTTCGCAGGTCGGCCACTCGCCGGGCTCTGGTTGCCATTTGATGCGTTCCGGGGGGCGCCACATATTCCGATTCTCCGATGATATGGGGTGCGCAAAGCCCGACGATACCGGCCTGTGTGCACCCGATGATGAAATTAGTTTAAGCTTAAAATAATATTTTTCAAGCCCGGGGCCAACAACCTGACAAAAAAAGGGGCGGTTGAAACCGCCCCGTTCGGGAATTGCTCCCGCAAATAGCGGGGATTCCAGCTGTGATGGCCGACCTAACGTGCAGGCAGGCTTTCGACCGCGCCGGCGGGAGAGGCGGGCATTGCGTTGCCGCTGGAAGAGGGCGCGGCTGGTCGGCCACGGGGTGACACGGTGATATCGACCGCCGAACCGCCGAGTGTCTTGCTCCTGATCTGGATCGTCGCCACCCGGTTGCTCCGGCTATAGGTCAGCACGCTGACCTCAGACCGTACGGTGGTGATCTCCTGCCAGCCGAATTTCGGCATTTCGCGCAGGAAAAAATCGTAGGAATCCGACGTGCTGCCACTGGTGTTCATGGAGAGCCTGCCGATCCAGTCATCCCGTGCGCCCAGAACAAGCGACCGTTCGACGTCCATCTTGGCGCCTGCCGGTACGGCAATGTCGGGAAACTGGGCGAAACCCACTGCCGTGCGGGAAGATGTTCCCGTAGAGGTGCCGGTAGGCGTGCCAGACATTGAAAAAGAGCCGTCGCCCGAGGTGCAACCTGCGACAACAAGGAGGACCCCGCCCGCGATCAGCGCGTGGGGTCGTATTCTTTTATGAGATGCTATTTTGTCCATTCCGCAGAATACCACGGCACAGACGATGTGTGCGCATGTCTGATTCGAGCCGCAGACCGGTGTGTTTCGACATGTAACGGGGATTCCCGATCCGCGTACCACATGTCGACCTAATAGTAGGGGGCATATACCGCCCGTGGGAGGAGTCTG
>JBLIMV010000027.1:0-73082 GCA_047638395.1 Paracoccaceae bacterium | reverse complement strand
CAGCGTGGTCTGGCGACGATCAACGCCCTCGATAAAACGCTTCATCAAAAACCCCCGCAGCTGACCACTGCAGGATTCTAACAGACCAGGGATGCACGCCAACGTTTTTACACAGCCTGGACCCATAACGGACTCTATCAGCGCACAAGAAAACGGCGGCTCCGAAGAACCGCCGTTTCTGTCTATAACCAGTAAGGAGGAATCAGGCGGCTTTCCTACGCCGTGCAAAGCCGAGACCGACAAGGCCCAGAGCCAGCAGAGTGAGTGATCCCGGTGCGGGGATTGAGACACTCTCCGATGGGACCGTCAAAAGACCGCTTATGACGTAGATACTGTACGGGATCTGCGGATCGTGCCCTCGGAAATTGTCGGTCCAGCCCGAATCCGTCTCATTAACGAACCCGACAGGAATATTTGCCGATATGTAGTCACCGAACGAGAGGGTGGTGCCGTCTGCTAAAGTGTTTGTGTAAACGGCGCGATTAAAGAAGGTAAACGAACCGTCAGAATGAACGTTGAAAGGGAGGTCGATAGTGCCGTCCCAAAGGTCGTCGTAGGTGTCTACCAACTTAGTGTCGTTCAATAAGAAGATCGGGAAACCGATCGATCCTCCCTGAACAGTTGAAGGGATGGTATTGGTGAGTACACTTGCGTTAACACCACCAGGTTCGGAGACTATAGGCGTCCAGGTGGTGTTTAGAGCCGCGAGCTCCGCCTGAGAATTGGCCTCGATGTCAACAAAGGTTTGGAAATCAATCGGGCCTGGGGGCAGATTGCTAAAATCGAAGCCGCCCGAGACGAAGGCCAGCCGGTAGGTGTCTCCCGGGTTCAGCCCCGTCGGGATGGTAATCGGTGCCGCCTGGGCACCGGTCAGCGAGACGGCGCCCAGGGCCACCAACGCAACGGCGGCGGTGGCGGTCTTTTTGACGATATGGCGTGCGCGGAATTTTGAGAGATCGAACATCGGGCTACCCTTGGTCATTTACTACGCGAAGGGCGGCTTCACCCGTTGGGTAATACCCAAGCAATACCTGTGCCAAACTCGGGAAGTGAACGTTATCAAGGGCATACGAATGTATGCGAGGGGCCACGGGGGAAAAGCGTAAAGAATTCCGACGGCTAACGTGCATGGCGGCGTGATCGTCGCGCTGCCGGGCGAACGCGCGCGGGGGTTCCTCATAATGTCCGTTTGTGGCTATGAGGCGACCTGAACGGACACCCCAATCACGTCCGCATTTGCCCCAGTTTCGGAAATTCAGCGGCGGACTTCCGTTGTCGGAGGTAGAGCGGACGTGGCTGGGGGATCGCCAGAACAGCCGTTCATGACCCATAAGAGACATTCCGCAAATGAAAACGGCGACCCCGAAGGAGCGCCGTTTCGTTTAACTGTCCGAGCTTGGCGTCAGGCAGCGCGTTTGCGTCTTGCCAGGCACAAAGCTGTCAGGCCGAGGGCGAACAGGGGCAGAGCGCCGGGCGCCGGCACCTCCATGGTGTGCAACTGCATGCTGATGTCATCCAGCCAGACCGGTTCGGTGCCGGTGGTGTTGTGG
This sequence comes from Paracoccaceae bacterium, assembly GCA_047638395.1. GTDB lineage: Bacteria > Pseudomonadota > Alphaproteobacteria > MPNO01 > UBA830 > CAXBCP01. The sequence continues at coordinate 71,532 of JBLIMV010000027.1, read as the reverse complement.
GAGCGGAAGCCGATCTGGGTAAGATTGGCCAACAGAATACCGGCATCGGTATGGGTTAGGCTGAATTCCTGGATGTTTGTCGCGGTGTCGGTGCCGGAAAAGCTGATCTGGCCATCGATCAAGGTGATCGCATACTCGAATTCCGACAGATTCATGGGGCTGGTGCTGGCCTCCCCGCCGGCAATAGCGTGATTGTTCGATCCGTAGTTGAATTCCGCGAAACCGTGGAAAAGGGTCGTGAGACCGGTCAGCTCGACCTGGGTATACGTACCCCAGAAGCTGGAGCCGAAGTGGCCGCGGTAGCTTATATCGACCTGGCTCAGATTACTCGGCAGAGCGGTGTAGTGCAGGACGGCAGAGCCGTTGGTAGCGGAAGCCTCCAGGCGGCTGTTCGCGATACTGCCGGTGTTGGTGGTCGTCAGGCTGAAGCCGGCCGGCACCAGGTTGTTGTTCAGGTTTGCATCCACCAGGATGATGGCAGCACTGGCTGTGCCCTGGACGGCAACGAGGCAAAAGGCGGAGACGGCCAAGGCCATGATCCGTTTCTTGTTCCACATAGTGACAAATTCCTTGTCTGTTTTTTTGTTTTGTGTCGAAGATCAGCGCCAGCGTGAGTGTCACCAGACGCGATGCGGGATCACCGAAAAATTTTCGCTGACAGGGCCGCCAGCGAATAATCCCGGAGAAACCAGCATTAATCCCCATCTCGGGCCAAGCGATTTGTTTATTTTTGCGTACCGGTATTGGCAGGCAAGTTGCTTCGCAAGTCCACTGAACGCTGCCTGCCGACCAAAACGGTGGAGGACGCGGCGGACAAATCCGCCGACAGCAGAGCACGATCAAATACGTGCCCATGGATACAGTGAAGCAATTCCCGTGCCAAGATCGTCAATTCAATTGGAACAGGGGATTAGAGATCACGTGCAGAGGACCAAATTCAAAGGTGTAAAGCCCACCGACGCCTAACATGGTTAACGGCGTGAAAATCGGGGCGTGGTGAATGTTCGTTCCTGGCTAGAAACGGAAGAAACGCCGTCTGAAATTCTTTTCCGATATTGACCCGGATTCAGACGTTCATCCAGCAAACTTACGTGGTCTGGGGTAACCCGGACGTGTTTGGGGATGGTCAGTTTCGCATTGTCAGTACAGCGCGTGTGCCAAAAAACACCTGCCTCTGTTCGGATTTCGTTGTTTAGCGTGACAGGCTTTTTACGAATACGCGGAACAGGGCATGCGGCGGCCACGCCGGTGCGCCTGCCACTGCGTGTGCCCGCGGTCCAGGGTGGCCGGGATCGATGTCGCGGTGGTGAATGAGGAGACGATTGTTCTTGTGTTCGGATGGACAGGATGGGTGCTCGGTATTCCGATTTTCGGAACCCCGTATACCGACCGTTCGGGTGTATGGGGTTGTTTTTCGTGTTTTGGTATTGCCCTCCCTTTGGGTGCATGGGGTTGTTTTGCATGTTTAGGGTTCTCGGCCTCCGGGCTGGTCGACAAGGCGGGCCGAAAAGAGAAAGCGCCGCCCTTGCGCAGTCCGATCCGGCCCTGTCATAAATGCTGAAAATTGACCTGTGCGTGAAATGGGCCTGTGCCTGAAGCAGGCGGGGCGGAAATCAGGCTGGGCGAACACCTGAGATATACTGAAAGACTGGGACGGCATGGCATTTAAAAATCTTCGGGAATATCTCGCTGAATTGCAGCGCCGAGATCTGCTGCATATCGTCGAGGACGAAATCAGCAAGGACACCGAGCTGGTGCCGCTGGTGCGCCTCCAGTTCCGGGGCCTGCCGGAATCGCAGCGCAAGGCGTTCTGGTTCAAGAACGTCACGGACGCGCGGGGGCGCAACTTCGATGCCTCGGTGGTGCTTGGCTCTCTCGGCTCGTCTCAGGAAATTTATGGTGCCGCCCTTGGCGTGCCGCCATCGGAGATCGGGGCGAAATGGGCGAGCACGCACGGCAAACCGCTGGACCCGGTCGAGGTCGCGCGCGGTGATGCGCCGGTGAAGGAATTCGTCTATGCGGGCGACAGCTTCGGCGAAGGCGTGGACCGGTTCCCGCATCTGATCTCGACCCCCGGGTTCGATCCGGCACCGTTCCTGACCGCAGGTGTGTGGATTACACGTGATCCTGAAAACGGGGCCTATAACCTCGGCATCTATCGCGGCATGATCAAGGCGCCCGACCGGATCGGTTGCGCGACGGATGTGTCCACCCAGCATCTTGCCATCCAGTGGGAAAAGGCGCGGCGCATGGGCAAGCATCTCGAATGCGCGGTGTTCCTCGGCGGGCCGCCCGCGCTGTTGCTGGCCGCTGCCAGCAAGGTGCCCTATGGCGTGGAAGAATACGGCGTTGCCGGTGCGCTCAATGGAGAGGCGATTGCGGTCGTGCCGGCGGAGACGTTTGACTGCATGGTGCCTGCCGAGGCCGAGATCGTGATGGAAGGCATCATCCGCACCGATATTCTCGAACCCGAAGCGCCGTTCGGCGAGGCCAGCGGCTATCTCGGTCCGCGCAAGATGGAAAAGGTGTTTGAGGTAAAGGCGATCACGCACCGGGCCGATCCGGTCTATCAGGGCATCATCAGCGAATTCCCGCCGAGCGAAAGCACGGTCATGCGCAAGGCCGCGTTCGATGCGATCTATCTGCGCCATCTGCGCGATGCCTGCAATATCCCGTCGGTCACACAGGTCGCGTGTCACGAAATGGCAAGCTGCAACATGCTGTTCGTCATCCAGCTCGACCGGCCGGAACTGGGCCAGCCCTGGCAGGCCCTGCGGGCGGCGGCCGCGTTCGATGCCTCCCTCGGCAAAATGTTTGTCGCGGTGGATTCGGACGTCGATCCGGAATCGATGGATGCGGTGCTGTGGGCGCTCAGTTACAGCATGCAGCCGCACCGCGATGTCGAGATTATTCGCGGCAAGGTGCCCAGGCTGGATCCGTCGGTCACGCCCTCGGACAATGCCGCCCAGTTCGCCTATCCGGACGGGCAGGGCACGTCGGCGATGCTGATCAACGCGGTGCGCGAACACCCCTATTTGCCGGTGTCGCTGCCGCGCGAGGATTTCATGGAAGCCGCAAAGGCACGCTGGGCCAAACTCGGCCTGCCGGATCTTGATCTCAAATCGCCATGGCACGGCTATCCGCTATCCGCCTGGACCGATGAGAATGCCGAAGAAGCCCTGCTGGCGATCACGGGCAAGTACTATGAGACCGGCGAGAAACTGATGGGACGGCGGGAGCCGACCGGCGACAAATAATCTCTACAACGCTTTCGCATCAATCAGCACAAAGGCGATCCGGCACGGTTCGGTGCCGCGGTTGGCCCAGGCGTGGTTTGTGCCGCGCTGGACGATAACGTCGCCCGCCGTCAGGTGGACTTCGTCTTGGTCCACCAGCATGTCGATTTCGCCTGACATGACGATGGCGTAGTCGACGCTGCGGGTCCGGTGCATGCCGGGATGGCGCACGGGCCCGCCGCTATCGGGGTCGAGACCCAGTTCCTTTTTCATTTCTTCGTTGCTGACGGAGGCATCGTCCGGCGTGAATTCGACAATTCTAAACACCGAGCCCCCATCGGGCGGGGCAACGCCGATCTCCCGGTCCGCCTTGTCCGTGTCGCCCGAATTATCGCTCGGGGTAGCATCCTCCGACCACAGAAGCGTCGATGTCAGCCCGTTTGCGGCGCGGACGCGGATATTCTCGGCGATCCCGTCGCGCGCGATGATTGCTGTGCCGTCTTTGTCATGGCCGGTCACGACCCGCCGTATTTTTGCTGCCATTTTATCCTCCAGAATTTTGATTGATAATAGACCGAAGAAAGACGCGAAGCGACGGTCCGTCGAACGTTGACATGCCGCATCGTTTCCCGTGTCATTAAGCGACCATTTGCAAAGGTATGAGCATGAGCGATCTGAATTATGACGATGCGCCGTTCGCGATCCGGGGTGATCTGACATCGTCGCATCGCAACGCGTGGGAAAGACTGTCGTCCCCCGGAACCTGGCTCGGCGCCGATACCCGCGTTGCCATCATTGCCGAGGTTCGCAACGGGCCGGCGTGTTCGCTTTGCACAGCCCGGAAGGAGGCGCTGTCGCCGTATGCCGTGGAGGGCGATCATGACAGTCTGGGCGATCTGCCGGAGAATATTGTCGAGGTTGTTCACCGGGTGGTGTCCGACCCCGCCCGGCTGATGAAGAAATGGTACGACGATTGCCTCGCAAGCGGGTTATCGGAAGAAGAATATGTCGAGATCATCGGCGTTGTCTGTTCGACGGTCTCCATCGATTCATTTGCCCGGGCCGCTGGTCTGCCGCTGCGGGCATTGCCGTCGCCGACGCCGGGGGAGCCGACCCGTGTCCGCCCGCACAACGCGAAGCCGGGTGGCGCCTGGGTGCCGTGGATTGGTCGTGACGACGCCGAGGGCGACGATATCCCGAGGTTCGGCCCACCGGGATCGAACATCCGCCGCGCGCTGAGCCTGGTGCCCGCCGAGGCCCATGGTTTCATGGAAATGAACGAGGCGCAGTATCTGAACGGCGTACAGATGCGCGATTTTTCGACCGATTACCGTGCCATCAGCCGCATGCAGATAGAGCTGGTCGCCGGGCGCGTCTCCGCCATTAATCAATGCGCGTATTGAACGACCAGCCATACGGCACTGCTCCGTGCGAGCAGCCAGCACAACGACACGGAAATCGATCTCAACGTCATTATCGGCGCGGCAAGCGGTGATGGCGGCATCCCGCACGGCGGCGTTCTGGGTACCTTTGCCGAGGCAGTCATCGGCGATGACGCTGAGGCAATGTCACAAGCGCGGGCGGCCCTGATCGACGCGATGGGAACGGATGCGATGGTTGACGCAAGTGCCGTCGCGTCGATGTTCAATGCGATTGACCGGGTCGCCGATTCAACCGGATGCCCGATCGATGAAGAACGTCTCGAGCCGACGGCGGATTTCCGGGACTCCCTTGGAATTTCGGCCTTTCCGTCGGGGCGTGGAGAGGGCGGGAACTGACGATGGACCTGTCATTATTTTATTTGCCGACGTGGCGCGATGGCTACGGCATGTCGTTGACGCAGTACTACGAGGAGCTGACGGAAAGTGTGAAGCTGGCCGACAGCCTCGGCTGGACGCGGGCGATGACGACCGAGCACCACTTTCACTATTACGGCGGCGCGGTGCCCAATCCGGCGATCATTCTCGCCGCCTGGGCGCGGGAGACGACGAATATCCGCCTGGCACCCGCGGTTTCCCTGATGCAGCTGCGCGACCCGTTGAAGGTGGCGGAAGACTATGCCCTGGTCGATCATCTGTCGGGCGGTCGGGCCGATATGGGCGTCGCCAAGGGTTTCGTGCCGCACGAATTCGATGCGTTTCATATCGATCAGTCCGAAGTCCCCGACCGGATCGCGGAAGGTTTGGAAGTCTGCCAGAAGTTCTGGGCCGGTGAGCCGTTTGCGCATGACGGCAAGTTTTTCAATTTTGAAAAACTGGACCCATGGCCACCGGCCGTAAACCGCGCGCTGCCGATCTGGAACGCGGCATCCAATTCGAAGGACAGCTTTATCACCGCGGCGGATCAGGGCTTTCACCTGATGATGAACCACTATCCGATGAGTGTGGAATCGGTGACTGAAAAGTTCGCGTGGTACTGCGAGCGCTGGGAAAGTGCCGGGCGAAAAACCGCTGATCGAAAGTCGATGATCGCCTTCATGGCCCATATTGCCGATACCGAGGAACAGGCGATAGAGGAAGCCAGGGCCGCCCTGCAGGAACATGCGGGTGCGTTCGGCAAGGTGATGCGCGGCCAGCAGTGGGACCGGGATTATGAAGACGATATCTCGGTGTTGCTCCATATGTGCGAAGACGATGACTGGCGCGATGTTTTTCGTCGCCGCACCCTGATCTGTTCGCCTGAACAGGCGGCAGAACGCATTCAGCGCTACCTCGACCTTGGTTTTACCGAGATTTCCTTCATCACCCGCTACGCCGGGCTGACGAATGAACAGAATATGACAACGATCCGCCGTATATCCGAAGAGGTCCTGCCGATGCTGGGCCTTAGCGCGAATGCCGCCGAATAAAATCTGAAAAGGAAACAACCATGACCCGTATGAGAATCCTCGGCCGTGACGACATGAACGATGAGCAGGGCGCGCTCTTCGACCAGATCGGTGAAGAAGGCGGGCCCCGGGCAGGGCCGTACTGGGCATATATTCGCCACCCGAAGCTGATGCGGTTGGCGCAGGATGTCGGTAACTGGTTTCGTGGATCGGGGCTCAGCGGGCGGGAACGCCAGATTGCTGTGCTGACGGTGGTGCGGTTCTGGGATGCGAACTATCCGTGGGCTGTGCAGGTGCGCGCGTCGCTGTCCGCTGGTGTCGATCAGCCGGTGATCGACGCGATCAACGAGCGCCGCGATCCGGGTTTGACCGATCCGCGCGAAGCGATGGCCCGTGAAGTGGCGATGCAATTGCTGAACAATCACCGCCTGACCGGCGAGACCTATGCCGAGGCCGAGAAATTGTTCGGTGAGGAAGATCTCGTGTCGCTGATTGGCGTGACCGGCTATTTCGGGATGGTGGCAACGACCGCCAACGCTATCGATGCGACGCCACCCGACGATGCACCGGCGCGCCTGGTCTGAAGCCCAGATCTATCCCGGTGGAGGTGCAGGGGCGATTTCCGTGCCTTCACCGGGGGTGATGAACAGCATGGATGTCGGTACATGCGGCCGTGACGTATGCCAAACTCCCCGGGGGACGATGATACAGTTGCCGGGTTCGGTCACCCGGACCGGCTGTTCGGCACCGTCGACCCACAGTACGAAATCGATATCGCCGTTCAGAAGGCAGATGACCTCGTCCCCTTTTGGGTGCATTTCCCAGGTCGGCCAGGGTTCGGTGAATGTGTGCCGCGCAACCAGGGAACACCCCTTGAAGCCGTCAAACTCGCTATCCAGCTCGGCATAAAGGCTGGGCGAAACGGTTTTTGGGATGACCGTCGAGTCGGCTGAAAAGACAAGAGCCGTTTCGGTGGGATCGTAAGGTCCGGGCTTGATCATTTTTTTGTCTCCTAGCCGCAGAACGGGCAGCCATAGGCGAACTCGACGCTGGCACGTTCCTGTGGCGGTGGGGTTTGCTCGCTGCGGCCTTTGACCACCAGTTCGCCGTCGATCATCACTGCGGTGATGCCCGGCAGGTCGCCGTGCTCAATGGCTTCGGTAAGCGTGGTGCCGGCCGAGCCGTCGATCCGCCCGGCGATCACGAGATCGGCTGGCATGCCGGGTTTCAGCATGCCGGTGTCCAGTCCATGGGCCTTGGCCGTGTTGCCGGTGGCCACGGCGATCACCTCACCGGCGCTTAGCCCGCAGACAGATGACAGGAAAATCATGTTCCGCAGCATGCCGCGCGCCAGCACGCCGGTGCCGCCCGGTGTGTCGGTACCGAGGGTGAGGCGATCGAGGCGTCCGGCTTTGATCAACCGTTCCACCGCGCGGATCGCGGACCGGTAATTCCCCGACGAGCAGATTTCCAGCGCGAATTCGGTGTTGTCGACCAGCGCATCCAGATCTTCATCCGGCATCGGAATCGGGCCGCCGGAGATATGCGCCGCGATATCCGGTTGCAGCCACGATAGCGTCTCATACCCGCAGACCGCGTTAGAACCCGACCGCGAGACTCCGCCAGTATGAACCTTCACCCGCAGGCCGCGCTCGTGACACCATCGTACGTAGCGCAGGGCTTCTTCCTTGTTCTCGGGCGCCAGCGGGTAGAACAGGAATTTGGTCAGGATCGTGCCGGCATTGGCAACCTTGTCGAAATCTTCCTCGGTCATGCCGGGAACCATCAGCAGCGTTCCCGCATGAACCTTGGCGCCGCTCCAGCGGATGCGCCCGGTTGTCGCCTTGGCGAGCAGGGCAAGTGACGTCATCAATTCGGGCGTGAGGTTGTTGTAATCGAGCCCCGGCAGATGCAACTCGCCTGCCGACACCATCGATGTCGTGCCGCCATGCACGTAATTGCCGATCCAGCCGATGGTATCCTGCGTTGGTGTCCATTCGCCGAATACCGGGTGAATATGACCGTCGACAATACCCGGCAACACCGCATTGCCCTTCGCATCAACGGTCCGGTCGGCCTGTGTGTCGGCAGCGGGGTTCAGTTCCGAGATGCGTTCACCGTCGACCAGTAGCGATTTGACGTCGCCGATGGGGTCCGCAAGATCGCCCGTGAAGAATTCACCGATATTGGTGATCAGTGTCCGTGCCATGATCTGTCCCCGGTTTTTAAGTCTGTCACCTCTACGCTAAAGCCGATTGTCGCAGGCGACAAATCCGGGATGACAGGCCGCCGCGATTGCGACACCCTAGCGGCCATGAATACTGACAAACCTGAGCCTTTGATCCCCGTGACCGTGCTGACCGGCTTCCTCGGCAGCGGCAAAACGACGATCCTGTCGCGAATACTGCGCGATCCGGCATTTGCCGACACCGCCGTTATCGTCAACGAGTTCGGCGAAGTCGGGCTGGACCATCTGCTGGTCGAATCGAGTGATGAAAATATCATCGATCTGTCCTGTGGCTGCATCTGCTGCACCATCCGCGGCGATCTGATGGCCACGCTCATCGATCTGTATGAACGGCGAGAAGCCGGGGAAATACGCCGTTTCAAACGCGTCGTGGTCGAAACCACCGGCCTTGCCGATCCCGCGCCGATTATCCATACGATGATGCAGGAACCGTTGGTGTTCGATCACTATCGGCTGGCACGCGTGGTGACGGCGGTGGATGCGGTGAACGCGATGGCGACGTTCGACCGCCAACCCGAAGCCATCAAGCAGGCGGCAGTGGCCGATGCGCTTCTGGTCACGAAGACCGATATGGCAAACGATGCGGCAGCGTTATCCGCGCTGGAAGCCCGGCTCCGTCAGCTGAACCCCAGCGCGGTCCGCGCGCGTTGTGTCGACGGTGCTGTTGACCCGGACATGCTGTTTTCGGGCGGTATTTATGATCCGGCGGGCAAAACGGCTGATGTCGAAGGTTGGCTGGCAGCGGAAAATGCGGCTTTGGGCTCAGGGGGCGATCATCATCATGCAACCGATGTTAACCGCCATGACGACGGTATATTTACCTACGCCCTGACCCGAGATGCCCCGGTCAGCCGTGCGGCCCTCGGTGCCTTTATGCAGATGCTGGCGGATCAGCGCGGCGATGATCTGTTGCGTCTCAAAGGCTTTGTGCGGCTGACGGACGATCCGGCGCGCCCCGCCGTGGTCCACGGCGTGCAGCATGTCATCCATCCGATCCGGCGGCTCGATGCGTGGCCGGACGGCGCGCACCGGACCTCTATCGTCTTCATCGTGCGCGGGATCGACCAGGGATGGGTTGAGAACCTGTTCGATCGGGTGGTTGAGAGCGCCTATGCAGATTTAGACGTCTGAACGTTCCACTGCGGGCGCAAACGCGCTAGATTTCAGTCAGGGACGCAAGGAGGCGCACAATGAGCAATATCGGCAATCATACTGGCATTGAGAAAGTCACCTACGGGGTAACGGATCTCGAAAAGGCAAAGGCTTTCTGGACTGATTTTGGACTGACCCCGGTGGATAGTGGCAACGGTCATTTAGCGTTTGCCGCTCAGAACGGCGCCTCCGTTGAAATTCGTGCGGCGGATGACCCTGAGCTCGCGCCACCGGTTGGCGCTGATGTGGACGCGACGGTGCGCGAAGCGATGTTCGGCGTCACATCCCAGGCGGATCTCGATGCGCTCGAAGAAAACCTGTCAGCCGACCGCGACGTGCGCAAAGACGCGGATGGCTCCATCCATACCGTCGATCCGGTCGGGTTCGGGCTCGGATTCAGGGTAAGGCAGACGACGCCCGTACAGGCGCCTGAACTGGAAGTTAATATTCCGGGCCGGCCGATGCGGGTAAACCGCCGCGCGGAACAGGTGGCCAAAGCCTCACCATTCGAGATTTCCCACATTGTTTACATGACCGACGACCTGGAGACGCATAAGGAATTCTATGTCGATCGTCTCGGATTCAAACTGACGGATGCCTATCCCGGCAGGGGCTATTTCGCCCGGGGTGCGGCGGCCCACAATCATCACAATCTGTTCCTGCTTGATCCCGGTATCGGCAAGCGCGGCTTCCATCATCTCGCTTTCGAGGTCGGCACGATCCACGAGCTGTTCGGTGGTGGGAATAACATGACGCGTCAGGGCTGGGAGACAATGATCGGCCCGGGTCGGCACCCGATTTCATCCTGCTATTTCTGGTATTTCAAAAATCCCTGCGGCGGTGCGGCGGAATACGATTTCGATTCCGATGTCGTTGACGACGGCTGGGAAGCGCATGAATGGGAATCCACGCCCGAGAATTTCGCCGAATGGTGCCTTGGTGAAGGCATGGGGGAAGCTCTGCTCCATAAATCGATTCAGCGCGGCTGATAATTCCGAGATAGCCCGATGAAACCCGCTCCCTTTGATTACGTCCGCGCATCGACCATTGACGAGGCCGTCGCAGTACTTGCCGCCTCGAACGGTGAGGCCAAGGTGCTGGCCGGCGGCCAAAGCCTGGTGCCCATGCTCAATTTCCGGGTCGTGGACGCACCGCTATTTGTCGATATCAACGGCATTGAAGGCCTCGACCGGATAGAGGAGACCGCTGATGGCGGGCTTCGTATCGGCGCGCTTGCCCGGCATTTCGCGCTGGAGACGTCCGATCTGGTCAAAGACCGGTTTCCGGTTCTGCACGAAGCGATGAAACATGTCGCCCACCTGGCGATCCGCAATCGTGGCACCATTGGCGGCAGCGTGTCCCATGCCGACCCGGCAGCAGAACTGCCGGCGATGTCCGTGCTTCTGGACGCACGGATTATTACGGCAAGTCCGGCCGGCGGGCGTGAGATCGCGGCGGGAGATTTCTTCGTCGGACCGCTGACGACCGCACTGGAACCGGATGAAATTGTCGTCGCGGTTGAATTGCCGGGCCTGCCTGCGGGAAGTGGCTGGGGGTTCGAAGAATTTGCGCAACGTCGCGGGGATTTTGCCGTCGCCGGTGTTGCCGCCATTGTGTCTACCGACGGCACGTCGGTGACGGAGGCCCGGATTGCTCTGATGGGGCTTCATGACACGCCAGTGCGGGCGACGGCTGCGGAAGCCGCCCTTTTCGAGCACGGTGTCGACGCGGCCGCCGCCGCGGCACGCCAGGAGGCCGAGCCGATGAACGATCTGCATGGTTCCGCCGACTATCGCCGACATCTGACAGAAGTACTGACCCGCCGGGCATTGACCGCCGCGATCGAAAGGGCTGGCCGATGACCGCGAAGATTTCCATCACCATCAGTGTGAACGGGGCGCCCCACGTCGCCGAGGTCGAACCGCGTTTGTTATTGGCGGACTTCCTGCGCGAAAACCTTGACCTGACCGGCACGCATGTCGGCTGTGAACACGGCATTTGCGGCGCCTGCACGATCCTGATGAACGGCGATAGCGTGCGCTCGTGCCTGACGTTCGCGGTACAGGCGGATGGCGCAAAGATTGAGACCGTCGAAAGCCTCGGTGATCTGGACGCACTCGGCCCGCTGCAGGAAGCGTTCCGCGAAAATCATGCGCTGCAATGCGGTTTCTGCACACCCGGCATGCTGATGACGGCAACCGATATGCTGCGCAAGTATCCGCTGGAGACAGATGACGAAATCCGTGACGGCCTGTCTGGTAATCTCTGTCGCTGCACCGGGTATCAGAACATCGTCGCTGCCGTTCGCAGCGCCGCGGATAAAAGGGACGACAAATGAGCCCGCCCGACGATATCGATCTCACCCGTCCGCAATTTGTCGGCGCGAAGGTCCTGCGGCGGGAAGATCCGCGCCTGTTGGCAGGGCAGGGCAACTATGTCGCGGATATCAAACGTCACGGCATGCTCCACATTGCCTTTCGCCGCAGCGATCATGCCCATGCACTGATCAGAAATGTTGATGTCAGCGCCGCGGAGGCGCTGGACGGCGTCGTTGCGGTCTATACCGGGGCAGATATCGCCCGGCTCGCCAATCCCTATCAGGCGACGTCGCGAATGAAGAACTATCAGGCGACGTTTATCCCACCGCTTGCCATCGACAAGGTGCGCTATGTCGGTGAAGCGGTTGTCGCCGTTGTCGCCAACAGCCGCTATGTCGCGGAGGATGCCCTCGCTCAGGTAGAGATCGACTATGAAGCCCTGCCGGTGCTGGTCGACCCCGAGGAGTCGTTAAAGCCCGATGCCCCCAAACTGCATGACGACCTGGAGTCAAATATTCTGGCCGCCCGCGAATTCTCCCGCGGCGAGGTGGATGAAGCCTTTGCGGCAGCCAAAGTGACCGCTGGCGGGCGGTTCCATTTTACCCGCACCACGCCCGTGACAATTGAGGCGCGTGCGTCGGTCGCCGAATATGACAAGGGTGCCCGGGCGCTCACGCTTCACTGCACAACGCAGATACCGGGCATTGTCCGTGACAAGCTGTCCGAGATTTTCGATCTGCCGGGGCCGCGCATACGGGTGATCGCACCCGATGTTGGTGGTGGATTTGGCGGCAAGACGTCTCTGTATTCGGAGGAAATCGTTGCCTGCGCCGTCGCGCGTGATCTCGGTAAGCCGGTCAAATGGGTTAGCGACCGGATGGAAGATCTGATGACCACCGGTAATGCCTTCGACGAGATTGTCGATGCGGAAATCGCGATTTCCGAAGACGGTAAAATTCTGGGCGTAAAGGCCGATGTGATCGGCGATGTCGGTGCCTATTCGATTTATCCGTGGACCGCGACGATCGAGCCGGTACAGGTTGTCAGCTTCCTGCCGGGCCCGTACCGGATCGACAATTATGCGGCACGCGTGCGTGCGGTCGCGACCAACAAGACCCTGACCGGGGCGTATCGCGGCGTCGGGCGGCCGATTTCGGTCTTCGTGATGGACCGGCTGCTCGATATGGCCGCGCGCAAGATCGGGATGGATCCGGCGGAGATCCGCCGCCGCAACCTGGTGAACGACGATGAATTTCCCTACAAGGCCGCATCGGGTCTGGTCTGGGACAAATCTGCCTTTCAGGCCTGCCTGCAACAGGCCGCCGACGGCATCGGCTATGACGCGCTGCGCCGTGAACAGGAGACGGCCCGGGCCGAAGGCCGCTGGGTCGGAATCGGCGTCGCCTGCTACGCGGAACTGACGGGTGTCGGCTCGCGCATCGCCGTCGCTCCCGGCATGCCGATTAATACCGGTACGGAAACCTGCAATGTTGCCATCGATTCAACGGGGGCGGTCACCGCAAGCTTTGGTCTTGCCAGCCAGGGGCAGGGCATGGAAACCACGCTGGCACAGGTGGTCGCCGAACAGCTCGGCGTGAAGGTGGAGGACGTCGACATCGTCCTCGGCGATACCGCATCGGTCAGTCATGGCACCGGCACGTATGCGAGCCGCGGTGCGGTGTTTGGCGGCGGGGCGGGTATTTTGGCCGCGAAAGCCGTCCACGAGAAAATCCTGCGGGTCGCCGGCCATCTGCTCGAAGCAGCGGTCGAGGATATCGAGACCGGCGATGGCAATGTCTGGGTCAAGGGCACGGACACATCGATGACGATCCGCGATCTTGCACGGGCGCTCTATTCCGATATGGGACGCGTACCGAAGGAAATGCGCGACGAGATCGACAATCTTGAAGCGACGAAGGTCTATGATCCGTTCTTCGGGACCACAACATCTGCCAGCCACATGTGCCTGATCGAGATCGACCCGGAGACTTACAAGGTCGAGATCAAACGCTACATCGTGGTCGAGGATTGCGGACGGGTGATCAATCCGTTGATCGCCGACGGCCAGGCCCATGGCGGTGTCGCCCAGGGGATCGGCGTGGCATTGATGGAAGAGGTTATTCATGACGAGACCGGCCAGATCCTGACGGCCAGCCTGGTCGATTACGTTGTGCCGTCAGCAGTGGAAATACCGTCTATCGACGTTGTCCATGTCGAAGCGGACCTCCCCGACACCGTCGGCGGGTTCCGGGGACTGGGAGAGGGGGGCACGATCGGTGCGCCTGCCTGTATCGCCAATGCCATCTCGGACGCGCTGAGCCCGCTCGGCATCGAGATCATGGAGATCCCCGCGACCCCTGAACGTCTTTTCCGGCTGGTTGAAGGCGCCCGGGCGGTCTGACGGCAATTGTCATCGACCATCGCGAGGGAGATGGAGGCCAAGTGCCTCAAATACAAGTGCCCCAAACGAAAGAGACCCGCCAAAGGCGGGTCTCAAAAGTCGTCTAAGGAAGACGGTTTTTTAGTCGATGACCGACAGGTTTTCCGCGGACGCTTTTCCGTCGCGGCCTTCCTGAAGTTCGAATTCGACGCGCTGGCCTTCGTTCAGGCCGGAGAGGCCCGCACGTTCTACAGCGGAAATGTGAACGAAGGCATCCTTGGAGCCTCCATCAGGTTCAATAAAGCCAAACCCCTTGGTGGGGTTGAACCATTTCACGGTTCCTTGAGTCATAGATATATCCAATCAATATGTATCGCCCGCCATGCACACTGCTCAGCGGTTTCTCTTCTTCCGAATTCATATGAATTCGGAAGCAGGTTATGCACGGAAACGAAGCTAATTCCACGGACCCACACGCAACCTTAGGCATGATATGGGGGCTTCGGCAGATAAAAGCAATTTATATCTGCAAATATCTTTCCCCCCAATTTGCGGAAAATCCCCCGTTTTTGGCCATACAGGCTTCTTGCGCCGTCATTCGAATGTTGCGCCCCGTCCGCCAATGTGACGAAATTCGGCTCATAAAAAGCAAATATCGGGAGGAAAAGACGGTGAGTGAAACGTTTCCGCCATTCGACTATGCGGCCGCGCGGGCTGATTTTTCGCTCGATGTGCCGACCGACTTCAATTTTGCCTTCGACGTTATCGCCAGGCGCGGCCGCGAAAACGACAAGACGGCATTGATCGCCGTCGACCGCAGCGGCGAAAACGTTGCCCATCACAGCTATGCCGATCTCGACCGCCTATCGAACAGCTTTGCAAATGCACTGATGGCGCTCGGCGCCGAGAAAGGCGATTTTGCCTTCGTGATGATCCCCCGGATCGTTGAGTGGTATCAGGTGCTGCTGGGGTGCACAAAAACCGGTGTGGTTGCCATGCCGGGCACGAACCTGCTGACCGCCAAGGATATCGAATACCGGATCAACCGCGCAGACGCACGGCTCGCCGTCGTGACCGCGGAGCATGCCGACAAGGTGGAACATATCCGGGCGAACTGCCCGTCCCTTGAGCATCTCATTCTGATTGGTGAGCGCCGCGACGGCTGGTCGACGCTGGAAGACATGTGCGCGGCCCAGCCGGATACCGTGGACCGGAATACCCTGCCCGGTACATCGGCAGACGAGCTGATGCTGATTTACTTCACGTCGGGCACGACCTCGATGCCGAAGATGGTCGGGCGCGATCATGCCTATGCGCTGGCCCATTCGATCACCGGTGATTACTGGATGGATCTCGGTGAAGATGACGTGCACTGGACCCTGACCGATACCGGTTGGGCCAAGGCCGCCTGGGGGCTCCTTTATCCGCCGCTATTGGCGGGTGCTGCCGTCCTGCTCTATGACGGCGAAGGCTTCGATGCGGACATGCACCTGAAACTCATCGCCGAACAGCGGGTGACGACATTCTGCGCGCCGCCGACAATTTACCGGGTGCTTGCCCAGAAGGATCTGTCGGGTGCCGATTTTTCGTCACTGCGGCACTGTTTCGGGGCGGGTGAGCCGCTCAATCCGGAAGCGATGCGGGCGTGGAAGGCCGCGACCGGTTGCGACATCTATGACGGGTACGGCCAGACTGAAACCATCAACATCGTCGCAAATTTTCCGGGTATGGAGGTCCGTGCGGGGTCGATGGGCAAGCCGGTGCCGGGAGTTACAGTCGATATCATCGACGATGACGGCCATATTGTTGCCGATAACGAGGTCGGTCATATCGGCGTGCAGGTCACCGATCCCTGGCCGCCGGGGCTGTTTCATGGCTACTTCCGCGACGATGCGGTGACAGCAGAGGCGTTCCGCAATGGCTGGTACTACACCGGCGACACCGCGACGCGCGATGCGGACGGCTATATCTGGTTTGTCGGGCGGTCCGACGACATCATCTCGTCGGCGAGCTATCGGATCAGCCCGTTCGAGGTTGAAAGTGCGTTGATTGAGCATGAAGCCGTGTTGGAATCCGCAGTTGTCGCGAAGCCGGATGATATCCGCGGCGAAATTGTCATGGCCTATATCACGCTGGCGCCCGGGTTCGAGGCGTCCGATGACCTGGCGAAAGAAATACAGGAATTCGTGAAACGGCAGACGGCACCCTACAAATACCCGCGCGCGATCGAATTTCTGGACGCGTTGCCCAAGACGATATCGGGCAAGATCCGGCGGGTGGAATTACGGGAGCAGGCGGCTCAGAAGGTCTGATTTTTATAAATCAGGGACTGTCCCGGGGCGGCTACCGTGTCAGTTGTGAACGGGCGGGCAGCGAGCCGAACGTGACCATTTTCTCATTTGTCTCGTCCCATAGCGTGTAAAACATCGCTCTGAATGCGGCACCCAGCGTGAGTACGGGAATGTTTATCTGCGCATCAAGCGCATCGTGGCAGTCCTGCAGGCGGTAATTGGGTATTTTCGGATTGAGATGGTGGATGTGATGCAAACCGATGTTTCCGGTAAACCATTGCAGCCAACGCGGCAGCTTGAGGTGATTTGATCCCTGAAGCGATGCGGTGACGACATCCCAGTCCTTCTGGCGGGCCCATACCGTGTGGTCGGACCGATGCTGGATGGTAAACAGCCATACGCCGATAATCGAGGCGAGCGCTATGGCGGGGAGTTGAACCAGCAGAACCCGCTCGAAGCCCAGCAAAAATCCTAGTCCGGTGAACAGGGCCACCAGGCACAAATTTGTCAGATAAACGGCCAGCCTTTCGCGTCGCCATCCGTCCGGCATGTCGAATGGCAGGCGGAAGAGCAGAAGAAAAACCAGGGGGGGTGCGACAAAATTGGCGATAAACGTGCTGCGGCTTAGACGGTACCACCGCCGTTTCCATGTGCTCAGCGCCTGGTATTCGCTGACGGTCAGACAGGAAGAGTAGATATCGGCGCCTGTATTCCGGCGGTCCAGGTTATTCCAGACACCGTGATGACCGGCATGCTGGCGCCGCCATGATGCGTATGGTGTCACCGTCAACAGGCCGCACAAAAAGCCGGTGACGTCGTTCAGCCGCCGAGACGGGAAAAAAGCGCCGTGACCGCAATCGTGCTGAATAATGAAGATACGGATGAGAAAACCGGCGGCGAGCGGCGACAGCGCCAGGGAAATCCAGCTGGATATCTCCGCCGTCATGTACATAACGGCACACGTCACCACGAAGCCGCCGACAGACGTTGCGATCTGAAAAAGACCGGAGCGAATATCGGGCGCCTGGAATTCCGAGATGGATCGACGAATATCGGGGACGGCTGTATCCGGTGTTTGCAGTGCCGTTATAGGGGCGGCGTCTGTCATGGTGGTTCCCGGTGTCATAGGTGATTCCAATTGTTCGGTTGTGACCGCCTGCATATCGCGGGGCGGTTTTCTGGCAACCGAAATCGGGTTGAAAACGGAAACGGGGCGGAGACGGGAAGCGGCGAGTGTCCAGCATTCGCGAAACGGCCTTGTCGTGAAAATGGGCGCGCCCCCCGGAATTGTCAAAGAAATTAGCGCGCAGTCCGCTTCTTTTTCCTCCCAGTCGGGAGGTCATTTTTCGGAGAATGTAAAATCAAACGCATTTCCATGGCGGCAGACATGTCCAACCGAGGGGGATGGAAAGTGGCCTGTCATGACCAGCGTGTCGGTTTCGCAATACCGGTCGAGGAAGCTGCGGCGGGTATCTGCCGATTGCGCGCGGTCTGAGCACCCGACGGCGCTCCATCCCGGTTCGCGGCATTGCACAGGGGTATGGACGACGTCGCCGGAAACAATCGCATTCTTACCGGCAGATTTCAGCCCGATGCTGACATGGCCGGGTGTGTGGCCGGGGGTCTGTTCGAACCAGATCTCATCCGAAAACGCGTAATCGTCGGCGACGATATCGGCCTGACCGGCGTCGACCACCGGCAGCACGCTGTCATTTATGCAGCCGTCGGAATATTTGGCGCCCTTCTTGTTCAGCTCCGACCAGAAGCCGAATTCGGTTTCGGCGAACAGATAGCGGGCGTTCGGGAAAGTCGGCACCCAGCGGCCATCGACGAGCTTTGTGTTCCAGCCGACATGGTCGGCGTGCAGATGCGTGCACATGACGAAATCGATATCGTCGACCGACAGCCCGATCGCAGCGAGCCCGTCCAGGTATTTGGTGCCGGAAAGCCCTGACCACGGCGGATAGAAGCGCCGTTCCTTGTCGTTGCCGACGCATGAATCGACCAGGATCGTGTGATGCCGGTCGCGCAGGACGTAGGATTGCGTCGCCATGATCAGCTTGTCGGTGCCGGGTTCGAGGAATTTCGGCTCCATCCAGGGTCGATGACCGTCAATCTGTTCCGGTGTTGCGTCGGGCAGCAGAAAGCCGATTTCGAATTCCGGTCCTTCGGCCTCGACGATACGATGCCAGGTGATGTCGCCGATCTGTCCGCCGTGGGTCATGGTCTGAGTGAATCCGCCCGGTTTTCAATGTTATCTGTGCCTGTCATCCCGGATTTATTCCGGGATCCAGCTTTCCCGGGCGAATTTAGAGGGTGACTGGACCCCGGCACAAGGCCGGGGTGACAAAGCGGTTGGGTGCAGGCGGGAGGTTGGCGATGTTTTGCACTGCACAATGATCTGCATTACTTTGTTCGCAACAGAATATTCCCGAGCGGAGAGAGATCATGCCCATGGATGGTGACGGCGGCCTTACAACGACAGCGGCCGGGAAACCGGGAACGCCCGAAAATCCGATAGCTTCCGGCGCGGACTATATCGAGAGCCTGCGCGACCGTGGGCTGAAGGTGTATCTGTTCGGAGAACTGGTTGATGAACCTGTCGATCACCCGATGATCCGGCCGTCAATCAACGCGGTGGCCAGATCCTACGACCTCGCCAATGAAAACCCCGATCTCGCAAGCGCGAACTCGTCGATCTGCGGCAAGAAGGTCAACCGCTTCCTGCATGTCACGGAAAGCGTCGATGACGTCGTGATGCAGAATCGCATGCAGCGGAAAATGGGTCAGCTGACCGGCACGTGTTTTCAGCGCTGTGTGGGCATGGATGCCACGAACTCGTTGCATTCGGTGACGTTCGAGATCGATGAGAAGCATGACACCCCGTATCACACGCGGTTCAAGCGTTTCATCGGTGAGATGCAGGAATCCAACCTGGTTATCGGCGGTGCGATGACCGATGTGAAAGGCGACCGCAGCAAGGGGCCTTCCGAGCAGGAAGATCCGGACATGTTCGTTCATGTGGTGGAGCGGCGCGAAGACGGCGTCGTGATCCGCGGCGCCAAGGCGCATCAGACCGGGTGCATCAATTCGCACTGGGTCGTCGTAATGCCGACCATGCGGCTGACCGAGAACGACAAGGACTATGCCATCGTTTGCGCGGTGCCGGTGGACGACCCGGGCCTCACATTCATTTACGGCCGGCAATCCTGCGACACGCGCTCGATGGAGGGTGGCGAGATCGATCAGGGAAACGCCCAGTTCGGCGGTCAGGAAGCGATGATCATCATCGAAGATGTCTTCGTGCCCTATGATCGTATTTTCATGGACGGCGAATATGAGTTCGCCTCGGACCTGGTCGAACGGTTTACGTCCTATCACCGGCGCTCCTACGTCTGCAAAACCGGGCTTGGCGATGTGATCATTGGGGCCGCCGCGACGATTGCCGATTACAACGGTGTGCCCAACGCGTCGCACATCAAGGACAAACTGGTCGAGATGACGCATCTGAACGAGACGATCTATTCGTCTGGTATCGCCGCGTCGCATGAATCGTTCGAGACCAAGTCCGGCAATTATCAGTGCAACGACATGCTCGCCAATGTGTGCAAGCACAACGTGACGCGCTTTCCGTATGAGCTGTCACGTCTGGCACAGGATCTGGCGGGCGGGTTGATGGTCACGGCACCGTCGGAGAAAGACCTGAACGGCGAGGTCACCGGCCCGCTGCTGAAAAAGTACCTACAGGGCCGTGCCGGCGTTTCCGCAGAAGACCGTGTGCGTATTCTGCGGTTGATCGAAAACATGACAATGGGGCGCAACGCCGTCGGATATCTGACGGAATCCATGCACGGGGCGGGCTCGCCCCAGGCGCAGCGTATTCAGATCGCGCGTCAGTCGGACCTTGAATACAAGAAAAAGCTCGCCAAAAATCTGGCGGGTATCAAGGAAGAAGGCTCGGCAAAGGACAAGCCGCTATCGCCCCATCAGGGACGCATGTTCCCCGATGGAGAGAATGACTGAACGGGCAACCGAAGAGGTTTGCCGTAAATAATAGACGACAAGAGGGAGAGATAATTATGCGCGCTGTTGTCATCACGGATACATCCAACCGAAGCGTGTCGGTCGCCGAAGTGGCAGACCCGACGCCGGGCGACGATCAGATTCTCGTCGACGTAAAGGCCTGTGGGGTCAATTTCACCGATCTGCTGTCGCTCGACGGCAAGTACCAGAACAATCCGCCGCCGCCGTTTACGCCCGGCAAGGATGCCGCCGGCATTGTCGCCGCGGTAGGCGCAAACGTGACCGGTCACAAGGTCGGGGACCGGGTCATTGCCCATGTCATTCACGGCGGCATGGCCGAAAAGGCCCTTTGTCCGGCCGCGCTGGCGTTTCCGCTGCCCGACGGCGTGGAATTCGAGGCCGCCGCCGCGATGGGGCTCGCTTATCTGACGGGGTATCTCGCGCTGACGCGCCGGGGTGCGATGCAGGCGGGTGAAGTCGTGCTGATCAATGGCGCCTCCGGCGGGGTCGGGCTCGCATCCGTCAGTCTTGCCAAGGCGCTGGGTGCGAAGGTGGTGCTGGCCGGACTGACAACGCCGTCCAAGGGCGATGCGGTGAAGGCGGCCGGTGCAGATGCCATCATCGATCTGACAGTGGATGATCTGAAAGATAATCTGCGGGCGCAGGTTATGGCGGCAACCGGCGGGCGCGGCGTCGATCTTGCGTTCGATCTGGTTGGCGGTGATGTGTTCGACGCGACGTTACGGGCCATCGCCAATGAGGGCCGCGTCGTTGTTTCGGGCTTCACATCGGGTACAATTCCGTCCGTGCGGACGAACTACCTGTTGCTCAAGAACATCTCGGTGGTCGGCTCGACGATCAACTATTACATCAAGGATGCCTCACCTCTGATCGGGGAGGCACAGGCGGCTATCTACGAGTTGCTGCTCGCCGGCAAGGTCGCACCCAACATCATGAACCGTCTGCCGTTTGAACAGTACATGGACGGCATCAAGATGCTTGAGGAACGCAAGATCGTCGGGAAATCCGTTCTGATTATGTAGGGCGAGCGCTCTTAGTTCGTGCCGGGCTTCGTACCGGGCGGCAGGGTGAAGCCTGCCGTGAGGAACGGGATCATGTATTTCAGCGCATCGTCCATATTGGTGGAATCGAACGAATCTCCCGCCAATGTGCGGATGCGGCCGTTATCTGCCTGGGCATACATCATGGCGCCGTAGACACAGGTCAGGCGCCAGAAAAGCTCTTCCTTCGGCAGGTCCGGGCAGGCGCGGGACATCATGTCGACGAAGCGCCCCGACACGGTGTCGAACGTGTTGAACAGAATTCGGCGGACATCGGGATTGGAGTTGGAGCTCATGCGCCCCAGCATCTGACGGAAATAACGTCCCTCGTCGCCGCTGGCCGGCGCATGAAACACCGGCGACAGCAATGCCCAGAGAATGTCCTCGACGGCAGGCGTGCCGTCACCATGTTTTCGGTCGCATTCATCGAGCAACACCAGGCGGGCGGCGTTTACCGGCGCGGCATAGTGATCGAAGACATCGGTCAGAAGACCGACCTTGCTGCCAAAATGATAGTTCACCGCGGCGATATTGACGTCTGCGCCGGTCGTAATATCCCGCAGCGACACATTGTCGAATCCGCGTTCGGAAAACAGACGTGCCGCCGTGTGCAGTATCCGTTCCTTGGTCGATCCGGTGACGGATCTATCTGCGCGGATATCGGCTTCGGCCATTCAAGGCTCCGTTAATGTGCAAGCGATCAATTAGAAGGTCGCCATGAATATGCTCCTTTTGCGTACAGTTCAAGAAAATTAAACACTCGTTTCAAACAAGTGATTGACATTTGTTCTCGGACCTTCTTATCCTGAGATCAAGATGGGCGATCCGCCGCGGAGATGGGGGCGTCCAACAGGAAACGTCGACGAATATAAGGGGGATGCCGCAACATGCGGCTTATCACTTTCACCACAACAGGCGGGACTGAGCCCAGCGCTCAGAGGATCGGCGCGTTGATCAATGACGGTCAATCGGCGGTCGACATTCAGGCCGTCGCCGCGCGCCATAGCGGGGCGGTCGAGCCTGCGTTTGCATCGATGATCGCATTGATGGAAGCCGGGCCGGCAGCGCTGGACGCGGCGCGCCTTCTGGTCGAGCGCGAAGCGGCGGAGGGCGGAGATGCTGTCCTGCCGCTCACAGAAGTAACGATTTTAGCGCCGGTGCCGCGGCCGACACAGATGCGCGATTTCCTGTGTTTCGAGAAACACCTGCGCCAGGCGCGCGCAGTCCGCTTCCGTCGCCTCGCCGCCGAGACTGACAATCCCGATGAGACTTTCGCCGCTTACGAAGCGGCGGGAAGCATGAACCCGCCGCAGATCTGGTACGACCAGCCGATTTATTATACCTGCAATTCGCTGGCGGTTGTCGGCACCGGTACCGATATCGTCTGGCCGCATTTTGCCGAGAAAATGGATTATGAGCTGGAATTCGGCGTCTTCATCGGCACTGGCGGCGCCGATATTTCCAGGGCCAATGCCCGCGATCATATTTTTGGCTATACGATCTTCAATGATATCAGCGCCCGCGACACGCAGATAAAGGAAATGCAGGGGCAGCTCGGCCCCGGTAAAGGCAAGGATTTCGATACGGCGAATGTTATCGGTCCCTGCATCGTCACCCCGGATGAGATTGGCGATCCCTATGACCTGGTGATGACCGCGCGGGTGAATGGCAAAGAGCTTTCACGTGGCAATAGCGGCGAGATGCATCACAATTTTGAAGATGTCATCGAATATATCAGCCGGTCGACCACGCTGTATCCGGGCGAGTTTATCGGATCCGGCACCGTCGGCACTGGCTGTGGCCTGGAATACGACCGATATCTTGAACCGAACGATGTCATCGAACTGGAAATCGAAAAAATAGGAGTCCTGAAAAACAGGCTCATCCGGCACACTGCATGAAACCAATGATCCAAAACACGAAGCACTTAAATACGCCTCAGGAGGAAACTAAAATGACGACACTTTCTAAATCGCTTATCGCGGGCGTCGCTGTTGCGGCATTCGCTGTTCCCGTCTTCACGACCGCGGCCATGGCCAAGGAAATCAAACTGACGGCCATCTCCGGGCATCCGCCTGTGGTCGGGTCGGTCAAACACCTCAAGGGATATTTCATCCCCGAGGTCGATAAGCGGCTGAAAGCGCGCGGCAGCAAATACACCATCAAATGGACCCAGGCCTATGCCGGCTCCGTTGCGAAGCCGCCTGCCGTGTTCGAAGCGATCGAGGAAGGCCTCGGCGACATCGGCCATGTCGGTATGTTGTTCGAAGCGGCAAAGGCGCCGCTGGAGGCAATTTCCTATGTCACGCCGTTCGGCGGCGCCAAGCTTGGCGATGTGCTGAACGTGGTCGACGCTGTCGAAAAGCAGGTGCCGGAAATGACGGCGGCCTACAAGCGGTATGGCCAGAAGCTTCTGATCCGCGTTGGCGTTGACGATTATCATATTCTGACGAAATCGCCGATCACCAAGCTCGCCGACCTCAAAGGCCGGAAGATCGGCGCAGGCGGTGTCGCGGCGTCCTGGGTGCGCGGTACGGGGGCTGTGCCGGTTCGCGGCAACCTGACGACCTATTACAACGCCGTGAAAACCGGTGTCTATGACGGCATGATCGTCTTTGGCTCGGCGGTTCCGGGCTTCAAATATTACGAAGTGACCAAGCACATGACGACTGTCAGCTTCGGCGCCATGTTCTCGACCTCGATCACGATGAACCTCGACCGGTGGAACGATCTGCCGAAAGAAGTGCAGGAAGTGTTCAGTGAACTTCTGCCGTCCTATCGCGCCAAAGCTGTCGGTCACTATGTTGCCGGCGGCGAGCGGGCAATCGGCGTCGCCAAGGCGAAGGGCGTGACCATCCATGAGATGGCGGCCGAAGAACGCCGCAAATGGGCGCTGAGCCTGCCCAATATTGCCAAGGCATGGGCGAAACGTCTGGACGACAAGAAGCTGCCCGGTACCAAGGTGCTCAACACCTATATGGAACTGTCACGTAAAGCGGGCATCAAGTTCGCCCGCGACTGGGACAAAGAGTAACCGGAAGTCCGGGTAAACTGAGATGGCCGGCGGGCCCGGCATGGTGACACCGAAAGGCGGGTCGATATTCGACCGCCTTTCGGCCAGCCTGAATGTGTTGGGGTCGCTGCTGATCCTGGCCGTGATGCTGCTGATCAATTTCGACGTGTTCGGGCGGCTCCTGTTTAACCAGCCGCTGGCAGGTGTGCCCGAAATGGTGCGCCTGTCGATCGTCGCCATCGTGTTTCTGCAGATTACCCACACGCTGCGCAACCGACGCTTTATCCGCTCGGACGTATTTATTGGCGGGATGCTGGCACGCGGCACACCTGCGGGCTACCTGCTCCAGGCGTTTCATCATTTCGTCGGCGCGATCCTGCTGGCGATTATCTTCTATTTCACGATTGACCGCTTCACCCGCGCCTGGCGGATCGACGAATATGTCGGGACCGAGGGTGATTTTACAGCACCCGTCTGGCCGATCTACCTGATCATCCTGATCGGCTGCGCCGGGACCTGTCTTCAGTTTCTGATGCATCTCGTCACCGATATACGCGATGCCCGCCGCGCCACGGGTAAATCGTCATGAGTGATATCCAGATCGGTCTTCTGTCTATTGTGGGCATCCTGCTGCTGATCCAGTCCGGTATGCATGTATCGGTCGCCCTGTTGCTGCTGTCTTTCTGCGGTGTATGGGCGATGAAGGAAAACGGCATCATCGCCGGTAAAATGCTGTCGCTGGCCGCCGCCGAGAGTATTTCAAGCTATGCATTCGGCGTTATTCCACTATTTGTGCTCATGGGGCTCGTCGTCGGCGCATCCGACATCGGTCGAGATACGTTCGATGTCTGCAACCGATTGTTCCGGCGGATGCGGGGCGGTCTCGGCGTGTCCACCGTTGCGGCAAACGCCGTGTTTGCAGCAGTGCAGGGAACAACCATCGCGTCGGCATCCGTGTTCACCAAGGTCGCGGTGCCCGAATTGATCCGGCTCGGTTATACGCCGCGCTTTTCCGTTGGGGTCGTTGCCGGCAGCTCGGTCCTGGGGATGCTGATCCCGCCCAGCCTGTTGCTGATCCTCTATGGCATCGTGGCGGAAGTCTCCATCGGTCAGATGTTCACCGCCGGTATTATGCCGGGCATCCTGATGGCCTTCGCCTTCGTGGTGCTGATTGGCTACCTCGTGCGCCGGCACCCCAAATTTGTTGGCGAGGGTGCGCTTAAGCTCACGCCCCCAAACCCCGAGACCGATGCGTCTGCAATGCAGCTTGCCGGTCTGATCTCACCCATCCTGATCCTGATCGCCATTGTGCTGGGCGGCATTTACGGCGGGTTGTTTACGCCGACCGAAGCGGGCGGTGTCGGCGCGCTTGCGGCGCTGCTCATAGCCGTCCTGAAACGCCGCCTGTCGTGGGCGGCCTTCAAGGATGTACTGATCGAGACCGGTTACGTCACGGCATCGATTTCGTTCCTGCTGATCGCAGCACATCTTTACGCGAACATGCTGGCACTGTCCGGTCTGCCCGATTTCATGGGGCACTGGATCGAGACGACGGATATCGGGCTGGTCGGTGTCCTGATCGTC
This sequence comes from Paracoccaceae bacterium, assembly GCA_047638395.1. Lineage (GTDB taxonomy): Bacteria > Pseudomonadota > Alphaproteobacteria > MPNO01 > UBA830 > CAXBCP01. The sequence continues at coordinate 45,399 of JBLIMV010000027.1, read as the reverse complement.
TACCTGATCGCGATTATCCTGCTCGGCACGATCCTCGATTCCGCATCGATCATGCTCATTCTGCTGCCGCTGGTGGTGCCGGTGATGGCAAAGCTCGGGGTCGATCTGGTCTGGTTCGGCATTATCACGGTCATCGCGGTTGAAATCGGCCTTTTGACCCCACCGCTCGGCATCGCGTGTTTCGTGATCCGGGCCAATCTTGAAGATGACGGCATAACGCTTGGCGATATTTTTCGCGGCGCAGCGCCCTTTGCGCTGACCATGCTGATCGTCCTGGCGCTGGTGGTCGCCATTCCCTGGCTTGCCACTGGCCTTTTGTGACGAGCCGGCCTTTTGTGACGAGACAGACAACGGAACTCATATGCTGGAACTTTACCAATCCGATTATTCGACCTGCAGTCAGAAGGTCCGCCTCACGATGGCTGAAAAAGGCCTGACCTTCGAAGATCGCCAGATCAATTTCCGCAAAGGCGATCACCTGACGCCGGAATACCTCGCCATGAATCCGAACGGCGTCGCGCCGACGCTGGTACATGACGGCGGGGTCGTGGTCGATTCATCGGTGATTATCGAATACCTGGACGAGGTCTTTGACGGTGCATCCCTGACCCCGTCCGACCCTCTGACCCGCGCCAAAATGCGCGCCTGGCTGCGCTTTATCGAAGAAGTGCCGACGGTTGCGATCCGCTATCCGTCTTTCCAGAAGGTCTTCGTTCAGCATTTTTCCGGCATGAGCGATGGCGATTTCGCCGCCGCCGCCGAAAAGCGCCCGCTGCGCACCAAGTTCTATAAGGAAATGGGCAGAGACGGCTTTGACGAAGGCGTCTATCAGGATTCCCTCGACCGATTGCGCAAGACAGCGGAGCGTCTCGAGGCGGCATTGGCAGACGGGCCGTGGCTGGTCGGAGACATGTACACGCTTGCCGATGTCGCGGTGACGCCGACCTTCGATCGCATGGAAGATCTCGACATGGCCCACGTGTGGGCCGATCTCCCGCGCGTCTGCCACTGGTGGCAGCGTATCAAGGGGCGGCCGAATTACGCAGCCGCGTACTATCCCGGATCGCGCATCAGCGAACGCGACGATCAACCCGAAATGCGCGACGTGCAGGAAGCCTAGGAGGAACCCATGGCAAAGTGGCAATATGAAAAAGGTCTCCACGACCTTGGCAACGGGCTTTATGGCTATCTGGTGCCCGACGGGTCCTGGGGATGGAGCAATGCGGGTCTTGTCGTCGATGGCGATGAGGCCCTGCTGGTCGATACGCTGTTCGATCTGAATTCCACCGGCGACATGCTGAAGTCGATAAAGGACGGCCTTGGCGGGCTTGAGCGGTTCGACAATCTGGTGAACACCCATTCGAACGGCGATCACACCTATGGCAACGAGCTGGTGAACACCGGCGAGATCATAGCGTCTGCAGCGTGCTCGCATGAAATGCACCAGCGCAAGCCGGCCGACCTTGCCAAGTTGATGCGCGAAGCCGGGAACCTTGGCGAAGGCGGTTTGCTGCTGCGCGAATTGATGGGCCCGCCCAAGTTCGATTTCGAAGGTATCGAAGGCCGCATGCCGACAAAAACCTTTGAGCGCGAAATGGACCTGAAGGTCGGCGACAAGGATGTGAAACTGGTCAATGTCGGCCCGGCGCATACCGGTGGCGACGTGCTGGTGCATGTGCCGGACGACAAAGCGGTCTTTACCGGCGATATCGTGTTCAACAAGGGCCACCCGGTGATCTGGGACGGACCGGTCCAGAACTGGATCAACGCGCTCGATCTGATTCTGAGCTGGGATGTGGAAACCGTGGTGCCCGGTCATGGCCCGGTTGCGGGCAAGGCCGAGGTTCGCGATCTGAAGGATTATTTTATCTATATCGACAAGGAAGTCCGCGCCCGATACGACGCCGGACTCACCGTCGAAGATGCCGCGGCCGAAATATCGCTCGACGCCTTTCAGGGCTGGCTCGATGCCGAACGGATCGTGATGAACGTCAACGCGCTCTATAAGGAATACAGCGGCGTGGCGCCGGTTTTCGACCGGATAGAGCTGTTTGCCATGATGTCGCGGTACCGCAAGCGCGTCGGCATTTCCTGAGCCGTCAGGGGCGTTTTTCTTCTGCGCATTTCCAGTTAAGCTGGAGCGCATGACGTTCCTGAAGCAACCCTCGTTCTTCGCTGTTGCGGTCGCCGTAGCGGTCCTGTTTAGCGCCTCTCCGGTTCTGGCCGACGCGATCGACGGCAACTGGTGCAATGGGGTGAAGCGGCTGGAAATCAGCGGCGCGAAAATCGTGACACCGGGCGGCAACAGCATCGACGGTATCTACGGGCGTCACGATTTTACCTATACCGTACCGGCGGGAGAGCCGGGGGCGGGGGCAAGCGTCGACATGGAACTGCTGGGCGATGACGACCTGCGCGTCTGGCCGAACGGGCGATCACCTGATCCTCAAAAAGCCGGTGCGCAGATGTGGAAACGCTGCGCCGCCCCGGTAAGTTGATGAGTTATTTAATGAGCAAGCCAACGAAAGAGTTCCGTGCCCAATAAAACACCCAGTATTGCCATTCTCGGCGCCGGTATCGGCGGCCTCGCGGCCTCGGCCTGTCTGCGTAAAGCAGGGGTCGAGACCACGATCTACGAACAGGCGCCGGCCTTTGCGCGCATTGGCGCCGGTATCCAGATGAGCCCGAATGCGATGCGGGTGCTATATGGCATCGGTATTGGCGACCAGATACGCGCCACCGCGTTCGAGCCACCGCATTGGCGCAATCGCGATCACGATACCGGCAATCTGACCAACGATCATCCGCTCGGCCCCGATGCGTATGACCGCTACGGTGTGCCGTATCTGTTGATGCACCGGGGCGATCTTCATGCAGCCCTGCATGGCGCCGTGCCCGATGACACGATTTGCTACGACCACAAGGTCGCCGGTATCGAGCAATCCGACGACAGCGTGAGCCTGACGTTCGAGGACGGTAAGACCGTGACGGCAGATGCGCTGATCGCGTCCGATGGCGTTCATTCGATTGTGCGGGAATCGCTCCTTGGCGCGGAAGATGCGCGGTTTACCGGCCGTCTGGCGTATCGGACGGCCTTTCCAGCGTCTCTGATGAACGGTTATGAACTGTTGGACGACAGCGCCAAATGGTGGGGGGCGGACCGTCATATCGTCATCTATTACGTCACGGCGGCGCGTGACGAGATTTACTTCACGACCAGCCAGCCGGAGCCGGATTTTCAGATCGAATCCTGGTCGGCGACCGGCGACGTGAACGAGTTGCGTGCAGCGTTTGCCGATTTTCATCCCGACGTGCGCGCCGTGCTGGATGCCTGCCCGTCGGTGCATAAATGGGCGATCTTCGAACGTGACCCGCTGCCGACCTGGAACAAGGGAAACGTCACGCTGATGGGCGATGCCTGCCATCCGATGACGCCCTATATGGCGCAGGGGGCGGCGAATGCGCTGGAAGATTCCGTGGTGCTATCGCGTTGTCTCGCCGATGGCGGCACCGATGATTTTCCGGCGGCATTCAAGCGGTTCGAAGCGGCGCGCAAGCCGCGAACGTCAAAGGTACAGGCGACGTCGCACCGCAACGAGTTTATGCGCGAAAAAACGGACCCTGACTGGGTATACAGCTACGATGCCTGGACAGTCGAACTCCCCTGAAGGAACGTAGGACACTATGGCGAAGCCACATGACGATTACGCGCCTCTTCCGAAATTTCTCGAAGCATTTCCGGATGTATCGGGGAATGCCGTAAACGGACGGGGGGAGACCAAGCCCCGTCTGGCGTCGCCGTTTTTCTGGCACCCGCATTCGAAACAGTCGTTTGGTGAATTGCAGGATGCGGTTCTGGACCATCATCGTCTGTCGGCCGGCGTTCGCGCTACCTATTCGCCAAAAGCGCCGCGCGGCCCCAAGGCCGTCGAACAAGTGCCGCAGAAAATCGAAAAAGATGCCACCGCGTGGACGGCGGAGATCAAGAAATTTGCGCTGGAAAACGAAGCCGACATGGTCGGTATCGTGCCGTTGAAGCCGGAATATGTGTACGAAGGGTATGAGATAAAGCAGCCGTGGATCGTCATGATCGGTGTGGCGATGGACCATGAACGGCTCAATTCGGCGCCGGATAGCCTGGATGAGCCGACATCCGCGGTAGAGGTCGGAGAACAGTACAATCGCGCGGCTCGCGTTTCGCGTAATCTCACCAATTACATCATGGAGCAGGGGCACTATGCGAAAGCCTATGCCGGCCCCTACGCGTCGGCTCTGCTGATGATTCCGCCGGCAATTGCCGCCGGATTCGGCGAGCTTGGCAAGCACGGCTCGCTTATCAATCGTCAATACGGCTCATCTTTCCGCCTGTCTGCCATCGCAACCGAAATGCCTTTACTGGCCGATGCGCCGGATGTCTTTGGCGCGGACGATTTCTGTGCCAGTTGTCAGGTATGCACGAAGGCCTGCCCGCCGGGCGCCATTTCCGAGACCAAACAGACCGTGCGCGGCGTCGAGAAATGGTATGTCGATTTCGACAAGTGCATTCCTTATTTCGGCGAAGCGCTGGGCTGCGGAATCTGTATCGGGCGCTGCCCCTGGTCGCGCCCGGGAACGGCGCCCCGGCTGGCGGAAAAGATGCTGGCCCGCCGCGCACGGTTGGCCGAAGAAGGTTAGCGCAAGGCTAGTCCGAGAACGGCGCCAGGTCGTTTGCGCCGACGGAAGCCGCATGACGTCCGGCGATCCGGCCGGACGTGAAACCCCACCCGAGATGATGGCCATGCCCTTCCAGCAGCAGGCCGCCCTGTCCGGTTGATCCCGCGGCGTAGAGACCGGCAATCGGGAAATCGTTTTCATCGAGCACCTGCAGATGCTCGTTCACGGCCAATCCGCCATCGGTTGTCATGATGAACGAACAGACCGGTCCGAGCGCGATGAAGGGCGGGGCCGTGCATGATTGCCGCGCGCCCCCGGCATCTTTGGCGTTGTAATCGGCGACTGATTTTTCCAGCTTGGCGAGATCCATGCCGGTTTTTGCCGCAAGGCCTGCCAGCGTATCTGCCTGGAAAAATATGTCGGGCCGGTTGCGCCGGTAATCGTCGAGATAGGCATAGGCGATGCCGGGCGCCGTGGAGATAAAATTCGGCCACGCGCGGAACGCCGATGCCAGCGCGCCGTCCATCACGACGAATGCCTCGCCATCGGGCTGGGCCGGCATGTGATCGGAAGGCGCATCCGTCTCGTCCGAAAACCGTTCGCCGTTGCGGTTGATCAGCAATGCCCCCTGGCGATACAGGTCGAGCGACGGCATGAGCGCCGTGGTCAGAAATCCCATCACGAAGGGCCGCAGCAGACGCGGCGGCATATGATCTATCGACCAGCGGACGACACGCGCCAGCCAGAGCCATGGCGGCAATTTACGGACAAGGGTCGATTTCGCAGGCGGGCGAAAGCGGATTTCCGGGCCCAGCGCGACATCGCCATTCAGGACCCGACCGCCCAATTCGGTCACGGGGTCGTGCCAATCGCCGGTGCTGTCATCGTTGAACGGCCCGATCCGGGCGACTTCGGGGGGCATGTAGCGCTGTTTGAGCGCCGGATTCGCTGAAAAATCGCCTGCCGCCAGGATAACGGCGTTTTCCGCCCTCACGTGCTCGCCTTTCACGACGACGCCGGTCACCCGCTTGTTCTCAACGATTAGTTCTTCCATCGGCGCTGACGTGCGGATCTCGACGCCCAGTTTGCGGGCACGTTTCGTCAGATGATGAATAAGCATCCGTGAATTGGGCAGGATGTTGTGCATGCGTGGCTGTGCATGCGGTGGCTCCGGCATCGGGCCATAAAATACGAGGCCGAGGCTCAGCAGCCAGTCAAACGTGGCCGGGGTGTGATCTACCAGCAGGCGCCGCAGTTTCAGGTTATCGCGGCCCTTTAAGCGCTCGCCATGAAACAGCGCCATGTCGGCGTAGTGATCGTCCGGCGTGTCGTAGATATCGATGGCCCGCTGATGGGGCGATGCGCTTGTGGTGATCGACCCCACAGACCAGGCGGTGGTGCCGCCAAGCGCCGGGTTCTTCTCGATCATCAACGTGCGTGCGCCGTTCTCCGCCGCGGCAATCGCTGCCGCAAGACCGGCGCTGCCGCTGCCAACCACAATGATGTCATAGGAGGGAGATGACATTGCGCGGTTCTTTCTAGGTCAGCCGGGCCGGCAGCTTCACGCGGTCCGGTACTTTGTGACCCTTGTTCTGTGCCCGGGCACGTTTGAGGACCTCGATGGCGAGCGCCAGATCTGAAAGCCCCATGCCCATCGCTTTGAACAGGGTCACGTCGGCGCCGTCGGGGCGGGTCTCGTCCGCGGCGATGACCGAGGCGATGGTTCGCACGTCCTGCCAGGCGGCATCGTCCTCGCCGTAATGGCCGCGGAACTCTGTCGACAGGTCGCGGACGCTGCGCAGGCTGTCGACGGCGATCAGGTCGGCGCGGGCGAAGACGTCATCGGTGAATTCGACCCGTGATGGCACGATGGCACCCATCGCGTTCAGGTGGCTGCCTTTGGCCAGCATGTCGCCCGTCAGAAACGCCTCGGTCGAATTGGTGATCAGGGTGACGATCGGTGTATCCGTGACCGCCTCTTCGAGCGTATCGACCGGCCTGGCCGGAATACCGAGCCTGGCGGTTACATTCTCGGCAAATGCGCGGCGCGTATCCGGATTGCGGCTCGAAACACGCACTTCTTTCAGCGGGCGAACGGCGTGGACGGCGGCAATCTGGGGCAGGGACTGCTTGCCGGTTCCGACGATGCCCATATCGTCCGCGCCGGCGGCGGCGAGGCGTTTGGTGCCGACGCCGGTGACCGACGCTGTGCGCATCTGACCAAGTGCGGTGGCTTCTATCACGGCAAGGCAGGCGCCATCCTCCATCGAGAACAGCGTCATCGTGGTTTCGGATTTTCCCTGCACGTTGATCCAGGTCTTGAATCCGCAGATGCCTTCGCCGGCGACCGATGCGCCGATGGCGTGCATGGCGTCATTCGCGGCGACCATCAGATGCGTTTTCGGCATGCTGGCGGCAAGATCGTCTGCTTCGAGGGCCAGCGTTGCCTCAAGCGCGTCGATTGCCTCCGGGAGGCTGATCAGCGCCACAACATCGGCTTCTGTCAGCCAGATCGGTTTATCGGTCATTCGGGTGTTCTGTATGTGATTGCGATGCGGTCCATTGTAGCGCAGGACAAACGTGTTGAGAAATCGGCCCTATTGTTATGATAGGCTTGCTCAGGAAAGACAAAAAAACGTCGCAAAATGGGGAGATGAATCATGGGTGCTCAACCGGACCTCGATCCGCAAACGGCAGTTGTTCTTGAGGACCTGACGGGTCCCGGTGCCGTCCGTGTTTCCGATCTGACCCCGCCGGAGGCGCGCGCATCGATCGAGCGCTTCGTAGCAAAATGGGATCTGGACCCAAGGCCGGAGGTCGGCGCGACGGAAGATTTCGACATTCCCGGCGGGGCGCCCGGCGTCACATTGCCGGCGCGTCTCTATCGGCCGGCCGGAAAGATGGGTCCGTTACCGATAATGGTCTTCGTTCATGCCGGCGGATTTGTGTTCGGCAGTATCGAGACCCATGACAGTTTCTGCCGCCTGATCTGTGCCGGGGCGGAGTGCCTTGTCCTGTCTTTTGAATATCGTCTGGCGCCCGAATATAAATTTCCGGCAGCGCATGAGGATTCTTACGCCGCGCTGCGCTGGGTATCCGAAAATGCCGCGAGCATCGGCGCAGATCCGGACCGTATCGCGGTGGGCGGTGATTCATCGGGTGGCACGATGGCTATCGCGGCCTGTGCAATGGCGGCGGAGCGGGGCGGACCGGGTGTCGTCCAGTTGATGCTCTGGTATCCCGGCACTGCCGGCGGCCCCCCCACGGACTCCATGAAAAACCTGTCGGAGGGGTATTTCCTCGATAGCGGTCTCATGAAGTGGTCGATGGGGCACTACCTGAACGGCCCCGAAGATATGGCGAGCCCCTGGGTAGCACCACTGAAAATGGCGGATTTCAGCGTTTTGCCGCCAACCTACCTGATGACGGCGGGCTTCGATCCACGGCATGACGACAATGCGCTGTTTGTCGATGCCCTTGATCAGGCGGGTGTCGCCGCAGAGTTCCATTCCATTCCGAACACGATCCACGGGTTCATGTTCATGCTTGGCGGGATCGATCTCGCCGTGGCGGCAGCAAAAGACGGGGCGGCCTACCTTAAAAGCGTGTTCGGTGGGACGAATTGACCCGCTTTCTTTGTTTGAACCGGTGCCTTCCGGTCGATACAGTCGTTACATGAACACCGGCGGTGACCGGTGATGAAATTTTACGAATATTTTTGGGAGAAAACGAAATGACCAAGAAACTTTCCTCGACAGTTCTGGCGGCCACCGCAGTTGCGGCGGCGGCCATGGTCGCGGTGCCTGCGTCCTCGCAGGCTGTGACGCTGCGGATGCATACCTTTATCCCGCCGGTCGCTAATCCGGCAAAGACCTTCCTGATTCCGTGGGCAAAGAAGATCGAAAAGGATTCAGGCGGCGCGCTTAAAATTCAGCCATTCTGGGCGATGCAGCTCGGCGGCAGAGCGCCCCAGCTTCTGGACCAGGTGCGTGACGGCGTTGTTGATATCGTCTGGACCCTGCCGGGCTTTACGCCAGGCCGGATGCCGCGGGTTGAGCCGTTCGAACTGCCTTTCGTGCACAAGAACGCGCTGTCTACGACCCTCGCGCTGCAGGATTATGGACCCAAGCATCTCGGAGCCGATCTGAAAGGCTATAAGCCGCTTCTGATCCATGCCCATGCCGGGTTCCTGTTTCAGACCAAGAAACCCATTACCAAACTGTCCGATATTAAAGGCATGAAACTGCGCGCGGCGTCGCGTGGCGGTGTGTGGCTTTTGAATGCGCTGGGCGCGACCGGTATCGGGTTGCCGTTGCCGCAAATTCCGTCGGCACTGTCCAAGGGCGTGATCGACGGCGTGACGCTGCCGTATGAAATCGCACCGGCGGTCAAGACACCCGATCTGGTCAGTCATTTCTCGGTTCTGGCCGGTGAACAGCCGCGTCTTGGCACGAACGTCTTCACCTTCCTGATGAACCAGAACAGCTACAACAAGCTGCCGAAGAACCTGCAGGCGGTCATCGACAAGAACGCCGGTGGCAACATCGCGCAGATGGCGGGGCAGAACTGGGACGATATCGAAGCGCCCGGTCTCGCGGTCGTTAAATCGAAGAAGAAGAACCAGTTCCACACCATTCCCGCGACTGAGGTTGCCAAGATGAAAGCGGCGGCACAGCCTGTGTTCGCACGCTGGTTTGCTGAAATGAAGAAGATCAATGTCGATGGCCCGGCCCTGTTGTCGGATGCCCGGGACATGATCGCCAAACACTCCAAGTAAGGGATATCCGGGCCGGTCAGACGGCCGGCCCGGAATCTGTTTCAACAATATGGCCGAGGGCCTAAGCGATACCGCCAGACCCACCGATCCGGTGGGCCGTGTGCTTTATGCGACCTCCCGGGTGCTGGCCGTGATCGGAGGTGTGTTGCTCTGCGCCATGGCGCTGCTGACCACGCTAAGTGTAACCGGGCGCTCCGCATTTCTGACGCCGATACCCGGTGATTTCGAACTGGTGGCGATTGGCACGGGGCTCGCAGTGTTTGCGTTCCTGCCCTGGTGCCAGATGACCCGCGGCAACGTGCTGGTCGATTTTTTCATGATCAAGGCGCCGGTGCGGGCAAAAACAACCTGTGACATCATCGGTGGCATTTTCTATCTGGTCATTGCCATATTGCTGACATGGCGGATGATTTTCGGCGGGTTGGATATGTACAATTACGGCGAAAAATCGATGACCATCAATTTTCCGCGCTGGACCACTTTCCCGCCGTCGATCCTGATGATGTCTTTTCTGGTGGTCGTGATTGCCTACACCGTCTGGCGCAGCGTTCAGGAAACGCGTGCGGGCAGGTTCTTCGATCAGGAAGACGCCGCCGATAACGAGCGGCAGGACTGATCGTATGGATGGTCTGACAATCGGCATGATCGGCTTTGGCGTAATGCTGGTGCTGCTCGCTGTGCGGGTGCCCATCGGCATTGCCATGCTCACTGTTGGCGTCGTGGGATATGTCACGATCGCCGGCGAGGTTGCCCTGTTCAGTTATCTGAAAACGGAGACCTATTGGCGGTTCACCGCCGAAACCCTGTCGGTGGTTCCGCTGTTCATCCTGATGGGACAGTTTGCGGCAAAGGCGGGTTTGAGTTCTGCGCTGTTCAAGGCGGCGAATTCGTGGCTCGGCCAGTTTCGCGGAGGGATCGCGATGGCCGCGGTCGGTGGCTGCGCCGGGTTTGGGGCGATTACCGGCTCTTCGCTGGCAACCGCGGCAACCATGGGGCAGGTCGCCCTGCCGGAATTACGCAAATACAATTACTCCGGCGCCCTGGCGACCGGCTCGCTGGCGGCAGGCGGCACGCTGGGGATATTGATCCCGCCATCGGTTGTGCTGATCATTTACGCGGTGATGGTCGAAGCGAATGTTGCGACCCTGTTCCAGGCGGCTTTTATCCCCGGGGTTCTTGCTGCGCTGGGCTACATGCTGACAATTGCCATCGTCGTCCGGGTTTTCCCCGATGCGGGGCCGGCCGGGCCGAGAACCACGTTCGCCGCCAAGTGGCAGGCAATTCTGGATATATGGCCCGTTCTGGTGATCTTTCTGCTGGTGATGGGCGGTATCTATATCGGTATCTTCACACCGACCGAGGGCGCCGGTGTCGGGGCGACCGGTACATTCCTGATCGCGGTCATGCGGGGCGGGATGAAGTGGAAAGACTTCGTCGACGCCATTCTCGGCACGGCGTCGACAACGGCGATGATTTTCCTGATCCTGCTCGGCGCATCAATCTTCAACGCGTTCCTCGGTTTCTCGCAGCTCCCGATCTTTGCCGCGGATTTCTTCCAGAATTCCGGTCTTAGCCCGATGGTCATCCTGGTCGGGATGATCGTGCTCTATGTTCTGCTCGGGCTGGTGATGGATTCGCTGTCGATGATCCTGCTGACCGTGCCGATCTTCTGGCCGATCATTGCCGGGCTCGATTTTCCGGTGCAGGGCGAAGAATTGAAGCTCTGGTTCGGGATCATCACGCTGATCGTGGTCGAGGTGGGGCTGATTACCCCGCCTGTCGGGCTCAACGTCTTCGTGATTAATTCGATGGCAAAGGACGTTCCGATGATCGAGACGTTCAAGGGCGTGCTGCCTTTCTTCTTGTCGGATGCCGTCCGCGTGGTGTTTATCATCATGTTTCCAACGATCACGCTTCTACTACCCCGCCTGCTGGAGAGCTCATGAGTACAGATGATATTCATCCGCCGCGTGCCTATCGCGATCCGGATTTTATGGATTCGCCGGCCGGTCGCCCGCTTCGGATACTGGCAGAATACCTCGAGCCCCAGGCACGATTTGACGAGCTGAACATTGAGGACACGATCCTGTTTTTCGGTTCGGCGCGGCTGTTACCGCGGGCGGAGGCTGAAAAACGGCTGGAAGCGGCGGAAGCGGGTGGCGGCGACCTCGTCAAGGCCAAAGCCGACCTGAAGATGTCGCGCTACTACGAAGATACCCGTGAACTTGCCTTCCGTCTGACCGAATGGTCGAAGTCGCTGGAGGACACGAGCCGGCGATTTGTGGTCTGTTCGGGTGGTGGCCCCGGGATCATGGAAGCGGCCAATCGCGGTGCGTCGGAGGCCAAGGGTGAGAATATCGGTCTTGGTATTTCTCTGCCCATGGAGCAGGGCGTGAACCCCTATGTCACGCGCAAACTCGCTTTTGAATTCCATTATTTTTTCACCCGGAAATTCTGGTTCCTTTACCTCGCGAAGGCGCTGATCATCATGCCTGGCGGTTTCGGCACCATGGACGAGTTTTTTGAGGGGCTGACGCTGATCCAGACCGGCAAGATGAAAAAACGGATGCCGATTATTCTGTATGGCAGCGATTTCTGGGACAAGGTGATGAACCTTGAGACCCTTGTCGAGTTCGGCACCATCAGCCCTGAAGATCTCGACCTTTTTCAGGTCGTGGATACGGTCGACGAGGCGTACAACGCCATCGTTGCCGGGCTTGAGGAATTTGCCGTCGATAATCCCGGTCCGCTACTGTGAGATAGCACGGCGGAGTCCCGGACACGCAACCGTGTAGAAAGGCGCATGCAGATGACCAACATTGACACTATCGCCGCCGAGATCACCGCGATCCGCGATAAATGGCATACGAAGAACCATCCGTTCTTCCGGATGATGCTGGATGGCTCGCTCGATCTGCATCCGCTCGGTCTTTATATGGCGAGCCACTACAAGTTTGTCGAACTGGCGCTGCCTGCCTTTGGCTTTCTGCTCTGGAAGGGCCCTCAGGACGTAAAACATGCGGTGATCGAGAACCTTGCCGAAGAAGAAGGCCTGGTTGCAATCCCCCGGCCGGGGCATGAGCCGCACGATCATTCGCGGATGATTTTCGATTTCTGCAATGCCGCCGGACTGACGGATGACGAGGTCAAATCGCTCGTCATTGGGCCTGCCTGGCACGGACGGCGATTGCACTATGTTCAGACTCTGCGCGACGAGCCGCTCGGTGTGATCCTGGCGATGCAGGCAACGCAGGAAGGCCAACAGCCGGCGCTGAACAAGGAAGTGACCATTCCGTCGCTCACGCAGCATTACGGATTCACGGCCGATTCCCCGGAGATCGCGTTTTTTGTCGAGCACGCCGAAGCGGATGAGGAACACAGCGCACGCCAGATGGCGCTATGCGAGAAATACATCGATTCTCCGTCGGTCGCTGACCGGGCGCTGGAAATATGCGAGGAGGCCTGCATGCTCCGCTGGGAATCCGTTACCGAGATTTACCGCGCGCATGTGCTTAAACAAGAACGCCTTTTGCCGCCGGGCATGGCAGCTTAAACCCGGATGCGCCGGGCTCTGATCAAAACCGCCACCTTCGTGGCGGTTTTTCTTTGTGTGGCGTCACAAACACGTGATGCAGCTGCAACTGACAAGCTGACGATCCTGAAAGACGGCCTGCACTGGCCGCATGTTTCATCCCTGATCGGCTATCGCGGACGGCTCTGGTTCGTGAACAGCCGCAAATACGTCAATCACAACTCGGCCGATATCTGGTCTTACAATCCGGCGAACGGCAAGGCGCGTTACGAGCGGCATTTGCTCAGCCAGGATGTCGGCGATCCGGTAATTCACAAAGGATTACTCTACTGGCCATTTGAGGATTCCCGGTTTTCGCCGGGGCGGGGCGAATTTACGGTCACGAACGGCGATGCGTGGCGTTGGGGGCTTCTGCCCGAGGGACGGGCGTTCCATGTGCACGCAATGACATCGTCGGGGGATACGCTGTATGCGTCACCGTCTGCGTGGGTGGCGCGGCTGCAAAGCTCGGACAATGGCGGGACGGACTGGAAACTGATCTACGAACATCCGACGCCTGAACGCCGCGTCAGCCGCATTACGGCGCTGGAAGATTTCAGAGGCTCGCTTTATGGCGGTCTTGTTGCCTGGTATCGCAGCAAGGGCGTGAAACTGTTGCGCTGGGACGGCAAGACGTTTGCTCAGGTGCCAGGTTGGCCGGAAGGCTCCGCCGTGCCGCGCTTGCAGGCATTTGGCAATTGGCTCTACGGCGTCAATATCGCCAATGAAGTGTCGAGCCTGTGGCGCACGGACGGCAAATCGGTCGAGCCGGTCGACTCGTTTGTCGGCAGGTCGATCCGTGGCATGGCCGCCGGGACGGATGCCATATGGGTGGTCACTGGGCGCAACGGGACCGGCGAGCTCTGGCGCAGCCGCGACGGGAAAGCATGGTCGCTGTTTCAGACATTCCCCGGCGTGACGCTGCATGGCGTCGGCATTTATCGCGGCCAGGTTTATGCGGGTGGCAGCAATACCGCAGGAGGCGTGTTGTTGGGCCCGAAATTCACCGCGATTGCCGGTTTGTCCGAACCAATCGCCCGGACGGTACCGAAAATCCTGCCGCGCGCCCGACCGTTGCCCAAAGAAGATCCCGCCGCTTATCTCGAAACACTGAAGGCAGCGCTTGCCGACCCGCAGGGATATGATCGTCGGTTGCGTATCCGGTTTGCACCGCTGGCCCTGTCGGACGATCCGTCAATCGGGCGGGCGCTGGGCGAGATGCTCAAAGGTCCGTTCCCCGACACCGATGCCACGATGTTTGGCAGCCGCCGTTTCCCGGCCCCCAAAATGGCCCGCTGGTACATCCTGTGGGCAATGGCCCATAACGGGCATGGGCGGGTGCCACCGGCATTGATTGCGGCACCGTGGGGAGCACCCCAGAACGGTGCGGAGAAATATTTTGAATCTGCCCCCGCGGCGGCCTGGGCAGCGGCCGAACTGGGGCAGAATGACGACGAGACCCTGTCGGCGCTGATCGCCCGACTTGACCGTGCGGGCGATCCGGGCTGGCTGAAGGGCGATATCATCGGCGCGCTGACGGTTTTGACCGATCAGCGGTTTGCCTATGACATTGCGGCATGGAAGCGCTGGTGGGCTGAAAAGCGTTCTCGCTGACCCCGGCGCTTAAATTCCCTAGGGCAGAAAATCCTCAAGATCGACCTTGTCGTAATTGCGCGGCATGGCGCGGGCGAAGCGTTCGCGCTCCTCGGCCTGTGTGACCGCCGGCTTGGTCGCGTCGATCATCCACTTCGTGCCGATACGGTGGAAGCTGTTCTGGCCGGGCACAACGGGTGAGATGTTATCCAGCGCGAACACACGCGTGTTGGGGATCATGATCACATCGCGCTCGGCATGAACGCGGGTGGTCATGGACCACATGATCTGGCGCAGATCGTTTGCATCGATATCGTCATCGACGGCAATCGCGAGCTTTGGATGCAGGTATGCGCCCGACAGTGCGGCCATCAGGGCGGTCTTTGCCTGACCTTCAACCCGCGGGCGCATTTTGAGCACCACCATCATCATCCCGGCCGACGCGTGACAGCGCACGTCCAGCAGGTCGAGACCGCCTTCGACGTTTTTGAGATGCTCTTTGGTCGCGATCTCGATCCCGAGCGCCATTGTGCCCTGGGTGTCGGTCGTCGGGTAACCGCAATGTACGGCGTAGAAGATCGGGTCTTTGCGGCGCGTCATGCAATTGATGCGGAAGACGTGTGATTCCGTGGCCTCGGCATAGGTGCCGGGGATCTCACCGAACGGTCCTTCTGGGACCTGTCTGTCGAACAGGATTTCGCCTTCGAGCACCATTTCGGCTTCGGCGGGGACTTCGATATCGACGGTCTTGCATTTGACCATGCGCACGCCTTCGCCGAGCAGCGAGCCGGCGATTTCAAGCTCGTCCTTGCCGTAGGCGGTGGTGAAGCCAGAGCCGTAGAAGATTGCCGGATGTGCGCCATAGACCATGGCGACCGGCATGCCTTTACCCTGGGCGGCATACATATCGTAAATGCGCTTTGCCTGGCGGGGGACCATGATAAAGCCGGTTTCGCGCTCGTTCAGGATCATCTGGCGATGGACCGACATATTGCGAATGCCGGTTTCCGGATCCTTGACGATGGCCATGCCGGAGGCGAAGTAGCGCCCGCCGTCTTCTTCCGAGGTCATCATGGACGGGACGTCGAGAATATTGACGTCGTCGCCTTCGAAAACAACTTCCTGAACCGGTGCCGCGTCGGACCCCACTTCGACCGTCTTGATGGACTGTGTCAGGCGCTCGCTCATTTCGTCGAGGATCGTCTCTTCACTGACGCCGAGCCCGATGGCCCATTTTTTACGGTCGGCAAGTATCTGGCTCGTTGCCTGCCAGCCTTCATGACCTTTCATGTTGGAAAAAAGGCTCGCCTTGCCGAGTTCGTTATAGGCCTTCCACTCAATCGCAGACATGTTCTCTGCCGGGTCCACTTCCTTGGTGAAATGGATGAGCTCTCCCTGCTGTTCGAGATTCTTCAGGAAGGTGCGATAGGATTGGTCGGGCATGGTTTGATTCCTCTGCTGATCCGCTCATTGTTAAGGATTACGGTCAGTCGGCGCAACGCCTGGTCAGGGATGCATCTCTGCGAATTCCGCATAGCGTTTGCGGTGAAGGCCGGCATTCCCATAGCGCGCGGCAAGAATAACGGCGCGTTTGAGATAGAGGCCGATGTCGTGTTCGTCGGTAAAGCCGATGCCGCCATGCATCTGTACCGCCGACTTGCAGACGTCGAGCGCGCTTGCCGCTGCTTTGGACAAAGCCGCCGATGCAAGACCGGGGGCGGCGCCACCGCCATCGAGTGCGCGGGCAGCCTGGTAGATCAGCGAGCGGCACATCTCAATCGCGGCCAGGCTATCGACCGCGCGATGCTGGAGCGCCTGGAACGATCCGATGGGTTTATCGAACTGTTCGCGGGTCTTCAGGTAATCGATCGTGATGGCCTGTGCGGTCTCCATGACGCCGAGAAGCTCAGCCGCGTTGCTGAGGTGCAGGGCATCGAGCAGGGCGGCGATGGTGGCCGGGGTCTCGTTGGGTCCTGCAACGGCTGTCCCGGGCACCCCGTTCAGGGTGATCGTGCCGACCGTGGCCCCGTCGAGCGTGGGTTCAGCCTGAATTTCCGCATCGTCCCGGTTCACAATGGCGAGGATCGGGCCATCGGTGCCTGCCGCAGATACGAGAAACCCGTCAGCATCGTCGGGGCAGGGAATGCCGGTCTTCACGCCGTCCAGCGATACGCCATCGCCAGTCGCGGAGGCTGTCACGGCGGGGGCTTCATCGCCGATTGAACGGGTGGTCTCCATCAAAGCGGGCAGGATAATTTTTTCGCCGCTGACGAGTGCTTCTGATATGTCCGACGCGCCAAGGGCACGGGCAACGGCTGCGACCGCGGCAATCGGCTCAGGTACAAGGCCTTTGCCGAGTTCTTCAGACACCAGGCAAAGTTCGGTGAGGCCCAGTTCCAGCCCGCCGGCGCTTTCAGGTGCGAGGATCGCGAGCCAGCCCGCTTCGGCAGCCTGTGCCCAGATGTCGCGGTCGATCTTTTTGTCGCTATCGCGTTGTTTGCGCAACCGTTCCGCACCGCCGCGCCGCTCGGTGAAGGTGGCGGCGCTGTCGCGCAGCATCGATTGTTCGTCGTTCAGAAGAAGTTCCATCAGGCGTCCGTCAGTTCCTTGGCAGCGCGTTCGCGCAGCGCGACCTTGACGACCTTGCCGGTACTGTTGCGCGGCAGGACATCGATCTCGCGTATGTATTTGGGTTTCTTATAGCTCGCGATCAGTTCGCGGCAATGCTCGATAAGTTCGCTCTCTGTCGCCGCCGCGCCTGTCTGGAAGGTAACATAGGCAAACACGGATTCGCCGAACTCCGCATCCGACACCGGCAGGACGGCGGCTTCGTTGACGGCGGGATGAGCTTCAAGCGCATCCTCGACCTCCCGCGAATAGATGTTGAGGCCGCCCGAGACGATCATGTCCTTGGCGCGGTCAACGAAATAGACATAGCCGTCTTCGTCCATCCGCGCGAGATCGCCGGTGCGCAGCCATCCTTCATGAAATGCTGCGGCGGTGGCGTCCGGGTTGCGCCAGTATTCCGGCATCGACAGAACGCCGGGCGTGCCGCAGCGGCAGATAATCTCTCCGACCTCGCCGCGCGGAACATCATTCATATTTTCGTCAACGATGCGGACATCGACAGACGGCACCGGCCGGCCGCAGGAATCGGGGTGACTTGCCTGTTCTTCGGGTCTGAGGCCCGTGATGAAACCGGCCTCGGTCTGGGCATAGAATGTATACAGGCCGATATTCGGCGCGGTCGCGGCCAGCCGTTTCTTGATGTCGATGGGAAACGCTTCGCCCGTCGCGACCATCAGGCGGGCCGATTTTACGGCTTCGGGGCGTTTCTCTATTTCAGGCATCAGCATGCGGGCGATCGTCGGCACCAGGCCGATGATGGTGATCTTTTCCTTCTCGATCAGGTCGACCGCCGCTGCCGGGTCGAACTTATCCATGATGACGACGGTACAGCCGCAGCACACCGCGTTCGCGACGCGACCCAGCCCGGTTCGGTGCGCCATGGGGGTTGTCGCCAGAATTCGATCTTCTGCGGTCAGATGCCATTCCGACAGGTTCATGTACCCGCCGGTCAGCACCAGCGCCATATGGGTCGCGAGCGCGCCTTTGGGGCGGCCCGTGGTGCCGGACGTATAGCCAAGCATCAGCATATCGAAATCTGTCGGTAGAGGCGGGGGTGGGGTGTCTGCGCCCTCAGCCATAAGGGCATCGAAGGTGATTTCGCCCTCTTCGGCCTCTCCGTCGAAGACCACCAGTAGCGGGTTGTCGAGCTGCTTTACCGCACCGCGGACGATATCGCGGTGTTGCGGGGTGAAACACACCATCCACGGTTCGCAATCGCCCAGAATATACTCCACCTCGCGCGGGGCGAGCCGGGTGGCTATCGGCACGATAATACCGCCTGCCTTGGCGGCACCGCACATTGCTTCGATCAGTTCGGCGCTGTTCGGCAGGAACATCGCCAGACGATCGCCGGTCTTCAGGCCGCGCGCGGCGTAGGCATTCGCCAGCCGGTTGGCGTTCGTATCCAACTTGCCGAAGGTGATCCGTCGGTCCTTGCAGACAAGCACTTCACGCTCCGGATAGCGGAGCGCGCAATCGGCAATCAGTGAGCCCAGCTTCACGGCGGCCTACTTCTTCGGTTTTGATTTCGCCCGTTTATCGGGCTCGAACGCGAAATAGGTGATGTCGTCGTTGAGTTTTTCCCAGGCGACTTTCATCCGCATGCCGATCTCGACATCGTCGATCTCGATATTGATGAGGTTGGCGATGATGCGCACGCCCTCGTCCAGTTCGATCATCCCGATTACATATGGCGCACGGGCTTCGAAACCCGGCGTCGGCACGTGGGTGATGGTGAATGAATACAGCTCGCCCTTGCCCGATGTCGGTTTCCACTGAAGGTTCCGCTTGCCGGTGCGCACGCTGTTGGCGCGTGGCCAGAACTGGTATTTCTTCGCCGTCGGGTCCCACTGCAGCATCAGCTTGCCCTTTTTGGCACCGTCCCAGAAAGCCTGGGTAGCCGGCGTCGGTTTGGGCAGCGGGCGGGGTTTCACGTTTGTATCAGCCATCTTTTCTCTCCCCTTCCTAATTTACCAGGACCATGGCATTCGCCGATCCCCAGTTCCGGCCATAGGGGATCACCCCGATGCCGGTCACCATTGCATTGCGCGCATTCGGGACCTGGCGGTTTTTGCCTTCACCCATCAATTGACGCACGGCTTCCACCAGGTTGATGCCACCACCGGCGAGGCCGGGCTGGCCGCAGCTTATCTGGCCGCCGCCGGTATTGATCGGCAGGGTGCCCTTGGGGCCGAGATCGGTGTCGCGCAGGAACTGCGAGCCCTGGCCCTTCTTTGCAAATCCGCATTGCTCGGCCTTCAGCATGACGGCGAACAGGAAGTCGTCATAGGGGTGGAACATGTCCACGTCCTTTGCCTTCAGCTTTGCGTCGCGCAGAACCTTCGGGCCGACAACGGAATGCCCCGTTGCCGTGATGTCCGGTGTCTGATTGGCGCAGTCGAAATTGGAAATCTCGGCGTAGGAGATCGGATAGATGCGGTTGGTCAGGCCGAGCTTCTTTGCCCGGCTGGTCTTCATCATCACCAGGCCGTTGCCGCCATCGGCCCACATCACGGAATCGAGCAGCCGCAGCGGCGACGAGATCTGCCGCGAATTGATGTAATCGTCGATGGTGATCTTGTGCCGCAGTTTCTCATACGCGTTCGGGTTCTTGATGGCGCCATTACGTTGGGCAACAGCAAGCGCGCCGAGCCCGCGGAAGTCTATGCCGTATTGGTGCTCATACCGGTTCATCAGCAGACCGAAGGCGCCGGGGGGGCCCTGAACGCCGACGGGATCCCAGAATTCGTTGCGGTAGCTGCCGTAATAGGCGCGCCACTGTGTCGACGGCGCATCGACGCCGAGGATCATCGCGGTTTCACACAGCCCCGACTTGATTGCCATGGCCGCGCGCGTCACGTTGCCGATGGCAGACGCCCCGCCGATATCGCTGGTCTGCAGCCATTTCGCTGAAATGCCGAGATACTCGGTCGCATAGCCCGACCAGAACGGGTTCGAACATTCGCTGATCGGCACGGTGAAAGTAACGCCGTCAATATCCGACGGCCCAAGCTTGGTTTTCTTATATAGCTGCTCAGCTACCTCGGCGGCGATTTCATAGGCTGACCGACCGCCGCGGCGTTCGATCTTGGTTTCGCCATAGGCGACGATGCAGATTTCTTTGTCTTCAAGGAAACTCTTGGCCATGATGGCGCTCCTTCGTATCTGTTGCTCTTATTGACCCTTGAAATCGGGCTTGCGGCGTTCGGAAAAGGCTTTGAGACCTTCGGCCCGGTCGTCCGACCAGGACAGCATGTAGGCGAGATCCGCTTCCTGCATGAAGCCCTGCTGCAGTGTCATGTCGACACCACGGTCGATCGTCTGCTTGGTCATCATCTGCGACAGCGGGCCGACGGCCTTCATGTCCTCGATGATTGATCGCACCTTGGTCAGCGCTTTGCCTTTTTCGACGACGTGATTGACGATCCGGTATTCCTTGGCTTCCGCGCCGGAGATGCGCCGGCCGGTCCAGATAAGCTCCTTCGCGAGCGGGGCGCCGATCAGACGGGGCAGGTTTTGCGTGCCGCCCGCGCCGGGGATCAGGCTGTGGCGCCCTTCGGGTAGGCCGAAGCTCGCGGTCTCGCTGGCGACGATGAAGTCACCCATCATTGCCATCTCAAAGCCGCCGCCGAGGCAATAGCCTTCGACCGCCGAGATCACCGGCTTGGTGTAATTCATCAGGAAGCGATAGAGCAGCCGGTTTTTGCGCTGGTTGTAGCGGGCGCGGTAATTGTCGTAGCGGTCGTCGGGGAGGTCCTGGAAACCGCCGAGATCGGCGCCGGCGCAGAACGCGCGTGCGTCGCCCGACAGCACGACGGCGATGGTCTTGCGGTCCAGTTCGACTGCATCCATCGCATGCATGATGTCTTCGGCCATTTCCTCGGTGATGGTGTTCAGGCGGTCGGGGCGGTTGAACTGGATTTCCAGTGCGCCCTTGCGCCGTTTTGCAATGATCGTGTCGTAGGATTTTTTCAGAGTACCGCCCTTCGGACGGCTGAACGATTTCAGCTTGCGCGCCATTGATTTCCCTTTTGACTTTGCCTGCCGGAATACCGGCTGGTTTCTTCCCTCGATACGCCGGTTACCCGGTTGTTGATCTAAGTAGATTACGAACGCGTGGACATGTCCATGCCCTGACTGCTCATTTTGGGCGATTGTCGTCGAGACGGCGCACAAATTCGACGGTTTCGGCGATGGCATCGTTCACGAATTTCGTATTCCGCCGCCGTGCTTTCTCGGTTGTGTCGACAATGGTTCGGTTGCCGTCGCGCCGCGTCGTCAGCATCCCGACTTTTGTCAGCCGGTGGACACGGCGGCTGACGGTCTGGCGCGGCAGGCTGACATAGGAGGCGAGGGATGAGACGCTCATGGGCCGGTCTTCAAGCCGCCCGATGGCAGCGGCGCGCAGGATGATGGCATCAATCATGGTGCCGCCCAGTTCGCGCTCCATCTGAAAGATACGGGTCATGCAGCGGTAGAACTGTCGGCGTTCATCTTCGGTATAGTCGGGTTGAGACATGGCGGTGCTTCGGTTGTGGCGGTCAAATCTCACGGTATCATGGCAGAGCCCGCATCCGGTGGGCTATCATGTCTGTCCCTCGCGTCTTCGCGTGCCCCCGAAGGAATTTCCGAATGCCCGATACCTCTTCCGTCCCGCCCGAGGCGAAGCCGACGACCCGCCCGACCCTGACGCCGGAGCAACTTGCCCTGAAACGTCAGTTTCCGACAGCCTTAGATCTGCGAGAGCGCGCGCGAAAACGCCTGCCGCATTTTGCCTTCGAATATGCCGATGGCGGGGCAGGGGCGGATACGGGAATCGCGCGCAACTGGGGCGCGTTGGATGCGGTGGAAATGGTGCCGCGATACGGCAGGGTGATCGCGGCCCCACCGGCGGATACAACCCTGTTCGGCAAGTCTTATGCGGCCCCTATCGGGATCGCGCCTATCGGCGGGCCGGGAACCGCGTTTCCGGGGGCTGAAACCTATCTCGCCAAAGCGGCTCAGGCAGCCAACGTGCCTTATACACTTGGCCTGTTGTCCGGGCTCGATATAGAAGACGCGGCGAAAATCGCGCCGGATGTGCTGTGGCTCCAGCTCTACCGTTTCGCGAAAAACGATCACAAGATTGGCTTCGACCTGGTGCGTCGTGCAGAGGAAGCGAACGTCAACGTGCTCGTCCTGACCATTGATACGCCGACGCGCACAACGCGGCCGCGTGAGGTCAAAAGCGGGATCATGAACCCGTTCAAACTGACGATGCGCCTGCGGCTGGATGCGATGCGGTCGCCGCACTGGATGCGCTCATTGGTGCGCAACGGCATACCGAAATTCAGCGCGCTGGCGCCCTATGTGAAGCCGGGTCTGAACCTCGCCGAGGGCGCGGCGTTCATCCGGCGGGAAAGCGGTGGCGCGTTCACGTGGGACGAGATCGCGCGTTACCGCGATAAATGGAAGAAGCCGCTGATGCTCAAAGGCGTGATGCACCCCGAAGATGCCGCGCGGGCGGTGGAGTTGGGGATCGACGGGTTGTTCGTCACCAATCACGGCGGACGCCAGATCGACGCGCTGCCCGCGCCCATAGACGTGCTACCGGCGATTGCTGCTGAGGTCGGCGACAAAGCCACGCTGATCTATGACAGCGGCG
Organism: Paracoccaceae bacterium; assembly: GCA_047638395.1. Lineage (GTDB taxonomy): Bacteria > Pseudomonadota > Alphaproteobacteria > MPNO01 > UBA830 > CAXBCP01. The sequence continues at coordinate 22,533 of JBLIMV010000027.1, read as the reverse complement.
TGCGTTCCGGCGTCGATGCCGCGCGTGCGGTGGCCCTCGGTGCGGATGCCGCCTTTGTCGGCAAGGCGTTCCTGTGGAGCCTGGGCGCCCTGGGCGAAAAGGGCCCCGCCCACCTGATCAACGTGCTGACCGACGATGTCAGTGCGACGCTGGGCCAAATCGGCTGCCGGAACGTGGACGAACTGCGGAGTGTCGCCGTGCGCCATCCGGGGGCGTATGCGGCCGACGATTTTCTCAGGACATAAAAACCCGGCCCGCGTAAAGGCGGCCCGGGTAAACACTGATCATTCGCGTGATCGACCAGGCTACGGCTTATCGGCGATTTGCCATTGCTGATTGGCGCCTTTGTGACACTTCCATGCATGAACATTCGTGCCGTTCTTGCCTTTGCGGTCCGATACGTCGAGGCATAAATTCAGTGGCCCAATGAGCTGGCCGTGCTTTAATTCCCAGCGTTGTTGCTGTGGCCCATAGCACTTCCACATAATGACGTTCGAGCCGTTTCGCAGGCCTTTCTTTTTATCGTTGACGGCGTCAAGGCATTTGCCATTGAGGGCGCTTCTGATTTCGCCTTTTCGATTGATGTTCCAACGCTGATTCTTTTTGCCGTGACATGTCCAAAGATGCACGTTGGCACCGTCCTTGGTGTTGTACTTTGCAATATCGAGGCATTTTCCGTTAAGGCCCCTGAGCAGGACGTTTGTGTGCGTTGAGGAATTGATTGACCCCGAGCGAATTGCGAGGTCCGCTCTGGTTGGGGGGCAAACCGGCTGGACGCGGTCTTTTCTGGCAAGACACGTCATTGAGCCGCCGGCACTTATCGTAAAATAACGCCGACCGGGGTGGTTTTTTTCGTGACTGTACCTGACGACGAACCGGACCTTTCCGTCGCGTTTGCCGCTGGTGTTACAGTCATTTGTCTTCCAATTGCAGCACTGATTTTTGCCAGGGGAAATGTGCCCACGGAATGCTGTGAATGCTGAGGCCCGGCCTTCCACTTGAATAACCTCGAACGACCGGTTTGATTGGGAATGATTGTAAATACAGAACGCTTCGGCTTTCTGCGCGCCGCCGATTTGCAGATACGTGATTGCGATCAACGCGATTGCGAGATTGAAAAAAAGTCGTTTCATGGAATTTTCCTGATCCTGTTTTCGTTTGAAATATGTCCCGGGCCTCACGATTAAGGCCCGGGGTTTCTCATGGCGTCAGCTGGCATCCCGGAAGGACTGATTCTTGGCGTCCTTGCAGGCCCATTGCTGGAACGGCGTGCCGTTAGCCTTGTACGGCCCTTTCAGGTCGAGGCACTTGCCGGAATGACGGGCCCGAAGCTGGAACCAGCCGCCTTTGACGGGGTGAACCTTCCATTGCTGGTTTGCCCCGTTGTGACATGACCATTGGCCGACTTTGGCGCCGTTGTTTTTCTTCGATGCAGCAACATCGAGACAGAGACCTGAACGGCGGCTTTTGATCTGGACGTAGTTGTTGGGCAGGACTTTGAATGCCCATTGCTGGTTCACATTCTTCGCGTTGCAATCCCATGAATGGACCTTGGCGCCCTTTTTCTTAGCCCCGGTGTTATCGACGCATTTACCGGGATAGCGGACCTTCAACACGCGTGTGTAGGTCGCCGTTTTGCCGACGGTCCAACGCTGGTTGGCCTGTTTCTTGCCGCATTTCCATATGTTGACGTTGGCGCCGTCGTTCTTTTTCCGGCCGCCGACTTCGAGACACATGTTGCTGCGGCCCGGTACGTTGCTCATCAGCAGGTTTGCGCGGGAAAGGTTGCGCCAGCGCTGGTTCAGCTTGCCGTGGCAGTCGCTCACGACAACGTTGGAGCCGTTTTGGCATTCCGTACGTCGCGGACGGCGACATCCAGGCATTTACCGTTCATTTCGCTGCGGATTGTGCCGTTCCGGTAGACGACCCAGCGCTGGTTCTTGCCGCCGTGGCATTCCCACATATTGACGTTGGCGCCGTTTTTCTTGTTGCCGCTGCCGACTTCGAGACATTTGTCGCCGTTCATGGACTTGATCAGCAGACCGCGGGCGGTTTTGCCGTTGCCATGGGGCGGCGACTGGGGCCAGACGTAGTTTTTGCAGACCGTCCGCTTCGGGTGCTTGTTATTGACCCGGCACTCCATGTGATCCGTCGCGCCGAGTTTTACGACACGGGACACGCCGGCATATTTGATCTTGAAGTAAATCTGCCCATCCTTGCGACCGCCGGGATTGCAGTCCCGGTTCTTGTGGTTGCAGCACTGTGTGCCGTCCGGGCCGACGGTTTTTTTGAACCGTTTCGATGTGATCTTGTCGAGCGTGTCAGTCATCCCGCTGGCGACCTTTTTGGCGACCTTGGCGATTTCGTTGCCGGCAGCCTTGCCGACCTTTTCCAGTGCCGCCGTTGTTTCCCGCGCGGCATAGGCGGTGTAGCCCATGGTGTCACCCACGACCGGCAGGCCGTATACGAAGTAAAATGCATCTTCGGCTGCGCTCTCAACCGCGCGCACCGGTTTACCCATATACTTGTCGTTACGCAGGTCCTGACCCGCACGCTTGAGGCCTTCCTGTGCCCCGGCGAGCGCTTTCGCGATTTGATTGCAGTTTTGAAGTTCGCGGCCTTGTGCCTTTTCCTTTACCGAAGATGCTTTGCAGACGCCGTTGGCGATCTTGTTCATCGTCGACGACATGGATTTCAGGAACTTGCTGCGGTCGAGCTGCTGGACATGAATATTCTGTGACGACAGCGAGTCGTTCGAAAAGCAGAACGCCATAGCGCTGGATGCACTCCCCGCGATAAGTCCCGCAACAACGGTGGAGAGTAGTATCTTTCCTAACTTGGATTTTAACATAGCCTTTCCTTCCCTCAGGTTGAGCATTTGCGTTTACGCCGGGGCTCGCCACCCGGTCGTGTTTTCGTTGGGCAGTCAGCTCCGGAGTTTGAATTTCTGGTAGACGTTTTTTTTGTCGCATCTCGCCTGTATCAGCCGACCGCCGCGCTTTGTGTCTCCTGTCATCTGGAGACAGAGATCGTTGTGACTGGCGCGAAGCTGGATGTTCTTGCCGGCGGATTTCCCGGATACCGGGATGATCCTCAGTGACTGGTTCGCACGTTCGGCGCAGGGAGCCTGGAAGACCGCCGCCCCGGTTTTTTTCGCGCCTTTACCTGCGTCGAGGCACAGGCCTGAAAGCTTGTTTCTAAATGTTGTGAGATTTTTGCCCCGACGCACCTGCTCGAACCGCTGATTGAGGTTTCGTGGACTGCATTTCCAGCCCTGCAAGGCGGTACCGGGCTTAACTGACCCTGCATTGTCGACACACAGACCATTTGCGACCGCTTGGAGCATCACGCCCAACTCCATGCCGGACCGAGCGCCTGGCGCAGGCAGGGTCTTTCCGTCCGCGGTGGCCCCGGAGGCGACCATTGTCAGGGCAACGGCAGAGACGGCGGCGATCAAAAACGCCGAATACCCAGCCGATGGGGAAGTCAGTAAGCATTTCATGGAAACAGGCTAAAAGCGCCGCGCTGGCCCCGTAAATAGTCTTTGGCCATACTGGCCGATCCCCGCCAGCAATTGGCCGATATGTGCTATAGTGGGGTCTCTTTCCCTGTTTTCCCGGGGCTTCCTCATAACTACAATAATAGAGGGGAGAGGAATTTGACGAGAAGACATGTCTTGTCGGCATACTGCGTTTCCGTGGTAGTGCTGTTGCTGGTAGTGCCCTGGGGGGCTGGGCTGCGTGCGCAGGAATGCACGCGTGCTGTGGCGCCGGTTCTGGCTTTGACTACAACGTCTGGCGAAATCCAGGTCGCAGGATCTGCATCCGTCTATCTTGATCCTGGTGGCGCTGCCGAATACGACGATGTCGCGACTGCCTATCGGCAGGGCAGGTTCATTCAACATTGCGCGGCGGATCTCCAACCGTCGGACCCAGCAGCAGCGCTCTGGCTCCGATTTGAAATCTCGCGATCCACAGACAGTCTGAAGCGCTGGATTCTGACCTTCGGGCAATCTCAAATTGACGAAGCCCGGCTATTCCTGCCGCAGCCCGGCGGGTTGTACGTCCTGAAACGTAGCGGCCGTGCCGTCCCCGCATCTGCCCGGGACACAATCTCAAGGTGGCCTGCCATCGGTCTGGAGCTTTCCGCAAATAACACGACGCCGGTGTTCCTGCGTTTGTCGGGCGTGACGGCGCCCTATCTGTCCGTGCAGCTTGTGCCGGAACGGCAGTTCACTGACGGGGAGAGCAAGGACCTTCTGGCGCTTGCCGCGGTGCTCGGCTTCATGGTCGCGATGCTGGCCTATAATTTTGTGATCTATATCCGCTCGCGGTTGCACCAGTGTCTGTATTACTTCCTGTATCTCGGATTCATCATTGCCCATATCGCCATTTATGACGGGCTGGTGAACCGCTTTGGCGGGGTCTCTGTTTCCGGCGCGTTGGCCGACGACCTTGCGCAGGCGTTTGTGATAGCTGCGGCGGTGAGTTTGCTGCTGTTCGGGCGTTTGCTATTGGGTTTGCCGGAAACGTTTCCGAGATACGATAAGGCGATACTTATCCTGACCGTCGTGATGACGCTCGCGCTCGCCTTCGAAATGCTTCATCTCGCGCCGACCTGGCTTGTGACGTCGGCTGTCGCGCTGATTTCCGGGTCGCTTATGTGCGGTCTTGCGGTTGCGCGTGCCCTGACGGGGTATCGACCCGCGATCTATTTCTCACTGTCGTTCTTCGCCTTGCTGATGGGTGTCGTTGTGGACTCGGTTGGGTTCTACTTTCCTGTCGCCATCAGCCCGGATCCGTCTTTCTGGCAGTCGGTGATCGGCGTACAGCAGAACTGGTCTTTTCATATCGGAATCTGCGCCGAGGCTGTGCTGATTTCCTTCGCGATCACTTATTTTATCCGTGACATGCAGGACGAAGTGTTGGCCACCCGGGCAGACTCCGACACGGCGCAGCAGGGTTATCAGGAAGATCTGGCTGCGATGGCGCACCGTGTCGGCGTCCGCGAACGCGTTGCGGAAAAAGCCGCGGATATGTTGTCGCCGAAGCCGTCGGATGAAGCATTGCTGGAGGACGCGGTCAGGATCGTGCGGGCCAATCTTACCGAGGCCGATTTCGATATCGTCCGGCTGTCCCGTGAGCTGGCCGTCAGCGAGCGCGGTCTGCGGCGGCGAGTCGCGCAGGTTACCGGCCTGTCGCCCGTTGAATTCGTGCGCCGCGAGCGTATGGAACAGGCGCGGCGATATCTGGAAACCGGCACATACAAGACGATTGCCGAAGTCGCCCGCGCGGTCGGCATCGCGAGCCCTGGTTACTTTTCACGGGTTTATCGCGATGCCTTTGGCCACACGCCGAAGGACGCCCTGAAGAACGGTTAGCTCTTCAGGGCACCCAGTCGCGTTTCTAGTCCTTGTTTGCGGCAAGCAGGCCGGACTTGAACATCAGTCCGGCAACGCCGGCACCGATCAGTGGCGCGACGATAAACAGCCAAAGCTGCGAGACCGCATTGGCATTTGTCCCCATGCCGACAATTGCGGGGCCGATGGACCGCGCGGGGTTAACCGAAACACCCGTGACGTTGATGCCGACGATATGGATGACAACCAGCGTCAGTCCGATGGCGATGCCGGCCATATGGGTCGGCGCGCCTTCCTGCGTGACACCGAGGATGCAGACCAGGAACAGGAATGTCGCGACGGCTTCGAACACCAGCGCGGATACCATGTTGTATTCCCCGAGATAGCCCGTACCCCAGCCGTTCTGGCCGAGCCCTCCGGTCCATCCCGAGGCTTTGCCCGACAGGATGAGATACAGGATTGCCGCACCCGCGAGTGCCCCGAGAATCTGCGCGATGGCATAGCCGATGAAATCGCCGACCGACATCCGGCCTGCCATCAGAACACCGAAACTGACGGCCGGGTTCACGTGGCAGCCTGAAACTGGGCCGATGCCATAGGCCATCGCGACGATCGCAAGGCCGAACGCGAACGAAATCCCGAGCACGTCGATTGATGTTGGACCACTACCCATGCCGGCGATAACGGCAGCACCGCAGCCGAACAACACCAGCGTAAAAGTACCGATAAATTCTGCAACTAACTTTTTCATATTGCCCTCCACTTTTTATTGAACTGTTACTACTAAGAGGCCCAGCCTAGCGCGAATGGCGATTCTGGCTAAAAACTTCTTCAACCGACCTATATGTCAATTTTGAGGCATCAGGGTGGCGTTCGTATGGACGACTCCCGGCCCCTGAGATAAGTTCCGCGCAACAGACACAGCGTCAGATGGCAATCAGAGGAAGCGGGACAATGGATACCTATCAGCTCTATATCGGCGGTAAGTTCGTGGATGCCGAAGGCGGCGTCACCAAACCCACCCATAATCCCTATAACGGCGAGGCGATCGCCAATATCCCGGTTGCCAGCGTTGCCGACGCCCAGGCGGCGATTGCGGCGGCGCGCGACGCCTTCGATAACGGGCCGTGGCCGCGGATGTCGGGCGACGAGCGCAGCGAGATCATCTGTACCTTGGCCGCCAAGATGAAAGAGCGGATGAAGGATCTGGCACGACTCGAATCCCTGGATTCCGGCGGCACGATCGCAAAAACCGGTGCGGATGCCTTCCTCGGTCAGCGCCAGATGAACTATTTCGGCACCATGGCGAAGAAGTTCAATTCCGAGCCCAAGGAGATCGAGGGCATGTCGCGCCCGGGTCGGTCCTATAATTATACGATCCGCGAGCCGATGGGCGTCTGCGCATCGATCATTCCATGGAATTTCCCACTGATGATGGCGGTCTGGAAACTGGGCCCGGCGCTCGGCACCGGCAACACCATCATCCTGAAGCCCGCGTCCGACACGCCACTCTCGGCGATGGAAATCGCGCGCATTGTCGATGAATGCGGTTTCCCGCCCGGCGTCGTCAATGTGATTACCGGGCCTGGAGGCCTGATCGGCGAAGTGCTGACCACGAGTCCCGATGTCGACAAGATCGCCTTCACCGGTTCAACCGAGGTCGGCAAGGACATCATGGTCAAGGCCGCCGGCACGCTGAAGAAGGTGACTCTCGAATGCGGCGGTAAATCGGCCAATATCGTCCTGCACGATGCGAACTGGGATATCGCCATCGATGGGTCGATCTTCGCGGCGTTCTATCATCAGGGGCAGGTCTGCGAATCCGGCACGCGGCTGTTGCTGCCCGCCGATCAGCATGACGATTTCGTCGACCAGATGGTCGCCAAGCTGAATGTGATGCCGATGGGCGATCCGCTGGATCCGGCGACCAAGGTCGGCCCGGTGATGTCCGAAGGCCACATGAAAACGGTGCTCGACTATATCGAGAAGGGTAAGGCCGAAGGTGCCACGCTTGTCTGCGGCGGTGAACGCGCGACCGAGGGTGACCTCGCCAACGGCTATTTCATCCAGCCTACCGTGTTCACGAACGTCACCAGCGACATGACGATTGCCCAGGAAGAAATCTTCGGGCCGGTTCTGTGCGTGATGAAATATCAGGACGAGGAAGAGGCGGTCAAAATCGCCAATGATTCCATCTTCGGTCTCGGTGGCGGTGTGTGGTCGGAAGATATCGACCGGGCACGAAAAATCGCGGGCGGCATGCGGACTGGCACGGTCTGGATCAATGACTGGCATCTGCTGTCAGAGCAGATGCCGTTCGGCGGCTACAAGCAGTCCGGTATTGGCCGCGAATTCGGCGAAGAAGGCATGAACGAATATACCGAGGTGAAAGCCCTGCATGTCGATGACGCCAAGACGCGCGAGAACAAGCCCTGGTACGACATGCTGGTGCCTCAGGAAAAAACGGACGCGGCCGAATAATGATCAATGCGGCAATCGTCGGCATGGGCCGATGGGGACAGACGCTGGTCAATTCGGTTGCCGGCGATAGCGATGCAATAACGTTCGTCGCCGGCAGTACACGCACACCGTCAAAGGTCGTGGACTATGCGGCCGAGAAGGGCATCAAGCTTCATACCTCTTATGAGGACGTGCTGGCGGACGACAATGTCGATGCCGTCGTGCTGGCGTCACCGCATTCCGTGCATTTCGACCAGATCATGGCCGCGGCGGATGCGGGCAAGCATGTGTTCTGCGAGAAACCGTTCTGCCTGAACGCTGCGGATGCGCGTACGGCGCTGGATGCGCTGGCGTCCAGGGGGCTGAAGGTGGCCATTGGCCATAACCGTCGGTTTTCGCCGAATGCGATCAAGCTGAAAGCGATGATCGATGCCGGTGAACTAGGCGACATGATCCAGGTCGAGGGCAATTTCTCGGCCAACATGGCCGGATATGCCGGCGAATGGCGCGAAAGCCGTGCCGAAAGCCCGGCGGGTGGCATGACCTCGCTTGGTATCCATGCCATCGATATGTACGTCAATCTGTTCGGCCGGGTGAAGAGCCTGCAGGCCGTCAGCCGCCGGGTCGCGATGCCCTATGACATCGATGATTCTACAACGATCCTGATGGATTTCGAGAACGGTCAGTCAGGCTATCTCGGATCGGTTGCGGCGACGGGTACCCTGTGGCAGGTCCGCGCGTTCGGCACCAAGGGCTGGGGTAATATTTTCGCCCATGACGAATTCACGGCGCAATTGACTGACGGCACCTTCATTTCCGATTCCTGGGATGGCTACCCCTATCCCGGCATGCCGACCATCAAGGCACAGATGGAAGCATTCGCCGGCGATTGTGAGGGCGGCGCGCCGTTCCCGGCGACGCCGGACGAAATACTGCATGCGACAGCCGTGCTGGAGGCCGTAATCACCTCGGCCGAGACCGGGGAGCGGGTGACGATCGGCTAGCGTCACGACCCTGCAATGGCGGCGCTATCACCCGATCGTGAAGAAAAGTTCGTTGTCAGTGACGCATTAAACTGGCGTCATCCCAATCCTAATTGGGGAATGCTGACATGAGACCTGACACCTCGGTCTTTCGAACCGATCCGATCTATCTGCGGGCCTTGCTGGTTTCCGGCCTGGCGCTGGCGATACTCATCGGGGGGACGATGCTGGCCTCGGCCAATCCCACAGTCTGGAAGCTGTCCTGGCCCGACACCGATTTTTCCCGGAAATCGATTGAATTTGGCGAAATCATTTCCGGCGGACCGCCGAAGGACGGCATTCCGTCCATCGACAAACCAATCTTTGTACCGCAGGCCAAATACCAGGACGGCGCTGAAACCGAGCCGGTGATTACGTTCGCCCACAAGGGGGATGCCCGCGCTTATCCGCTGCGCGTGCTGATGTGGCATGAAATCGTGAACGATACGGTGGGTGGGCTGCCCGTATCGGTCACCTATTGCCCGCTGTGCAATTCGTCGGTCGTGTTCGACCGGCGCCTTGGGAACAAGATTCTCGATTTCGGGACGACCGGCAAGCTCCGGAAATCCGACATGGTGATGTATGACCGCCAGACAGAGAGCTGGTGGCAGCAGTTCACCGGCACCGGTATCGTCGGCGAGATGACCGGCAAGATGCTGACGATGCTGCCGGCACGGGTGGAATCGCTGGCGAAATTCCGCGCCCGCTATCCTGGCGGCAAAGTACTGGTGCCCAACAATCCGGACTTCCGGCCTTACGGCAACAATCCCTATCTGGGTTACGACAGTTCGTCCCGTCCGTTCCTGTATCGCGGCGAAATGCCAAAGGGGATCGCACCGCTGGCCTATGTGGTGAAAGTTGGCGATCAGGCGTGGTCGCTGGAGAAACTGAAGAAAGCCGGCAAAATCGTCGCCGGGGATCTCATCCTGACCTGGAGTAAGGGCCTGAACTCGGCGCTCGACATGCAGGAGATCAGGGAGGGCCGCGATATTGGCAATGTTGTCGTCCAGCGCAAGACCTTCCAGGGGATGCGCGAAGAGGTCCACGATTTGACTTTTGCCTTTGTTTTTCACGCTTTTGTCGAAGGCGGGACGATCCATAAATAGAAAATACGGCGGCGAAGGTGTTTTGCGAAACGCGGCGTTTCAATGGGCTGTCATATGGTCATATACTCCGGCCTCCAGCTCATAAGGACCGCGCCCGATGCCCCTTGATGTCGCCTATTCCGTCTGCCCGCATGACTGCGCCAGCGCCTGTACGCTCGATATCGAGCTTGAATCACCGCAGAAAATCGGCCGGGTCCACGGCTCCGAGGCGAATACCTATACGGCGGGTGTGGTCTGCGCCAAGGTCGCGCGCTACGCAGAGCGGGTGCATCACCCGGACCGTCTGACACAGCCGCTGCGCCGCAAGGGACCGAAGTCGACAACGTCCACTTTGGCCGATTTTGAGCCGATTTCCTGGGACGATGCGCTTGATATCGTCGCCGAGAAATTTATCGCCGCGGCCCAGAAACACGGGCCCGAAACGGTCTGGCTGTATAATTATGCGGGCACCATGGGCAAAGTGCAGCGCGACGGCATTCAGGGCCTGCGCAACGCCATGGGCTATTCGCGCCAGCACAACACGATCTGCTCATCGATCATGCTGTCCGGGATGACCGCCGGTGTCGGCGCCCAGCGCGGTTGCGACCCCCGGGAATTTGCCGAGGCCGACCTGATCGTCGTCTGGGGGTCCAACCCGGTCTACACTCAGGTCAACCTGATGACCCATATTGCCCGCGCCCGAAAAGAACGTGGCGCGAAGCTGGTCGTCATCGACCCCTATCGCACACCGACGGCACGGCAGGCAGATATACATCTTCGGCCGAAGCCGGGCACGGATTCGGCGCTCGCCTGCGCGCTCATGCATGTGCTGTTCCGCGATGGTCACGCCGATCGCGACTACATGGCGGAATTCACCAACGACGCCGATCTATTGGAAACGCATCTGCAATCTCGCGGCCCGGAATGGGCGGCCGAAATCACTGGTATCCCGGTTGAAGATATCGAGGCATTGGCGAAGGAATACGGAACGACCGACCGTGCCATCATCCGGCTTGGTTACGGGTTTTCCCGCTCGCGCAACGGCTCGTCCGGGCTGCATGCGGTAAGCTGCCTGCCGGCCGTGCGCGGCGCCTGGAAACACCGCGGCGCCGGGCTCTATGGCTCTATCGGTCAGAACTTCAACATCAACGCGTCACTGGTGACCGGTATCGACGACCCGGACGTGCGCCAGCTCGATATGTCTCGGCTTGGCCCAATCCTGATGGACGACCCGGAAACGCTGAAGGGTGGCCCGCCGGTCACCGCAATGCTGGTGCAAAGCTCCAACCCGGCGGTCGTGGCACCCGAATCCGGGCTGGTGCGCGAAGGGCTGATGAAGGACGAGATGTTCCTGTGTGTCCACGAACAGTTCATGACCGATACCGCGCGGCTTGCGGATATCGTCCTGCCGGCAACCACGTTCCTGGAACACGACGATTTCTACACATCCTACGGCCATCCCTATCTGCAACTCGGGCCGAAGATCATTGACCCGATTGGCGATACGCGCAGCAATCACGAGATGATCGGTGGGCTGGCCAAGCGCCTCGGTGCGGATCACCGGGCTTTCGATATGACGGCGTGGGAAGTGATCGACGAGATCCTTCAGACCAACGGGATGGGGACGGCCGCCGAACTGAAGGAAAAACGTTTCATTGATATCAGCCCATCCTTTGAAGAGACCCATTTCCTGAACGGATTTCCGCAGCCGGACGGCAAGTTCCGGTTCAAGGCGGATTGGGCGGCACTGGGCCCGGATCACGCGGCTTTGCCGGACCTGCCGGACTTTGCCGATATTATCGACAGCACGAACGAGGCCCGGCCGTTCCGGCTGGTGACCGCGCCGTCGCGCAATTATCTCAATACCAGTTTCACAGAGACCGATACCTCGATCCGCAACGAGCAGCGCCCGACGATCATGCTTCATCCATCCGATTGCGACGCGCTGGGGCTGGTCGATGGCGATCGGGTGCGCATCGGCAATGACCGGGGCGACCTGGTGGTGCATGCTGAACCATTCGATGGCGTGGATCGCGGCGTGGCGATCGTGGAAGGCATCTGGCCCAACCTCGCCTTCGAGGAGGGCATTGGCATTAACCTGCTGGTCAGCGCCGATCCCGGCAAGCCGAATGGCGGCGCCGTGTTCCACGACACTGCCATATGGATCAGGGCTGCCTAGCCGCCCGCAGTTGCCACGTTCATCGCGCCACGTGTCGCCCAGCCGGTAAAGCGCTGATCGAGAATGGCGAAGATTCCGTACATCGCTGTCGCCATTGCGGCGATAACGATAATCCCCGCAAACATGAGCGGCGTATTAAAGTTTGAACTGGCGACCAGCATCAGGTTGCCGACGCCATCGCTGCCGGCCACGGTCTCTGCGATCACCGCGCCGACGAAGGCGAGCGTAATCGCAATTTTCAGAGACGCGAAGAGGTATGGAAGCGAGCGCGGGATTCCGACCTTGATCACGATGTCGCGTTCTTTTGCCCCCAGGGCCCGCAAGACGTCCTTGAGCTCGGGCTCTATCGTCGCAAGTCCGACGGCCATGTTGACGACGATGGGGAAGAAGCAAAGGACAAAGGCCGTCAGACTGGCGGTCTGAAGGCCGGGGCCGATCCACAGCACGAAAATTGGCACGATCACTACCTTCGGGATGGCATTGAAGGCGACCATCAGCGGGTAACAGGCGACGTAAACCGGGCGCCAGAGCCCGATTGCGACACCGATCAGAACGCCGACGACCACTGCAACCCCAAAGCCCAGAAGGGTCGCATAAAGCGTTGTCAGGGCACTTTTCAACAGCCCGACACGGTATTCATAGATCGCATAGAAAGACTCGCTCGCCGACGGCATGACGATGCGCGAGATATCGAAAATATTGACGACGGCTTCCCACAGCACAATCAGCGCGAGGGTGAGCAGCCAGGGGGAGGCGCGTTCCATCCATTTATTTTTCATAACGTCTCCGAGGGGTCGGTTCTGGCAACATTGATGTGATGGCGAAGGTCCTGGATCAGGTCAGCTATATCGCGGCTGTACAGATCGTCGAGCTTCCGGGGGCGCGGCAGGTCAATCTTGCGGTCCAGGATCACGCGGCCCGGGCGGGCGCTCATGACATACACCGTATCCGCGAGATAAACCGCTTCACGGAGGTCATGCGTGACCAGAATGACCGTACAGTTCCGTTTCTGGTAGAGCGTCTGGAGGACGTCCCACAATTCTTCGCGCGTAAACGCATCCAGTGCGCCGAACGGCTCGTCCAGCAAGAGCAGGTCCGGTTCGTGCACCAGCGCACGGCATAATTGCGCGCGCTGCTGCATGCCGCCCGAGAGCTGCCAGGGTGCACGGTCGCCGAATCCGTCCAGCCCCACGGTCGCCAGCAGTTCGTCTGCCATGGCTTCGTATTTCGCTTTTTCAGACCGGAATTTCTGGCGATGCGGCTCAACAATTTCGAGCGGAAGAAGCACGTTTTCACGCGTAGACCGCCACGGCAGCAGCGATGCGTTCTGAAATGCCATGCCGACGATCTTGAGCGGCTTGGTGACGGCCTCTCCGGCGACGTTCACGGTGCCCTTATTCGCGCGGATCAGGCCCGCAACGATTTTCAAGAGCGTCGATTTTCCGCAGCCGCTCGGTCCTACAAGTGCCACGAACTCGCCACGGTCCATCTTGAGCGAGGTGTTCTGCAGCGCGAGGGTGCCATCCGTCGCCTCGTGTCCGGCGCTGTTGCGATAGACGAGGTCGACGTCTTCAATATCTATGAATGCCATAAGCTGAATGGCGGGGCGTGCATGCACACGCCCCGCACCTTTGTATTGTTGCGCAGGTAGCCGCCTATTTGTGAATAAAGCGCTCTGCCTGCGGCGGCAGGAAGGAATCGTCGAACATGTCGGCGGCCTTCGGGATGTTTTTCAGCTTGTACGCCGCGGCTGCCTGATCGATTGACCGCTGCAGACGCGCCATATCGACATTGCCATAGCCGTTCTTTTTGACGTTCGGTGTCAGGATGCAGCAATCCATCGCGATCCGTAGACGATCAGCCTCGACCGAGGTCTGAACCAGCGGCTGGAACTTCTTAACCGCATCCACCGCCATCTTGGGACGCTGAACCATGTCGCGGGCAGCCTTGTAGGTCGCACGGATAAAGCCTTTCACGGCTTCCGGATGTGCGGCGGCGAATTTGGGCGATACCGCGATGCCGTTTGCATAGGCTTCCATGCCGTGGTCGCCGTACATGAAGCAATCCACGTCGGATTCCTTCAGGCCGGCGGCCTTGATGGCGAGCAGGCTTGAGAAGACATGGCCGGAGATGGAATCGACATCGCCGCGGATCAGCATGGGTTCGCGCAGGCGCGGGTTCATGTTCTTCTTCTTTACCGCATCCGGATCGATGCCGATGGCGGCAGCGAAGGCGGGGAACAGCTTGTAGCTCGCATCGAACACCGGCGCACCCAGGCTTTTGCCGACCAGCTGTTTCGGGTTCTTGATGCCGGATTTGGCCAACACGCAGATCGAGAACGGCGGCTGTTCGTAAAGCATCATGATCGTTTTGATCGCTTTATCCGGGTTCTTGGAATTGAACTCGATCAGCGCATTGATATCGGGCCAGCCGATATCATGGGTGCCGGCGACCAGCTTGCGCACGGCATCGGCGGAGCCTTTGCCCGGCGAGATCGACACGTCCAGCCCCTCTGCTTTGAAATAGCCCTGATACTGTGCAATGAACGTCGGGCCGTGGGTCGATTGCGGCACCCAGTCGAGCGTGACGCGGACTTTGGTCTGTGCCTGCGCGGAGGCGGCAAGGGCCGTTGCTGCAACAAGGGCAAGCGCGCCGTTCCGGACCGTTCGGCCGGCGAGCGGGGCAAGGAATTTTGATATGTGCATGTGTAGTCTCCCAGGTTTTAAATGTCGGTTGGCATCGAAGTGTCGTTGCACTTATGGATCCCGGTCGTGTGGATCCCCGTCGTGTAGGTGCCTGCGGGCAGACATGACCGGTTTTTATGGTCATGGATTTTATGTTCCGAGGGGATGGCTGATTAACCTTGATCCCGTCGTGGAATAACCAGTCAAAGGTATCCCGGGAGCGTGCGCCGCACGAGTCCAAATTCTGGGCAGGAAATTCTACCTGCTACAGGGAGCAAGCTGCCGGATTGAGTGCGTTTGGTGCATGGAAAAATAAATTGCCTATTTGGCGCCCGCGATCTGATCAAATATTATGCAAAACATCGGCCAATCCAGACGAGCCGATAGCATGATCGAAACGCTGGTCTGATCAGATAACAGGTGAGATGGGTCGGTCCCGCATAGATCTGTGCCGTTGTTGACTTTCAGGTGTCTTTTAACTTATTGAAATACATTGATAAAATAGTTGGCGTAGAACTTTCTCCGCGACGCGGGAAGGCAGCCAGCGCGAATAATAATAAACGGACGACCAAATGAAATTCCCCGGACCGATTTTCTCCAGCCTGTGTGTCAGTTGCGTGCTGATGGCGATGCCGGCAACGCTACGCGCGGCCCCCCTGGGGCTCGATGCGATGACTGCAGGGTATTCGGCAAAACAGATTCTCCCGTCCGGGGGGACAGCCGACGGGCTTTACTGGGTTGACCCCAATGGTGGGAGTTCGAGCGACGCCTTTCAGGTCTATGCCGACATGACGACCGCCGGCGGTGGCTGGACCCTGGGGCTCAACAGCCTCTTCGGCGATACGTCCTCGACGACCGATATGGTGTCGAATACAGGCACTGTGGGGCTCGCCACCGGGCATACCCGTGATATGTCGGCGCTCGCGATCAATCAGAATGCCGAAATCCGGCACCGTCTGGTGAACAAGGACGGCAGCGTTCGGTTCGACGGATACTACACCGGCAACTATCACGGGATTCTCGGCGAGGGCGGCTGGACAGTACTGGCCGGGGGTGTCGCCGCGTTGGGTGTTCACGATGGCAATGACTGGTCGACGACGGCGAATGATGTGGATTCCTCGGTCGGCCTCAATTGCGCCACCTATTTTGGCGTGCCCTGGTATTATACCAGTTGTTTCAACGCGATCCCGGTCTCGCTTTTTAACGCCGTTGGCGGGCCGTTTTCTCAAGGGTCTGGCGCGAACAGCGAAATTGGCAGTTGGGCGGTTTACGTGCGTGAGGAAAACACCCCGGAAATCCCGGCAACCGAGGTGGCCGAGCCGGGCACACTAGCTCTATTCGGTATGATGGTGGCGGGGCTCGGTGTCGTGCGGCGCCGGAAACGCGCGTAAAAGTATAGTCATCGCTTGCCGGGGCGGCCAAAAACCCTATATTCCGCGCCATGAACTCCCTCGGTATCTCCAAAGCACCCGCGGATACGCGCGTTATAGTCGCCATGTCGGGCGGCGTGGACAGCTCTGTGACGGCGGCATTGCTGGCCGAAGAGGGGTATGACGTCGTCGGGGTAACGCTTCAGCTCTACGATCACGGGGAAGCTGTGAAGCGCGAAAAGGCCTGTTGTGCGGGCCAGGATATCTTCGATGCCAAGCGCGTCGCCGAGTCCGTCGGCATTCCGCACTACGTGCTGAACTATGAATCCCGGTTCCGTGAAGAAGTTATCGATGCCTTCGCGGACAGCTATGTCCGGGGTGAGACGCCTATTCCCTGTGTGTTGTGCAATCAGACGGTCAAGTTCCGTGATCTGCTCAAAACCGCCAAGGATCTTCAGGGCGATGCGCTGGCAACCGGGCATTATATCCAGCGGGTCGGCGCGGAAGGCTCGGCCGAATTGCGTCGGGCCGTCGATGCTGGGCGCGATCAGAGTTATTTCCTGTTCGCCACGACCCAGGATCAGGCTGATTTCCTGCGTTTTCCGCTCGGTGGCATGCCGAAAGATGAAGTGCGGGCGCATGCCGAGCGGTTCAATCTGCCGGTCGCGACCAAACCTGACAGCCAGGATATCTGTTTTGTGCCCGATGGCGACTACGCGGCGGTGGTTGCCAAAATTCGTCCCGGTGCCATCGATCCCGGCGATATCGTCGATCTGGATGGCAACGTGCTGGGCCGTCATGAGGGGATTATCAATTTCACCATCGGCCAGCGCCGAGGGATTGGCGTCGGCGGCACCGGCGAGCCTCTTTACGTGATCCGGATCGAGCCCGACGGGCATCGAGTTGTCGTTGGGCCGGGGTCGGCGCTTGGCCAGCAGACCATTCGTCTGTCCGGCCTCAACTGGCTCGGCGACAAGGGCGCGCAGGGTCGCGAGGTGCGTATCTCCGCGAAAATCCGCTCCACCCAGGTGCCGGTGCCTGCATTGCTGAACATCGATCAGGATGGCAACACTGCAGTGGTCACGCTTGATGTGCCTGAACGCGCGGTGGCACCCGGGCAGGCCTGCGTATTTTACGACGGCGAACGTCTGCTTGGCGGTGGCTGGATCCAGCGCGCTGCCTGACCGGCGGCGGTTAGACCGAATATTGCAGGTCTATCCGGCTTGTCGGATGGACGCGGTCGCAATCGCTTTGTGAAACGGTTTAATCACCGCAATGTACATCCGGCCAAACAGATTGTGACGTTGCACCAGCGTCGTGACCCGGATCTGATTGCCGGTCTCCTGCGAATTGTGTTCGATCACAATCCTGAAATTCAGATGCGCATCGTCGAGGCCGAGGACAATGCGGTCGGCGCGTTCGTCGAGGATTGGGCATATATCGATCCGGTCATTGCTCTCGGGCGCGTCGATCATGCCGTCCGGCTTCAGACCAAACGGACGAACAACGGTATTGCGGATTTTCAAAAGCCAGGATGACCAACGCGGCATCGAACCAACCGTCGCTTGCGCGATCTCTCTCATGCTTGCAAAGCGGCGGCGCGTGGTGATTTCAAAGGCATCTGCCCAATCTGCGTCAGGCAGTGCGGCATCAGGCAATCGGGGTGCCACCTCGCGGGGCTCGCCAAAAGTAGAATCTGTCGGCTGTATTCTCATAGCTTGAATCTAGGAACCGGCACCCGCATCGGCAAGTTGGCATCGACCGTCTGACCAAAATGCCGCATGCGCATCACCACGTGGTTTTCATCCAGTCGAGGCTGTTTTCCGTGCGGCTTGCGGGCAGAAATTCCGCCGCGACCCAGCCGTCATACGCCGAGGCATCGATTGCCGCGAAGATCGGGCCGAAATCGATTGTGCCGGTGCCCGGCTCGTGTCGGCCCGGCGCATCGGCAAACTGGATATGACCGATCCGGTCCGCATGTTTCTGATACGTTTCGACCAGCGGCAAGCCCATCATCGCCATATGATACAGGTCGAACTGCAGGGCCAGGTTGGGATGATTTGCGCGGTCGATGATGTCGATCACGGAATCGGCGGTGCTCAGAAAAAAGCCGGCACGGTCGATATCGTTGATCGCTTCGACGACAACGCTGACACCGATTTCGGCGAAGGCTGCCGCGGCATAGTGCAGATTGTCAGCAAGGGTCTTCTGCGCGGTTTCCCGGTCGCCGGAGGGCGTGCCGGCGAGAACATTCACGTTGAGCGCGCCCAGCCCCTCTGCGTATTCACGGGCAAGGGCGACGCTGTCGCGAAAATCGCCGATCCGGTTGGGCAGGGCGGCATTTCCCTCGCCCCCCTGGACAAAATCGCCGCAGGGCACGTTGATGACGGAGACGGAGAGGCCGTATTCCGTCAATTCGTCCGCGAGTCCGCCGCAGTCCAGTTCGTAGGGAAACTGCAGTTCCACGGCGCGAAAGCCTGCCGTGTGCGCGGCGCGGGGCCGATCGATCAGATCATATTCGCGGAACATGGTGGACAGATTGGCGGAAAATTGAGGCATACGGCGTATCCGGTGTTTTTTGCATGTTAAACCGCCCGGGCGGACATGACGAATGGCATGAGCGATACTTGACGAAATCCGGCCAACCGCTTATATCCCGCCCCACTATGGCGGGGTAGCTCAGCTGGTTAGAGCAGCGGAATCATAATCCGCGTGTCGGGGGTTCAAGTCCCTCTCCCGCTACCAAATTTTAACCCTTGCCGGGCTGGCGCCGGGCAAGGGTTTATTTTTTCAGTCTGGCTGCGAAGAGCGGCTGTAGGAGATATCATGGCAGGTCGGAACAAGAAGGCAGCGAAAGCGGCTTTTCAGTCCTTCAACGTCGTCTATGCGGATGACAGCCTGAGCTCGAACCGCCGGGTCTCCGCGGAACTTCTGGAAAACCCGTATGGCGAAGAGGTTCTCGAACTTGCACGTCTCGCGATCGAAAAGCAGGACGATGAGATCGCCCAGCGGTCGGGTATGCGTAAACCCCGCATCAAGTCGGTCAAACCGGTCTGACGCCGCCGGGTAACTTAGTATGTTCAATGTTGGCTGAGGCAGTTGAATAAGTCGGTTATTGGGCGACTTCATTTATACAAAGCGTCTATATCGCGTCCGTGGCGGTTAAGTTAGCGAATCAGAAGCAAGGGATGCTGGCTGGCGACGGTCAAAACGATGACTGAATATGGTACCAAGGGCGTCGTTAGTATCATCGGTGAAGGCAGCCCTGCTATGTCCGCTGTTTGGTCCTGCCCCGTTTTTGTGGACAGTTTAAAAAGATCCGGTTGATTGTGCTTCGAAGTCAGCCGGGCTGATGTTGCCAAGGTAACCATGGCGCCGTTTCCGATTGTAGAACACCTCAATGTAGTCGAACAGATCGGCTCGGGCCTGGTCCCGGGTTCTATACCGAACCCGGTTGACGCGCTCGCGCTTGAGTAAGCCGAAGAAGCTCTCAACGCAGGCATTGTCGTAACAGTTCCCGGCACCGCTCATGCTGCAGTCAATGCCGTGCCTCGCGAGCGCATCACGGAAGTCATCGCTGGTATATTGGCCGCCACGGTCCGAGTGGTGGATCAGCTCCCCTTCCGGCTGCCGCGCGTCTATCGCCATCCGCAAGGCAGACAGGACGAGGCGCCGGTTCATCCAGCGGCTCATCGACCAACCCACGATGCGACGGGAGTAAAGGTCCATCACCACGGCCAGATACAACCAGCCTTCACGCGTCGGGATATAGGTGATGTCGGCCGCCCAACGACGGTTGGGGGCATCCGTCGAGAAGTCCTGATTGAGCAGGTTCTTCGCCACAGAGTGGCTCGGATCACGCTGCGTCGTGACCCGAAAGCGCCGCTTCGGACATCCCCTGAGCCGCTCCAGGCGCATCAGACGGGCGACCCGGTGACGTCCGACGCGATGGCCGTTGGCCACGAGCTCCGCGTGAACGCGCGGACTGCCATACACACCTTTGCTCTCCTGATGGACCCGTCTGATCTCCGGCATCAGTGCGCGATCAGACCGAGCACGGGAACTCTCCGGTCGTGTCCGCCAGGCGTAGTAACCGCTGGCAGAGACCCTCAACAATCGACACATCATGCGAACCGGATAACGATTTCGGCGGCGATCAATGCACGCGTACCTCACTTCGACTCCCTGGCGAAGTACGCCGCCGCTTCCTTTAAAAAATCCCGTTCCTTCTTCACTTGCGCCAGCTCGCGCTTCAGGCTGACGAGCTCCTCGTCCCGGGTGCGGCCCTGTCCTGGGAAGGCCTCATTGCCCAGCAACTGCAACTCATCCCGCCAGCGCCGAAACTGCCGCGTGCTGATCCCAAGCTCATCACACACCGCTTTGTCCGTGATGCCTTCTTCGCCGGCTCTCCGGATAGTCTCGCGCTTGAACTCAGCGCTGTACCGCTTGTATCGCTTCGCCTTCGTCATTCGACACCTCCATCGGCCACTCACGGCCTATTCTAGGTGTCCACAAATCCAGGGCAAAACCAAGGAACGGACGTATCGCCGACATCTGAAACACGTCCGCTTAACACCCCAAAGTAGACAACTACAATCGAACCGGCGCAGCCAGGAGAAGGGCGAACGTCAGTTCTGCAATCAAGCAGAGGCGCGCGACGCCGCCTAAGCGGGACCGATCAGAAAAGGATTTCCTGATCGTGCTGGACAGTTTTAATTCGGATCTGCGACCGTTTTAAAACTCTTCGCTTCAGCCATCGCTTTGTTCCGAAGAGTATCGAGCGAGATGATTTCGTTGGAGATCAAATCCGTGACGCAAACCGCATCTTCGTCTGGTTCAAAGTGTTTTATGAAGAGGTCTGCCTTTATCGCATACTCAAAATACTGATTATACGGCGGCCATTCCGCCTGAACCCGATATTTTTGCATCTGAACACTCCCTGTTTGTTCAAGGGATATTTGCGGAAGGTGGTTAATTTTTTGTTACCGACAGGGGACCGCAAACGTAGACAGGCGCCTGCCTACGTTAAGTTGCCATCGAGCCTGGAATGTCCGTTCAGGGTCATGAACGGACGTTTTGACGACCCATCAGCCAGGTCCGCTATACCCTCGACAACGGAAGTTCACCGCTGAACGTCTGAAGCAGGAGCAACAGCGGAAGTGATTGGTACGCTCGTTCAGGTCGCCTGATAGCGAAAGACAGACATTGGAGCCAAGCAACAGGCCGCACGAAAGTTGTTCCTTAATCCCAAAATCGGCCAAAAAGTGTCGGGATTATTTGCGGGGATAGCCTCGCCTAGCGGTCAAAGTTTCTGGCAACGCGGAAACCGATATCTCGGACTTGGAAGTCGTAATAGCTATTCGGATCCCGGATGTTCTGCCAATTGCGGAACGCGGAGCGCAGGTGCTTTGCATCTTCGTACATGGAGCCGCCGCGTAGAACGCGCGTATCGGTGTCTCCACCGCTGGTCCAGGCGGCGCCGTCGGTCGGCACGCCAGGAAAGGGCATTTGATAGTAACCATCGTGCCAGCAATCCTCCACCCATTCCCAGACATTTCCATGCATGTCGTAGAGGTTCCAGGGGTTGGGCGGATGGGAACCAACATCGTAGGTATCTGGAATGGAATCGCTCCGCTCGAAAATGGCGTCTTCCGCCGCTATTTCATCGCCGACGGCATAACGGGTATCGGTCCCGGCGCGGCAGGCATATTCCCATTCGGCTTCACTCAACAGGCGGTATTCCTTACCGGTCTGTTCGCTCAGCCACATTACATAGGTCTTGGCGTCACCCCAGCTCAGGCTGTTCGCAGGCTTCAACTGGTGGCTGGGCCAGACACGGCTTTCGCGCTTGGCACGCCCCATCGATACCGCAAACCTGTGGTAATCCACCTCCGTCACGGGATAGCGGCCGACCGCGAAAGAGTAGTCGATCGTCACGTGGAATTGTGGCTTTTCATTATCTTCAGAATCCGGATCGCTATCGGGCGATCCCATCAGGAATTGCCCCGACGGAAGCGCCACCATCTCCGGCCCCTCGGCGCCGTCCCGTAGCGTGTCGCGGAACACCGTGCCCGGTTCGATGACACCGGCCGGTTCAGATTCTCCTTTGTCCGTTCGTTTTTTTGTCAACGCCGTCTCCCCCAAGACGCGTTTCTCACCCCTTGAGACCGGTCATTTCCGGTCACGCGTGTTGGGAGAAATTCTATGTGGTGCAGGAGGGGGAGTCCATCGAAGCTCAATGTCCGAGATGGGTCAACAGCAGTCCTTTTGAGCGCCCGCCCAATACGTCCGGGTTACCCCCGATAACGGAACTCTGCCTTGAAACGTCTGTTCCTCAGTGAACATAGGAAGAGATTAGTCGGCGCGGGTTCTTC
>JBLIMV010000026.1:0-76598 GCA_047638395.1 Paracoccaceae bacterium | reverse complement strand
AGTGGCGTCAAATCAGTGGCGTCAAATCAGTGGCGTCAAATCAGTGGCGTCAAATCAGTGGCGTCAAATCAGTGGCGTCAAATCAGTGGCGTCAAATCAGTGGCGTCAAATCAACGGCGTCGTATCCGCCCCAGTCCGGGATTTGTTGATGAAATTAAGCGTCCAGGTCACCATCACGATCCTTATTGCCGCCGTTGCAGGCGGTGGATGGTTCTGGCTGGGCGCTAACCAGGACGCCGAGGGCTCGCGCGATGCCAAGCCCCGGCGCGGCGGGGCGACCCAGGTTCTGGTCGAAAAGGTCACGTTTGCCGAGGATCGCGTCGTCGTGCGCGCGGTCGGCACCGGTACCGCCCTCAATTCCGCAATCCTGCACCCGTCGGTTTCCGGCGAGGTGGTAGATGTCCTGTTCAAGGCTGAGCAGCGCGTCAAGAAGGGCGATGTTCTGGTCCGCCTCGACGACGATCATCAGCGCCTCGCGGTGCGCCTTGCCCAGGTCGGGCTGCAAAAAGCACGGCGCGATGCGGCACGGGTGAGCAAGCTCGCGAAATCCGGCCATGCGTCGCGCAACAGTCTCGATACCGCCCAGACAGATATGGAAACCGCCGCCGTGCGCCACGCCCAGGCGAAGGCGGCGCTCGCTGACCGTGCCATTATCGCGCCGTTTTCGGGCGTCATCGGGCTGACCGATATCAGCCCTGGCGACCGCGTCACCGATGATACACCGATTGCCACGCTCGACGAGCGCTCCGCCATTCTGGTCGATTTTAATCTGACCGAAGATCACGCTGTGCGTATTCGCGTCGGCGACAGGATCGCCGTCAGACCGACAAACGATCCCGGCCGCGAAATTACCGGGACCGTATCGGCGATGGGCAGCCAGATAGACGAGGCGTCCCGCACATTGCGTGTGCGCGCGAAAATCCCCAATGCGGACGACACGATCCGGCCGGGCACATCGTTTTCCGTTGAACTCACCTTTGCCGGCGGCGCGTATCCCAGTGTCCGCGAGGTCGCCGTCCTGTGGAGCCGTGACGGCGCCTATCTGTGGCGTGCGCGCGGCGGCAAGGCCGAGAAAGTATTCGTCAAGCTGGTCCGCCGGGACAAGGGCCGCATCCTGGTCGATGGCAAACTGGACATGGGCGACACCGTGGTCGTCCAGGGTGTCCAGGGGCTGCGCATCGGCCAGAAACTGAATGCGATGCCGTTCGCGGCACCGGGAAGGACTGACGCCCCCGCGCCGAAGGGCGCTGACGTTAAGGTGCCGAAGGCCGCAGATCCCAAGACGGCCAAGGGCCGCAAAAATTGAGCGGCCGGTTCAGCGACCTGCCGGATCTGTCCATCCGGCGGCCGACGCTGATCGTCGTGATGAATTTGATGATCGTGATCGCCGGGCTATCGGCGCTGTTCGGTGTCGAGGTCCGCGAACTGCCCGATGTCGACCGGCCTGTAGTGATGGTGCGCGCATTCTTCGACGGCGCGTCTCCCGAAACCATGGACGCGGAAGTGACCAGCGTGATCGAGGGGGCGGTCGCGCGTGTCGCCGGTGTGACCACGCTTAATTCCGCGAGCGAGGAAAACAACGCCCGGATCCGCGCCGAATTCGGGCCCGGGGTCGATCTTGATATTGCCGCCAACGACGTGCGTGAAGCCGTGGCCCGGATCACGCGGCAGCTCCCCGAAGGGGTTGAGGATGTCACGGTGGTCAAGGCGGACACCGATGCGTCGCCGGTTATCCGCCTCGCCCTTGTCAGCGAGACGTTGCCCCAGGAATCCCTGACCCGCCTCGCCGAGGACGATATCACCGCCGAATTATCGGCCATTCCGGGCGTTGCCACGGTGCAGCTGTTCGGCAATCAGGAACCGGTCTTGCGGATCGTGGTCGAACCCATGCGGCTTGCCAGTTTCGGGCTGTCCATCGACGATGTCGCGCGTGCGTTGCGGTCTACCAATCTGGACGTGCCGGTCGGCAGCTTTAAATCCGACAATCAGTTGCTGCTGGTGCGCGCCGATGCATCCATCTGGCGGCCGGTCGAGATAGAGGCGCTGGAGCTGAAACCCGATATCCGCCTGGGCGACGTGGCGCGGGCCTATTACGGCCCCGCGGAAGCTGAGAGTTACAGCCTGCTGAACGGCCGCAAGGTGGTCGGGCTGGGTATCATCCGCCGGGCGCAATCCAACACCATCGCTATCTCGGATGGTGTCGATAAAGCGATTGAGAAACTCAACCGGCGGCTTGATAACGCGCGCATCATCAAAATTTCGGACGATGCGACGTTTATCAAGGGCTCGGTGCGCGAGGTTCTGACCAGTCTTGCCATTGCGATCTTCGTCGTCTTTGCCGTGATATACGCCTTTATGGGCTCACTGCGCGCAACGCTGATCCCGGCGGCGGCGATTCCGGTGGCCCTGGTCGGCACGATCGCCGCGATCTGGCTGCTCGGGTTTTCGATCAATATTCTGACCCTGCTCGCGCTCGTGCTGGCGACCGGCATGATCGTCGACGATGCCGTGGTGGTGATCGAAAATGTCTACCGGCACCGCGCCATGGGGCTAAAGCCGCTGGCGGCTGCGGTCGTCGGCACACGTCAGGTTTTCTTCGCCGTGATCGCAACGACGGCGACGCTGGTGGCGGTGTTCCTGCCGATTGCGTTTCTGCCGTCCAATGCCGGGCGATTGTTCACCGAATTTGGCATCGTGCTGGCGGTCGCCGTCGCGATTTCGTCTTTTGTCGCGCTGTCGCTATGTCCGCTGCTGGCGTCCCGGTTGCCGGTATCGGATACCGAAGACGGCCCGGACGGCAAACCTGCGCCCCGCCGCGGCATGGTCGCGGCGTTCGGCCGCCGGATTGAAAATATCTATCGGCGCTTTCTCGATTTCACGTTGTCGGCGCGGCTGCTCGTGCTGGGTGGCACGGCGATGATCGCCCTGACAGCACTGGCGGTTTTCCCGACGATAAATGAAGAACTGCTGCCGCGCGAAGACCGGGGCTCGCTCTATATCATGCTGCAGGGGCCTGACGGCGTCGGGCTCGATTACATGGATCGCCAGTCGGCCCAGGTTGAAGCCCTGCTGCGGCCCTATCAGGATAGTGGCGAGGTTGGCGACGTGATGTCCATCGTCGGGCGCTGGGACCTGAACCGGGTCTGGATTGTGGCACCGCTGGCGCCGTGGGGGGAACGCACCCGCAGCCAGGCGGAGATCGCCAAGGAACTGCGCCGTCCGTTGCGGCAGATCACCGGCGCGCATGTGCGCCTGCGCCAGCCCAACAGCCTGAACCTGCGGCGGTCGGGCGGACGCATGGAATTCGCGCTGACCGGGTCGAACTACAAGGACCTTGCGTCGGCGGCGGATGATTTCAGCGCTGCGATGCAGAAACGTCTGCCGCAATTTGACGACCCCGACGTTGAATTCCAGCAGACCCAGCCGCAGCTCTCGATCAATGTTGACCGCCGCCGCGCCGAAGATCTCGGCGTGCCGATTGACGGCATTGCCAACACACTGCGCGCGATGGTCGCGGGGTATGAAGTCGCCGAGCTCAACGTCAATGACCGCTCGATCCCGGTGATGCTGGAATCGGCGGCGGGCGCCATCGATGATCCGGGCGATCTGCGCAACCTGTTTGTGCCGACCGCGGGCGGGGGGCTCGTGCCGCTATCCTCGTTCGTTACGCTCACCGAGGTCGGCGTCGCCGCAGAGCTTGACCGTACCGGCCAGAAACGCGCGGTCGAGATCGACACGCCGCTGCCCGCCGGGTATCCGATGCGCAAGGCGATGGCAGAGGTTCAGGCCATCGCCGACGACACGCTGCCGGCCGGCATCGATCTGCGCTTCCTGCGCGAAGCCGCAACCCTCGAAGAAACCTCGAACGAGGTCATGATCACCTTTGCCATCGCCATCGTCGTGGTGCTGCTGGTGCTCGCCGCCCAGTTCGAAAGCATCCTCAGCGCGATGGTGATTGTGCTGACCGTGCCGTTCGGTCTGGCCGCCGCGATATTCGCCCTCAAGCTGACCGGCACGACGCTCAATATTTACAGCCAGATCGGCCTCGTGATGCTGGTCGGGCTGATGGCCAAGAACGGGATTCTGGTGGTCGAATTTGCCGATCAGCTGCGCGACCGGGGCCATTCCGTGATGGAGGCCGTGCGCGAAGCGGCGACCACCCGGTTGCGCCCCGTGATGATGACCATGCTGTCGACGGTGTTTGGCGCTCTGCCGCTGATCCTCAGCACCGGGCCCGGCGCCGAAGCGCGCAGCGCCATCGGCTGGGTCGTGTTTGGCGGGTTGGGAATCGCGACCGTGTTTACCCTGGTCCTGATCCCCGTGATCTACAGTATTCTGGCCCCGCTGGTGCCGTCCCGCGCGCATGCGGGCATTCGGCTTGACCGTGAATTGCGTGAAGCCGAGGCCGCGCGCGGCGTGGCCGCCGAGTAGGGGAAGCACGTGGCAGAAAATTCGTTTAGCGAACAAGCGATGGTGTCCCTGTTGCAAAGACTGGTGCGCCATCCGAGCGAACAGACCGCGCTGCAGGAAGAAGACCCGGGGGTAAAAGCGTTTATCACCGACTGCGCAGCGCCCGAGCTGGCGGCGCTCGGGTTCGATGCCCCGCGCTATGATGCGATGGGCAACCTCATCCTTGAGCTCGGCCCGGCAGATGCCAAGAAATCAATCCTGTTTGCGACCTATGCGATGACCCATCAGGCGGCGCGGATGACGGACCCGTTTTCGGCTACCGTCATCGACACGCCGGCGGGCCCGGCCGTGCGCGGCCGCGGTGTCGCCGAACAGAAAACCGCCATGACCGCGGCATTTTCGGCAATCGCCCAGGCTCAGCGCGAAGGCCTGGACGGGCGGGTTATCCTGACCGTTCTGTCCGCCGGTGAAACCGGGCGTCATACCGCGATCGAGTCGGTCTGCGATGCGTTGGGCGATCTGCCCGATCTGGCCGTGATCTGCCTTGGGACCGACAGCCGCATCGGGGCCGCCAATAAGGGCCGTATCGATGTCGACATCTCGGTCGAAGGGCGGGCGGTGCATTCGAGCACGCCGTGGGCCGGCATCGATGCGATAGACGGCGCGCGGCATTGTCTGAATGCGCTGCACGGGCTCGATCTCGGCGTCGCCGATAATCCGGTCTTCGGTGCGGCGACCCTTACCCCCACCGCCATCCGAAGCGGTCCGACCGCGACCCATACGGTCCAGGACATCGCCGAGCTTACCTTCGACCGCCGCCTGTTGCCGGGTGAAGATCCCGATGCGGCCTTCGCCTTTATCCGCGATACGCTGCCCGCAGACGGACCCTGGCGTATCGAGTGCCGTCGCGGACCGTTCATGTATCCGAACGAGGTTGCCGATGACGGCCCCCTGATGACGCTGCTGCGGGCCGCCTATGCGGATGCCGGGCTGGGCGCGGCGGAAAAAGTGGTCTGCAATTTCGCGCTCGATGCGGGTTATTTCGGCCATCGCGGGATCGAGGCCGTGATGCTGGGGCCCGGTGAAATCGACCAGTTCCATTCCGAAGAAGAACACGTGCAGATATCCGATATGCTGGATATGGCGCGGGTCTATCATGCGCTCGTCGCGCGGGCTTTGGGTGCAAGCGCGTAACAGGAGAATGCGATGAAAGCGGCGGTTATCGAACAGCAGGGCGGCGTCGAAAATATCGTCTACCGGGACTGGGACGACCCGGAACCGGTGGCAGGCGAGGTCCGGGTCCGCGTCGAGGCCTGCGGTCTCAACCATCTCGATATATTCGTGCGCCGCGGCATGCCGGGCTTTCCGGTGCCGATGCCGTTTATCTCCGGTGGCGATATCGCGGGCACCATCGACAGTCTGGGGGACGGCGTGACCGGCTGGTCCGTCGGTGACCGTGTGACCATGAACCCGCAGACCGATCACGGCATGATCGGCGAAGAGCTGGTCGGCGGGCTGGCCGAGCTGATCTGCGTGCCTGCGATCAATCTGGTCGCGTTGCCGGATAACGTGACGATGGAAACCGCCGCCGCGATCCCGATCAATTACGGGACCGCGCACCGCATGCTGTTCGAGCGCGGCCGCGTGACAGCGGGGGAGATCATGCTGGTGCTGGGCGCCAGCGGCGGCGTCGGGCTGGCCAGTTTGCAGTTCGGTAAAATGGCGGGCGCTACCGTGATCGCCGCCGCAGGGAGCCAGGATAAGTGCGACCAGTTGCTCAAGCTTGGCGCCGATCACGTAATCAACTACGCCGAAGAGGATTTCAGCCGCGCCGCGTGGCAGATTTCCGGCAAAAAGGGCTGCGACGTCATCGTCAATTTCACCGGCGGCGATACCTGGGTGCCGTCGTTCCGCGCGGCACGCCCCGGTGGGCGGGTACTGACCTGTGGTGCCACGGCAGGTCACGACCCGCAGACCGACTTACGATTTCTGTGGGTGCGCGAGCTTGATATCCTGGGCTCGAATTCCTATTCGCAGGAAGACGTCGCCCAATCCGTCGCCTATGCCGCCAGCGGCGATATTGCGCCCGTCGTCAGCCACACGTTCCCGCTGGAAAAGCTCGGCGAGGCCGAAACCCTGATGGAACAGCGCGGGTTCTTCGGCAAGATCGTCATGGTGCCTTAGGCGCGCCCAGAGCAGACAGTCCGCATAAGAAAACGGCGGCCCCGAAGGACCGCCGCGTCAATTAGCTGCGTCTTGTGAAAGAAAAGCTCCATCACGCTTTGCAGAAGGCGGAATGATAGTGCCGTCGACTATAATCAGGCACCAAAACCCCCGGAAAGGTATTCCTCTCCGGGGGGGCTTGTAACGTAACCAGCGCCTATTTTACTACCACGCGCCGAGTTTCCAGCTATGTGACCATCCGACGGTGACATCGACCGGTGATATCCCCACGCCGACAGCGGCAAGAAAGCCGAAACCCACGACGTCCGTGAAATTCTCATCCGAAAAGTGGATATCGACGGTGCCTGCAACGACTTTTGTTGGGGGGCCGGCAGATATCCCGACGGAGCTCCCCCAGCCTTCAAAAGAATCATCTGTCACTTTCGGGTAGAAGCTCAACCCGAACGAGACATCTGCACCGACATTGGTAACGAGCTCCGGGCCCATTGAAAAATAAGCGCCACTATTTCCATCTTCATCCCGAACGTAATGCAGTCCCACAGCGTAACCAATTCCGGCACCTGCTGCGTGCACGATGTCATAGCTTATAAAGAAACGCTCTTTATTGGCTGCATGTGCGCTCTTGATAAAAAGGCCATCCATCCGGCGAGCCTTCTTTTTGAGATCGATGGAAAGCTTCTTCGGGATCACCTTTCGGAAGGCGCGGTCTCGTTGAGCCTGCGTGCCACTGCAGAAGCTGTCTTTGGTGAAGGCCTTGTTCAGCGCATCTTTCTTTCCGCTCAACAAATTCGCGGAAGCTTTTACCTGCAATGCAAATTGCTTGTGTTGTTTGAGGAAAGCCTCACCGGATTTGTTGACTTTCGCCTTGTCGCGA
Source organism: Paracoccaceae bacterium (assembly GCA_047638395.1). GTDB lineage: Bacteria > Pseudomonadota > Alphaproteobacteria > MPNO01 > UBA830 > CAXBCP01. The sequence continues at coordinate 69,130 of JBLIMV010000026.1, read as the reverse complement.
CTGCCGAGGCTGCTTTTACCGGCAGGTTTTGTGTCGAACGCCGGCATTTTTTTGCTCTGGGATTTGTTTTCGGCTGCAGCTGCCTTTTTATTCTTGTTGCCGGATTCCCCTTCGAAGAATCTAATCGCCCGGACGGCAAAAAGACAACGAGCGACATTCTCCGTGACGCATTCATGGGCAACAAAATCTTCTGCCAGGCCTTTGTCGCAGGACGGAAGACGTTCAACAATCTGACAAGGGCGGCCGTTCAATTCGCCGCAGTCATTTCTTTTATAGCAGACCTCTTTGCCGACACTGCCGACCGGAATGTACTTGCTGGAATCGCAAACGTTTTTCGGTCGAACCGTGCAGGCAGCCTTGTCCGTCACCGCGTTTGCATTGCGGTCATAGCCCGTGGGGCAGGCCCAGTATTCGGGACCTTTGGCCAGTTTGTCTAACCGCGGATCAACGAACGCACCCGCGGGTTTCCGATTGGTTCTCTTGCCAAGATACGTCGCCTTGGACAGTTTTTCATCCGGCCACAGCGATTTCGTTGCGCAGGCGCGCTTGTCGGTCACCGCATAGGCCGTTCGCCGTGGGTAGCTGCTTGGGCATTTCCACCACTCTCCGCCCTTGCGCGGATCGAAAAACGCGCCTTTCGGTTTTGCCTTTGTTACTTTGCCCTTATAGGTCGCTTTTGCCGTCGTGCATTTGACTTGCTTAAGTGCTCCGCATTTAGGGGTTATATCTTTGGCGGTCGCCGAACCTGTCGATATGCCTGCTGTCGCGACCGCGAAACACAGCGCCGCGGCGATTGAAATAATCTTACTCATTTACTTAAATTAGCCTTTTGAAGATTTTGATGAATTTGGAGCAGCAGTACATTCGCCGGCTGCAGAGTGCGCGGGACCATGCGCTCATGGACTAACAGACGCAAATCGCACGCCCGAATATCGGTAAAATTAAATCAAATATTTTGAAAAACCCGGATTACGGGGGCGCCAAATTTCTAAAAAATGCCGACAGCAATAAGGATTAAATTCGCCGTAATAAATGGAATGCCGGATATCTGGTATTTTATAGAGGTCAGAATTTTACCCCTTTTGCGTCAGTACTTAATATCCAGTCACGTCTAATCTGAAGCGGCGATCCGTGACAGCATTTCGGCTTTCGCCAGCGCGCGGTCGATTTTTCCCGCACCGTTGAACGGCATCTGGTCAACCACGAACACGCGGCGTGGATGGGCATAAGCCGGGCCGTGATCCAGCGTGAACTGTTTGACCGCGTCTTCGTCCGGCGCAGGTGTGCCGCGGACCGTGATCAGTGCGGCCGGTGCCAGGCCTTTGACGTCATGCGGGATGGGGGCGACCACCGCGTCGACCACGTCCGGGTGCTGGACCAGCAGCAGTTCGACCTCTTTCGGGTTGATGTTCTCGCCGCCGCAGGAAAACTGATCGTCGGTGCGGCCCATAAAGAAAAAATGCCCGTCTTCGTCACAGCGGAATATGTCGCCGGTGCGCAGGAAGCCGTCGACGATGCGCTCTGCGGTCAGTTCCGGCCGGTTGTTATAGCCGGTCAGCACCGCGGGCGAGCGGACCCAGAGTTCGCCCTCGGACGGGTTTTCTGCGCCATCGGCGTCGATCAGCTTTACCTCGACCTCGGGCGCGATGATGCCGCAACTGCCGCGCGGGACGGGGCCATGGCTGGGGGCGCCCTCGTTTTGGGGCGGCTCACGCAACGGCCCGCCGCCCTCGGTCAGTCCGTAGGCTTCGATCACCGGGGTGTCGAACGCGGTCTCGACCGCGGCGATCAGGTCGGCGCCGACAACGGCGGAGCCCATCTCCAGGCATTTTAGTTTGGGGAAGGTAAGCGACGCCAGCAGGTCTTCCTCGGCCAGCGCCATGCGGTACATCGCCGGCACGCCGCCCGAATGGGTGCAGTCATAGTCGGCAAGGGCGCCTAAAAACATCTTCGGTTCGAACTGCGGCAGGATCACGACCGATGCGCCGATGCGCAGCATCGGTTTGACCGAGACCCGCATGGCGTTCTTGTGGAATAGCGGCCCGGCGATCAGGGCGCGGTCATCCGGCACCAGCGGCCAGTAATGCTGCGCCGCGCGGATCGCCCACAGCATGCCGTCATGGGGCAGCAGGACGCCCTTCGGCACCCCGGTCGAGCCCGACGTATAGGGCAGAAAGGCGACCTCGCGCGGGGCAATATCCGGGGAGACGATCGCGCCGGGATCGGCGGCGGCCAGCACGTCTTCATAGGCTTCCCAATCCGGCGCGTCTGTTCCCGTCGAAATTTTCGGGGTCAGTCCCGCTTCATCGACCAACGCCTCGATTTCCGGGTGGCATTCGGGGGAAATGACGGCGCCCCGGGCATCGGCATCCGCTATCACGAAGCGGATCGTGTCTGCGCCGAGCTTGTGATTGAGCGGGATCGGCACGATGCCTGCCCGCATCGCGCCGAAGAACACCTCGATAAATTCGAACCGGTTGCCGGTCGCCAGCAGCAGCCGGTCGCCGCGCGCAAGCCCCCGCGCCTGCAACGCCGCGGCGACGCGGTTCATCCGGTCGTCCAATTCGGCATGGGTGATGCTGAACGGCATGGGGCGCGAAAGATCGATGATGGCGGTGCGCGCGCCATGCGCCGCCGCCGCCTGGGCATTGAAAAATCCGAGATTGGTTTCGGTCGGGGTCATGCGTGCTCCGCGTATCAACAGTCGTGATGCGCGGAAGTCTAGCGCACCCGCCGGGGGGAGTCTTGATGGCGGCGCTAGCGGGGCGGTGTCGTTAGCGGGCCTGGTCCGACAGCAGGCGGAGTTCCTCTGCGCGGGAGAGAACTTCGCGGCTCTCGGCGAAGGTGAGCGTGGCCAGCGCATCGTCCAGCGACAGCCAGCGCAGACTCCGGTTCTCGGATTGGGAATCGGCTTCGCCGGTATATTCCATCAGGTAGAAAATAGCCTCTACCACCTCCGCCTTGCCGTCGTGAACGGCGGGAAAGCGGAGCCGCCCCGGTACCGGACCGAGAACCCGCGCGGCTATGCCGGCTTCTTCGGCCACTTCGCGCAGGGCTGCTATAGCGGGGTCTTCGCCCGCATCGATATGACCCTTGGGCAAAACCCAGTCGCCGGTGTTTCCTGTCGCCGCGACCAGCAGATATTCGATGGTTGTGCCGCGTTGCCGGAAGATGGCGCCGCCCGCATGGGTGATGGTGTCTGGCATGTTACTATTCGGTACTACTAAGTGTTTTTACGGGTCTCGGGGTCGCGTTGGTCTTCGCTCGCCAGCACGATCATGTAGCGATAGGCCTGTTCGGTGCTTTTGTAGCGGCGCTCGGTGTAGCGCCAATAGGACAACACGGCAAATACCCCCAGCAGAACGGGAAACACGGCACCTGTCCGGTGCCAGTCATTCGCCAGCGTTGCCGCCAGCAGGACAACGAGGACGATCACAAGGCTGCGGAAAAACTTGGAATCCGCCTCCAGCCGCGCCACCTCCGCCATGCCGGCAGGGTGGTTCAGTGTCAGGATCGCGCGTGCCCACTGATAGGTGTTGATCGCCTTTGCCGCATCGGCGCCGAGACGGTCACGTTTGAGGCGGTCGGCCTGCTGAAAGGCAAAATCCGTCTTCTTCGGCCAGACCAGCCTGCGGACCGGATCGTAGATGTTGTCGAGATAGGAGCCTAGCAGGAACACGATATGGCCCAGCAGGTAGGCGGCGAACAGGAAGATCACCCATCCGGCGGCGCCCGGCGGAATGGCGGGAAACAGCGTGCCGAACACGCTGGCCTGATACGGGCCCGACAGAAAATAGGCCAGCACGCCACCCGGCAGCATGATCGAGAAAAAGTCGACCACCCCCAGATAGAAACTTCCCGGATCGAATTTCATAGGTCCTACCCCTGAAGAAATACCCCGTGTCCCGACGCTTTCGATACACCGCGTCGGGGGGTGAAGGTTACTCTATCGGGCAACGGCAATCCAACGGTGTATTCTGCGGGGGAGGGGCCTAATCCTTGCAGACCACATCGCCGGTACGGGAATCGACACCCAGTTTCTTGCAGTCGGCGAGCGCGCCGCCGCCATCTGCCCGGTTGTCGTCAGCCCGGTCGCGGTCACTGTTACGGTCGCGGCCGTTATCCCGGTCTCTGTCCGTGTCCCGGTCTCTGTCCGTGTCCCGGTCTCTGTCCGTGTCCCGGTCGCTTCTGCGGTCCTGGTCCCGGTCGCGATCCCGATCCCGATCCCGATCCCGGTCGCGATCTCTGTCCGAATTCCTGTCCCTGTCCCGATCACGGTCGCGATCTCGACCGCCGCTGGTCATCGCCGTGATCTCGTCTTCGAGCGCGTCGCGGTCATCCGCGCGGCGTTTGGTCAGCGTGTAGGAAATCGGCCCAAACATGCTCTGCACGACAGCGCGCAGATTGCCGTCACGGGTCAGCGTGAAGGTCGCCTGGCCCTGCAGCGGCAGATCGTCGGCGGTATAGCGCCCCGGCCCCGTGCGCTCGAAATTCTGCATCACCACCATGTCGGGCTGGACCTCCAGGACGAACATGTGAAGCCACGTGTCGACCGCATAGGCGCGGCCCCGTTCGATGCGGATTTTCTTGCCGATGCCCGAAATGCGCCACAGCCCGTCGATCGGCAGCGTGTCTCCCTCCGGTACGGTATCGACCATGGGCAGGAAGGCCGGGATCTTCGGGATCGCCGGCATGCCCGGTATCTGTGCGACGGCCGGTGCGCTGATGGCGCCTGCTGCAATGCTCAGCAGCGCCGCCGTCGCGATGGCGGCGAACGCGCGCCCGATGATTGATCGTCCGATGATTGATTTATGTGCCGATGCCCTACCCCGAAAACTCATAGCTGCTTGTCCTTTACGTCTGCGTTGGTCGTTTATGAATTGAGGGGAACTTATCCGGATTGGGTCAGCGCGTGAATGGGTAGCACTACCCATATCGGCGGGGGGATGGCGCGGCTACGTTTTGCCCCTAGATTGCACAGCAGGATGAAACGCATGAACCTCGAAAACGCCGCGCGCACGCCCCGCCCGCTGAAAGCGCTGGCGCTTGTGCCCGCCATACCGATTGTGGCGGTGTTGCCGACGGTCGCCGCACAGGCAGCAGACGGCGCGGTGCCGGTATCGGGGAATGCGGTCGCCTTTTACGCCGCTGCGGCAGCGCTCGTCGGGGTGTTCGTGTTGCTCAATGCGGCGCTTAAAAACCGTATCGGGCTTTATTATGCGGCCCTGTTTGCCGTCATGCTGGCGGTTGTCTGGGTGCTGGACCGGGGGGCGGGCGCTGTTCCGCTCGGCCTGGTCGACAGCCTGGAACGCAGCGCTGCGATGACGCTGGCACTGGCCGGTTGTGCGCTCGGTTTCTTTACGGCGGAACGCGCGATTGCGCCCGCACGTTCGATGAAAGCACTCCGGGCTGCGCTGAACGCCCTGACCGTGATCGCGCTCGGGCTCGCCATTGCGGTGTGGTTTCTGCCCATGGCGCTGGCCGTGCCCGTCGTCAACGGGTTGCTGGCGGCGATGCTGTGGAGCCATATCGTGCCGACCGTCACCTGGCGCAATTTCGCGGGCGCGCCTTTTCGTCTGCCGGCAGTGACGGCGGGTGTATTGTGCGTGGTCGTCGCTGTGCTGTTTCCGGTCTATGGCGTGTCGGTGACCGATTCGGGGGCCAATTCGGGGGCCGGTGCGGGGGCCGGTGCGGGGGCCGGTGCGGCGGCCGGTGCGGCGGCGTTCGATCCGGCATGGCTGCGCTGGCTGTTCGCCCTCGTTGCGGTGCCGGCCATGGCGGCGATTGCGCTCAGCGTTCTTGATCTTGGCCGTGCGCGCGAAGCCGCGCTCGCAGACGCGGTGACGGCGGCGCGCAAACAGGCCGATGCCGCCGAAGCGCTGCTCGCGATGGAAAAAAATTACGCCCGCGCCCGCGATATCGCCGCGCGGCAGACGCGCCGCGTCTCCACCGTCGCCCACGATATCCGCCAGCCCATCGCCGCGCTGCGCGCTGAGCTCGATGCGCTGAAGACCGATCTCGACGATGTCCATGCCGACCGCTTCGGCCGCATCCTCGATCACTTCGATGCGCTGACGGGGGATCTGATCCCTGAGACCGGCACCGACATACCCGAAGAGATTTTGGCCGAAGACGTGCCCGCCGCGCTGCTGTTTTCCATGCTCACCCGCCTGTTCGCCGCAGACGCGTCGGCAAAAAATATCGCGCTGCGCTTTGTGCCGAGCACGGCGGTTTTCCATGCACCGCCCGTGGTGCTCACCCGCATCGCCTCGAATCTGATCGCCAATGCCATTGCTCATTCCGGCGCGCCGCGGATCCTGGTCGGCGTGCGGCCCCACGGCGACCGGCTCAGGTTGGTGATCCTCGATAACGGCAACGGCTTTGCCGGGATCGCTCCGGCAGAGGCCCGGCGCGCAGGCGTGAAGGGCGCGAAATCGAGCGGATCGGGGCTCGGCCTGTCGATCGTCGACGAGCTTGCCCGCGCACACGGACTCGCCGTCGATGCCCGCACGGAGACCGGGCAGGGGGCGGGGCACGGCACGTCGTTTTCGGTATCTGTGGCGCGCGCGAGAATGGGCTAAAACCGTGCCCCCGCGCTGTTTGCAAAGGTTCTGCAATCCTATAGCTTTTGCGTCATGGGGCAGGCGCAGTTTGTAAAAGTAGGTAGGTCGCGTTTTACGGCCATTATCGCGGACGATCATGAGATCGTGCGGAGCGGTCTGCGTGCCGCGCTGGAGACGCCCGGCGTGGTTGACGATCCGCCCATAACGGTCGTCGCCGAAGCCGCCGACGGGTTCGAGACCCTCGCCGCCGCCAAGCAGCACCGCCCCGATCTTCTCCTCCTCGACCTCACCATGCCGCTGTCGGGCGGGGCCGAAATTTTTAATGAAATCCGCCGCTGGAGCCCGGAGACCAAGGTCGTCGTGTTTTCATCCGTCACCGCCCCCGGCGTGTTGGCACAGCTGATCGAGGCCGGTGTCGACGGCATGTTCGCCAAGGGCGGCTCGAACGCGCTCCTGTATGAAAAGCTGCCGCTGATCCTGCGCGGCGGCAGGTTCATCGCGCCCGACTGCCTGGCATTGATCGAGGATGCGCCACCGCAAACCGATCTGACGCCGCGCGAACAGCAGACCCTGCAGATGGTCCTGCGCGGCCGCACCACGAAGGAAATCGCCGGGGCCCAGGGCATCTCCCCGCGCACGGCGGAAAAACATCGCGCCAGTCTGATGGCGAAGCTCGGCGTCCATTCGGTGGCCGAGCTGATGGCCCGCGCGCTCGAAGACGGATTGCTGGAAGAGACGGCTGAAAGTTAGGGCGGAAGAACAATCGGCGCCGATTGGGTAATCCTACCCATAGAAGACGGCGCCGGGATTTGAGAAATTACGGGTATCGAATAACCCGATTTAGGCGACCACAGGGGCAGGCTTGAGATGAACACCAACGGCAAAAATAAAATGACACATTATTGCGCATCGATGATCCGGGCGGTTTTCGTCTGCATCCTGCTCGCCTTTGCGGCGACCGCGGTGACCGCAATCGACATCGCGGTCGACCCCACCGCGGCCGAAGCCGCGATCAGCAAACATGAATGCAGCGCCAGAGGCCAGCCGCCCTGTCCCGTCCGCTACAAGGGCCCGGTCTGCGATTCCGGGCTCGGCAAGCTCCGCGGTTTGTGCCGGCCCTGCGGCGGTGCCCGCCAGGAATACTGCCCGAAATCGAAAAAAGGCCCGCAATGCAACAAAGGCCTGATGAAGATCTCAGGCACATGCTATGCGAGCTGTGGCGGCCGCAACGAAATAGCCTGTAAGAAATCGAAGAAAGGCTATCCCTGCGCCGGCCGCTACGCTCCTGACAGTCGCGGCTTCTGCAAGCCCTGTGGCGGCACCAACCAGAAATCCTGCCGGGCCGGCAAGGCCGGCGGTGCGTGCAATATCGGCACGACCAAATCCAAGGGCATCTGCAGAGCTTGCGGCAACCGCGGCCAGGAAGCCTGCCCGAAGCTCGCCAAGGGCTTCCCCTGCAAAGGCAAGCTGGAACCCAACAGCCGCAACATCTGCGCCCCCTGCGGCGGCAACGGCCAGAAAGCCTGCCGCGCGTTCAAGGAAGGCAAACAGTGCGATCCGGGCACGATGAAACTCGGCGGTAGCTGCTTCACCTGCGGCGGCCGGAACCAGCCCGCCTGCCTCAAGGTGACCGGCGGCCTGCGCTGCGACGCCTGGCTCACCCCGAATAGCGAACGCAAATGCACCTCCTGCGGCCTGCACGGCCAAAAACCCTGCCCGGTGACAAAGGCCGGCAAGCGCTGCGCGCCGGATACCAAAAAGATCGGCCGGACCTGCCAGCGTTGCGGCGGCCCCAACCAGACGGCCTGCCCCAAGCTCGCCACGGGCTATCCCTGCCGCGGCAACTACAAGCCGGATGGCAACAACACCTGCAAGCCCTGTGGCGGTGCGGGTGAGCCGTCGTGCCGGGTATTCAAGGCCGGGCGTCAATGCGCCGAATGGACGACCTCGCGCAACGGCCGGTGCGTCGGCTGCGGCAGCGAGAATCAGAAGGCCTGCCGCATCACCGACAAGGGCAAGCCCTGCAAGCCGTACCTGAAGCGCAAGCTGAACGGCATGTGCGTGCTCACCAAGGAAGGCGTGATGCGCAAGGCCGCCATGGCCCAGTTGTCGAAGGATTCCGCCGTTATTGTGCCGATGCTGACCAAGGGCTCATCGATGAGCCAGGACACTGCCATGCGGAGCAATATCCGCTCGGGCGCCAGCGCGGCGGCGGAGGGAGACGGCCCGCCCCGCAGCGACAACGTCGTCGGCGATCGTCCGAAAATCAGCTGCCCGGTGGGCACGAACACCTGGGCCATCGGCGTTGGTGTCGAGGCAGGCTTCCTGCTGAACTTCGAGGGCGAGGCCGGGATGGCCTTTAACTGCACCGGCAACCGCGACGATACGAAAGACGCCAAGTGGTACTTCAGCAAAAGCGTCAACTTCCGCCTCGGCGGCGGTGCGGGCGGCGGCTTCACCCTCAGCTTCTGGAAGGATGACGTCTCCGATTTGCGCGGCAAATCCCACGGCTACGTCATCGACGTGATCGAGGCCGTGCAGAACATGACCGGCATGAGCAAGGAAGTGCAGGCGGTGATGTCCGGCGATGTCAAAAAGCTCAAGGATGCGCTCGGCGAATTCGCCCCCGAAGTGACCGTCGGCATCTGGTTTCAGCGCCGCGACGAGGACGGCGAAGGCTGGATGAAGGACAACGATGTCGGCCGGTTCCTCGGCTATACGATCACGCTGTCCAAGGCGGCGGGCTGGGATGCGGGTGGCGCGTATATCAGGGCGACCACGGAACAGATCTGCACGAACGACATGAAATGCACAGAAGGCACCTGGGCCGGCAGGGTCGGCAGCCGCAACGGCACAATCTATGTCGACGGCCAGACGAAAACGCGGATCACCGCCAGCATCAACGGCGCCACGCCGAAGACCTATGACCGGGTGACTAATGCGGGCCGCAAATACCGGGTCGGCGACAATGGCCCCGAGATCCGCTATCGGCACAACTTCACCGAGCTGCAGTACCGCCGCGGTACGTCCGGTTCGTGGAGCAAGCTGACCCTCGCGCAGGAGCCGACGCTGGCCGGTGTGTATTCACTGAACCGGGGGGCGGGGAATATTGCCAGCCTGGTGGTCGACAATGTGAAGAACAAGGGCTTTCACGCGCGGCTCAATAACGGTGAGCGGACACGCTATACCCGCAAGCGCGGCCGCACCCGCACGTATACGGGTGGTCCCGGCGGAGATGTCACCATCACGTTCCGGGACAATTACCGGAAGGTCAAATATCAGCCCAAAGGCGGCGTCGGCTACGACCTGACCCGGGGTGCGGCGGACGACATCGTCACCGCCCCGCCCGCTGAGATCAGCCACACGCAGTTCACCGGCGACTGGATTCTGCAGGTGCCGCGGCGCCAGGTGACCGAAATCATCACCCGCACCGATGCGACCACCATATGGGTGAAGCGCAAAGGCACGAACCTGGAGCGGGTGTATGAGAAGAGCGGTGACAACGAATACACCAGCAACGCCGGCGGCAAATTCCGCTTTGTCTCAAACACCCGCGCGATCTGGGTGAGCGAGGACGGCAGGACGGTGTTTCAGATGCGGAAGAAGTAGGGGCGGAGCCCCTGCTTGTTGGGGTATGTGTGGGGGGGTGATGATTTTCGTTTGTTACTTCAAAGCAGCAGTCAGGTTTTTTCAATTTCATTCCACAGACGAATTAACTGGGCGTCTTTCGTGCTCTCGAAGGCATTTTTAATATTCGGCATGTTTTCGAGCTGAGAGAGGTTTCCAGCTTCTATCTCCTCTTCAAGTAGATGAGCTTCGGCACGAATTGCCAGTGCTTTATTTCCTGCGCCGGTCGCTTCATTGATTGTAGTTCGATAGAGGTTCCTGCCTATTTCATCGTTTCCCTCACGAAAATTTACGAGGCCTTCTGTTGCGCGCAGAACAGGGTTGTTTCTACGCTCTTTTTCGCTGATCGAATTGAGCATCAACCGAGCTTCTTTGACCTTTGCTAATCTCGCCAGAGCAACAATCTTGTTGTTCTTTAGCTCGACAGCTTGAGGGTTTGAAATGAGGGCAATATCTACAAACTTAAGCGCTAAATCGTAGTCGGCTAGGTGGCCTGCAGCTGTATAAGATCCTAACAAAGCAGGTCTCGTCGAGAATGGTTCGTCGCTCAGCCAGTGAATACAATTTTTTATCACTTGATCTGGGTCAGCACCTTGGAAATGCGCATTTTCTGCCCGGGCTTCGTAGGTGCCTTGCACCAATAGAAAGTTCGTGTCGAACTCGATACCCAGTTGTTCGTCTGCCCATCTAACTTGTGCAACGCTATTGTCTGTAGGGTCTGTAAGACTTCTTCGGAGTAGTTGTAGGCCTCTCCGGCGCGCGCCAGTTATAGGAGACGTCTATATAGAATTATGCGTTGCTATTAGATCACGAATCTTCGTGGTAATTCATCCGCTAAATCCTGACGGGTATGTAGGGTTGTTAGACAACCATTAATTAGAAGTACACCCACGAATTTTCTCAATTAAACTGCGCTGGTTTTCGTTTTTCTGGTTCTTCAAATGGGAAGTCACTCAATCCTAAGAGAGTTGTTCCAGCTGGCATATGTTGCCGTTTACGCAGATTTTTTGGCATCGCGAGAATGAAGCCACTAATGGCGGTAGTTCTTGAATCTTCCAGTTCCGAATTCTTGATTGTCTCGGACAGGCGATTCCTGATTCTAGTTACATCATCCGACCCTACTAACCATGCTGATCTATTGGCGCAGAGGTGTTGGGAGTAGCCCCTCGTACTGGTTGACGACGTGAAAAATGTATCGATATTGGTCACTACGGCTTCATAAACGGTGCGTCGTCTTTTGTGGTCATTCCAACACGTGGCGCCATCCCACCTCAGCTATCCGTCGCCCGCGGGTAAATAAAGCCATAGGCCGGATAGGTTGACCGCCCCAAAGTGTTGCCCGGCGTGTACCAGATCCGCACGGCGGACCAGTCGTTGTTCTTCGAGACGTCGCGCACCGGGGTGCCGAGATGGATGCGGCCGCGGTTCAGCCAGTTGGCGTGATCGGCGATAATCTCGCGCGGCCCCACGATCCGCGTCACCACGGCGATATGGCCCAGGCTTCTGCCGCGCCGCTTCAGCACCAGCACCGATCCAACCTGTGGCCGGCGGCCGCGTTCGTAGCGGCCCTTCGCGGCGCGCCACCAGGTCCAGGCATGGCCGCGGAGCGAAATGTTCACGTGGCGGCGGGCGAAAGGAACGCATTGCAACCGCCCGCGGGCGTGCACGATACGGGGGGCGGGGAGCCGTGTGGTTCGCGCGTGTCTGGCGTGGGCGTGACCGGCGCGATCCGAACGTTGCCGTGTGGAGTCGGGATCGTCCGGGCGTGTAACGGTGCTGGTCTGTCTGTCAGCTTTGGTGCCGGTCGGCGTCTCCGGTCCGGCACACCCCGTGAGCGTGAACGCGGCGAGCAGGCCGCCCAGCAGTGCGGTCACGCGTATAGAAGGTGCGCGCCTGAAGGGTGTTGCAGATCGTGCCTGTCCTGCAGAGCCGTGTGGCACCGCGCGCTCCGTCGTCCCGCCCTCTGTCGTCCCGCCTTCTGTTGCCCCGTGTTGTTTCACGCTGCCGATGCCACGCGTTTCACCTTGATGCGGTCGGCATGTTTCATTGCCTGGGCGAGGTCATAGGCGCCCTGGAGGCGGTGCCACGTTTCCGCGCCGCCGCCGAACGCCTTGTCGAGGCGGATCGCCATTTCAGGCGAAATACCCGCATGCCCGTTTACGATGTCGGAGAGCTGTTTGCGGCTGACGCCAAGGGTTTTCGCCGCTTCGGTCACGCTCAGGTCAAGTGGCTCCAGGCAATCCTGCCGAACCGACAGGCCCGGATGGGGCGGGTTCTTCATCGTCATGTTGTCTGTCCTCCTGACGTTGCGTTAGCCAGATACTGCATGAGCCAGATGCTGCGTTCGCTAGTGATAATCGATCAGTTCTACGTCGCTGGCATCGGCGCCGTCGAACCGGAATATAATCCGCCAGTTGCCCGACACGCTCACGGCCCAATATCCCGCGAGGTCGCCCTTTAACGGATGCAGCCGGAAACCGGGCAGGTCCATCTGTTGAGGGGCGGTCGCTACGTCGAGCCGGGCGAGGACGCGCGAAATCCTGTCGGCATGGGCCGCCGGAAGTCCGCGCCGGTCGTCCCGCTCATATAGCCGCCTGAGGCCTTTGTGCCGGAAACGCACGATCATCTGACAAGTGTAACCTATCACCTATCAATTCTAAAGATAAAAAAACCGGCACTGAAATGCCGGCGGCCTTTATCTGCACACTTCCCCGCAGGGCAGCTATTATCCGGCCGGGCATTATCCGGTCGGGCACTGCCTGTCTCGCCGGCTTAACCCGCCGCTTCCATCATCTCCACGAACCGGTCGAACAGATAGTGGCTGTCCTGCGGGCCGGGGCTGGCTTCCGGGTGGTGCTGGACCGAGAAGACCGGTTTGCCGGTTAGGCGGATGCCCTCCAGCGTGCCGTCGAACAGCGATGTGTGGGTCAGCTCCACGCCGTCGGGCAGGGTGTCCTGGTCGACGACGAAGCCGTGGTTCTGGCTGGTGATCTCCACCTTGCCGGTCGCGAGGTCTTTGACCGGGTGGTTGCCGCCGCGGTGGCCGAGATGCATCTTTTTGGTGCGCGCGCCCAGTGCGAGGCTCAGCAGCTGGTGGCCAAGGCAGATGCCGAACATCGGCAGGCCGAATTTGATCAGTTGTTTGATCACCGGCACGGCATATTCGCCGGTCGCCGCCGGGTCGCCCGGTCCGTTGGACAGGAAAATGCCGTCGGGTTTGTGGCGCAGCACCTCTTCGGCGCTCGCCGTGGCGGGCACGACGGTGACTTTGCATCCCGCAGAGGCCAGCGCGCGGAGGATGTTGCGCTTGGCGCCGAAATCCATCGCGACGACGTGGAACTTGGGATCGTTCTGCCTGCCATAGCCTTCGTGCAGCGCCCACAGGCTTTCGTCCCAGCTATAGGTCTGGCGGCAGGTGACCTCTTTGGCGAGGTCCATGCCCTCGAGCCCGGGCCACGCGGACGCCGCGCTCGTGAGAGACGGGAGGTCGAAGTTCACCTGCCCGTCTTTGGCGGGCGCATGATGGATCACGCCGGTCGGCGCGCCCGAATCGCGGATCAGGCGAGTCAGGCGCCGCGTATCAACCCCGGCGAGGCCGATCAGGTTGTTCGATTTGAGCCACGCGTCGAGATGCTGGGCCGCGCGCCAGCTCGACGGGTGCGTGATGTCGCCGCGCAGGATCAGGCCGCGGGCCGCCGGGGTCGTCGTCTCGATGTCTTCCGGGTTGGCGCCGACATTGCCGATATGGGGAAATGTAAACGTGATGATCTGGCCGGCATAGGACGGGTCGGTCAGGATTTCCTGGTAGCCCGTAATAGAGGTGTTGAAGCAGACCTCGCCGGTCGTGGTGCCGGTGGCGCCGATCCCGGTGCCCCAGATGGTCTCTCCATTGCCGAGGACAAGAACGGCCGTGGCGCCTTCGGGCGGCGTGTTGGGGGAGGTCTGCGGGCGGGCGGCGGTATCTGTGTCTGCCATCGGGGCTTCTTCCGGGTTTAAGAAGAGAAATGTGTCGGGCGTGTTGTTTTGTATATCGGGCGTGGTGTGCGGGAGTCCCATTTCGCGGGCCGCAAGCACAGCGGACCTTAGGTTAGATACGGGATCGCAAGGGACTCGTCAACCGAAAGGAATTTTTGAAAGATGTATATATTTCAATATGTTAGGTCTCCCTTGAGGGTTTGCGCGTGCCGGTGAATTAGGTTAACGTCCGCCGCCTCTCAACAGCCAAGATGAGATCCATGCTCAGAGACCGGCTCAGCGAAACGCTCAAGACATCGATGAAGGAAAAGAAGCCGGTCGCGGTGTCGACCCTGCGTCTGATCCTGACCGCCATCAAGGACCGCGATATCGCGGCGCGCTCGAAGGGCGTGGATGACGGTATCAGCGAGGCCGAGATCCTGCAGGTGCTCCAGACCATGGTGCGCCAGCGTCATGACTCGATCGAGATGTACAAGCAGGGCAACCGGCCCGAGCTTGCCGCGCGCGAGGCCGAGGAAATCACGGTTATCGAGGGTTTCATGCCGCGTCAGCTCAACGATACCGAGATCGAGGCGGCGATTGCGGCTGTGGTCGAGCAGACCGGTGCCGCGTCGATCAAGGATATGGGCAAGGCGATGGGGGCTCTGCGCGAGCACTATGCCGGCCAGATGGATTTCGGCAAGGCAAGTGCGATGTTGAAGGCACAGCTCTCCAACTAGCGGCCCGATTTTCCGGCCGGATGTTTTGGCGCGGTACTTGGGCCCGATATTTTGGCCCGATCGGAGTCGCTTTCGGCGCGGCGCGGCATATAATAAGGCTGTAGCGCTCGATCCCCGATCCCCGAAAGGCAGGCATGGCGTTTGCGCCCCAGTTCCTAGACGAAATCCGCGCCCGGCTCTCCCTGTCCGACGTCGTTTCCCGACGCGTAAAACTCATCCAGCGCGGCCGCGAACACACCGGCCTGTGCCCCTTCCACAACGAAAAAAGCCCGTCATTCACAGTCTCAAATGATAAGAACTTCTATCATTGTTTCGGGTGTGGGGCTCATGGGGATGTGATTGGGTATTTGATGCAGGCGGAGGGGGTGTCGTTTCCCGAGGCTGTGGAGCGGCTGGCGGCGGAAGCGGGGCTGGAGGTGCCGGTCTCTTCGCCTGAGGAACGCGCGCAGGAGCAGCGCCGGGCGGGGCTGTTGGAAGTGATGGAGGCGGCGTGTGCTTATTATGAGAAGGTCCTGCGCTCGCCGATGGGGAAGACGGCGCTGGCCTATCTGCACGGGCGCGGCCTGTCGGACGAGACGATCTCGCGGTTCCGGCTCGGTTTCGCGCCGCCCGGCAATTCGCTCAAGACCGCGATCATGTCGGACGCGATGCCCGAAGCGCTGCTTGCCGAGGGCGGCCTGGTGCGCAAACCCGATGACGGCCGCCCGTCTTATGACTTTTTCCGCGACCGGGTCCTGTTCCCGATCGGCGACGCCCGTGGCCGCATCATCGCGTTCGGCGGGCGCACCATGGGCGACGGCGAGCCCAAATACCTGAACTCGCCGGACACGCCGCTCTTCGATAAACGCCGCACGCTTTACGGCCTCGCCCAGGCGCGCAGTGCGGCGCATGACAAACACCGCATCCTGGTCACCGAGGGCTATATGGACGTGATCGCGCTTTCGCAGAACGGAATTGCCGAGGCCGTGGCCCCGCTCGGCACGGCGCTGTCGGAGAGCCATCTCGCCTTGCTGTGGAAAGTCACCAACGAGCCCTATCTCTGTTTCGATGGCGACAATGCCGGCCAGCGCGCGGCGGGACGCTCAGCGGAGCGCGCACTGCCGCTGCTGGCGCCCGAACGCTCGCTCCGTTTCCTCACCCTGCCTGCCGGCGAAGACCCGGACAGTCTGGTGAGCACGCAGGGCGCGCAGGCGATGGAAGAGCTGATCACGAAATCGACGCCGCTTGATGCCGTGATCTGGGGGCTCGAGACCGCCGGGCGTGAATTCGATACGCCGGAGCGCATCGCCGGTCTGGAAAAACGCCTCGAAGACCGCGCGCTGTCGATCGCCGACCGCAAGGTCCAGTTCCAGTACCAGTCTTTGTTCCGCCAGAAACTCCGCGACATGATCAACGCCGCGCGTAATCCCGGCGGGAATTACGGCGGCAGGCAGGGCCAGTATCAGGGCCGCGGCGGCGGCGGCAATTTCAACCGCGGCGGCGGTGGCAATTTCAATCGTGGCGGCGGCCGTGGCGGACGCGGCGCCGCGTCCTGGGAAGATCGTCGCGCCGGCACCCATCTGGGCGGCGTCCCCGATCAGAGCGCCAGATCCGGCCCCGATATCCTCAAAAAACGGCACGAACAGGTGCTTCTGGCGGTGATTCTCAACCATCCGGACCTGCTGGATATGTTCGCCGAGGATTTAGCAATGGTTAATGTTTCAAACCCTAAGCTTGACAACCTCCGGCAGGAAATCCTAAAGGTCTACGCCCTCACGGAAAATCTTGACTCCGAGGGGCTTAAGACCCAGTTAGTTAACCAGGGAAACAGCGTGATTTTGCAGTCTGTTCTGACCTCTGATGTTTACGTCCATGCCGGCTTCGCCAAGATGGACGCCGCCGAAGACGAAGTGCGGACGGGTTTCCTACAGGTACTTGCAAGCCACCTGGCGCCAGGGCGCCGGGCAGAGCTCGAAGACGCGAGACGCCTGTATGTAAATGAGCCGACAGACGAGAACTGGGAAAGATTTGAAAAGCTGAAAACCGACGGACCCGGATCGCCGGGCACCGAAGTGCCCGTCTGATAGACGGATGGAACACCGGTCCAATACGGGACCGGCACGAATAGCTGATATTCCGGTCCCCGGGACTGCGACTTAAAAGATGCAGGGGACCATGCGAGAAGCGCGAGACGACAAGCGTGAGAGACGAAAAAATTAACGTGCCAACGGGTACGTACTGAAAATGAGAGCGTGCCCGGCGGCACCCGTCCCAAGGACCCCGTCCTGAGGACCAGGCTGCCACAAGTGGGCGATTTTGGTAATTTTGGGGGACGGAGTACGCATGGCGACGAAGATCAAAAAGCAGCCTGAAGCCAAACCGCAACAGGCCGAAGAGAGCAACGACGCCCCGGTCATCGATTCGGTCGATGCCGCTGTCAAAAAATTGCTCGAGACCGGCAAGGAACGCGGTTTCGTCACCTATGACGACCTGAACAAGGCGCTGCCGCCGGATGATGTCTCATCCGAGCAGATCGAAGACACCATGACCCAGCTTTCCGAGCTCGGCATCAACGTCGTCGAAAGCGAAGATTCCGAAGAGACCGAGACGGAGCCCGAGGTCGAAGGCACCGCGGTCGAAAAAGCCAAGCCCGCGAATGACGACAACCAGGATCTCGGCCGCACCGATGATCCGGTGCGTATGTATCTGCGCGAAATGGGCTCGGTCGAGCTGCTGTCGCGCGAAGGCGAAATTGCCATCGCCAAGCGGATCGAAGCCGGCCGCGAGAAAATGATTTCGGCGATCTGTGAATCACCGCTGACCTTCCGCGCGTTGCTGTCCTGGCGTGAAGGCCTGAAAAACGAAGAAATGCTGCTGCGCGATGTCGTCGACCTCGACGCGGCCTATGGCGGCGCCAACCCGCCCAAGGTGAACCCCAACAACCCGAACCCGAACAACAACGTGCCGGCGAACGATTCCGGCCCGATCAAGCCGGCCAAGCCGACCGGTGCGCCCACGGGCGAGGCCGAGGGTGAGCCCGACGAGGACGAGGATGAAGATGACGCCGTCAGCATCTCCATGTCGGCGATGGAAGAAGCGCTGACCCCGAAGGCGCTGAAGAATTTCGACAAGATCGCCACCACCTATCCGAAGGTCGCCAAGCTTCGCCAAAAACGCGCCGATGCGCTGAACGGCAATGGCAGCTTTGGGGCGGTGTCCGAAAAGAACCTGGAAAAGCTGACCAAGGAGCTGGTCGGCTACGTGAAAATCGTGCGGATGAACAATTTCCGTATCGAGCAGCTCGTCCAGGAGCTTTACACCTATAACAAGACGCTGCTGCAGCTCGAAGGCCGGCTGCTGCGCATGGCGACCAAATCCAAGGTCGCGCGCGAGAGCTTCCTCGAGGAATATCTCGGCAACGAGACCGACACCAAATGGCTGAACCGCATCAGCCGCCTGTCCGGCAAGGGCTGGAAGCCGTTCGTCCAGCGCTATAAGGACGACATCAAGGGTATCCGCGATCAGGTGATCGCCCTGTCTGATGAAATCGACATGCCGGTCGACGAATTCCGCCGCCTCGTCAACGAGGTCCAGCGCGGCGAACGCGAAGCCAGCCGGGCGAAAAAGGAAATGGTCGAGGCCAATCTCCGCCTCGTCATCTCGATCGCCAAGAAATACACCAACCGTGGCCTGCAATTCCTCGACCTCATTCAGGAAGGCAATATCGGCCTGATGAAGGCGGTCGATAAGTTTGAATACCGCCGCGGCTATAAGTTCTCGACCTATGCCACCTGGTGGATCCGCCAGGCGATCACGCGGTCCATCGCCGATCAGGCGCGCACCATCCGTATTCCGGTGCACATGATCGAGACGATCAACAAGCTGGTACGGACGAGCCGCCAGATCCTCCACGAAATCGGGCGTGAGCCGACACCGGAAGAACTGGCCGAACGCCTCGGCATGCCGCTGGAAAAGGTCCGCAAGGTCCTGAAGATCGCCAAGGAGCCGATCTCCCTGGAGACCCCGATCGGTGACGAGGAAGACAGCCATCTCGGCGATTTCATCGAAGACAAAAACGCCGTCCAGCCGCTGGACGCCGCCATCCAGGGCAATTTGCGCGAAACGACAACCCGCGTGCTGGCGTCGCTGACGCCGCGTGAAGAACGTGTTCTAAGAATGCGCTTCGGCATCGGCATGAACACCGACCATACGCTCGAAGAGGTCGGCCAGCAGTTCAGCGTGACCCGCGAACGTATCCGCCAGATTGAAGCCAAGGCCCTGCGCAAGCTGAAGCACCCGAGCCGGTCGCGGATGCTGCGGTCGTTCCTCGACACGTAGAGGAAGGAGCCTCATCCTGAGGAGCGCTCCTGTAGCGCGTCTCGAAGGATGGATACGTAAGCGTAAAGGCGGTCATCCCCGCACCAATTGTCATTCCCGCGTAGGCGGGAATCTCGTTAGGGCCGTCATCCAGTTAGAAATGTGAAAAGGGCCACCTCTAGGGGGGGGCTTTTCTATGCCCGCTACATTCGACTTGGGAGCTGGGAAAATAGTGACGAAGCTTGCCCGATGCTTCAACCGGTCAGAGTCTATCTTGAGGAGGCTGCGGAGAGGTGTTTTCGAGAGCGGGCCAAATACTTCCGTTCCAGCAAGAGAAGAAACTTCTCAACCCATTAGCTCGCCGTATATTGGATAATAGCGATAAAACTCGTGATACGCTTTGATTTGGCTCGGTTTGAGTTTGAATCCTAAGCCCTCGACGGTCTCGTTGGTAGGCACCTCGATTGATGGAAGTAGCTGATCTAGAACGGCTTTCTCTTTCATCGTGAGCGGTGGGACACCAATCTTCATTTGGTGTTTTTCGTCTAGAAATTTACCCAAATTTTTTCCTTCCAATAATACCGAAATTTCCGTCGCAAGGTCATTGCTGGAAATTACCCCACCCATTGTGATCATTGGAGCGTTGTCGCTATAGCTAAAGTTGAATAGCGGTGTGATCTCTTTTTCTTTTCTTCCAGATTTTAGGAGTTGCCGGCGAATCTGCTCAAAAATTATTGAGGCCAAATATGGCGGATATCCAGAAGTTTGTTGAGCCTTCTTCGGGATTTTTTGAGGAACAAGATCTCCTGCAAGTGCTCGCAGTCGCGCAGCGAAAGATCCATATTCTATATCGTTGGTATCGTGGGTTGGGAGACGGTTGCGATGCGCGTTTATGGTAACGATTATAATGCTTCCCGTATGCGCGGTTCGATGACTGGCCCACGCTGTGTGCCGAGGCCGGGCTGTTGCCGGGTGAAAAGCCACCCGAGATCTCAAGCGGGCGATTGCTCGCCGATCTCCACGCCGCCATCCTGGAATGCGGCGGGTTTGAGCGCGCGGGCGCGTTGCTGCGCCGGGTGCCCGGCAGCCCCGGCACCTATTACCGCCGCTTCGGCGACTGGGCGGGAATTTTGCGCGCGCTGAAAATGTGGGTCGCCGAACACGCGGCGGAATTTCCGTATGGGCGGGAGCTGGAGCGCCGCCTCGCCAATCAGGAGCGGCGCAAACCCCGCGGCGGCACTGCGCCTTTGAAATCACCCACCCGGCCGCCCTGGCGCAGCGTCGGCGCGCGCACGTCGGGCCCGCCGCTCGCGTTTCGCGGCATGGCGGCCGCCCCGGTCAACGAGATGGGCGTGGTGCTGGTCTTCGGCATGATCGCCGCCGATATCGGCTACGCGGTCGAGGCCATCGGCACCGCCTTCCCCGATTGTGCCGCCAAGCGCCTGGTGGCGGGCAGCGGGGCGGGGCAGGGCAGTGGGTCAGCAGGCGCATCTGGCGTCACCGATGCCAGGTGGGAGCCGGTGCGCGTCGAGTTCGAATACCGCTCACGCAATTTTTTCTATCACGGCCATGATGTGGATGGGGCCGACGTCATCATCTGCTGGCAGCATGACTGGCCCGACTGCCCGCTGGAGGTCCTGGCGCTGGAGGACGTGGTGGCGGCACTTGCCGCGAAGGCGCTGCGTGCGGCGTGATTATATCTCCGCCTGTCATCCCGGCCCCCGTGCCGGGATCCAGTCTTTGGGGCAAATACCGCTCTGGGCCCCGGCACAAGGCCGGGGTGACAAATTGTGGTGTGAGGGGGGAAGGGTCTGGGAGGGCATGAGATTTGTTCCGTTGTCGTCCCGGCCCCCCGGGTTGAACCCCGGGAGGAAGTCGTGGGCCAGGATCCAGTCTTTGGGGCAAACACCGCTCTGGGCCCCGGCACAAGGCCGGGGTGACAAATTGTGGTGTGAGGGGGGAAGGGCCTGGGAGGGCATGAGATTTATTCCGTTGTCATCCCGGCCCCCCGGGTTGAACCCCGGGAGGAAGTCGTGGGCCGGGATCCAGTCTTTGCGTCAACCACCGCTCTGGGCCCCGGCACAAGGCCGGGGTGACAAGAGGCGGGTGGGGAGAGGCGTGCAGCCGATCTCAGCCGGACCAACCCCACCTAGCCCGGCATATACGCAATCTCCAGTACTTCGATCTCGACCTCGCCGTCGGGCGTGTTCAGCAGGGCGACGTCGCCGACGGATTTGCGCATCAGGGCGCGGGCGACGGGGGACACCCAGCTGACCTCGTTATCCTCGATGCGCGCTTCGTCGGTACCGATGATGCGGATGGTGCGCTCCGCCCCGTGCTGGTCCTCATAGGTCACCGTGGCGCCGAAGAAGATCTGGTCCTTGTTGGGCTGGTCTGCCGGGTCGACGATCTCGGCGATCTCAAGCCGTTTGAGCAGGCTGCGGATCCGCCCGTCGATCTGGCGCAGGCGTTTCTTGCCGTAGATGTAATCGCCGTTCTCGGAGCGGTCGCCATTCCCCGCCGCCCAGGACACGGTGGCCACCACCTCGGGCCGCTCGACGCGGCGTAGCTGGTGCAGCTCAGCGCGCATCGCCTCAATGCCGGTCGGCGTGATGTAGTTTTTGGGTGCGTCAGTCATTTGGTTTAAGTTACCCATATCATGATCAAGATCAACGATACCCTGTCCATCTCGCCCGACGAAGTTGAGGAAAGCTTTATCCGCGCCGGCGGGCCGGGCGGCCAGAACGTCAACAAGGTGGCGAGCGCCGTGCAGCTGCGCTTCGACGTGCGCGGCTCTGCAAGCCTGCCCGAACGGGTCCGCCGCCGGGCGGAGGGCCTGGCCGGCTCGAAGCTGACCAAGGACGGCGTGGTCGTGATCACCGCCAACCGCCACCGCACCCAGGAGGCCAACCGCCGCGATGCGCTCGACCGCCTGGTCGCCCTGCTCGCCGAGGCCGATACCCGCCCCAAATACCGCGTCGCCACCCGACCGGGGCGCGCCGCCAAGGCACGCCGCGTCGATACCAAGACCAAGCGCGGGAGCGTGAAGAAACTGCGCTCAAAGAAGATCGGGCGGGATGATTAGGGGGAGGTGGGGAGTCGCGGGGACGACATCATTTGTCATCCCCGCCTGACCCACTCCCGGTGTCACCCCGGCCTGATCCTCACTCTCGGTGTCACCCCGGCCTTGTGCCGGGGCCCAGCCTTGTGGATCAGGTAAGAACTGGGTCCCGGCATAAAGCCGGGATGACATGCCGCGTATAGAGAGACTCCGATCTCACCGTGGACCCCCGGGACAAGCCCGGGGGAATAAATGAGAGAGATGGGGAGGGCGTTGGCCCCCTAAGCCAAATTCGCCTTGAAGAACGCGATCGTGCGGTCCCAGGCGAGCTTGGCGGCATCCTTGTCGTAGCGCGGTGTCGAATTGTTGTGGAAGCCGTGCTTGGTGCCGGGATAGGTGTGCATCTCGTACCTGGCCCCGGCGGCCTTGAGCGCGTCCTCGAAGCCCGCGCGCATGCCGTTGATGCGCGGATCGTTCTCGGCGTATTGGACCATCAGCGGCGCCTTGATGTTCTCAACACCGGATCTGGGGGCCGCCCCATAGAACGGCACGGCGGCGTGCATATCGGCACCGAGCGACACCGCGAGATTGTTCACCGCCCCGCCGCCCCAGCAAAAGCCGGTCGCACCGATCTTGCCGGTGGACAGCTCATGCGCTTTCAGGAACTTCGCGCTGTTCAGCATGTCCATCTGCAGCTTGCCGCGGTCGAGCCCGCGCTGCAGCCGCTTGCCGTCATCGTCATTGCCGGGATAGCCGCCGACCGGGAACAATCCGTCGGGGGCGAGTGCGACAAAGCCTTCGACTGCGGCGCGCCGGGCGACGTCTTCGATATAGGGATTGAGGCCGCGGTTTTCGTGGATGACGAGGACCGCCGGGAACGGACCGTCGCCCGCCGGTTTGACCATGTAGCCGCGCATCTTGCCCGAATTGCCGCCGGGGGAATCGTAGGTCACGTAGTTGGCGGTCATGCGTGTATCGGTGAATGAGACCATCTGCGCATTGGCGTAGCGCGGCAATAATGCCTGGGCCATCGCCAGGCCGGAGATGCCGCCGATCAGTGTCAGCGCCGCCGCACGGGACAGGAATTCACGACGCTCCATCCCGGTGTGACAATATTCGTCATACAGATCGAAGACGTCGTCCTCGGTGGCGAATATTTCGGTCTGGGATTTCTCAGTATTGGGGGTGATGTTGCCGTCCATGGGAATGCCTCTCTGCATGTGGATTCAGGTTGCCATTTCCTACACGCCACGCGGCGCGCAATCCGTCGCAACCGCCCGCATCTTTTGCCCCTGCTATTCCGCCGCCGCGACCGGTTCAGGTGTGACGCCGAGATGCCGAACCTTGGGGATCACCTCGCCGGCGAAAATCCGCAGGTTCTTTTCGGTCAGCTCGGGGGGCAGGGTGCCGAATTGCAGCATCGGCGCGATGTTCCCGAAGCCCATTTCCTTCTGATATTCCTCGAGCTTTTCGGCAACCGTCGCCGCAGAGCCGCACAGGAACATGCCGTTTTCGATCAGCGCATCGCAGGTCAGGTAGTTTTCACGCACCTTGTACTTGCCCGCCATCACCGCCTTGTAACTGTTCAGCGACGAATAGCCCGGCGGCAGCTTGTACTGCGCCGGCGACATGATGAACTTGTTGAACAGACTCTCGATATGCGGCGCGGCTTCGCGGCGGGCAAGCTCGTCGGTTTCTGCGACGTAGCACGGCATTGCCCAGCCAAGCTGGTCGGGCGGACATTCATAGCCGTAGACCTCACACTGATCGCGATAGGCTTTGAGGTTCTTCTTGACCGACGCGATCGGGCTGAAGGTGATGATATAGGTGTATTTGCGGTCGGGATGGGCGGCAAATTCCACCGTCTCGGTCGAGCCCTGCGACGGGATCCAGATCGGCGGGTGCGGGGTCTGATAGGGCCGCGGCCACAGGTTCACATACTGGTAGTGATAATGCTTGCCGTAGAATTCGAACGGACCCGGTTCGGACCACGCACGGATGATCAGGTCATGGGCTTCGCGGAAGCGTTCATGGCTGAACCCCGGATTGGTCATCGAGGCGTGATATTCGCAGCCGATCCCGCGCACGAAGCCCGCGATAAACCGGCCTTCCATCAGGTTGTCGATCATCGCGAATTCCTCGGCGATGACCAGCGGGTTGTCGACGATGGGCAAGGCCCGGCCGATTACGCCGATGGTGGCCTGCTTGAGGCGCCGTGACAGCGCACCCGCCAGCACGTTGGGCGACGGCATCATGCCGTAGGCGGTCTGGTGATGTTCGTTCACGCAGACCCCGTCAAAGCCGAGCTCGTCCGCCAGTTCCAGCTCATCGAGATAGCGGTGATAAAGCTTCGATCCCTTTTTGGGGTCGTAATAGGTGTTCGGCAGGGTAATCCAGGATGATTTGTTATCCTCAAGGAAATCCGGGTCGATGTCCTGATACGGCATCAGGTGAAAGAAATGGAATTTCATCAGGCGGCTCCTGTCGAATGTGCTGCTGTATGCGCCGTAACCTCGGCAATAAAATCATCCAGCTTTTCCTGCTGCGGCAGGTGCCCGCATTCGGGGATGATGGTCAGGGTGGATCCGGGGATCAGCTTCTGCATCGCCTCGCCATAGGCGGGGGGGAAGATCTTGTCGGAATCGCCCCACAGGATATGCGTCGGCACCTTTATGCGGTGCAGCCATTTCTGCAGCTCGCGGCTATAGAACCGCGGGTGCCAGGCCATCTTGGCCGTCGAGAAGTGGTTCTTGAGCGCGATGTCGGAATCTTCCTCGGTCGGTGTCGCGGCGAGCCGCGCCTCGGCCAGTTTCTGGTCGAAGAACGTGTTGCGCACGCGCTCGTCGTCATCCCACAGGAAGATATCGCCCTTCGGTACGCCGGCGAGGTGAATGCCCGCGGCGGAAACCAGTGTCAGCGTTTCAATGCGCGCCGTAGACCGAACGGCGACTTCAAGCGCCAGCCAGCCGCCCAGCGAGTTGCCGACCAGGTGCACCTGATCTTCGCCGATGGCATCGAGGAATTCGAGATAGAAATAGGCAAGATCGCCCATGCCATCGAGCCATTCCGGCGTGTCCGAGCGGCCCCAGCCCGGGTGGCTCGGCACATAAAGCGTATAATGCTCGGCCAGGCGGTCCATATAGGGCATCCATTTATGGGCGCCGCCGGCACCGTGCAAAAAGACCATCGCGGGGCCGCTACCGCCGCGTAATACTTGTATTTCGCAGCCTGAGATCGTCATCTGCTCTGAGGAATGATCGGCCATAATCCCCGTTTTCTCCCGGTTTTTGTCTTTAGTTAGCTATCTTAGCATTCCGGATCGATCAACGGAAATTTAAGAGGTTTGTTGCTTAACTGCCCGCCAACGGCATGAATTAGAGAGCGAGAAACCGATGGCGTCGAAAAATCAGGCGGGTGCGGATAATGGCAATGAGCTCATTCAGCAGCTCGAGGTGGAATTCCGCGATTCCGCATCCGACCTTCTTGAAAAGGCGGACGTCATTCTGGAGGCAGGCCGCGAGGCCGGCACGATTTCGTCCGACGATCGCGACAGCCTGTACCGGGTTGCGCATAGTCTGAAAGGGATCGCGGCGAGCTGCGGCTACAGCCTGACGGGCGTCGTCGCCCACCGGTTCGAGGATTTTCTCGCCGATCTTAAAGATGCGAATGCAGGCCATGTCGCCGACATGCAGATATTTGTCGACACGCTCGGTGATCTGGTCGACGGCACGATCAAGGAAAAAGGCATCAATGTCGCGGAGTTTATCCGCAAGCTGCCGTCGCGGCGCTCGGCCGATTTCGGCGATGTCGCGGCACAGGATATCGAGGTCTTCGTGGTCATGCCCGACGACGCGGCATCGCGTCACGTGATGCGGGAATTGCAGGCCTGCGGGTACCGTGTGACCCGCGAAGGAAATTCGTTCAAGGCGATCGAGATCGCGTCGATGATGCGCCCGGACCTGATCATCGTCACCGGCGTGCTCGACACACTGTCCGGCGTCGACCTGGTCAGCGCGTTCCGCGCCATGCCGGCAACCGGTGCGATTCCCGTGGCCCTGATCACCGCGGACACCAAGGAAGAAGCCATGGCAGACGGCCTGCCGGAGCACGTGCCAATCATCCGCAAGGGCACAGATTTTGGCGACGACCTGACGGATGCACTGTCGGAAGTGGGTATTCTTTAGCCCGTATTCAGCCCGTCCGCCCGCCGCCTGCTTAACCGCGACGCCGCAATCCGGACCGGGCTGAAGGGCGGACCTGAACGGTTACCCGTGATGCATGGCGCAGAGTTTGTTCCCGGAAGGGTCCCGGACATAGGCAAGGTAAAGTTTGCGATCGCCCGTATCGCGCCAGCCCGGCGGGTCTTCAACGCTGGAACCGCCGTTTGCCACGGCATTATCGTGAAAAGCGTCAGCCTGGTCAGTGTTCTCGCACTTGAAGCCGAGTGTGCTGCCATTTCCGACAGTTGCGGGGTTCCCGTCTATCGGCTTGGCGACGATCAATGTGCCCGTGGGCGTCCGGTAGTAAACTCTTTGTTTTGCTTCATTGGCGACGCCTTCCGGCACACCCATTGCGCCCAGGGCCGCATCGTAGAATTTTTTGGCGACAGCAATATCGTGAGTGCCGATGACGATGTGCGAAAACATGTCGACGCTTCTCCATGTGAAGTTGATTTTAGTTGATGAGCGCCGGGAGACTACCAGCATAAACAGCATACTGAAATGCTGCCCTTGGGATCCTCGCCAAACGGATCAGAGCGGCAGGGCGCATTCCCCCCGCCGCCCATGAGCGGGCATTCAGCAGCTGCATGTCCGTTCCTAATCCAGAAGCGACATTTTCTACCTGATAGTCCCGCACTTCCCGATTCATAAACTCGGCACTGGAATTCAGCGGGTTAGCCTCGATGTTACAGATCAGCCTAAGGAAGTGTCACATGCCTGCGTTGTTTTTTGGCCTCGCCAACGACCGAAAACTGCGGATTTTGTCGCTGAGCGGCGCGTCAATGTTACACTATACTCAATAGTGTAACATGGGTGGACTGGCCACACTCCGATGCCGTCGCTTCATCTGAACACTCCATCTTGTGCGTTAAAGATGAAGTATTGCGACGCCCCATTGAGTTGGTCCCGTCCAAGCCCTGAACGATCATTTTTTCCGGTATCCGACGCTGGACGCCGCCGATTACACTTCGATACCTACGCGCGAAACAATAGCTTCGAGCGTCTGATACTTAAAAACAGCCACAGAAATTGGACACACAAACCCAATAATGGCAAAGATACAAAGAATGGAATACTTGCGATACGATGTTTTTTTACGTATTGATTGACATCGCTATTGTTAAACACATGCCCCACCAATAATGTATTTAACAAAACAACAAAAAATGACAGCCCCGCCAAAACGTCATGTCGGATATCCGTTTTGGATAGAAATATCTCTAAAATGAGCACGAAAAACAAAGATGGCATCAGGGAGATCCAATAATTCAATTTTCTCCCTGTGCCGAGTTTTTTGAAGAAAAAATATCCAACGACCACATGAACCAGATACACGACCGCGCCAAAAGCAAACATCACCATACCGACAGCAAGGTAATGGCTTGGATCGTACAAATTCCGGGTCATATTAGGCCCTTCAGTATTACCGCACCGCCGGCAACGGCGGATTGGCGGTCAGAAAATTAGCCATTTGAGTTTGTGCATGCGTAGCCGGAAATGTGCCAAGAAACGAAAGTATTCCAATGCACATAGGTTTTTTAACGCGATCAAACCAGAACAAGACTGCCTCTCGATCTATTTCACAACCAACACGATTGACGGTAGCCTTCCAAAAGGTTTTCTACAACATTGGACGGACGTTGCATGCGGCTCGCATCAGGACCGCTTCTGCGCCGAAATCGAACCTTTGGGCGCATTCGATGTTACACAATACCCTATAGTGTAACATCTCATCGTTGAGATGCATGTCCGCTGCCGGCGAGAGGCAGACGTATTTGGGAAGGTTGTGTCAGGACCGCTTCCGACAAGGCTCGGACATCCATATCCGCCAATTGGAAGCGAAGCCCGCAATCCTGCGCTGCGGGCCGCCCTTGTGTCTGAAGAGACGCGCAACCCGGCGCTCTCCCCTTGACGCAGAACGCATGGCGCGCGAGGAGTGGCGCCGGTAAACAAACGGATGCACCAATGAAAAAAATCGGGTTCCTGTCTTTCGGGCACTGGACGCCGTCGCAGGGTTCGCAGACACGCTCTGCGTCGGATGCGCTGTTGCAGTCCATCGATCTTGCGGTCGCCGCCGAGGAACTGGGCGCGGACGGCGCGTATTTCCGGGTGCATCACTTTGCCCGACAGCTTGCGTCACCCTTCCCGCTGCTGGCGGCGGTCGGTGCGAAGACCAAGCGCATCGAAATCGGTACCGGCGTGATCGATATGCGCTACGAGAACCCGCTCTATATGGCCGAGGATGCCGGTGCTGCCGATCTGATCGCCGAGGGGCGGCTCCAGCTAGGTATCAGCCGCGGCTCGCCCGAACAGGTCATCGACGGCTGGCGGTATTTCGGCTACGGGCCCGCCGGGGATGAGACGGGGGGCGAGGGTGAGGCGGGTGACAAGACGGGGGACGAGAACGGCGCTGACATGGCCCGGCGTCATACCGAAGTCCTCCTCAATGTGCTGCAGGGCGAAGGTTTCGCGCAGCCAAACCCGACTCCAATGTTTCCGAACCCGACAGGGATGCTCCGTCTGGAACCCCATTCGGAAGGTCTGCGCGAACGCATCTGGTGGGGCGCGTCCACCAACGCAACGTCCATCTGGGCGGCGAAGCTGGGGATGCACCTGCAGAGCTCGACCCTCAAGACCGATGAGAGCGGTGAGCCGTTCCACGTTCAGCAGGCCAAGCAGATCCGCGCCTATCGCGCCGCGTGGGCCGATGCCGGTCATGGCCGCGACGCACGGGTTTCCGTCAGCCGGAGCATCTTTGCCCTGGTCGATGACCGGGACCGCACCTATTTCGGGGGCGAACGCCAGAGCCAGGACCAGATCGGCCATATCGACCCGAATACCCGGTCCATCTTCGGCCGCTCTTACGCCGCGGAGCCGGAGCGTCTCATCGCGGAGCTGGCGCAGGACGAAGCGATCGCCGAGGCTGACACCCTGTTGCTCACCGTGCCCAACCAGCTCGGTGTCGATTACAACGCCCATGTCATTGAATCGATCCTGACCCATATCGCGCCGGCGCTGGGCTGGCGCTGACGGCGCTGCCCGGGGGCAGCAGCGCCCGGGTGTCGTGGCGTGCTGTCTTACAGGCCCCGTTCGTCGCCGAAGGTTTCGGAAATGCCGGTGCCCCACTGGGATGACACCATTTCCGGCACTTCGGGGTCGCCATCCGCCGATACATCGACGATCTGCGGCGGCATCGTGTTATCGAATACGTCGCCGTCGGTCTGGTGTTCGTGGATCTGCATGAAGGGGGAGCGCCAGTAATCGAATATCTGGCTTCCCTGATAGTGCCGGCCGACACCCCATTCGGCCTGATAGCCTTTCCGTTTCAGAACTTCGTGGCCCATGAAGACATCGTCGATATTGACCATCTCGTAGGACACGTGGTTCAGCCCGGGCTTGCCATTCGACAGCTCTTCGGCGGGCAGCCAGAAAACACAATGGTGATCGGCAGGTTTTGCGCCGCGGTCGAGCCGGGCGAAAATGCCGACGATGGGGCAATTGTCATCGGCGGGCGGCGGTTTCAGAATATCGGATGCGATAATGCCGAGATGCGCGTTGTACCAATCGCGTGACGCGGGCACATCCAGCACGTTGATGCCGTAATGCCCAAAGCGCTTGATGCGGGGATAGGCGCCTTTCTGAAAGCGCTTTGTCTGATTGATGCGCCGGAAATTTTCTTCACCGATGCCGCCGACATTGACCTCGATCGGCATAAGATCCGACTCGGTCTGGCGCGCCTCGATGCCAAAGACCACGTCGACACCAATGCCGTTGGGATCGACCGCGGATGTTTTGAAGCCGCCGCCGGGCGACGTCATTTCCTCGATATCGCCGAAGCTGTCGGCCTTGCTGATTTTCTCCAGGTCTTCCATCGATAATGCCGCATAGGCGGCGCCGATGAATTTCTGTTCGCCGCGTTTTGTGACATGGATGAACGGCTGCGGGCCTTCGCCGCGCATGTAGAGAATGTCGGCGGTTTTTTCGACCACATGCATGCCGAAATGGATCAGGAATTTTTCCTGCACATCCAGATCGGGCACCTGGAGCGTCGGGTAAACGACACTGTCTGCTTTGATAATCGGGCTCATCCGTTTTCCTCCGTTGGAATGCGTGTGATCTGGGCATGCGCAAGTAACCGCAGCGCAGGTATTAGGTAGATTCTAGTCAAATGACTAAAAATAGTCCAGCGTTTTAACCGCGGGTGTTTTCGGGCCCCGAAATGACGGGGCAGGTGAGGAGAGGGGCTAGACCAGCAGGTCGGGATTATCGAGGAACAGGCGTGAGGTCCGGGCGATGGCGGCCTCTACTTCAGCGGCTTCGGCAGGATCCGCATCGACCATCTTCAGGATGTACTGGCCGAACACTGCCCAGGCGAGTTCCGCTGTCATAAAAGTCGCTGCGACCGCTTTTACCTGCGCCGGCGTGCGGTCGAAATCCGGATCATTGATCAGTCCTTCGACAATTCGGCGCGGCACCGATATGCCGTCGTCCAGCTCCAGCGTCGCCAGCTCCATCTCCCCGTCCACGACACAGCGGATGACCGCCATGATGTATTCCTGGTCCTGCGCAAGGGCGAGTGGCGGTGGGACATCGTGTTCATCGCGGTCACGTGCGGTGGTGTTGTCCCAATGCTCACGGGCAAGGGCGCGCATGGCTTCGGTCAGCAGGCCCTTTTTGCTTTTAAAGTAATGATGGACCTGGCCGTGATTGACCCCGGCATGCTGGGCAATCTCGCGTACCGTCAGCGCCCGGGGGCCGCGTTTCGACAACAGGGCGCAGGCGGCGCGGATCAGTTTCGCCTCGACGTTTTTGCGTCCGCGCGCGCCGTTTTCGGGCGTGCTTGGGTTTTTCGTATTCTCGGTCATGATCGTTCTGCCCTGCCAGTCGCCCAATACTGCTGTGTCCTGGCGGGCACAAGTCTCGGCAACACATTCATCCCGGAAATGGGAGGACAGGCAGTGTGTTTAGCGCCCATCCAGATCCACAGCCGGATCCCCTTAAATCGAATACTACGGGCTCGCCGCCGGTTTCGGAAGACGTGGCCATAGAACGGAAAAGGGAGCGGACTGTCGTCCGCTCCCCAATTCGTCATCCCGTATCCCGGTGCGAGATCAGTTCTCTTCGGCGATCAGCCGGTTGAGGATCTTTTCATACTCGTTGGGACCCGCATCGATGCTGAGTTTCGCCGGGTTCGGGTCGTGGGGCAGAGAATCCTGCGCCACCTGCTGGGCCGCGATCACCGGCATGTCCTGGTCGGCGAAGGCGAAAGTCCGCATCTTGTAGATCAGCTCGCGAAGTTCCTCGCTGCGTTTGTCATCGGTCTGCACGCCCCAGCGTACCGCGGCGTAGTAGTAATGCGTCGTACGGTCGGTTTCCGGCGTCAGCCAGTGCAGCGCCAGGTAGCCGGTGCCGTTTTCCCGGGGTTCGCCGACCTTGCAGGCGCCGAAATTGAGCAGCAGGTTCGAGGCAGGGTACCAGGTGATCGCTGTCCACTGTTTGCCGCGGGCCTGCAGTTCCGGATCGTCGGTGAACATTTTGATCATGCCGGGCGTTTCCGCATCCTCGGAATAGCGGGACACGGTGACGGTGTCGCCCTCGACAGTCACGTCCGGATCGGTTTCGGCGGTATCCGGATTGCCGAGGATGCCAGCATGGGTGAAGCAGATGTGACTGAGATCCAGCAGGTTGTCGATCATCAGGCCGTAGTGGCATTTCGCGTTCAGGTACCCGAAATCCGTGACGTGCAGTTTCGGGCTGTCGTCAAGGCAGCTGTAATCCGGGATCAGGTCGAGATCGGCCGGCTTGTCGCCCATCCAGATCCACAAAAGCATGTGCTTTTCGACCACCGTGTAGCTCGGCAGGTGGAGCGCATCGGAAATCTTCTGGCTGCCATGCGGGTTGTACACGCATTTGCCGTCAGCGCCGAATTGAAGGCCGTGATAAATGCACTGGACCCGGTCGCCCGATTGGAGGGTGCCCATCGACAGCGGCACCTGACGGTGCGGGCACATGTCGTGGATCGCGGCGACACCGCCGTCCTCCCTGCGGTAGAACGCGACCGGCTGGTTGAGAAGCGTGCGGTGCACGATCTCGCCTTCCTTCAGCTCCTCGGACGGCATGGCGACGTACCACGTGTTTTTGAGAAACTTCGAGCGGGCCAGCGGCCGTTGCGTGAGGTCGTTCTCAGGATAGATCGTGGGTTCGATTCCGATCAGCGCGGGTCCGGAGTTTGAATCGGGTGCCATTAGGATTTCCTCTCTGAAAGGGGATTTTTCTGATTTTCGGCCATACTTTTGCACCGAACGGTCTGCAAATCAAACGCTGCGTTGGCGCCTCAAGCAGGGTCGAGCGCTTTCTCCATCGCCAGATTTGTCAGCGTGACACCGTTCATTGCAACGGTGAATAGCTCTAACGTGACGACCGCAACTGGAACAGCACGGCGCCGGCGACGATCAGCACCACGGCCAGCGTAAACCCGTCGGGCAGGGTTTCGCCGAAATACATCACCGCGACCGGGATGCCGACGGCGGCCCCGACCGAGCCGATCTGGCTCAGATAAACCGGTCCCGCCACGTGCTGGAGCTGAAAATATGTCACGAATTTGAGGGCGAAGGCGGCGATGTTTATCACCGTCAGCGTCAGCAAAGACGGGTTCTGCCAAAGTGCGGTGGCGGCCGCCGTGCCTTCTAGTGTTAGCGCTGCGCTCGCGGTCAGCACGCCGGCAAAGATCAGCATCAGGGCGGCCAGCAGTAGCGGCGGCGCGCCTTTCGGCCAGTAGCGGGTGCGGTACAGATTGCCACCCGCGAGGATGAACGGTATGGCCGACGCGGCGATGATCCACCCGAGGGCGGCGGTATCTGCAGCCTGATCTTCAGCCCCATCACCCGCCAGGCCGTTGTATTTCGAGACCGCGATCATTAACCCGCCAGCAAGGCCTACCGTCACGCCGGCAGCGCGCAGCCAGACCAGGCGTTCCATGCCGACGGCGAGGGCCAGCACATAGGTAATCAACAGCGGAAAGGCGAAGGCGAGAGAGATATAGCCGACTCCGACATGGGCTACCGCGAGATAGGCCGTCGCCATGGAAGTTGCCTGAAAAATACCGGCGCCGAGACTGTAGGCGAGCAGGATTTTCCACACGCCCCTCGCCTGACCCGACAGAGCAGCGATCGCCAGCAGCACCACACCGCCGCCGCCCATGCTGACGGAGACGAACCACAGCATCGGTGCGCCGTCGGTACCCGCCATGCGCGACAGGACGATGGTGACCGTCAGCAGGGTGCCGGTCACCAGCAGCAGCAAAGGCGCCTGCAGGGGAGAACGGACGGGAAGCGATGCGGGTACAGGTTCTGTCATGATGGTTCCTGTATGTGCGTAAGGTCCCAAATGGGGGAAGTATTGAACAACATGTATCTTTATATAAAGTATCTTGATATAAAGACAAGTGGCTAAAAATGAGGATGCTATGAGCATGCCGAAGACCGGGCAGGCGGCTTCTGCCCCGCCAAAAACCAACCAGCAGGATCGGGCGGCCCGCGCGGTTGCGCAGTGGGCGGTCGAATTTCCCGACTGGGATCTGGCGCCGATGGAGGCCCTCGGCCGCCTGGGCGAGACCGCGACGGTCATCGATACCAAACACATCTCGCCGCTTTTTGCCGATTATGGCCTCCAGCGCGGGGAGTTCGATGTGCTGGCGGCGTTGCGGCGTTCCGGCGCGCCGTATGAGCTCACCCCGTCGCGCCTGTTCGAGATCACCATGAGCTCGTCCGGCGGCATGACGGCGCGGCTCGACCGGCTGGAAAAAATGGGCCATGTCGAGCGCCGCCCCAACCCGGATGACCGGCGCGGTGTGCTCGTGCGTCTCACGCCGTCGGCGGTGAAGCTGATTGAGATGATCACGCCGGCGCATCTGGCCAACGAAGCGCGCCTGACCGATTGCCTGACGGCGAAAGAGCTTACGCAGTTGTCGGGCCTGCTGAAAAAACTGCTGCGCCATGCCGGGGAGACGGCCTAAGGCAATAATGTGACCCAGCCCTGTTGTTCGTCGTGTTCACAGCCGCGCGGATTGAGATTACCGTAGGGCGCTGTCCCAAATTACGCCCCCTGGCTGGAGATTTCTGCGGTGAAAAAAATCGATCCGGATTATCGTCCCGACCCCGAGATTCTGGCGCAGTTTCCTGATGTATCAGGCAATACGGTGAACGGCCTCGGTGAAACAGTGCCACGCCCGCCATCGCCGTTTTTCTGGCACCCGCCCGAACAACAGAGCCACGGCGTGCTGCGTGAGTTCGTGATGAACCGGTTTATTACCCAGCGCGACGGCGGCACGGATTGGGGCGATGTCGGCGATACCGGCCCCGGCATGATTGAGAAATCAGCCTCGCCATCGGACCGCTCACCGGCAGACTGGTCGGAGCTGGTTGAGAAAATCGCGCTCGACAACGAAGCCGATATCGTCGGTTTTACGCGGATGAACCCGCTATGGGTCTATGACGGTTTCGAGATCGCCGAGCCCAACCTGCTCATGATCGGCCTGGCGCAGGATTACGAGAAAATGAAGCACGCACCTCCGGGGCCGGGAAACCATTATTCGAATACCGAGGTCCGCAAGCAGTATAATCGCGGCGCACGGGCATCGAAAAAGATTGCCAATTGCATCCGCGAGCTCGGGTTCAATGCCACGCCGCATCATGGACCGGATGCGGATTCGCTCCTTATGATCCCGGCGGCGATCGCGGCGGGCCTGGGCGAGCTGGGCAAGCACGGCTCAATCATCAACCGGCAGTTCGGATCGAACTTCCGGCTCGCCGCCGTCAGCACCGACATGCCGCTTGTTGCGCACCGGGCCGATAATTTCGGTGCCGACGATTTTTGCATCAACTGCCATGTCTGCACCGATGCCTGTCCGCCGGGCGCGATTACCGAATCCAAACACATGGTGCGCGGCGATACCAAGTGGTACGTCGATTTCGATAAATGCATCCCGTATTTTGCCGAGCGCCTGGGTTGTGCATTGTGCATGGTGGTCTGCCCATGGAGCCGCCCCGGCATCGCGGATAATCTGGTCGCCAAGCTGGCGCGGCGGCGGGCGGTCGAATAAGCGACTGATTTTGAAAGTTCAGGAAACACAGCTCCAAAAACACAGTTCCAGAAACACAGTTCCAGAAACACGGGGGATAACTTCGGCGATATGACGACAACCGATAATTTTGACTACATCATCTGCGGCGCAGGCTCTGCCGGGTGCACGCTGGCCGGGCGGCTGAGCGAAGATCCGAACGTAAAAGTACTGCTGGTCGAGGCCGGTGGCTGGGACCGAAACCCGTGGATTCACATCCCGCTCGGCTGGGGCCAAATGCTCAAAAAGCGGATGCATGACTGGATGTACTTCGCCGAACCGTCCGCCGAGATGGATGACCGGCGTATCGAATGCGCGCGCGGCAAAGTGATCGGCGGCTCATCGTCGATCAACGCGATGGCGTATTACCATGGTCACCAGGCGGATTACGACCGCTGGGCATCGCTCGGCCTGCCGGGCTGGTCGTTTGCCAACGTGCTGCCCTATTTCTGCCGCGCCGAGGACTGGGAAGGCGCCGCCGACGCCCATCGCGGCACGGGCGGCCCGCTGACGACACGCTGGTCGACCTTCGAGGACCCGCTCTGCGAGGCGTTTCTGACCGCCGGGCGGGACGGACAGTATCCCTCCACCGAAGATTACAACGGCGCCAACCCGGAAGGGTTCGCCCGCATGCAGATGACGCTCCGCGACGGGCGGCGCTGGAGTGCGGCTGCGGCCTATCTGCGCCCTGCGCTGAAGAGGCCGAACCTGACGGTGGCCACCGGCGCGCTGGTATCGCGCATCGATATGGCCAAGAGTTCAGGCGGGAAGGAGGCGACGGGTATCACCTACACGAAGGGCGGCAAAACCCTGTCTGTGAGTGCGGGCGAGGTGATCCTGACCGGCGGGGCGATCAATTCGCCGCAGATGCTGATGCTGTCAGGTATCGGCGAAGCGGCGCAGCTCAACGCGCACGGTATCGATGTCGTCGCCGACCTGCCGGGCGTCGGCAAAAACCTCAGCGATCATACGTCGGCCGCATTGGTCTTCCGCCGCAAATCGGGAGGGCCGTTCCAGCGGAACATGCGGCTCGACCGGGTCGGCATGGCGCTGGTGAAGGCGTATCTCGGCAAGGGCGGGTTCGCCGCCGATCTGCCGTTCGGCATCACGGCGTTTCTGAAATCCCAGGCGAGTGAGCCCACACCGGATGTGCAGCTGCTGTTCTGGATGGGCGCGACGACGACGGCGTCTCCCTGGCTGCCGCCATTCAAAAAGGCGTTCGCGGATTCGTTCTCGGTCCGCGCCATGCCGATGCGCCCGACAAGCCGCGGGCATCTGTCTCTTGCCTCCGCCGATCCACGCGATGCGCTGGAAATTCATCAGAACTTCCTCGGCACCGACGAAGAATGGGGCGTGATGCGCCGCGGCCTGCGCATGATCCGCGACCTGGTCGCCTCCGATGCGCTCAAGGATTTTGCCGGCGATGAGCTTGCCCCCGGCGCGCAGGCCAAGTCCGATGCCGATCTCGATGCCCATGTGCGCAAATCCATGATCACCGTTCATCACCCTGTCGGGACCTGCAAGATGGGGGCGGCGGACGACCCCATGGCGGTGGTCGACGGCGACCTGCGGGTGCGCGGGGTTGAAAATCTCCGCGTGGTCGATGCATCCGTGATGCCGGACCTGATCGCCGGGGCGACCAATGCGCCGGTCATCATGATGGCGGAGAAAGCAGCCGACATGATCCGCGGCCGCGATCCGTTGCCCGCCGCAACCGGCATCTAAACGGCGATATAAAGGGAACACCATGATCGATATCGAACCGCTGCTCCGCGACCTCGTTGTCGCCAACCGGATATTGGCGAATGAGAACGTGGTCGACGCCTATGGCCATGTCAGCCTCCGCAACCCGAATAACCCGGACCGCTATTACCTGTCGTGTTCGCGCAGCCCCGAACTGGTGCAGCGCGCCGACATCATGGAGTTTGAGCTGGACGGCACGCCGGTCGACGGGGATTCGCGCAATCCGTATCTTGAGCGGTTCATTCATGGCGCGACCTATGAGCTGAACCCGGATGTAAACGCCGTCGTCCACAGCCATGCCGAGGAAGTGCTGCCATTCACGATCACGTCCCAGCCGCTCCAGCCGGTGATCCATTCGGCCGGCCTGATGGGGCCGGAGCCGCCGGTCTGGGATATTGCGAAGAATTTCGGCGACACAACGCTGCTGGTCGTGAACATGGACCAGGGCCGCGATCTGGCCGAAGCGCTGGTGTCGCGCCGTATCGTGCTGATGCGTGGCCACGGGTTTGTCGCCACCGGGCGCAATTTGTCCGAGGTCGTGCGGGTGTCGGTGATGCTGCCGCGCAACGCGAAAATACTGACCACCGCCCTGCAGTTCGGCGGTGTTCAACCCCTGTCACCCGGCGAGGTTGCGCTGCGTGTCGACATGGACCCGAACCACAAGGCGTTCTACCGCGCCTGGGAATACTGGGCGACGCGCGCCGGGTGCGCGGACATGCTGGATTGACGGGGCAGGGGCGGGATTACCCAAATATTTATTCCCCCGGCCTTGTGCCGGGGGTCCATTTCGGCACCCGACCCGCTCTTGCGATGGACCCCCGGGACAGGCCCGAGGGAATAAGGGTGAGAACGTCAGGTTTTGCGTTGATCCTCTGCGCCCTGTTCGTTGTTTTCGCCCCGTTACCCGCCGCCGCACAGGACCGCAGCGATCTTACCGATGAGCTGGACACATTCGCGGCGACGCATTTCGACTGGCTGCAACCGCGCTCGATCCGCGAAGGCGTCGAATATTGCGGCCTGTTCGGTGTCGACCGGAACGGAAATCTGGTCGCCACCCTGGCCGAAGCCGGGGACGCGGATAGCTGCCAGCCGGACGACGCGCCGCCCGGTATCGACGTTCTGGCGTCCTGGCACACGCATGGGGCATATGACCGCGACGCTGATACCGAGGTGCCGTCACTGGGCGATCTGGAAAGCGATATCGAGGAGGGGATCGACGGCTATATCGCGACGCCGGGCGGGCGTCTCTGGCTCAACGAT
Source organism: Paracoccaceae bacterium (assembly GCA_047638395.1). Taxonomy (GTDB): domain Bacteria; phylum Pseudomonadota; class Alphaproteobacteria; order MPNO01; family UBA830; genus CAXBCP01. The sequence goes on along the minus strand of JBLIMV010000026.1, from coordinate 30,548 downwards.
GCCGAGGAACGGAAATCCATCCTGCTCTGCGATGTCGGTTGCGTGGCCGCCGACCCGGCCTACCGGCCATGTCCTGCCTTCGCTCCGGGGCGTGAACACACGCTCAACAGCCTCCGCGCGCGGGCGGAGACTGATACAGGAGCGTGCTAGGCGGGTGACGGGCCGGTGACGGACGGGATCTGGCTAACCGTTTCCTAATCGTCACGGACGAACGCGACGCTCAGGCGCGCATCAGACGGCGATGATCCGGAGGCTGCCGCTACTGTGCGTAAACGTTTCCCTGAAAATCCGTCCCCACCGGCTTGCCGTTTGACTGGACGCTGATACTGCTCAACTGGCCGGGGGTTTTGACCCAATATTTGCCGTCATATTTGTAGGGTGCGTAATCCGAGCCGACGACCCATACCTCACCTTTGGCGCCGATGCCGATATCCCAGGCACTGCCGATAAGCTGGTGCCACTTAGCGCCGTCGTACCGGAAAATATTGTTGTTCGAGTTGATGACCCAGGGCATGCCCTTGGGGTCGACATCTATGCGGACCGCGCCACCACTTATCTTTTCCCACTTTTTGCCGGTCCACTTCTGGATGCCATAATTGCAATTCGCCCTTTTGGCGTCCAGCGCCCAGATTTGGCCCTTGGGTCCGACACCGATATCGGTCACTTTACCGGGTAACTGTCGTTTCCCTCTGGTCACAAAACAGTGGGGCTCTGAATTGGGGCCGACCATACACGCCAGGCCCTGCCGCCCGGCGTCGATACGCGTGCCCTTGATCTTCCGCCCTTTCCATTTGCCGGCCAAAAAGCGCTTTGCTTCACCGGATTTGCTGATCGCCCACATATTGCCGACGGGGCCGGCGCCGATATCTACCGCATCACCGGAAAGTTTTTTCCATCCTTTAGGTTTGCCCGGTCTGCATCCGCGGGCGGAGTTGTTCGAAACCCTGCAAGTGAGTTTGCTCGGGGGCCTCGTCGAGAAGGACGGACACTTGCTGGCTGTGGACGTCGCCTTGGGCTTCCCCTTTTTGGGCGGCGGAGGCCTGTTCTGTAGCTTATGCCGTTCCCGATCTGCGGTATTCTGCAACTGGCACTCGGTGTGCGCCAACCCTTTCAGACGACTGCAATCCCGGGCGGGCGGACTGTTTGCGCCCCCTCCCCAAACCTGAGCATTGGGCGCGTCGCCGAGGGTCGCGCCGGCGATCAGAATCGCTGCCGCGGCCAGCGTTTTGCCAATGGTCTGTCTGAAAATGTTGCCCGGACCCTTAAAGGAAAGACGCATACTACTACCCAACTATGTTTATTGATTGCCCCTGTAAAAAGAGCTGTTTGCCGGGTATGCACTTTGTCCCACCGGAACGATAGCCAAAAGATAATTTTTATGCGCCGGGTGTCCCCGATCGACGCTGAACTGCCGTTTCCGACCTTCGCGCCGGGGCGCGAGCACACGTGGATGAGCGCGCAGAGCGCGGGCGGAGACCGATACGGGGGCGTGCTAGGCGGAAATTGTCGTGATCGCCGCGCTGAACTTAAGTGCGACGGCGGCGTGCGGCGCCCATGCCGATCAGACCGAGGCCGAGCAGCGCCATGCCGCCGGGCGCGGACATTGCGACCGAGGCTTCGGTGTAGTCATAAGTGATTTGAAGGTTGCCGCGGACCTGGGGGAAGGTGTTACCGGAAAACGCGCCGCAGACAGGCGAGCCAAAAGGCGGGCAGCCGCGCGTCGCGGCAAATACCGGGCCGCCTGAGGTGACTGTTAGGTCGACGACATTCTCGAGCTCGATTGAAGACGCGATGCTGCCAGGCCCCGAAAACAGGGCGAGGAACGCGGCACTGGTCTCCGTAGATGTCCCGCCACCCGCGATATCGAGAGGACCGACCGCGTTTATCGGGAAAAAAGGGTGTCCGACAATGGTATCTGTAACGCTCGCGGATGCAGTCGCACCGTTCGTGATGCCATCCGCCCGGAAGGTTACGGTCGATAAATGGGTAAACGAGTAGTTGCTGGACGCGTTGAGTTCGCTCTGGCGGACTTCGACTTCGCCGGTCCACGAGACGTTGAATGAAACGGAGTTCAGCGTGCCGAGCCCGGTGTTGAATTTGGACAGGCTGCTGAAGGAGAATGTTTGTTGATTTGTGTCGCTATCGGTTGCGCCTGCGGCGACCGTGACGCTGGCCTCGGCTTCGCCGAAACTGAATAACTGGTTCTGGACGATTGTTGCTGCGCTGGCCGCGCCGGCAAATACCGTCGCGGTTGCAAGGATCGCCGCTGCACCGAGGTTTTTCAGGGAAATCGAATTCTTCAGGGAAACACGCATGATACTACCGCACTCTTTTTATAATTGCCCTCTGGATAAGGGACCGCCCCCACGGCGAAACGCCAGTCTGACAGTGACTATGGTTAAAGACAATTGGCTTTTTGCAGCCGGGGATTGCAGCGTCGGCGGGGCTGCGGCAATCTGGTCTCTGCACGTCCGATCCGGTGCAGGCATCGACCCGGTATCGCGCGTTTGAGGGTGGCTATACATGAGGGTGGCATGCGTATCGCATATAATCTGGGTCTCGCCGTTGCGGCGATGTTCATCGTTGTCGGGTGTTCCTACGAGGTAGAGATCGGTGACCGGGAGGTTGAGCCGGATCTGAAAGCCGAGGCGGATTTTGACGGTCTGAAAAAGGTGCCCGGCACCGACTGGTACAAGCTGTCCCAGGGCTGGAACGACGAGTTGCGCCGGGCTTACTGGTTTACGCCCCAGGGCTCTGCGCTGATCCCCTATGACTGGTTCCTGAACCTGGAAATGGCGGAACGGAACTGCGTCGGGACTCCCGACACATCGCTGAATAAGGGCGGCTGGAAGCGGTTCGCCGACCCGGCGCATCTGCGCAGTCTCGGTTACACGCCGGCTCCGGCCGATCCGGACTGGAATCCGGACGGTCTGCCCATCGGGTTTGCGAAAACGCTTACCGCGGATGGTGATTTTATGGGGCCGACCTGTGCTGCCTGTCACACCAATCAGATGGTTCTGGGCGGCCGCAAGGTGCTGGTCGACGGCGCGCCGACACTGGCCGACCTGCAGGCACTCAACGTCGGGCTGGCAAACGCGCTGTGTTCGATGGATCACCGCACGATCAAGAAACGCAACGACAAGCCTGAAATTGTTAAAGCCGCCGATGCACAGTACGACCGGTTTGCGCGCCGCGTGCTCAAAGGCGGGTATTCACCGGAGAGCAAAACAGCCCTGTTTGAGGCAGTGAAACAGCAGCGTCTGCGCATTCATCGCCGGAACGTGCGGAATTATTCCAAAAAGACAGATATTTTCCCGGCCTATGGCAAAGGCAGGCTCGATGCGCTGGGCGCGATCCTGAACGAGGTCGCGGTGTTCGCGACCAAGGAGACCGACAATATCTATCCGGCAAACGCGCCGGTCAGTTATCCGTTTCTGTGGGGGACGCCGCAGTCCGACGTCGTGCAGTGGAATGGTGCGGTCGATAACCAGCGCTTTGGTCTCGGCCCGCTGGGGCGCAATGTGGGCGAGGTCGTCGGCGTGTATGGCCATGTGGACGTGACGCCCAAGGGCGACGGCGTGGCGTTTGCCCGCCAGGCCCTGCGCACACCGGGCAAGCTGGCGCCGCCGCTGATCGGCAAAAGACGCGGCGCACAGCTTGGCGGGTACGATTCCTCGGTCAAAATGCTCAATATCGGATCGATTGAACACTGGCTCAGCGCGCTGCGCTCTCCCAAATGGCCCGAAAAGGTGCTGGGGACGCTGGATGGCGCAAAAATCGCGCGCGGCAAAGCGATCTATCTCGGCGAAACCGATACCGGGGTGAAATGCGCCGCGTGCCACACATACGTTGCGCGCGCAGACCAGGGAAAGCCGTATCAGTCGCGGATGATTCCGGTTGCGGCGATCGGCACCGATCCCGTGGCGGCCGGTAATTTCATCGTGCCCACCAATCCGACCAGTGGCAGGCGGTGGAAAACCGGCCAGCTCAAGGGCACCCGAAAAGGCATCCTGACCGGTGACCGCTACGGTGATTTTTTCGCCCACCGCGCCGAGCCGCTGCGCACCGTGGTGCTGGGGGTCATTGCCGGCGATGCGTTTTTCGATGGCATCGGTGGCATCTACCGCAGCCGCTCAAACTCAAACGAGACCGATCCGCCTTATCCGGCGAAAGACAAGTTTCTGCGCTATAAGGCGCGGCCATTGACCGGGATCTGGGCGACCGCGCCGTATCTGCATAACGGCTCGGTTGCGAGCCTGCGCCAGATGCTGACGCCAGATGCCGAACGCGCTGCCCATATCTGTGTCGGTAATCCCGAGTTCGATCCGAAGGATGTGGGTTTTGTCTCTGCGCTGGGGCCGGACAACAGGTGTGCGCCCGACGCCTATGGATCGACGCTGCTGGATACGTCCAAATTCGGGAATTCGAACAAGGGACATTCGCGCCGCATTCAGGGCGTTGAGCTGTCGGAGGCGGACAAGGATGCGTTGATCGAATTTCTGAAATCGATCTGATTGTGCCCGCTGGCGGTGGCTAGTCCGTCGCCAGCGCCACCACCCGGCACATGCGCGAGCGGTGCGGCACCGATGCGCTGATCGGGTCGATATCGGCATCCGGGACCAGCCGGTTCAGATTTGCGCCGTCGGGCCCGAACGCATCGTGGCCGGGCAGGTCCAGCTCGGTGCAGTGCTGCCACCAGCCATAGGGGGCGCAGATCACCCGCGGATGGATTGACGGCGTGAAGCGCGCTTTCAGCCGGGCGCGTCCGTTCGCGTTTTCAACCAGCGCCCAGTCGCCGTCGCTGATCCCGGCGGCGGCGGCGGTGTCGGGGTGAATTTCCATAAACGGATCAGGTTCTCTGGCGCGCAGGCGCGGCGTGTTGCGGTTCTGCGGGCCGATAAACGCCATGGTGCGGAAACTGGTCAGCACCAGCGGATACGCGGTATCGTCTTTGTCCATCGGACTGTCGACCGGCTCGGAATAGCGCGGTAGTGGGTCGTACCCGGCGGCAGGGAAGGCGGTTGCATAGAGTTCCATCCGGCCCGTCGGCGTCGCGAAGCCGCGCGCCTTGCCGGTAGCGGGATCGGTCTCGGCATATTTGCGGGTCCGGTTCGTCACATCGGCGCGCATGCCCGATGGCTGCGCGCGCAGGGCGTCGACGCTGAACCCGGCGGGCGACAGGTGATGGTCCCACGCCGCATCCTGATCGCCGCCAAAAAATTCCGCCCCGTAACCGAGGCGCGCCGCGAGGTCGAAAATAATATCCATGTCGGGGCGTGAATCGTGCTGTGGTGGCGCCGCGGCGGCCTTGTACTGGCCCCAGCCCCAGGTGTTGCCGTCGCCGCGGAAGCTGGCGCGGGCAGCAGGCGATTCCCAGGTCGTGCTGGCGGGCAGCAGAATGTCGGCATAGGCGGCGCCCGGATTATCGAACATGTCGATATGGACATAGAAATCCAGCGCTTCGAGCGCCGCGCGTCCCCGGTCCGGATCGACATGGCCGATCAAGACGTTGCTGCCGAACAGCACCAGTCCGCGCACCTTGTAGGGCTCGCCGTCGAGGATTGCGCGGTAGACCCGCGAATGCTGGACAAGCCCCGGGTCGCGCGGCGGGCCGAACGGATGCTCGGCAAGGCCGAGACGCTTGGCGTCCTGTTCCGGTGTCAGAAACTCACCCGCACTTACCGGGCGGACCTGCGGCGCGGCGAATTCCACGTTGCTGCCCGGCGCATCGAACTGGCCGGTCAGGGCAAAGAAACAGTGGATCGCCCGGTTCATCTGCATCGCGTCCGAATGCATCTCCGTGCCGGTCCAGCTCTCGTAGCCCGATGGCAGATTGGTCGCGAACAGGCGTGCGGCACGGCGCACGTCTTCGGCGGCGACCCAGGTGATGTCGGCCGATAATTCGGGGGCATACGCAGCGGCAAGGTCGCGCAACGCCTGTGCCGCGGTATGGCAGGACACAGTAGTGCCATCCGTCAGGGGAACGTCATACGCCCCGAAAAGTGCGGTTTCCGGCGCCGTAGTGCCGGTATGGCCATTCCAGGTGACGGGGGCGCCGTCCTGCCAGACAACGTAGTCCTCTGCGGGTGCTGTCGTGTCGATATCGGCCGCCGTCAGCAACGCACCGGTATCGCCCCGCACCAGGAGCGGCCCATTTGTCCAGTCGCGCAGGAAGGCCTCGTCATAAAGGTTTTCATCGAACAGGACATGGGTCATTGCGAGCGCCAGCGCGCCGTCGCTGCCGGGGCGGACCCGGAGCCAGCAATCGGCCTTTTTCGCCAGCGCATGTTCACGGGGGTCGATGACGATCAGCTTGGCACCGCGCTTCATGGCCTTGCTGATCCGCATCGCGGATGCCGGCTCGGTCGCCTGCGGGTTCACACCCCAGAGCAGGATGGTGTTCGTGCGGTCGAGATCGATCCGCGGCGTGGGCGCGCCATAGGTGAACTTGGATCCGAATGTGCGGTTCCAGGTGCAGACATGTCCGGGTGCGAGATAGTTCGGCGTGCCGAACAGGCCGGTCAGCCGCTCCAGCCAGGGGCGCATGTCTTCGGTCGCGGCCCCTGCGGTGGTCGCACAACCGAAGACCACGGATTCGGCACCGCTCTCGGCTTTGAGTGTGGTCAGCTTCTTGGTGATGGTCCGAAGCGCTTCCTCCCACGTGATCGCTTCCCAGCCCGGATCGGCATCGCCCTTCGGGCGCGTCCGCTTCATCGGCTGGCGCAGACGGTCGGGCGAATACACCATCTCGGGCGCGGCCGAGCCCTTTATGCAGATGCAGCCATTGGGATGATCCGGGTCCGCGGTCACTTTGGAAAACACACCGTCCTCGACGGTCGCGATCACGCCGCAGCGCGACGTGCACATGGCGCAGTAGGTGGAAATTTTTTCGGTGGTCATCGGTGGTGTTCGCTTCTCGTGGTGGTGATCTGTTGTGCCCGGGACCTTATTTTATTTATTCCCTCGCCCTTGTGGCGAGGGTCCATTTTTGCACCACGCTCCATTTCCCGGCGCGCGGTTGTCCGAAATGGACCCCCGGGACAAGCCCGGGGGAATAGATTGGAGGGTTAGGCATGGTTTGCGGAGTCTCCGGTCTTTTTGTCCGGTCGTGCGTCCGTCAGCCGCCGGGTTTCCCGGTCGGCAGGTTGTACTCGGCATCAATGGTGTCGATGTAGTCCAGTGCCGCGTCCATCTGCACGACATCGGCATACTTGGCCTGCATGTCGCACAGGTTGATCGCGTGGGAGGCCTGTGAGCGGTCGAAGCAGCCTTCCTCGACGATCACGGAGCGATAATTGTTGCTGAACGCGTCGAGCACCGATGCGCGCACGCAGCCCGATGTGGTCGTGCCCGTAACGATCAGGGAATCGGCACCAAGATTGACCAGGAACGATGATAGCGGTGTGCCGTGAAAGGCGCTCGGCTTCAGCTTGCGGATGACAATGTCCTGCGGGGCGGGGGCAATCTCATCCATGATGTCGTTGCCGTCGCGGTTGGTGGTGCGGGCATCGGGTGCGCCGTCCGGTGTGTCTTCACCGCCGCGGGATGTCTTCCACGCCCAGCTTCCCTTGTCCCAGCCGTCTTCGCGCACGGTGCCGGTGGTGTAGATGACGGGAATGCCTTTTTCGCGGCAGCGGTCGATCAGTTTGCGGATATGGGGCAGGGCTTCCCACGCCTCTTCGCCGCAGGACGTGCGCCATTCTTTGACGGCATCGAGGATCGGCAGGGATTTCTCGCCGCAGAACGCGTAGTTCACATCGATGACCAGAAGGGCGGGTTTTTTGCCGCCGCCCGAGAGGGCACCCCAGCCGCCCTGTTCGAAAACGGCCTTGTCGCGTTCGGTCAGAAATTTGTCCCAGATACGTTCCGCCATGTCGTCACCCTTCCGATCGGTTATGGCGCGGTGCCGGACAGCGTGTTCCGGCTACCCCAGCTTCACTTAAGACGTCTCCGCGCCGTAATAAAGCATGCTGACATGTTTTGCTTCGGCGAAAAACAGCCAGCGTTCGACGACGACCCCGAAGGACACGGCGATCGCGGCGGCGAGCGTGCCGGGGATGGCGACCGACGGCGCGGCCTCGCTGGTCAGCAGGGTCAGCGCAAACGGGATCACGCAATAGCCGAGAAAGGCGATGCGGCGCAGTTTTAACGAATGCTTGCGGGCGATGGAATACCCCATCTCGCGCTGGATGAAGGTCTCGGTCATGGTCGGGTTATCGAGCAGGCGGACCTTGCCGAGATGGCCGAGACCGGTCGCACTTTCGGGCGTCGATGCGCCGGGGTTGAGATCGATCGTGCGCCAGTAGGACCGTTTGAGGAACATCACCAGCAACAGGCCGATTGCAACAATGGCCGCCTGCATCGGTGTCTGAAAGCCGAACATATGGGCCAGCGAGTGGAACCACACCGCACCCGACAGCAGCGCAAACGACAGATAGACCGGTACCGTGCGCTTGTTATGCCAGGCGCTGATCGTGCGCAGGGTCGCGTAGATCATGCCGGTCGCATGAACCGTGAGCACGCAGAGCAGGGCCAGGGCCACCGCGAACAGGCCGAACGGGCCCTCCAGCGTTCCTTCGACGATCCAGCCCCAGGCGGTGAGGCCCAGCGGCACGTAGGTTGCGGTCGCGAGGATGCCTTCGCGCGACAGCCAGGACGATTTCCACTGGCTATAAGCGCGCCATGCCCGTTCCGGTCGGCCGAGATGCGCGGTGGACGACAACAGGCCGCCGGTGATCAGCAGCGTGCCGAGCCCGAAGCCGATGGCGCCGAACCACGGGTCCAGCTTTACGCCGTTGAGTGTGCCGAACAGGGCCATCAGGGCGATCAGGCCGTAGCCTGCGCCCGACGCGGTGGTGAAGAATATGACGGAATAAGCTGGATGCATCGTTTTCGTCCGTTAGCGCGACAAGACCCGGTCGACCCAGCGCAGGAACTTGCCGGAGCCTGCGGCGGCGCCCGGCGCGTCCTCGGTCGCGATCCGCGACAGCGCCGCACCAAGACCTGACGCACCCTGATTCTTCTTCGCGGCGCGGGGCGGCAGGTAGCGGTTGACCGGTTTGTAGCCCATCTCGGGCATCAGTTCGTTGCCGCCGCGTTCGGCGACAAGCAGGGAGACATCGGAATTCGGATCGCCGAGATCGCCGAAATGCCGTGCACTTGCCGGGCAGGTCGACACACAGGCCGGTACGCGCTCGTCCTCGGGGATGGTCTCGTTATAAATACGGTCGATACAGAGCGTGCATTTCTTCATCACGCCGGCATCGGTGTCATATTCGCGCGCACCGTACGGGCAGGCCCAGGAACACAGCTTGCAGCCGATGCAGGCATCTTCATTGACCAGCACGATGCCGTCTTCTTCGCGCTTGTACGATGCGCCGGTGGGGCACACGGTAACGCAGGCCGCATCTTCGCAATGCAGGCAGGAGCGCGGGAAATGAACCGTCCGGCTGTCCGTGCCTTCGCCGGCCTCGAAGGTGTGGACGCGGTTGAACCAGACGCCGTTCGGATCGGTCCCGTAGGGATCGTTATCGGGCAGCGGGGCGGAATGTCCGCCGGTGTTCCATTCCTTGCAGTTCACGGCGCAGGCATGACAGCCGACGCAGGTATCCAGATCGATCACCAGGCCGAGTTTGACTTCCTGTCCCTCGGGTTTGCGCGCGGGTAACAGGGTCATGCGTCGTCTCCTTTGGCGGGACGTTTCGGTTTGAACCGCGCGCCGTAGCGGAGGATGCGTTGAGCGACGGAGGCATTGTTGGTGGATGGCTGGGTCTCGAACTGCGGCAGCGTAACCTCGTCTTCGGCGTCTGCCTTTTCGATGCGCACCCGCAGATCGTACCATGCGGCCTGACCGGTCACCGGATCCGAATTCGAATAGCGGAAACCGCTTTCCTTCGGCGGCAGCAATTCGGAGATCACGTGGTTCAGCAGGAAGCCCTTTTTGGCTTCGGGCGAGTCCGGATCGAGGTTCCACGCGCCGGATCGCTTGCCGATCGCATTCCATGTCCAGACCGTGTTGCGTTCCACGCCTTCCATCAGGCGGACCTGCACCTTGATGCGGCTGTGATGGCTGATCACCCAGACCCAGTCATCGTCTTCGATGCCTTCAAGTTCCGCCTGGAAGCGGTTCATGTACAGCCGGTTGCTGGTGTGAATCTGGCGCAGCCACGCGTTCTGCGAGCCCCAGGAATGATACATCGCCATCGGCCGCTGGGTGATGGCAAAGAACGGATACTTGTCCTCGCCGCCATCCTGGGATTCGAACGGGCGGTACCATGTCGGCAGCGGATCGAAATAGGCTTCGACACGGGCCTTGTGTTCGTCGGGCGGTGTGATGTCGCCATGCCCGCGCGCGGCAAGACGGAACTTCTGCATGGGTTCGGAATAGATCTGCAGGACGATCGGGTCGGACGATCCGATCCAGCCCATGCTGGCGGCATATTCCAGGTAGTCCCGGTTGGAATGCTTGTAATAGCGCTGGTTCTCGGGGAACTCGTGGCTCCAGAAACAGCCGTTTTCGATATAGCGGTCGAGCTGGTTCGGGTTCACCGCACCGGTGCCCTGGCTCTCGCCGTCCTTGCCGCGCCAGCCGGCGAGCGTGCCGATCCCCGGTGTGCGTTCGTGGTTCACCAGGTAATCAGAATAGCCGCCCGGGTATTTGGGCGTGCCGTCTTCGTTAGTCAGGCCGGGCAGACCGATGCGCGCGCCGAGATCGATCAGCACGGACTGGAAGGGGCGCACGTCGCGATCGGGCTCCACCACTGGCTGGCGGATTGCGTCGGCGGGGCCATCGGCGCTGCAGATCGGCCGGTCGAGCATCGACACCGCGTCCCAGCGTTCAAGATAGGTGGTGTCCGGCAGGATGATGTCGCAATAGGGCACGGTCTCGGACCAGAAGGCATCCGAATAGACGATGAAGGGGATTTTGTATTCCCCGGTCTCCGTATTGCGGTCGGTCAGCATGTCCATCACGCCGGACGTGTTCATCGACGAATTCCACGCCATGTTGGCCATGAACATGAACAACGTATCGATAGGGTAGGGATCGCCCTTCCACGCATTGGTGATGACCATGTGCATGAGGCCGTGCGCGCTGATCGGCGCTTCCCATGAAAACGCCTTGTCGATGCGCTGCGGTGTGCCGTCGGCATCGACCAGCAGATCTTCAGGCCCGGTCGGGAAGCCGAGCGGCGGTCCCGGCAGGGGTGTGTTTGCGTTGACCTGGCCCGGTTTGCCGGCAGGTTTCTGCGGCGGCGGGCAGGGGCGCGGGAAAGGCGGCTTGTAGCGGAACCCGCCCGGCACATCGATGGTGCCCAGCAGCATCTGCAACAGGTGGATCGCGCGGCAGGTATGGAAGCCGTTCGAATGGGCGGAGATACCGCGCATCGCGTGCATGGCGACGGGGCGGCCGATCATCTTGTCCTGCTTGCGCCCGGCCCAGTCGGTCCATTCGACGTCGAGCACGATTTCCTTGTCGAACGCGGCCTCGGCCAACTCAGCAGCGATCCGGCGGATATGATTTGCCGCCACGCCTGATTTCAGGGCCGCGGCCTCGGGGCCGTAATTCATGTCCATATAGCGGTCGGCCATGATCTGGAAGGACGGCACGGCAATGCGGCCGTCTTCCAGCGTGAAGTCGCCGACGACCGCGGGGGCGACACCGGCAAGCCGTGCATCGGCAATCTGGTCGGTGGTCTGATCCCAGCATAGCGGCTCGCCATCCGCGCCGCGGGCAAACAGGCCGTCATCGTCGGCGCCGGGATCCCGGATCACCAGCCAGTGCGCATTGGTGTAGCGCACCAGGTATTCGAGATCGATTTTATCGGCGTGGAGCAATTCGTGGATCAGTGCCAGCACGAAGGCGCCGTCGCTGCCGGGCCGCACACCGACCCATTCATCGGCAATCGCCGAATAGCCCGTCTTGACCGGATTGACTGACACGAATTTCGCGCCGCGCGCCTTCAGTGTCGACAGGCCCATCTTGATCGGGTTGGAATCGTGATCCTCGGCAACGCCGAACATCATGAAGTATTCGGTCAGGTCCCAGTCCGGCTCGCCGAACTCCCAGAACGAGCCGCCGATGGAATATAGCCCGGCGGCCGCCATGTTGACTGAACAGAACCCCCCATGCGCGGCATGGTTCGGGGTGCCGAATTGGCTCGCCCACCAGCCGGTCAGCGCCTGGCTCTGGTCGCGCCCGGTAAAGAAGGCGAGCTTCTTCGGATCGTCCGCCCGGATTTTTTTCATCCGGTCGGCGACGATGGTCAGCGCTTCGTCCCATTCGATTTCTTCGAACTCGCCCGATCCGCGCTCGCCGGTGCGGCGCAGCGGCTTGGTCAGCCGGGCCGGGGAATAATGCTGCATGATACCGGCAGAACCTTTGCCGCACAGCACACCCTTGTTGATCGGGTGATCCTTGTTGCCCTCGATATAGCGGATTTCGCCTTCGCGCAGATGCACCTTGATGCCGCAGCGACACGCGCACATGTAACAGGTGGTGGTCTTGGTTTCGTCACCGATTTCGGGCGACAGATCGATGCGTTCCTGCGGGTCTAGAAAATCGCCTGGCATGGCGGATATGCGTCCATTCATGTGCTTGCGGATGGCCCCAAAAGGCCACCTAGAACTAGGTGAGAAATCAATTGGCGTCAAACCGCGCAATTGAGCCAACCCATTGCGCGCTGTGCATACCTTTGGAACGTGATTCTTGTTATCGTCTGAAAAGGGAAATCGGTGAACTAATGGGAGGAACGCGTTAATGCGACCCGAAATCGTGTGTTTTTTCGACGATAAGACCAATTCGGCGTCCTACGTGGTGCATGACCCCGAAACAATGCAGGCCGCGATCATCGACCCCGTGCTCGATTACGACCCGGTATCGGGGCGCACCAGTACCGAAAGTGCAGACAAAATCGCCGCGCACGTGTCAGAGACGGGCCTCACCGTCACCTGGATTGTCGAGACCCACGTCCATGCCGACCACCTGACAGCGTCGCAATATCTGAAAAAACAGCTCGGCGGCAAATCGGGCATCGGCCACGGCGTGACCGAGGTGCAGAAGACCTTCGGCGCGCTGTTCAACGTGACCGACAGCCTGCCCGCCGACGGCTCCCAGTTCGACGAGACATTTGCCGATGGCGCAACCTTCAAAATCGGCAATATCGATGCCCGGGTGATGGCGACCCCCGGCCACACGCCCGCCTGCGTGACCTATATTATCGGCGATGCGTGCTTTACCGGCGACACCCTGTTCATGCCGGATTCAGGCACCGCGCGCTGCGACTTTCCCGGCGGCGACGCCAAGCAGCTTTTCGCCTCGCTGCAGAAAATTCTCGACCTGCCCGAAGATATGCGCCTGTTCGTCTGCCACGATTACGGCGCCGGCGGGACCCGCGATTTCGCCTGGGAAACCACGGTCGCCATTCAACGCGATACCAACACGCATATCGGCGGCGGCACGCTGGAACACGACTACGTCCAGATGCGCCGCGACCGCGATTCCGGGCTTTCGCTGCCGCGGCTGATTATTCCCGCCGTGCAGGTGAACATGCGGGCGGGCGAGATGCCGCCGGCGGAAGCGAACGGCACGTCCTATATCAAGGTGCCGGTGGATATTTTTTAGGGGATGGCAGCTATTTCCAGTGTTGTAAATGTATGATTGACGTACATCGTACATTTTGTTATGCTGATAGCAGATAATCGTAAGTTACCGTGACAAGAAGACCGAAGATTTTGCCAACGGAAAATTCGTAAGGGCATTTCAGTCGATCGAAAAACAGGCCGGAAAACGGCTGGCGATTTTAGACGCGGCAACCTCAATCAATGATCTTCGGAATTTGCCCAGCAATCGCTTTGAAGCGCTTCACGGCGATCGACAGGGACAATTCAGCATCCGCATCAATATCCAGTGGCGGGTCTGTTTTGAATGGCCTGACGGAGCGGCAGGGCCGAGCAATGTGGAGATCAGCAAACACTACGGCAATTGAGAGAGAAGGAAACGACGATGTTAAAACATGCAGCCCATCCCGGCGAAGTTCTAAAAGACGAACTTGAAGAGCTGGGGATTACGCCCACGGAATTGGCGCGTCAGATCGACGTGCCGGCGAACCGGATGAGCCAGATCATTTCCGGTAAGAGATCCATCACTGGTGACACGGCGCTTCGGCTGGGTCACTGGTTTAAGACCGACCCGCAATTCTGGATGAACCTGCAGGCGCAATTTGAGCTGGTCGCCGCGCAGAAAGAATCCGGCAAGGTCATTCAGAAGCTTCCGACGCGGCCGGCCGAGCAGGGGTCTTCGGCGCAGCCGGCGTAAGCTGATGGAAGATGATGGAAGATGATGGAAGATGATGGAAGATGATCAGCTAATTGGATTCTCAGAAACAGAAGCCCAAACCATGATCGGGAAAAAGGTACGGCCGAGAAATCCCGATCTTGCAGATCCGGTGCGGCCGATACGCCGGCTGGGTAGGGTCACTGAAATGACACCATCCGAATTTGCAGACGGCTATGCCCTTGTCGTCGCGTGGGGCGTTGATGAATTCGGGGTCTATGACACCCTGGACAACTTCCAAACGGATCTAGTCATTCTCGGCGATACCAATTCTCTGAGGTAGCTATGGACAGAAATTTCAAATGCATTTTCGACACAAATATATTTAATCGGATTTTAGATCGGGAAGTTCCGGTTGAGGCTTTCAGCCATCAAGTGAGTGCCTACGTAACTCATGTTCAACGCGACGAGATAAACAACACCCGGAAAGATGACCGCCGTGAACAGCTCGCCAACAAATTTACAGATGTGATTCCCGACAATGAAAATATTATTCCAACCCGTTCTGCCGTTTGGGGTGTTTCTAATTGGGGTCAATCAATGTGGGCGGAAGACGACCTTTGTATGACGCTCAAACTGGAACTCGATAAAAAAAAGAGCAAGAAGAACAATAACAAAGACGCGCTGATAGCTGACACTGCTATCAAGGGAAAATACGTTCTGGTGACGGAAGACCGCGACTTAAAGGAAGTCACAGAGCTGCATGGGGGCGAATGTTGGACGTTAAACGAGATGCTTGAACAAACGTCGTGATCCTCGATGTTACACTATAGGGTATTCGGTAACATTGGATGGTGGCGAAGGCCTGATTTTTTGGCCGACGTATTTTCTGCGCAGATATTCTGATAAATGTTGAGCCAACTGGTTCGCATTTTCCAAAGCAGGCGGGTGGCGTTGTGAATGGCTCAATAAGATACGTGTCCGAAGTACATATCTTCTCCTATTTCTCGCTTCCCACTGATTTAGCTTCAAAAATGAAGATGTGGCCAGAGTACGAAAGTGGCGAGGAGTATACTGTCCAGCTGAAATCTCTTGAAACGGAAGAAATCGTAGAGGTTGGGTACGTGGAAGAAGACGAGGGCGAATACCCGAGCTATGTCTACGTTTGATCGACAATGGGAAAGGCGCTATTCGAACGGGTACTAGGTGTCGTTGCCTACGCATTGGCCGGAAATAGCGACGACGTTACGATCGATAGACAGTGCTGAGCTTGCCACGTCGGAGCCAGCCCGCGAATGTTACACTATTGAGTATAGTGTAACATTCGCTCGGCACTCAGCGTAAAAATCCGCAGTTTTCGGTCGCTGGCGACGCCAACGAACAAGGCATTCATGTGACACTTCCCTAGGCTGATCTGTAACATCACGGCTAAGCCGTTGAATTTTGGTGTTGATTTTATGGACGGGGAAAGCGCGTCATGAATCAGTCGATGCCATTCTTACATGAGCCAGTCTATCAGGCGCGAAAGGCCTCTTATGGGCCGGAAGAAGATGTTCAGCACACAGACCCGGAATGCCCGCTCCTGGGGTTGTGGGGGACGTTCCTCTCGCCGCTGCCCGGTATATTCATCGCTGTCAGTTAATATTGCAGGCGCTTTTACCGGCCCGCCACGCAAACGCTCACTCCCCCCTAGCCTCCCGCCGCACATCCGCTAAAGTGCGGCCATGGTTCAACTCTCCGTCCTCGACCTCGCCAATATCGGTGAGGGCTTCACCCCCGCCGATGCACTCGCCAACGCGCTCGACCTCGCACAGCATGCCGAGGCCGCGGGCTATAACCGTTTCTGGCTGGCCGAACATCACAATCTGTCCGGCATTGCCAGTGCCGCCACTGCCGTGTGCATCTGCCATGTCGCCGGCGGCACCAGCACGATCCGCGTCGGCGCCGGTGGCGTCATGCTGCCGAATCATTCGCCGATGGTGATTGCCGAGCAATTCGGCACCCTGGCGACACTGTTCCCCGGCCGTATCGATCTCGGCCTTGGCCGGGCACCTGGCACCGATCAGCACACGTTGCGCGCCTTGCGGCGCGGCCCGGATTCGTCGGAACATTTCCCGCAGGACGTGGTGGAGCTGCGCGCACTGCTTGGCCCGGCGCAGGAAAACCAGTTCATCCATGCGATCCCCGGCGAGGATACCAACGTGCCGCTGTGGATTCTGGGCTCCAGCCTGTTCGGCGCGCAGTTGGCCGCCATGCTCGGGCTGCCCTATGCCTTTGCCTCGCATTTTGCCCCGCAGGCGCTGCTGCAGGCGGTGGAGATTTACCGTGAGCGGTTCGAACCGTCCGAACAGCTCGCCGAGCCTTATGTGATGGTCGGCTGCAACGCCATCGTCGCCGACACCGAGGACGCGGCGAAGCGATTGTTCACCTCACCGCAGCAGAATTCCACCCGCATGGTGCGTGGCACGCGCGGACAATTACCGCCGCCGATCGACGATATAGAGACCTTCTGGTCGCCGGCGGAAAAGGCGCAGGCATCGTCAATGCTGGCGTGCTCGTTCTATGGCTCGGCAGACACGATCAAGTCGAAGCTCGACCCGCTGATCGAGGCCACCGGCGCCAATGAGCTGATGGTCGCGGCCGCGATCTGGGACCATGATGCGCGGGTGCGGTCGTTCGAGCTGCTGGCCCAGGCGATGGGGCAGAGCAGGGTGGCGACCAACGCGGCCTAGGGGTTTCCCAAAGCGGTAAGCGGACAGCACGTTTTGTATTAGGCTGCTGATCCACGTGCAGCAGGTCGGTCAGTCGAATTCTTCCTGTTTTTCTTCCGATGCGGACGCTTCGATCTCGAATTTTTCAGGGAGCTCCGGATATTTTTCGCGCACCTGTTCTGCTGTCAGGCCGGTGGTAAAACCAATCAGGACGCCGTCGCTCATTTTCATGTTGCCGACAATGTGACGTTTGCAGAAAACGCCGGTCGGGCAGGAGATTGCGACGCCGCCGTCGAGGATTTCGCTGCCACCGAGGCAGGTTCCCGAAAATTTACCCAGTTCCCCGATCTTGAAGGTCAGCTGTCCGGTGCAGATGCGGTTCTTGCCGGCGTTAAACAGCGAGAAGTCCTGCTTTACGAGCTCGTCCTGCTGGTATTCGAGAACGCCCGCCCGCTGCTGGGTTTCAGCATTCCTGTTTTTGATTAGAAGTTTTACGCTCGCAAAACGGGTTCCGCGCTGCAGGATTTCCGGTTCCAGTACGGTCATGTGCCGGACCACGATTTTGCACTTACAGGCGGGTCTGAGGGCTGCCGGCCAATCCCGGTCCTCGAGCTGTGAATCCAGTTTGGTCTGGCATTTTGCGGCCGCGCGGGTGACGGGATCGTCTCCGCCCCACGACGTGAAATTATATCCCGGACAAAAGGCAGGAGGCGCCGCCAGCGCCATTGCGCTTTCGAACTTCCGGTCGACGACCTTCTGCAGAAATCCAAGAACCTTCGGGCGGTTCTTGAAGAACGGCAATTCGGCTGCCTTCACCACTGAGCCGTCCGGCATTTTCAGCATTGGGTCGGCAATGGCGGGAATCGCCACAGAGGTAGCGACCAGCATTAGCGCGCCGATCAGAAACAGGGTTTTTGGGGAATACCTTCTCATGGGTCACTTACAGTTTTGAGGGTTATCGAAGCAGCCGGCGAACGGGCTGTTGGCGGGTGATTTTACTTCCGCGGCCGGTGGCTTTTTGGGCGCTTGGTGCAGGGCGGAGCGTTTTAAAACACCCTGGCAGTCGGCGACCGATAGACGACGATGCCGGGCGACCGCGACATATTTGCCAAAGCCAAGTTCCTGCCACGCGTTCTCGTTACCGTTTAGCGCCATGCGGCAGACAATCTCGTCCGACACGACGCGCGATGATGTCGTACGTGCCGGATCAGGGTAGGAGATCGTGATCCGGCCCCCTTCGATTTTGAAATGTTTTCTCTGAAACGGTAGTGCCGTTCCACAATCTAAAAGGGCGATACTATAGGGCGCTTCGCTATGAGCCTTGTTACCAAGGTCGGGCAGGTAGTAGGCCAACTGGCAGGCTTGTCCTTCAACCGTGAACCGAATGTTGCGAAACACGCAGCTGCTGTCGTTGTAGCAAACAAAGTCCTGTCCTTCATCGAATTTGGCCTTATGAAAAAAGCTGAAATCCCCAGAGGATTTTTTGAATAACCCCAGGTCACGGACATCTTTGCTGATGCCGCCCTGCCAATAATATCCCGGCTGGAGCTCATTGATGTGGACGAAAGTGCGATCGCCGTTGTGGAAGGGCAGGTCAGGGCAGAAAACGCGGGTCCGTTTCGTCTGGTACCCGTCACTATATCCGCCGTCGCGGAAGCTACAGGGTGGGTCGTCCGGCCAGCCGATCATTCTTACCGGGGTTTCTGAGGCCGGCACTGTCTGCCATTTTCCGGCTGTCGCCGGGGAGAAGGACGCCACTGTTGCGAGTGCAAGCGCGATTGCGGGGAGGAGAGTAAGCCGTAGAGAACTCATGCCATAGTTTATCCCGTACTTCGGTTTTTTGGCAACATCGCCGAACCGGTTTCCGGTATCATGGACATGCAAATGACCTATGAAGAATTCAACGCGTTCTGTGAAAGCCTGCCGGTTACAACCTAC
This sequence comes from Paracoccaceae bacterium, assembly GCA_047638395.1. Lineage (GTDB taxonomy): Bacteria > Pseudomonadota > Alphaproteobacteria > MPNO01 > UBA830 > CAXBCP01. The sequence continues at coordinate 11,627 of JBLIMV010000026.1, read as the reverse complement.
GTCAATCAGTGGGGCGGATCACACGTGTGGAAGATTGGCGGCAAGGTGTTTGCCGTCGGCGGCTGGGCGGATGGTGAGCCGGCCTACACGTTCAAGGTCTCTTAAATTGCCTTTGAATTTCTGCGCGATCAGCCCGGTCTGCGGCCGGCGCCGTATCTGGCGTCGCGCGGTATGAAGTGGATACAGCACTATGCGCCGCCCGGACTGGCGGATGCAGACCTGCAGGACTACCTGCGCGACTCCCACCATATCGTTTCCCACGGCCTGACCAAAAAACTCCGGGCGGAGCTGGGTCTCGGCTGATTTTTGGCGGTTTCGGGCGGTTCTGGATGCGTGAGAGGTCAAATACGGTCGATGTAAACAATAATGTCTTAACCTTTCGCCGCTACAACCGGTAACAGGTTGAATTATCTGCAAAAAATCGGCGCGCCTTTGGCCGGTCCGCAGGTGAGAGTGTAGGCAAGTTTGGAACCGACTGTACAAGATGCGCAAGCAAATCAATTCCTGACCGGAATGGATGATGACGGCCGCGTCCAGATTGCCGGGCGTGTTGGGTCCGTGCTTGCCGATGAGGCGACGCCGGCGGTGGATCGCCGGGCGGCGGAGTTGCTGGCGCACGATCTGGCAACGGATACGATCGAGCGGGTCCGAAGCGCGCTGTCAGATGCGATCAGACATGCCGGCCACCTGCCGCGCCCGCTGGCGATGATGCTGGCGCATGATGTGGACTCGGTTGCCTGTCCTTTCCTCGAAATTACCGACGTGTTTACCGAGACCGACTGGCAGTCGCTGATCCTGACGATTTCGCGCAACGCGCGCATCTCGGTTGCCCGGCGCGCCTCGTTGCCGGATTCGCTCGCCCTGTCGCTCGCCGAAATGGGCGATTCCGTGGTGGCCGAAACACTGGTGGAAAATTCCGCGGCACCGATGAACGCGGCGGTCTGCGATACCCTTCTGCGGCGTTTCGAGTCCGAAATCTGGGTGCTCGACAAAATGGCCGAGCGCGAAGATCTGCTGGCCGATATCGTGACCCGACTGGTCCTCAAGGTTTCTGCCGCGGCGCAGGCCAAACTGGCGACGGCCTATCAGATGGCGGATTTTACAGCCCCCGTGGCGGCCGAGGCCGAAAGTGCGGCCGTGCTCAAAACCGTCGCAACGATGTCACGCAAAGACGTGGTCGCGGCAGCTGAAACGCTGCATGCCGGAAAGCGTCTGACACCGTTCCTTTTATTCGATGCGCTGCGCGACCGTCAGCTTGCGTTCCTCGAAGCGGCCCTGTCGGTTGTCTCTCATCGGAGTATCGAACATGTGCGTAGCGTGCTCGAACGCGCGGATGCGGCAACCGTTGCCGGGCTGCTTGAGACCGCGGGCGTGCCCGCGACGATGCTGGACGATTTTCGCGCAGAGATAGAGACCGTCCGCGCGGACAAGAAAACCTGAGCGTTCACGCGACCGGGCAAACCTGAGCGTTCACGCGATCGGGACAACCTGAAGCGTTACCGAGATAATTTCAGAAGACAGCGTCAGCCCGACTTTGGCTCCGCCGGCAATCGGTCGCCCGCGGCGGCGACCATGTCACGGACGACTTTGCCCATCAGATCGATCCCGACACCGCATTTGCAGCCCTTGCAGCCGACGCAGGCATCGAGGCCAAGCTCCACTGCGTGGTCGAGCGCGGCGGCCTTGCCGGCATCGGAGGTCAGCGGGTCGATCCGGATGCGTTGCAGTTTCAGCAGCGAGAACGGGTTGCCCCAGCGATAGCCCTCCGCCGGATCGGGTGCGGTGCCCGCCGGCATGTCGCCCGGCAGGCCGCCGTCGAAATTGCGGGCATGCATCGGGCAGCCGTCGAGACAGGCATAGCATTCGATACAGGCTGTCAGCGCGTGGTAATCGTCCGGCGCTTCGACGTTCAGGTCGTTGCCCTGTCCGGCGTTCGCGAGCCGGCCCCGCATCTGGCGTGCAACCCCGTCGCGGCGAACGACGAGATCGCTCAGCGCGGGCAGCGTCGCCATCGGGGAAATCCGGTCGCCGTCGCGCGCGATGGCCCGGCAGGCAACGCGCGGTTTGTCGTTTACATCGACCGTGCAGACACCGCAGTTCCGGGCGCGACAGCCATAGCGAAAGGCGAGGTCGGGAATTTCCGCCGCCTGTGCCTGCAGCAGCACGTCGAGCACCATCGGTTTTTCGTCTTCGCTGCGGAGCTTGTAATCATAGGTGATGACGGCTTCTTCCCCATCGCGGCGGGTGACGATCTCGACCTTCATGCTTTTGTTCCTTCGCCGATCGCAGCGTCGACACCGCCCGGCGTGACTTCCGGCGCGGCGCCCGCCGGCCCCATGATGGCCATATATTTTTTCTCAAGCTGCGCATCCTGCATGCCCGCGGGCAGGGCGCGCAGGAATTTGACCTGCGCCTTGCGCTTTGCGTCCTGGTATTTGTAAGACACGATCCGTTTCAGCGGGGTGCGCGGACGGGCCACGCGGCGCACCTGCAGGGCGCCGTCGGGCGCGGAGCCGACAACCGTCGAATAGGGCTGCGAGAACGCGGATATCTCCGATTTGTCGAGCCGGACATGCCCGCCCAGGCTACCGTCGCGTTCGCGCGATGCCACGGCCACGGCACGGGCGGTGGCGATCAGGTTCCGCAGTTCCTCGAATTCGATAAACGCCTGGTTCCAGTCCGCATAATCCGGGATAGCGACATGGTCGAGCTGCGCTTCGAGGTCGCCGAGAACCGTTTCCATATGTGCGATCCGTTCGGCGGTGCGCACGGGCCCGATATTGATCCAGCTTTCACGCTGCAATTCACGTTTGAGCGCGGACGCCGCGAGCGTGCCGCTTTGCCCAAAGCGGCGGCGTGTTGAGGCAATCCCGTCGGCGAATGCCGCGTCTTTGATGTCGCTGGTGATTTCACCCGTCGTGTTGCGGGCGAGGTCCGCTGCGGCCCGGCCCGATCGGGCGCCGAATACGGCACCCTCGGTAAGCGACGTGGAGCCAAGCCGGTTGGCGCCGAACAATCCACCCATGGCCTGGCCCGAGGCGAACAGCCCGGTAACGGCACCGGTCGCATTCCCGTCGCCATCGCCGGCCACGGAGGCACCGTCGGCATCGGTGCGGATACCGCCCATCATGTAATGCGCGCTCGGTCGTACTTCCCAGGCTTCGTCGCAATTTGCTGCCGCCTTGCCCAATGCCTGACGCGCAACCTTGTAGGCCGACGGCAGGGCGCTTGCGAGGAACTTCATGAAATACGGGCCCGAGCGCGGATGGTTCCGGTTGGCCGTCATGTCGAGATATGCGCCGCCATTGGGTGTGCCGCGACCGTCTTCGACGGCCCGCATGATGGCCGCTGAGCATTCAGCCCGGGTGCGCAGATACACCCCGTCGAGGATGACCTTGCCGTTCTTGTCGCGCAGCACGCCGAGATAGCTTGCCGTGACCGGCTCTCCGATCAACAGGCCTTCATAGGAGGGCGGCGAGGCGACACAGAACGGCAGGAACTGAACCTGTTCCATATCGACGAGGTCCGCACCGGCCCGTGCCGCGACGGCGTATGAATCGCCGGTATTGCCGCGCATGGTGTCCGTCTTAGGGAAATACAGTGTTGAGAGGCCGCCGGCGGCGATCACCACGGACGGTGCGCGCACCGCGACAAGTGTGCCGCGCGCAGCGTCGTAGATCAGCCCGCCGACGACGCGTTTTTTGTCGCCGTCTTCTACCGTCACCACGTCGAGGAACCAGCAGTCTTCGAGATAATCGATCCTGCTGTCCTGAATGACGCCGTTCCAGTTAGCGTGGCTGAACGCGATACCGCTATTGCGGTGACCGACCGACCGGCGCCTTGTATGTCCGCCCATCGGCAGCGGAAGCGATTTCGGCGTATGGTTTTCGGTGTCGATGGCCGGGCGAAGTCCCTGGACGCGATAGCGGTCATAGGCGTCCTTGCTGTCCTCGGCAAAAGCATCCGTCAGCGCCGTCACCGGCAGGTCGCCGCCGGCCATCCGCAGATTTTCCGACAGGACGGCTTCGCTGTCATCGTCCGATCCGGATTCGCGCACTGTGGCCAGGCCTTCGGAAATCTTGGTATCGGAACACCCGATGGGATCTTTTGAAACGATAAGGACACGTGCGCCCGCGTCTGCTGCCGCCTGCGCGGCATGACTACCCGCGCCGCCGGAGCCCACCACGATCACGTCATAGTCGCGCCATTCGGTTTCGATGATCATGCTGAAAGAAGCCTCCCGTCGGATGGTCGATTGCGGATTGTTTAACGATCCAGCTTTTTATGCGCAACAGAGTGTCCGAAACCTGCCATGGACGCAGCCCCCGGGCCACGTCAAAATCGGCACATCATTTTTGCAAAGCCCGCCCAATGCCGGAGTCCGATAGTATGACCACAGCCCTGTATACCCACGCCAGCTCCGCCCAGCACGATACCGGGGAGGGGCATCCCGAACGGATCGCGCGCATCGAGGCCGTTAACGCGGCGCTGGCGGGAGAGTCCTGGTCGAACCTGCTACGCAAGGAGGCGCCGCTGGCGACGAAGGAACAGCTGTCGCGCGTACATGCCGGCGGCTATGTCGATCTGATCTTCGAAAATATTCCCGATGAAGGCTACGCGCATCTCGATCCCGACACCGTGCTGTCGCCCGGCACCGGGGACGCGGCCCTGCGGGCAGCCGGCGCGATCATCTCGGCGGTCGATGACGTGGTGGCGGGTACGGTCGATAACGCGTTTTGTGCGGTGCGCCCGCCCGGCCACCACGCCGAGCCGGAACGCGGCATGGGATTCTGCCTGTTCAACAATGTCGCGGTCGGCGCCTTGCACGCCCGTGCAGCGCACGGGTTGCAGAAAGTAGCGATCGTCGATTTCGACGTCCATCATGGGAACGGCACCCAGGCGGCCTTTTTTAACGATCCGGACACACTGTTCGCCTCGACCCACCAGTTTCCGCATTATCCTGGCACCGGGGCGGAAAGCGAGACCGGTGTCGGCAATATCTTCAACGCGCCGCTCGAGGCGCATGCGGGCGGGGCTGAATTCCGCGCGGCGATGGAGGGTAAAATCCTGCCGGCGCTGCGCGCTTTTCAGCCGGAGATTGTCTTCGTTTCCGCTGGATTCGATGCCCATGCGCGTGACCCATTGGCGTCTTTGCGTTTCGAAGAGCCCGATTTCGAGTGGGCAACGCTGAAATTGCGTGAAATAGCTGCCGAATACGCCGCTGGGCGGATAATTTCGACACTGGAGGGCGGATATGACCTTGAAGCGCTCGGAAACAGCGTTCAGGCCCATGCTGGCGCCCTGTTAGCCCCGGTTTAGGGGTTTTTTGCCGCTTTTGGCGGGACTCGCAAGTTTCTGTGACCTTTTGGGTTTGATTCGCGCGGCGGGTTGCCCTAAGCCCTTTCAAATCCTACTCTTTATCCAATTGAAAAAGGATAACCCATGGCGGATAGCGCCAAATCAGCTGATATCGCAAAAATGTCGTTCGAAGACGCGCTCGCGGAGCTTGAAGACATCGTGCGCACGCTTGAAGGCGGCAAGGGCAAGCTTGAAGAGGCGATCACCGCGTATGAGCGCGGTGCCCAGCTGAAGGCCCATTGCGAGAAGAAGCTGAAGGAAGCGCAGGCCAAGGTGGAAAAAATCTCCCTTGGCGCCGGGGGTGAAGCGGTGACGGAGCCGGCGAACATTGACTAACGCAACCTCTGCCACGGTTTCCGCTACACCATCGACGGGTGCAGACGCTGGCAAGGCGAGCGCTGTGCCGGTCAAGGAAGCGCTGACCGGTTTTGCCGCGACCATGACCGCAACGCTGGAATCCCTGTTGCCGCAGACCGACGGCCCCGAAAGCAAACTGTTCGATGCGATGCGGTATTCGGCGCTCGGGACCGGCAAGTTCCTCCGGCCTTATATTGTCCGCACAGCGGCCCAGATGTTCGAGGTGCCCGAAAAGCACTACCTGCGCGCCGGTGCGGCGGTCGAAATGGTGCATACCTATTCGCTGATCCATGACGATCTGCCGGCGATGGACGATGACGACATGCGCCGTGGCCGTCCGTCCTGTCATATTGCTTTTGACGAAGCGACGGCGATCCTGGCGGGCGATGCATTATTAACGCTGTCCTTCGAAGTCCTGGCCGGGAATGACACCCATCCGGATCCGCAGGTCCGCAGTGACCTGGTCATGGCGCTTGCGGCGCGCTCGGGCGGTGCCGGTATGGTCGGTGGTCAGATGATCGATCTCGAAAGCGAACATGCAGCCGTCGATGCGGCGCTGATCGCACGGCTCGAATCCATGAAAACAGGCGCGCTGATCTCTTATTCCGCCGCCGCCGGCGCCATCCTCGGTAAAGCCGGCGAAGAGGCTATTAACACGCTGGAAACATTCGGCTTTGAACTGGGGCTTGCGTTCCAGATCACTGACGATTTGCTTGACGTTGAAGGCGATGAAGACGATGTTGGCAAAAAGGTCGGCAAGGACGCCGAGGCTGGTAAGGCAACCTTCGTTTCAGCGCTCGGTGTCGATGGTGCCAGGAACGAGGCACGCCGGGTAACCGACCGCGCACTTTCCCGGCTGGACACGTTTGGTGGACAGGCAGACGCGTTGCGGTCGGTGGCGGAATTCGTCCTTGCCCGTAACAACTAGGCCTCTAAAAACTAGGCGGCTACCTAAGACGAAGAACTGGACAGAGCCACAACGTTGACACATTTACGCCCGACTTGTTTCAGCAATATGACGCATAACTTTCAAAGCAGGGGATGCTAATGGCGCCTCAGACGCCGCTTCTCGATCAGATCCACACACCCGCAGATCTGAAAAAGTTCAAACCGGAAGATCTCCAGCAGATCGCAGATGAACTGCGCGCGGAAACGATCGATGCCGTCTCCGTGACCGGCGGCCATCTCGGCGCCGGGCTCGGCGTGGTCGAACTGACCGTTGCCCTGCACTACCTGTTCGATACACCGGACGATAAGATCGTCTGGGATGTCGGTCATCAGGTCTATCCGCACAAGATTCTCACCGGCAGGCGCGACCGCATCCGCACGTTGCGCCAGGGCAACGGTCTGTCCGGCTTTACCAAGCGGACGGAAAGCGAATACGACCCGTTTGGCGCGGCACATGCCTCGACATCGATTTCAGCCGCGCTCGGCTTTCAGGTCGCCAGCGATCTGCAGGGCACTGGAAATAAAGCCATCGCAGTCATCGGCGACGGCGCGATGACTGGCGGTATGGCGTATGAAGCGCTGAACAATGCCGGCGCGATGCACAACAAGCTGATCGTTATCCTGAACGACAACGACATGTCGATCGCACCCCCCGTCGGCGCGCTGTCGGCCTATCTGTCGCGGCTGATTTCGTCGAAATCCTATCGCTCGCTGCGCGATATCGGCCGGCATATGTCCGAAAAATTCCCGCGCCCGATGAAAAAGGCGGCGCAGCGGGCCGAGGAATATGCCCGCGGCATGCTGACCGGCGGCACGCTGTTTGAGGAGCTCGGCTTCTTCTATGTCGGCCCGATTGACGGCCACAACATGGAACACCTGATTCCCGTACTCAAAAACGTGCGGGACGACGAGGCCGAAGGCCCCGTGCTTATCCATGTGGTGACGCAAAAGGGTAAGGGTTACGAGCCCGCAGAACAGTCCAGCGACAAATATCATGGCGTCGGCAAGTTCAACGTCGTCACCGGTGCGCTCGACAAGGGCAAGGCCAACGCGCCGAGCTACACCAAGGTCTACGCCGAAGCCCTGATCAAGGAAGCGCGGGACGACGACAAGATCGTCACCATCACCGCGGCGATGCCGTCCGGCACTGGTGTCGATATGTTCGAAAAGGAATTTCCGGACCGCACGTTCGATGTCGGTCTTGCTGAGCAACACGCGGTCACGTTTGCCGCCGGGCTTGCCGCCGACGGCATGAAACCGTTCGCGACGATCTATTCAACCTTCCTGCAACGGGCGTTCGATCAGATCGTGCATGACGTCGCGCTTCAGAACCTGCCGGTTCGGTTTGCGATGGACCGTGCCGGGTATGTCGGCGCTGATGGACAGACCCATTGCGGTGCATTCGATATCGCTTATCTCGCCTGCCTGCCGAACATGATCGTGATGGCACCGGCGGACGAAGCCGAACTGGTGCACATGGTGGCCACCGCCGTCGATATCGACGATCAGCCCTGTGCGTTCCGCTATCCGCGCGGCGAAGGCGTTGGCGTCGATATGCCCGAACGTGGCGAGATCCTGCCGATCGGCAAGGGGCGCATCCTCCGCGAAGGCACGAAGATTGCGCTGCTGGCCTATGGCACGCGGCTGCAGGACTGCCTCGATGCGGCGGAAGAGCTGAACGCCCACGGATTGTCGACCACGGTCGCGGATGCGCGCTTTGCAAAACCGCTGGATGAAGATCTGGTCCGCCGCCTTGCCGCCGAGCACGAAGTACTGGTGACGGTCGAGGAAGGCTCCGTCGGCGGGTTTGCCGCCCAGGTGGCACAGTTCCTGGCGATGCAGGGGATCTTCGACGCCGGGCTCAAATTCCGCCCGCTGGTTATGCCCGATACGTTCATGGACCAGGATTCGCCGCGCAAGCAGGTCGAACTCGCCGGGCTCACCTGCCCCGATATCGTCGCCACGGCGATGACGGCGCTGGGTGTCGAGGGTAAATCCGAGACGGCCCAGGGGAGGGCCTGACCCACGGCGTCGCGGCAACGTCCCGACGTTCTTCTTGTTGAGCGCGGTCTTGTCGAAAGCCGGACCCAGGCTCAGGCGCTGATCCGTGCCGGCAAGGTGTTTGCCGGTGAACAGCGTGTCGAAAAGCCCGGCACACCGATTTCCATAGAACTGGCGCTCGAAGTCCGCGGCAAGGAGCACCCATGGGTCTCGCGCGGCGGCATGAAGCTCGATCACGCGCTTACAACATTTGATATCGATGTCGCCGGGACGACAGCCCTCGATGTCGGCGCGTCGACCGGCGGCTTTACCGATGTGCTGCTCACCCGGGGCGCGGCCAAAGTTTACGCGGTCGATGTCGGCTACGGCCAGCTCAACTGGAAACTCCGCAGCGACGACCGGGTCGTGGTGCTCGAACGCCAGAATGCCCGCCAGCTTACCGAAGATCATATTCCGGAACCGGTCGCGATGATCGTCTGCGACGCCAGCTTTATCGGTCTTGAAAAAGTTCTGGCCATGCCGCTCACATTTGCCGCACCCGGCGCGCATCTTGCCGCGCTGATCAAGCCGCAATTCGAGGTCGGCAAGGGGGAGGTCGGCAAAGGCGGCATCGTCCGCGACCCTGAACAGCATCGCGCCGTCTGCGCGAAGATCGAGGCATGGGTCGGCGGCCTGCCGGGCTGGCGTGTCATCGGCATAGACCAGAGCCCGATTACCGGCGCCGAAGGGAATATCGAATTCCTGATCGTCGCCCGGTTTGATGAGTGAGTAACGTCTGATGGAAGTTCTGATCAACCGGCTCGGCGCGCGCGGCGACGGGATTGCCGACACCGCCGATGGCCCGGTCTATGTACCGTTCGCCTTGCCGGGAGAGACGGTCAGCGTCCGCGTGGGGAAATCGCGTGGCGACGGCCGGGCGGCCGAGTTGCGCGATATAATATCTCCGTCGGCGGACCGTCAGGCGGCTGCGTGCCGACATTTCGGACCGGGCGAGAATGGTTGCGGCGGTTGCGCGGCACAGCACCTGGCACATGGCGCTTATATGGACTGGAAGCAAGGTGTTGTCTCTGCCGCCCTTGCCCGTCACCGCATCGATGTCGAGGTATTTCCCGTGGTGTCGGTATTGCCGGCAAGCCGCCGCCGTGTGCGTCTCGCGTTTCGGAACCTGGCCGGCGGCATGGTTCTGGGTTTTCGCTCAGGACGGAGCGAGCGGATCGTCGACATCGCCGAATGCCCGGTGGCCGTGCCCGAAATCGTCGCCCTCATCCCGCGCCTGCGGGATTTTCTCGCCGGGCGCGTCGATCGCGGCGAGATTGCGATCACCCACACCGCCGAAGGTGCCGACGTCGTCGTTTTTTCCCGTAAGGAACCGGATCTCGACCTGCGGATGGATGCGCCGGCGTTTTGTGGCGATGCCAGGGTCGCGCGGATGGCGTGGTCCACCGGTGACGCCGCTTCCAATGCGGAACCGCCGGAGCCGGTGATCGTCCTGGCGGCCCCCAGCGTGAAATTTGGCGGGACGACCGTTCGCTTGCCGTCCGACAGTTTTCTGCAGCCGACTGAGGCGGGCGAAACCGCCCTTCGCACCTTTGTGCTCGATGCGGTTGGTGACGCGGCAGTTGTGGCCGACCTCTATGCGGGGTGTGGCGCCTTTTCCCTGCCGCTCGCCGAAGCCGGCAAGACGGTCACAGCGTTTGAAGGTCTGGCAGCCCAGACCGCCGCGATCCGCGCCGCCGGCACGGGATTGAAAGTCGCCGCCGAGACCCGCGATCTGGCACGCCAGCCGCTGCGGGTGGAAGAACTTGAAGGATACGATGCCGTCGTGCTCGATCCGCCGCGGGCAGGGGCGGCAGCACAAGTGGCACTTCTGGCGGCGGGCGATGTGCCGTGTATCGTGTATGTGTCGTGCAATCCGGCGACTTTTGCCCGCGATGCGCGGGTGCTGATCGATGGCGGCTATTCGCTCGGGTCGGTACAGCCGGTTGACCAGTTCCTGTGGTCGTCCCATGTCGAACTTGCCTCGGTATTCCGGCGGATCTGACCGTCTGCTATCAAAGCGAAAATACATTTCGCCCAACGGAGAGATTTAAAATGACATTTATCGCGATGAACCGGTTCCAGGTCGTCAAAGGCCGTGAAAAGGATTTCGAAGACGTCTGGCTGAACCGCAAATCCCAGCTCGAGGACGTGCCGGGGTTTGAGGAATTCAACCTGCTGCGTGGCCCGGAGAATGAAGATCACACCCTGTATGCTTCGCACACCATCTGGGCGGACCGGACTGTATTCGAGGACTGGACGAAGTCCGAAGCGTTTCGCGAGGCGCATAAGAGTGCGGGCAGCCGCGGCGACATGTATCTCGGCCACCCGAACTTCGAAGGCTTCGAGATCATGGACGCTGCGACGGTGACGAAGAAATAGGTTTTTGCGCACGCTGCACGGGTTCTGGCTGGGGCCGATTGTTTTTATCTTGTCATCCCGGCCTCGTGCCGGGATCCAGCGCGATCTGGGCCCCGGCACGAGGCCGGGGTGACAGTAGTGCTGAGGCAAAAGTTTTTGAGACACTCTCAATCAGCGTAGACTCTCGACCTAGTCGTATCCCGGCGGCGCGGTGAATCCGCGAAAGCTTTCTTCGAGGAGTTCGGCGAGGCGGATACAGCGCCGGTCATGTGCTTCCGGACCGATAATCTGCATGCCGATCGGCAGCCCGTCTTTGCTCACCCCGGCCGGGACAAGCGTTGACGGCAAATGGGCGGCTGAGGCAAGACCGATCCAGTAATAGGTGTCTGCGTTTGGCTGCATGGTACCATCCACATCGAGATACTGGTCCTGGCGTTTCAGCTCGCGCATATGCGGGAAGGCGGCGGTCGCCATCATCGGGGTGATCAGGGCGTCGACATCACCAAAGAAATTCCGCCAGAGACTGCGCAGTTTTTCGCGCCGGTCGCAGGCATGCAGCCAGGCCT
>JBLIMV010000025.1:0-80513 GCA_047638395.1 Paracoccaceae bacterium | reverse complement strand
CAGCGCCCTTTTGCTGGCACGCGCGGGTTTCAAGGCCATCGCCACGACCAGCGCCGGTGTCGGCTATACCGGCGGCTATCCGGTCGGCGAGGTCATGCCGCTCGACGAGATGTTAAGCGACGTCAAACGAATGGCAGACCGGATCGGCGCGGAGATGGATGTCGCACTGTCGGCAGATATGGAATCGGGCTACGGCATCGCGCCCGAACAGATCGCCGACACGGTCACCAGAACCATCGCGGCGGGCGCGGTCGGTATCAATATCGAGGACACCGATCACCGCCAGCCAAAAACATTGTTCGATTTCAACCTTGCGGTCGAGCGAATCGCTGCGGCACGGGCAGCGGCGGACGCCACCGGTATTCCGTTTGTGCTGAACGCGCGGACCGACGCCTATTGGCACAGTGGGACGGGGGATGGTTCGGGAACCAACGTTCATGACGACACCCTGCGCCGCGCCGAAGCGTTTAAGGCCGCCGGCGCCGACTGCATCTTCGTGCCCGGCCCCGCCGACCGCGATCTAATCGCCCGGCTCGCCGCAGATATCGACGCGCCGCTGAACGTTATGGGCGGCGCGAAATCACCACCCGTCGATGTGCTGGCCGAGATCGGCGTGCGGCGGGTGACCGTCGGCGCGATCATGGCGCGCGCGACCTACCACACGCTGGAACAGGCAGCCAATGAGCTGCGTGATTCAGGCACGTTCGGCTTCGCCGACGGTGTGATGTCCCATGCGGATCTGAACGGGCTGATGAAGGGCGCCTGACCGTTCGGCTAAAACTGTTCAGATGACAGAAGCCCGGCAATCTGATATCGCGGGACCATGAGTGAACCAGAAAATACCGACGCGGTGATCGCGCGCCTGTTCGACACGATTGCCAGCCGCAAGGGCGGCGACGCATCCGAGTCCTACACGGCAAAGCTGTTCGCACGCGGCACCGACAAGATCGCACAGAAACTGGGCGAGGAAGCGGTGGAAACCGTTATCGCTGCGGTCACCAGGGACCGCGACGGCACGATCGGTGAAAGCGCCGACCTGATCTATCACCTGCTGGTGCTGTGGGCCGATGCCGGCATCGACCCGGCAGAGGTGCTCGCCGAGCTGGAACGCCGCGAGGGGATATCGGGTATTGCCGAAAAAGCGTCCCGGAAAAAGCAGGGTTGAACATCATGAGCTACGACGACCAGAACATCTTTGCCAAAATCCTCCGCGGTGAAGTGCCCTGCACCAGGGTGCATGAGACCGCGCATTCGCTGTCCTTTCAAGACATCAACCCGCAGGCCGCAGTGCATGTGCTGGTGATCCCGAAGGGCGGATATGTGTCGTGGGATGATTTTTCCGCCAATGCCTCGCCCGAGGAACGCGCCGATTACGTCGCCGCCATCGGCGACACCGCCCGCGCACTCGGTATCGACAAAACCGGCTATCGCACGCTTGCCAACCACGGCCACGATTCGCACCAGGAAGTGCCGCATCTGCACACGCATATTCTGGCGGGCCAACCGCTGGGGCCGATGCTCGAAGGCGGCGACCTGCCGCCCGACACGGATTACGTGCGGAAAGAAGGCGGCGACTAAACGAGCTGTCTATTCCCGGTCGTCGGTCTCCATCACCGGCTCATCACGCACCGCGACAGCGAGCAGCTCGATCCGGTTGCCGCCCGTAAACGTCACCTGCACGCAGGACCGCATCGGCCAGTGTTCCGGGTTCATGCCGATCCAGGCGGTCCACAAATCGTCGAACTCTTTTTTCTGGGCGATAACGTCTTCAAGATAGACCTGGACCGAAATCAGCCGCGTCTTGTCGGTGCCGACCTGCGCCAGCCCGGTATCCAGCGCCGCAATGGCACGCCGCGCCTGGCCGCCAAAATCGAGTGTGAAGTCGTCCGACATGCCAAGGGCCCAGACCAGGTCACGATAGGCCGAGCCCCAGGACCGGGTGGGAAATGTGCCGGGAATGCGTTCGATGGGAAACATGAGGCTCCTTTAGCGCTGATAATTTCAGCGATGATATCGGATTTCCACAATAGGGAGAATGCCATCTACCGCCCCGGCGCGATGCGCCGATACCCCAGCGCCTCGGCGATATGCACGCGGCGCACGGTATCGGCCCCATCCAGATCGGCAATCGTGCGCGCCACGCGGCGGATGCGGTGCCAGCCGCGGGCGGACAGGTGCAGGCGCTCGGCGGCGGCGGTCAGCAGCGCCGTGCCCTCCGCATCCGGCGTGGCAATTTCGTCCAGCAATTCGCCGTCGGCATGGGCGTTGACGCTCACCCCGTGGGCTGCCGCATCGGGCCGGTTGGCAAAGCGGTCGGCCTGCACGGACCGCGCGGCGGCGACCCGGGCGGCGATGTCGGCCGTGCCCTCTGCCGGGGCGGGAAGTGCGAGATCAGCGGGTTTGACCGCGGGCACATCGACATGCAGATCGATGCGGTCGAAAAGCGGGCCCGAGATTTTGGACTGGTAATCGGCGGCGCAGCGCGGCACCCGGGCACAGGCAAGTGCCGGATCATCAAGGTAGCCGCATTTGCAGGGGTTCATCGCCGCGACCAGCTGGAACCGCGCCGGGTAGGTAACATGCGCATTGGCCCGGGCGACCACGGCACGCCCGGATTCGAGCGGCTGGCGCAAAGCTTCGAGGGTGCGGCGGTCGAATTCCGGGAGCTCATCGAGAAACAGCACGCCGTTATGGGCGAGCGACGCTTCGCCGGGCCGGGCGCGCAGGCCACCGCCGATCAGCGCCGGCAATGTCGCCGAATGATGCGGGTCGCGAAACGCGCGCCGCATCAGCAGCCGGCCGCCATCCAATTGCCCGGCCACCGAATGGATCATGGATGCTTCAAGCGCCTCCGCCGGGGTCAGCGGCGGCAACAGGCCGGGCAGGCGGGCCGCCAGCATCGATTTGCCGGACCCGGGCGGTCCCATCATCAGCAGGTTATGGCCACCGGCCGCCGCGATCTCCAAGGCGCGCTTCGCACTTTCCTGACCCTTCACGTCGCGCAGGTCGGGGATCGGTGTATCATCCACCGCGAGAACCGGTTCGGGGCGGGTCAGCACCTGGGTGCCTTTGACATGGTTCACCAGCGACAGCAGCGAGGCCGGGGCCAGCACGTCAATATCGCCGGCCCAGGCCGCCTCGCCTCCCTGTTCGGCGGGACACACGATGCCGCGCCCGGCGGCGTTCGCGCCGATGGCGGCGGGCAATACGCCGGTGACCCGGGTGATCGCCCCATCGAGCGCGAGCTCGCCAAGGACGGTATGGGCATCAAATGCATCGTTCGGCAGCACATCCATCGCCATGAGCACAGCAACCGCGATCGGCAGATCGAAATGAGAGCCTTCTTTCAGCACGTCGGCCGGCGCCAGATTGACCGTGATGCGCCGCGGCGGCAGGGCCAGCCCCATGGCGACCAGGGCCGCACGCACCCGTTCGCGCGATTCTGCGACCGCCTTGTCCGGCAGACCGACGATGCTGAACGCGACCATGCCCGACGAGACCTGCACCTGGCAGTCGATATCGAGCACGTCGATGCCACTGAAGGCGACGGTGTGAACGCGGGAAACCATGCGGTTACAGCCCCTATTAATACCTGTATTTATACCGGCAGTTGTAACATCCGATGTGCCGGTGGGCGGCACAGTATGCGCCGGGGCCGGGAAACCGTCCATTCCACGCTCCTCTAGCTCAAAAAAGAACATATCAGGAACATTTTGTGCGATCAACCACTCAACCCGGGAACAGGCGTCGCCTGCCCCCCAACCTGTGACGGCGGCGGATTTTCATAATCCGCTATGAATCGTCGGGATTCTTTACACTTCGGGACCGCATGGCTGGGATAGGTTCCTTTAACCCATTGATTTTACTAGCTTCACATTCATTGGCATGAGTCTTGCATGCTTTCATCTTAGTAAAATTTATTTGGGTATTCGGGTCATGAGTAAGAAATTTGCGATGAAACAGTTTGGCGCAGTCGCCGCAACCGCAATTGCGCTGGTTCTGTCCGCCGCTTCGGCAAATGCAGCCCCCATTACCGGGTTGTTCGCCACCGGTGTCGACGGTGCCGGAGCCGCACTGGGCGGCGGCGCGACCGACACCCATTACTCGATCCTGGCCCCATCCCAGCAGGGTGTTGTGATCAATATTATCCCCGGGACATGGGTCGCCAACAACGCGTCCCGGCGCTGGATCTGGCAGGATGTGCTCGGCCAGCCGGTCAATGTTACCCGCACCTTCCGCACGACATTCGATCTGACCGGCCTCGACGAGACAACGGCGCTCCTGTCCGGTCAGTGGGCGGCAGACAACACCGGCCTTGATATCTTTATCAACGGCGCGTCAACCGGAAATTCCTGCGGCGGATTTGAGGTCCTGTGTAACTTCAACATCGCCTCGGGCTTCGTTGCCGGAATCAACACACTTGATTTCCAGGTGCGCGATGTCGGTGGCATTTCAGGGCTTCTGGTGTCGTCGCTGAGCGGCACGGCCGATGAAAACGTAACCGAAGTGCCGGAACCCGGTCTCGTCGCAATCTTCGGTCTTGGGCTGATCGGCCTCGGCATTGCACGGCGGAAGACGCGCCGCGCCTGATACAACACTCACAAACACTTTTTCATCACCGGCACGTAAAGATGCCGGTACACCAGGGGTAGGCACCAAGATGGCTTTTAAACTTTTCGCACGGCTTTTTGCCGTGCTGCTTTCCGTTTCGGTTTTCACTGCACCGGGCGTCCGCGCCGCACCGCTGCTGGACGTAATGTTCGTGCTGGACGGGTCCGGATCGGTATCGAGCTCTAATTTCCACACACAGATCACCGCCACTCAGGGCTATATCAGCACACTGCAGAACGGGGTCCCGGGAATCCTCCGCGACCCGGGGCCGCCGGTCGCGCCCGATCTGCTGGGGGCGGATCTGAATGTCGGCATTGTGCAGTTTTCGGCATCGGCCAATCTTGAACTCGGTCTGACAGGCAACCTTGCAACGGTGAATACCGCGCTCGACAATATGAACCAGCTGAACAGTCATACAAACCATGCCGACGCGTTCACTCAGGCGGCGGCGGAGCTTGCAGCAAACGGCCGCGCAGGCGCGCAACAGGCAATCGTGCTGATCACCGATGGTATAGCGAACGAGCCCAACGCGGGGCCGATTCATCCGTTCCTGGCCGCCATAAATGCCGCACAGACCGCCAAGGATGACGGGATCCTTATTTTTGCCATCGGTGTTGGCAACGATATACAGCTGTTCGATCTTGAGAATTATGCCTCTAATCCGACAGCCGATTTTACCGCTCACGTCGACAATCACAACGCGCTTGCGACGCTCAACGACGATCTCGCCGAAGCCCTGCTGACCGAAGAAACGGCCGTCAGCGTCGATGCACCGGCGCCGCTTGCCCTGCTCGGCCTTGGTATTGCCGGTCTGGCCCTGATGCGGCGGCGGCGTTCGGCATCGGTCTAGCCTGCGCTATACTGCCCGCAAATTTCTGCGGGAGGTTCCATGCTTAAGCTGTATGACGGCACCACATCGGTCTGCGCCATAAAGGTGCGGCTTGTGCTGTGGGAAAAAGGTATTCCGTTCGAAAGCCACAATATCGATCTGCGCCAGGGCGACCAGCTGGATCCCGCCTATCTAGCGCTGAACCCGAACGGCGTGGTGCCGACGCTGGATGCCCGGGGCGAAAATGGGGGTGGGATCGTCGTCGAATCGTCGGTGATCATGCACTATCTCGAAGACTGCCACCCGGCGCCGTCGATGCTGCCGGAACGCCCGGCGGACCGGGCCGCGATGCGGCTCTGGATGAAGCGGGTCGATGACACGGTACATCCCAGCATCGGTAGCCTGACCCACGCGACGGTCTATCGCTCGGCGTTCCTGGCCCTCGACGAAGATGCCCGTGCAGAGCGCCTTGCCAATATACCGGACGCCAACCGCCGCCAGCGTTTCGCCGCCGTCTACAAAGATGGGCTGGATGCGCCGGTTGCGATCGGATCGGTCAAAAATCTGAACACGCTGATCGGCGACATGGAAGCAACGCTTGCGGAGAACGATTTCCTCGCAGGCCCGGCATACAGCCTCGCCGATGCTGCGGTCACGCCCTACATCAACCGCCTGTTCGATATGGGGCTGCTGGGTCTATGGGCGATGCCCGCACCGGGCGTCTTGCGCTGGTATTCGGCGATCCGCGAACGGGCGAATTTTACACCGGCGATCCTCGACTACCTGACCGATAGCGACCGCGCGGCGTTCAATGCGATGGATCCCGAAACCCCGGGCCGGGTGATGGAGATTCTCGGTTCAGGCTGATAACGAGGCCGACGCTCACGCTGATATCTAGGCTGCGCGCGGCACCGGGAAGACCATGTCATACGCCCAGTTGTAGCAGAACGCATAGACCAGAAAGAATGCCGACAGGCTGATATCCAGCAGGAACGCATCCACATAGGTCAGGTCCAGCCACCAGGCGATCAGGAACAGCCCGGCGATCACCAGCCCCGCCTCGAACAGCACGGCATGGACGATACGAATGCGAAAGCCGCGCCGCGCCATGCCGCGATACTTGCGGTCCCACAGGTCGAACATCCAGTTGTAGAAAAGGTTCCAACTCATCGCGAGGACGCTGAACATCAGGCTGAGTGCGCCCATGATCTCCATCGGCCGGTCAAGGATGTAGCCGCCCGGGACCGCAACCAGAAACAACGCGATGGCCTCGAATATCAGCGTGTGACGCAGCCGGTCGGGGAAACTGCGCATGAATTGACGCCCTAGCGTTCAACCGTGCAGTCGATGCGCCAGGTTACCGCACCGGACTTGTCGCGATTGTCGTAATTGACCCGTGCTTTTTTGAACTGTGCGCGTGCTTCCTTGGCGAGGGCGGCCTGCAGGTCGGCGGGCAGATCCTCGAAATCGAACGACACGACACGGGGCGCTTTCGGCTTGGCCGCAGCCTCGGGTTTTTCAGCGGCATTTTTCTTCTTACCGCCGGATTCCTTCTTGCCCCAGATATCGTCCCAGCCGGATTTGTATTCAGGCGTTTTGATATTGCTGAAATAGCCGTAATGACCAACCGCCGCACCGCCGATGGAATCGCGCGCGGACTTGCCGCCGTCACCGCTATCACTGCTGGCCGGGGTGGCTGTCGCCTCGGTTTTCGACTCAGTCGATTTTGTCTCGGTCGATTTGGTCTCAGCGGGTTTCGGCGCCGCCTTGGTTTCGGATTTGGTCGATTTTTTCGTGTCGCTCATGATTGCCGTTTTTCAATGAATTCTAGGAAGGCCGTCTCGTACACCCGCACGCATCCGGATGCAATCTCAAGACAGGGTCAGGGGAATGGTCAGATTTCAGCCACTTCTCAATCAGCGACCGCCGCATGAATGCCCAGCAGCGGCGGTATGGTGTCCGGGTCGCGCCGGCCGAACCCGCATTCAGTGGCGATGCCAAAGGCGCCGACATGACCGGAAGCCGCGGCCAGGCGGGCCGCCGTGCCTTCCGCGCCATCGGTAAAATGGACAAGACCGAGATACAGCTCGGTCTCCGCGGGCAGGGACAGCGCGTCGAGCGGCGCAAAGTAAGCCGCATCGCTGCGCTCGCGCGGCACCGGCATATGGATGAAGTTCACCGGCCGCAGGCTCGCCGCCGTAATCCCGTTGGCATACGCAACGCAGGTGCTGAGGTCCGCGGGTTCGATAATATGTTTGTGCCCCGGGTCTCCGTAGCACAGATGGATGCCCGCCTCGACGCCATCGGGCACACAGCCCAGAAGCCGCGCGATCCGCGCCGTCGACGCCGCAATGATGTCGTCGTAATGCATCGGCATGCCGCCATCGGCGGCGACAACCTCGTGGCAGACATCCCACTGGATGGCGAGCTGGTCATGGGGGATCGCGGCCACAATCACATCGACCTCACGCGCCAGCGCCGCTTCGATGATCGGCTCGGCCATGCTGCGTTCCGGCATCTCGAAGAAGCCCACCGTCAGCGCGATTGCCGACGGGATGGACACCTGGAACCTAACCGCCGCCGGGATAGTGCCGGCGGCTTTCAGCTTTGCGAACGTCGCGTAAGACGCCACTGCTTCAGCGGCATAGCCCATGGTCTCAATCGTCACGCCTGCGGGATCGACACCGTCGCGAATAACGTAGAACGGTCGCTCCACGGCATCTTTAAAACCGGGGAGCGAGGTGTTGGCGGTTTTGAGCTCAAAATCCGGATGGTCGTCGAATGTCTGTTTCTGCCAGCGGATCCAGTAAGCCCGCTCTCCGGTCTCGCCATCGGGCCAGCGCCTGGCGCGCGCACCGACGGAAGCCGCCAGCGCCCGGAAGACCGCCTCGGCGCTTTCAAGCGGGATCGAGCCGACAAAATGAATGGGGTGGGTGGTCATATAGGTTCTCCCGAACAGGTGTTCGACTACATCTTCCGGCGGTCGTGGCCGTCGCTGTGGCGGCGCTCGATCGCGTCCCACAACAACTTTTCAACATGCACGCCATCGAGGCGGTTGATCTCCTGAATGCCGGTCGGTGACGTCACATTTATTTCGGTCAGGTAATCACCGATCACGTCGATGCCGACAAAGGTCAGCCCGCGTTCGACCAGCGCCGGCGCGATCTGAGCGCAGATGTCACGCTCGCGGGTGGTCAGTTCGGTTTTCTGTGCACCCCCACCGGCATGAAAATTCGCGCGTGCATCGCCCTTGGCCGGGATGCGCGCCACCGCGCCGGCCGGCACGCCGTCGACCAGGATGATACGCTTGTCGCCCTGGCGGACCTCGGGCAGGTAGCGCTGGATGATGATCGGCTCGCGGTACTTCGACGTGAACATCTCGATGAGAGCACCAAGGTTTTCATCCTCGGGCGTGATATGAAAGACGTCGGCGCCCCCATTGCCAAACAGCGGCTTGACGATGATGTCGCCATGCTCATCGCGGAAGGCGTCGATCTCTTCACGGTTACAGGTGATCAGTGTGTCGGGCAGCACGCCGTCGAAATGCGTGACGAACAGCTTTTCGGGCGCATTGCGCACTTCTTTCGGATCGTTGACCACCAGGGTTTCGGGATGGATGTGTTCGAGCAGATGCGTCGCCGTGATATAGGCCATGTCAAAGGGCGGGTCCTGGCGCATCAGCACCACGTCTACCGTCGCAAGATCCAGTAATTCCGTTGCGCCGAGGGTGAAATGGTTGCCCTTTTCGCGACGCACTTCCATCGGCTGCGCCTTAGCATAGAGCCGCCCGTCACGGAACACGAGATCGTTGGTCTCATAGTGGAACAATCCGTGACCGCGGTCCTGCGCCTCCATCGCCAGCATGAAGGTGGAATCTGCATCTATGTTGATGCTCGACACGTGGTCCATCTGTATGGCGACGGCGAGGCTCATGATCGAAATCTCCGGTAATTGATGCGGCCCTTTTTGCCGCATCCCTTTTTGCACGCTGTGCGGTTCAGGATCAATGGTGGGCTGCGCACAGGATCAATGGCGGGTGCGCACAGGATTGACGGCAAACCGAACCGGCGCGTTTCCGACGTCTCACATTTGTCGCAAACGCGCGGCTAAACCGCCGCAAATCCATCTCTAATCGCGGGCAAACTTAACGGCGGTTTAAAGCCGCGAAGGCAGATTGGCCGCCGCACTGGATTGGTCAGCGAAGGGAAATGCGGTGGGCAATATCGTCACAGCACCCTGTCGGGCCCGGGTAGGCACCACGGGGTCCGTCGGGACGGCGGTCGGAGCGATGGACGGGCCGGGCGCGCTATCGGCCCCCCGCTTCGACCGCCAATTTACCGGCACTATACGGGCACTGGGACACGCCGCGCGGCGAGAGGTCAGGCGCAATGTTTGAGACCGTCTGGACACTGGCCACTGACGCCATCTACAAGCTTGCAATCCTCGGTGCGTTTTTCGCCCTGGCCGGGTTGATGTTCCGGCGGCCCGGACGATCGGATCGGCGTCGGCGCAAATGGCCCGAAGTTCGCCTGAATCTTGCCTATTACGGCATCGATGTCGCAGCGATTACGCCGGTTATGGCGCTGCTCGCAGCCACGATAGCGACATTTTCTCCCAATCTTGTCAGTCCGGCTGTCTATGGCGACTGGCCAGGCTGGGCGGTATTGTTGTTCGCGGTCGTGGTGTCGGATTTTGTCGGCTACGGGCGACATCGTCTGATGCATATCCGCGCGCTATGGCCGTTTCATGCCATTCATCATTCGGATACGGAGATGACCTGGCTGACCCTTGCACGGTTTCATCCGGTCAACAGGCTGATCACCACAATCTGCAATGCTCTGGTTCTGACATTGCTGGGCCTGCCGCCCTGGGCCGTCGTGGTGAACGCCCTGTTCCGGCATTTCTATGGCTATTTCATTCATGCCGATCTGCCGCTTGGTTACGGCCCGCTGCGCCGCCTGCTGGTGAGCCCGGAGCTGCATCGTTGGCACCACGCGCGCGACGTGACCGGTTCGGGGAAAAATTTCGGGGCTGTCTTCGCGATCTGGGATATTGCGTTTGGCACCTGGTACATGCCAAAGGAGCGCCCGCCTGCACTCGGCGTTTCAGAAGACGGCTTCCCGCAGGACTGGCTTGGCCAGACCCTGTGGCCATTTCGCACGGGGTGGCCATTTCGCGCGGGACCGGGTCGAAACACCGGACTGGCAGCGCCTGGGTACAGCACCTGGCTGTCCCGGCGCCGGAATTTGTTGGCGTTTCTCGGTGTCTGCCTCGGCGTTTCAACAGCATACTATGCGGGTCTGCACTATTCCGCGGCTGCGGCAGTCTTCACATCGTGATGCCGATCATGGTGGTGACGTATCGGACAATCAATTTTCATTATCACATTGTTGATGCGCTGATCGAGCGGCCCAAACCGCTAAAAAACCGTTTTGAAAGACATATCTCGCATTTTTTGGGTCGATTTCACTATTTGTGTGCCGATTTATCTAATCTTATCGTCTATCGGCGCCTTGATCCTGTCTTTTATAGTCGAAAGTCCGTTCCCAATGCTCCGAAACGCAGAATTCTAACCACGGGGTGATCCCCTTAGTGCAGCCGCGCCTTCAGTTTCTGCACAATGGCCGCGGCATCGTGGCGCGCGGCATCGGTATCAGCGCCCTCGACAATGGTTTGGAACGCCTCGATCGCGGCGCCGAGATTGCCGAGCCGGGCATGGATCACGCCGGCTTCGCGCCACAGCGCCATCATCGCGGGCGCAAACATCAGCATCCCTTCGACGACGCGCAGCGCATCTTCGGGCCGCCCGGCGCGTTCGTGGCGCGCTTTGATGTTGTTCTGCAGACGCACAAGGATGTCTCGATTGCCGACCGCCGCGTAATGTTGCGGCGACAGCTCAGCTTCCATCCCCGCCGTCGCTTTGAGCAGTTCGCGCAGATCGACGGCCGAGCGCTCGATCCCCTCGTTGAACGGATCGATGATCAACCGCGCACCATCTTCGCCGGTACGGATCATGAAATGACCGGGGAAATTGATCCCGTCGGCGGCAAATCCATGCGCCCGGGCGGCGTGCAGGTACAGAATGCCCAGCGCCACAGGCAGCCCTTTTTTGCGGTCGATGACACGCATCAGATTGGCATTCTGGATATCGTCGTATGTCAGCATGTCGCCGTGATAACCATGCGATTGGAGAACGACCTGGTTCAGCGCATCGACCAACGTTACATCACCGCCTGCAAGTGCGTCACCTACGTCATCGGCGAGACGCACGATATGATCGCGATAACGATCGAGCGCAACGCCCGGGCGATCGAGGGCGGCGAGCGCGAGGGCGCCTTCGGCGAGATCTATTTCGTCGTCGGGACGGGTGCCGAGACCCCGGAGGATTTCCTCTGCTTGTGCGCGCGGTGTCATGAAGCCGGTATCACGATCCCAAAGGGCGTTACGGGTTTGAAGGCGGTCGCTTGATCTGCACGTAGTTTACCACCTTTTTCACATAGGACAGCCCGCGCGCGTGATTCATCACACGGTCGAGTTCCACCCGGTCCTGGGCAAGCCCGATCAGATACACGGTGCCGCGCACGGTCTCGATGGAATAGTTGATCGACGATACCTGCTTGTCGAACAAGAGCGCAGATTTGAGCTGGGTCGAAATCCAGGTGTCGCGCGCAAATCCGCCCGCACCGCCTGTCTCTGCAAGCTGCAATTCGTTGATCACCTCTTTGACGCCCTTGGCCGCCCAGGCAAGCCTTACCGCTTCTGCCCGCATCGCTTCCGTCTCGACGGTGCCGGTCAACAGGACGCGCCCCATATAGACCTGCATCCCAACCTTTCGCCACAGGCGTTCATCCTTATCGGAGAGCAGGGCATTGATGCGCAGGCGCAACGCCGTGTCATCGGCCGCGCCGGAAAGACCGCGCTCTTCCATGGCGGCGGTCCCCGCCGTGGCGCCGGCGCCAATGACAGCGCCAACACATCCCTGAAGCGATGCGCCAAGCAGAACAGCCACCGATAACGCAGCGGCCGTCGAACGGAGGGTGGGTCGGAGGATGATGGGCGGTCGGCAGACGGGCAGACGATTATCACGGTTAGAAGAGGTGATCGGATTTCGGGTCATTTGTGTCGTTCTCCGAAAAAGGGATGGTGCCGGGGATTTTCAGCGCAAATTGCGGCAATACGAGGGCGGCAAACTGGAAAACAGGTACTCTTTCCCGCTCTGTCATACGCCACCCCGTAACCTCACGCGCAGGATCGCATTTTACCCACCGACAAGTCTGCCTAATCACCTGATTCGCTCCAAGCGTTGATTACATGGTGCGGCCATTTGCGCGGCTCGACGAGGACCGCATCGAACCGCTGCGTTAACGCGCCAAGGCGGGGATTGGCGGCAATATAGTGGGCCGCGGCCCGAACGATGCGGCGACGCTGGGTTAGCGAGATGGCTTCGGCGGCCTGTGCACGTGACTGGCGGGCTTTAACTTCGACAAAGACGACGACAGCACCCTTGCGCATAACAAGATCGATTTCGCCTGCCGGTGTTCTGATCCGGCGATCGAGGAGACGGTAGCCTTTTAGCCGAAGCGCAATCGCGGCCCGGGTCTCCGCGCGGCGGCCCAGATGTTCACGCGCCCGGCGTGCAGCGCGCTCATCTCCCCGCCCCTCACGGGTCATCGGAGCCTTCGGCTTTGGGGCGACCAAGCGCCAGCGCCCTTGTATAGACTTCCTTCCGCGCGATGCCCGTGGCCGCCGCGACCGTCGCCGCCGCATCCCTGACACTCATCCCACACAGCGCTTCGATGAGCATTGAATCGAGATCGACCGGCGCGTTCGTCGCATCATCAGGCGGGCCAATCACGACAACCGCCTCGCCCTTTGGCGCCGGGATGTTTGCGTAGATCTCCGCCAGTTCACCAAGACTGCCGCGCCGGACCTCCTCATGGAGCTTGGTCATCTCGCGGGCGACTGCCGCGGCACGGTCTCCCAGAACGTCGGCCATCGTCGCGATGGACGACGCAAGTCGCTTGGGCGATTCAAGAAACACGAGGGTCGCTCGCACCGCGGCGAATTCGGCCAGCGTGTCGCGGCGGGCCTTATCCTTCGGCGGCAGATAGCCGGCGAACAGGAACCTGTCCGTCGGCAGGCCGGAGAGGACCAGCGCCGCCATCGGCGAAGACGGGCCGGGTGCTGTCGTGACGAAAATACCGGCATCCACGGCGTCGCGCACAAGACGATATCCGGGATCGGATATCAGGGGCGTGCCCGCATCTGAGACAAGCGCCACGGTTTTGCCACTTTCGAGGCGCTCTATGATCCCAGCACGCGCTGCGGGAGAACTGTGATCGTGATAGGGAATCATCTGGGTGCTGACACCGTAGCGTTTAAGCAGCTTGCCGGTCACGCGGGTGTCTTCGCAGGCGATCACGTCTGCCGCCTGCAGAATGTCCATGGCCCGCGGCGACAGATCGCCGAGGTTGCCAATGGGCGTGGCCACGATATACAGACCCTTCGTCAACCTTGGGGTCGCGCCGGTCCGTTTACTTGGCCGGGCACCGTCGCTAGGCTGCGCGCCGTCTTTCATGTCGTTAGAAATCGGATCCATCGATGAGACTATTTTCCGGCATTGCTGATCTTCCGGGCAAAATTCCGACCACCGGCGCTGCCCTTGCTGTCGCTGCGGTGATTGCACTCGCGGGTTGCGAGAATACGGGAACCGGCGGGGGACGCAACTCGCCTGATGCGGGGCCGCTGACCGGGGCCAATGCCCCGACCCGCGTCGAATCTCCGCTCCCGGGCGAGCCCGGCGCGTCTCCGCCGCGGATGACGACCGGTCCAGCCATTCCCACCCAACCGGGGATGACCGGCGATGGGCCGATGTCGGGTATTCAACTGACACCGCCACCAGGCATGGCGAACCGAACACGGGTTGCATTGCTGTTGCCGCTCAGCGGTTCGCGGGCTGATCTCGGGCAGGCAGTCCTGGACGCGGCAAAGCTTGCGCTTTTTGACGTCGCCGACGGTAATTTCGAACTGCGTCCCTACGATACAGGGGCCACGGGCGAAGGAGCGGCCAGTGCCGCTGAACGCGCCGTTGCAGACGGCGTGAAACTTGTCATCGGCCCGATATTTTCGGCCGCTGTACAGGGAGCGACGCCGATCATTCAAAACGCGGGGCTAAACATGCTTGCCTTCTCCAACAACCGTGACGTCGCGGAGCCTGGAGTCTATCTGTCGGGATTGTTCCCGGAAACCCAGATAGAGCGCGTCATAGCCTATGCGGCACGACGCGGGGCCCGCCGGCTTGGCGTTCTGGCACCAAGAGGCTCATTTGGGGTCCGGGTGCTGCAGGCAGCTCAACGCGCCGCGGCGGCATCGGGGGTGGAGCTGGTTCGATCACAGGAATTTGGCCCATCGACCGACGACATCGTGCGGGCAGCCCGGACAATAGGCGACTATGACGTCCGCCGCGCGGCCCTTCTCGCGCAGAAAAAGGCATTGACCGGTCGCGAAGACGAGGTGTCCAAGCGGGCCCTGGCCCGGCTGGAGATTCTCGATACGCTCGGCCCGGTCGCATTCGATGCCCTTCTTGTCGCAACGAGCGAGGGAGAACTTGTTAATATGGCGGCACAGCTGGGTAATTTCGATATCGATACGAAACGTGTGCGGCTTTTGGGTCTCTCAAGCTGGGCGTCAGACGGCACCGGGCGGGAACCGGCACTGGTCGGCGGTTGGTTTGCCGCTCCCCCGGCGACGGACGACAACGATTTTACCCGCAATTTCCGGGCCATGTACGAGACAGCACCCCACCCGCTTGCGGCAAATGCCTATGACCTGGTGGCGCTGGCGGCAATCCTCGGGTCCCAGGAAGGCGGCGCCAGGTACGACAGCGCAACATTAACGTCGGAAACCGGCTTTGCCGGCATCAGCGGACTTTTTCGCTTTTTACCGAGTGGATTGTCAGAACGCAGTCTTGAAGTGCGCGAAATAACCCCAACGGGCAATAAAATTGTCGATCCTGCGCAAAAGAGCTTCGAAATGCTCACCAACTGAGGTGAAATAGCCGTTTCTTAGGCAATTTACAGGATTATGGCGGCAATTATCGCGTTCAAACGCTGAATACCGGCGGTTGTTGCGCGTAAACCGCGCGGATCAGCCACAAGTAGACCAGCCTCGCTGAGGGCGGCAATCTTCGCCCCGTCGATGCAGTCATCGAGGGACCGGCCAACGCTTTGCGCAAACTGCACCCGGTCGATCCCCTCTGCCAGCCGCAAGCCCATCATCAAGTGTTCTTCTGCCTGCTCCGTTGACGCGACACGCTCATATACCCTGGTCGCATGACCGTCCTGCGTGACCGCCGTCAGCCAACCGGCCGGTCCCGGCACCTGTTCGGTGCGCAAGCGTTTGCCGGCGAGGGTCAACCGGCCATGCGCACCGGGTCCGACACCGATATAGTCTCCACCGCGCCAATACACGAGGTTGTGGCGGCTTTCCTGCCCCGAACGGGCATAATTTGAGACTTCATAGGCATCGAAACCCGCTTTTGACGTCATTTCACCGGTTAATTCATATAGATCAGCCGCCAAATCCTCATCAGGCAACGCAAACATCCCCCGGCGATGATCCGAATAGAACGGCGTGCCCTTCTCAATGGTGAGCTGATACAACGAAAGGTGCCCGGTCCCGCGCGACAATGCATCGGCGAGTTCCGATGTCCATGCATCCCGGCTCTGGCCGGGCAAGGCGTAGATCAGGTCGAAAGACACACGATCAAACGATTGTTCCGCTATCGTAATGGCTGCTGATGCCTCTGCCGCGCTGTGGGCCCGGCCGAGAAACTTCAGGGCCGCATCGTCGAAGGACTGGATGCCGACAGATACGCGGTTCACGCCCGCTGCGCGAAAATCGGCGAATTTCTGCGCTTCAATAGAAGATGGATTGGCTTCCAGGGTGACTTCGAGATCGCTTGGCACGGACCAGTAATCCGACAACCTGCCTAGCAGGGCGGCGACAATTGCCGGCGGCATCAGGGATGGTGTGCCGCCGCCAAAAAACACACTATCAAGCCGACGGCCTTTTGTTTTGGTTCCGTAATGATCCAGTTCAGCCAACAGATTTCGCTGCCAGGCGGCGTCATCGACGGTATCAGCGACGTGGGAATTGAAATCGCAATACGGACATTTGGAAACGCAGAACGGCCAATGGATATACAGGCCAAACCCGCCGGGAACTGGGTTTCCGACGTTTTCCATCGATCAGGGTGCCGACGGGAAGCAGGCCTCGATGAGCTTGGCAAACGCGACGGCCCGGTGGCTGCTGGCATGCTTGGCCACGGGATCTATCTCGCCATACGTACCGGCATCGCCATCGGCCAGAAACATCGGATCATAGCCAAAGCCTTTGTCACCGCGGGGTGGCCAGACCAGCGTGCCGCCCACATCGCCCTCGAATATCTCGCAATGACCGTCCGGCCAGGTCAGCGCCAGCGCGCAGACAAAGCTGGCCGTGCGGTCGGGATTATCGCCGAGCTCATCGTTTACCCGGGCCATGGCCATGTTGAAGTCTTTATCAGGACCGCCCCACCGGGCGGAGTAGATTCCCGGCGCCCCATCAAGCCCGTTGACAGCCATACCGGAATCATCTGCCAATGCTGGCAATTTTGCCCCCAAAGCCGCGGCATCCGCCTTTAGTTTCGCATTCGAAACAAAACTGTCGCCGGTTTCCTCCGGCTCAGGCAGATTTAGTTCCGATGCCGAAACAACCTCTATGTTCCAAGGGCTCAGCAGCTCCCCGATCTCCCGGACCTTACCGGGATTGTGGCTGGCAATGACCAGCCGCCTTTCGGTAAACTGGCGGGCCATATCAGTCGGCAAGCGCCATGGTCTGCGCCGTCGTCAGCTCGCCAACGCCTTTCTTGGCAAGCTCCATCAGCTGCAGGAAGGCCTCTTCGGAAAACGGATCGGCTTCTGCGGTGCCCTGGATTTCAACAATGCCCCCCGTGCCGGTCAGCACGAAATTGGCATCCGCCTCGGCATTTGAATCTTCGGGATAATCGAGATCAAGCACCGGGGTTCCCTTGTAAATACCGCAGGATATGGCGGCGATCGATCCTTTAACCGGGTCTGCCGACAGCGCGCCGGAACGTATCAGGCCGGCCATCGCCAGTTTGAGGGCGACATAAGCGCCGGTGATCGACGCGGTTCGGGTGCCGCCATCGGCCTGGATAACATCGCAATCGAGCCGGACCTGGCGTTCGCCAAGCGCTTCGAGGTCGACCACGGCCCGCAACGAACGCCCGATCAGACGCTGAATTTCCTGCGTTCTGCCCGATTGCTTGCCGCGGGCGGCCTCACGATCGGTGCGCTCATGCGTCGAGCGCGGCAGCATGCCGTATTCGGCAGTTACCCAGCCACGACCGGAATTGCGCATCCACGGCGGCACACGTTCTTCGACGGTCGCGTTACACAGCACGTGCGTATCGCCGAATTTCGCCAGGCATGAGCCTTCGGCGTAAGAGCTAAAACCGGTTTCCAGCGTGACGGATCGCATCTGGTCGGGGGAACGGCCGGACGGGCGCATATTTTTCTCCTGTTTCGGAAAGTGCGCGCAAGCTATCCAAGCCCGGGCGCGCCGTAAAGCGATCTATGACATCGCCGCCGGAAGATCATGGCCGAGATCTCCGCCGGGAGACCACGGGGGAAATCGCCTGATTGACAAAAACCCGGCCAACACTACATTCCCCAAGCGTTTCGGTGAATTGAATGAACAATCCGAATTCCACCATAATCAGCGAATTAAACGACCGCTCACGCGAAGTCTTTCGCGAGATCGTCGAGGCCTATGTGGCCGAGGGCGGTCCCGTTGGCTCGCGCACGCTTTCGCGTCGCCTGAAAGTACCGCTGTCGCCGGCGACGATCCGCAACGTGATGGCGGACCTCGAGGATATGGGTCTGCTTTATGCGCCGCACACCTCTGCCGGGCGCCTGCCAACCGATGCGGGACTTCGGCTCTTTGTCGACGGGCTGCTCGAGATCGGCGATCTGAGCTCGGAAGACCGCGAAAATATCGAAGCCCGCTGTGTGACCCATGGCACCAATCTGAACGAAGCCCTCGGCGAGGCGACGTCGCTGCTGTCAGGACTGGCGCAATGCGCCGGTCTGGTGGTTGCGCCGAAAACCGCGCGACCGCTGAAACATATAGAATTCGTCAATATCGGCGGCGGCAGCGTGCTTGCGGTTCTGGTCACCGATGACGGGTTCGTCGAAAACCGCATCATCGACATGCCGCTCGGTACACCGCCGTCTGCGCTGGTACAGGCCGGCAATTATCTGAACGCCCGTCTCGCCGGCAAAACGATCGATGGCGCCCGCCGCGCCGTGGGACAGGAGATCGAGCACCGTCGGGCAGAGATTGACCAGATTACCGCCAATCTGATCGATGCAGGCCTGGCAGCCTGGTCGGGTGCCGGCGCCGCGGGAAATAGCGAAGGTTCGGGCGGCACGCTGATCGTCAAGGGTCAGTCCCGCCTGCTGGACGAAGTTTCGGCTGTACAGGACCTCGAACGCGTACGGGGCCTGTTTCAGGCGCTGGAGACCGAGGAACTGCTGGTCAAGCTGCTGGATGTCACCGATATTGCCGATGGCGTTCAGATTTTTATCGGTGCGGAAAATACCCTGTTCGATCAGGCCGGTTGTTCGATGGTGGTCGCGCCCTTCAAAGGCGAAAGCCAGACCATTGTCGGTGCTATCGGGGTCATCGGCCCGGCCCGATTGAATTACGCGCGCATCATTCCCATGGTTGATTACACCGCAAAGGTAATCGACCGACTTATTGGATAGTTTCGCCCGCCCCGCCGCTGGCGGGCTGTTGGCATTTAGAGCAACATGAAGAGAAAGCATAAAACGTGAGCGATCAGGAAAAGAATACCGAGACCCCCGAAGAATTAGCAGCCGCGGCCGATGCCGCAGCGGATATGGCCGCAGAGCTGGAAGAACACGAAGCTGAGGACGCGGCAGGGGAAGACATCGAGATCGAAATCGATGCTGCCGCTGATGCCGAAGCGGAGATCGCAGAGCTGAAAGACAAACTGCTGCGGACCCTCGCGGACATGGAAAACCTGCGGCGCCGGTCGCAGAAAGACCGCGAAGACGCATTGAAATACGCCTCGGCCAATTTCGCCCGCGACATGCTGTCGGTCGCCGACAACCTGCGGCGTGCGATTGAATCGATCCCCGAAGATGGCGATCCGGATGGCGCGGCCCTCGTCGGGTTTATCGAAGGCATCGCGCTGACCGAGAAAGGTCTTCTGTCGGCGCTTGAGCGCCATAAGATCGAGAAAATCGAGCCGATGGGCCAGAAATTCGACCCCCAGTTCCACGAGGCATTGTTCGAAATTCCGACGAACGATGCACCGCACGGCACCGTGATGCAGGTCATCGAGACCGGCTACATCATCCACGACCGCCTGCTGCGTCCCGCCAAGGTCGGCATTGCCAAAGCCGCGCCGGTGGATACGGGCCCGGGGGACCAGATCGACACGACGGCATAGCGACAGGATCGCTGCGGCCGCCGGGCGTCACGGTTGAAACGCTGATAATTTCCAAGCGTGGGCCGATAGCGGTTGTTCCCATTTTTTCGCTGGGCTAGGGTCAGCTCTATCAAGGTGATCGTATCCAGGTTTTTGGGGCGTCACGGTAAGGTATGACGACGGCCCGAAGGCGGATTCGGAAGCTGTATTCGCTCAAACTTGCAACAGGGTGACCATGCCGACCGATCCGTCTTATACGCCACTGGTCAATCCCGCGCTTCGACGGGATGACTATGCCAGCCGGTTTTCCGCCATTCGCAGCCAAACCGAAGAGATCGTCGCGCGCCTGTCGGTGGAGGACCAGCAGGTTCAGTCGATGCCCGATGTCAGTCCGACCAAATGGCATCTGGCCCACGTCACCTGGTTTTTCGAGACCTTTATCCTGAAGCCGCATGCGGCGGGTTACGATGAATTCGATCCGGCCTTCAATTATCTGTTCAATTCCTATTACGAGGCCATGGGCCCGCGCCATGCCCGCCCGGACCGCGGCCTGCTGACCCGCCCGTCGAACGATGACGTCATGGCCTATCGCGCCCATGTCGACCGGGCGGTGCAGACGTTCGTCGAGACGGCGGACAACGCATCATATGGCGCCGCGGCAAAACTGCTAGAACTCGGACTGCATCACGAACAGCAGCATCAGGAACTTGCCCTGATGGATATCAAGCACGTGCTGTCGTGCAACCCGCTGGCACCCGCGTTTCGCAAGAAAGAACCCGTCAGCGTGCGCGAAACGCACCCGCTCAACTGGTTCGATGTCCCCGGCGGCAGATATGAAATCGGCCACGGGGGTGATGGCTTTGCGTTCGACAACGAAGGGCCGACACACGAAGTGCTGATCCGCGATTTTTCCATCGCGTCGCGCGCGGTGACGAACGCCGAATATCTCGACTTCATCGAAGATGGCGGATACCGCCGGGCGGAATTCTGGCATTCGGACGGCTGGGCGGCGGTGAACAACGAAGATTGGACCGCGCCGCTCTACTGGCGTCCAAACGACGATGGCGGCTGGGACGAATTTACCTTTGCCGGCATGTGCCCCGTCTATCCGGATGCCCCGGTCGGCCATGTCAGCTTTTAC
This sequence comes from Paracoccaceae bacterium, assembly GCA_047638395.1. Classification (GTDB taxonomy): domain Bacteria; phylum Pseudomonadota; class Alphaproteobacteria; order MPNO01; family UBA830; genus CAXBCP01. The sequence continues at coordinate 59,411 of JBLIMV010000025.1, read as the reverse complement.
GAAGCAGCGGCCTATGCCGCCTGGGCGGGCAAGCGCCTGCCGACAGAACCGGAATGGGAAATCGCGGCCCGTCGCTTCGCCTGCGACACTGTGGACGAGACCGAGACCAACCGGCTGGCGAGCGGGTTCCTGCGCCCGATGCCCGCCGGGGATGCCGATCCGGACAGGCCGTCCCAGATGATGGGCGATGTCTGGGAGTGGACCATGAGCGCCTACGCGCCGTATCCCGGATTTGAGGCCGCGCCGGGTGCAGTCGGTGAATATAACGGCAAGTTCATGGTCAATCAGATGGTGCTGCGGGGGGCCAGCTGTGCCACGCCGCCCGGTCACGCGCGCGTCAGCTACCGCAACTTTTTCTACCCCCATCAGCGCTGGGCATTCTGCGGCTTCCGCCTGGCCGGCTGAACCGATTTACGCAGCGTGGTCCTGCGTAACCGATTTGATCTGCATCAACCTCGGCCGCCCCTTTCGGGGCCATACTTTGATATCGAAGTATTTCCACTGGTGAAGGAGAAGGCCGGTATGCCCGTTCTGGAAGCACCCGATCGCGCGCCGCGAATTCAATTCAGCCATTTCGGCATCAATGTCCGCGACCTCGACCGGATGGAGAAATTCTATACCGAGGTCGTCGGCTTTGCTGTAACCGATCACGGCTCAATCCCGGGGCTGGGCCTGACGCTGACCTTCATGAGCATGGACCCGGTTGAACATCATCAGTTCGTCATCTGTACCGGGAAGGAAGACGAGCTTGGGCAAAACAAGCGGGGTGCGTTTTTTGGCGGTCCGATCAATCAGCTGTCGTTCCGCCTCGCATCGCTCGACGATCTGCGCATCATGTATAACCGGCTCGCCGACGCCAATGGCGAAGCCGAACTCATGGCCGGCACCCATGGCATCGCGTGGTCGGTCTATGCGCGTGACCCGGAAGGCAACACTCTGGAATTCTTCGTCGATTCACCCTGGTTTGTTGACCAGCCCTATCTGGAACCGATTGATCTGTCCAAACCGGACGATGAGCTGATCGCCGACACCGAAAATATGATCCGCGACGATCCCAGTTTCCAGGATTACAGCGCCTGGCGGAATGCGCTGGCGAAAAAGATGGGCAAACGCGTCGTGCCCAAGCCGTTCGATTAGGCCATTTTGCGCCTTAATTCAGGCGACCCCTTCATAAGCTCCGCCGCCGCACCATATGTGAATGCGTTACGGCATCGATCGCAGCCGTCAAGCAATGCGCCCGCCGCATTCCCACGCGCCGGTTCGGCGCGGAAAGACATCCCATTGACACAATTCCTGACGGTTACCGTCACAGGGCTCGACACGATCCGGGACATGCCGGACACTTGGTCTGAGCCTGAATATCATGCGCTGCTCGATGCGCTGGAAGTCGACGGCACCACCGAGATGACCGGCAGCGACCTTGAAGACATGCTGCTGATGGCGTTACAGGATCTCGACCCCGAGGAAGCCGCCGATACAATCCTGGCCGGGAAGCTGGGCGACACGCTCAGCCGCGGGGCACGTCAGAATATCGTACAGGATTTTATCGACGAACAGCGGCCGTGGGAGGAAGCAGCCGACATTTCGCTGCACGCGCGGATATTCGCCGCAGCGGTGCTGCTGCAAAAGGCATTCCCGGCACGGTTTTCACGTCCCGACATGATGCGCCTGACCCTGCGGCTGACCGCACATGCCGGGCGGGCAGCGGAAATGCTCCACCACGACCCCCAACCCGCCTTCGTCGCCCGCATCCTTGCGGACGGTATGAACGAAAGCAGCACCCTTGAGCGCCTGTTTGACGACAATATCGAATCCAGCTCGTTCCCCCAGGCCGCCAGCATCATCTGGCGGGCTGAATTCGGCGAGCATGACCCCGGCCCACCCGCCGCCGCGACGCTCACAGTTTATTCGTCCGACCTGTGGCTAAAATCTATGGAAGACATCGACACTTTCGAGTCCGATGCGCATAACGACAAGGTTTCATAACGTCGGGCTAGCCCGCGCCTGCCAGCAAACGCAGCTTTTCCACCGCCCGGTCGTGATCCGACACGGCATAGCAATAGACGCAGCCATGGGCGCAGGTGTCGTAAGACCCGATATCGCGGCTCTCTGCGCACAGGCAGCCGTCGCGATTGCCTTTTTGCCGGGCGAGAATGTCATATCCGGCGATATCCGACAGACGCGCCGCATCAATACAGCGCGCCGGCGTCAATTGATCCGACACCTGACCGGCCAGGGCATCGGGCTGGCTGCAAATTGTGGTTTTTAGGCCGAAATCGGCTGATAGTTCTGCCAACCCGCTCAATAATTCCCGCTTTTGATCCCAGTTCGGGTCTTTCCAGCCGAATTCATGGGTTTTTGCGGCAGTATTCAGCCGCCTTTCAGTCTTTTTATATATTTGTGCGCAGGAAAGGACGCATTCATCCACGGAACCGCTGAGTTTACCGGCCAGACCGGCGAAATTCCGAAGATGCCAGTCGGCGGGTGTGATTGAGGTAAAGACCACCGGATCATACCGCCAGACGACCGCCCGGGGGCCGAATTTCTGCGCCAATGCCGTGATCTGGGCAACCGCGTCGGCGGCGCGCGGGGTATGGGCATCGAGAGCGCGGGGATATCCAGTCACCGTGAACTGTACGACAAATGGCAGATCAAGCGCCGCCACATCGTCAAGCGCCGCAGCGAAGGGAGCCGCATTGCGGGTCCAGAAGACGTATCCGTCGACGCCATCACCGCGCAGCGCGACGGAAGACGGCTTGCCGCCATAGGGGTTCGCGACCGTGCAAACACCGTCCGCCAGACGCGCGCGGAACCAGTCGGCGTGAAATGCCGGCACATCGGTGCGGTAGCTGGCGGAAACGATCATGTGCTCAACGTATCATACCGCTGACACATATCGTCGGGGGATGCGTGGGGGAAGCCGCGGAAGGAGGCGATCGATGAGCGTACAAAATACGAAAATACCCAGCAATAGAGTGCGGTAAGCTATTGTAAGACCCGTTCAGGCTACTTATATATCGCTCAATCCACTCTTTATGGGTCTATTGAAACCTTGGGGGATTTTCCACGACGCCAACAGGGTCAGGGAAATCTGCCGAAAATCGAGGTACTATTATGGGTAAAGCAATCGGTATTGATCTCGGGACCACGAATTCGTGCGTTGCCGTGATGGAAGGTGGGGAAGCCCACGTCATTGAAAATTCAGAAGGCGCGCGCACCACGCCGTCGATGGTCGCTTTCGCCGAAGGCGATGAGCGCCTTGTCGGTCAGGCCGCGAAACGTCAGGCGGTCACCAATCCTGAAAACACGCTGTTCGCGATCAAGCGCCTGATCGGTCGTCCGTTCGACGACCCGACGACGCAGAAGGACATGGACCTTGTCCCCTACAAGATCGTCCCGGCCGATAACGGCGATGCCTGGGTAGAGGCTGACGGCGAGAAATATTCGCCGAGCCAGATCTCGGCATTCATCCTGCAGAAGATGAAGGAAACCGCCGAAGCGCATCTCGGCGAGGAAGTAACCGAAGCGGTCGTCACAGTTCCTGCATACTTCAACGATTCCCAACGTCAGGCGACGAAAGACGCCGGCAGAATCGCCGGGCTCGACGTCCTGCGCATCATCAACGAGCCGACGGCAGCGGCGCTTGCCTACGGTCTTGAGAAAAAAGAAGCCGGCACCATCGCCGTATACGATCTTGGCGGCGGCACGTTCGACGTGTCCGTCCTGGAAATCGGCGACGGCGTGTTCGAAGTAAAATCAACCAACGGCGATACGTTCCTGGGCGGCGAAGATTTCGATGCCCGCATCATGGATTACCTGGCCGACGAGTTCAAAAAAGAGAGCACGATCGACCTGCGCCAGGACAAGCTGGCCCTGCAGCGCCTGAAGGAAGCTGCGGAAAAAGCAAAGATCGAACTTTCGGGTTCGTCCCAGACCGAGGTCAACCTGCCGTTCATCACAGCGGACCAGAACGGACCGAAGCATCTCAACCTGAAGCTGACCCGCGCCAAGCTCGAAGCACTGGTCGACGACCTGATCCAACGCACCATCGGGCCGTGCAAGGCGGCTCTCAAAGACGCCGGCGTTTCTGCAGGCGAGATTGACGAAGTCATCATGGTCGGCGGCATGACCCGCATGCCCAAGGTGCTGGAGACGGTGAAGACCTTCTTCGGGCGTGAGCCGCATCGCGGCGTCAACCCGGACGAGGTTGTCGCCATCGGCGCTGCGATCCAGGCCGGCGTGCTGAAAGGCGACGTCAAGGACGTCCTGCTGCTCGACGTCACGCCGCTGTCGCTCGGCATCGAAACGCTGGGCGGCGTGTTTACGCGCCTGATCGACCGCAACACGACAATCCCGACCAAGAAAAGCCAGGTGTTCTCGACCGCCGAAGACAGTCAGAACGCGGTCACCATCCGGGTGTTCCAGGGCGAACGCGAAATGGCGGCAGACAACAAGCTGCTCGGCCAGTTCGACCTGGTGGGCATCCCGCCTGCACCGCGCGGTGTGCCGCAGGTCGAGGTCACATTCGATATCGACGCCAACGGCATCGTCAATGTCGGCGCCAAGGACAAGGCGACCAACAAGGAACAGACCATTCGTATCCAGGCATCCGGCGGTCTGTCGGACGAGGATATCGAACAGATGGTCCAGGACGCCGAACAGAATTCGGCGGACGACAAGAAGCGCCGTGAATCGGTCGAAGCCCGCAACAATGCGGACGGCCTGATCTACTCGACCGAGAAAACCATGGCCGAGCATGGCGAGGCCCTGTCGACCGAAGACAAGGCCGCCATCGAGGATGGCATTGTCGACCTGAAATCCGCGCTTGAAGGTGACGACATCGAGACGATCACCGCCAAGACCGAGGTTCTTGCACAGGCCGCCCAGAAACTGGGCGAAGCCATGTACAAGGCGCAGCAGGAAGACGCTGCGGCCGACGGGGCCGACATGGGCGGCGATATGGGCGGTGACGCCGGCGGCGAGCAGGCCGGCGGCGATGATGCCACTGTGGTCGATGCCGACTTCGAAGAAGTCGATGACGACCAGCCCAAGGACAAATCGGCCTGATCGGCTACCGGTGGACGGTTACGGAAAACGTTCGACGACAACGCATCGGTGCCTGACAGCGCCGGTGCGTTGCGCGATTTCGGCGGTGCATAAGAGGCGTTGAGTATGGCCAAAGCGGATTACTATGAGACCCTCGGCGTCGACCGCAATGCGGACGAAGCTGCGCTTAAAAGCGCGTATCGCAAACTAGCGATGAAACACCACCCCGACCGCAATCCCGACGATGCGGCGGCGGAAGCGAAATTCAAGGAAGCCAACGAAGCCTATGACGTCCTGAAGGACGCCGACAAACGCGCGGCCTACGACCAGTACGGCCATGCCGCGTTCGAAGGCGGCGGGCCGAGCCAGGGCCGCGGCGGATTCGGCGGCGGCGGCGGTTTTGCCGATATTTTTGACGAGATGTTTGGCGATTTCGGCAGCGGTGGTGGCCAGGGCCGGGGGGGTGCCGCACATGGCGCCGACCTTCGTTACAACATGCAGATCAGCCTGGAAGACGCGTTCAAAGGACGCGAAACCCAGATCCGTGTACCGACCGCGGTCAGCTGCGACGACTGCAACGGTTCAGGTGCCGCCAAGGGCTCGCACCCGTCATCCTGCGGCGCGTGCCAGGGCCGCGGCAAGGTACGTGCCCAGCAGGGATTTTTCACCATCGAACGAACCTGCCCGACCTGTAACGGTGCCGGCCAGGTGATCGAGGACCCGTGCGGCGGCTGCGGTGGCGCCGGGCGCGTACGTAAGGAAAAGACACTAAAGGTTACCATTCCCGCCGGCGTCGAGGACGGCACCCGCATCCGCCTTTCAGGCGAAGGTGAGGCCGGCGCAATGGGCGGCCAGTCAGGCGATCTGTATATATTCATCGCGGTCGCACCCCATCGTATGTTCCAGCGCGACGGTGCAGACCTGCACCTGCGCGTGCCGATCCCGATGACGACGGCGGCCATGGGCGGCTCGGTTGAAGTGCCGACCATCGAAGGTAAGCGCGCCAAGGTCACAGTGCCGAAGGGCACCCAGTCCGGTCATCAGTTCAGGCTTCGCGGTAAAGGTATGTCGGTACTGCGCAGTCAGGCGCGCGGCGACATGTATATCGACGTGAACGTCGAGACCCCGGTCAATATGTCGAAACGCCAGGAAGAGCTGCTGCGCGAATTCGCCGGCGAAAAGCCGGCCAAGGGCCAGACCACGACGAGCCCTGAATCCGAAGGCTTTTTCTCGCGCGTAAAGGAATTGTGGGACGATCTGACGGACTGACGGTCTTCGCGCCGGATACAGCCGTCACGTCATCCGAAACGAAATTCCAGACCCCAAAACCTGTCACCCCGGCACGAGGCCGGGATGACAAATGTCTGTGTCTCTATAACAGTAACTAAGATGCAGAAAACGGCGGCGCTGCCACCGCCCGCCTAATACGTCATGCACGCCGCATTCAGCAGCCCGCCGGCAAGCGACGCCGAGCCGAGCCAGACGCCGCTGGCCATTTCGCCCTTTTCGATCCGCTCCGACATCTTCGGCATCGGGATACGGGTGATATAATAGATCAGTATCTGCACCACCAGGGCAATCAGACCCCAGAGAGCGCAATCGATCAGACTGACCGACCCGGCAATGGTATTTGCCAGCGGCAGGGAAAACCCGATCAGGCTGCCGGCAAAGGCAACCGCCGCCGCGAGATTGTTTTCGCGGATCAGCTTGATCTCGGGATGCGGGGTCACCCACATATAGACGACGATATAGATACCCGTCAGGACGGCCGCCGTTCCCAGATAGGCGAGGAACAGCGGCAACCCTGCAATCGACGTACTAACCGTTTCCATTAACTTCCCCAGTAAAATTATCAGCAATAATGCTGGGCACAGTATGCCCTTATTGAGCGCGCACTAATACCTGATAACGGCTGCTGACAATTTCCTTGCCACCCCAGCCAATGTTGCACTTGCCAGCGACGATCTTCCCGGGGTGCCAGCCACCCTTATGCGAGGTGCGACAGACGGGCAGGACGCGGCCACGCTCCTTACCGCCGATAAACGTGCCCTTTGGCAGACGCGCGCCGGTCTTGGCAGTTTGCCACCTGAACGACTTCGAAGTCGCAACGAGCACCTGGAAGGATTTCAGCGCCCGCTCCTTGCCACCCCAGCCAATGTTGCATTTGCCGGCAACCACCTTGCCCGGATGCGTGCCCTTTTTATACACGGTGCGGCAGACATAGAGCTTGCGGCCCGGTTCCTGGCCACCGACAAACGAGCCGCTCGGGACACGCCCGTTGCGGACAGTCACCCACTTGGGCGCCGGCGCCTTGCCGACGACCGGAGTCGGTTTCGGTTTCGTGATACCGCTGCACCGTCCGTCATCGCCGGCCTGTTTCATAAAGATCTTGCGATAGGCAACGCAGTCACGCGCCGCCGGCATGCCGTTCCGCCACTGGACGTTGCCGTCCAGCGTGCGCATGAAACCAAGCATGACGTTCTGGCCCGACGCCGTGCTTTTCGATCCAATATCGCGCAGCATGCGGCTCACCTCGGACGGCGCCATCAGGATCATTTTACTGATCTGCACCGTGTTGTGGCCCGCCGTGAACTTGCGGTAATCGAACGCTTCGTTCGGCTTGGTGTACCCCTTGTCGGTAATTTTAAGGTACTTGGCGTTGAAACTGGCGATGGTGATTTTCTCGCCGCGGCCCTTGCCCATGACGGAATTGAAATAGTTCTGCGGATTGGTCATCAGTTTCTTCAGCTCGGCCTTGTTCATGCCGAGCGCCGCTTCAAGCATCACGTCGAACGCCTTGTCTTTCAGCTTCCGGATCGCCGCCTGCAGTGCCTTCGGGGTGATCGCGTCGATAACGGTGCCGATGACCTTTGCCGTCGCGCCGACGAAATCGGGCGCACCGGCCATCGACAGCAGGTGATCCCGCGCATAGACCTTCATGATCGCCTCGGCCTTTGCGACATCGGCCTTGCGCTCCTTGTTGAAAAACAACGCAATCGCGATCTCGTGGCTGACCGCCGGCCATTTGCGCAGGCCCTCATCGACATCCTTGATCCAGGCGTTGCGATAGGCCTGCTGAATGCCGTTCGCGGTGATATAGGCCGTCATTCTGGTGCCCAGCACGACCTTGCTGCAGCTAAAATCGGTCAGCTTGCATTTATCGATCTTCTTTTTGTAACTCGCGACCGTGTCCCGGTACTTCTTGATGTCCCTTGCGAGATTTGCACGGATGGTGGAGAAAATCCGCGGGATCGAATAGGTCGTTCCCGCAGCGCCCTCACGCAGCAGAACCTTGTCGAGATACGTGCCCGGCCGGGCATCGACCATATTTTTATAAATCATAAAATCGATACCGGAGATGCTGGCGCTGAAGAAATCGCCACCAAGGGCGCTCTTCGGCAACCGCTTGTCGATATAACCTTCGAGCAGGACATGCTTGGTCGCGTTGCTCGGCGGACTAAACGCGAACGGCCCGCCTGAAAAATTGTTGATAAAGGTATGGCCATACATATCGCCCGCCGCATGGGTCAGGAAGCCAGCGACAAAGGCGGTCATACGGCGCGAATCCGTCGGGATCTTCATCCGCTTAAACATTGCCTTGAAGGCCGGGGACTTGAATGCCGGGTTCGAACGGAACGGATCGCGCCGGTCCCACATATACTGCAGCCACGTGTTTGAGCCGCCTTTGACACCAGAGCCTTTTTCATCCGGATGGATCGACTGCTGGCCTGACAGGATGTCGGGATAAGCATCGGGGCCCAGCACACCGGCCCGGTAATGCGACGGGTATGTCCGGATCGCCGCCAGAATGCTGCCGTCGACCGCATAGGTCCCGACCTTGCCGGTCACCTCGCCGGTTTCGTAATCGACGCTGCTGATCGTGACCTTGCCATCCTTTGCATCGTCCAGCGCGCGCTCGGCAAAATATACATGCGTCGTCGGCTTCCACGCCTGCGCGGTATCCGACATCATCGCCATCGGCACCGCAAGAGTCAGCGCAGCCCCAAGCAGGGCGAAACGCCCTGAATACAATCCAGTCATCTTTGTGGCTCCTACCCCAATTGAAGCGTCAGTGTAGGAACAATTGCGCCGGCAGGACAAGCCCGGGGAGGTTGTCGTTTAGCTAAAATCATTCCGACCGGCGGAAAGACGCGCCTCCACTGGTCGGAAAATTTCTAGCCGCGCGACGGCGTATCCAACCCCACCTTGGATGCCGGGCGCGCCTCGCAGCGGGCAACCCACGCATTCACCTGTTTGAAATCATCGATACCGACAAGCGCGCCCGCACCGTAAAAACCATCGATCACACGGACCCAGGGGAAGATCGCGATATCGGCGATCGAGTAGTCGCCGCCCATGATGAATTCCCGATCGGCAAGACGGGCGTCGAGCACGCCCAGCAGCCGCTTGGTCTCATCGCGGTACCGGTTGGTGGGGTAGTCATCCGTAATTTTATCGGCGGCAAATTTATGGAAATGACCGAGCTGGCCGAACATCGGCCCAACGCCGCCCATCTGGAACATAAGCCATTGCAGACATTCATAGCGCGCTGCCGGATCAGTCGGCAGCAGCTTGCCGGTTTTTTCGGCGAGATAAACCAGGATCGCACCGCTTTCCCACAAACCGATGGGCTGACCACCGGGCCCGTCGGGATCGATGATCGCCGGGATTTTGTTATTCGGATTGAGCGACAGGAATTCGGGTGTCATCTGATCATCGGTGCCAAAGGACACGAGATGTGCCTCATACGGCAGGCCGGTTTCTTCCAGCACGATCGACGCCTTTACGCCGTTCGGGGTCGGCAGCGAATAAAGCTGCAGGATATCGGGGTTTTTGGCGGGCCAGCGTTTGGTGATCTGAAAAGCGGAAAGATCGCTCATGTGGACTCTCTTTTTTTGGGGATAGGTGAAACGGTTGAAGGCTAATTAGGCAACGAAGCCAGACCGGTCAAACCCGGCGGCCGAACAACACCAGTGCGCGGACGACAATAAACAACACACAGCCATTCAGCATATGCCACATGAAATGGGTGCCGACGGGAACCGCCTCACAAAGCGGCGCATCGATGGTTCGGAATGTCAGCGACACAGCGAATGTGCCGGCGGCAACCAACAAAGCCGGTCCGCCCGCATGCCCGCGTCGGAATTTCAGATAGCCACCAATCACCACTAACGCGGCCAGCGCCGCAAAATATGTGCCCCCGCGCAAGCCAGTCAGCAGGGGGATTGCCATCGCGAGCCCGAGCACAGCGGCGACGCTGAGCACGGAGACCCAGACCGGAGCACCGGCCAAACGGCGGACCGCGTACCAGGTGTAGATCAGAATGAAGAAGGCGATGGGGATTACGTCCATCAACAGCGCCCAACGGGATGCGAAGGTATGGAAGAGCCCACTGCCGATCCCGATCACGAAGACCAGCCCGGTGAGCACCCAAACCGCAGGATCGCGGCGGACCACTGCATCGGCACGCAGGATCATCCGGACGAGGAAAAATGCGGCGATGATGAATGCGAGGTTCGTCACTGCATTGAACGGCTCCGCCCAGAGCCCGGGCCCGATGCGTTCGCAATAAATGTCTATATATCCGCGCTCCATGGCGGGACATTAGCGATCTGACCGCCGCGGTTAAACGGATTTCTGGCGGTCCGCGCCAGCGGCGCTTAGAATACCCCTATGCCAGTACTCAACATCCCCTCTGCGGTCGGCCCGCTTACCCTTGTCGAACAGGACGGTGCGCTGGTGAGGCTTGGCTGGGGCGACACACCGGACGACCTTCCCGATGGGGGCCCGACACCGTTATTGGCCGAGGCAGCCCGCCAGATTGCCGCCTATTTCGACGGCACGCTGACCGAGTTTGACCTGCCGCTTTCGCCGCCGGGCACCGACTATCAGAAACGCGTCTGGTGGGCGATGAATGAAATACCGTATGGCGAGACCTGGACCTATGGCGAGCTGGCGAAACGGGCAGGCACCGTTCCGCGCGCCGTGGGCGGCGCCTGCGGGGCCAACCCGATCCCGGTCATCCTGCCCTGTCACCGGGTGTTGGCCGCCAATGGCGGATCCGGCGGATATTCCGGAAAAGGCGGGCTGAAGACCAAAGGGGCGCTTCTAGATATCGAAAATCGCACAGCACGTTTGCTCTAAACGCACGTCTAAACACTTGATTGATCAGTGACTTTTCGTCCTCGTGGCGGTATTATGCCTGTAATAAGAAGCGGTTAACCTGATTGTCAGTCTAGTTTCCGGGGGGCACCATGCCAGATATATCGATCCAGGCTGCCGATGGCAGCGGCTCTTTCTCTGCCTATTGCGCCATGCCGGAATCCGGCACGGGCCCCGGTATTGTCGTGCTTCAGGAAATCTTCGGCGTAAATCAGGTCATGCGCGATCTGTGCGACGGGTTCGCTGCCGACGGCTATATCGCTGTCGCACCCGATCTGTTCTGGCGTATTGAACCCGGCGTCCAGCTGACCGACAAAAGTCAGGAAGAATGGGACAAAGCGTTCGCATTGATGAACGCGTTCCTGCCCGATTTCGAAAAAGGTGTCGGCGATATCGGCGCGACGATTGCACATATACGTGGCATGGACGGATGTTCCGGCAAAGTCGGCGCGGTCGGATACTGCCTCGGCGGCAGTCTCGCCTATGCAACGGCGTGCTTTACCGATGCCGATGCCTGTTCCGGCTATTACCCGGTCCAGATCGAGGATTCTCTGGATATGGCGTCGAACATCAGAAACCCGCTTATCCTGCATGTCGCGGAACTCGACGGTTTCTGCCCGCCCGACGCACAGGAAAAGATCAAAACGGCGCTGAAGGGTAACGAACATGTCGTTGTCCACGCCTATCCGGGGGTCGATCATGCTTTTGCCCGGATCGGCGGTGACAATTTCGACGCCGATGCCGCGCTGACGGCGAACAACCGCACGGCGGACCTGTTTCGGAAGAACCTCGGATCCTGACAATCCTGACAATCCGGGTACTCCTGCCAGACAACTGCAGATTTTTCACGGGACGGACATGGGGTCCGCCCGTCGCGAATAGAATGATGTGGCTCAGACGAGCCCGACCATCGCTCAAAGAAGGAAGCACACATGCCTAAAGCAATCGTCGTCGAAGAAACCGGCTCGCCCTCGGTCATGAAGTGGCGCGACATCGAGGTCGGCCGGCCCGCGAAGGGCGAGGTCACCGTTCGCGCGCGCGCCATCGGGGTGAACTTTATCGATATCTATCAGCGCGCTGGCCTGTATCCGATGCCGCTGCCGTTTACGCCAGGCGGTGAGATGTGCGGCGAGATCGAGGCGGTTGGCGCCGGCGTGACCGGGTTCAAGATCGGCGACCGTGTGGCAACGGGTACTGCAGGATCAGGCTGCTACGCCGAGATCCGCAACATCGACGCTGGCAAGCTGGTCAAGGTGCCGCGCGAGATTTCAGACGATACGGCCGCCGCAATGATGCTGCAGGGCATGACCGTGCAGTTCCTGATCCGCCAGGTCTACAAAGTCAGCAAGGGCGACACGATCCTGATCCATGCCGCCGCTGGCGGTGTCGGACTGATCCTGTGCCAGTGGGCCAAAGCGCTCGGCGCGACCGTCATCGGCACCGTCGGCTCCCCCGGCAAGGCACGGCTGGCCAAAGCACATGGCTGCGATTACCCGATCATCTACAGCCGCGAAAACTTCGTCGACCGGGTGCGCAAAATCACCAAGGGCGCGATGGTGCCGGTGGTGTACGATTCAATCGGCAAGGGCACGTTCCCGGCATCGCTCGACTGCCTGCAGCAGCGTGGCCTGTTCGTCACATTCGGTAACGCATCGGGCCCAATCCCGCCGTTCGATCCGGCCATCCTGGCACAGAAGGGCTCGCTGATGATGACGCGCCCGACCCTGTTCCACTTCGCCGACACGCCCGAGAACATGCGCAAAATGGCCGGCGACGTGATGAAAATGATCAAATCCGGCGACGTGAAGATCGAGGTGAACCACAAGTATTCCCTCCGCGAAGCCGCCCGCGCCCATCGTGACCTGGCGGCGCGCAAGACCACGGGATCGATCATCCTGGAGCCGTGAACCCGGGTTCAGTTACCGATATAAAAAAGGGCGCCCCGGTCGGGGCGCCCTTTTTTAATTCACCATAGCCGGACGCCTACTGGTTCATGGAATCGAAGAAGTCCTCGTTCGACTTGGTGCCTTTGAGCTTGCCGACCAGGAATTCCATGGAATCGACCACGCCCATCGGCGTCAGAATGCGCCGCAGGACCCACATCTTGGACAGTGTGCCCTTGTCGACCAGCAGTTCTTCCTTGCGGGTGCCGGACTTGGTGATGTCCATCGCCGGGAAGGTGCGCTTGTCGGCGAGTTTTCGGTCGAGGATGATTTCGGAATTACCCGTGCCCTTGAATTCCTCGAAGATAACTTCGTCCATGCGCGAACCGGTATCGATCAGCGCGGTACCGATGATGGTCATCGAGCCGCCTTCTTCGATATTCCGGGCCGCACCGAAGAAACGTTTCGGGCGCTGCAGCGCGTTGGCATCGACGCCACCGGTCAGCACCTTGCCGGATGACGGCACAACCGTGTTATAGGCGCGCGCAAGACGGGTAATGGAATCGAGCAGGATGACGACATCAAGCTTGTGTTCGACCAGCCGCTTGGCTTTTTCGATCACCATTTCGGAAACCTGCACGTGACGCGAGGCGGGCTCATCGAAGGTCGACGCGATAACCTCGCCATTCACCGAACGCTGCATGTCGGTCACTTCTTCGGGCCGCTCATCGATCAGCAGCACAATCAGATAGACTTCCGGGTGGTTTGCGGTGATCGCCGCGGCAATAGACTGCAGCATCATCGTCTTGCCGGTACGCGGCGGTGCCACGATCAGGCCGCGCTGGCCTTTGCCGAGCGGGGTGATCAGATCGACGATACGCGGCGTCATATCCTTGTTGGTCGGATCGTCGCTGCCGAGCATCAGTTTTTCTTCGGGATAGAGCGGCGTCAGGTTGTCGAAATTGATGCGGTGGCGGACCTTGTCCGGCTCGTCGAAATTAATCAGCCCGACCTTGAGCAAGGCAAAATACCGCTCGCCGTCCTTGGGCGCGCGGATCTCACCCTCGACCGTATCGCCGGTGCGCAGCGCGAAGCGCCGGATCTGGCTGGGCGAGACATAAATGTCGTCGGGGCCCGGCAGGTAGTTCGCTTCGGGCGAGCGCAGAAAGCCGAAGCCGTCCTGCAGGATTTCAATGACGCCGTCGCCGAAAATCGGCACGTCGTTTTCCGCCAGCTGCTTGAGGATGCCGAACATGATGTCCTGTTTGCGCATCGTCGAGGCGTTTTCGATCTCTAGCTCTTCAGCATAGGTGAGGAGATCGGCGGGGGTTTTCTGTTTGAGTTCTTTGAGGTTCATGGTTTCCGACCGGGAATGGGGATTGGGAGACACAGTACCGGATAGGTACTTGGGAAACGGAACAACGGCTGAGCACTTCTGAAGTGTCGGGCGTCTTTTCTTATTTTGGTATTTGTTTTTTTTTGGAGTTCTTTTCGGGGAGATCCGGTAGAGCACCGCCCCGATAACATCGAAATAGTTAGTAAATTCCAAACTTCAAGTCAAATGATGATTCCATGCGGCTGACACCTTCTGGATCAGATCGCCGGTTCCCTGTAAGACATCGACAGATAATTTCGCTCCCTAAATTCAAACAGAACGAGCCGCAGTTTATGGAAACCATCGCTCAGCATCGTACCCATGGCGGGACCATCGGTTATTACAGTCACGCATCCGAGGCCTGTGCAGGCGATATGCGGTTTTCAGTCTTTGTGCCGCCACAGGCCAATGATGGCCCGGTGCCCGTCGTCACCTGGTTGTCCGGTCTGACCTGCACCGAGGACAATTTTACCACCAAGTCCGGTGCCTATGGCGTCGCCGCAGAGCTTGGACTGATGGTCGTCGCACCCGATACCAGCCCGCGCGGTGAAAACGTGCCAGACGACGGCGCCTACGATCTCGGCCAGGGGGCCGGGTTCTATCTGGATGCAACCGAAGCGCCATGGTCGACGCATTTCAACATGTATTCCTATATCACCCGCGACCTGCCGGCGGTGCTGCAAGACAACTTCGCCGGTGACTGGACGCGCCAGGGCATTATGGGCCATTCGATGGGCGGTCATGGCGCGCTGACGATCTGGCTCAAAAACCCCGATACTTTCACGTCGGCCTCTGCCGTCGCGCCAATCTGCGCACCGATGCAATGCCCATGGGGTGACAAGGCGCTTACGGCCTATCTCGGCGTCGATCGCGCCGCGTGGGCGCAGTATGATACGACCGAACTGATGAAGACCAGCGGCGACGGATCGGCTCGCGCCAGCATTCTGGTCGATCAGGGCCTCGCCGATAATTTCCTCGACGGACAGCTACACCCCCATCTGTTGGAGGCGGCCTGCGCCGAGGTCGGCCAGAAAATTACGGTCAATCGCCGCGAAGGATACGATCACAGCTATTTCTTCATCGCCTCGGTAATCGGCGATCATCTACGTCATCATGCGACCGAATTGGCGGAAAACTAACGGTTTTTTGAGTAATACTTAACAAAGTATTACCAGCCCTACTTTCGCGGGCACCTGCAGATGTGAGATGTCGGCGCCTTATTCCGCCGCGACCTTTGCACGCTCGAACATGTTGGCCTTCACGGTTTCCAGATGGTCGCGCATCACCGCCTCTGCCTGCACCGGGTCGCGATCGCGGATCGCGTCCAAACACTCGGTGTGCTGGCGGATATAGGTCTGTTTTCGCGCGCCGGTCAGCGACGCCTCTTTCAGGCGGCCCCAGATCTCTTCCTGGCGGATTGCGTTGATCGCATCGAACAATCCCTGCAACAGCGTGTTATGAGCGGCTTCAGCCATGGCGCGGTGATAGGCACCGTCCCACAATTCGAACTCGGCAACATCATTGGCGGTTTTGCTGCGCTGGATCGCCTGAGCCATGGCGTCTATGTCGCCTGCCGTCGCGCGGCGCGCGGCAAGGCCCGCAATATGGGGCTCCAGCAGCAGCCGGACCTCAATCACCTCTTCCGGATGGGTGCTGCGTGTGATGGCGGCGAGGTTTGGCGCCTCCTGCGGCGGCCGGGCACCGATAAACGTGCCGCGCCCGACATGTCGCCAGATCAGCCCGTCGGCCTCCAACACAGCCATAGCCTTGCGAATGGCGGCACGGCTGACCCCGAAGCTCTCCGCCAGGTCGCGTTCCGGCGGCAGGCGCGATGCGTCCGGGAGCTCGCCGCTTTCTATCAGGGCCCGGAGTTGCCGGGCGATAACGTCAATACTGGTACTCATCTATGAAAGATAAACCAATTACATATTGGTTTCCAATACTTCTGGGCAAAAATGTTGCTTGATATCCAGTCATCCGGTCCCAATGTGGATTGGTTGACGCCCATTTTGGATTGGGCTACCGTCAAAAGAAAAACAGATACGAAGATGGGGAGAGCATGAAACTTGTATCGTTCAAGCGGGCCGGCAGGGTTCGCATCGGCGCGATCACCGAAGATGGCGCGGAAGTCGTCGATTTTTCGATCGCCGCGCCGCGTCTCCCCGGCGACATGTCTTCCTTTATCGAAGGCGGCGACAAGGCTTTGGCGGTGGCTGCAAAAGCGCTGACCACCCGCAAGAAAGATGCGCGCATCCCCCATAAGCGCGCCAAGGTCATCGCCCCGATCCCGATGCCACGGCGCAACATCATCTGCGTCGGCAAGAATTACTACGAGCATGCAAAAGAATTCGATGCGAGCGGCTTCAACGCCACCGCCGATGCATCCGCGATCCCCACCGACCCGATCATCTTTTCCAAGGCCAATACCACGGTTTGCGGGCCGGGAGACGAGATTCCAGCCTATCTCGACCATTCGAAATCAACGGATTACGAGGTCGAACTGGCGGTCATCATCGGCACCGGCGGGCGCGGCATCTCAAAGCGCAACGCGATGAAGCACGTTTACGGCTACACGATCGTCAACGACGTGACGGCCCGCGTCCTGCAGCAGCAGCACAAACAGTGGTTCATCGGCAAAAACATCGACAATTACTGCCCGATGGGACCCTACCTGGCGACCGCAGATGAGATCGCCAATATCAAGAAAGCCCGTATTCAGGCGCATATTAACGGCGAATTGCGACAGAATTCCGTCGTGAAAGACCTGATATTCGATATTCCGACCCTTATTTCGACCTTATCTAAGGGAATGACGCTGATTCCGGGCGATATTATCGCGACAGGGACCCCGGCCGGGGTCGGCATTGGGTTTAAACCGCCCATATTCCTGAAAAAGGGCGATATCTGCACGCTTTCAATCGACGGTCTCGGCACGCTCGAGAATCCGGTCGGCTAATTTCACGGGAGAACGATTATGGCGACGACCACCGAAGACATGATGCTGGAGCCCAGCGTCGATCCGAAAACCAAGAAAATCGACCTGGCGCCGGTCAAATAAAGAGATCCTGACGCCTACGCCATCACAGGCGGCGCGGTTCCTTCAAGCTGGATGCGGAAGCCTGACCGGACCTGCGGCAGGTAATCGCCGATGGCGCGATGCCAGACACAGCGGTTATCCCAGAACGCAATTGAATGGGGCTCCCACTTGAAGCGGGTGGTCCATTCTTCCCGAATACAATGCCGGTACAGGTATTTGAGGATCGCCTCGCTCTCATCATGCGACACATCATTGATGCGGATCGTGAAGGCCGGGTTCACATAGAGAAGCTTGCGCCCACTTTCGGGATGGACAGCAACCACAGGATGGACGGCATCAGGCGTGCCTTCGCCGAACTGGTGTTTACCTTCATGCACTGCGGTCAGCCCGTTGAGATAGCCCTTCATATGGTCGGACAGCCCGTCATAGGCCGCATACATGCTGGCATAGCCGGTATCGCCACCGCCATTATCCGGAATGGTATGCAGGTACAGGATGCTCGCCATCGGCGGTACCGGCGCGCAGGACTGATCGGTGTGCCACAGATTGCCGGAAACCCGCGGTACTTCGCCCGAGGCATAGAACTTGCGGACGCGCGGATCGTCACTTTCCTGGCTGTTGGTTTTCTTCCCGACATGCTGGCCGATGGTGCCGAAATACTCGGCGAGACGCGCGTGATCGTCATGGCTGATCTGCTGGTCGCGGAAAAACAGTACCTGAAATTCGGTAAAAGCGCGTTTGAGCTCCGCCAGTTCCTGGTCGGTTAGCGGCCGGGTCAGATCGATATTACCGACCGTCGCCCCGATGGAAGGGTTATAAGGCTTGAGATGAAGAACCTGATAGTCCGTGCCGACTGATGTTCCGTCCATGGAAAGCTCCTCCGCCGCAGCGTTAAACCGTCAAATACCAAATTGCTAAGATATCTTATTATCAAACCCGGCCGGAAACGGGAAGCCTGCGTTTAACGGTGGCCGATAGATCAGGCCCGGTTCAGACTCGGCGGCGGCGCGCCCAAAGACCGGCAAGACCCAGCGCGAACAGCAGTGACGCGCCCGGCGCGTGAACCGCAACGGTCTGTCGTTCGCCGGAAAACGTCACCGTATCGAGGACACGCTCGACCATCAGCTGGTTTGTGCCGTTATTGTTGAAATTGAAATCCGCGCGGGAAAACGAAAAATCAGCCTCGGTCAGACCAGTCGCCAGCTCGGTCGGATCACCGAACAGGTCAGTGCCTCTAAACCCTATACTGAAAGACGTGAGCAGCGGCGCACCCAGCGGTATGTTGAAAGCCCCGCCGGCGCTGCCGCCGAACGCGACCGAGACAAATTCAGTAGATCCGTCAGCACTGGTAAACTGATTTACACGTCCGCCAGCGCCACTATTGGTATAGGTGATATCCCCACCGGGTTCCGAGATCGTCAGTGAAAAGCCAGTGATAACATTGTCGAACGTGTTGTTCGGGCCGGAAGGGATCACCGTGTCATCCAGGGTAATCTGCCCCTGCAGGGCAACTTCCCGGGTGAAAGGACCTGGATTGAAAAAATCGACAGCCCCTGTAAAATCGATGGTTATGGGCGCGGCGACCGCGGCCCCGGCGATCAGATACAAACCAAAAATCGCGCCTGATACACCCGATAGAATTCTCTTCACTGCCTACTCCGATACCTACTAACTATGAATTCCCCGTATCGCACAAAGGACACCCGGCCGTAAAGACGCCATCTGCTTAAAACGGCTTCACGATCACCATAATAACGATGACGATCAGCGGGATCGTCGGCGCTTCATTCCACATGCGATAGAATTTTGCCGGGCGGACATTGCGGTCGGCCTCAAAGTCCCGGCGCCAGCGTGCCAGCAATCCATGAACGCCCGACATCGCGACGATCATGGCGAGCTTTACCCAGATCCAGCCCATTGACCAGTCGATCGCGCCGGGGGTCGCCAGCATCAACCCGCCAAAGATAAAACTGGCCACCATCGCCGGATTGGTAATCGCCCGCAGCAAACGGCGCTCCATAATCTTGAAGGTTTCGGACTTGTCCGATCCTACTTCCGCATCGGCGTGGTAGACGAAAAGCCTTGGGAGATAGAGCATGCCCGCCATCCAGGCAATTACGCTGATCACATGCAGCGATTTGAACCATTCGTAATAATCACCCACGGTCAGGCAACCTTTTTAAGGCAGGGGCAATCGCCGTGAGCCGCATCACAAAACGTGCCATCCGCCGGGCCGGTGCCGGTCTCGCCCGTGTTTTTAACAATGCCTGCGAGTGAGGCGATAAACGCGCTGTCTGCATTTACCGTTGGTGCACGCACATAATGAGGCACCCCTGCGTCGGCCGCGAGCTCGGCATATTCAATATCAAGTTCGACCAGTGTTTCGGAATGCTCACTGACAAATGCCACCGGTACGACGACAAGCGCCACTCCATCGGCACCTGCCTTGTTAATCTCATCCTCGGTATACGGCTGCAGCCATTCCAGCGGACCGACCCGGCTCTGATAACACACCACATGATCGGCATCCGGTTTTGCCAGACGAGCAAGTGCCGCCGCAGACGTGCGCTCGACATGGCTTGCATAGGGATCGCCACTCTCGACGATTTTTTTCGGCAATCCATGGGCGGAAAACAGAATCCGGTAGGGGACACCATCAGGCAGTTTGGCAATTGCGGCTTCCGTTCCCCTGGTCACGGCATCGATAAAACCATCGGCTTCGGGCCAACAGCAGATTTCTGCCGTCGACACAGAAATGCCCGCATCCGCCGCCGCCGGATACCACGCCTGCGTAAAGGATCCCGTCGTCGTGGTTGAAAACTGGGGGTAGAGCGGCAGCAGGATCACCCGGTCCGGGCCCCACGCTGCGACCTCGCGCGCTGTTTCATCTGCAAATGGGTGCCAGTAGCGCATCGACACGAACACGCGGTAATCGTCACCCAACACCGCTTGCAGAGCATCGCGCTGTTTTTCGGTTTCTGGCAGAATGGGTGAGCGCCCGCCAATCTGCGCATAAATTTCCCGTGCCACGGGCGCCCGCCGCCAGGATATAAACCGCGCAAGACACCATCGTACCGGCGCCGGAACCCGTAAAATATTGGGATCCGAGAACAGGTTTTTCAGAAAAGGGCGGACTGCTTCAGGACTGTCGGGCCCACCGAGATTATAAATGACGACCGCGGTTTTATTCATGAATCGGTTACCCGCGGACCGCTTTGATCAACCGTTCCACATGGGCCAGCGGCGTCTGCGGCAGAATCCCATGACCAAGATTGAACACGTGCGGGCCACCGGATAACGCATCGACGATTTCGCGCGCCCGAATTTCAAGCTGGTCGCCCCCCGCAAGCAACAGGATCGGATCGAAATTTCCCTGAACGGTGGCATGGGGCTGAATTTCGCGCGCAGCCCAGACCGGGTCGACAGCATAATCGATACCGATAGCGTCAATCTCGGGGGCTTTAGCAAACTCGGGCAGATACAGGTTCGCGCCGCGGGGAAAAGCAATGATCGGAATATCGGGATATTCTTCTTTGACCCGCCGCGCTATTTCGCGAATGGGTTCTGCAGAAAATCTGTCGAAGGCGTATTTGGGCAAGACACCAGCCCAGGTATCGAACAGCTGCAGCGCTTCGGCACCGGCCGCAACCTGGCGCAAAAGATATTCTGTTGTCGCATCCACGAGCATATCGACCAGAACCTGAAAACCATCAGGATTACCAAGCGCCCAGGCCTTGGCATTGGGATAATCCCGGCTGCCACTGCCCTCAACCATGTAGGTCGCAACAGTCCACGGCGCCCCTGCAAAACCAATCAGCGCCGCCCCTTCCGGCAAATCGGCTGAAACGCGCTTTACGGTTTCGTAGATTGGACCGAGGCTTTGATGAAGGTTATCCATGCCAAGCCTGCCAAGCCCTTCGGCATCACGGATCGGATCCAGCCTTGGACCTTCACCTGCTTCGAACGTGACCTCCTGGCCAAGCGCATGCGGAATGACGAGAATGTCCGAGAACAGGATGGCTGCATCGAAACCAAACCGCCGCAAGGGCTGCAACGTGACATCCGCTGCCTTTTCCGGATCGTAGCAGAGGTTCAGAAATCCGCCGGCGGTTTCACGCACGGCACGGTATTCAGGAAGATACCGTCCCGCCTGGCGCATAAGCCAGATCGGCGGTGGGTCTACGCGGTCGCCTTTCAGCGCCTGGATCAGTGGTTTCATTGGTTTGGGAATGCTGTTTACGATTTCTGGAATATCTCACGAACTGTTCCCCACACGAAGTACCAATCTATTATTTTCTAATATCAATTAGGTAGTAGTAGATAGTAGGGCCTGTGAATATCGGGGATTACGTGATGTCCACAGGCAGGACCGGTCAAATGGAAAATGTGAATCGTTCAGGGTCAAAACTGTATCGAATACCTGCAAGGCATACGCATCATCAGGGACATCCGGATTTTCTATCATCTGAATTACGTGGATAACTGTTTTTATCCACGCGTATGGTAGAACGGGTGCCCTATGGGTAACCGTTCTGAGAGTATTCGGGACAACGGGTATAGTTTTTTTCGGCGAGCTTGAAATGCCCGGTTATCCCCATTTTGGTACACCAATCGACCAGGCTGTTAGCGAATCGGTTTGGCAATAAAAGGCGGGTCTAAGAACGTGAGCGAAAGTTTTCATGTCCATCTGGTGTCGGATTCAACCGGCGAGACAACCCAGGGCGTTATGCGGGCCAGCATCGCCCAGTTCGAGGATGTCGATTCCCAGGAACATATCTGGCCGATGGTTCGGTCCACCGCCCAGATGGAACTGGTGATCGAAGGGATCAAGGAAAATCCTGGCCCGGTGGTTTTTACACTGGTCAGCAGCCGTACACGTCAGCCACTGGTCGAGGAATGTGCGCGGCTCGGCGTTCCCTGTGTTTCAGTGCTGGAACCGGTTATTGGCATGTTTGCCCGGTACTTTAATCAGAAGACGGTGAACCGTCCGGGCGGACAGCACACGCTGAATGCAGAATATTTCGACAGGATCGATGCTTTGCATTACGTCATGGCACATGATGACGGGCAGGCAACTCAGGACGTGTCCGAAGCTGATCTGATTCTGATCGGCGTATCGCGGACATCGAAAACGCCGACATCGATTTATCTGGCAAATCATTACGGGCTGAAAACAGCGAACGTTCCTTTCGTGCCGGGGATACCGCTGCCGGATAATCTGTTTGATCTGAAAAATATCGTGGTGGTGGGACTGACGGCGTCAGCCGACCGGCTGGTCCAGATCCGCCGCAACCGTTTGCTGATGCTGCATCAGGAGCCCGAGACGGATTATGTCGATATCGATACGGTAAAGGCTGAAATCAGCGACGCGCGAAAGCTGTTTTCGAAAAATGCCTGGCCGGTGATTGATGTCACGCGCCGGTCCATCGAGGAGACGGCGGCAGCGATTTACCAGCTCTATACCCGGTTTCATGAAGAGGCCGACACGGGCAATTCATGACGATCGACACTTCGCAATCTCCCCGGTTTATCGGCTCACCCGAGGCTTTAATTGTCCTTGCCTCCGCTAGCATCACCCGCCGTGGTCTGCTCGAAGGGGCAGGTGTGCCTCATATTGTTGAGCCGTCCCGGGTCGATGAGGACGAAATCAAAATCAGCCTGCGGGCGGAAGGCGCAAACGGCACCGCAATTGCCGAGGTCCTTGCTGAAGCAAAGGCAATGTATGTATCGCGCAAGCATCCCGACAAAATGGTTCTCGGCGCCGACCAGGTTCTCGAATGCGACGGAGAGACATTCGATAAGCCCGTCGATCGTGATGATGCACTCAATCAGTTGCAACGCTTACGCGGCAAATGCCACAGCCTGATTTCCTATGCGGTTATGGCGCGCGGCGGCCAGCGGATCTGGCAGGCGGTTGACTGCGCCACGCTCGAGATCCGCGCCGATGCGAGCGACGAATTCTTGAACGCGTATCTCGATGCGGCAGGGGACGATGCGTTTAACGGGCCCGGCGGTTACCGGATCGAATCCCTCGGCGCGCAGCTGTTTTCGCACATCGATGGCAGCCATTTTACGATTCTGGGGTTGCCGATGCTGGCGTTGCTCGATTATCTGCGGGCAAACGGAGTATTGAAGACATGACCCTCTCAGGCGGATTTACGGGTGCGGCCATTGTTGCCGGCGTGTGCGGCTGGCCGATTAAACATTCACGCTCGCCGCGGATTCATAATTTCTGGCTGCGCCAATACGGCATTGATGGGGTTTATGTGCCTTTTGCGATGCCGCCCGAAGGCGCGAAGGAGGCGATCCGGACGCTGCCGGCGCTTGGTATCCGCGGCATGAACGTGACCGCCCCTAATAAGGAAGAAGCCTTTAAAGCGATGGACGAGGTCGATCGCTGGGCGGAGCGGTTAAAGGCGGTGAATACCATCGTTGTTCGCGACGGTATTCTGCATGGTGCGAACACGGATGCGTTCGGGTTTCTTGAATCACTGCGTGACGCACAGCCCGACTGGCGCGCCGATGCCGGACCGGTCGTTATCCTTGGCGCGGGCGGCGCTGCGCGGGCCATTGTTGCCGGGTTGCAGGATGCCGGCGCGCCGGAAATCCGCATTGCCAACCGCACGCCCGAACGGGCCGCCGCGATCTGCGCTGAATTCGGTGAGCCGGTCAGTCCTATCCTGTGGGAACAACGCGCCGATGCGCTGGCCGACGCGGCACTTCTGGTGAACACGACTTCGCTTGGCATGGAAGGCCAGTTGCCGCTCGAGATGGATCTGGCGAAACTGCCGGCCACCTCCGTGGTCTACGACATTGTTTATGTGCCGCTGGAAACCCCGCTACTCGCGGCGGCGCGTGCCCGTGGTAATCGGGCCATCGACGGGCTCGGCATGTTGCTGCATCAGGCGCGTCCCGGGTTCCGTGAATGGTTCGGTACCGACCCCGTTGTCGATCAGGCGTTGCGGGTTCACGTGTTGGCGGCGCTGTAATGGTATCGCGATGATCGTCCTCGGTCTTTCCGGATCCATCGGGATGGGCAAATCCACGGCGTCGGCGATGTTCCGGCGCTTGGGGGTGCCGGTCTACGATTCAGATGCCTCGGTTCATGTGGTTCTGGGTAAAGGCGGCGCGGCGGTGGCGCCGATTGCGGAAGCCTTTCCTGACGTTGTTGTGAATGGCGCGGTTGACCGCAACGCGCTCGGCAAGCGGGTCTTTGGCGATGATGCCGCGCTGAAAACATTGGAGGCCATCGTCCATCCGCTGGTGCGCCGGCGCCAGGATGATTTTCTGAAACGTTGTGCGGCACGCCGGGTACCGCTGGCGGTGCTCGATATCCCGCTTCTGTTCGAGGTCCAGCTCGATGTGCGCTGTGACGTGCTCGTGGTGGTGTCGGCGCCGGCCCGGACTCAGGCGGCACGGGTGCTGGCGCGGCCGGGTATGACACAGGACAAGTTCGACGGCATTCTCGCGCGCCAGATGCCGGATGCCGAGAAGCGCCGCCGCGCGGATTTCGTTGTCCCCAGCGGGCGTGGCAAAGCGGAAACCTTGCGTCAGCTGACGCGAATTGCGAGACTCACCCGGAACATGACGCCAGCCCACTGGCCGCCGGACATGTTTGCCGAAAGAACCGTCCACCGTCGGAGCCCATATGCGCGAAATCGTTCTCGATACAGAAACCACCGGTCTTGATCCGATCAACGGCGACCGGCTGGTCGAGATCGGCTGTGTCGAAGTGGTCAACCATATCGCGACCGGTGAGACCTATCACCAATACGTAAATCCGAAACGCGACATGCCGGCTGGCGCGTTTGCCGTGCACGGTCTGAGCGAGGAATTCCTGTCCGGTCACCCGGTGTTCAAGGACGTTGTGGATGATTTTCTGGCCTTCATCGGCGACGACCCGCTGGTGATCCACAATGCCCGTTTCGATATGGGGTTTATCAACGCAGAATTGCGCCGCCTTAAGCGCCGGGAACTGCCGATGACGCAGTCGGTCGATACGGTGCAAATGGCGCGGCGGAAATTTCCCGGGGCGCCTGCATCACTGGATGCGCTGTGCCGCCGTTTCGATATCGACAATTCGTCGCGCACCTATCATGGCGCGTTGCTCGATGCCGAGCTGTTGGCCGAGGTGTATCTGGAACTGCGCGGTGGCCGCCAGCCCGGGCTGAGCCTGGCCGCGGCTGAAGCGGGTGCGGCGAACAAGGCCGCCGGCGACGATGACGGCACACCCGCGTCTGTGGCCGAAATTCGCCCACCCCGGCCACATGCGGCAACGGCCGACGAGCTTGCCGCCCATGACGCATTTGTCGCGACGCTGAAACAGCCGATGTGGCTGGGTAACATGGCTGATAAAGACTGATGTCATCCCGGCCCTGTGCCGGGATCCAGACTTTCTTCAGGACGGAAAACCGGTTTCAAAACAGCAAGACTGGGTCCCGGAATAAATCCGGGATGACAATCCCGAGTAAAAGTACCCTAGATATCGGAACCTTCTGAATCGACATGCTGTTCGACATACAGCGTGCCGAAATCGATCGGGTTGATCAGCAGCGGCGGGAAGCCGCCATCGCGCACGGCGTTTGAGACGATTGAGCGGGCGAACGGGAACAAGTGCCGGGGCCCCTCGATCAGGACGACCGGCTTGATCTCTTCTTCGGGAATACCGCCGACCTGGACGACACCGCCATAGGTCAGCTCGACAATAAAGACCGGGCTGTCATCGACCGTGGCTTCGGCGCGGATAAACAGCAGCACTTCGAACATGCCTTCTTCGCCGATGGCGCGCGCATTGGTGCTGACATCGACGCTGACATCCGGGTTTTCCTGGATTGCCGACAGGGTCTCGATCCCGCGCGGGTTTTCAAACGAAAAGTCCTTGATGTACTGCGCCCCGATCATAAAGGGAACGCCCTCCATATCGCTGTTTTCGTCCGCGCCGTTGGCGCCATTTTCCATCGGGATATCGTTATCGGCCATTGTCTGCTCCGGTGTGACTGTTGGGGCCGTGGCTATCACGGATGGCCGCGCCAGACAATCGTTCGCCATCGGGGCACTGGTCAATTTTTATTGTCACCCCGGATTTATTCCGGGGCCCAGTCTTTTGGCCGTTGGTGCGACGGAGAGGCTGCCTGGATCCCGGGACAGGCCCGGGATGACAATCAAGCGGGTTAACCCTGACGGCTAAATCAAGGCCAGGTCGTATCCAGCGGCGGGTGCGGCTCGTTTGGGTCGCAGCGCACCAGCTCGGCATTGCCGACGCGCTTGCCGGTCATCGAGCGCACAAAGCCCCAATGAGTGACGATGGCGGTGTGCTGCCAGTCCTCGGTCGCGGCCATACGCGCGCGAAACGCGGAACAGCGGTCGTGGAATTGCGGGATCGTTTCTTCTTCACGGTTCCACCAAACCTCGTCCAGATGGCCAAAATCCAGATGCGGCCAGTCGGCGGCAAGGACGCTTGTGACCGCGCCGACATCGCAGACATAGGCCGTGCGTTCGCGCACATCGGGCTCCACCACCACGGGTATGTCGAGCCGGTTGGCAATCATGCGGGCGGTCTGAAGGGCGCGGGTATAGGGGCTCGAAATAATCTTCCGGATATCGATTTCGTCGAACCGCTCCGCCAGTTCGGTGGCCTGCTCGAACCCAATATCGGTCAGCGGCGGATCCTCGATACCGGGATCCTGCTTGGTTTCGCCGAAAACGACGTTGAACATCGTCTGGCCGTGGCGCGCGAGATACATAGTTTTCTCAGTCTTGGTGCCGGGTTGCGGCAGTTTAAAATATCAGTCCGTCTTCGCTTTATACCGGCAGAGATCGGCGACGATACAGTCCGGGCATTCGGGCTTGCGCGCTTTGCAGACATAGCGGCCGTGCAGGATCAGCCAGTGATGGCCGTGGTTCATCCAATTGGCGGGAATGCGTTTGACCAGTTTGTCTTCGACCGCCTCCACCGTTTTGCCCGGCGCCATGCCGGTGCGGTTGCCGATGCGGAAGATATGGGTGTCGACCGCCATCGTCGGCTGGCCGAACGCTATGTTCAGCACAACGTTCGCGGTCTTGCGCCCGACGCCGGGCAGTTTCACCAGCTCTTCGCGGGTTTCCGGCACGACACCGGCGAAATCGGCGATCATCATCTGGCACAGTGCGATGACGTTCTTCGCCTTGTTCCGGTACAGCCCGATCGTCTTGATGTGATTGCGCACCGTCGCTTCGCCCAGGGCCAGCATTTTTTCCGGCGTGTCGGCGATTTTGAACAGGTCCTTGGTCGCCCGGTTCACGCCGATATCGGTCGCCTGGGCCGACAGCACCACGGCGACCAGCAGGGTGAACACGTTGACGTAATCCAGCTCACCCTGAGGTTCCGGGTCGGCGGCGGACAGCCGGGCGAAAAACTCGTCGACGTCCTTGAGGGGCATGGTGGCGCGCATGGATGTTTTGTAGCCGGGTGGCGTCCCGGAGGGAAGGGCTGGTGCGGGGGATGGGATGGAGTGTTGTTTGAATAAATATGATTGTCACCCCGGCCTTGTGCCGGGGCCCAGTCTTGGCCGGATCCAGTCTTGGCGAACGGGCAGCGCTCTGGATCCTGGCTGAGGCCGCGAAGCGGATGAAGGCCCGGGATGACAAATGAAGCGTTTCTCCCCGCAGACCTCCAGATGGTTGAATTAATCCTCGCGAGCCCCCCGGAAACCTGCGCCCGTTAACCATTCATTCATTATTTCTCGACTCCGGACCCCGGCCGTTCCTATGATTGTCGCCATGGATGAACCGCTCCCCCTGTTGCCCGGTCAGAACCCCCACAAAGGTGAAAAGACCTATCTGTTCGATGCGATCCTGCAGCCCAATACGAGCCTGGAGCCAAAAGGCTTTCTGTTGCTGATGACGGCGATCGCGTCGGTCAGTTTCGTGGCCGGGATGGTGTTCATGCTGATGGGCGCCTGGCCGGTGGTGGGCTTTCTGGGGCTCGACATCGCGCTGATCTATCTGGCGTTCCGCACCAATTACCGCTGGGCGCGGATGTACGAAACCGTGCGGCTGACCGCCGACAGCCTGCTGGTCGAGCGGGTCAGCGCATCGGGCAAGGTGCAGCGCTGGCGGTTCCAGCCCTATTGGCTACGCGTCAACATTGATGAGCCGGTAAGCCATGACAGCCAGCTTGTGCTGTCGAGCCACGGCAAACGTCTGCGGGTCGGTGCGTTTCTGAGCCCGGATGAGCGGGTACAGCTCGCCCATGCGCTGACCGATGCCCTGGCAAAACTGCGCTCACCTGAATACTTGCAACAGGCACATGACGCGGCCTATCCCGAAGAGGCCGCCGAGGCTTCCTGAGCTTCCCGCCTGATCATCCCGGCCTCGCTTTTTGGCCGGCCCGCCGCGCGGTACACCCTTGAATAGAGCAAATATCGGGTGGGGCCGTTTTGTGCTGCGGCCTAAGTTAGGGCCATGTTTCGCATATTGTCCCATATCGCCCGATTTACCCGGTGCGCCGCCTGTTGGCAGGATCGTCGGCGTCAACGCCGCGCGCTGATTGCGCTTTCTGACCGGGCGTTGCACGATATCGGTGTCGGCCGGTCGGAAGCCTGGGGTGAATATGCGAAACCTTTCTGGTGCAGCTGACGGAGGTACGCGATGGCACAGCAGCAGATAGAGACCCAAACGGTACAACAGACGGGCCAGCAGAAAGCGCATGATTTCGCGCGGATTGAGCGCGCCCTTGCCTATATCCGGGAAAATTTCCGCGACCAGCCGGAGCTCGACGATATCGCCGATGCCGCCGCCCTCAGCCCGTTTCATTTCCAGCGCCTGTTTACCCGCTGGGCCGGGGTCAGCCCGAAACAGTTTCTGGGCTACCTGACACTGGACCACGCGAAACGCGCGCTCGACCGCGCCGAATCCGTGCTCGATGCGGCGTATGACGCAGGCCTGTCCGGCCCGTCACGGCTGCACGACCTGTTCGTCAATTTTGAAGGCATCACCCCCGGCCAGTACAAGGAAATGGGTGACGGGCTGGACATCCGCTACGGCGTGCACCCGGGATTCCTCGGTGACTTTGTCGTTGCCGTCACCGACCGCGGCATTTGCGGGCTCCAATTCGTCGGCGCGGACGGCGCGGATGCGGCACTTGCCGATATCCGCCGCCGCCTGCCCGGTGCCAATTTTCGCCAGGCGCAGGCGGAGACCTGGGCCCATTGTGAAACCGTGTTCGGGCCCGGACGCGGCGATACCGGCCGGCCATTACGGCTTTGGTACAAGGGCACCAATTTTCAGATAAAGGTGTGGCAGGCATTGTTGTCGATCCCGCCGGGCCAGCTTGTCACCTATGGCGATATTGCGCGGGCCATCGGCCAGCCCACGGCGGCGCGCGCGGTGGGTACCGCCGTCGGCGCCAACCCCATCGGTTTGCTGATCCCGTGTCACCGCGTGATCCGCTCGACCGACCTGTTCGACACCCAGTACCGCTGGGGCACCGATCGCAAACTGGCCCTGATCGGCTGGGAACAGGCGCAGCGGGAGGCTGGGGCCGAGAGTCGGGAAGACGCGGGCGCGCCAACGCGGGTTGTTGCGTAAGGTTTGCCGCGCCTGGTTGCCGCCCAGGCGTTAACTATACGCTAACTATGTTTGGCCTTTCCGGACGGGGCCAAGTATAAAATATCCACTTTCAATCTTTGTGGTAGGCGTAGTTCAATGATGACATCCCGTGTTTTTTCCCTGTTTCCGTTCCGGTTCCTTGGTCTTCTGGCTGTGACCGCGCTGATATTCGGAACCGTCTTTGCGGCGACACCGACCCGTGCCGCAATGATCACTTTCTCGCAGACCCAGACGCTTCAGGCACAGGATTTTCTGCTATCGACAAACCAGCTCCCGAACAACGCGCAGGTCAGCGTCAACCACACCGGCGCCTATGCGCTGCAGATGTTCGATACTGCCCTCGGCTCCCTGAACAGCGTCCGGCTCCAGATAAATCAGGGCATCAATTCGTCCCTGAGTCTCAATGCCAGCTCCCTATTTGGCGGCTCCCCATGCTCTCCCTTTTCGGGCGGCCCCTGCGACATGGGGCTGACGCGTAACGGTAACCAGTCGGCGATCTATAGCGCGGGCGCGGCTGTAAATGCTGCCTTTGCCAACGACACCTTCAATAGTGGCCTTGCCTGTAATCTCGGCGGCACCGATTCCCCGGGCAGTTTCCTGCCGAGTTGTCTCGACGGGTCCCCGCATGCGCAAACATTTGCACTGACGAACGATATCCTGTTGACGGGCGCGCAGGCGGACGATTTCGAAGGGATGGGAAACTTTGCAGTCGATACCGACATGTTCTATCAGTTTTCGACCAGCGAAATTGGCTCTACTTCTCTTCTTTTTGCCAACCAGGCGTTCTACGACTGGGCCGGCACAGTCATTGTGACTTATGACTACATAGCGGCGGCGACCGAAATCCCGGCCCCTGCGGGTGCGGCATTTCTGCTGATC
Organism: Paracoccaceae bacterium; assembly: GCA_047638395.1. Lineage (GTDB taxonomy): Bacteria > Pseudomonadota > Alphaproteobacteria > MPNO01 > UBA830 > CAXBCP01. Next base: position 28,441 of record JBLIMV010000025.1, on the reverse strand, counting down.
GGGCTTGCGGCCCTGGCGCGGAGACGCGGGTAGCGTCTTAACGCCGCCAAGCGCATTTTTCCGCTTTACGGCGTTTTTCCGCCGATCGTCTGGTGCTGCTTGAACAGATGCGCTAATAATCCCCTCACAGAGGTGTGTGCAAATGAATTTGTAGTCATGGGGGAATTTATACAGTGACGATACTCGGTTTTATCCGGAATACGGCGGCCGCAACTATTCTGACCGTCGGGATGACGGCGTCGGCGAACGCGGCGATGATCACCTTCAATCAGGCGCAGACCTTTATCTCGCCGCCGGAGCTTCTGGTGGCTGAGGTAAACCAGGCCGCCATTATCGACGGCGTCAGCGGCACCCGGAACGGGTCATTCAACCTTGCCCGGTTCGATTCGTCGCTCGGCACGCTGAATCGCGTCATCCTGAATGTTGCCCACGCCATCAATTCGGAATTTGTCGATATCGGCGGGACCTGCATCGGCACGAATGCAACCTGCGGGGTTGATATCCAGCGAAGCTATGTCCTCGGTTCCGGGTACAATGCGGGATCGACGGTTAACGGCGGCCTGACCGGCGTCGCCGGTAGTTCGCTGTCGAGCTGTGATCTCGGCGGCAGCTGCCTCGGTTTCACCGACAACCGGGATTTCAGCAGCAACGGCACAAGGTTTTTCATTCAGCCGGGCGACCTCGCCGATTTCACGGGCCCTGGCGATTTCACCGTGGATGTCGACATGTTTTTTCGCCTGTCGGTTTTGCCGGGCACGGGCACCGATACGGTACTGCTCGGAGCATCCTTCGACTGGGATGGTGTTGCGACAGTGACTTACGAATATACTGAAGCATCGACGCAGGTCCCGGCCCCGGCAGGTGCGGCATTCTTGGCTATCGGACTCGCGGCCCTGGTGCTGCGCAAACGCGCCTGACGGCAACCGCGACAAGTTATAAAAAGGCGGTTCCGGCGTTTCGGAGCCGCTTTTTTGTTTCTGCGTCGCCGGATTCTCGGTGTCATCCCGGCATAAAGCCGGGATCCAGCTTCTTTTGATGAGGGACTGGGCCCCGGAACAGGCCCGGGGTGACAATTTCAGGGTCAGAGGGAAGAGCCCCTAGTATTCAATCCCGAGGACGTCGAACATCAGTACTCGATGCCGAGGACGTCGAACATCGTATAGAAGCCGGGCTTTTTCCCCGCTGACCACAACGCTGCATGCACCGCCCCGCGGGCGAAAATCTGGCGGGACTGGGCCTTGTGGCTGATCTCGAGCCGTTCGTCCTCAATCGCGAAGGTGGCCGTGTGATCGCCGATCACGTTGCCACCGCGCAGGCTCGCGAAGCCGATATCGCCACGCTTGCGCTCACCGGTGATACCGTTGCGCGCCCATTGGGCGACATCGTCGAGATTGACGCCGCGCCCCTCGGCGGCGGCCCGGCCCATGCCGACGGCGGTGCCGGACGGTGCATCGACCTTGTGCTTGTGATGCATCTCGAAGATCTCGATATCGAAATCGTCGTTCAAGGTGGCCGCGACCTGCTTGGTCAGCGCAAACAGCAGGTTCACGGCCAGGCTCATATTCGGCGCGTGCATGACGACCGTCTTCTCGCCGGCGGATTTCAGCGCCGCTTCCTGGGCAGCTTCCATGCCGGTGGTGCCAATAATGTGGGCGACGCCCGCGTCGGCGGTCAGTGCCACGTGGTCGACCGTCGGCCCCGGCAGGGTGAATTCGATGACGGCGTCCGACGCGGCAACGACGGCTGCGGCATCATCGGTGACGGTGACACCAAGCGTGCCGGCACCGGCGGCATCGCCCGCGTCCTGTCCGACCAGGGCCGCGCCCGGGATGTCCGAGGCGGCGGCGATTGTGCAGCCATCCGTGTCCGTGACCTGGCGGATGCAGGCCTGTCCCATGCGCCCGCCGGCGCCGATGATTCCGATCTTCATGTCGGCCATGCTGATATTCCCGTGTCTGATAGCGTTGATTGAAAGACACGGTTATCGCGCCGCGGACGCCCGCGCAAGATGTGTTTGCGCCAGCGGTAAATCGGCGCCGGTTCTATCTGTCTCTGGGCCTATTTGTCTTTTAGAGCTGCGCGGACCGCCTGTTTGGCTTTCCAGTTCTTTTTGTCGGCCGTTGCGTGGCGGGCGATGTCGCCGTCGCCTGTCGTCGTGCTCTCGTTGCGCATTTCTTCGAGGGTCCTGGCATGTGCCGTCTTCTCGCGGCGGGCCTTCTCCATTCCGCGTTGCAGATCCTTGTTCATCGCTGTTCTCCAGATGGATGCACCAATGTTCTGGACGGAGAAAAGCGCGGTTCGGCGACGGCTGCCTTGATCTGGTTTAAGTGGGAGGGGGTCTTTTCGTTTCGTCATCCCCCTTACCTTGCTCTCCCGGTCTTGTACCGGGGGTCCACTTATCCAGCGGCACGAAATCTACCATGGACCACCGCCACGGGGGGCGGGGGATTAAGACTGGTGTGGATTCGCGTGGAGGCCCCCTATAGCGCCAGAGCCAAGGCGGCCGGGTCGATCAGCGGCAGCGAACACGTCTGACCGATACACACATAGGCAGTGGCGCGGCCGTCCTGCTGGCCTTTGCCGGTGGCGGGGTGGTTTTTCGGCAGCAGGGCGCCGGGCGGGATCGCCTGGACCAGCTTGTTCATGTTGGAGGCTTTCCACGCGGCATCGAGCAGGGCGGCGGTATCCGGGTCTTCGGCGCTGCCGACGATCACCACCTGGGCGCAGGTCTGTAAAAGCTCGTTGGCGCAGAACAATCCTGTCAGCGGGTAGAAATTCTGCGTGGCCTCGCCGGCGAAGGTGGAAATAATCCGCTCGGCCCGTTCGCGGAAATGATCGACACCGGTCAGGAAATGCAGCCGTGCAAGGGCGGCGGCGATCACGCTGTTGCCCGCCGGGGTCGCGTTATCGGAGGCGGATTTGGTGCGGATAATCAGCGCTTCGGCATCGTCGGCGGTGAAGAAATAGCCGCCGCCGTCTTCGTCCCAGTAATGGGTATCGATCACGTCGATCCAGTCGATGGCAGTATCGACATAAGCGCCGTTGCCGGTTGCCTCGTACAGCGCGACAGCGGCACGGGCCATGTTGGCGTAATCGTCGAGCGGGGCCGAATGCTTCAGTTTTCCGGCGCGGAAGGAATGAAGCAGGCGTTTGGTACCATTGGCGTCGACCTGCATCCGGTCGCGCACGAACGCGAAGGCGGAATCCGCGGCGTCGAGCCAGTCGGTGCGGTCGAAGACGCGCGCGGCATTGGCCATCGCGGCGATCATCAGCCCGTTCCAGTCGGCGAGCACCTTGTCGTCCCAGCCGGGCCAGATGCGGTTGTTACGGACAGCCAGCAGCCTTTCGCGGCACGCCTTGAGCTGTTCTTCCTGTCCGGCATCGAGCAGGTCGGGATGGGCGATGCGGTTGAGGATATTGCCGCCTTCCCAGTTCCCTTCGGGCGAGACGTTATAGATGGTCTTGAACAGGACCGCGTCGGCGCCGTCGCCGAGAATCTCAGAGACTTCTGCCGCCGACCAGACATAGAACTTGCCTTCGACGCCTTCGGAATCCGCGTCATACGTGGCAGCGAAGGGCTTGCCTGCTGCATCATCCACCGGCGCGATCATTTCGCGGAGGCACCAGTCGATGGTTTCCTCAACCCGCTGGGCGAAAAGCGGGTTCTTGGTTTCCTGCCAGGCCCAGGTCAGCAGATCCACGATCTGCGCATTGTCGTAAAGCATCTTTTCGAAATGGGGGGCGAGCCACATCGAATCCGTTGAATAACGGGCATAGCCACCGCCGAGATGATCGTAGATCCCGCCCTGGGACATCTTGGTGAGTGAGAACAGGACGGCATCGCGCTGGGTTTCGTTGCCGGTGCGTAGCCAGCCGCGCCACAGCAATTCATGGATCGACGGGTTGGGGAACTTTGGCGATTGGCCAAGGCCGCCATGGACCATGTCGAATTCCTGGGCGAGCCGCGATGCGACCTGGTCGTTGACCGCCAGCGCAATTGCCTTTCCGGCGCCGGTAACGGCTTCGGGCGTCCACACCTTGGCAAGCCCGCCTTTCAGGGCCTCGACGGTTTCCAGCGCCTTGTCGCGCTGTTCGCTCCAGTAGTCGGAGATCGCCGACAGGACCTGCGGGAACCCGGGGCGGCCATAGCGTGAATCGTGCGGGAAATACGTGCCGCCCCAGAACGGCTCGCCGTCCGGTGTCAGGAACATGGTCAGCGGCCAGCCCCCCTGCTGGCCCAGAAGCTGCAGCGCGTGCTGATAGATGGTGTCGATATCGGGGCGTTCCTCGCGGTCGACCTTCACGTTGATATAAAGCTCGTTCATCTGCGCTGCGATGGCATCTTCCTCGAAGCTTTCATGCGCCATGACGTGGCACCAGTGACAGGCCGCGTAGCCGACCGAGAGCAGGATGGGCTTGTCCTGCGCCTTCGCCGCCTCGATCGCTTCGGGTCCCCAGCCGTACCAGTGCACCGGATTTTCGGCATGCTGGAGGAGATAAGGACTGGTTTCTTCGGAGAGGCGATTTCTGGACATGTCTGTCTTTCGCAGGATTGTGGCTGGGCGCGCGTTGTGATTAGTGCGCTTCCGGACTGTGCTAGAGTAGTTGTAACGCAATGGGAAGGAGTCAACCATGAAGGTATCGTTTGATATAGATTGTACGCCGGAGGAAGCGCGCCGGATGCTTGGCCTGCCTGATGTGACGCCGGTGAATGAGGCGATTGTCGAGGAACTGACCAGGCGTGCCGCCGAGATGGCCCGCGACATGGATGCGGAGAAGCTGATGCAGCAATGGACGACCGCAGGCGTTCAGGGCTTCGGCGACATACAGAAGGCGTTCATGGAACAGTTTGCCAAGGCGCAGGGTGGCACGGGCGCGGGCGATAAAGACTAGCCGCGGTCGATCCTGTATCTTCGTCATCCCGGCATAAAGTCGGGATGACATCTGTAGCTCTATGGAAATTCTGAAGTACCAATGACAAAAACACCCATCATGATCGTCGGCGGCGGGCCCGTGGGCATGAACCTGGCGCTGGATCTTGCCTGGCGCGACGTGCCCTGCATGCTGGTCAACGCAGCCGAGACCACGCCAAACCACCCGCAGGGAAATTCCCACAATGCGCGGACGATGGAACATTACCGGCGGCTGGGGATTGCGCACCGGCTGCGCGATGTCGGCCTGCCGATGGATCATTGCGGCGATGCGATTTTTATCACCCGGATCAACACCCATGAAATCGGCCGCATTAAAATTCCGACCCTGCGCGAACGCCTGACCCCCGGATCATACGATCTGGCAATGGGGCCGGAGCCGCTGCAGCGTGCATCGCAGATGTTTGTCGAGGGCATCCTGAAGGATGAGCTGGACCACAAAGACTGTGTCGATCTGCGGTTCGGCTGGCGTCTGAATTCGTTCGACCAGCACGCCGACGGCGTGACCGCAGAAATCGAGAACCTGGAAACCGGTGAGATCGATGCCGTGGAATGCGGGTATCTGGTCGGTTGTGACGGTGCGCGCAGCACGGTGCGCAAATCGCTTGGTATCGAGTATGACGGCAAGTCGGGCGAGGAGCGCGACTTCATGATGGGCCAGATGTTGTCGGTCTATTTCGAAGCGCCCGGGCTGTACGATGTGATGCAGACCGATGCGCCGTGGCAGTTCCATTCACTGAACCCCGAAGGCCGGGCATCGATCGTGGCGCTCGATGGCAAGGGAAAGTTCCTGACCTGGGCCAAGCTGGAGCCCGGCCAGGATGCCGAGACGCTTGATCCGCGGCCTTATATCTGGCGGGTGATCGGCGAGGAAATTCCGATCGACGTGCTGTCGTCAAAACCGTGGCAGGCGGGCCTGTCGCTGGTGGCGAACGAATTCCAGAAGGACCGCGTCATTCTGGCGGGGGATGCGGTGCATCTGTTCACCCCGACCGGCGGGTTCGGCATGAACACCGGCGTCGGCGATGCGGAGAACCTCGGCTGGAAACTGGCGGCGTGGCACAATGGCTGGGCCGGCGAAAACCTGGTGGCGAGCTATGAGGGCGAGCGCCGCCCGGTCGCAATCCGCAATCTGGCGCAGTCCTACGCGCTGGCGCAGGGCAAGTCGTCCCTGACGGTGCCGGCAAATATCGAGGACGAGACGCCGGAAGGTGAGGCGGTTCGCGTCGCATTTGGCAAGCGCACAGAGGAAGTGCTGGCGGAGGAATATTTCTGCATGGGTATCCAGCTTGGCGCGCGCTATGACGCATCACCCTTGGTCAGCATCGACGGCGAAGCGACACCGCCGCCTGAAAGCGATCCGTTTGAATATACCGCGACCGCTTATCCTGGCGGTCGCGCACCACATGCGTGGCTTGCCGATGGTAGCGCGCTATTCGACAATTTCGGGCCGGGCTTCACGCTGCTGCGCCTTGGCGGGACCGACGCCGACGGACAGGTGTTTATCGACGCTGCCGCCGCGAAGGGGGTACCGGTGCGTGTTTTTGAAGACTCCGACCCGGCGCTCCGCGATCTGTATGAGGCCGATCTGGCGATTATCCGCCCCGATCAGTACGTGGCATGGCGCGGCGATGCGCTGCCGGATGACATGGGCGCGCTGATCGATCGGATCAGGGGTGCGTAGCGCCGGCGCTCGCGCCCTAGGATGTATGCCTTGATATCCGGGCCGATTGCGACCATCTATAGATACACATTCCACGGATGTTTAGCTGATATCGCTTGATTGCCCGTGAGAGTTTCAATCTGAACATTGTGAGAAATTGGCCGCGATGGGATTCCCGTTGCGGGCGCAGAGCGACATTGTCGCTACCGGAGGATTTATGACGACCGATAAGACACCGATTGTGGACGAAGTGAAACCAAAGACGCGGCTGTGCCTGAAGTGCCGGTCGCCGTTCGAGAGCGAGGGCGCAGGCGAGCGCGTCTGCCGTAAATGCAAGTCGTCTTCCGCGTGGCGTGGCGGCAAATAAAATGAGGAATGCCGGTAGCCGCAACGGCGATGCCGCATCCGGCAGTTCCCGGTCCCGGCGTCCGGCAGAGACCAACAGCGCCCGGAACACCAAAAAATCCTATGAACGCTATATGGATCTGGCCCGCACTGCCGAAATGACGGGAGATGCTGCCGGGATAGAAAATCTGTACCAGCATGCGGAACATTACTACCGGCTAATGCGCGAGCAGGCCGTCTAGGGCGTCTTGCGTTTATGCGGGACCGCGCCGCCTCTGCGCCCCGCCGCGCTTTCCGGGAGAGTGCCTGCTGTCCGACTCCATTGGTTGGTGTATCATTCACTGAAAATCAAAGGAATTGGAGCGATGATCACGAGACATTGCGGTGCCTGCAGGATCGACACCGTAGAGGAATCTGTCGGTCCGTTCCGCACACCGGCCGGCATGTTTGCCGATGCGACCGATGAGCTGATCGCTCCGCATCTGTCCTGGATGGCGCCCGATTACATGGATGCCGCCACACAGATGCTGTTGTTTTCGTTCAAAAGCTTCGTGATCCGCACCGGACGGCTGAACATTCTGGTCGATGCCTGTGTGGGCAATCACAAGGAGCGCCCGGGACGCCCGCAATGGCACCAGAAGAACTGGCCATGGATGGCGAACCTCAATGCCGTCGGCCTGCAGGCGGAAGATATCGACATCGTTATGTGCACCCATCTGCATATCGATCATGTCGGATGGAACACGCAGCTGGTGGATGGGCGCTGGGTGCCGACCTTCCCGAATGCGCGCTATGTATTTTCGGCCGAGGAATACCGTCATTGGGAAAATATGCTCGGCGCCTCCGAAGTTGGCGATAACGTTTTCAATGACAGTGTGCTGCCGGTGGTCGAAGCCGGTCGGGCCGACCTGGTGAAAAACGATCACGAGATCGACCACGGTATCGTGCTGGAGCCGACACCTGGCCATACGCCGGGCCATGTCGCACTGCATCTGGACGACGGCGGCGACACGGCACTGTTTACGGGGGACCTGTTTCACCATCCGCTGCAGATCGCCGAGCCGCAGCTATCGAGCGTGGTGTGTACCGATGCCGATCTGTCGCGCCAGTCGCGCTATGATTTTCTGAACCGGTATGGCGATAGCGGTGCGATGATCTACCCGGCGCATTTCACCGGGTCCGAGATCGGCAAGATTGTGTCCAACGGCGAAGGCTGGCGCTTTGACTTTGTCGCCGAATAGCGGCGGCGCACCCTTTGCGCGTCAGACCTCGACCCGCATCAGATCGTAGGCCATCCGCAGCGGGCCGTCATAGGCGATCCGGATGTCGCGCACCACATCGTTCATCATGTCGGGCCCCATCAGCTCGGTCGGCAGATGATGTTCGGCGGCTTTGAGGATCACCGGGTTGGTCGATTCAAAGTGGCCGAAATGCGTGGCAACCAGCGACTTCACGCCGGCGTCGCGGGCGATTTTGCCCAGTTTCGACGGTGGCGTATGGGCAAATGTCCCAACACCGGATTTTTTACGAAACTCGACAAAGGCTTCCGGGAACGTGCATTCGTGAAACAGCACGTCTGCGTCTCGCGCAAGTTCGATCATGGCGTCGCAGGGCGAGGTATCGCCTGAGAAGGCGAGGGTCTTCCCCTCGGCCTCGAACCGGATGCCGAAGCATTCGCTGATTTCGCGCGGGATGTGTTCGACATAGTCGCACCAGATTTTGACGTCTTCGTCTTCATAGACAAGACCGGGAGAGACTTCGCGGATATCGGGGCGCACGGCTTCGAGGTTTCCCTGGCGCAATGGATAGGCGCTGCGCGCGCGGAAATCGGAATCGAACGCGCCGCCTTCGAACAGGCTGTCGCAGAAATGTTTGGTGCCTTTCGGGCCGAGCACGATGGGCGGGTTGTCGCGGTCCCACATCCAGCCGGTGATGGCGAACAGGGGAAAGTCGCAGATATGGTCGTGATGCAGATGTGTCAGGAAAACGGCCTTTACATCCACCGGGCTTGCATTGGCGGCCACCATGTTGCGTACGGTGCCTGCACCGCAATCGAACATGTAGCGCACGCCGTTATCGAGGGTGACCAGAATGCCGGACTGCGCCCGGTCAGGATCGGCGAAGGCGGCGCCGGTACCCAGCATGGTGACGTACATGATCGTTCTCCCGCGGAATGTCTGAATTATTCAGTGTTGTGAAAAGGCTATCATTAATACAGGTAATTACCAAGGTATTAACCGATATGTAGCGACCGCGCCGGATTGCTGATACGGTCGGCTTCCGTGATCGACGCGGATGAATTGAGCAGATGTATCGATAAGGGTCCGATGGCAAAGAAGAGAAAAGGCAGCTTCAGCGTAGAGGACTCCCACGCCTACTACATCTATTCGATCCAGGCGGCGTCCTATGCTGCGTTGGCAGACGCCGTGCGGCCGCACGGGCTGACCACACCCGCCTGGCGGGTGATCGCCAACCTGCAGGAACGGGACGGGATCAGCGTCCGCGATCTGGCGCAGCGCACGGTGGTGGATGTCTCCAACCTCAGCAAACTGATCACGACGATGAGTGCGCAGGGCCTTGTGGACAAGAAACGCTCGACCGAAGACGCGCGGGTGATGCTGGTGCACATCACGGAACAGGGCCGCAAAACCTTCGCCGCGGTATTACCGTCGGTGCGCCACGTGCTCGATCAGAATCTGGATGGGTTCAGCGATAAGGAGCGCGACCGGTTCCGCACATACCTGCAACGGATGATGCAGAACGTCGGCGGACGCTGACAGGCGCGGGGTATGGGAGCCCGGGCTGCAAAGTTCTTGCTGGAACAAATTTACAATGGCAAAATCTAGGCCGGTGTAACGCGGCGACGGAGAAAGAATCAAAAACCAGCGCGCCGCCTTTAGTGAAGGAGTGACGTGTGTCCGGACTCTCAAAAATCTTCCAATTGTTTAATAAACGTGTCCTGTCGTCCGCTGCGTGTCTGGCAGTGGGCCTGGCGATCCTGGTGACGGCCGTGCCGGGACCGGCCCTCGCCGCCTGCGGCGCCAACAACCAGAAACCCTGCAAGATCTGGGAGCGCATCCCGTCCTGTGACAAGGGCCTGAAAGAGGATTTCGGCAAGAACAAATGCGTTTCCAAAGGCGCGCTGTCCTGCGGCAAGCTGAATCAGCGGCCCTGCCTGATCGTCGAGCGGATTCCGTCCTGCAACAAGGGCCTGGTCGAGGACTTCGTTCATAAGAAGTGCCAGAAGAAGGGCCAGGGGTCGCTCAAGGAGTTCGAGAAATTCGCCGCTAATTTCGCCAAGAAGAACAAGAAGCTGATAACCGCGACGAAGGACTACACCGCGACCTTGCAGAAATCCTTTTCCTATCTGTCGGGCAAGGCCTTCAAGAAGGATCGGGAACAGCGGAAATTCAACGCCATCCGCGTCAAGCTCGGCGTGGACGCCTTTGTCGAATCGCTCAAGCAGAGCACCCAGCAAATGATCCCGAAATCGTTGACAATCGGCATCGTCATGGATGGCGGAATGGGTGCCGGCCTTAGCGCCGAACACGGGGTGGCGATCAACCTGACCAAAGCAGGCCCCGCCGCCCTGGCCTATCGCACCTTCGCGATAAACGGCGGCGTGATTACCGGCGGCGACGCGACCGTGTCCGTGACGTTATGGAACATGGTGCCGCGCGACCTTGTCGGCGAAAATCGCGGCCTTTCGGCGTCAGGCGGCGAGATTGCTGTCGGCGGGGCCGGGTTCTGGTTTGCGGCCCCGAAGAATGCGCCCTCCGCCATCGGATATGACTTCAAGCATTTTCAGGGTTTCGGTGTCGCCGCGGGTGCCGGCGCAGGGATCCTGCCGATCGACATGCGCGGCACGATGGCGCTCACCCAGCGCGCGTATAGCGGGGCGCCTCCCTGGCGGGCCGATGCCTGCGGCAGCGTGAATATTCGCCCGTGTCACGTGATCGAGCGCTTCCCGTCCTGCGACAAGGGCCTGAAGGAAAACTTCATCAAGCACCAATGCGTGAAGTAGGGAAGCTGCAGCAGTTCAACGGCGCCCGCCCGGCCAGCATCGGGGGCCACGTGGCGGTTGTTTAGCTGCGCCGCCGCCGCGTCGCGGCGAGCCCGGCAAGGCCGATTGCGAAGATCGCCATCGCGCCGGGCGCGGGGATTTCGGTCGTGGCGGCGCTGCGCACCAGCCAGTGGCCGTATATCGGAAGCCCGATGTCGGTTAGCACGTTGTCGTCGACAACATGGGACCGTTCGAACCCGGGATTGCCGTTGTTGAAATACAATTGCTCGAGGACGGCGATGCCGGCACGGGGCAGCGTTCCGGTTGCGCTGTCGTCATAGAGGCCGAAGGCGGCGCTCTGGACGTCCGAGCCTGAGGGGATCACAGCCGTTTCGCCAAGCATCTGGATCAGCTGGAACATGGCGACTGTGGTGGGCGATGAATCGTAACCCGGCGGATAGCCCTGGCTGGTGAACAGGGCCGAGACTTCCGCCGTGTTCGCATGGCGCCAGCCGGCGAAATCGCCGCCGGTGCCGAACTGGCCGGCGAGGTCGTCGAACGAGCGGTTGGTCGATTCCGTGAGGTCGAGCCATTCGAGGTTGGTGGCGGTGTCGAGCGTGGTGACGCCCTGATCCAGAAGGAGAGCGTGCGCCGGGGCTGTGAATGCGACCGTGAGGCTGAAGGCGATGGCTGTCGCGAAAGGTTTGTATGAAGGCATCTCGGTGTCCTGTTGTGGCAATGCGGCGCTTGCGTGACGCGGCAAGCCGCAGGGGGGGGAGTCTGTTTGACACAATTGAAGCAAGATTCGTACCAGTGTCTAATAAGGCCGATAAATCAACGAGTTCGGACCCGGATACCGCTTGGCATTTACCGGGATTGTAAAGAATCCCGACGATGATCGGGCCGTTTGCCGATCTTGTGCGCCGGGGGATCTTCGCCCATTGCCCGGATTTCTGCGCCCGTATAACGTGCCGTGAAAGATCATGGGACGGATGGAATATGGACTACACCACGCTGGGGCGCACCGGGCTGAAGGTCGGCGTCGCCGGGCTTGGCTGCGGCGGTAATTCAAAGATCGGTCAGGGTGCCGGTCATAGTGAAGCGGATTCGGTTGCGCTGATTCATCGGGCGCTTGATCTGGGCGTCAATTTTCTCGACACCGCACGTGTCTATGGCACAGAGGCGGTCGTCGGCGAGGCGATTAAATCCGTGCCGCGCGATTCTGTTATTGTCTCCAGCAAGCATCAGGCCAATCCTCGGGTAACGGCGGAAATACTGGCGGCGGAGATTGATGCAAGCCTGCGCGATCTGGATACCGACTATATCGATATCTATCATCTGCACGGCGTTTACCCCGAGCACTATAACCACGCGCTGAATGCCCTTGCACCGGTATTGATGAAGGCACGGGATGCGGGAAAGATCCGGTTTCTCGGCATCACTGAATCGTCTCCCAGCGATCACAGCCAGACCATGCTGAACCGCGCGGCCGTTGATGGGTGCTGGGACGTGATGATGCTGGGCTTCAACATGATGCACCAGGTTGCGCGCAATGGGTTGCTACCACTGACGCTGCAGAACGATATCGGCACGTTGATCATGTTTGCCGTGCGCAACCTGTTCAGTGTGCCCGGCCGCCTGCAGGAGACGATGCGGGAACTGGGAGCCGATGGCCGTGTGCCGGCGTGGCTGGCTGAAAGCGGCGATCCGCTTGGTTTTCTGGTGCACCCGGAAGATGGCGGCGCGGCCAGTGTGATCGAGGCGGCGTACCGCTATGCCCGCCATGAGCCGGGTGCCGACGTGGTTCTGTTCGGTACCGGACGGGTCGCGCATTTGGAGGCCAATATCGCCTCCATCCTCAAACCGCCGCTGCCGGCCGCCGACACGGAACGACTCGCCGAGTTGTTCGGGCACCTGCAGGGCGTGGGACTGGACTTGCCGGGCCCCGGTAAGAACTGACCGGCGTAGGAACCGTCACCAGCGCCAGCTGCTGAACAGCGCCCCTTGACCGGGAGGTCTGTCGCGGCGAAACCTGTGTGCCATGGACAGTGAGTTTGAGCGCACCGAAACCATCTTTGCCCTGGCGAGCGCGCCCGGGCGTGCCGGGGTGGCTGTCATCCGGATTTCGGGCCCTGCGGCGGGTGAGGCACTGCGCCTGATTGGCGGCCTTGATGCCTTGCCCGCGCCGCGCCGCGCAATACGGTGCCATATGGTGGATCCGGCAGACGGTGCCGCGCTGGATGACGGGTTGGCGATCTGGTTTGCCGCGCCGGCCAGCTTTACCGGCGAAGATGTGGCGGAACTTCATATTCATGGTGGGCGGGCGACGGTCGAGGCGGTGACGTCTGCGCTGGCCGCGTTGCCCGGTCTTCGGCTTGCCGAACCCGGGGAGTTCTCAAAGCGCGCCTTCCTTGCCGGCAAGATTGATCTGACCGAGGCCGAGGCGATTGCCGATCTAATCGATGCGGGCACCGACGCCCAGCGGCGTCAGGCGCTGGCCCAGCTTGGCGGCGGTCTGGCCGGGCGGTTGGAGACATGGCGCGCCGATCTGATCGACGTGCTTGCCCATACCGAAGCCTGGATCGACTTTCCCGATGAAGATCTGCCGGACGATGTCGAGCGTGCGGCACGGGCGCGGATTTCTGCGCTTGAGGCGGAGATCAGGCTGTTCCTCGACGATAATCGTCGTGGTGAGCGGTTGCGCGATGGATTGCAGATCGCGATCCTCGGCGCGCCCAATGCCGGTAAATCGTCGTTGCTCAATGCCATTGCCGCGCGCGAGGCGGCGATCGTGTCGGCGACCGAAGGGACGACGCGCGACGTGATAGAGGTTCATCTCGATCTGGGCGGCTGGCCGGTGACGATTGCCGATACCGCCGGTTTACGCGATGCCGCCGACGAGATTGAACGTGAAGGTGTGCGCCGTGCACTCGATCGCGCGGAAGCGGCGGACGTGCGGCTGGTGGTGTTCGACGTCAGCCGTGCGCCTGACCCGGCGAGTTTGGCGCAGCTCTCGGAAGGGCCGGGTGAGGTCCTTGCCATTGCCAACAAGGCCGATCTGGTCGATGCGCCGCCAGCGGAGATTGCCGGCGTATCTGCGCTCGCGATTTCGGCGAAGACCGGTGACGGCTTGCCGGATCTGTTGCGCCGCCTCGAAGGCTTTGCGGCGGAGATCATGTCGGACGGCGCGGGCACTGAGGGTGTGCCGCTGACGCGCCTGCGTCACCGAACGGCGTTGATCGACAGTGCGGAGGCCCTGGGCCGGGCGGCGACTGTTGGTACTGACACCGGCACTGGCATCGCGACTGGCACGGGCGACAGCGAGCTCGTGGCCGAGGATCTGCGGGTTGCTGCCCGGGCGTTGGGACGGGTGACCGGGCGGGTTGACGTCGAGGATTTGCTCGATGTGATCTTCAATGACTTTTGTATTGGTAAATAAATCAATAGGTTCCAGTGCGACCTGTAATCAGTCCAATAATGTTTCACGTGAAACAATCGCCCTGAATCACGGGGGATTCATTTGCCGGGCGCACCGATTGCCGCTTTACGGACCCCGGGGCCGACCCTATATTCCGCGCCATGTCGGGACCCGAAAATTCACAGAATGCCATCGACAGTGCCTATGACGTAATCGTCGTGGGCGGTGGTCATGCCGGCTGTGAGGCCGCCGCCGCGTCGGCGCGGCTTGGCGCCCGGACCCTGCTTGTGACCCACAAGATGTCGACCATCGGCGAGATGTCGTGCAACCCGGCGATCGGCGGGCTTGGCAAGGGCCATCTGGTGCGCGAGATCGATGCGCTGGACGGCATCATGGCGCGCGTGATCGACCGGGCCGGTATTCAGTTCCGGATTCTCAACCGCCGCAAGGGTCCTGCCGTGCAGGGTCCGCGCGCGCAGGCCGACCGCAAGCTCTACCGTCTTGCGATGCAGGAAACCCTGGCCGATCAGGCAAACCTTGATATCCGCGCAGGCGGGGTCGAGGATTTGCTGCTCGATGGTGCTGGCAAAGATGGGGCCGAGAATCGCCGCGTCGCTGGCGTAATTCTGGCGGACGGGGCTGAAATCCGTGCGCCGCGCGTGGTGCTGACCACCGGCACGTTTCTGCGCGGGCTTATTCATATCGGCGAACAGAAGATACCGGCCGGCCGGGTCGGCGAGGCGCCGGCGCTGGGCCTGTCTGATACGTTGGAGGCCTGCGGCTTTGCGCTTGGCCGGCTGAAAACCGGGACGCCGCCGCGGCTCGACGGGACGACGATCGACTGGGACGCGCTTGAGGTTCAGCCCGGTGATGACCCGCCCGTGCCGTTTTCGACGCTGACCGACAAGATCACGACGCCGCAGATTGCCTGCCACATCACCTATACCAGCCAGGCGGCGCATGAGATCATTCAGGCCAATATCCACCGTGCGCCGATGTATTCCGGCCAGATCGAAGGCACCGGGCCGCGATACTGCCCGTCCATCGAGGACAAGGTGGTGCGCTTTGCCGACAAGTCACGCCACCAGATCTTCCTGGAGCCTGAAGGGCTCGACGACGATACCGTCTATCCCAATGGAATCTCGACATCGCTGCCGGAAGACGTGCAACTGGCGTTTCTGGCGCAGATCCCTGGGTTGGAGGCCGCCCGCGTGATCCGCCCGGGCTACGCCATCGAATATGACTATGTCGATCCGCGGGAATTGCGCCCGACGCTGGAGACCCGCCGTTTGCCGGGACTTTACCTCGCCGGTCAGATCAACGGGACGACGGGCTACGAAGAAGCTGCCGCGCAGGGCCTGATGGCCGGGCT
This sequence comes from Paracoccaceae bacterium, assembly GCA_047638395.1. Taxonomy (GTDB): domain Bacteria; phylum Pseudomonadota; class Alphaproteobacteria; order MPNO01; family UBA830; genus CAXBCP01. Next base: position 12,709 of record JBLIMV010000025.1, on the reverse strand, counting down.
GAATGCCGCGCGCGCCGCCGGCGGCAGCGATGTGCCGTTTACGCTGGACCGGGCGGACGCCTATATCGGGGTGATGATCGACGATCTGATCACCCGTGGCACGGCGGAACCCTACAGAATGTTCACGTCGCGTGCCGAGTACCGCCTGACGCTGCGCGCCGACAATGCGGATCAACGCCTGACTGGGGCGGGTATTGCGCTCGGCTGTGTCGGGTCCGCGCGGGAAACGGCGTTCACGGCAAAGATGGCGGCGCTTGATGTATCACGTGAAACATTGTCGGGCCTGACGGCCAAACCGCAGGATCTGGCAAAGCAGGGGATAAAGGTCTCGCAGGACGGTGTGCCGCGCACGGCGCTCAAACTGCTGGCCCAGGCGGATGCGGGGATAGAAGCCGTGTTGCGTGTCTGGCCCGAGACCACCTCTATCGATCCGGCGATCCTGCAACAGGTCGCACACGATTCCCTCTATGCCGGGTATCTTAACCGCCAGCAGGCGGATATCGCTGCGTTCCGCAAGGATGAGGCGCTTGCCCTGCCGGACGCGTTGAATTACGGAGAGATCGGCGGGCTGTCGAACGAGATGCGCGAAAAGCTTGGGGCGTCCCGGCCGGCCACACTGGGCGCTGCCAGCCGAATTCCCGGCGTCACACCGGCCGCATTGACGGCGCTGTTGCGCCACGTCCGGCGTGGCGAGAAAGCAGCCTGATTTATGACCACTGATTCCCCCTTAACCCCTGAAATGTTTGAAGAAATCACGAATGTTTCACGTGAAACAATGGACCGGCTGCGGATTTACGCCACGCATCTTGAAGAATGGCAGCAGACTCTGAATCTGGTTTCGCGCAACTCTGTGCCGGACCTCTGGGACCGGCATATGCGGGATTCCATTCAGCTCGTCGAATATCTGCCGGAAGATGCCCGGTCGATCACCGATATTGGCAGCGGGGCAGGTTTCCCCGGACTGGTCCTCGCCATTGTCACCGGTCTGCCAACTGAACTGATCGAATCCCATACCCGCAAGAGCGCGTTTCTCCGCGAAGTCGCTGCCGCAACCAAGGCGCCGGTGACGGTTACCACGGCCCGGGTCGAGGATGTTGCACGGGAAAGATGGCCGCAGCGCCACGAATCGGTGGAAAGTTCCGTGGATATTCTGACCGTCCGTGCGCTGGCGCCGCTTGAAAAGCTCTGTGGAATGGCCGATTTGCTGGGCGCGCAGCGCTGCCTGATTATGAAAGGCGGGCGCTGGCGCGAAGAATTGACCGAGGCCGAGAAACGCTGGAGAATAAAGCACCAGACGTTTGAAAGTGTCACCAGCCCGGAGGGCCGCATATTGCGGATCACGGGCTTGAAGAAGCGTTAGCGCCAGCTTCCACGTCAGGCGCTGCGCTGCAGACTGCAACGAAACCGCAACCAGACCGCAGCCGGACCCGCGTTCGAACCGGATGCGCCCTGGATCGGCATCGCTAGACAAAGAACAGTTTCCGGATACGCATCCCGGCCCCATCGGCAACAATTGGTCCAGACACATGGCAGACGATTTCCCCGATACCCCGGCAGATACCCTGACCGCACCGCCGCCCGCAGACGTAGCAATGCCGCACGACCCGGTTGCCACACCCCCGACGTGGACGGGGCGGATCATCGCGGTCGCCAACCAGAAGGGCGGGGTCGGCAAGACCACCACCGCGATCAACCTCGCGACTGCGCTGGCGGCAGTCGGTCGCCGCGTGCTGGTGGTCGATCTCGATCCCCAGGGCAACGCGTCGACCGGGCTCGGCATCGAGAGTGCGCGCCGGACGTCCGGCACCTACGATCTGCTGCTCGGCGAGATCACGCTCGACCAGGCACTAATCGACACGGCTGTGCCCGGCCTTGCCATCGTCGCCTCGACCATGGATCTGTCGGCGGCCGAGCTGGAGCTGGTCGACATGGAGCGGCGGGAATATCTGCTGCGCGATGCGATCCGCAGTGCCGTCGCACAGTTCGATTACGTCCTGATCGACTGCCCGCCGGCGCTCGGTCTGCTGACGCTGAATGGCCTGGTCGCTGCCGATACCGTTCTGGTGCCGCTGCAATGCGAGTTCCTGGCGCTTGAAGGGCTCAGCCAACTCGTGCGGACGATTGAACGGGTGACGGGGAGATTCAATCCAACATTGCAGCTCGAAGGGATCGTTTTGACTATGTACGATACCCGCAATAAGCTGTCGTCGCTGGTGTCTGATGACGTGCGCGGCTATTTTGGCGACAAGGTATATGATACCGTTATCCCCAGAAATGTGCGCGTTTCCGAGGCACCGTCCCACGGTAAACCGGTATTGTTATATGATTTGGCCTGTACGGGATCGCAGGCATACGTTCACCTGGCCGGCGAAGTATTGCGCCGGGACGCACAGAAGAAAATGGACAATAATACAACCCAGACGGGTACTCTGGTGCCCGATAGCCTGCGTCCCGACAGTGATTCCGACAGTGACAAAATATCCCATACCGAGGCGGCCACGGCCTCGCCGCCTGCCGCGACGACGGATCAGACAGAGACGACAGACGACCACCCAGATGGCCCCGCAGCGGGCCCGACAGGAGAGACCCGATGAGCGACGAAAAACCCCGCCCGCGCCAGCTTGGCCGCGGTCTGGAAGCATTGTTTGGCGAGGACCGCACCAATATTGCGTCTGCCGAAGAAGCGGTCGATGCCGGTGCCCGGCCTGCGCCGGCCGCCGATGCCGATGCCGAAACGCCGGGCACGCCCACGGGGACACCGGCAGCGACGGCTGTTTCAGGAGGGTCCGCTTCAGGCGAGACAGATTCTGGAGGGAACGGGGAGCCTGCCGGTTCTCATGGGGCCGCTGTCGGGTTTCGCATGGTGCCGATCGCGAAGCTTATCCCGAACCCGATGCAGCCGCGCCGCCATTTCGCCGATGAAGCGCTGCGCGATCTGACAAATTCGATCCGCGAGCAGGGCATACTGCAACCGCTGATCGTTCGCCCGACCCGGAGCGAGCCCGGTACTTTCGAAATCGTCGCGGGTGAACGCCGCTGGCGCGCGGCCCAGCGCGCCCAGGTGCACGAAGCGCCGGTCATCATCCGGGACTTCAACGATGCCGAAGCGCTCGCGGTGGCGCTGATTGAAAACATCCAGCGCGATGAGCTGTCACCGCTGGAGGAGGCCGAGGCCTATGCCCGGCTGTCGCAGGATTTCGGCAAGACCCAGGAACAGGTCGCCGAGGTCGTCGGCAAAAGCCGTAGCCATATAGCCAATATGACACGGCTGTTGGATCTGCCCGAAGATGTGCGCGCGCTGCTGGCCGATGGCGAACTCAGTGCCGGCCACGCCCGCGCTATCCTGCGGGCCGCAGATCCCACGGCGCTTGCGCGCCAGATTATCGATGAAGGACTGAGCGTCCGCGATGCCGAACGCCTCGGCAAGGAGCGCCGCGCCCGTCGTGGCCGGCCGGCCGGGGGGGCCAAAGGTGCCGGTAAAGCAAAAGCACCGCAAAAAGACACGGATACCCTGGCGCTGGAACGCGCCCTCGGCAACGCGCTGGGCCTTCACGTCGATATTGCGTTCGACGGCAATGGCGGTCAGCTCCGTCTCGATTACAGTTCGCTTGAACAGCTCGATGATCTGATCGAAAGACTGATGGGCAGGGGCGCAGTGGGCGGCGGTGGAGAGCATTTCGAGTTCAGCCGGCTGAATGCCGAAGAAGATCATATTGCGGGCGATGACGCAGAAACCGGTGTTGCCGAAACCGACGGCGCCAACGTGCTGTCACTGCATTCGCCGCCCCGCGTCGACGGGGCCGACACCGCGCGCCGTCATGCGCCGGATGACAGCCAGCCGGATGACGATGCGGTCAATCCCTATCGCGCGCAGAGCGAGCGGCCCGAAGAGGATTAACGTCCTTCAGGATGCGTGCCGATCCCGGCACCGGCATCGATTTGGGCGCCGATTTGGGCCTCAACCTGTGCCCCGACCTGTACCCCGACTTGGGCGGTGAGCGTCTCCGCCACGGTCGCCGCATCCTGCGGCGCAAAGGCCGCGGCAACATAACGGTCCGGGCGGATCAGCAGGATCTTCCCGTCATAGGTTTCGATCTTGCGGGGCATGGTGTCTGCGCCAATCCGAACCGCGCATAATGTATCCGGATAAGGACCGGCTATCTGTTCCGCTTCACCGGCGAACAGTGCCACCCGCCGGGCCTCGAGATGCGCCCATATCGGCTGGTCGAGCTCTGCCAGCGTGGCGGCGGCTTTGGTCCCGACGGCGAGCAGGGCAAAACCCGGACCCATCACGTCATCCAGTTTCACGTTTGTGCCGACCACGGTTTTCACGTCCGGTTGCGGCAGCATGCGTCCGACCAGGGTGCGCTTGGGTGTTTCGTCATCGGCGACGAGGAAGCCGTCCTGGAATCGTGGCTCGGGTTTGAATTTCATGCCGAGGAAATAATCACGTAATTTCGGAATGAGGCCGGCAAACCGGAAGAACGCAATCTGGCCATAGGTGTGAAACCAGTTGCGCGGCACCATCACCCAGCCAATCTGGATTGCCATCTGGATCAGAGACCACGCGTGGGGCCGGCGCTCGCTTTCATAGGTATCCATCAATGCCGGACCGAATTGGCCTTTGACGACGGCGGCGGCTTTCCAGGCAAAGTTATTTGCGTCCCGCTGTCCGCTGTTCAAACCCTGCCCGGCATAGGGTGGTGTCAGATGCGCGGCGTCCCCCAGCAAAAAGACGCGGCGATCGCGCCAGCGGTCGGCGACCCGCGCCTGGAAGGTGTAGACCACCTTGCGGACCACTTCGACCGGCCGGTCGCCGATATAGGGCCGCAACAGATCGCGGATTGTCTCCTCTTTCAGAAAATGGTCCGCATCCTCGTCCGGGTGGACGACGAATTCCCAGCGTCGCGTCCGCCCGAAGCCGGGCAGACTGATCGCCGGGCGGCGGTGATCGCAATGGGCGACCGAATCCGGGGTGTCATCCAAATCGTTTATCGCATCGAAGACGAGCCAGCGTTCCTCGAAGCTTGACCCTTTGAGCTCAGCCCCGATCGCGTGGCGGATCGATGAGCGGCCCCCGTCGCACCCGGCAAGGTATGCGCCATGAAGGGACTTCTCCTCTCCGTCGGGGCCGCGCACGGTGACTGTTACGCCGTCTGCGTCCTGTTCGAAGCGCTCAAAATCATGTTCGAACCAGACGTCGACGGTCGGAAAGCGGTTGAGCCCGTCGAGCAGCGTTGCCTCTAGCTCCGGCTGGTGAAAGGCCGACCGCCGCGGATGGCCGAATTCGACAGTGGTCGGTTTGACGCGGGCGAATTCGCGCTGTCCCGGGGAATAATAGCGCGAGCCGTAACCCGGCATCGTGCGGGCGACGATGCGATCGAGCAGACCAAGGGTCTGCATGGAGCGCAGCGATTCATCGTCTATCGATACCGCACGTGGTTCATCCACGGTGCCCGGATTGCGTTCGATCAGGACGACCCGGATCTCGGCAAGCCCGAGATAATTTGCGGCGGCGAGGCCGGCGGGCCCCGCGCCGACGATCACAACGTCCGTCGATTTCAGCTCCATGCCCGTGTTTCCCCCAAACGTCATCCCGAATTTCACGTCTACGTTTTGGGTAGTACGTCGGCCCTGGTGGTGCATCAAGGGGGAAAAGGTGCAAAACGCAGCGCTGTGTATGGGGCGGGCCATCGATAAAACACGGATCATCGCCATCGGCGATTTGGTGGGCATGAGCCCTAAGGCCGGCAGATAACTGGCAGCGGTCATCGGAACGCACCGGTATGTTTATTGACAGGAATCGTAGCCTTACCCTCAAGAGATCCCCAAAAACCGAGTTAACAAATCTTAAAAGATTTCTGCCCTATGGTTGTGCAGAACCAACAGCGACTTGAACCGGTTGTGTACGGATAATGATCAGTTACGAACTTCATACGCTCAAAAAGCATGCGATGGCCAAGGAGTGGGGGCTCGATGCCGTCTTTGAGGATCGCGCGCTCGCCGTCCATGAAGCGACGATCATGGATAACAGTGACCGCTATGCGGGGATCCGCGTTGTTGCGGAGGATCACAATCCAGTCAGCGGAAAGACCGAAACCACGACCATTTTCCGCGGCGGCAGTAACTTTAAAGAGGCCAAGGCCAAGGTCGCTGAAGGCACCGCGGGTGCCGGCAAACGCCTTCCGCCGGAGGCACGGGAATTTGTCCCCCGGGCACGGGCCGCGCAGGCCAACGACAAACGCTCTGTGATGTCACTGGTGCCGATGCTGCTGCTTTTCCTGTTGATTGGCGTTGGCGGTATGTACGTCCTGTACGAACTGGTACCTGACTAGGTACTGCCACGACGTCTTTCCGAAAATCCAACACCACATGAACCTGGCTTGACGGCGTCTTCGGACAGCGTAAGCCCGCCTATGCGCCCGCGTATCAGCGGGCACCGCACCCTGTTGGCGGCGGCGATTGTGGTCTTGGTCGGCGTGTGTCTAATCCCGAATTCGTAACCCGTGTTGTCTGTCCTGATCGACGACCGAAGCGGTAGTAGCCAAGAAGAATCAACAATAGCGACATACATATGTATGTTTACCATTGCTTTACGTCGAACATATAAAAACGTAGGTCGATATCGAAGTAACATTTTCTAAATGTGAAAAAGGCGCCTGAATATGACGGCCAGTCCAACAGAAAACGCCCCGAATAATTCAGAAGACCAGGCAGCTCAGGATGCTGCAGAGAGAACCGAAGCGTTGTCGCCCGGCGCGCATCGCGGTTCCCGCGTCTTTGGAACGGTCCGCGCAAAACTGGTCGTCTTATTTGCTCTCACCGTTGTTTTTACCGGCGCGGCGATCGGCACAAAGAGCTACCTGGATGCGTCGGCGGCGATCCACGGCCTCGCCGACAGGGAAATGGGATCGCTGGCTGAGGCGCGGAAGGCATCTCTGAGCGACTACTTTGGCTCCATCGAGCAGGATTTGCGCTTCGTGAGCGTAAACCCGAATACGCGCGGGGCTCTCCGGCAATTTACAGCGGCGTGGCATGTCACGCCCGGCGATCGAAAAGCGGATCTTCAGAAGGCCTATATCACCGACAATCCCAACCCGACCGGTCAGAAGGAAAAACTCGAGGCCGCGCCGGAAAAGAATTTCTACAATGGCGTCCATCGCAAATATCACCCCTGGTTCCGCAGCTTTTTGCAGGAACGCGGGTATTACGATGTTTTCCTATTTGATCTTAACGGCAACCTGATCTATTCGGTTTTCAAGGAGCTCGATTACGCGACGAACCTGAATACCGGACAATGGAAAGACACAGATCTCGGGAACGCGTTCCGCGCGTCTGCAAAGGCTGAATCTGGTGCAGCCATTTCGTTCTTCGACTTCAAGCCCTATGCGCCCAGCCATGGCGCCCCGGCCAGCTTTATTTCCAAGCCTGTTATGGATGCCAGCGGCGAAAAAATAGGGGTTCTTGTCTTTCAGATGCCGATAGACCGGATCAATGCCGTCATGAATCTGAGCGCCGGTCTCGGCGAATCCGGCGAAGCGGTCATTGTCGGTGGCGATTATCTGGCGCGCAACGACACGCGCTTCACCAAAGATGCGATCCTCAAGCGAAAGATCGAGAATGCCTCCGTGAAAGCAGCGCTTGGCGGGAAGTCCGGATTTGCTGAATTACAGGACGATAAGGGCGAGCTCGTCGTTTCAGGTTTCGCGCCGTTTGAATTTCATGGTGTAAAATTCGCAATCGTCTCGACCATTCGGCGCGCCGAAATCTTCGCGCCGCTCGTTAGCCTCCGCAACCAGGTTATAATTACCGGCGGTGTCGTTCTATTCGTGGTCATCCTGATGGCGTGGTTTGCGGCGGGCTCAATCTCGCGGCCGTTGGCGCACCTGACGGGACGTATGCGCCTCCTTGCGGAAGGTGATACCGAAACGGACGTGCCGCTGCAGAAGCGGGGCGATGAAATAGGCTCGATGGCCCGGCGTGTCGAAGTGTTCAAATCAAACATGATTGAGACCGCACGCCTGCAGGAAACCCAGCGTGCGACAGAAGCACGGGAGATCCGCGAGGCGCAGGAGCGCAAAGAACGCGAGCTCAGCGAAGAAGTGCGCGCGGCAGAAGAAAAACGGATCGCGGGCGAACGCGCCGAAGCCGAGCGGAAAGAGATTCTCGTGTCCTTTGCGGACGAATTCGAGAAAAGCGTCGGCATGGCCCTCGGTGCGGTCACGCATGCGGTTGGCGAGATCAGCGGCGCCGCGGAAACCATGTCGGTGAATGCCGATCAGACAGCCGCCAAATCGGCCGAAGTATCCGCGTCGTCCGAAGAATCAAGTTCGAGCGTGCAATCCGTCGCATCGGCGACCGAGCAGATGTCTGCTTCTGTTCAGGAAATTGGCCGCCAGGTCGCGCAAAGCGCTGAGACCACCAAAACAGCGGTGAGCGAAGCACAGAATGCCAACGCCAAGGTCGGCGGGCTCGCCGAAGCAGCCAGCAAGATCGGCGAGGTCGTTGGCCTGATCACCGACATTGCGAGTCAGACGAACCTGCTGGCGCTCAATGCGACCATCGAAGCGGCCCGGGCCGGCGAGGCCGGAAAGGGATTCGCCGTCGTCGCGACCGAGGTGAAATCGCTCGCCGACCAGACCGCGAAGGCGACGGAAGATATCTCGGCCCAGATTTCGGAAATCCAGAGTGCGACCGGTGATGCCGTCGAAGCGATCAATATGATCAACCAGACGATTCAGGCCGTCGACGAAATATCGTCGTCGATTGCCTCCGCCGTCGGTGAGCAGGGAACCGCGACGGCCGAAATCGCGCGCAGCGTTCAGCAGGCCTCTACCGGTGCCGAAAGTGTTTCACAAAATATCGCCAGCGTTAATGACGCCGCGGTTGAAACCGGCAACGTGGCCGGGACGGTCAGCACCTTCTGTTCCGAATTGTCCTCGGAAACGGCGGGCCTGAAGACGGCGGTAGACGACTTCCTGGGCAAGATCCGGGCGGCCTAATCGCCGGCGGCGCCATTTGTTTGCCGCCGCGCAATCGCCACGTAAATCAGGGCGGTCGCGAACATGATCAGGCTATAGGTGGCTGCCGGGACGGCGACGAGACCGCCGCCGAACAGCAGCGCGGCGACCGCGATCGCCAGCGTGCCGTTCTGCAACCCGCATTCCATCGAAATGGCGATTCGCTGTCGTGGCCCTGAGGCAAACAGGCGCGCGATGCCATAGGCCAGCGCCATCATCGCGATATTGAGCGCCAGCGTGATCGATCCCGCCTGTGCGAAATACGTAACGATGTTGTTGCGCTCCTGATAGATCGCCCCGGCCAGGACAATGATGAACAGGACGCTCGAGATATGCCGCGCGGCGGGCTCGAACCGCCGGGCAAAACCGGCGGCGAAATGACGGACGAGCAGCCCGATGGTCACCGGCACCGTCACAATCACAAAGACGCTTATGGCCGTTTTGGCGACCGAAATATCGCCGGTCGCGGCGCTGCCCATCAGCTGGTCATGAGCGAACACGACGATGAGCGGAATGGTGATGACGCAGACCAGGCTGATCACCGCCGTCAGCGAAATCGACAGCGCCACATCGCCCCGGGCCAGAGCCGTCAGGATATTCGATGTCACCCCGCCGGGCGCGGCCGCAATGATCATCACGCCCAGCGCCAATTCCGGCGGCAGCGACCAGGCACTGACCAGTAGCCAGGCGACGCAAGGCAGTAATATCAGCTGGGACGCCGCCCCGATCAGAAAGTCCCTTGGCCGGCGGGCGACGCGAGCGAAGTCGGCAAAGGTCAGCCCAAGCCCCAGCGCGAACATGATAAAGGCCAGCGCAACTGGCAGCACGATGTCGGTGACGATTCCCATGAGAGTTCCCCTGTATAAGAACTGTTTATACCTGATCGGCGGCGTCTGAACATCATCGGCCCTTGGCAGATTGATTATGAACCGGCGCTGAACGCGGCCGATGTTTATTTGCGTCTCAGGGGCTCAAGTGCGCTTGCGCGGGCCGGGCATGTATGGTTGAGTTCTTATTAATGTTATGGCCCGCCGGAACCGATGTGATAACCCGGCAAGACAGTATTCAAAGGTAGGTAATCGTGATCAATATTCTCCGCACCGGCGCTTTCGCCGTGGCCCTGGCCGTGTCGCCAGCCCTCGTGACCGTCGCCTCGGCGCAGGAAAAGGCAGTGAAGGCCGACCCGCTGCCGCCAGAGCTGCGCAGCGCTTTTGAAGGTGTCGTGCGCGATTACATATTGAAAAACCCCGCCCTGATTCGTGAAGCCATGCAGCTCCTCCAGGCGCGCGAAGAGGCCGAAAAGCAGGCCGCCGCCACAGCGGCGCTGAAGCAGTATCGTGGTGAGCTGCTGCAGAACGCGAACTCCCCGGTCGGCGGCAATCCGGAGGGCGATATCACTGTTGTCGAATTCTTCGATTATAATTGCGGCTACTGCAAACGTGTCGCGCCGACGATGGCCGCGGTTGTGAAAAACGACCCGAACGTGCGTGTCGTTTATAAGGAATTTGCCATCCTCGGCCCGCAATCGATCGTGGCTGCGCGCGCGGCACTCGCGGCCAAGCGCCAGGGCAAGTATCACGAATTTCACGTGGCGCTGATGTCCGCCGACCAGGCTGATGAAAATTCCGTTGCCGCAACGGCGCGAAGCCTTGGGCTCGACTACGCGAAGCTGGTCAAGGACATGGAAGACCCCGCGATCAGTGAACAGCTGGAGCGGAATTACCGGCTTGCGACGGCGATCGGCATTAACGGCACGCCGGCCTTCGTGATCGGTGACCGGCTGGTGCCGGGTGCCGTGGACGAGGCGGCGATGATGGAAATCATTGCGGATGAGCGGGCAAAGATGAAAGCGGCGCCCGCCGGGAATTAGGCGCCGGGCCAATTGGCCCGCAGCGTTTGCGGCCCGCGTTAGGTTGCGTTAGGTTGCGTTTGGTTCGACCCGGATTTTTTAGTTTGAGTTTAGTCGCGGTCACGCAGGTGGCTGCATGTAAAGCAGGGGTGGGTAGGACCGAACCCTGCAATTGGTAGGCAGTACAGATTTTTTGGATGCACACACAAATGGGGAACATAATTATGTTTTTTAAACGGACACTCAGGCCGATTCTGGTCGGCACTCTGATGATGGGGGCGAGCTCGTTGGCGCACGCCCAAGTGGCGCAAATGTCCAAGGGCATGGCGCAATTCAAGTCTGCGTCGCAGGAACTGGTCACGCTCTATAAAGGCGCCAAGGACGCCGGTTCTGTAAAGGCGATGTCGAAAAAGATTACCGCCGCCATGAAACGCAAGGCGGCTGCCGAAGCCGGCATCCAGAAAGCGATGCAAAAGCTCAATCCGAAAAGTGAGAAAGCCGGCAAGCTGGCGGAAAAGATTTTCGGCGCAATGCAGCGGCAGAACCAGGCGGTCGCCGATGCGCAGCTCGCGTCCATCACCCGGGCAGCAGCGGTAAAATCAAAGATGCATAAAAAATAGCGACCAGAGACTTCTACGCCGAGTGTCTGGCTCGGCAATTCAAACTGAAATGGGGGCCATCATGGCAAAGTTAAAAGCGTTACGACTATTAGGATGTCTGATGCTGACGGTGTTTGTTGCACTGTCGGCGACACCGTCCTACGCGGCAAACGATAGCGGCAAGGAATTCTGCTGGAAAGATTCATACGGACGCGGTGTCGGCACGGTGCCGCAGAAATGCGCCGCCGGGAAGGACCGCATTGGCCTGTTGTGCTATGATAAGTGCGGCAAGAACATGAAGCGCTTCGGCTTCGACTGTCACTCGGTGTGCCCCCGCGGCATGGCCAATCAGGGCCTGTTCTGCCGGTCGACCGAATACGGTCGCGGTTTAGGGTATCCGTGGAAGTTCGGTGACGCGCTGAATGATAACGGGATGCGAAGCCGGTGTGAAAAGAAGCACGGCAAAGGTAACTGTCAGAAGCAGGGCCTGATCTTCTATGCCAAGTGCAAGTCGGGCTACACCAATATCGGCCTGATCTGCCGGCCCAAACAGCCCAATTGCAAGAAGCTCGGCCTTGGCGGGCAGCTTGATCTGTCCTGCGCCAAAATCGTCAAGATTGGCAATCCGAAAACCGGTATCTGCAACTCGCGCCAGGAAGAAGACGCGGGGCTTTGCTACAAGAACTGCAAATCCGGCTATGATGGCGTCGGTCCGGTCTGTTGGGCGGACAAGCCCAAAGGCTGGGTCAATTGCGGCATGGGTGCTGCGAAGGACTCCACAACCTGTGCGTCAGTCACCTTCGGCCAGGTTGCGGCTGTCGGTGAAATGGCATTGTTTATTGGCTCGCTCGGCACTTCTTCCGCGGCGACCGGTGGTGCCAAGGCCGCGACTTCTGCAGGCAAGCTCGCCAAGCTGAAGAAGAACTTCGCGACCATGAAAAAGGCGTTCGACAAGATCAAAGACACGCCGAAGATGAAGAAAGCGATCGAGCGCGCCCAGAACGCAAACCGTGTCAGGAAAGGTTTCAACGCGGGCAAGACGCTGGCGTTGGCAACGACCGAAGAAGATATGGTCCGGGCAGCTGCCCAGATCGCGGCGATCGCCGATCCGACAGGTGTGTCGTCAACGGTAGCGGCTTATACCTATCCGAAATGCTCTAAGTATTTTGGTCCGGTGAAGCCGAATGTCACCAAACCGACGACAAAGCCCAAGCCGACGCAGACCGCGTCTCGCGGTGGCA
>JBLIMV010000024.1:0-81134 GCA_047638395.1 Paracoccaceae bacterium | reverse complement strand
CGACCCTGTTGTAGGCGATACGGCTGGCGACACCGGTGGTGACACCGGCGGCGTGACCACGCAGCCCGACACAACCGGGACCAGCGGCGACGCCCCGGTTGGCGATACTGATGGCAACACCGGAACCACCGGCGGCACAGGCGGCACCGCGAGCGACCCTGTTGTAGGCGATACGGCTGGCGATACAGACGGCGACACCGGTGGTGATACCGGCGGTGTGACCACGCAGCCCGATACAACCGGCACCGGCGGCGATGCCCCGGTTGGCGATGGCGACACCGGAATCACCGGCGGCACCGCGAGTGATCCTGTTGTAAGCGATACGGGCGGCAATACCGGTGGTGACACTGGCGGCGTGACCGCGCAGCCCGACACAACCGGCACCGGCGGCGATGCCCCGGCAGGCGATGGCGACACCGGAACGACCGGCGGTACAGGCGGCGACGGCGCCACTGGCGGCGATCAGCAGGCCGATGCGTCGACTGACACGCCGGTAGTGACCGATACACCAGTAGTCGACACACCCGTGGCGCAGCCCCCTGCCCCGACCATCGAGGGCGATAGCGGCTCGAACAATATCGACGGCAGCAGCGGCGACGACGTTGTCGATGCCGGGTCGGGCAATGACAGGGTTGAGAGCGGCGATGGAGATGACATCGTCAATGCCGGCACCGGCAACGACCGGGTCGAGGGCGGCGACGGTAACGACACTGTGTCCGGCGGTGAAGGAAATGATCGGCTCGACGGCGATGCCGGCGACGACGTGCTGTCCGGCGGCGAAGGTAACGACCGCGTCAAGGGCGGTACCGGCAATGACACTGTCTCCGGCGGCGAAGGGAATGATCGGCTCGACGGCGATGCCGGCGACGACGTGCTGTCCGGCGGCGAAGGCAACGACCGCGTCAAGGGCGGTACTGGCAATGACGTCATGGACGGCGGGACTGGCGACGACCGTCTCTATGGCGGCAATGACGATGATTCACTGTCCGGTGGCGAAGGCGAAGACAGGCTTTATGGCGGTTCCGGCGATGACGTGATCGATGGCGGTGCCGGCGACGATTACCTCAAGGGCGATTCAGGTGCCGACACCTTCTCGTTCGGTGGCGAGTTCGGTGACGACCAGGTACGTGACTTCGATGTCCGTGAAGGCGATTCCATGGACCTGTCGAACACGGAAATCGGCGATTTCCGTAGCCTGATGGATAACAGCCGCCAGGTTGGCAACGATACCGTTATTGACCTCGAAGGCGGCAGCATCACGCTGACCGACGTTGATCGCAACGATCTGTCTGGCGACAATTTCGCGTTCGCCGAAAACGCCGGCATGGAACTCAGCGAGCCTGGGTCGGCCCATGAAATCCCGGACCTTCCGGCATATGACAACCAGAATGTAACTGCCGAGACGGCCAACGGGGTTGACCCGAATGCGGTAACGGTTTCCAGCGCGCAGACCGTCACGATGACGTTCGAAGGCGAAACTGCCGGCTATCAAAGCTCGGTCGGTCACTACACCGTCGATGCAGATGGCGTTATCCAGGGCGTCGAAATGGCCTGGGAAAACGCCTCCGAGCAGGGCGCTGGCGGCGATCTGGTCGGCGGCGAAGAGCAGGTCAGTTTTGATGTCGATGCGGGCGCGCGCGTCGGCGTATTCGTGGTGCCCAATGGTCACCAGCAGAATGACTTCAGCGAGATGACGGACGGTCATTTCGAATTCCGTGACGATGCCGGCGAGCCGGCAACGATCAACACCCCCAGCCCGACACTGGTCTTTGTCCATGACGACGGCAACGAAACCACGATTGACAGCCAGTCCGGCGAAATCTTTCACAGCGCCGGCCCCGACATGCATGGCGACAGCCTGGAACACAGCATCAGCGGTGTGAACGAGGATGGCGATCTGATGATCGGCTTCGAGGACCTCGTCGGCGGTGGCGATGAGAGCTACGACGATCTGCTCGTAAAGCTCGAATTCGAACCGATCATGGAGGAAGCGGCGCCTGCCGCAGAAGACTCCGCGTTTAGCGACGGATCGGGCGGCAATGCGGCCGGCGATATGGTCAGCACCGATTTCGATTTCATCGATGATGTCTCTGATGGCGAAGGAACCGGGGACGAGGCCGTCTTCAATCTCGATTTCACCGATCTGATCCCCGAGGGCGCGGATGAAGGCCAGTTCGAGGTCCGGGTTTCCGGCCTGCCGAGCCAGGTCTCAAGCTCCAAGGGCGAAGTCGACAGCGACCGTAACTGGACACTGACGATGATGCAGGTGATCGGCCTCACAATCGCCGTTCCGGCTGCGGCCTCCGCGGCAGACCTGATGGAGGATGTCACCTTCCAGGTCGTCGATACCGAAAGCGGCAATGTGGTCGCCGAGGGCCTGCTCGACGGCGATGCGCTTGGCGCGGGCGAAACCACGATCTCGGTTCTGCCGCAGGTCATGGAAGAAGAGCGCGGCAATAACGGCAAGGCCAAGGGCCACGACAAGCAGGAAGAAAAAGCCGCGGCAGAAGAAGCCGAGGCAGCGAACGCGAGCCCCGTGCCCGTTGAAGAAGACGGCGCAGCGACCACGGTGGTGAACCATGCTGCCGCACCAGAGATTGCAGAAGAGGTAATTGCCGAAATTGAAGAGGAAACCGAAGAACTCGTCGAGGAAACGGTTGAAGAAGCCGCGGCGCCGGCAAGCAACGACACGGTCGCAGAAGCCAACGTGGCTCCGACCGACCTCGATATCGACACCGCAAGTGTCATCGAACATGCAACGAACGGCACGGTGGTCGGCACCGTCTCGACGACCGACGGTAACACCGCCGATACGTTCACCTATTCATTAACCGACGATGCGGGCGGCCGTTTTTCGATCGATCCCAATACGGGTGAGGTCATTGTCGCCGATACAAGCCTGCTCGATTTCGAGACCACGACCAGCCACGACGTGACGGTCAAGGTCACCGACTCAGGCGGCGCCACCTATGACGAAGTGATGACGATCAATATCACCGACGGGAACGATGCCCCGACCGGATTTAACCTGCTGACGTTCGCCGTCGGCGAGGTTACCTGGAACAACAATAACCCTGTCGGCCAGGTCAACGCGATTGACCCGGATGCCGGCGAGACGTTTACCTACAACCTCACCGACGACGCCGGTGGACGCTTCCTGATCGATGCGAACGGCATGGTGCGCATCGCGGATGCATCGCTTCTCGATTACGAGAGCGCGACCAGTCACTCCGTAACCATCGAGGTTACGGATTCGGCGGGCAACACTTACGACCGGGCGCACACGATCCATCTCTATAACGAAAACGAAGCCGCGACAGACATGTCGATTACGGCAAGCACGGTGGCGGAAAACGCGGCCAACGGCACGGTCGTTGGCACCGTCAGCACAACGGATGTCGATGCAGGCGATACACACACCTACTCGCTCCTCAACGACCAGGGTGGCCGGTTTGCGATCGACGTGAACACGGGTGTCGTGACTGTGGCGGACGGATCCAAGCTGGATTACGAGTCCCTTGCCGCGCACGATATTACGATACGCGTGACCGATGCGGGCGGCGCAACGTATGACGAAACGATGACGATCAACCTCACGGACGTCAACGAAACCCCGACCGATCTGAAACTGACCAATGTGGAGATCGCCGAGGGTGCCGCTAACGGTAGCGTCGTTGGCACCGCGGCGGTCACTGACGATGCCGGCGACTCGGCCACGTATTCTCTGACCCAGGATGCCGGCGGACGCTTCACGATCAACGGTGCCACCGGTGAAATCACCGTCGCGAACGGCTCGTTGCTCGACTACGAGACGGCAACGTCGCATGACGTTACCGTCCGCGTCACGGATGGCGGCGGCAACACGTATGACGAGACCTATACCATCGGGGTCAACGACGAACGCGAAGAAAGCAATACGCTTGAAGCGGAAATCGTGTCGAACGAGCCTGTCGGTTACTGGCAGATGGACGAGGTCAACCCGAGCAGTGCCGTGCATACGATGTCGGCGACCGCCGGCGGCGTCGATATGAGCAGCTACAACGGCCACACCGGCGAAGATTCAAGCAACGGATTCTCGAATATCTCCGGCGCTGCAACCGATTTCGACGGGTCTGACGATTATATGGTCATCCCCGACGATTCCGCCTGGGATCTCACCGACGGTTCGATCCAGCTCTGGGTCGACCTTGATAATCTCAGCGGCACCGACACGTTGATTTCGCGCTCCGATGCAGGGGCCGCCGGCAGCTTCTACCTCGATGCCAGTGGCGATGACCTCACCATCACGATTGCCGGCCCCAATGGCGGCACGCTCACGGCCGCCAACGTTCTCACCGTAAATACCCTGTCGCAGGTGACCATGACGTTTGGTGCTGGCGGGCTGGAAATCTGGCTCGATGGCACGAGGGTCGCCAACGATCCGACCATTACCCAGGGTATCGACGGATTGAACATACCCTTCACTGTCGGTGGGTATGCAACGACATATACAGCGGGATTACCTGATGCCGTGAGCTACACGCTGAACGGCTCAATCCAGCAAGTTGCCATATTCGACAGCCAGCTTGATTCCACGGCGATCAACGACATTTACGATGCCGGCGTAGACGGCACCGACCTTGTCAGCGGCACGGCCGGCAATGACTCGCTCAACGGATCCTCGGACGTCGACATGATCCATGGCGGGGCCGGCGACGACGACATCACCGGCTCTCAGGGAGACGACTTCCTGTATGGCGGCGACGGTGACGACACGATCTCCGGCGGGTCCGGTGCCGATGTCATTTCCGGCGGGGCCGGCACGGATACGCTGGACTATACCGGTAACTCCGGCGGTGTAACCGTTGACCTCGCAGCCGGCACCGGCACCGAAAACGGTACAGAATTCGACACGATCTCCGGCATCGAGAACATTGTAGGTGGAACCGGTAACGATACCATCACCGGCAACGACGCCGACAACGTTCTGACCGGTGCTGCCGGCGACGATATTCTCAGCGGCGGGGACGGCGACGATACGCTGTATGGCGGGTCGGGTGCCGATACTCTGACCGGCGGCGCGGGCGATGATCTGTTCCTGGGCGGTTCAGGCAACGACAACATCGACGGCGGCGCAGGCTCCGATACGGTGAGCTATGACGGCGAGGCCAGCGGTGTGAACGTCAATCTCCATACCGGCACCGCGACGGACGGCAGCGGCGATACAGATACGCTGACGAGTATCGAAAACCTCATCGGCTCTGCCAATAACGACACGTTTACCGGTAATGGATCCGTGAACGACTTCACCGGCGGTGACGGCAGCGATCGCTTCATCATGGGCGAAGGCGGCACGATGGATACCGTCCATGGCGGTGCCGGTGGCGGGTGGACCGATACCCTGCAGCTATTGAACGCGGATGCCTCGGCCGTCAGCGGCGGCTGGACGGTACAGCTGACCACCGGTTCGGTCGCCGGCGACGACGGCAGCACCATGACGCTGACCGACGATGCGGCCGGTACCATCACGCTGGACGATGGCAGCCAGATCGCGTTCGACGGACTGGAACGGATCGAATACTAGGCGCCCTGGCGGGCACTGCGCCGCGGCGGGCCGGGATCACTATCAGGGATATTGGCCAGGGATATCGGCCGGCGCGCTCTCCCGACGCGATCCGGTAGCGCGCTTAGCGTGTGACGGAGATGCAGTCCTGGCCAAGCCCTTTGAGGGTCTGACACAGGTCACGGGCGACGGATTGTTCGGGGATCGCCACGGTTTCCACGTAGTGGAGCGTCTCGCCCCTGCCCGACTTGCGCCGAACGATGCGAATATCGACCCCATATAACGCGGCGTCGGGGGCAGATGTCAGACGATGCCTGAGCCGCTCGGCTTTTGATTTAATTCTGAACGCACCGAGCTGCACGGCAAAGCCCGCTGGTTGTAGCGACGCCACCTTTTGCGGCACCGGGACTGTTTTCTGTACCGAGACTACCGGCGGCTCAACGGGGGCTGCCGGCAGCTCAACGGGTATGGTCGGCAGTGCAAATGCCGGCATCTCCGGAATAACGGAGGCCGACACCGGAATGGGCGTCAGCGCGGGCGCCAACGTTCCAGGCACTCCATGCGTTCCAGGCATTCCAGGCGGGCCCGGTGTGCCGCTCGCCGTGACGATGTCGTTGAGATCGGACGGGTCCATCGGCGGGATATCAGGTAATTCGGATTCCGGGGTGCCCGGCATCTCAATCGCACGTGCCTCCCGGGTTTCGTCGTTCCTGCGCGCTGGCTGTGGCGCCTGTTCGCCGCCGAGAAGCATCGCATTGACCAGCAGGTCGAGCGGCGTATCGGCGGGCACCGCCACATCCTTGCCCCTGACCTCCCAGCGCGCTGTAACCTTGCTGATTTCAGCCGTGAGCTCCGCGACGTTATCGGTGCGCAGGTTCTCCGGCAGCACATTCAGGCCGATGGCGTGCATCACGTCGCTATGGGCGGTGATCAGATCGACCTGCGTCTGATGCTCATCGGCCTCGGACTGCAGCTGTCTGGTGGCCAGACGCACCGCTTCGAAATAGTCGGTATTGACGAAATCGGTATCGGACGCGACCAGCTGGGCGAGACGACGGTCGGCGCGGGCGACTTCCCGGGCAAGGCGCATCTGCTGCGATGCGTTGCGGAACTGGATATACGCCATATGGGTCTGGGTCATGACCGCTAGTGTCATTGCAAGGCGCTGCTGGCGTGCCAGTTCACCGCGTTTTTCAGCTTCGTCCATTTTGCTGGTGCCCGAAAACAGGTCGAACAGATTCATGCCGAGCTGAAATCCGGTGCTGAGCCAGTTCGGCGTCAGACTGAACGAGTCGCTGGTATAGTTCTGACCCGCAGTCAGTTTGGCGCCCGGCAGCATGTCAAACAGGGCTTCACGCGCCTGCCAGTCGCTCATGCGCTCGTTATAGTCCTCGACGCGGAGTTCCGGACGGTTTTCAAGGGCGTGCTTTTCCATCTCCGGCAGCGACATCGGGAGCACAGGCATCGCGGATGCCAGGGTCGCGGTGGCGATTTTGAACGGCGTTCCCGGCCGGATATTCAGATGTTCCGCAAGTTCGCCGCGTGCTTCGCGCAGTTCGCGCTGTATCGTCAGCGCCTGACGTACGGATTCCACGATCTCGCGTCGATAGGCCACGGACTTGACCACATCATTCGCGCCGGATCGTTCCATCGCGCGGGATTCCCGCATGGCGACCTTGATGTTCCGCGCAATCCCCTGAACCTTGCCCATCAGGCGTTGCGCGCCCGCGGCCCGCCAGTAGGCGGTACGGACTTCGCGGATGATATCCTGCAGGGCTTTTCGTTCTTTTTCCCGCGCAATCAGAACTTCATCCGCCTGCTGCTGCGCCCGCGCGTAGGAAACGCCAAGATCCAGAATATTCCATGTAATCCCGGCACTTGCCGTCCGCGTAATGACATCATCGCTTGCTGAAAGCTGTTTGCTCGTCTTGTTACGGGCCGCATCGATATCGAAGCTCGGGAGCATCTCAAAGCTCTTGGTCTGAAGCTCTGCGTCTTCAATCTCGCGCTCAATCTCCTTCACCCGGCGTTGCAGATTGAAGGCGACAGCCCGCGCAATCGCCTGGTTCAGGGTAATCGGCTGGACGGGCACGTATTCCATCTGGTTGATACGCTGAAGGTCGGCGGCGCTCCTGGCGCTCCGATCCGCCGTCGACATGGGTTCCGGTGTGATCGAACAACCGGCGACAAGCCCAAGAATGGTCAAGGATCCGACCAGTCGGTAACCGCGACGTTGAGACATGGCACTCTCTCGGCCCGCCAGCCCGGCACGAATGGATTCCGCACACCGTTGGCAGACGCTACCGGAATACGCGGTATTGATAAAAATTCCGTAAAATTGAAGATATTTGCCCCCCAAACCAGAAACACCCGGCCAGCAAACGCCTCCTGGCCTGCCCAAACCTTTGATAAATGCGGATAAGTGTTGTGGCGCACGCACGTTCCTCACCTGCGGGTTTCCTGATAGCCTTGGCGTTCAAGAATCAAAAAGAGCCGCAAATGCGACAGGAAGCCCTCGCCCCCGGTTTTACCAGCGCCCAGACCATCTCCGTCCTTGCCGGTTCCAGCGTCATGCTCACGATGAGCATGGGCATGCGCCAGAGCTGGGGCCTTTTTTCGGTTCCGGTGACACAGGATCTCGGTATTTCGGTTGCCGACTTCATGCTCGCGATCGCGATCCAGAATCTGGTCTGGGGCGCAACCCAGCCGATCATCGGCGCCTATGCCGACAAGTTCGGCTGCCGGCTGGTCGCCATCCTGGGCACCCTTCTCTACGCTGCCGGTATCGGCGTCACGATGGCCGCAACCGGTACCGTCATGCTGATCATCGGCCTCGGCGTGATGGTCGGCATCGCGATGTCCTGTACTGCGCTGATGCTCGCCATGGCCGCCAGCGCGCGCGCTGTTTCGGCGACAAAGCGCACGCTGATCCTGGGAATCATCGCCGCGATGGGATCTGTTGGGTCGTTCATCGCCGCACCGCTTGCAGAGGGGCTGATAGCAAATCACGGCTGGCTCATCGCGATGGTCGCATTCCTTGGGTTATGTGTCGTGATGCTCCCCGGTGCTTTCTTCGCGGGTTCCGGCGACAGAGCGGCCGCAGCGGCAGTTAAAAATTCCACGGATCCGGGCGACAGGCTCTCGCTCCGCGCCGTACTGGGTGACGCGTCCCGGCATACGGGATACATCATTACCGCCGTGGCATTTTTCGTTTGCGGTCTCCAGCTCATCTTTATCGCCATGCATCTGCCGAATTACCTGGCGCTCTGCGGACAGGCACCGTGGCTTGGCGCGACGGCCCTGGGCGTTATCGGTGCGTTCAATGCGCTTGGCTGTTACCTGCTCGGCTGGTTGGGCAGCAAGTACCCGAAGAACGTCGTCCTCGGCGTGGTCTATATTCTGCGGTCGGCGTTTATCGTGATCTACTTCCTGTTGCCGGCGACCCCCGTGACGACTCTGGTATTTGCCGCGATCATGGGCGTTCTATGGCTCGGGATCGCACCGGTCGTTACCGGGTTTATCACGCAGATATTCGGGCTCCGCTATGTCGCGACCCTGACCGGAATTGCCTTCTTCTTTCATCAGATCGGCTCGTTCATCGGCGTCTGGGGCGCCGGACTGATCGTGGACTCGCTGGGTTCCTACGACCTTGCGTGGCAGATCGCTGTGGTCATCGGCCTTGGTGCCGGGCTGGCGCAGATCTTCGCCAATGACAAACCGACGGCCAAAATGACGGCGCCAATGGCCGCATGATCGGACCGATCCGATTTTGCGCCAAATTCCGGACATCCGGAACGGTCCGAAAGGCGTATACACCTCCGTAACCTGCAAAGAACACGGTGACCGTTAGAATGCTCCGACGCGACATACTGAGATCCGGAATAGCCATTGCCTGCGCTGCGACCCTGTCGCCGCTGGCGGCCCCTGCCCAGGCCGCCAAGGTTTTGAGTGAACAACCGGCAACCACTGGCGCCATCAAAGCATTGAGGACGGCGCTGAGGGCCATCGGCGGGGATGTCTGTATCGATGCGGCTCAGCGTCTGGGCGAATTGCCTGACGGCGCTACGACGTTCACCCTCCATCTTCGACAAGCCGGACTGGACGGTTCGGATGCGGGTCTGCTTGCCACCGCGTTGCAGTCACTGGGAACCAAAGGCGGCACGTCGCTCGACTCGTTCAGCCTGAGCTACAATTCCGGCATTGGCGATGCCGGGGCGACATCAATAGCGTATTCATTACCGACCACCCTCCCCGAACTCGGCATGGTGGGCTGCGACCTGGGCGATCAGGCTGGTGAAGCATTGCTTCACTGGGCACGTCAGACCTCTAACCTGCACACGATGTGCATAGAGCAGAACCGGTTCTCTGAGGGTTTGAAGACGCGTTTCAACGATCTCGCCCGGCAGAGGTCGAACTTTCTGATGGTGGTTTGACCGACACTCACGGCGTCAACGTCAGGCACCACTGATCTCCCTTTCAGATCCGGCTGCGAAGAATTACCATCGAGTCTGGAAACCCAACGAGGTCAGGGAGAAAATCGATGGCAAAGCTGAGACACCTAGCCCTAAGCGTCAAGGATCTGGAAGAAAGCGCCACGTTTTACGAAAACGCCTTTGGCATGGAGCGGGTCCGGCAATCGAAGGTCGCGATCATGCTGTCCGACGGCGTCGTCTCGCTCGCACTTCTGCATCTCCGGTCCAACGACAATGCCCCTGACGAGCGAGGACCGGATTACGTCGGCCTGCATCATATGGGGTTTCTGGTCGATGACGTCCCCGCGTCTAGCGACGCGGTCGAAGCGGCCGGCGGCACTTATCATGGCCAGATCCTCAATGTGGGCGCCGGGCCGGAATCCGAACGCAAATACCGGGACCCGAATGGCGTGGTGATCGACGTTACATCCAAGGCGCATGCAGATTCATCCTGGCGCGTGCCCACCGATACTTAAGGAAACGCCACCAGACGCATATAGCCCGCCAGGGCTCGGCGTCAGCCCTCGGCGATCTCGTTGATCAGCGTGCCGACATTCTCAATGTGAATTTCGCAGACGTCACCCGGCTGCATGAAAACCTGTGGCTCGCGTGATTGACCGACCCCCGACGGGGTGCCCGACGCAATGACGTCACCCGGCTGCAGTTCGGAGAAGTTCGAAACGTAGGCAATCACCGTCGCCACGTCGAAAATCATGTCCTTCGTGTTGGCGTCCTGCATCGTTTTCCCGTTCAACACCGTCGAGATATCCAAAACCTGCGGGTCGGGAATTTCGTCGGCGGTCACCATCCATGGCCCGAACCCACAGGTCCTGGCAAAGTTCTTGCCCGGCACGACCTGAGAGGTGTGGTACTGCCAGTCCCGTGCGCTCCCTTCGTTGATGCACGAATACCCGGCAACATGGGACAACGCGTTCTCTTTTGAAATATGGCGGCCGGCCTTGCCGATAATGACGGCGAGTTCGCATTCATAATCGAGCTTTTCCACCACCGGCGATTTCATCAGGTTCTGTTTGTGTCCGACCATGGTGTCGGCGTAGCGCCCGAAAATCATCGGGTGTTCAGATTTTGAGCGCGGCAGCCCGGCGTCGATCGCCTCCTGCAGGTGATCCATGTAATTCACGCCGACACACCAGATATGCGCCGGGTCAGGAATGACGGGCAGAAAAATCACGTCATCGAGCGCGTGGTCTGGGGCATCGCCTGCATGAGCGGCCATCGCTTCGATCTTGTCGTCTGCGATCAGTCCGCGGAGCGACGTCGCCCCGGCATGTTTGGTCAGGTCGACAACGCCAGTGCCATTAACGAGGCCGACACGCGGACCGTTCCCGGCATCGAAAGTCATGAATTTCATGTGCTCGTTTCCTTTTCTAAGGCATCGGATTCTAAGGCATCGGGGAATTCGACGTTCTCAGCCCGGATGTTCCGCGCGACGGTAATCGCGCTCAGTCGCAGACCCGCATCGTTGTGCCGCCCGCGGAAACATACGAACACCCGCCCTTGTTCCGGTTTATCACCGCGCTGCCCGTGCCGGTATCGTTGCTGATATACGGCCGTTTGTAGGGCTGTTGCGCGCCGCTGCCGCTGCTCTTCTGCCTTTGCTGCTGCTGCTGTTGTTGCTGCTGTGGTTGCCGGGCAGCTGCCGCACGGCGTGGATCATTTGCCTTGAAGATCGATCCCAGGGCCTCGTTGCTGCCCTGATAGCCCCAGGTACCGTTATCGCCGTTCACCCAGTAGAAACCGTCAGGCACCTTGTACCCGAGGGTCTGGTCCAGGTTGGAAATCTGCTGTGGATTGAGATGCGCTTCATTCACATGAATATGACGGTTCTGATGGTAACCCATCTGCGCTGTGGCATCGCCGGCCGGAAGCAGGACCGCCCCCAATGCCAGCAAAACAAATACGTGAACCCGTAACGTCATTCCTACCTCTTCCCTGCCGCTTAACCAGCCGGCACTATGCTTTCGATACATTTTTTCCGGAGAGACCAACGCTCTGCACCGGTCGAATATTATTGCAGATCGAATTCGCTATTTCGAGCCACCACCCAGCAAGGCTTTCCGGCTGCACGCGGGACGAATTGCCCCCATCAACAGCCACCGATTCGATCCTCCCAGGCAACAGCGCGCAACTGACCTCAGGCAAGAAGGTCTGTGCCGCCAGGGCCGTCGCTTGTGATAAACCCTTACCGGTCATCACGGCGACGGTGGCAAACGTCTCTTTCCGAACTTTTCACCCACCTTTCATTCTTCGAGTTCTGGTCAGTATGGCTCTCTTCAAATCAGACGCAGCACGCGGCATCTGCACCATGATTCTGGGTGCGGGCGTCCTGTCGATGAACGACGCGGTCTCGAAATATCTTGTTGAATCCTACCCCATTGGCCAGATACTCGGCCTGCGTCAGTCGGCGGCCCTGCTGGTGATCCTGGCTTATGTCTGGTGGAAGGGTTCGTGGCGTGATCTGCGGATCAATGACCGCACCGGACAGGCGTGGCGCGGCGGGATGCATGTCGCCGGCGCGGCGCTGATCATCTGGGCGCTGAGCCTGCTCCCGATTGCGACCGTGACGGCAATCGCCTTTTCATCGCCCATCGTCGTTTTGATATTTTCGATGCGCTTGTTGGGCGAAAGTGTGTCGTGGAGGCGCTGGCTGGCCGTCCTGATCGGCTTCGTCGGGGTGCTCGTCATTATCCGGCCGGGCGGTGTCGGCTTTGAATGGGCGTTGCTCGTGCCCGTTGCCGCAGCATTCGTCAGCGGCCTGAGGGACCTGATGACACGCCGCCTCGCGCGGACTGAAACGTCCATATCGGTTCTGTTCTGGGCATCGGTTCTGATCATTATCGTCTCGCTGTTCACAATCCCCCTCGGGTGGAAACCGCTGACGTTCACCGCCTCCCTGTGGTTCATCCTCAACGGGTTGCTGAATGCCGGCGCGCATTTTCTGATGATCGAAGCATTGAGGCTCGGCGATGCCGCGCTGATCTCGCCGTTCCGCTACACCGCAATTATGTGGGCAACGCTGTCCGGGTTTTTCATCTGGCACCACCTGCCCGATAGCCTGACGATGTTCGGTGCGGCCCTGCTGATCGTCAGCGGTATCATCATCGCCCGGAAGGACAAAGGCCCGTCGTAAGTCCGTCGTGAGCGCGGCTTCAGTGCCGGAGGTTACACCGTTCCGTCCCGTTTATCGGCCTCGTGTGCGAGCGTGACGGCACCGGTCCCCAATTGCCGACCGGTATGAAGCTCGCCTTCAAGTTCGGCGCGCAGCTCGTCGGAGGCATATTTCAACGCCGCCGAGTTACGCCGGGTTGCGAGAAGAACAAGCTCCCTGTCGGACCGCAGCCGGTCCGATGCGTGCTTGATCGCCACCCCCCATTTCCGAACCGCTTTCAGAACAACATCGCGGTCATCGCGAAGTTCGGGTGAAGCAAACTGCAGCGCTATCGCCCACCTTCCGATTGCCGCAAGGACGACCTTTCGGTTGGCACGCAGATCGTCGGCCACATATTCAAGGGCGCGGCCATTCTGCCGCACCGCCTGGTGCGCAACCTCGGCATCGGCACGCAATCTGTCTGACGCATATCTGATCGACACGCCGGAGCTGCGCACCGCAGACAACACAAATCCCCGGTCATCGCGTTGCTCCGGGCCGGCTGTCGATAAATCGTCGGTCATTGAAATCTATAGCCTGTGCAGAGGTACATACGTGCCGCCATTATGCCATTTCGCACCAAATCCCGCTTTGCCTTTCTCGTCAGGGCTTTGTAGACAGGGCTTCGTTGAGGGACGCGGGTTTGCGTTCATCCGAAACGACCAAACAATCAACTTGTGGTTCCACCATGACGACGCCCGCAAATATCTTTTGGGAAGATATCGAACCCGGTCGTGTTCTCGAGACCGGTTCGGTCACATTGAATGCGACGGATATCCGGATTTTCGCCGAGAAATTCGACCCGCAGCCTTATCATCTGGATCGTGAGGCCGCAGACGCTTCGCTGTTCGGCGGATTATGCGCGAGCGGCTGGCATGTCTCGGCGCTCATGATGAAGCTGGTCAGCGATGCACTGGCAAGCGAACACATCCCCCTTATCGGCAGCGGCGAGGTATCATGGCTCGAATGGTACAGACCGGCGTTCGACGGCGATTGTCTGTCTGCGCATGTGACCATCTCAGGCAAATCGCGCCCCGAAAATGAGAACGAAGACGAGACAGATCACGGTCTCATCGAATGCGATATCACCGTCCACAATCAGAACGAAAAAAAGGTAATGGCGGTATCCACGTTCCTGATGATCGCGCGCAAAGGGGCCGCTAATGTCTAAGACGTCCTTTTTGCGGTCGCGCTGGTTCGAGGATATTCCGGTCGGGGAATTCCATGTCTTCGGGAGTCACACATTCAGCGAACAGGAAATGATGGAATATGGAGAGCTGTATGCGCCGCAGGTTTATCACACTGACCCTGAAGCAGCGCTTGATACCCGTTATCGCGGCCTGACCGCGTCCAAGTGGCACGTGTGTGCGATCTGGATGCGCCTGATGGTTACCTATATGGAAAATTATGCCCGCGGTGTCGAAGACGGCCGCCGCAATGGCGCCGGGGTGCGGGTGGAGAACCTGGAGGTCCTGGTTCCGGTCAAGGCCGGCCACACGCTCACCTTCTCGCATGAAATCATCGCGAAGCCTGAAAAGGTTATTCGCGATAAATGGGGCATCATCCGCAGCCGCAACGAAGCGTTCAACCATCGCGGCGAACTGGTGATGCGCTTTGTGATCGATATCCTGGCGGAGCGCACACCGAAATAGGCAGCGCGGGGGAATAGCCCCGGAAAAAAGGGGAATGGCGTCAGGTCAGGCCCTGAGTGGCAATGCGCGATGTCCGGCGTACCATCGCTGTTGAAAAACGCGTTTTAACGGTGTGTTCCCTTCCATTATCTCGATAAACTCAGCCGCGAAACACGAATACCCGGAGGGGCCACGACCGCAATGACTGCCAGATATCAGTTTCTGTTTTACAAAGATTTATTGGCGGCGAATACCGAAATAGAACCCCTGCCCGCCGCAAACCGGGTCATCTACGTGGCTTCCGGAACGTTGTCCGTCGAAGACAAACAATTGGAAGCGGGAGAGGCCACATTCCAGTCCGGGGCAGTGAATTTCGGACCGCGCGCTGAAAATGTCGAGCTATGGCGTTGGGACCTGGTCGAAATTGCCCCTGCCGGCGCTTCCCCGTCGTCCGACGAACACCGGACGAAACCTGTCCTGACCGCCCCTGTCGAAATACTTGAAATTGAACCGGGGAGCGAATGGTTTCTGCGCTGTGAAACCGTCAATTTTCCGGCGGAAACAACCGTCGACATGCACGCCCATCATGGCGCGGGCATTCGCTGTCTGGAACTGGGCGAGATTAACTTCACCCATCTGGACGGCATGAAAAACACCGTGAGGCCGGGCGACGCATGGTATGAAGAAGCCTTCCATTATCTTCATGCCCTGACGATGAAAACCGGCCCAAGCCGTTTTGTGCGCGTGATGCTGGTGCCGCCGGAATACAACGCTACATCCACGTTCAAGTATCACAATCAGGACGATGCCGGGAAACCCCGCCGCCAGACAACGGAAAAACTGGTCGATGTCACGCTCACGCTGTAATCCGGGTTAGCGGATTCCGAAATAGAGATGCCGCATGCGTGACTATCTCCCTCTGTCGGTCATTCTGCCGCTCGCGTTCGGCGCAGGCATGCTCGCGCGGCATGGGTGGCTGGAAAAAGACCAGGGTTACTTTTTTCTCGGGGCCGTGCTTCTGTTCGGATCGATCATCGCCCTCGTTCGGGTGACCGCGAATATCGTCAGAAACCGGCGCCGCAGCGGCGGATGACGCCGCCTGCGTAAAGCAGCCGGATTCCCCGGTGTATGACCCCTTCCCGGCCTGGTTACTATACATCGCGCTTTGCGAATGCTTTATTTCCTCTACGTATCCGAAGGAATATTGGAATGCCCTATAACGCCATTACGGTGAAAAAATCTTCCCCCCATATTGGCGCCGAAATTGGCGGAGTCGATTTAACCCGTCCACTTGCCGATCGCGAAGTAGACGAAATTCATGCGGCTCTGAACGAGTTCGGCGTCGTCTTTTTTCGAGACCAGAACATGAGCCCGGAGGACCAGGACCGGTTTGTCAGATATCTGGGCGAACCGCACGTCCATGTTGGCGGTAAAAGCACGGCATCGAAACCCGTTGACGGCTACCCGGCGCTCAGAAAACAGCATTTTAACGAGAATTCAGCCCGCATCTCGGGCGAAGCGTGGCACACCGATCAGAGCTGTGCTGAAATCCCGCCCAAATACAGCGTTCTGTATCAGGAAATAATCCCGCCGGATGGTGGGGGCGATACCATGTTTCTCTCGGCGGCGAAGGCTTATGAAGAGCTCAGCCCGGGCATGAAAGAATATCTCAACGGAAAGACCGCAACGCATAATGCCGCCAAGGCCTTTGATGCGTCGGTGACAAAAGACAACAAGGAAACGCACCTTGTCGCAGAACATCCTGTCGTGGTTACGCACCCGGAGAACGGTCGGGAAGTCCTTTACGTTAATCCCTATTTCACAATGCACATTAACGATATTCCGGAGGATGAAAGCCGCTACATTCTGGATTTTTTATATCACCATCAACAGCGCCCCAACTGGACGATGCGCTTTAACTGGTCGGATCAAACGGTGGCCTGCTGGGACAATCGCGCGGTGCAGCATTACGCTATATGGGACTATTGGCCCAATGAGAGATTGGGGTATCGAATGTTCGTCGGCGGAACCGACAGGCCTGTGAGAAGGTAAATCCATCCAATTCATTTTAGGTCGAACGGACGAAATTTTTGACCTTTGTGTTACGTGTATTCACGTCGATTTTTACTTACAGTTCAGGCTGAGTTGATCGGCTCGCTGTCCCAATCTACAACGGCGGACAAGCACCTCGCTTCTATATCGACATCCTTGCCGAGCGCGCGCCTAAATAGGCAACGGGACCTCAGTGCGCCGACGACGGACGAAAATCAGGTGATATAAAAGGAAAAATGGTGCCCAGGGGCGGACTCGAACCACCGACACCCGCATTTTCAGTGCGATGCTCTACCAACTGAGCTACCTGGGCACGTCGCTTTTCAGCGAACGCAGCTTATAGGCAATATCGTCCCGTCTGTCCAGCCGCCCCCGCCTGCGGTATCGTATAAATTCATTTGGGATCTGAGGGAGATAGAGATGACGATCAAACATATCGAGCCGGGCGAGTGGAATAGCCGCGCGGTGGTTCATGGCGACTACGTCTGGCTGTCCGGAATCGTTGCCGGCGACAAGATGGCGGGCGTCAAGGAACAGACCGCCGACGTGCTGGCCAAGATCGACGGTTTTCTTGCCAAGGCGGGCTCCGACAAAACCAAAATCGTCAACGCGATCATTTATATTGCCGATATGAACGACAAGGACGCGATGAACGAAGCCTGGATCGAGTGGATGGGCGATGCCAATCCCCCTGCCCGTGCGTGCGTCGGTGTCGAGCTGACGCCGAATACGAAGGTGGAAATCATGTGCCAGGCGGTAATCGGTTAGCGCCCGCCCCTCATGTGAACCAGTCGCGCCCCGGTTGCCAGGCCCGGCGCACGCCGTCAGTAGCTGTCTTCGTCGGTGTTGCGTTCTTCCATCCCGACATCGAATTCGTCGGGCAGTTCTTCCGTGGGCACGGCATAAGCGCCGGTAAACCAGCGGCCAAGGTCGGCATCCGCACACCGTTTGGAACAGAACGGGCGATACTTTTTTGTCCGGGCTTTGCTGCAGACGGGACATTTGGGGGCGGGCTGCGTACTCAACTGACGGTCGGCTCCACAACGATGTCGTAATTTTCGCGGCCGTATTCGGCGTCACCGCGCAGATCGATAGACCTGCCGGTTTCGTCCTCGACCCCGTCGACCATCTCGCCATAGTCGCTTTCCAGCGAATTGACGACGTCGGGGGCCGCGTACACCACAATCTCGCCCGGCGGCACCACACGTGCTTCGCGTTTTAGCGCACGTAGAATATCGATGGATGCAGCGTCGAGCGATTTCATGCGCCCCGCGCCGCTGCAGGCCTCGCAGATCTCGGTCATGGTATGCAGGAGCGGCTCCCGCCGCCGCCGGCGGGTGACCTCCACCAGGCCGGCCTCGGTGACGCCCAGCACGCGGGTCGGATTGCGGTCACGGCCCGTCACATCGTCCAGTATCTCGATGACGGCGTTCCAGTTGTCGTCGCTTTCCATCTGGATCAGGTCGATCACGATCAGGCCGGAAAGGTTCCGCAGGCGGATCTGGCGGGCAGCCTCCGCCCCGGCTTCTGAATTGGTCCGCAGCGCCATCTGTTCCAGGTCGGACGCCGCATCGAAGCGGCCGGAATTTACATCAATCGAGGTCAGCGCCTCGGTCGTCTCGATGACAAGACCGCCGCCGGAAGGCAGGTCGACACGACGGCTGCAGGCGCGTTCGATCTCTTCTTCAATGCCGTATTGTTCGAACATCTGGGTCGGCCCCGAATGCAGCGTCACACGCTCGGCCATGCCGGGCATTACACGCTCACAGAATTTGCGGGCTGAATCCGCCGCAGCACCGTCATCGACATGGATCCGGTCGATGCCGTCGAGCGCGTGGTCGCGCAGGACCCGCAAAATGGGGTCGAGATCCGCATGCAGACAGGACGGCGCCTTGATCGTCGTCTGAGCGTCTTCAATGGCCTGCCAGGTTTCCAAAAGCTCAGCCCGATCGGCGGCAAGCTCCTCAGCCGTGGCGCCGACGGAGGCGGTCCGCAGAATATAGCCCTCGCCCTCCTCCGCGATACCGGCCATCAGGCCCGTCAGGCGGTCACGCTCGGCTTCATCTTCGATCTGGCGCGATACCATGACGCGGTCCTGGCTCGGCGCATAAACCAGCGAGCGGCCCGGCAGGCTCAGCCGTCGCGACAACTGCACGCCCTTGGTGCCGATGGCGTCCTTCGTCACCTGAACAAGGATCGCTTCGCCCTCGTGCACCGGTGCCGATGTCTCACCATTGCCGCGGCGGTTATCGTCCATCCCGAGGAAGCCGGATTTACCGAGGCCGATATCGACAAACGCGGCCTCCATCCCCTTCATCATCCGCTCGACACGGCCGAGATAGATATTGCCGACGACGCTGGCGCGCTCGCTGCGCTCGACGATCAGGTCGATCAGGACGGAATCGTCCATCAGGGCGGCACGCACTTCGGCCGGCATCACGTTTATAAAAAGTTCCTGGCTCATAAAATACTCATCCGGAGGGGGCGACTACAGGCGCAACGAAACCCGATCCTCGCAAAATCGACAGTGTTTCGTAAAGCGGCAATCCAACGACGTTGAAATACGATCCGTTGATGCCGCGGACAAACGCGCCGGCATGACCCTGAATCGCATAGCCGCCGGCCTTCCCTTCCCATTCCCCGCTCTCGAGGTAGGAAGCGATCTCTGCGGCCTCAAGCCGCTTGAAGTTGACTGTGGTCATGACCAGCCGGCGCGATATCTTCCCGGTGGGCGATATGACCGCCACGCCGCCAAAGACGCGGTGACGCCGCCCCGAGAGCATGGACAGGAAACGCCGTGCTTCGTCTGCACCCTCAGGTTTGCCGAGAATTCGGCGGCCAAGTCCGACAACGGTATCGGCTGCGAGCACCCAGGCGCCGTCCTGCACCGCTGCGACGGCTTCGGCCTTGCCAAGTGCAAGACGCTTCGCCAGCGGCCCCGGTTCCTCGCGGCGCTGTGGCGTCTCGTCTATATCTGCAGGCGCTATTTCGTCGGGCACGATTCCGCCCTGGGCAAGCAGCTCCACCCGGCGCGGCGATGCCGACGCGAGTACAAGCCTGTGAGGCCCGGCAGTCCGGACCATGGCGTCTATTTGAAGCGGAAAGTGATGCGGCCCTTGCTCAGGTCGTACGGCGTCATCTCGACATTGACGCGGTCACCTGCGAGCACGCGGATGCGGTTCTTGCGCATCTTGCCCGACGTGTGGGCGAGAACTTCGTGTTCGTTATCGAGTACCACCCGAAACATTGCGTTCGGCAGAAGCTCGAGAACCGTACCCGAAAACTCCATAAGTTCTTCTTTTGCCATTATATCCCCTGGCGCGTTTCACATTTGGCGGGAAAGTGCGGTTTTGCGGGCGCAAGGTCAAGGGCTTTAGAGCGACGCGCGCCGGCCGAAATTTTACGATGATCGGTGACAGCCAACGCAGCCCTCACTTTAAGAAGCATATTTAGATCATACCCATCCAATTTATGAAGATTGGCAAAGAGTTTGCGGGTGAATACCTTCCAGATTCTGCGGTCTGGGGCACGATATGTGATTACTATGTAATACAAAGAATGCTAATTAATTAAAACTTAGGAGGTATTTATCATTGTTTCGATTGAAGGCGCGCAGACAGATGTCGTCCCAATCAAAGGAGCCAAAGCCGCTAAAATTCTCGGAAATATCAGAGTTCGCACTCGAATTCAGATCATCGTTGCAATTCCGCTGCTGGTCGCAGCTGTTCTGGCGGGGCAGGCACTTTTTGAGAAAAAGGCTGTCCTCGACCGCAACACCAAACTCGAAAGCCTCGTCAGGCTTGCTGAAACCAGCAGTCTGCTCGTGGATGAACTCCAGAAAGAACGCGGCATGTCAGCAGCGTTCATCGGCACTAAAGGCAAAACGTTCAGTGCCGAACTTCCCGGTCAGCAAGCCTCAACCGACGAAAGAGTCGGCAATCTTTCCAAAATGTTTGTCGGGTTCTCCAACGACAAGTTCGGTGAAGTGCTCCGAAACCGTGTAGCGGAGGCGCAGCAATCCGTTAAGGAGCTGCCGGCCGCACGCGAGGGTGTGGCAGCACTCAGCACCACCGTCCCGCAAATGGCCACCTATTATTCATCCACAATCGGAAGGCTCCTGGCTATCGCCGAAGAAATGCAGGAGCTTACCGAGAATGCGGAGATCCTCTCGCGGATCGTTGCGTACACGGCGTTTCTGCAGGGCAAGGAACGCGCCGGCATCGAACGTGCGATGGGCGCGGGCGGCTTCGGTGAGAAAAAATTCAGCCCCGCCGGGTATCAGAAATTTCTAAAGATGATCGCGATGCAGGAAACTTACTTTGCCCGCTTTGCACTGGCGACAGGACACACCGAACGGGACATTTTCAATTCAGCCATGGCTGGCCCTGAAGTTGCATCTGTGGACACGCTGCGCGAAATCGCATTGCAAAGCCCGGAAAAGGGTACCGCAGGTGTTACAGCACCTCAGTGGTTCTCATCGATTACAAAAAAGATCGATGTTCTGAAGAAGGTCGAGGACGCGGTCGTTGCATCGCTAACCACACGGACATCGCAGCTCAAGCAGAATGCCCAGCAGGACCTAATGGTTCTGGCAGCTATCGTTGCGGCAATATTTCTTCTGACAATTGCCGCTGCCTGGGCCATCGTCCGGTCGATCGTGTCGCCGGTCAATCGCCTGACCGAGATCACCAGTCGACTCGCCGATGGCGAAAAAGACGTCGTCGTCGATCTGGACGATACGCGGGACGAAATCGGTCAACTGGTCGGTTCGGTTAAAATTTTTCAGGAGAAACTCGCCGAGAACGACCGACTTCAGGAAGCTCAACGCGAATCCGAAGCACGTGTGGCGCAGGAAGAACTGCAAAAAGCCGAAGAAAAGCGTGCCCAGGACGAACGTCTCGAGACGGTACGGCGGGAGATGGAAGAAAAGGCTGCCGAAGATCGCCGCGCAACACTGATGAAGCTCGCCACCGACTTCGAAGCGGGTGTCGGACAGGTGATCAAGTCCGTCTCCGAAGCGACGAACGAAATCGATACGGCTGCGGCAACCATGTCGCGTACAGCGGAAGAAACCTCCAATCAGTCCGCAACAGTGGCATCGGCCTCGCAACAGGCAAGCGCCAACGTGCAGACGGTCGCAACCGCGACGGAAGAACTTTCCGCATCGATCCAGGAAATCACCCGCCAGGTGGCGCAAAGCGCGTCGAGCTCAAGCGCGGCGGTGGAGGAGACAGACAAAGCCAATGCAGAGATCAGCGGTCTTGCGGATGCCGCTGGAAAGATCGGCGAAGTTGTCAGCCTGATTACGGATATCGCCAACCAGACGAACCTTCTTGCCCTGAACGCCACGATCGAGGCCGCACGTGCGGGCGAAGCCGGTAAAGGTTTTGCGGTCGTGGCCACCGAAGTCAAATCTCTCGCCGATCAGACGGCGAAGGCGACGGAGGAAATCGGCCAGCAGGTCACTGAGATTCAGGCAGCGACACAAAGCGCTGTATCCGCAATCGAATCTATCGGCGGCACCATCCGCACTGTCGACGACATCGCCTCTTCGATCGCCGCGGCTGTCGAAGAACAGGGCGCCGCGACGCAGGAGATTGCAACGAACGTGCAGCAGGCCGCGACAGGTACCCACGAGGTGGATTCCAGTATCTCACTCGTCAGTCAGGCAGCCGGTGCAACCGGCAGTGCTGCGGGCCAGGTCCAGGCTGCCTGCGGCAAACTGAATGCCCAAACCGATCAGCTCAACCAGGCTGTGGAGTCATTCCTGCAACAAGTGAAGGCCGCGTAGGCGGTATTCAAAAACCTCCCGGCCGGTTATTCAGCCGGCCGGTGGGGCTTCCGGGTCGCCAAAACGGATCTCGATCCGCTTGATCAGGTAGTCCCGCAGATCGCGATAGGCCGCGAGCCTGGCGTCCCGGTGCCCCTCGGACACCGATGGGTCCGGCGTCGGCCAGTATTCAACCTCGGATGCCGTCACCCGTGTCAGTTCGATCGCCTTGTGTTGGGCCTCGGGCGACAACGTGACGATAACCTCGAAAGAGGTGTCCATCAGATCGTCCAGCCGCTTCGATTTGTGGCGAGACATGTCGACACCGATTTCATCCATGACCGCGATCGCCATCGGATCGAGATCGCCATCGCGCACACCGACGGAATCGACAAAGACGGACGTCCCGAACCGGTGCTTGGTCAGCGCCTCGGCCATGGGCGACCGCAAGGCATTTTCGCTACACACAAACAGAATGCTGGAAGGAAGATCTGTCATCCTGTTCAACTTCTAACGTGCAGGACACAGATCAACGTAAACAGCCGCCGTGCCGTACTTTCATCGACCTCGACATAATCGGCCAGTTTGTTTTTCAGGAGCTCCGCCCCTTCGTCATGAAGTCCGCGCCGCCCCATATCGATCGCCTCGATCTTTGAAGGGCTCGCCGATTTAATGGCGTCGTAATAGCTTTCGCAAACCGTGAAATAATCACGGATTATCTTGCGGAACGTCGACAGGGCCAGCGGAATATCCGCGAAATGGAAACCGTCATCATCGGTGATCTCAAAGATCAGCCGGGATTCCTGGCGTAGCAGGCGCAGCGCATACGGCCCGTTATCGGCTTCAACCATCTTGAAGAAATTGTCCTCGAGCAGGTCATAGACCGCGACCCGGCGCTCGTGTTCGACTTCGGGATTGCGGGCAACGAAATTGCGGTCGTCCAGACGGACGTCAAACAGGCGATTGCTTTCGTCCGACATAACTGTCCCTGCCCGTCAGCCGTCGTCCAGCCGAACCGACAGCGACAACGCGTGCGCGTCGAGCCCTTCGGCGCCAGCCAGCGTCACCGCCGCCGGGCCAATGCGGGCGAGAGAGGCCGCATCGCAAGACACCAGCGTCGTTCGTTTCATAAAATCCGTCACGCCGAGCCCCGACGAAAACCGCGCACTGCGCGCCGTCGGCAAAACGTGGTTGGGCCCGGCGACATAATCGCCGATGGCCTCCGGCGTATGACGGCCGAGGAAGATCGCGCCGGCATGGGTCACTTTTTCCGCGAGCGCATCCGGCGCCTCGACCGCCAGTTCGAGATGTTCAGGTGCAATCCTGTCCACCAGTGGCACGGCATCGTCCAGGTTACGCACCAGGATAATCGCGCCATGGGTATTCCAGCTCCGCCGGGCGATATCAGACCGTGCCAGCGAGCCGAGCTGGCGTTCGGTGGCTTCAGCGACCGCGTCGGCAAGCGCCGCACTGTCGGTAATCAGAACCGATTGCGAGGATGCATCGTGCTCTGCCTGGGACAGCAGATCCGCCGCAATCCAGTCCGGGTCGTTATCGGCATCGGCGACGACAAGAATTTCAGACGGCCCGGCGATCATGTCGATCCCGACAGCGCCGAATACCTGGCGCTTGGCTTCTGCCACATAGGCGTTGCCGGGGCCGGTAATCTTGTCGACGGCATCGATCGTCTCGGTGCCATAGGCCAGCGCGGCAACCGCCTGCGCCCCGCCGATCCGGTAAATCTCGCCAACCCCGGACAGCTCTGCTGCCGCAAGGACCAGCGGGTTCACCGCCCCGTCCGGTGTCGGCACAACC
Source organism: Paracoccaceae bacterium (assembly GCA_047638395.1). Lineage (GTDB taxonomy): Bacteria > Pseudomonadota > Alphaproteobacteria > MPNO01 > UBA830 > CAXBCP01. The sequence continues at coordinate 56,683 of JBLIMV010000024.1, read as the reverse complement.
ATCACAATCCGGGGCACCCCCGCCACGTTGGCCGGAACCGCATTCATCAGGACCGAACTGGGATATGCCGCCGTCCCTCCCGGCACATAGATCCCTGCCGCCGATACGGGTGTCCAGCGCGCGCCCAGGCGCACGCCCTCGGCATCGGTGAACGAAAACCCTTCGGGAAACTGGCGCTCGTGAAAGGCACGTATACGGGCGGCTGCAAATTCAAGGGCCGCGATCTCGTCCGCGTCACATGCGTCGCGGGCAGCGGCGATCAGATCGGGGTCGATCCGCAAGCCGCCCGAGACATCGAGCCGGTCGAATTTCTGCGTGTATTCGGCAACCGCCACATCGCCGCGCGCGCGCACGTCGGCGATAATGTCCGATACCACGCCGGTAACATCCGACGCCGTTTCACGTCCCTGCCCGATATACTCCGCGAAGGTCGCCTCGAACCCGGGCTCCGATGCCGACAGCCTAAGCGGCATCGAGTGCCTCCCGGAACTGATCGATCCAGCCGTGAATTTCGGCCGAACGCGTCTTCAGCGCCGCGCGGTTCACGACGAGCTGCGAGGTGACCGTCGCGATCTCCTCGATCTCGACAAGCCCATTGGCTTTGAGGGTCGAGCCGGTCGACACCAGATCGACAATACGCCGGCACAGACCGAGCGCGGGCGCGATCTCCATCGCGCCATTCAGCTTCACACATTCGGCCTGCACGCCGCGCTCGGCAAAATGACGGCGGGTGATTTCGGGATACTTGGTGGCTACGCGCACATGGCTCCACCGCTTGGGGTTTTCCCGCGTCAGCGCGTCTTCCTTTTCGGCCACCACCATGCGGCAATAGCCAATACCGAGATCGAGCGGCGCATAAACCTCCGGATAATCGAACTCCATCAGCACATCGCGGCCGGCGACCCCCATCTGAGCGGCACCAAAAGCGACAAAAGTTGCGATATCGAATGAGCGGACGCGCAGGATCGACAGGTTCGGCACGTTGGTCGCGAATTCCAGCTTGCGTTCATGCTTGTCGGAGAACGCGGCTTCGGGCTCGATGCCGACACTGGCAAGCACCGGCAGAAGCTCTTCGAGAATACGTCCCTTGGGCACAGCAAGGCGCAGGGTATCATTCGCGGTTGTCATCGTTGTCTCCTGTTCGGCTCTTTAATCCCGGCGCAAGGCACTCAGGTCGCCGATCCTTCCGTCAGATCATGTTCGGGCCGCCACTGGGTCGGCCACGGATCGCCAAAATCCTCTGCATGGCACAGAATCTTCTCAACCTCGAGACGGATCGTGGCACCACCGGCAAAAACGAGGTCTACATACTCGCTTGTTGCGTCAACGGCCAGCAAATCGAACATCTGCCCACGCTGCGCCTGATCAAAATTCTGGCGGCGTACCGCGGTTACCCGGTCGAAGGTCACGCCGCAGCGGACCCGTTCATAAATCTGGCCCGCGACTTTTTCGGCGGGCGCTTCTTCCCAGCGGAACCGGTTGGCCACCAGCGCAAAGCGGCTCTCGGCCGCCAGATAGATCATTTCACTGATCGGGATCACGGAGTCCTGCAATAACGCGGACAGCACAGCGATATCTTCCGGGTCTGTTGCCGCAAGCTTCACTTCTCCGGTGGAGACGTTGTCAGACATTACTCAAGTACCTCTATTTTACCCGTCGGCATCCCGGACCTAGGTTTCCTGGACGCGTTCGATGACCGCCCCGCAGGCAGCCAGTTTTTCCTCGATCCGCTCATAGCCACGGTCCAGATGATAGACGCGGCGTATGACAGTTTCACCCTCAGCCGCCAACGCTGCCAGGATCAACGACGACGAGGCCCGCAGATCGGTCGCCATAACTTCGGCGCCGGTCAGATGATCCACGCCCCGCACCATAGCAGACGCGCCATGAACGTTGACGTTTGCCCCCATGCGGGACAGCTCGGGCACGTGCATGAAACGGTTTTCGAAAATCGTCTCGGTGATCATCGCGGCACCGTCGGCGACCGACAGCAGCGCCATCACCTGCGCCTGAAGATCGGTGGGAAACCCCGGGAACGGCTCGGTCATCACGTCGATACCCTTGAGCCCGCCGGCGCCGAGGCTGACCTTCGTGCCATCCGCCGTATCCTCGAACTCGAGCCCCGCTTCGCCCAGCATCTTGAAGGCCGCCTGCAACAGATCCGGGCGCACGCCCTTCAGTTCCAGCTCGCCACCGGTGATCGCCGCGGCCATGGCGTATGTCCCCGCCTCGATCCGGTCGCAAACGACCGGGTGTTCGGCGGCGTGCAGGCTGGCGACACCCTGGATGGTCAAGGTGTCCGATCCGATCCCGTCGATTTTTGCGCCCATTGCCACCAGGCAATGTGCCAGATCGGTGACTTCGGGCTCACGCGCCGCGTTGGTCAGCACCGTCTCACCCTTTGCGAGACACGCCGCCATCATGAGGTTTTCGGTGGCACCTACGGAAACGAAAGGGAAAACGAATTTGTCGCCGACCAGACCGTTCGGCGCGCGGGCGGTCATGTAACCGCCCTCAAGCTCTATCTCGGCGCCGAGCTGCTCCAGCCCCTGAATGTGCAGATCCACCGGCCGCGTGCCGATCGCGCACCCGCCGGGCAACGAGACCTTTGCTTCGCCGAACCGCGCAACAAGCGGGCCGAGCACAAGGACGGATGCCCGCATTCGGCGCACCAGATCGTATGGGGCGACCGTATTGTCGACCCCGCCGGCATCGAATGTCATCGTCATGCCGCTCTTGGCGTCTTCGACCTCGGTCACCGTAACGCCGTGCTGTTCGAGCAATTTCGACATGGTCGAAATATCGGCGAGCCGCGGCAGGTTGGTGAGCGTCAGCGGCTCGGTGCTCAGCAGGCTGGCAGCCATAAGCGGCAATGCCGCGTTTTTCGCGCCGCTGATGCGGATTTCACCGGAAAGCCGGTTTCCGCCCTGTATGACGATCTGGTCCATGCCGATATGCCGACACGCCCGCGACTGTTCTACGACGGGGCGCGAATGTCCTTAAATTTGAAGTGTTTGGCCGTAGCGCTTCTGTGTGAGGGATATATATCGTCGCCACCGGGCGTTTACCAGCAGGTTTACCGCTCCTGCCCGTCATCCTCCGGTGATCAGCACTCCGGTTCAGGCCCTTCGCGCCCGCGGGACTGGTCCTTGCGGCGGCGGAGATTCGCCCGCAAGGCTTCCGCCTGACGTTCGAGCCGGTCGGCCTCGCTGGCGGTGGGTTGGCGCGCTGGCTTTTGAGTGGGGTTTTCGGGTGTTTTGGTCATACCGACTTTATATCGTGAAACTGCCATCGGCGCAGTTGACATTTTATCCGCCGGTGGCATTGTGCGCCGCGTCTTAAATGGCCGCCGTAGCTCAGTGGTAGAGCGCACCATTGGTAATGGTGAGGTCGAGAGTTCGATTCTCTCCGGCGGCACCATTATTTTCCTAGTTTTCTAAGACTTTTTGGCTCTTGCGAGAAAATTCTGCGTGCCTGTCTTCCCCCGACTTTTTGCAGCTTATTGGGCCAAAAGTTGGAGATACAATCCCATACGGCACCCACATTTTTTTCGTTAGCTGAGGTCACCGGCGTCGACGCTGCTTCTTTTGGCTGCAAGCAGACGTATATTCTGCTGGTTTGGGATGACCACTTTCGCCTGAATAGCGGACCCATCTGAACGGCCTTCAGAAGGTCCGGTTTTCTGAAACCACCAGGCGAATTCAAATTACTCAGGATTTTGGTCTGACGGTGCCCGCCGCGATTTCCGCTATCGGGGTGTTGCGATTGGTTTTAATGCCTTTTCTTCGAAAAGATGCACGTCGCGTTGCGGGAAAGGGATGGTGATGCCTTCGGTGTCGAGGCGCTGTTTGACCGCCTTGTTGAGGTCGTAAAGAAGGCGCGCATAATCGTCGGGGGCGGCCCAGCAGCGCAGGTTGAGGATGACGGAGCTGTCGCCGAGTTCGGTCAGCAGGACCTGGGGCACGGGCGCGGGATTGACCCGGCTGTCCGAGGTCATGAGTTCCAGGAGCACGGCCTGCGCCTTGTCGATGTTATCGTCGTAGGAGATGCCGACCACCACGTCCAGGCGCCGCTCCGTGACGCGCGAGTAGTTGAGAATCGCGCGGTTCCAGATCTTGGCGTTGGGGACCTCGAGATAAATGCCGAGGGAGGTACGCATGTGGGTGGTGAACAGGCCGATCTCTTCGACGGTGCCCGACAATCCCTCGGCGTCAATGTAGTGGCCGACCCGGAAGGGGCGCAGGAACAATAGCATGAAACCTGCGGAGATGTTCTGCAACGTCCCCTGAAGCGCCAGGCCGAGCGCCAGGCCGGCGGCGCCCAGCAGGGCTATGATGCTGGTCGTCTGGACCCCGAACTGGGCCAGAACCGCGATCAGTACAAAGACGAGGATGCTGTATCGCACGATGCTGGCGATCACCGGCCTGAGCGTCTTGTCGACCCGGGGCGCCCGGTTCAGCACACGGAGGACGCTGCGCCGCGCCCAGCCTGCCACGATCAGGCCGACGATCAGGATCGCCAGCGCACCGACCCCGTCGAGCCCGTAACTGACCGCCGAGTTGATTGCCTGATTCAGGATACTCAGGATCTGCTCTTGTTGGTGTTCCATGGCTGATCCCCGGCGTCAGCCGCGCCAGCGTGCAAAATTCACACCCTGCCGGCTCACCCCTTGTCAGACCTTACGCAGATGGGCCGGGCCAGAGCAAACTGGTTCGGGCCGGGATGACAGGTTCCATAGCTTCCGGCCCGTGATCTGAAATGTGACGAGCGCCCTTGCCGGGCTCCTCGCGAGAGCCTGCTGTTGGCTGGCAGGCGGTCCTGATCGATCATTCCGATTTGCGTCCGCTCCTGCCCGAGAATCGGAGCTTCCCCGATCACAATGGAAAAGTTCGACATTTTTTCGGCCCCGTGTTCGGATTTTGTGCCTTTGCGTGATAGCGTGACATGACACCGAAACCCGGACCCACCGGCCAGAACGCGCGCGACACTGTCGGGCGTGAACCGGTTAGGTGTGTGCCGTAACCGGAGCAGGTAAACGGATAGATCGCCACAGCCAGACCCCATAGTCGCCCCTCCCTTTGGGTGCATGGGGTTGATTTGCAAGTTTGTCCTCTTCGGGTTTCAGAATTTGTATCGGGTCGGCGACCGTTTCCGCCGTGCCGCCGATAGGGCACACTCTTTGCACAGGATGCGGAGGTTAAATCATGAACTTAAATTCGGATGGTGACGCGGATGCTCCCGCCGGCGCGCGCGAAAATTTGTTTGTCCCCGAAAGCGGATCGGGGCCCGGACTGCTTTTGATCGCTGACGGAACAGCACCGGTCCCGGCAATCCAGGCGCGCGCGCAGCTTTTTGCCGAAGAAGGCTATGTCGTCGCCATTCTGTGCGGGGCGCCCGGCGCGTCAGATGTCAGGGCCGCTGCCGCCCAGCTGAACGACCGCACGGACACAACCGGGGGACCGGTCGGCGTGGCACACGGCGGCATCGCGGGGGCAGCGCTGGACGCCGCCGATGCGTTTTCGGCCATCGTTGTCTTCGACGCGCCGGGCCTGAAGGACCGTGCCGGTGCGCTGGCGTCCCTCCCCTGTCCCGTCGTCTTTCAGTTCGGCGCGATGGGCAGCGACGACGCGGTGGCCGCCGCGGAATCGCTGCAGCGGGCGATCAACCCGGCGAACGGCTCGCGGGTATACACTTGGCCGGATGCCGCGCCGGGCTTTGCCCTGCCCGGTCATGCGGCGTTCGATAAACGCGTGGACAGTCTGGCCCATACCCGCACGCTGGAGGTCATCCGCCGGGCCGTCGGTCCCTATTACGATTATGAAGCGCTGTTTGCCGAGCATATCCGCCATGAATTTGAGACCCGGGACGTCGATGCCACCATGGCCACGATGATCGACGACCCGTATGTGAACCACGTCGCCACGCTGGCCGGCGGCGTCGGCCACGACATGCTCAAACGTTTCTACACATATCATTTTGTCGACCAGAACTCGCGCGAACGCACCAGCACGACGGTGTCGATGACGCCCGGGCCGGACCGGGTTGTGCTCGAGCTCGTCGTCCGGTTTCGCCACGATGCCGTGCTCGACCGGTATTTTCCGGGCATCGCGCCCACGGGCAAGATGGTCGAACTCGCCACCCTGCTGATCGTGAAATTCCGCGGCGACAAGGTGTGTCACGAGCACATCTACTGGGATCAGGGCTCCGCCCTGAAACAGATCGGCGTGCTCGATACCGGGGATCTGCCGGTCGCCGGTCCGGAAGCTGCCCGCAAGGTGCTGGACGAACACCTGCCGTCCAATATATTCATGCAGGATGCGTGGGCGACATCGGACGGAAAACCGATCTGACGCCCTGATCTTCTCTTCTTATCCAGTCTGGAATTCAACGATGACCGATGCGCCGATGTTCACCCCGTTCACGCTGCGGGGCATAACCCTGAAGAACCGTCTCGTCATGTCGCCGATGTGCCAGTATTCGGCCGAAGACGGCGCTGCAAATGACTGGCACCTGGTGCATCTGGGCAGCCGGGCAATGGGCGGCACCGGGCTGATCATCACCGAAATGACGGATATTTCGCCCGAAGGCCGGATATCGGAAGGCTGCGCCGGGATGTACAAGCCCGAACACGTCGCCGCGTGGAAGCGTGTCGTCGACTTTGTTCACGGCCAGTCGGACGCCAAGATTGCCATTCAGCTCGCCCATGCCGGACGCAAGGCAAGCTGCTCATTTGCCTGGGAGGGTGGCGGGCCGCTGCCGGCAGACCGCGCCTGGGAGATCCTCGCGCCTTCCGCGATCCCGTTCTCGGCAGACAGCCAGACCCCGCGGGAGATGACCCGCGCCGATATGGACCGGCTGGTCGAGGCGTTTGCCCAGGGTGCCCGCTGGGCCGAGGAAGCCGGGTTCGACATGATCGAGATCCACGGCGGCCACGGCTATCTGATTTCAAGCTTCATCTCGCCCCTATCGAACACGCGGACCGACGAATATGGCGGCTCGCTTGAAAACCGGATGCGGTTCCCGCTGGAGGTCTTCCACGCCATCCGCGCCAACTGGCCGGAAGACAAGCCGATCTCGATGCGCATTTCCGCCTATGACTGGGTCGAAGGCGGCACGGAGGTCGACGATGCGGTAGAGATTGGCAAAATAATGAAGGCGGCCGGGCTCGATATCCTCGATGTCTCGAGCGGCAACGTCACGGACGATGTACGCCCCCGCGTCGAAGGGCTGTTTCAGACACCGTTCAGCGAGCGCGTGCGCGCGGAAACCGGTATCCCGACAATGACGGTCGGCAATGTCGGCGGCCCGGAACAGATCAACGGTGTCATCTCGCAAGGACAAGCCGATCTGTGCTGCATGGCCAAGGGGCAGCTGTTCGATCCCTATTTCGCCCATCATGCGGCCCGTTCTCTGGGTGTCGAGGACTATAAATGGCCAAAACAGTACGCAGCGGCCGGTTTTTTCAAACCTGTCGACTGAGTTCGGCAAAACAGGCCATTTTTTGCAGTTAGTGGGTGCTGTACGACGGATTCGGGCCCGTTTCCTTGACCACCCCGGCGAAGCCCGCGACAATCGACGCGGTATTGCAGCGAAGATCGGCAGCGGATGACCCCCTATGACCTTCTCGGCGTCGAGCGTGGCGCAGACATTGAAGACATCAAGCGTGCCTATCGCGCACTGGCGAAAGAACTCCATCCGGATGTAAACGCGGGCGACGAAAGCGCGGCTGACCGCTTCAAAGAGATCACGGCCGCCTATAACCTGCTGGCCGACCGGCACAAACGCGCGGAATTCGACCGGAATACCCCCGCCACCGGCGGCGAAGACGGCCTTCAGCCCTGGCAAAAAGGCGGTGCCTGGTTCGATTTCGAAATTGACGAAAGCACCGGCGAACGCACCGTCGACCTGTTCGGCGATGTCGCCGGCACCCGGCTTGGCCGGGTGAAAGGCGCTGCGGCAACGTCGTTGTGGATGAAAGGCGAGGATATCGCCGAAACCCTCAAGATCGTGCAGTCAGAGGCCGATGAAGGTATTTGCAAGCTGGTTACGACCATGACCGGCATCACGGTGGCCGTCGACATCCTCAAAGGGACAGGCGACGGCGATATCATTACCTTACGCGGATTCGGAATTGAAGGCTTCGGCGGCGGGCCGCCCGGTGATCTGAACGTTATCGTCAGTATTGTCCCCGACCCGGCGATCGGCGGCCAGACCTGAGGGCCAGGACCGCACCGGACATCCGTTTGCGCTATGACACGGCCTTCTTAAAACACGGCCTTCTTAAGACAGGGCCTCTTCTGTCTCAAACTCGGGCGACGCCTGATAGAGCGCAAGCCTCTCGCGATAGACCCGGGCAATATCCTTTCGCCCTGTTTCCGACATGGACGAAAATTGGCCTGCGATTTCCTTGTTCTGCGGGTCGGCACGCAGAATTTTGGCTTTGGCATTAAATCCAACGGTTCGTCCCCTGTGGACGATAATAAGGCGGACGCGTGCATTATCCCCGGCACTGTAGCCACCGCGGAAACCGAGTGCGCGAAAGCCATCGACGCTCCAGTCCGCAATTGCGTAGCTCACATCGTCGAGCACAAGCATCGCGCTCTTTTCCGGAATCCGGTAAAGTCGGCGCCGCTCCCGCGGGTCACGTTTTTTTTGAAACAAACCGAACAAGGGGTTCGCCAAATTGTAAAACCAGCCCTTATTTCACGCCGGGAGTGTAAATTAAAGGTTAACGCGTTTACCGCTCGAAGGCTTCCTGGGCGGCAACGATATCGACATCGGCAGCAGCCTCGAAAATTCTGATTATTTGCGTTATATCAACATCTTCCCCAAGCTGGTTAAGAGCCGACTTAAATACTTCCCGAGCATAATTCCCGGTCATCAGCGGCGCGCCCATATCCTGTCCCAGCTTGGTCGCAAGCGTCAGATCCTTGTGCATCAGCGCCAGGCCAAAATCCTGATTCAGGCGGCCGGGGATAACGAACTTGGGCAGCGAGGTATCCGCAACATAGCCACGCCCGGACCCTTTGGACAGGATCTCGGCAAACCGCATCGGCTCGATCCCGGCCTTTGTGGCAAGGGCCAGGCCTTCAAACGTCGCGACCCGGATACAGGACGAGATCATATTGTTGATCAGCTTCATCGCATGACCGGACCCGATTTCGCCTGCATGCAGGATATTGGGGCTAATCGATTCAAACGCCGGTTTTACCTTTGCGAACAAAGCATCTGACGCGCCGACCATGATGGCAATTGTGCCCTGCTCGGCCCCGCTGACCCCGCCTGATACGGGTGCATCGATCATATCGATCCCCTGTGCCGCCAGACGTGCCGACATCTCTTTCGTGGCAAGCGGGTCACCCGTGGTCATATCGGCGATAAGCGCGCCTGCAGGCAGAGCGTCGGCAACACCGTCGGACCCAAAAAGTACCTGATCGACCTGAACCGATGTCGGCAGACAGGTCAGAACGAGCTCTGCGCCGGAAGCGCCGACCCCGCCCGGTCCATTTGCCGCTTTCGCCCCCTCGGCGACAAGCGCGTCTACCGCTGCCTGGTTCATATCCCACACATGCAGCGTATGATCCGCCATCAGGCGGCGTGCCAGGGCCGCGCCCATGTTGCCAAGGCCGATAAAGCCGATATCGCTCACGTATCTCTCCTTCGATGTAGTGATCTGAACGCCGGGTCAACCGGCGGATGTAAATACCGGGTCAGCCGGCGAATTTGAAAATCGGCTTACCCTCGGGACCGCCGCCGACGATATGGCCGCCGCCGACATCTGCAAAATGCGCGGGCAGGATCATGGTATCCGTTTCAGCGTGTCGGTCGACAAATGCCGTACGGGTCTCCCGCGACAGGGCCGGATCCTCGCAAAAGATGCTCGACCACTGTGATTCAGGCACCTGTAACGGATGATGCATCAGGTCGCCGCAAAAAATGCCGTGATCGCCGCCATGCTCGAGATGCAGGCAGACCGCGCCCGGTGTATGGCCAGGCGTGTGTTCCAGCCACAGGCCGGTATCGATCTCATGATCGCCGTTCACCATGGTTGCCTGCCCCGCTTCAATAACCGGCAACACGCTGTCGATGAACGCATCCCGCGCCCAGTCCTGCGTCTGGTGTTCCTTTTCCCAGTAATCGTATTCGATTTTGTGAAACAGGTAGTTCGCATTGGGAAACGTCGGCACCCAGCGGCCATCGACCAACTGGGTATTCCAGCCGACGTGATCGGTATGCAGATGGGTACACATCACGATGTCGATATCTTCCGGGGCGACACCCTGCGCCCGCAGATTATCCATCCATGGCCATTTCTGGCGATGCCAGTTCGGGCGTACGGGGCGTTCCTTGTCGTTCCCGACACAGGAATCGATCAGGATCGTCAGGCGTTCGGTACGCACAACGTAGCTTTTGAACGCCATGATGATGTTGCCGGTCTGCGGATCGATGCTATGCGGCTCCAACCATCCGCGGTGCGCATCGACGGCTTCCCGTGTGGCGTCCGGATACATTTCAAGCGGATCGCGGTAGACGCCCTGCCATTCCAGAACGCCGCCTATGGTCACGTCGCCGATTTTGAGTGTGGTCATCCCTGCCTCCAGTCTTATTTATTGGAGACAATCTAACAGATTTATCGCCGCGTGAATTGAAGGTACTGTGATACCGAATACGATAAAAATGGGGGAATTCATGAAGAGAATATTTGCACTCGTTACCATACTCTCGGCGGCGCCATTCGTTCAGGCGCAGGCAGAGACCCTGCTCGAACGTGGCACCTATCTGATGAAAAGCGTTGTCGCCTGCGGCAATTGCCATACCGCAAAAGGCGGTCCCATGGCCCAGCACGAACTCGCTGGCGGCTTCGAGATGAAAGAAGGGCCGATCGACGCGATGACGCCGAACCTCACGCCCGACAAGGAAACCGGGATCGGGAACTGGACCGATGCCCAGTTGATGGTCGCGATTCGCGACGGCAAACGCCCGGACGGCTCGCTCATCGGCCCGCCGATGCCCTATGACATGTATCGGGGCCTGTCCGACCGCGATACCAAAGCCATCATCGCCTATCTGCGCAATCTGAAACCGGTGAAGAACGCGACACGCAAGTCGGTCTACAAAATGCCGCTGCCGCCCGCGTACGGGCCGCCTGTCGGCTCGATTGCAGATGTCCCGCGCACTGACAAAGTAGCCTATGGCGCATACCTCGCAGGGCCGCTTGGTCATTGCATGGAATGCCATACGCCAATGACCAAACCGCCGCACCGGGACTACGAGACCCAAATGGGTGCCGGCGGATTCAAGTTCGCAGGCCCGTGGGGCGAGAGCATCGCCGCCAACCTGACGCCACATGCGGAAACAGGGCTCGGAAAATGGACCGATGCGCAAATCAAGGCTGCTGTCAGACAGGGTGTCCGCCCCGATGGCACGAAACTGCGCCCGCCAATGGCCTTCGGCTATTACAAGAACATCAGCGACGACGACATGGATGCCATGATCGCCTACCTGAAGTCACTCAAACCGGTGGCCCACGCCGTCCGGTAAACTTGCTGGAGCTATAGCGAAAAATACAGAAATGGCGGCCGAACGGGCCGTCATTTTTGTGTGTGGTGCTTAGCCTGCGCGGGCGTCGAAAAGTTTCTGAAGTTTTGCGTCAGTGACCGCATCAACATCCGTGAACACGCCGCCGACCGCCTTGTTCTGCGGATCGATCCGCATGACCCGCCCCTTCAGATTAAATCCGAAGCTCTGGCCTTCATGGGGAATGATCAGCCTGGCACTGACGGCGGTCTTGATCCGCAGTTCTCCGACATAGGGCGCTATCTGGAAGCCCTTCGGGTTCCAGTCGACCAATGGGTAACTCGCGCCGTCGAGCACCAGCGTCGCCCGGGTTTCGGGCAGGCGTGGCATAACCCGCCGCTCCTGATCGGTCGATTTGGCGCTGCCAGTCGGTTTGGCGCCGCCAAGAGCCGATTTAATGCGTGCGAGTACCATGAACTGTCTTCCAGATAGAGTTTGTGCCCTATCCTTCAGCAACGGCCTTAAAAATCGCTTAATCGGGCGCGATATCCCGCGGGGCGATGTGGGATGCGTGGTTTTCCGCATACCAGTCTGAAATCTCTTCGCGTTTCGGGAACCAGACGCCGTCGATGTCTTTCACATAGGCTATGAACTGGCGCAGTGCCTTCACCGCAAAACCGCGGCCCATGACATGCGGATGCAGGCCGATATTCATGATCCGCCCGCTGGTTTCGCTTTCCTCATAAAGGATGTCGAATTCATCGCGGAAACGCTCAAATGCGCCGGATGCGGCCATGGCGCCGCGCGAAAACACGGCGAAATCGTTGATATCGTTCGAATAGGGAATTTGAACCAGCGGACCATGACGCGTGCGCATCATGTAGGGCTGGTCGTCATTCAGGTAACAGGCCATGAAATCGAAGCCCAGTTCCTTCAGCAGATGCGGCGTTTCGTGCGTTGACCGTAGCGAGGATGACAGCCATCCGCGCGGCCGGCGACCGAGCACGCTCTCATAAGCGTCGATAATCCGCTGGATAACGTCCCGCTCCTCATCAGGTTTTCCGGCATAGTTCGACATGATGTCGGTCTGCGACCAGTTATGGGCGAGAATTTCCCAGCCGCGCTCATTCGCAGCTTCGACAATTGGCGTGCGCTCAAGCGCCGTCAGCGCGTTGATGGTGCAGGTTGTCGGCACCCCGGTGCGGTCGAATTCCTCGAAAAGGCGCCACACACCGACACGGTGGCCGTATTCCCGCCAGGTCCAGTTCGCATAATCGGGCACATCGCCGGGTAACACATGTGGGATCGACGCAGGACCGCCCGGATACATTGGCTCGGGCTTGTCCCAGGTCATCGGCCAGAATTCGCAGTTGATCGTGAAGATAACGGCCATCCGGTGCCCACCCGGCCATTTCAGCGGAGCGCGATCGGGCATGGGTACGTAATCGTAATGGTCCGGTGACAGCATTATCTAATCCCCTGGATATGAATTCGTGCAGGTGTGCCCTAAAGCTTGAAGAGTTTGCGGGCGTTCTCGCCGAGAATATTGCGCTTCTGCTGCTCATCGAGAAAATCGAGATCCCAGATCACCGAAGGCACATCCATATCAGGCAACGGATAGTTGGACGCATAAAGCACCTGATTACCGGCATCGATGGCCTTCATGGTCATCTCGAGCAGATACCCGTCCCCCGCTTCGAGCGGCTGCGAGGTATAATACATATCGCGCATGTACTCGCTCGGCAGCTTCCGGAGGCCGGGCACTTCCGACGACCGCATCCGATATTCGGAATCGATCCGCTGGATCACCCAGAGCACCCAGGCGAGACCGCCCTCCATCCAGAGAACCTTGAGATCGGGAAAACGCTCGTTCATGGCGTTGCACAGCCAGTTCACGCAATGGACCACGTTGTAAAACGGGTAGCCGATCGCCTGCACCGCAACAAACCGGCTTGGGCTGCCGAATGTTGGATCATCCCAGTCATACCCGGTGTGGAACGACAGCACCTTGCCGGCTTCCTGGATCGCCGCGTAGGTCTTGGCATACACGTTTTCATGAATCGCATTCGTGCGAACCGACGTGACCAGAAACCCGATGATGCCCGGCACGTCCTTGAATTCCTGGACGATACGATAGGCCATTTCCGGATCGTTGAACGGCAGGTAGGCAAAGGATTTCAGCCGGTCTGAACCCGACAGGACCTTCTCGACCAGCCACCTGTTATAAGCCAAAGCCACCTGTGCTTCGAACTCCGCCTGCGGATGCATGCCCATAAGCATCATCGGTGTTGGCAGCAGGACCGAAACGTCGATCCCCATCGTGTCCATGCGCTTCAGGGCGAGTTGCACATCCCGGTGATCACCATCCGGGATTGTCTTTTCCATCTGGCGAAGCGGCTCGCGCGTGATACGCCCGCCGACATCCTGATAACCGACGCGGGAATACGGAAAGCCGCGCGATTTGCGCGCAACGCCAAGCGCCGACCGCGACAACTGCTTCATCACCGGGTCTTCGATGTATTCTATCAACTCGGCAACGGATTCTGTTTCGTAGTGATGCGAATCCGCATCGACAATGAAGACGTCGTTCAGGCCGCGCTCATCACGCTGACGCGCCGCATTGGTCAGCAGTTTCGATGTATCGAAATCGTCGACTTTGAGCGAATAGATGTCGTCACTTGATGGCAGTTCCATCGTCTTACCCTCCGATTGTTTCCCGCCCTTCAGGCATTACGGGTATTTCCCCGCTTTACGCCTGTCGCTCAGATCTTCGAGATGTCGAACGTCGATTCCGCAAATAGGTCTTCCGGTGTCAGCAGACGTTCGGACAGACCGTGACTGTGGGAATACCGCGCCAGTGCTTCAATTTCATGGCGGCATTCTTCGATGCCGTAGCGCCAGAAATCGTTGCCCATCAGTTCAATCGTATCGCGTCGTTCCGCATCCACCCAGGGCAGTGCGACGCTGAGCGCTGCCGTCTTGGCGAGATCTTCATAGGCGATATCGCGCGACTGGAGCAGCGCCTTGTAGATACTGCCGGCCAGCCAGGGATAGGCCTCGTGCAGATCCTTGCGCAGACCCATCAGATGCATGATCGGGAACATCTTGGTCTTGCGGTAATATTCCTTCTCGACGTCGCGGAAGTTCGGCCACAGGCGGTCGATATTCGGTTTGCCCAGGTTAAAGCTGGACGGCGCGCGCGCCGTCATCAGCGCATCAAGTTCGCCTGCTTCAAACATCTCAACCAGGGTGCGGTCCTGCGGGATCGGCTGCAGGTCCAGTCCGGGCGGTGCTTCAAACGGCGTCCGCTCGTCACGGCCGGCTTCTTCCTGTCCGCCGGACCGCCAGTGGATCTCTTCGGGCTTGATACCGTATTCATCTTCCAGCATGCCGCGCATCCAGACCGGCGCGGTCATCTGGTATTCCGGCAGTCCGACCAGCTTGCCGCGCAGATCTTCTGGCTTGGTGATGCCGCGGTCGGTGCGGATGTAAAAACCGGAATGCCGGAACACGCGGCTGACGAATGCGGGGATACCCACATAGTCGGACTTGTTCTGCGACGTCACCCGCATGTGGCTCGAAAACGACAGCTCGCAGCAATCGAACTCGGCATATCGGAACGCGCGGAAGAAAACTTCTTCCGGCTCCATCGGAATAAAGGTTACATCACAACCTTCGACCTGCACCCGGCCGTCCTTGATTGCCGCGACGCGGTCCATGTCGCCTGCGGCGATGGTGATTGAAATATTTTTTGCCATTGTTCGGTCCCTGCTTCTCTCTGTGTTTCTTGATCTGTTTTTTCTGTCTGTCCGACAAACCTAGCTGAATTGAATCGTTAAGACATCTAACTGTTCGAATTATTCTATCGCCCCGTTGTGATCCGGACCAGCCTCGTTCAGGTTATCTCCCATAACAAAAACGGGACGCATCGGGATGGATCACCAGAACGACTATCGCAAATACGCAGGAATGGATTTCGCCGAGATCCCGGAAGACATTCTTGACCGCGACAGTAATGATATGTTCGCCTATCGCGATATGGACGATGACGCCCGCGCCGACCAGCTCAAGCGCGACGCGGCCTATAACAATCGTTGGGCGGTCCCCGACCATCAGGCCGATCTGGACCGCTGGGCTGCCGACAGTGCGGCTGTTCGCAAATCGGTGCGATGCGATCTCGACATCTCCTATGGCGATGGCGACCGTGAAACTCTCGACATTCTCTACCCTGAAGGTGGCGGGCCCGGCGGAGACGGATCGGCGCCGCTGATCGTGTTTTTGCATGGCGGGTACTGGTTGAGCATGACCAAGGATTCCTATTCGTTTGTCGGCGAGAACTTCGTGAAGCAGGGTGCAGCGTTTGCCGTAATCGGGTTCGGGCTTTGCCCGGATATTACGATGACCAAGATGGTCGACCAGGTCGAACGCGCGATCCATCATCTATGGGAAAACTCCGAAAACTACGGCTTCGACCGCGACCGGTTCTACCTTGCCGGCCATTCTTCCGGCGGACACCTGGCCGCCATGGTTCTGGGAGGCGGCGGGCGCGGCACCCCGCCCGTACCACCGGAAACATTCAAAGCATCCCTGATCGTCAGCGGCCTGTTCGATCTCGCCCCCATCGCCGCGACTTACATCAATAACTATATCCAGCTCGACGAGGCCGGCGTTGAGGCGATGAGCCCGCTATCGAACGTCCCGCCTGCCGGCAAACAGATGGGCCCACTGATCCTCGGCACAGGCGAAAACGAACTTGCGGAATATTTCCTGCATCAATCGCGCTATGCCGCCGCATGGGTCGAAAACGGCCACTCACTGGAACTGTGCGACGCAGCCGGATATCAGCATTTTGATGTGCCCTACGACATGGCCAATGCCGACGGCGCCCTCCACAAAGCTTTCGCAGGCCTTATCGACTGGCGATGAGACAGCGACACTGAGTGTACATTCTGTCCGGATTGTCATCTGATCACCCGTTGGGAATGCCCCCTGCCCTGTAATTGTCATAATTGATCGCCATCTAGGAGGTCTCCAGTCGGTGCACGCACCCCAATTGGATTCCCAGGCCAAGGAACCAGGTACCGCATTGTTTCGTTGAGTAATTGAAATGTCCGATAAATCGACCGAAATCGCTCCGCCGCGCCGCAAAAGGTTGCGGATAGCCGCCTATGCCGTGCTCGCCGTCGGCGTGCTTTTGGGTATTGGCGTCGCTTTATTGCCGACGGCAGCGACCTGGCAGATCGAGACCCAGCTTGAAAAGCTGGGCGCAAAATCGGTGAAGGTCGGTACCCTGCGCATAAATCCGGCGACCGGTGAGATCTGGGTGGAAGAATTCAAATCTGTCGGACCCGACGGCGAGGATATCGTTGTCGGCAAGGCAAAACTGCGTATCGGGTGGTCAGCGCTGGTGAGCCGCCGGATCACCATTCATGAACTATCCGTTGCCGATGCAGATATCGACATCCGGCTCGACGCCAAAGGCGTGTGGTCCGTGGGTGGGTTCCCTATGGTATTCGCGAGCAGCGAAGCCCCCGCAGAACCCAGCGATCCCTGGCAACTGGAAGCCGGAAATATCGCGATCGATAACAGCCAGATGACGCTTAACCTCGGCACTGCCCTCCAAAAGGCGCTTGTCGAAAAACTCCGCATCGACAAGTTAACGACGCTGACGCCGGGCAGTCCCGCGACAATGTCGCTTTCCGTGATGACCGGCGGCGGCAAAGTAACGATTGGCGGTAGAATATTTCCGTTCGCGAAGGAACCGAACGCGGAACTCTCGATCAACACAGCTGCGCTGAAACTGGATGCCTTCAAGGATCTCATTGCAACGGGACGTATCAAGGACATCTCAGGTATAGCGGCCATCAACGGGACAGCAAAAGCCGGTTTCAGGGCGAGTGGCGGACCCGCAATTTCATTTGACGGCAAGGCATCGCTCTCTCGTGCCCGGGTCCAGACCACCCTGTTTCAGACCAATGCTAAATCTCTGTCATGGAATGGCACAGGACGGATTTCCCTGCCCGACGAAAAGTCGGCGGCCGGCGCCCTGCCGGAGATCCAGGTACAAGGTGTCGCCGCTGCCGACGGCTTCGCGTTCGTCAACCGCGTCAGCAAGGTCGCCCTCTCGGCGGACACGGCGCGGTTTAATCTCTCCAAATCGGGAATATCCATAAAGGCAGACCCAACAAATACAGGCACGACAATTGTCAGCGGCGAACTCATCGCGAAACTTACTAAGGCGAAGTTCGACCAGCCGGAGACGGAACTCACCATCGCGCCGGATCAGATAAACCTGAACAGCCGGGTCACCCTGACCCTGCCGCCCCAAACGGCGGCATTCTCGGCCACGTTATCCGGCGTTATGGATGCAAAGGCTCTGGGCGGCTCGCTCAAGCCTGCCGGATTAGACCGTCTCGATGTAAAATCATTCCGGGTCGCCTATGAGAATGCGGTTCTGAACGTCTCCGACAGGGGCGCGATCTCCGGCACCGTTTCCGCCCAGCTCGACCTTGACGGCGTCCTGCTGGAAGCACCCCAGCTTGGCGGCCATGCCTCGGCCCGCTCGCTCAAAAGCACCGGAAACCGGATATCCTTCGGACAGACCGACACAGGCGCATTGACGTTGTCTCTGGACGGCGCGCTGACGGCCACCGACCTCTCGACGGAGAGTACGAATAAAAGCTGGCGTGCGTCGCAAAAAACAGCGGAATGGACCGGCAGTATTGGTCTGGACCCAACGATGGGCGCCGCGCCCGCAGACGGTTTCTCGCTGTCCGGCGATGTAAAACTCACGGGTTTTGACGCGACACTCGCAGCAGATGATCCCTTCAGGATAAAACTGGAAAGCGCCAACGTAATAGGCATCGCAATAGCACCCGCGAACAGTTCCGTGTCAAAAGCGGCGGTCTCGGGGCTATCGACCGCCGGTCCTACCGACAAATCCCCGTTGCCACGCATCGCTCTCAAGACCCTTTTAGCGACAGATATCACGACCGATGCCGACGGCGGGCTCGGTATCACGGCGTTGCGCGCCAGCGGCCTCTCAGGCAGGCTCGTCCGCAGCCTGGATGGGGGCATCGCGATGCCGGCTGTGCCTGTGGAGGCTTCAATCGCTGAACCTGCCGGCGTCAAATCAGAGACGCGCAACAGAAAAGCCGCGACCATCAGGATTGGCAGCGCCGTCCTCTCCGACAGCAGCATCGCGTTCGTCGATAACGCAGTGGAGCCGCCCTTCTCCATAGAAACCTCGCAATTGCAGGCGACGTTACGCGATTTCGATACGTCAAAACCGCAAAGCGATGCGCGCCTGAATGTACTGTTGGGACTTGGGAAATTCGGGCGCGTTCAGCTCGACGGCACCGTGAAACCCGATCTAGAGAACACAAATGCGAATCTTGGTATCGGCTTCAAGAATATCGAATTGTTCAAGTTCAACGCCTATATCCTGCCCGCTATCAAACACACAATCCGCCAGGGCCGGGCCGACGGCGAAATAGACCTCAAACTAAATGACAGCCGGATAAACGCCACAACAGCCTTGAAGATCAGCAGACTGGAGGTCACACCGGCGCCCCAGCCAAAAGGTGGAAAAGAATCGGAGTCCGGCCCGCCCATAGAATCTGCTCTCGGGCTGATCCAGGACAAAAACGGCATTGTAAAACTGTCGATCCCCATTACCGGCTCTCTCGAAGACCCGAAGTTCGATCTCAGCGACGCCATCGGACAGGCGATTGGCGGCGCGATGCAAAAGACATTTATGACGGCGGTGAAAATCGCGTTCCCATTGGGCACCGTGGTCGCAATCGTTGATGCAGTCGGCGGGCCAAAGATCGCTGTGAAGCCTCTTGAATTCACATCCGGGTCGGCAACGTTATCACCTGCCTTGAAAGGCCGCATTGCGGAAATCGCTGCCTATTTGAAAAAGAAGCCAAAGGAAGCCCCGTCGATGTGCGGGCCGGCGACGGCATCCGACCTTGCAGCACTCAGGAAAGTGTCGCCGAAAGCCGACCGGAAGGCCGCTATCGATCTGGCGGCTGCGCGCGTATCGGCGGTTCGCAACGAGCTCGTCTCAACGCATGGCCTTCAGCCAAACAGATTCTTTATATGTGGGCCGGAATTCGTAGACGCACCGGACACAGTACCGTCGGTAATGGTTGATCTCAAAAGCTGATCACGAATCAGGCGGCGTCAAAAACGCTGCTCTCCATCCCCAGACCGTCGCCAGTCTCGCGCATTTCAGCCCAGGCTTCGTCATTGATCTCTATACCGGCTGATGTGCGCTCCGCGGTCCGCGCCCGTTCCGCGTCGCCCGCAACAATGACGGGCGTATCGGGGTCGGCGGGCCGGGCTGATTTCACATAGGCCACCGTCGCATCTATCTCGCTACGCAGCCACGTCATGTCGACCAGCCGTGCGGGATCAATGACGATGGTGAACATGTTGTTGATGATGGAGTCCTGTTGTGGATTTTCCGGCTGGATCGTTCCACCGCCTGACAGACCGCCCGCAAGCAACTCGCACATCAGGGCCAGGCCAGATCCCTTGTGATCGCCAAAGGGCAAAAGCGCGCCTCTTGGCTTGGCATACATCACCGACGGATCGGTTGTCGGCTGGCCATCCGCATCGATCATTAGACCTTCGGCCATCTGTTCGCCCTTCGAGAACGCCACGCGCGCCTTGCCGAGCGCGACCAGGCTCGTCGCCATGTCCAGCAGCGTCGGTGGTGTGTTCTCCGTTCCCGGCACCGCGATGCAGACCGGGTTGGTCACATACCGCGCTTCGCCCCCGCCCCAGGGGGCTACCGACGGTCCATGATCAATCACGTTGACGAAATGCAGCGAAATCATCCCCTGCTCCATGGCGATCTCGCCGTAAGCACCGATCCGGCCGATATGATGGGCGTTGCGCAGTGTCATCAGCACGACACCGGTATCGCGACACCGCTCCGCCGCCGCCGCCATCGCCTCGCCGCCCGCACGACGCCCGAAGCCACGGCGACCGTCGAACATCATAATCGCGCCATCATCCTTAACGCATTCGGCGGACGTTCCGGGAAGCAGCAATCCGGCTTCGATATGGCGGATATAAGTTGGGACCAGACCGACGCCATGGCTGTCATGCCCCATCAGGTTGGCTTTGACGAGTGAGCCCGCGACCAATGCCGCTTCATCGGGCGGACTGCCGGATTTCTCGAAAATGGTGGCAACAATATCGGTGAGTGTGTCTGCCTGAATACGCATCTGTTTTCTCCGTCAGAACCGTTCGGCCCGGAACGGGGCAAGATCGATTGCCGGCGCCCGGTCGGCGGCAAGATCGGCAATCAACTGGCCGGTGACAGCGCCCATCGTCAACCCGAGATGACCATGCCCGAAGGCAAGATAAACGTCTTTGCGCCCGGGCGCGCGGCCGATAACCGGCAGGCTGTCCGGCAAGGATGGCCTGTATCCCATCCAACGCTCTGCGCCATCCAGATTGAGACCCGGCACAAATGGTGCTGCGAGCTCGGCGAGAATATCCGCGCGGTCCCAATAAGGTGGCAGATCGAGCCCCGCAAACTCCGCCGTGCCGACCAGACGCAATCCACCGGTCATCGGAACGATCCCGAACCGATGATCGCCGACAATGATGGGCCGACGCATCTCAACCCCGGGATTGGGAAGCCACAGGTGATATCCGCGCTCGGTATCGAGCGGGACGGATGCACCGGTCGATTTTGCAAAGGGCTTTGAGAACGCACCGGCGGCAATCACCAGCGCGTCGAGCTTAGCCGTCGCCGTCTCGCCGATCAGTTCCGACGGCTCCCCGTCCGCGCCGGTTTCGATCCGAACGACGTTATCTTTCACGAACTCTCCGCCATTGCGGCGAAACAGCTCAAACAGTTTTTCGGACAAATGCAGCGGATGGGTGATCGAATTTGCATTGGGCGTAAATACACCAGCGTGCAGATTGGGCGAAAGCGCCGGTTCGAGCTGGCGCATCTCGTCGACGGTCAGATCTTCGAGCAGCGAGCCACGGCGGCGGCGCAAATCATGTGTCGGTTGCGCCTCGTCCCACGCTTCTTTTTTCCGGTAGACGTGAAGCTCTCCGGACTGTCGCCAGATCTCCTGCGCGCTCGCCGCTTTGATCAGTTCAAGCCAGGCATCGTTCGACCGATCCAGCAGCGACGCCAGTGCCACCGAAATGCGTTCCACGCTGTCGGGCCGCGCGGCCAGAACGAATTTTGCCAGCCAGGGCGCTATCCGGTGAAGATAGCGCCAGCGCACGACAAGTGGTCCCTTCGGGTCCAGCAACATACGCGGGACGCTTCGGAGGACTCCCGGTGTCGCGATCGGCACAACGGCATCTATCTGTATCAAGCCCGCATTGCCGAAGGACGTGCCGGTCCCGGGGTCCATCCGGTCGACCAGCGTTACCTTGTGGCCGTCCCTTTGCAGGGAAACCGCACAGCAAAGCCCCACAACGCCCGCGCCAAGCACTGTAAAATGTCTTTTCTTTTCAAGGGGTTCTGTCAACGATTCAACTTCTTTGCTGGGATTTGTTTCAAAATGCCCATATTACAGGGTGAAGTCCAATAGGTAGGAGTGAGAGTAGTAGGATGGATATTACAGCATTAATTGCCCTGTCGATGGGTGCCGCCTGGGCCAGTGGCCTCAATTTGTACGCCACCTGCGCCATGCTCGGCATCATGGGTGCCACCGGGTCGATGGACCTGCCGGCAGGCCTGGAAACGCTGGAGAACCCTTGGGTGATCGCCGCGGCTGGCGCGATGTACGTCGTTGAATTCTTTGCCGACAAAATTCCCGGGGTGGATTCCGCCTGGGACACCATCCATTCCTTCATCCGCGTTCCCGCAGGCGCCGTGCTGGCAGCCACAGTGTTCGCCGATGCAAGCACTGCCGAAATGCTGGCTGCTGGTGCAGGCGGCGGTGTCCTCACCGCGGCAACCCACACGATAAAGGCAGGCAGTCGTCTGCTGATTAACACATCGCCCGAACCGTTCTCGAACTGGACGGCATCCGTCTCGGAAGACGTCGCCGTGTTTGGCGGTCTCTGGCTCGCCCTGTCGCATCCGGCCGTGTTCATTGGCGTCCTTGTGGTTTTCATCCTGCTGGCAATCTGGCTGCTGCCAAAACTGTGGCGCGCGATCCGCATGCTTTTCTCGAAGATCGCCAAGCTTTTCGGCAAGAAGACAGAGGAGCCCCCGCTTGAAGGTGTGCGGGTGACGCTGGGCCGGAAATCAATCGGGAACTAAGGGGCGTACGCCGATCTGGCCCCCTCCCCCGGTGGGTGATAAGCTCCGGGGGATGACGCGAACCCGGAGACCCTGCTCATGTCTTTAGACACCGTTCCGATTATCGATATTTCTCCCTTTCTGTCCGGCGACCCTGCCGGCAAGAAAGCGGTCGCCGAGGCTGTCGCCGCGGCCTGCACTGAAATTGGATTCTTTGCGATTTCAGGGCATGGCGTCGATCAACACCTTGTCGAAGATCTGCGCGAAGCGTCGCACAGCTTTTTCGAACAGCCGGAGCCCGTCAAACGCGAAACGGTTCATCCCGTGGCGGACACGCCGCGCGGCCTCCGGGTGATGGAGGGTGAATCCCTCGGGCGCACAGTGCGCCCCGACGCGACCCCCGACCTCAAAGAATTTTATCATTACGGTCCGCAGGACTGGCCGGACGAGCCCTATTTCAACGGGCCCGAAGGCAAACAGTACTTCATCCCGAATATCTGGCCCGACAAACCCGCATCATTTCGTGAAGCATCACTCGCCTATTACGCCGAGATGGAACGCCTGATCCACGACTTGGGGCGTATCGCCTCCCTGGCACTCGGCCTCCCGGAAAACTGGTTTGAGGACAAGCTCGACAAGCATGTAACCGCAATCCGTCTGAACTATTATCCCCTGCTGGCCGACGGTCCACCGCCGGGCCAGATCCGGGCGGGCGAACACACCGATTACGGTTTCCTGACCATCTTGATGGGAGAAGACGAAGCCGGCGGCCTGCAGGTCCGCACCCGCAAGGGCGAGTGGATCGACGTCGAGACACGGCCCGAGTTCTTCGTGATCAATATCGGTGACCTTCTAATGCGTTGGACCAATGATACCTGGCTGTCCAACATGCACCGCGTCGTAAACCCGCCGGAAAATTCCAAGCCGACACGTGGCAGGCTATCTGTTGGCTTCTTTACGCAGCCCAATTACGACGCGCTGATCGAATGCATTCCGACCTGTGCCAGACCTGACAATCCGCCAAGGTACGATCCCGTTGTTTCAGGCAAATACCGCGACCTGAAATACGAACAGGGCAATGATGTTGGCGAGGCAAAAAGTGCCCCCGCGAACGCCTAACTGACTAGCGGGATGGCGCGCGTCATGGCATTGTCCTGATCAACAATTATTGGAGAGAAAAATGGCGGATCCCGTCACGCTGGAGTTGTTCAGCGACTACGTTTGACCCTGGTGTTATCTCAGTACCGTGCGTATTGAAAAACTTCGCGAAAACTACAATATCGACATCAAGCTGATCCACTTTCCGCTGCATCCCGACACGCCGGCCGAAGGCCGCGAAATGGCCGGGTTCTATGCGCAGCGCGGGCTGGATCCCGACAAGATGTATAGCGATATGAAGGAGCGGATGGATGCCGAGGGCCTGCCTTACGGCAAACGGACGCATTCCTATAACAGCCGTCTTTCCCAGGAACTCGGCAAATGGGCGGACACGATCGAAGGCGGTGAAAAACTGCATGAGGCGCTCTACAAAGCGTATTTCGTCGAGTCCAAGAATATCGGCGACGTCGACGTCCTGCTTGAGGCTGTCGCCAGTGTCGGGCTTTCGGTCGATGATGCCCGCAAGGTGCTCGAGGAACGCACGTTCGAAGCCGAAATCGACGCCGACTGGCAGAAATCGCAGCAATACGGCGTCACCGGCGTGCCGACATATGTCGCGGGCGGCTTTGGCGTGGTCGGGGCCCAGCCCTATGAAGCGCTGGAACAGTTGATGACACAGGTCGGGGCCGAAAAACGGACGTGATACTTGCCCGTCCAATAACAACAAGAGACTAAAATGGCGGCAAAAGGCTACGACTACATCATCGTCGGGGCGGGATCGGCGGGCTGCACGCTCGCCGCCCGCCTGACCGAAGACCCCACCGTATCGGTTCTCCTGCTCGAAGCAGGTGGACGCGACTGGGATCCGCTGATTCACATCCCGATCGGCGTCGGCAAGATCCATCAGCACAAGCTCCATGACTGGGGCTATATGAGTGAGCCGAACGCAGCCATGAATGGCCGACGGTTACACATCAAACGCGGCAAGGTTCTTGGCGGGTCGTCCTCGGTCAATATCATGGCCTATACCCGCGGCCATCCGGGCGATTACGACCGGTGGTCGCGCAACGGGGCTACCGGCTGGTCACATGCCGAGGTTCTCCCCTATTTCAAACGATGCGAAACCTGGGAGAAAGGCGCGAGTGCCTGGCGCGGTGGCGATGGGCCGGTCGGCACGCAACATGCCAAGACGATAGACCCCATCTTCGAGGCATGGATAGAGGCGGCACACGCCAAGGGCCTGCCCGTCACAGATGACTATAACGGCCCGCAGCCTGTCGGTTTCAGCAAGGGCCAGTACACAATCCGGAACGGCCGGCGATCATCATCGGCGAATGCATTTCTGAAACCTGCCCGTGGCCGTGCCAACCTGACCGTCCATACCCGCGCCCATGCCGCGCGCATCCTGATGAACGGGACGACGGCGACCGGTATCGAATATTTCCATCGCGGCAAAACCGTTACAGCCATGGCCGACCAGGAAGTCATTCTGTCTGGCGGCGTGTTCAACACCCCCCAATTGCTGATGCTGTCAGGCATTGGGCCTGCCGCTCATCTCAAGGAATTCGGTATCGACTGCCTGTCGGACCTGCCGGTTGGGAAAAACCTGCAGGACCATCTGGTGGTGTCCAATTTCTGGACACGCCCGACAAATCCCAGCCGGTTCCGCGACGAGCTGCGTTTCGACCGGCTCGCGGTCAGCATGGTGCGCGCCTATTTGTTCGGGACCGGACCGGCATCGGTTGTCCCGGGCGGCATGCATGCGTTTCTCAAAAGCACGCCCGATCAGGAAGTCGCCGATTTGGAATTCCTGTTCCGGGGGGCGCCGCTCGATGCCAACCCGTGGTTCCCCGGCATCAAGAAAAAATACGAAGACGGGTTTGCAATCCGCGCCGGTATCGTCCATCCGAAAAGCCGTGGCGAAGCAAGTCTACGCTCGACCGACCCACGCGCGCCGCTGGTACTGGATTTCCGTTTCCTGTCCAACAACGACGACCTGGTTCTGTTGCGCGAAGGCTTCAAACTGGCGCGTGAATGCGCCAACGAAGCCGCACTGGCCCCCTATCGCGGCATCGAGCTAACGCCGGGCACCGACATCAAAACCGACGACCAGATAGACGAATATGTCCGCAATACGCTGGGCACGATTGAACACCCGGCCTGCACCTGCCCGATGGGCACAGGCCCGGACTGCGTGCTCGATCCAGACATGAAAGTGCGCGGCACGGAGAAACTTCGTGTCGTGGACGGCTCCGCCCTGCCCGACCTGACATCGGCCCACATAAATTCAGCTATCCTGATGATGGCTGAAAAGGCATCCGATATGATCCGTGGCAGGGATGCGTTGCCGGCAGAACACGTAAACTGAGGTCGCCATGACGCGCGAGCATCAAAGCGCTTAGCCGTTTTCGTGCAACGTATTCGGTCCGGCCATGTAGACCGCAACCCTGTTGAAGCGCGCGCCGTCGACCTCGAAAAAATTGCAGTTGGATTTGTAGGTCAGATTGCCATCGTGCTCTGTGTTCACGACGGTGAACCGACTGGCGACACCGCCACCCTCTGCATCGGACACATGGGTAAAGTCCTTATGCTGAACCGATGCATGATCCGCCCACAGTTTTTGAAACATGCCGTCGATGGCGGCGATCCCCTGCAGTTCGACACCATGTGTCTCAACCGAGAACACACAGTCTTCGGTCAGGACGGCACGTAATGTGTCAAAATCCTCTCCGTCTACCGCGCCAAAATAGCGTTCGACCAGCGCTACAAGTTCGTCCCGCTTCATCATTCTCTCCTTGGGTTTTGCGGAGTATAGCGAACCCATGGCGGCGATACTGTATGCTCATTCAGGGAAACAGGAGAGATCGATGAAGGTCGGCGTAAATCTGGTGAATTTTGGTGCAGCCGCGACACCGGACACCCTTGCGAGGTGGGCGAATCTCGTCGAAGCACTGGGCTATCATCACCTGATGACGTCGGACCATGTCACCATCACACCCGATGTGGGTGGCCGGTTCCCCGCACCTTTCTACGAGCCGCTCACCACCCTCGGCTGGCTCGCCGGAATTACCCGGGATATCTCTATCGGCGCGTCGGTCATCATTCTGCCGTATCGCAGCCCGCTGGAAATCGCCCGTGCGTTCGCCAATATCGACCAGCTGAGCGGCGGCCGCTGCATCCTGGGCGTTGGGGTCGGCTGGGCAAAACAGGAATACGCCGCGCTGAACGTCCCGTTTGAGCGACGCGGGGCCATCGCAAACGAGTATCTTGCCGCCATACGTCAGATGTGGACCGAAGAGGTTTCTTCTTTTGACGGCGAATTTATCCAGTTCACCGATGTGGATTCAAAACCCATGCCGGTTCAGTCTCCTCACCCGCCGATCTGGATCGGCGGCGGCAGCGTTGCCGCACTGCGGCGTGCGGTGCGGTTTGGCGAAGCCTGGCACCCGTTCCAAGCGACAGTCGCCAGCCTGCGGGATACCGGCATTCCCAAACTGCGCGCCATCGCTGAAGCAGAAGAAAAATCGGTGCCCGCGCTTTGCCCGCGTATCCTGCTCAGGATCACCGACAGCGACCTTGCGGAAGACGCCCGCGTTGCCGGTGAAGGATCTCTTGCCCAGATCCACCGCGACCTTGCCGGACTCGAAGAACTTGGCTGCACCGATGTATTGCTGGATGCCTTCACCGATGACGGCCGCGCCGCCCGCGAGCCGGAATATGCCTGGCGTATGCTGGAGACCATCGCCGAAAAGGTGATGGACTTGGACAGGAAAACCGTTCGTTAAAGGAGCCCTTAACCGGTGGACCAGTCGTGCACAGTACCGGGCGGTGCATACTCCGTATCGTCGAATGGATTATCGGCGACAGATTTCCGCGGACCCCACATGCGATAGGACCATGGATGAACGCCCTTTTGATATGATGGTCGCTGCTTCAACCTGTCAAACCAGGCCGTAACGTTCGGCAGATTCTCCCAAAGATGCTCCCGGTCCAGAATCTCCACCCGGTCAAATATGACGCCTACGCAGATATCGGCCAGGGTGAACTGGTCGCCACAGATCCACGGCCCGGATGCCTTGGCCAGATCAATCTCCAGCCATTCGGAGTGCCGGCGGAAATCGTTCTCCGCCCGCCTTACCGCCTCCATATCCGCAGGTGCCTCAACGCGCGTCAGATAATCCTGAGCTTTGGCCTGATCGGGATGAAGCTTCGACCACGCAATCATCCGGTCCAGCCCGAATGCTTCGATCCGAAGCTTCATCATCGTATTGAAGCTCAGCACGATGATTTGCTTGAACAGGTGGTCCTGCTCCTCGGCCATCCATTTTCGCATCTTCGCGGCCAACACCGGGTCGTCCGGCTTCAGACGAACCGGTTCCGGGTACTTGTCGTCCAGATACTCGGCGATGACGTTCGACTGAAATATCGGCCGCCTGTCATCTACCAGCGTCGGCACAATGCCGTGCGGGTTCAATGCCAGGTAATCCGGCAGGTAGTGATCGAACTGCCAGGACTTCAGAAACTGCTCGGTCCAGACCAGTTTCTTCTCGGCCAGGACCACGCGCACTTTCATGCAACATGGAGAATCCCCGAACTGATAAAGCTCGAGCGTCATCGAACTGCCTATAGCCCGGCGACAACTTCCAGATTAACGCCGTCTGCGATGTGCTGGGCACGGGTCGCATCGAACTTTTCTTTTACCGGCGGCGGCAGCGTGATCTCTTTCTTGATCGCCGGCATCTCTTCGATGCGGGCGTACCAGGCACCGAGATTCGGATGCAGTTTTGCAATCGGATAACCCGCCAGCGTCAGGCGGTTGGCGTAAATGAACCACGCGATATCCAGAACGCTCAGATCATCGCCCAGCAGATAGGTCTGATTGGCCAGCCGGTCATCGAGCTCACCAAATATCTTGCGGAACTTCGCGGCGGCCGCCTGCGCGACCTCGTCGGTGATGCCTTCGGATGCGATGGTTTCCCAGAAATCAATCTCGACGCCGACCCGGCCGTCTTTCTCGCCATTCACCGTGCCAGAACCCGTATTTGCATAGACCTCAAGATCTTCAGCAGATTTCGGTGCATGGGGCGGATTGAACACGAAACGGAAGCTCAGCGCGCGGAGATCAAGATGCAGCTCATCCTCGTGCTTCAGCAGGGCGGCGACCTCGTTCTCCGATCCCGCAGGAATCAGACGCGGTTCCGGGTAGACACTTTCCAGATAGGTCAGGATATCGTTGCTCTCGATATGCACATCGCCGTCATGGACCAACACCGGCAGAAGACCGCGCGGATTGATGCCGAGGAAGTATTCCTGCAGATTTTCGTTGCCCATCAGGTCGACCAGGTGCGAATCCCACTCGACGCCTTTAAGGGCGAGGAAAATGCGCAGCTTCTGGGAACAGGATGAAAAGGGGAAATGGAAGACGTGCAGTCCCTTCCAGTCCAGAACTTCGCGCGTCTTGATGTCACTGTCTGCCAGTTTGACCATAATTTTAACTCCCTGATTTATCGTTTCCCGCCAGTCCAACGGAGATTTATTTGCCTGTATTTACGGCCTTGTATCACGCCCCGGTGCGAATAACGATCTTGCCGAAATGGCTGTCGCTCTGCATGCAGTGATAGGCGGCCCGGGCATCGTCAAAATCGAACGTACGATCGATGACCGGTTTCATGCCATTGACCCCGATGGCCGCGTTCATATTCTGGAACATCTCGCGGCTGCCGACGTAAATGCCGCTGATCCGGCCGGATTTGCCCATGAGCGGGAGCGGGTTCAGCTCACCCTTCGTCAACACGCCGATCAGGGCAATGTGCCCGCCGAAAGCCAGCGCACCAACGGATTTCTGAATCGTGCCCGCCCCACCGACTTCGAGCACATGATCGACCCCGACCCCGCCGGTCAGATCCATCGCGGCGTTATCCCAGTCCGGCGTCTCGGCGTAATTGATCGTCTCATCCGCGCCGAGCGCGCGCGCGCGTTCCAGTTTCTCACCGCTTTTGGAGGTGATGATCACCCGTGCGCCCATCATCTTTGCGAACTGAAGACCGAAGATCGACACCCCGCCGGTGCCGAGCAGCAGCACGGTGTCCCCGGCTTTGAGCTCGCCACGCGCGATAAGCCCGTGCCATGCGGTCACCCCCGCACAGGTCAGCGTCCCCGCCTCGTCCCAGCTCAGATGATCGGGTAGGTGAACCAGCGCGCCTTCGGGCAGGATGGTTTCCTCCGACAGCATGCCTTCTTCGGCACCGCCGAGCGCACTTGCCATCACGGCAGCCGAAATCCTTCCCGCCTGCCAGCGTTTGAAAAAGCAGCTCGCGACGCGGTCGCCCGGTTTGAATTCCGTAACGTTCGCGCCGACTGCGACGACTTCGCCCGCGCCATCGGAATTGGGTATCCGCGGTAGCGGCGTGTTGCGCGCACTGGGGGCAATAACCGTGTTCATGTCCCGCCGGTTTATGGAAGATGTCCTCATCTTCACACGCACCTCGCCCGGACCCGGGTCGCCAATTTCCACGTCCGTTAGGGTAAGCGCGTCGATGCCGTCGTCGTTTTCAATAAGCCAGGCTTTCACCGTCATTACTCCCAGAGTTGAGTTTTAAAGTTTCCGCCAGCGCGCAGCGCCGCGGTGCATTTTGCCGGCCAGCAGAATGGGGCCAGTTGTCTGAAGCTGTAATTCTTCGCCGACCATGGATGTGAGGCGGACCTGTCCACCGCCGACCCAGTTGGGAAACAGGCTATAGGTAATTCCAAAGGTGATTGCGTTATCGCCGAACGTCCATCCCCCGCCAAAGGACACGTAACCATCAGCGGCCTCGCCTTTTTCGTCTGCGGTTCCGGCGAGCAGATCGCCGCTGGCAAAGGCACTGCGCCCCGTCCGCATCATCGTAAATGCGTAGTTGCCGTCCGCTCCCAGGATCAGATTGCCGACAGGTGCTGTCCCGAGCGGATCCATTTCGGCGCCGTCATCGTCAGTAAACCAGAAGCGCTGCAGGTTCCACGTGCCGAGAAGATCATCCCTGTTCATTCTATTTGCCTGTTTTGATGGATCGTCGCAGAATATGCCCATGGAAGCTCCCGAAAGCTATATCTCCGCCGACGAAATCGCCAGCCGCATCCCGGACGGCGCGCTGCTCGGCGTCCCGAAGGAAGACGGCGGTGTTGCGATGGAGGTCACGCGCGCATTGATCCGGCGCGGCGCGCGAAACCTGCGGCTGCTGACCGTCCCCGTCAGCTCGATGCAGGCAGATATCCTGATCGGCGCCGGCTGTATCTCGGAGATAGAAACCAGCGGTGTCTCCATGGGGGAATTCGGCTCCGCCCCCTGTTTCCGCCGGGCGGTGCAAGACGGCACCATCGTTATCCGCGATGCGACCTGCCCGGCGCTTTATGCGGAATTACAGGCATCCGAGAAAGGCTCTCCGTTCCAGCCGCTACGCGGCATCATCGGGTCCGACGTCCTGGCCCACCGCGCCGACTGGAAGGTCATCGACAATCCCTTTGCCGAAGGCGGCGGTGACCCGATTGTTTTGTTGCCCGCGGTGCGGCCCGACGTGGCGCTGTTTCACGCTCCGTATGGCGACCGTTATGGCAATGTCTGGGTCGGCCCCAAACGTGAATGCGTTCTGCTGGCCCATGCGTCGGCGAGTACGTTCGTGACCGTCGAGGAAATCTGGGACGGCAACCTGATGGAGGATGAACGTATGCTGGCCGGCACCATCCCGCCGGTTTACGTCGATGCCGTCGCCCATGCGGCGCGTGGCGCATGGCCGCTGTCGCTTGCCAATTGTTATGGGCGGGACGGCAAGCATCTCGCCGATTACGTCGGCGCCGCGAAATCGCCCGAAGGCTTGGCTGAGTATCTTAAGCAGCATGTTTTTGGCGAGCAGGCAGCCGCCTGACTGATCTGATGGAATATACCCGCGAAGAATTGCTGATCTGTGCTATCGCTCGGATGCTCGAAGGCTGCAAAAATATCGCCGTCGGCACGGCATCGCCTATTCCCGGGAGCGCAGCTTTACTGATGCAGGCGCTGACCGGCGGCGCCGCGCGGGCCAGCATCCTTGGCAGCAATATCCACAACCCGTTCAACGATGGCGGCCCGGAACTGTTCGACCGCGCCGGACAGGGACGCGTCGATGCATTTTTCCTCGGTGGGGGGCAGATTGACGGCGAAGGTAATATCAACCTGGTGAGCACCGGTCCTTATCCGGAGCCCGACACGCGCTTTCCCGGTAGTTTCGGCTCGGCCTATCTGTACTTTTCCGTGCCCCGGGTCATCCTGTTTCGCGAAGAACATTCACGCCGGGTGTTTGTCGACAAGGTCGATTTCATCAGTGCACCGGGCTGGAGTCCTCCCGGCGTCCACCGCCCCGGCGGACCGCATGCCCTGATCACCAGCCTGTGCATCTTTCTGTATGACCGCGAACGCCACCGGTTTCGGCTCGACGGATTGTTGCCGGGTGCCACGCTTGAAGAAGTCCGCGACAATACCGGCTTCGACTTCGACTGCCCGGATGATGTCGGCCCCGTCGCGCCGCCCGAACCGGACCGGGTCGCCCTGATACATTCGCGGATAGCCGAAGAGATTTCCGAAACCTACCCCGAATTCGCCCGCAACCGGCTTGGCTGGCAGGGCTGACAGACCGGGTCCCTACCCTGCTATACTGAGGAAAATAAAAGGGAGGGATGATGTGACCACATATACAATGGCGCTCGAACGCTACGATCGGCACGTACCTTTTTTTACCGGTGCAATCACCCCTCCGCCAGGTATCGAGATCGAGCCGCTCGAAGTCGGGATTGATCATACGCACCGCGATGGCCGAGACAGGCATGAGCGGATGCTGCGGGACAACGCGTTCGACATCTGCGAGTTATCGTTTTCATCCTACATCATGGCGATCGACCGCGGTGCGGAGCTCACCGCGACGCCGGTGTTTCCGCGGCGACTGTTCAGCCAGAACCATATTTATGTTCGCGCCGATGCCGGTATTCGGACGCCAGCGGACCTGGCCGGGCGAAAGGTCGCCCTGCGGGCCTTCCAGACAACGATGTCGGTGCTCGTCAAAGGCGATCTAAAATTCTTCTACGGCGTTCCCTGGGAAGACATCCACTGGATAATGGAAGCCGAAGAAGCCCTGGCCTGGACACCACCGGAAGGTGCCAGGATCGACTGGCTGACCGACGGTGCACGCGGCGCAGACCTTCTTTTGTCTGGCGAAGTCGATGCGATGATATTCCCGCATCCGCCGCGCGAGATACTTGAGGCAGGCGACGCGATCCGCCGTCTGTTCCCGGACCCGATGGCAGAGGCAAAGCGCTACTATGACCAGCTTGGATATTTTCCGATCATGCACATTATGGCATTTCAAAATAAAGTCGTTGAACAAAGCCCGGAGCTTCCCCGCGCCGTTATCGAGATGTGGGACACCGCCCGGCGCATCGCCGCGGATTATTACGAAGACCCGGGCTATTCCGAAATAGCCTTTGCCCGAAACGCCATGGAACATCAGAATGACCTCTTCGGCGCTGATATCTGGCCGTCGGGCTTTGCCGTGAACCGTGACAATATCGCGAATTTTATAGATTACAGCGCGGATCAGGGACTGATCGGCGCATCCTACGAGCCGGAACGATTGTTCCACGCATCCGTTCTGGATACCTGACCCTTACGTAAGGAGAATTCCACGTGGAGAATGTCTACGAATTATACCGCGCCGTCGTGTTTCCCTGGCACTGTGACCACATCGGCCACATGAACGTGCGTTGGTACGCCCATCACTTCGACGATGCGGGTTTCCACCTGTGGACCGTCGCGGGCCTCAGCCAGAAGGAAATGCACGAAAGCGGGGTCAGCCTCGTCGTCGGACAGATCAAGATCAACTATGTCCATGAAATGAAAGCCGGCGACCTGCTCGTCATCCGCGGCGGGTTCAGCCATGTCGGCGGCAAGTCGATCCGCCATCACCTGCGCCTGTACAACGCCGACACCAATGTGCTGTGTGCAACGCAGGACACCATCGAGGTTTTCTTCGATCCCGACACGCGCACATCGGCGCCCATGCCGGATTTCTATCGCGAAAAACTGACCCCGCTAATCGTCGATGTCGACAGCTATAAGGACTGACCCAATGAGTTCACTGACAGGCAAAACAGCCATCGTTACCGGCGCGGGGCGCGGTCTCGGCAAGGCAATGGCACAAGGGCTGGTCGATGCCGGCGCGAACGTCACGCTGGTGGAACTCGACCAGGATGTGCTCGAACAGGCCGCCGCCGAGATCGGGGATGGATGTATCGCCGCGGCAGGCGATGTTTCGAATCCGGACGATGCCAAACGGATCGTCGAAGAGACGATTGCCGCCTTCGGCGGCTTGCATATCCTGGTCAATAACGCAGGTCTCGGACCGGAACGCTTCCGTGACACCGACCGATCCAACGCAAAAATGATCTGGGAGATCGATCTCGCCGACTGGCGGCTTTATCTCGACGTCAACACGACAGGTCATTTCATCATGACACAGGCGGTGATGCCGCACCTGCTGGCGCAGGACTGGGGGCGCATCGTTAACGTCACAACCAGCCTCGATACGATGACCAATTACACAAACGGCGCCTACGGCCCGTCCAAGGCGGGCGCCGAAGCGCTGGCGACGATGATCGCCGGCGGCGTCGACGGCACGGGCGTGACCTGCAATGTGCTGATCCCGGGCGGTCCGGCAGACACCAGAATGATTTCCGCCACCGGCGTCTACGAGAACCGCGACAAGCTGATCCAGCCGGACGTGATGGTCCCGCCCCTGCTGCAGCTCGTCTCGGACGAAGGCGGCGCGATCAATAACCGACGTTTCCGCGCGGCGTTGTGGAACACCGCAATCGACGCCGCAGAGAATATAAAGAACTGTGGCGATCCGATCGCATGGCCCCAGCTCGGGGGCAAGACTATCCGCCCCGACGACGACCCACGTGGCAACAAGAATACGGGCAATGAAAATGGCTGATGGAAAACTCTCCGGGAAGGTGATCATGGTCACCGGCGCCGGGCGCGGGCTCGGCCGTGCCATGGCAATGGCGCTTTCGGAACAGGGCGCGCAGCTGGCCCTTGTCGATCTGGACGGCGAGGAACTTCAGCAGGTCGCTCAGGAAATTCAGGCGATCAGCGGTGCAGATTCCGTCATCCCGCTTGGCGCAGATGTCTGCGATCCGGACAGTGCCGCGACCGCCGTGCACTACGCCGCCGAGAATTTCGGGCGGCTCGATATCGTCTTTAACAACGCAGCGCTCGGCCCGCAGGCCGTCAGCGACGACCCCTTTGGTGCGCCGCCCAAGTTCTGGGAACTGAACCCCTATGTTTTTGTCCGGATGATGGACATCAATGCCGCCGGCCCCCAGTTGATCGCCGCCGCAGCAGTGCCCCACATGCTGCAGAACGGATGGGGCCGCATCATCAATATCACCACGGCGCTGGACGCCATGTATGCACCCGGGATGGGCGCCTACGGGCCGTCAAAAGCAGCACTTGAAGCCCACACCGCAATCATGGCGAAAGACCTGGAGGGTACCGGTGTCACCGCCAACGTGCTGATCCCGGGTGGCCCCGCCAATACCCGCATGATACCGGACGCGACGGGAATTCCGCGCGACGCGCTGATCCAGCCGGAAGACATGCAGGCACCGGCAATCTGGCTCGCATCCGAGGAATCCGACAATCAGAACGGGATGCGCTTTATTGCCGCTCACTGGGATCAGGGGCTCGAAAAATCCTCCGCTCCGTGTGCCTGGCCCCAGCTTGGGAAACAGGCGATCCTGCCGACATCGATCGAACGCTGAATTCAACAAAAAAAATTCTGGGAGGCGGAACGATGACGGACAGACCCCTTGAAGGACGGACCGCACTGATCACAGGGGCCGGGCGCGGCCTTGGGAAAGCCATGGCCGAAGGGCTCGCAGCCAGAGGCGCAAAAATTGCGCTGGTCGATCTCGAAAACGACGTTCTAGCCTCAGCGGTCACCGATGTGGAAGCCGCGGGCGGACAAGGATGCGCTCTTCCCCTCGCCGCAGATGTCACCGACACGCAACGTGCGGCGGAAGTCGTTCAGGAAACAATTTCGTCCTTCGGCGGCCTCGACATCCTGATAAACGACGCTGCGATGGGCCCCCAGTTCTTTTCAGACGACATTACGGGAGACGGTCCGAAATTCTGGGAGGTCGATAACGATCTCTGGCTGCGTGTGCTGACGGTTAATGCTTTTGGTCCGCAACTGATGGCAAGCGCCGTCGCGCCCCATATGGTGGATCAGGGTTGGGGCCGGATTATCAATGTCACGACCAGTCTGGATACGATGTTTCTGTCGGGTTGCGGGGCCTATGGCCCTTCCAAGGCATCTCTTGAATCGAACACCCGTATAATGGCAAAGGATCTCGAAGGGACCGGTGTAACCGCCAATGTGCTAATTCCCGGCGGCCCGGCCAATACGCGCATGATCACAGAGGCGACGGGTATCCCCCGCGAGGACCTTATCCAGCCTGATGTCATGCAGGCACCGGCGGCTTGGCTGTGCACGAACGATGCTAACGAAACCAGTGGCATGCGGTTTATCGCGGCCCTCTGGGATGACGCTTTGCCGCTTGCAGAACGATTGGAGCAGGCAGGCGCACCGACCGCCTGGGCACAGATACCGTCCAAGGCGATCAGGCCAGACAGCGTGGCCTCGTTGGACAGATAACTTCGCACACCCCAGGAGAACGCCAAATGACCGACCGCATACTCGAAGGAAAAACAGTCCTGATGACCGGTGCCGGACGTGGCATGGGACGATCCATGTCCGTTGCGCTGGCAGCTGCCGGCGCAAAGGTCGCGATGATCGACATCGACGAAGAGGTCTTGAAGGACGCCGCTGCCGAAGCGGAAAATGCCGGCGGACAGGGCTCGG
Organism: Paracoccaceae bacterium; assembly: GCA_047638395.1. Lineage (GTDB taxonomy): Bacteria > Pseudomonadota > Alphaproteobacteria > MPNO01 > UBA830 > CAXBCP01. Next base: position 19,909 of record JBLIMV010000024.1, on the reverse strand, counting down.
TCAAACCGCTGATCTGTGACGTTACCGACGCAGAAAAGGCGAAGGCGACAGCGGCGGAAGTCGTCTCCGCCTTCGGGTCACTGGACGTTCTGGTCAACGATGCAGTGGTCGGGCCGGAACGCATCCCCGATTTTTTCGTTAAGCCCGCAAAATTCTGGGAGCTGGGTGATGACGTGTGGAACGCGATGCTCCGGGTAAATATCTTCGGCCCGCAACTGATGGCCAAGTCCTGCGTTCCTTACATGATCGACAAAGGCTGGGGGCGGATCATCAATGTCACCACCAGCCTCGACACAATGTACCTGTCAGGCGCCGGTGCCTACGGCCCGACAAAAGCCGCGCTTGAGGCCCACACCGCGATTATGGCCAGCGATTTGGAAGCCACCGGTGTAACGGCCAATGTTCTGATCCCGGGCGGCCCGGTAAATACCCGCATGATACCCGACGCATCCGGCATACCGCGCGAAAAGCTGATTCAACCCAACGTGATGCAGGCCCCAATAACATGGCTTGCCTCCGACGACTCCAACGGCATCAACAGCATGCGATTTATCGCGGCATTTTGGAACGATGCCCTGCCCCGCGATGAACGGATCGAACAGGCGGGTGCCCCCGCAGCATGGACGCAAATTCCGTCGAAGGCGTTTTATCCGGAGGATTAAGTCCGTCGGAGATCGCTCGACGACACTAGTCGGTGTAAAAGCGGAACTTTCGCCACCAACGTTTTTGCGTGAATTCCTCCAATGTCACCTCGTCCAGAGGTGCGTCAAAATTTTTGAAGGTCTGATAAACACTGGATACAGGTTCTCTCAAATCAGTCAGGTTGAACTTGTATTCACTCCCAATTTCTTCAGCATTGAAATAATTGATCGTAAGTATCTCGAACTTTCCGGTCTCGGCAGGCATCACGGATTTGATATTTACAGCGGAAATCTTCTCCCACGCGACGGGTTCACGCATCACGGTACGGTCTTGAAAACCCATTTCGCTTATTATGAGAACCGGGCCCTTGAAAAATAGGCGCCGAAACGGAGCGAAAAAAAATATACCGCCAACCATAGCGATGAGGACAATGACCGGTGGAACAATCGCCATCGTGAAGCCGTGTTTCACAACAGAACTCGTCACCCAGATAGAAAACAGAGCCAACGTAGAAATTAGATAGAGCGTGGCAGTTATCCGGCTATAGAAAAACTCATGCCGAGTTGGTGACGGTTTATCTGACATCAGGTCCCCAACGTTTTCCACATTGTCCGTCCTGTCACTCTCTCCGGGCATACTTCAATGCCCGGATCGCAATCAGGAACCCGATAAACAGGATAATGGCGCCGACAAGATAAGGCGCATCGCGCCCGAATCCGGTGAACGCCGCCCCCGCTGAAATCGGCCCCAGAATTCGGCACAGTGATTGTACCGACTGGGAAGCCCCCATTGCCGCTCCCTGATGTTCATCCGGCGCATTCTTTGAGATCAGGGCCGTCAGCGACGGATTGGCAAGACCGAAGCCAACCGCAATCAGGGTGCCGCCGACAAAGGCCAGCGGCGGCGCATAAACAAACAGGACGGTGGCATAGCCGATCGACATCAGCAGCGTGCCGGCAACCACCAGCTTTGCCTCGCCCAGTCTTTTTGCCAGCGGCCGGACCATACCGCCCTGCACCAGCACCATGATCCCACCGATAAAGAGGAAGAAGATACTGACCTCGCGCACACCCCAGTGAAGCTGGCGTTCGGTCCAGAGTGCAAAGGTGGCTTCGAGCCCGGCCATACAGAACGCCAGGAGCGTGAGGATCACGAGCGGGTAGAGAACCCCCGGTGTCGCGCCGGCCACTGAAAATGCTTTCAGCCGCGCCGGAATACTGCGCTGATCCTCCGACTTCGCCTTGGCCGGCGGCTCGCGGAGGAGTAACAGCGCAGCGACAAACCCCAATGCACCAACGCCGGCCGCAATCATAAACGCGGTCCGGAAATCCGCCTCGCCGGTGCCGAAGCGGGTCAGCGCCCAGCCGATTCCCGGGCCAAGGACGAAACCGGCACCGATGGCCGCCCCCATCATTCCCATGCGCCCTGCTCGATCTTCAGGGGCCGTGACGTCCGCGATATAGGCCTGTGCAACGGGCAACGTGCCGCCCATGAGCCCCCCGAAGGCACGGGCGGCAAAGAGCATCCAAAGCGCATCGGCCTGGCTGACGAGGGCAAAGGATACTGCCGTGCCCAGCATGCTGAAGCACAGGATGGGCCGACGTCCCCATTTATCGCTGATGACGCCCCAGGGAAATGACGAAAGAAAAGCAAAGAACGAATACGTCGAGAACAGCAGCGTCACCTCGAATGGCGACGCTCCGTACCTTTCGGCCCAGAACGGCGTGAACGGGATGATGATCCCGAACGCCAGCATGTCGAAAAATACGATCAACAGAAGAACGCTGATCGCTCCCTTACCGGGGGGCTTTTTTATCATGGCTGCAATCTAGCCGGAGTTTTGCTGACTCACCATCTCTCTGAGCTCGAATTTCAGCACTTTCCCCATCACGTTTCGCGGAAGCGCATCGCTGAAAATGACGTCGCGCGGGTGCTTGAACCGGGCCAGTTCACCGTCGAACAGGCCGAGAACCGCTTCCCGCGTGAGTTTGCTTTCACTGCTAAGCACGACAATGGCGACAGGCACCTCGCCCCATTTATCATCCGATCGCCCAATAACCGCGGACTCGGTTATTTCGTCGCATCGGTCGAGAACCATCTCGAGTTCCGCCGGATAGATATTCTCGGACCCCGAAATAATCACATCCTTGACCCGGTCATCGACATAAAAAAGCCCATGCTCGTCCATATGTCCGATATCGCCGGTATGAAACCAGCCGTCCTTGAGCACCTCTGCGGTCGCTTCCGGGTCGCTCCAGTATCCGGACATGATGTTCGGCCCGCGGACGACGATTTCGCCGCGCTCGTGCGCATTGAGAACTTTCCCGGAAGCGTCCTCAATCCGCGCATCGCAATGCAGTGCCGCCCGCCCGGTGGACCCTTTAGTCGTCCAGGCATCGGGGATACGCTGATGAATGACAATCGGCGCCGTCTCGGTCGACCCGTAAACCTGAATGATCGGCACACCACGTTCGAGATAGGCATCGACCAGTGACATCGGGATCGTCGTCGACCCGGTATTGATGGCACGCAGCGGCGAAAAATCGAGATCGGCCCAGGCCGGATGCTGCTGCACCGCCGCCATCAGTGCCGGCACGAGAATCATCAGCGACGGCTTCTCGTCCTTAATGACCTGCACTGTCGCATCGGGGTCGAAGCGCCGATGCATGATGACGGTCGCCCCTGCATGCAGCGCCGGCGTCGTCTGAATATTCAGTCCGCCGACATGGAACATCGGGAGGTTGGTGAATATGACATCGTTGCTGGTCATGTCGTGCATCGCGATGGAGTTGATCGCATTGAACGTCATCGCATTCTGCGTCAGCACCGCGCCCTTGGGCCGCCCGGTCGTGCCCGAGGTGTAGACAATCAACAACGGATCGTCTGGGCCCACTGCAGGGTCCACCGTGTCCTGTGGTGCAGCCGCGACAAGACGTTCAAAGGCGTCCCCCATCGCCACCACACGGCACCCGGCGAGATCTGTATCGATCGACCGCGTTCCGTCTGCGAACTCGTCCTCGCAGAACAGAACCTTAACGCCCGCATTCTGCAGAATGTAGAGATGCTCAGGCGGTGCGAGGCGCCAGTTCAGCGGGACAAGCAACGCACCGATGCGCGCGCAGGCAAACATCAGCGCCAGCATGTCCGGTGAATTCAGACCGAGAAACGCGACCCGGTCGCCGTGCTCGATTTCCAGGTCGTGATGCAGCAATCCGGCGACCCGGCGGATGCGATCGTCAAATGCGGCGTAGGAAATGTCCCGGCCTTCGAAGCGGATCGCGGTCTTTTCGGGCTGAAAATCCGCCCACCGCTCGATCCAATGCGACAGATTCATCAATCGTCGTCCGTCTCACCCGGCTCATAGAGCGTTTCGCGTCCCAGCCGGTCCAGGCATAACTCCGCCGTCCACGGCAGCATCAGCGACCCCAGACGGGAATCACGATACAGCCGTTCCAGCGGCAGCGATTTGAGCATCGACTGGCCGCCACAAGTGCGGATAGCGAGCCGGCACATTTCATTCGCGTTCTCCATCACCGCGTACTGCGCCGCATAGGCCCGCAGGCGGTCATCCTTCGACGGATCGACGCGGGCCTCACCGGTCGCCTGTTTGAACAGCGCCCATGTCTGCTGCAGCTTGATCCACATATCGGCGACCGTGATCTGCTTGGTCGGATACATGCGCCGCTTGACCGGAATACCTTCAATATCTCCACGTAGATATTCGACGGTGAAGTCATAGGCCGCCTGCGCCAGTCCCATATAGGTCGGACACAGGGTCAGAAACATGTGCGGCCAGCGTCGTGCCGCCTGATAATAGACCCCGCGCGGCAGCAGCATCTGCTCGTCCGGGATAAACACATCTTCCAGCAAGAGCGTGCGCGACACCGTCGCCCGCATGCCGACCGGGTCCCACGGGCCGACGATGGACAGACCTTCGGAATCCGCCGGCACTGCCATAAAAAGTGTGTCGCGGACAGATCTGTTCGGCTTGTCTTCAGTGCACAGCACCCCGTAATAGGTTGCAGCACCGGACAATGACGCAAAAATTTTCTTTCCGTTCAGCAGCCATCCGCCATCGACCTTTGCCGCCATGGTACCGAACGGCGCCTTCCCGGCAGCCGCGGCCGATCCTTCGGAAAACGGTTGCGCGAAGATCGCGCCCTTCTCGACGATCCGCGAGAAATGCAGCTCCCGGTTTTTCTTATGCTGTTTGCGATCCGCCGCCGGCATATCGAGATCATCGGCGATGTGACCCGTCCACAGCGGCGTACAGGCATGCATGTTGAACGTGAGCGCCGTTGCACCGCACCAGCGCCCCATCTCGGCTGCGAGCAACGCATAGTCCGCGTACTCGACACCCAGGCCGCCGAGCGATTTCGGCACTGTCATCGCGAGGATGCCGGCATCGCGCAGATCGTCATAATTCTCGAACGGGAAAGAGGCTTCTTCATCATAGCGCTGGGCGCGGCCGACGAATTTTTCCTGGCCGAGCTTCCTGATCACCTGCTCGATCTCGTCATTCTTGCCGGCGATCTTCTGCCATTTGAACGCCTTCGGCTTCTTTTTTGGCGTTGGCTTCGCAGCAGCTTTGCGGACTGGCTTACGGGTCGATCTGGATGCAGTGGCCATGTGTGCCTCCTTGTGGATTAACGAGAAACGGCGTTCAGAAAATCGCTTAGCGCGGCATCGAATGCCTGCGGGTCTTCGAGGTTCGCAAGATGACCCAGTCCCGGCAGACAGACGTAGCGGGCCCCCGGAATTTTCGCCGCCATCTTTTCCATCATCGGTGCGGGTGCATTGGTATCGGTCTCTCCCGCAAGAACCAGTGTGGGAACATTGATGTTCGGCAAATTTGCGCGCTGCTCGAACGTCACAATGCATTCCACGGCCGCGCGATAGGTGTCGGCCGGGACTTCCGCCATGCAGTCAAAGGCAAGTTGCCGACCATTCGGGTCGGCATCTTCGGACATCATGGTATCGACCAGCTCGGTTGCGAGATCCGCCATGCTTGCGCCGTTCGCCAGCGGCGCGAGCCTGGCCTCCACGAATTTTTTCTGAAAATCGCCGTCGGGTTTGCCGAAGGCCGGGCTGGTTGCCGACAACGTCAACGACAACAGACGGTCCTGGCGGCCGACCGCGAATTCCTGAGCCACCATGCCGCCCATCGAATGGCCGACCAGGTGCACTTTTTCCCAGCCACGGTCATCGAGCAGCGCTTCAAGGGAGTCTGCAAGCTCAGGAAACGACATTGGTCCGAGCAAAGGGCTATCACCGTATCCAGGCATATTCCACGCGGCGGCGCGGTGGTTCATCGAGAAACTATTTATCTGGGGCATCCAGCCATAGGCGCCACCGCCAACACCATGCAGGAACAAAATGACTTCGCCGTCGCCCTTTGCAACGCTTTCGGGGATGATCATGCAAGCTCTCCCTGGAGCACGCCGCTATCGACAATCACATTGTCATCGAGGCGGATTGTGCAGTTGCGGATCGGCAGATCGAAATGGCCCAACGTGTAGCGTTTGGCCGTTTCGTTCGCGCCGGTCGAATACAGGAAATTTCCAGCAAAGGCGCGAAGCTCGGTCCCGTTGATGTCTCGCTTGTCGTACATGGCCAGTGAATCCCAACGGGCCGCGGAGTTCATTCCCCAACCGACATGAGAGACGGCATATGCCTCGCGGTCGCCCCAGGCGGCGATATATTCACGAAAAAGATCGGCATCGACGCCCGTGCCGGCAATCTCGGTGACGAAATCCTGTTCTATGGTCAAGGTCACCGGACTTTCCAGATAGCGCTTGAAGGTGAGATTCACATCTCCCGTATCCATCACCAGCGTGCCGTTGACGGCACCGGCTTTGGGGAAACACAGCACCAGGCCGCCGGGCCAGTGAGCGACATGCCCAGGGCGGTCGCAATATCCCCAGACCCCTGCCCCGCGCGTCTCGGCGAGATCTATCTTGAGATCGGTCCCCGCGGCGGACTGCACCGTCATCTGTTCGGCGCCGGACAACATTTTGATTCCGGCTTTCACCTTTGGCGTCAATTCCGGATCGGGCAGCAGGCGTTCGAGAACATCAGGATGTTCGTTGGACACCATCAGGAGCCGCGCGCCGCCTTTCAGAATGCGCGGCAACTCGGGGGCGTGCAGCATCCCCTCAACGGTACAATCGATGACAATCGTCGCCGCGCCGAGCGCCGAGATCACCGGTTCCAGTCCCTGGACGGAATTTGATGCGCCGGTCGATCTCACCGCCACGGGTGTCGATTGTGCTGGCGACACGAGTTTGATGTGAAATGCCTTCACGCCAAGTCGATGAAGTGCGAGTTCCGCCAGATGAACATTGAGGTCACGCGACTGGGTCTCCGACAGAATTGCCGCCGTGTCGCCAGGTTCGAGCTTGCAATGCCCGAACACCGAACAGAACATGTCGATCCACTTGCCTTCGATACGGTCGGTGAACATGCGGCGGTCGCTCCCTGCGCTTTGATGGATCAAATCTAGCGCAGGAATATTTATATGAAAAGGAATATATTTTTGATAAAATCACCGCATGGCTGACCGTTTTGTCGACGATTATCTTTTGTACCTGCTTGCCCGCGCGAGTTCGGAAGTGAGTGCGCAGTTTCACAACCGGCTCAAGGCGCATGGTCTGCAGGTTCCCGAATGGCGCGTCCTCGCCAGCCTGAGCGACGGCGACGGAATGACTGTCGGCGAGATTGCCGCCCGCGCCCTTCAGCGCCAACCCACTATGACCAAAATTATCGATCGGATGACCGAATCCGGTCTCGTCGAGCGGCGACAGGACAAGGCCGACCGGCGAAAGGTGCGCATTTTTATTACCGCAGATGGCCAGCGCCGTGTGGATGACGCGTTAGCGGACGCCAAGCTGCACGAACGTGAAGTGCTGTCAGACTATTCACCCCCCGAGGCCGACAGCCTGAAATCGATGCTCAAGGCGCTTGTTGATCGCAATGGCGCAACATCACAAGAAGATTGATCATTCGTGGCGCTGAGTTAGAGTTCATTTCCGTGGAGGAGATCAGCAATGCCAGATGATGCGATACGTCAGACCGTGACGGACAAGGCTAAACTCACCGAGATCATTGGCGCCCCGAAGCCGGACGTCGCCACGAAGGAAATGCCGGCGCTGGATTCACATTGCCGCCATTTTCTCTCACTCTGCCCGTTTTTGTGCATCTCTACCGCCGATGCGGATGGCAATCAGGACGTCAGCCCGCGGGGCGATCCGCCGGGCTTTGTGCGGGTACTTGATGACACGACCATCCTGATCCCCGACCGCAAGGGCAACCGCCGCGTCGACACGATGCGCAATATCCTCGAAAATCCGAATGTCGGCCTTATCCTGATGCTGCCGGGGGTTGAGGAGATCGTGCGGATCAACGGCAAGGCGACCCTGACCGAAGACCCGACACTGCTCGCCGATTCCGCTGTGAATGGCAGCGTCCCCGCGATGGGAATCATCGTCAAAATTGACGATGTCTTTTTTCACTGCGCCAAAGCCGTCATCCGCTCCAGGCTCTGGGATCCTGAAACCCCCATACGGCGCACCGAATTTCCGACATATGGCGAGATTGTCCGGGACCAGCGCGCCCCGGACGGCGACCCTGCCGACATCAATGCCAGCCTTCAAGACGACTATACAACCCGGCTTTACTAACCATTCCGGTTAATTTTCGGGTCTGTCAGCAGGGTTGAAGTTTCCCCCCTTAAAAATCGTTTCATATTGTTTTTCGCTCTCTTGAGTGGACGGCGCTACGCGATCTAGTACTTTGATTTAGTTCAGTTTCCAGTTTCTGGCATGCTTCTTGCATTGATTAGTCCAGAACCGGAACAAGAGCGTAATCAGTTACAAAATGATCCACCTTCCCTTCATCTCCAGCCTCTCAAAGGCGACGCTCACCGGTCTGGTCGCCGTCTGTGCAGTGCTGATCTACGCCCCCACGGCGTCGGCGGTACCTGCGCTGCAGGTCTATATCGAAGGCGCGACCTATGACGATGATGAAGAAAGCTGGAAAATCACCAGCCCCGCCAACGCACCGCTGCGGCTCTGGGCCGTCGGCAATGTCGCCGGCCAGGGCGGCAAAGGCCCGATCACGGACGTAAAAGCTGCATTCGCCTATAGCTCCGGCGCCGGCAACGTGACCATTAATATCACGCCGACGACGACCAGTGGTTTCGGCGGCTTCACCGACCCCTCGGTCGCCGCCGCGCCGACGCTGATCGCGACCCACACCGATGGCAGCCGCCCGGTACGCTCGAACGGCAAGAAACTGTCCAAACACGGCGTCTATGGCAAAAATACCCACTTTCAGGAATGGGCGCTCGGCGACTTCACGCTCACCGATTCACCGATTGCCGATTTCATGGACGCGTTTCCCGAAGCACCGGTCGAGGCGTCCGGCCAGATCAACGCCTATGACATCAACGTGACAGGCCTGGTCGAAGGCGAATGGGTCCATGTCGATCTTTACGGCTCGGTCCTGAACAAGCGCGGCAGGGTCAAGTCCGTGTTCGCACCGTTCTCGCACGACGCCGAGTTTGCGCTTCTGTCGGCAGGGCCGATCGGAAATACCGAAGTTCATGCACCGGGAGCTATGCTTATTTTCTCCGCAGGCCTGTTCCTCATTGCGCGCAAACGGCGTAACAAAAAGCGCGCCTGACCGCACCGCAATGCGCTAATATCGGCGCATGTCTTCTCTATCCCAATCCATTGAAAGCCCGGCTGAAGTAGCACTTTCAGGTGTGAACCGCCGGTTCGACGATACGTTTTCGCTGCAGAACGTTGGTTTCTCGGTCGCGGACGGCGAATCCCTGGTCCTGATAGGCCCTTCCGCGTCGGGAAAAACGGTAACGTTAAAAACGATCGCCGGCCTGTTCCGTCCCGATTCGGGGAGTATTCTGATTCGCGATCAGGAGTCCGTCGGGATCGGCGATCAGGAGCGCTCTGAAATTGCGCGGATCGGCGTCCTGTTTCAGCGGTCTGCATTGTTTGACAGCATGACCGTCTGGGAAAACATCACGTTCCGGCTGCGCCAGCACACCAAACTTGCCAAAGACGATGCCATCGAGACTGCCGGCGAAATGCTGGCGGCTGTCGGACTGGCGCGGGATACGGCTCTGCTCTACCCCGTCGAACTGTCCGGCGGTATGCAAAAACGGGTCGGCATCGCGCGCGCACTCGCCGACAGCCCGGACATACTGTTGCTTGATGAACCGACGGCGGGACTCGACCCGATCATGACCAACGTGATCAACGACCTGATCCTGGAAAATGTGCATAGCCTCGGTGCAACCGTCATCTCCGTCACCAGCAATCTTGACGGCGCGCGGCATATTGCCGACAGGATCGTGATGATGAACGAAGGCTGTGTTGTCTGGAGTGGGCATCCCGACGATCTCGATCAGTCAGGAAATCCCTATGTCGACCAGTTCGTTCACAAGACCGTCGACGGCCCGATTTCGGCCGGCCTTTCCTGAGCGAACTCCTCCCTATGTTTTTGCCGAACAATTGGTAAGATCAGGCTAATTATAAACAAATTCGCTAAGTGGGAGACTTCAATTGATCCATAAAATTGCCGCTATTTCCGCGGGCATCTTCGCCCTCGCCGCGACAGGTGCGCACGCGCAGACCGTCAGCATCGGCAGTAACCCGCAGGGCTCGCTCGCATACGCGGTCGGTGCGGGGGTCGCAAAAATCGGCATCGAGAATGCCGGCCTTAAAATGCGGGTCGTGCCACAGGGTGGGCCGGTCGTAACGCTGCCTCTTCTGAATCAGGGCCGCCTCGATTTCACGGTCTCCGTCAGCGTGGTCACAGCCTTCGCCGGTACAGGTGGCGCCATGTTCAAAGGCAAGAAACAGGAAAACGTCCGTCAGGTCGCTTCGCTCTTTCCGCTGATCCTTGGCTGGTATGTAAAGAAAGATTCGCCGATCAAGACAATCGCCGACCTGCGCGGGAAAACACTGCCGTCGAAATACACGAAGCAGAAAATCGCGGGCCTGTTCTCCAGAGCCATGCTGGCGACAGCCGGCGTATCGCCAAAGGACACGAAAGGCTTTCCCGTCCCCAACGGCGTGCGCGGTGTGGAAGCCTTCATGGCCGGCAAGGTCGATGCGGCGAACTTCTCGCTGTCATCCGGGAAAACGCGCCAGGCCCATGCAGCCGTTGGCGGAATTCGTGTGCTGTCGGCCACGATGAACGCGAAAACCCAGGCGATCGTCCGCAAGATTGCTCCGGGTGCCGTGCTTGCGACGGTCAAGCCCTCGCCCCGGTTCCCCGGTATCGAGGAACCCGTCAACACGCTGATCGCGCCGTTTATCATCAATGCCAGTACGAAGACGGACAACGAAACCGTCTACAAACTCGTCAAGGCGATTTACGAGGGAAAGAATCAGCTCGTAAAATCGCACAAAGCGTTCGGCGGCTATAATCCGAAGCATATCAACCGCGATCTCGGGATCCCTTACCACCCGGGCGCCGTCAAGTTCTTCAAAGAAGCGGGGCTGATGTAGTCCATCGAGACCGGTCCGATGTCGAACGACACCGAAGCGACCCTGGAAGCTTCACGGGCACCTGATCGTCCTTCGTGGACGATCAGGGTTCTTGGCGTCTATCTCGCCGGCCTTATGACACTTGCGGCCCTTGCCGAGGCCGCTGCACTGGGCGAGATCGTGGGCTACGCACCCTATGATGAGGCTCGGTATCTCTGGTACCTCGGGATTGCCATCGCGGCGCTTTTTATTCTGAAGCCGATGCGCAAGGATGCGCGCCGCACCAAAGTACCGTTCTACGATGCTGCTTTGGCAGTTGTCGGGATGGGGACGTGTTTCTACGCGTCCTGGCATTACGAACGGATTCTTGAATCCATGGCAGACAGCCCGCCCGAATCCTTTGCGGTCGGGCTGATCATCGTTCTTATTGTAGCTGAAGGACTCCGCCGAACCGCTGGCAATATCCTCTTCGGATTTATGGTGTTTTTCGTCCTGTTCGGCCTCATCGGACATCATGTACCGGGCACATTCCAGGGCGATGAGGTCGAAATCGACCGTTTGTTTATCTATATCGGCCTCGATTCGAACGGGCTCGTCGGCTTCCCTCTTCGCGTCTCAACCACGATCGTCATTACCTTTATTTATTTCGGCACGCTTCTGGGCATGTCCGGCGGATCCAGTTTCTTTACCGATATCTCAGCCGCGCTGATGGGCCGCTACCGTGGCGGCTCGGCAAAGATCGCGGTCACCGCATCGTCGATTTTCGGATCGATCTCCGGCAGCGCCGTCTCCAACGTTGTTTCCACCGGGGTCATCACGATCCCATTGATGGAACAGGCCGGTTACAGACGGGACCAGGCAGCCGCCATTGAGGCGGTTGCATCGACCGGCGGCCAGCTGATGCCCCCGATGATGGGCGCCGCCGCATTCCTGATGGCTGAGTTTCTGGAGATCGCCTATCAGGAAGTCGTCCTGGCGGCGCTTATTCCAGCGGTCCTCTATTATGTCTCTCTGTTTATTCAGGCCGATCTGGTGGCTGCACGGGACGGCCTGAAGCCGGTCGACGAAGACAAGATCCTGCCACGCATGAAGGTCTTGCTGGCCGGCGGTCAGTACATCATCCCGTTTGCGGTGATCATCGTTTGCCTGTTCACCCTGAATCTCGTGCCCCAGGCATCCGCGCTCTGGGCGTCGGTCAGCCTGATCCCGATCGGATTTCTATTGGGCTACAAAGGCGAACGGATGAAGCTAACGGCGCCGATCAAAGCGCTGTCCGAGACTGGCAGTCTTGTGGTTCAACTGATTATGATCGGCGCGATGGCCGGCATCGTCATCGGCGTTTTGAACACTACCGGCCTTGGCTTTGCGATGACGCAATCTCTGGTGCAGATTGCAGACGGCAATCTGTTGCTGGTCCTGATCATGGCGGCAATCGTATCGATCATCCTCGGGATGGGGATGCCGACACTGGGCGTGTATCTGCTGGTCGCTACTCTTGTTGCGCCGGCAATGGTCGAGGTCGGGATTACGCCGAAGGCCGCCCATCTGTTCGCGCTGTATTTCGGCATGCTGTCCATGATCACGCCCCCTGTCGCAATCGCCGCCTTCGCGGCGGCGACGGTGGCCAAATCAGACCCAATGAAGACCGCGGCCTCAGCGGTTCAGTTTGGCTGGTCTGCCTATATCGTGCCCTTCATGTTCGTTGTTGCACCGGAATTGATGCTCGATGGTCCCCTGTGGCTGATTTCCCAGACTGCAGTGACAGCAATCCTCGGTGTCTGGATCGTTTCCGCCGGCTTCGTCGGCTATTTTTCGCGCCACCTCTCCCTATTGTCCCGATTGCTTTTCGTTATCGCAGGCGCAGCCATGATGCTGCCAGCAAGTGCACTATCCTTCGGAATCTGGACCGACGTGGGAGGTCTGGTGCTCGCCATTCTCCTGATCACCCGGGAAAAACTGGCAACTCGGCGCTGAAAACCGCGTCAGACCAACCTCGCGCGACCTAAAACCATAGAATGACAGGCCGATTGCCGTAATGCGCTCCTAATCGAGAACGCAATATGCGGCCCCATTCAAAATAAAGAAATTCACCAGAAAATAAATAAAACGATAGGTTTTATTTTTATAAGACAACTCAACCATCCAAAAAATAATGCAAAAACAATACCAACTCTAAAACAGCAGGCCTGATATCAATCAATCCAATCATTGGGTTGATTGATTATTCATTTATGACTATTTATTTCTGAGTATTTGGTACATCTTGCTTCAAGAATTAGAACGATAATGAATGACTGCCCCCCCTCTGCTGATGACGATGACGCCCCACAAGAGTTTGAATCCCCCATTGTGCAGGACGGTTATTCATACTGGCGCTCCAAGGTGATCGACGGTGCACTTCCGCGTCGCTCGGACATCGATCCAGTCGAGATACCGCGCCTGATGCCACATGTCGTGATGGTTGACGTCAAACGCGGGTCCGAGCTGGACTTTAGATACCGCCTGATCGGCACGTATGTGGCCGAAAGCCTTTACAAGGATCACACCGGTTCCTGGTTTTCAGAAATAGAACATCAGAAAGCACCGAGCCAAATCTGGCAGAACTGCTGCCAGGCCGTTGAAACCGGCAGGGCCTTTATCTCCGGAACCCCCTATGTCGGCCCCCATCAGGGATATAGACGGGTCGAAGACGTTATCCTGCCACTGGCCGATGACGGCGAGACCGTCGATTGCCTGCTGGTGTTTGTCCATTACATGCGTCGCTCGGAAACCTAACCCCGACATCCGGCGACCATACGGTGAAGTATTGTTTCGCCGCCCGATGCCCACTAAGCTCAGCCCCAAGCAGACAACAAGTCTGCAAATATTACGGGGAAGCATGGTGCAGCTCATATCAACAGCACATAGTTGGCTGATAAACGCCTTTAAGGTCATATCCGGCCTCATCGTCGTTGCAATTTTTATCCTGATTACGTTGGACGTCCTGCTCCCCCTGGTCGGCATACAGCCATGGGACGGCACGCTCGGCGTTGTCGAATACGGTCTTCTCTGGTTCACGATTCTCGCTGCACCGTGGCTCGCGCGCATAAAGGGACATGTCTTCATCGATGCCATCGCCCAATTGCTCCCGCCGGGCGTCGTAAAGGTGACGTCCAAATTCGCCTATCTGGTGGCGATCACCGGGTCCCTCATGCTCGCTTATTTTTCATGGCTGCTGCTGGTCGAATCTTACGTCGACAAAAATATCGACGAGCGCAGCATCGAGCTGATGCTCTGGTGGATTTACGCCCCAATGCCGATAAGTTTTGCGCTCGTCGCAATTGAATTCATCCGCTACCTGATCGGCATCGACGATATGTATGGCAGCCGAACAGACGTTAAGGAGGGGATGTAGTTATGGAGTGGTATTGGGCTTTTGCGTTCCTCCTTGGTTGGGTCATCTGCTTCATGGCGCTGGGCGTGCCGGTCGCGTTCGCGTTTATCGCGACGAATTTTATTGCCGTCTACACGTTCACGGATTTCGACCCCAACGCGCTTATCCAGGTGGCGGATAATTCGACACAGCTGATATCGCGCTTCACCCTCGGCCCCGTGCCGATGTTTATTCTGATGGGGTCTCTGTTCTTCCATACGGGACTGGCACTGAAAGTCTTCGACGGACTCGACGCCATATTCGGACGCCTGCCCGGCAGGCTTTGCTATCTGACGGTCGCCGGCGGTTCGATATTCTCTACCCTCACCGGATCGTCGATGGCGAACACCGCGATGCTCGGGTCCCTGATGGTGCCTGAGATGCGGCGCCGGGGATACAGCAAGCAAATGTCGATGGGGCCGATTCTCGGCACCGGCGGCCTCGCGATGATCATCCCCCCCTCGGCACTGGGTGTGCTGCTGGCGGCGATCGCCGAGATCGATGTCGGACGTCTGCTCGTGGCCGGGCTTCTGCCGGGCTTCACGCTGGCACTGCTCTATGCGGCGATGATCACCTTCCAGCTGTGGCGCTACCCCGGTTCGGCTCCCGCATATGATGTTGATCCGATGAGCATCGGAACACGGATTAAACTGGTCACCACGAATATCCTGCCGATGGGGCTGGTGGTCTTCATGGTTATCGGGTTCATCGTCCTCGGCATCGCAACACCGACCGAGGCCGCTGCGTGCGGTGTCCTCGGCGTCGTAATCGTTGCCGTAGGGTTTCGCGCACTGACCTTCATCTCGATCTCCACCTCGGTAGAGGCGACCGTCAAGGTCGGCGCGATGGTGTTTCTCATTATCATGAACTCGACCGTCTTCAGCCAGATGCTTGCCTATTCAGGGGCCAGCAAGGGTCTGATCGAATGGGTCACCAGCTACGAGCTGCACAAATTCGCCATCCTGTTTATGATGTTCTGCGTGCTGATCCTGCTCGGCATGTTTATGGATGCGACATCGATGATGCTGATCACGGTGCCGATCTTCTTTCCACTCGCCGGGGCCATGGGTTTCGACCTGGTCTGGTACGGCCTTTTCGTGCTGATCACCATTGAGATGGCGGGCACGACGCCGCCCTTTGGGCTCCTGCTATACGTTATGCTCGGGGTAGCGCCCAAGGGAACCACCCTGTTCGATGTCGCAAGGGCCGCGTTTCCATTCCTGGTCTGCGACGCGATCCTGATCCTGATCCTGGTCGCCTGGCCCAACCTCGCACTCTGGCTACCGGGTTTGATGTAGCTCCTCAAACCATGTAGCCGATAAAAAAAGGCGCCGCCCGGTTTGGGCGGCGCCTTCGTCGTTTGATCGATCCGGGTTTAGCTGCCGGGCACGTACATCTTCGATTTCAATTCCTTGAAATCGACGCTGTATTCGCGCTTCGCCGCGTCAGTCCAGTTTGCATCGAGAATCGTTTTCACAAACGTTTTGCCGTATTCGCCGGGCAGCGTGTAGTCGTTCACGCCTTCCTTGTAAATTTTGGCATTATCCGCGGCTGCAAGTTTCTTAAGGAGCGCGCCGGACGTATTCTCATAGTTCAGTCCAGCAGCCATAAGCTGTGCCTGCGCATTCTTTGGCAGTTTTTCGAACTTCGTCTTGTTCATGGTCACCATCGTGCTCGACCGGAAGAAGCCCGGGCCGACTTTGTACTTGATGAACCGGTGCCAGCCACGGAATGCAACGCCGCCTTCAGGCCAGGCAAGCCCGTCCACAACGCCACGTTCCAGCGCAGTGTAAACCTCAGCCGGCGAGATGTTCTTGGTCGTCGCACCCATTGCCTTCAGGAACGGCGTGTAGAGCGGCGTCGTCCGCATCTTCAGACCCGTGAGGTCGAGACCGGTCGTCTTGCTCATCTTGGGCTTGTCCTTCAGCCAGATAAAGAACTGGCTCGGTCCATAATAGTTGCCCCAGCCGAGGATGACTGCATTGAGGCGTTCGGCCCACGCTTTCGACATCATCTCGTAGCCGCCGTTTTTACGCCACACCTCCGGTGCAACATTGGCGATGCCGGTCAGACGGGCTGCCGGAACGAGGTTCGCGTAGTAGGTCGACGGCGACATGACGATATCAATCAGGCCGCGCTTCATTGCGGGACCCTGCTTGCGGTTCGGCGTCACTTCAGGACCACCGATGTAGTTTAGCGTGACAGTGCCCTGATCCGCTTTCATCGGCTCCATAAACGTCGCAAAGAACGCCTTGCTCTGATCGTGTTTCTGACCCAGTGCGGTAGAAACCTTAAGTTCCTCCGCGGCCTGCGCCGGCAGGGCTACTGCCGCTGCCATCGCCACCGCAACACCGGTTGCAGCAAATTTTCCTATCGTAAGTTTCATGTTCTCGTCCTCCCATGACGTGATCGGTTTATAAGCATGCAAGACCGGCTTTTTATGGCCCTGCCCGTTACGGGTATCTCCGTACGCCAGCGTATCTTAGCAGTCTGTAAAACGGCTGTAACCCATTTGCTTAGGTTGCGAAGTAAACTACGGTGACGGTCAATCCGACACGCCGAAAGCCCCCGATTTGTCCCCTCTGCCTCCTCAGACCGCCGAAGATTCCGCATCCCGTAAAGGCTGGCTGATCGTTGCAGCTCTGTTCCTGATGCTGAGCATCATCATCACCGCGCGGAACAGCATGGGGCTGATGATGCCGTTCTGGAAAGACGACATGGGCTGGTCGTACAAGTTCGTGTCGACAGCGAGTGCCGCCATGATGATTACAATGGCGATCATCGCACCGATTGTCGGTTCCGTCATCGACCGGATCGGATCGCGCATGATCTACGCCACAGGCATGACCGTGATCGGAATCGTTTTCATTCTGTGTTCGTTCATGACGGAACCGTGGCAGCTTATTGCGCTGTTCAGTATCGTGGGCGGTGCCGCCTTTGCCGCCATGGCGCCTTCACTCGTGTCAACGACTGTTGCCCAACATTTCACCGGCCGGATCGGTCTTGCCACAAGTATCGCGACCTCCGGCAGTACCGGCGGCCAGTTCGCACTGATGCCGCTTCTTGCCTTTCTGGTTACGGTGACGTCATGGCGTCAAAGCTACCTGATCCTCGGTATCGCCGTTCTTGTAACGGCGGTCGTCGTGTTCCTGCTTATCGGCAAGGAAGCGCCCCGCCCTCGCCCGGCCAAAGGGTCACCCGGTACATCGACAATGCTCAGCACGCTCGGCGCGCTCACCCGTGTCCGGACATTCTGGCTGCTCGGGGGCAGTTTCTTCATTTGCGGCTTTACCACGGCAGGTGTGATCAAGGTGCATCTGATTCCCTATGCCGTGAGCTGCGGGTTCCCGCCGGTGCAAAGTGCGACCGCGTATGGCGTGCTGTCGCTGTTCAGCCTCATCGGCATGATCTGTTATGGCTGGTTGTCCGACCGCTATCACCGGCCGATGTTGCTCGCGAGCTGCTACTTCGTCCGTGCACTGGCATTCATCATGCTGATGTTTATCACGGACAACACGCCGCTTCTTTTCGCGTTCGCCGCCCTGTTTGGCATCTTCGACTACGCCACCTTCCCCATCGTCGCGAGCCTCGTTGCCACTCATATCGGCCGCAACGTCATGGGGATCACGATGGGTCTGATCTTTGCGCTGCATTCCCTCGGCGGCGCATTGGGCTCCTTCATGGGCGGCTGGTTGTTCGAAGCCTTCGCCCGGTATGACTGGGTGTGGCTGGTCTCCGTGTTGCTCGCCTTTTTCGCGGCGTTCCTGAGCATCCTGATCAAGGAAAACCGGGAACCGCAAAAATTGCGGGGAAGCGACGCGGTTGCCGCCTGACGATGCGGATCAATTAGACGGCTGGCGCAACCTCAATCTCTCCAGCCGTGGCAGCACCTCATCGCGCACGGCGGGCAGGTCATCGATATAATTGACCATCCCGAGCGCGACGCCATCCATGCCCGCCTCGGCCATGCGCCGGAACTCGTCAACCACGTCATCATAGCTACCAACGAACGGATAGGTCCCGCTTGCAAAGATCATCCGCTCCTTGGTGTGGGTCGGAAGCTGAGATGACGACGCCCCGCCTTTGCTCCGCATGGCCAGCGCTTCTTCCACGGCATCCCAATCGCCATTTTCATGGACAATGTAGTGATAGAATTCCTCAGCCTCTTTGCGTGTCGCCCGACATAGCAGATTGCCACACCCGAAATACATGCGCGGCGTCGGGGCGGCTGCCTGCATCGCCGAAACCTCGGCCACCAGCAGATCGATTTCGCGGGTCCCCATAAACACGCAATCGGTCCGCCGCAGCGCGAAATCCCGCCCGACCGGAGAATTGCCTGCACTAACCAATATTGGCCGGTCGCCAAAAAATGGTTTTGGTTCGCTTTTGACGCCCTTCAGGCTGAAAAAAACGCCCTCGAAATCGAATGGTTCATCTTCCGACCACATGCGCTCCACGATCGTCAGCCATTCTTCCGTGTAGGCATAACGCTGGTCATGTTCGCGGATGTTGACGCCGAACATCGCATGCTCGCCGACGTTCCATCCGGACACCATATTCAGGCCGAAACGGCCCCGTCCCACATGGTCGGCGGTCACCATTTGATTTGCCGCAAAAACCGGATTTACGAGCGAGACATGGATGGTTCCAAAAACCGTTATTTCCTCTGTCGCCGCAAGTGTGCCGGTCGCCCAGGTCAGCGTCTCGAAATTCACGCCAGCGGCATCCACTTCGCCGCCATATCCTGTCCAACGGGCGACAGGCAGCAGAAATTCCAGCCCCGCCTGTTCCGCCATTTTCGACGCCGTCACATTGTTTTCCCACGACGGATTCCAGTATTCCGCAGCTTTCGTCTGCGTCAGGCCGCCGGAACAATTCTGTGAGAACAGCCCCAGCTTGAAACGGTTCGATCCGTATATTCTTGTTTGGTCCCGGCTCATTCGGTTTTCCGCCGCAATTTTCAAAGATCACTTTGTCTGATCATACCGCTGCGATCGATCAAACATCATAGCGCGTCGATTCTCACCGATAGCGCGACTAGTGTGCAGGTCCCGGACGATATTTAAGCGTCCGAGATTTGCACGCCAGAAATGGAAGGCCGGCGTAGCTTAACAATGGCGTGGATCACGAAATTACCGCCATCCAAATTCATTTTGATCCACAAAAAACAAGGGCTTAACCGTTTCCGGCTAAGCCCTTGTTCTCTTTGGTCGGAGCGACTGGATTCGAACCAGCGACCCCTTGACCCCCAGTCAAGTAATCTAGCGTTTGGCTGTGTTTCGCTAGTGTAAGATATCAGCCTACGACCCCAGTATTCTGACGTTTTCCGATGAATCTTGCATCT